>NZ_QETF01000001.1 GCF_003129565.1 Salibaculum griseiflavum
GGGGAAGAAGGGCTCAAGACGCGCCATCTGCGCCTCCGTCAGCCAGAAAAGATCAGACATGGTCACCGCTCGTTTTTCGAACCGTGAATCACGCCGAAATGCGGAAATCAATGGGTCCTGACCCTAGTTGGGCAATCTGTTGCTCCAGCTGCATAGCGCGATCAATCGTCTTTTGAGCGCTTGCGGTGGCATTTTTTTTGTATGTATCAATGTCTGAAATGGCGTCGCGGGCGGCAAGAAAGGCCTGAGCTGTGAAGCCACGCGCCACCACTCGGTCGATCCACGCAGTTCCCCAGTACTTCTTTTCCGGTTTAAAACCAAATCCAACAATAAAATTATCCACCTCTACCTCGAAGTGATCGTCCTCAAAGCGAATCTTCTCTTGAACTAAGTTTCCCGTGGCAGCGATCTTCCACCGGAACTCGCAGTCCTTATAAGAGCAATCCGACGCTTCAATGCGAATTGACGTCACAAAGACGGGTTCAGTGAATTCAAAATCAAACCAATCCGACCTGCCCTTAGTTCCCGTTGGTTCACCATCAAGCTCAGCTAGTCTTGTCGTTTTCCGATATTGTTTATCATAAAGTTCAAACGGAATTGGTGCATTGTCTGGAGTTTCAACTGACTGAATTTTTTCTAAATCACTTTGTTCTGCCATTCTGATACCCGACCTCTTGTGCCCAAAGAAAAAAACAAGAATACAACTCTACACCTTCCTCCGCAACCGCTTGACCGTCCTCGTTTCTTTGTGGCCTTCAGATGGCGTTGGACCGACCCTTCAATGCTGGCTTTCGGAAACGGCGCTAAACGACCACCTCAAACCGCCTCCACCAACCCCTTCAGCAATTCCGCCGAGGCCCGTAGCCCCTCGGTTTCCGCCTCGTCCAACTCGGGCCAGAGCGTGGCGGTGACGCCCGCGGCCCCCACCACGCGGGGGAGGGACAGGGCGACGTCTTGGACGCCCAGAACATCGCCCGGCACCGAGACCGACAGCACCGCCTGTTCGTCCCCGCCGATCGCGCGGCAGATGCGGGCGAGGCCCGCGCCGATGCCGTACCAGGTGGCCCCTTTCCCCTCGATGATCGTATAGGCCGCCCGGCGCACGCCCTTGTCGATCCGCGCACGCACGTCCTCGGTGATCGGCGCGCCGACCTGCGCGGCAAAGCTGGCCAGCGGCACCGACCCGGCCCGCGCATTGGACCAGGCCAGCACCTCGGAATCCCCGTGTTCGCCCAGCACGTAGCCATGGACCGACCCCGGCGCGATGCCCAGGTGCCGGCTCAGCAGCCAACGGAACCGCGCGGTATCGAGGATCGTGCCCGACCCGATCACCCGCCCCGGCGCCAGCCCCGCGATCCGCGCGGTGATCTGGCCCATGATGTCCACCGGGTTCGAGGCCACCAGCAGGATCGCCTCGGGCGCTGCGGGCAAGACCTGGCCCACGACGGAGCGGAACACCTCGGCATTGCGGCCCAGCAGTTGCAGCCGGGTTTCCCCCGGTTTCTGCCCCACGCCGCAGGCAAGGATGACCACCCACGCGCCGTGCAGGTCGTCATAGCCCCCGGCCCGCACCACGGCGGAACTGGCGAAGGGCACCGCATGGGCGATGTCCTCGGCCTCGGCCCTTGCGCGTTTTTCGTCGAGGTCGATCAGGACGATCTCGCTCGCGATGCCCTGCATGACCAGCGCGAACCCGGCCGCCGACCCCACCATTCCCGCGCCCACGATTCCGATCTTCATGGCATGCCCTTTCGCTGTTTCGTCAATCCTCGCGCACGGGTCCGCGCAGCGCCTTGACCTCGCCCCGCTTTTTCTTGGCATCGACCCGTTTGCGTTTCTGGTTCAGGGAAACCCGGGTCTTGATGCGGCGCTTGGGTTTTTCCAGCGCCTTGCGGATCAGGTCGGCCAGCCTTTCGCGGGCGATCTCGCGGTTGCGGGCCTGCTGGCGGGTCTCGTCGCACTTGATCAGCACCGCGCCGTCCTTGGTCCAGCGCTGACCGGCCAGCCGCCGCAGCCGGGTCTTGACAGGTTCGGGCAGGGCCGGGCTGCGCGCCGCTTCGAACCGAAGCTCGACCGCCGTGGACACCTTGTTGACGTTCTGGCCGCCGGGGCCCGAGGACCGGACGAATTGTTCGGTCAGTTCCCAATCGGCGATTTCGATCTGATCGTTGATGTGAAGGGGCATGATCGCCTCTTACCACGTGTCGCCGGGATTTGCAGCGCAATGGAAAAGGGCCGCTCCGGCGAGGAAACGGCCCTTCGAAAGTTCAGGAGGTGGGGTCGGTTAGACTGCTCTCACGCGTTGGTGATAACCGGCCCACCTGAAGGTTCGCACACCCGAGGGCTGCCTCAGATGTCAAACCTCCAAGCTGTCCCGACACCTCTCTCCAATCTCTTTCTAGACACTGGATCACCTCCTTTCATTGGTTTCGCCTGGGGTCAGGAAAACACAAGATCGGGGGATCACCAAAGAAAAAATTACTACATTTACGTGACGGGCCGCAGGAGGCGCCCAACGATCAGGCGGAATGGGACCAACGCGATCAATGCAATGGCGAGTTTGACACCCCAATCGGCCACGGCCAGCGTCACCCAGAGAGGGGCCTCGGGGCCTGTCAGCAGGAAGGGTGCCGCATCCTGGGCCCAGGAGATCTGCGCATCGGCCGACGCGCCAAAGGACAGCGCCGCGCTGAAGGCGATGGTGAAGAACAAGGCGGTATCGACGGCCGAGCCGATCACGGTCGAGGTCAACGGGGCCTTCCACCAGGCGCCTTCGCGCAGGCGGGCGAAGATCGCCACGTCCAGCAGTTGCGCGACGAGAAACGCGGTGCCCGAGGCCACGGCAACCCGCAGCGGCACGGCGGCATAGGTATAGCCATCGCCCTGCAACATGATCTGGCTGCCGATCAGCGAACAGATCACGCCTGTCACGAACCCGGCGAAGACAACGCGGCGCGCCGGGCCCGCGCCATAGACGCGGTTCATGATATCGGTCACCAGGAAGGCGAAGGGATAGGTAAAGGCGCCCCAGGTCAGGAGACCATCAAGCAGAAGGAATTGGACGAGGATATTGGAGGCCACCACGACGGTGGCCATGGCAAGGATGCCAGGAAGAAGACGGGTCATGTTTTTGGTCCGTTTTGACAAGGTCGCGGAGACTTGGCTCTGCCCGAATGGCAGAACGCGCCGCTCCTACAGGGGCGACGCGGGACTTGTCAACTCAGTTGGCGGCGACGGCGCTGCATTGGCCGGGCAGGTCCGCCATGCGGAGCGGTCCGCGGGGCGGGCGCGGCGTGGCCTCGGGGTCGGGCGGCGGCGGGTTGAGGATGTTGTTGACCCAGACTTGCGCATCGGCACAGCCGTCACCCGGCGGCGGCGGGGCTTGGTTCTCGCAGGCCGTGTTCCCTGCGGGGCACTTCAGACGCACGTGGAAGTGATAGTGATGCCCCCACCAGGGCCGGATCTTGCGCAGCCAGCTTCGATCGCCGGTTTCCCAGTTGCACATGGCGACCTTGGCGCCGGGAAAGACGAAAATGCGCGCGACACGGTCATCGCTGGCCGCGGCACGCAGCAGGCGCATGTGCTCTTCGGTCCAGCGGTCGTTCGTATAGGCGCCGCGTTCGCGCCGCATGGAAATCGAACTTATATTCTCTCGTTCCTGCGCGGTCAGGTTCAAGCGTTGCGGCGGCAGCATCCAGATATCCGCATCCAGTCCCGATTGGTGGCTGGCATGGCCGGTCAGCATCGGGCCCCCGCGTGGCTGGCTCATGTCGCCCACGTAAAGGCCCTGCCAGCCCGGCAGGGTCGCGGCGAAGCGGCTGAGGTCCTGAACGTAGTCGATGGTTTCCGGCTGGGCCCAGTTGCGGTTGCGGCTCAGGCGCATGGCTTGCCATGTCGGGCCGGTTTCGGCCAGTTGCACGGCCCCGGCCTGACAGCCGCGGGCATAGCCGCCGATGGCCGCGCTGGCCTGCGTCGAGGCAACGGGCAGGTAGCCGAAGACCTCTTTCGCCACGCGGGTGTCGTTGTTGCCTTGGGTGGATACCGTTGTGCGCTCGACGCCATCATAGTCCGTCGCCCCGTCTCGGCAGGCCGCCGTCAGGGCAAGGGCAAGGATCAGGGCGCCGGTATTGAGGACTTTGACCATTCTGCGCGATCTCCCTCTGGATGGACCCAGCGTAGCAGAACGAAGCCCGCAAGGAAAAGCCCGATGACGGGGGTGAAACCAAGCCGCGCATCGCCGAACCACCAGGTGAAGAACGCGATGAGACCGGGGGCCAGGAAGGCCGTGGCCTTGCCTGACAAGGCGAAGAGGCCGAACGCCTCGGTCGGGCGTTCAGGGTGGGTGTGGCGCACCATCATCGACCGGCTGGCCGAGTAGATGCCGCCGCCAGCCCCGCCGATGATGGAGCCACAGATATAGAAAAGGATATCCGGCACCGCGCTGCCCGGGGCCAAGGGGATGCCAAGCACCTGTTCTCGGGTCATGCCGACGATGATGATGCAGACCACCATCAGTGTGACAATGCAGAAATGGATCACCGGGCGGGGGCCGAATTTCTTGTCGGCCCGCCCGGCGATGGAGGTCGAGACCGCAGCCGCCACCGCGCCGATGATCCCGAACACGGCGATCTGCATAAGGCCCCAATCAAGCACAAGCGCCGCGTAGACCCCGCCAAACGCATAGAGCGCGTTCAACGCGTCGCGATAGAGCATCGAGGATAGCAGGAAGCTCAAGAGGCTTTGACGGTGGAGGACACCGGACAGGGATTGCTTGAGGTCACGCATGGCTGCGCCCATGCCGCCATGGCGGTTCGGCGCGTTCTCCTCGCGCACATACATCCAGTAGGGGATCATGAAGATCAGGAACCACGCGGCGATGAATGGTCCGACCGCCCGCGTGCCTTCGCGCTCCGTCCCGTCCAACAGGCCAAAGGCTGGCGACAGGCCCAGCAATGTTTTGCCTTCGCTGAACTCGTAGAAGAATGGCAGGAAGATCAGCAGCGCCACGACCCCGCCCCAATAGCCGATCGCGGCCCCGTCGCCGGAAATGCGCCCGATCTCGTCCTGGTCGCCAAGGCTGGGCAGGATCGCATTGGTAAAGACCAGCGCGTATTCGGCGGCAATGAAGGCGATGGAAAAGGCCACGAGGCAGAAGAGTGCCGCCGACCCGTCCGGCACCATGTACCAAAGCAGCGAGGTGAAAACGACAAAGACGGCCGAAAAGGCGATAAGCCAGGGCAGCCGTCGCCCGGTGCTATCCGCATAAGCGCCGAGAATCGGCGCGGTAAACGCGATGAAAAGTCCCGCGATTGTCTGGCCGAGGGACCACATGGATTGGGCCTGCGCGTCGGCCGCTTTCTCAGTCATGCCGGCTGTCAGGAAGAACTCTGCGGCCACGGTCGCGAAATAGGGCCCGAAAATGAAGGTCAGGCCCAGCGTATAGAACGGCTGGGTTGCCCAATCGAAGGCCATCCAGCCCCAAACGCGTTTCTGCAATGTGGTCGCCATTCCCGTCCCTGTCTTTTTGCCGTGATAAGACAGACAAAGGCCCGGGCTGGCAAGCGTTGCGTCAGTCCTGCATCGGCGGCCACGGGCGCTGGGCGTCGGCTTCGCCCCAGGCAATGACCCAGTCGGGCAAGTCCGGCGAGGGTCCAGCGTGGCCAAGCGCCTGCGCCATTTCCGAAGGGGGCACGATGCCGCCCTTGCCCGTCACGGCCATCCGCAACAGGGCATGGCTGCTGCATTCCCCGTCGCTACGCCACAGGGCCTGTTCGAGGTAGAAGAACTTTTCGTCGAAGCCCACGCAGCGGGTGCGCTGGGTCAGCTTGTAAAAGGCATGCACACGCCTGCGATACCGGACCGAGGCCCCGGCCACCGCCATGCCCCATTTGCGGGTTTTCAACAGGTCGATCATACCCACCCGCTGCGCCATGGGCAGGCGGCCGAGGTCGAACAGCGTCAGGGTGCGCCCGTTGTTGAGCTCCATCCAGATATCCAGGTCCCAGGGCCAGCAGATGTGCTGGCTCTCATGGGTGTCCCAAAGCCCCATGGGCGGCGCCTTGCGGGCGCGCGACATCTGCCAGGACATGCGCAGGAACGGATACATGGCGCGAGGTAAACCGTGCCCCTTCGACCGGGTCAAGACTGACCCGGCGTGACAGTGCGCCACAATGGGGATTGCCCCCGCGCCCGCACGCCCCTAGTTGAGATAGGCAAGGAAAGGACCGGACAATGAATGACATTCAGCAGATCGCGCTTTTGCTTATCGGCGTCGTGCGCTTTTTCATCATCGTGCATTTCATCATGAGCTGGCTGATCAATTTTCAGGTGCTCAACATCCGGCAACCTTTCGTCTACCAGGTCTGGTCCGGCCTGAACCGGCTGATGGAGCCGATCTATGCTCCGATCCGCCGTATCCTTCCGCCCATGGGCGGGCTGGACCTGTCGCCGCTGGTGGCTCTGATCGGGATCGAGGTGCTGCGCATCCTGATTATATGACGCGCGGGGACTTGTTCACCGAATCTTAGTGTGGGATTTGTTGGGTAAAGAGCAGTTAACCAACAAACAGGTCCACGCATGAGCGCTGCCACGCTCCTTCGCGATGTCTTCGGATTCGATGCCTTCCGTCCCGGTCAGCAGGACATCGTCGAGGCCGTGGCCGAAGGACGCAATACCTTGGCCATCATGCCCACGGGCGGGGGCAAGTCGCTCTGTTTCCAATTGCCCGCGCTGGTCCGCGATGGCGTGACGGTGGTGATTTCCCCGCTGATCGCGCTGATGCGCGACCAGGTGCGCGGGCTGCAAGAGGCCGGCGTCGCCGCCCATGCGCTGACCTCGGGCAATACCGAGGATGAGACCGACGCCGCCTTCCGCGCCTTGCAGGATGGCAGTTGCAAGCTGCTCTACATGGCGCCTGAACGGCTGGCCTCAGGCGGGGCGCAGCGGATGCTCAAGCAAGCGGGCGTGACCCTGATCGCCGTGGACGAGGCGCATTGCGTCAGCCAATGGGGCCATGATTTCCGCCCCGACTACCTGCGGATCGGTGATCTGCGCCGTGCGCTCGACGTGCCGCTGGCCGCCTTCACCGCAACCGCCGATGCCGAAACCCGCGCCGAGATCGTCGAGAAGCTGTTCGATGGCGAGGCGCCGCAGACTTTCCTGCGCGGTTTCGATCGGCCCAACATCCACCTTGCCTTCGCCGTCAAGGACCAGCCCCGCCGCCAGATCATGGCTTTCGCCGCTGCGCGCAAGGGCCAATCCGGCATCGCCTATTGTGGAACACGGGCCAAGACCGAAACGCTGGCCGCCGCCTTGCGCGAGGACGGCCACAACGCCTGCCACTACCACGGCGGGATGGAAGCCGAGGATCGCCGCGCTGTGGAACGGCGGTTCCAGCAAGAGGACGGGCTGATCGTTTGCGCGACGGTGGCTTTCGGCATGGGGATCGACAAACCGGATATCCGCTGGGTCGCCCATGCGGACCTGCCCAAGTCGATCGAAGCCTATTACCAGGAGATCGGGCGCGCGGGGCGTGATGGGGCGCCCGCCGAGACGTTGACCCTGTTTGGCCCGCAGGACATCGGCTTTCGCCGCCAGCAGATCGACGAGGGGCTGGCGCCCCCCGAACGCCGCGCCGCCGACCACGGCCGATTGAACGCCTTGCTGGGCTTGGCCGAGGCACTGACCTGCCGCCGCCAGACCCTGCTTGGCTATTTCGGGGAAGACGCCGAACCATGCGGCAATTGTGATCTGTGCGACAAGCCTGCCGAGGTCTTCGACGGCACCACCCCGGTGCGCATGGCCCTGTCGGCGGCGCTGCGCACGGGCGAGAATTTCGGTGCGGGCCACCTGATCGAGATCCTGCTGGGATCGGAGACCGACAAGATCCGCCAGCGCGGCCACGACCAGTTGCCGACCTATGGCGTCGGCAAGGACTATTCCCGTCAGCAATGGCAGGCGATCTTTCGGCAGATGATGGGCCATGACCTGCTGCGCCCCGACCCCGAGCGGCACGGGGCGCTGCGGATGACCGAACGCGCCCGCCCGATCCTGCGGGACGAGGAAAGGATCCAGCTGCGCCGCGACACCATCCGGACCGCCAAGACCGGCCCCAAGGTGCGCGCCATGGTCAGCGAGGAGGATGCGCCGCTTCTGTCCGCGCTCAAGGCCAAACGGCGGGCGCTGGCCGAGGCGCAGGGGGTGCCGGCCTATATCATCTTCAATGACCGCACCCTGATCGAGATGGCCGAAACGCGCCCGCGCACCCTTGATGACATGGCGCGGGTCTCGGGGATCGGATCCAAGAAACTGGACAGTTACGGCGCGGCCTTTCTGGAAGTGATCAGCGGCGAGACTCAGCAGATGCATCCGGCCCGCGCCAGGCTGGCAGGACGTGACGAAGGATCGCTTTATGACAGGCTCCTCGAAGTTCAGGCCGATCTGGCACGCGGCCCCGATGGAACGGACAAGCCGATGACCTGCTCTGCCTCCCTCTTGGCCCGGGTCGCGCGTCAGAAACCGCGCGATGCCACCACGATGGCGCGGCTTCTGGGCGACCGGTATGCGGACCGTTTCGGGGCGGCCTTCCTGAACGTGATCGCCGAGGCCTGATTTGCCGCACTGGCCTTCCGCCCAATTCGCCATATTCTCTGCCAGGAATTGAAATACGAAGAGGTTCCAGATGCTGACCGTCCTGTCACCTGCCAAGGCCCTCGACATGGAGCCGGTGGGCCATACCCCGACCGAGCCGATCTTCCGCGACGAGGCCAATGCCCTGGCCCGGACGGCGCGCAATCTGCCGCTCAAGGACCTCAAGGCGTTGATGCACCTGTCCGACAAGCTCGCGACCCTGAACCGCGACCGCTACCGCGATTTCCGCGATGAACCGACCGAGGATGTGGTGAAACCCGCCGTCTTTGCCTTTAACGGCGATACCTACCAGGGGCTTGAGGCCAAGACCCTGTCCGAGGACGCGCTGCGCTATGCGCAGGATCATCTGCGTATCCTGTCGGGGCTTTACGGGGTGTTGCGCCCGCTGGACGCGATCCAGCCGCACCGGCTGGAGATGGGCAGCCGCCTGAAGACCCGGCGCGGCAAGAACCTTTATGACTACTGGGGCGACCGGATCGCCGAGGCCCTGACCGAACAAGCCCAAGAGCAGGGGACCGATACCCTGATCAACTGCGCCTCGGTCGAATATTTCACCGCCGCCGACACGCCGAAACTGGGGTTGCGCGTGGTCACGCCCACCTTCCTGGAAAACAAGGACGGCAAGACCAGGATCGTCAGTTTTTACGCCAAGCGGGCGCGCGGTTCGATGGCACGGTTCATCATGGAAAACCGCATCGACGCCGCCGCGGATCTGACTGCCTTCGATTACGGCGGCTACCGCCATGATCCCGAGTTGAGCGAACCGGACAAGCCTGCGTTCGTTCGGGACTGGCCCGAGGCCTAGAGCCGTTCGATGGCCAGCGCGATGCCCTGACCGCCGCCGATGCACATGGTGATCAGTGCCTTGTGACCGCCGGTGCGTTCCAGTTCGTGCAGCGCCTTGACCGTGATGATCGCGCCTGTTGCCCCAACTGGATGACCCAGCGCGATGGCCCCGCCATTGGGGTTCACCTTGGCGGGGTCCAGGCCCAGCTCTTTCGAGACGGCAAGCGCCTGCGCGGCAAAGGCCTCGTTCGACTCGATCACGTCGAATTCCTCGGCCTTGAGGCCCGTGCGATCGAGAAGCGCGCGCACCGCCGGAACCGGGCCGATCCCCATTACCTCGGGGCGGACTCCGGCATGGGCATAACCAAGGATACGGGCGCGGGGCTGCAGTCCTGCCGCCTCGGCGGCGTCTGACCGGGCCAGGACAAGGGCTGCCGCGCCATCATTGATCCCGCTGGCATTTCCGGCGGTGACGGTGCCGTCCTTTTCGAAAACCGGGCGCAGGTTGGCCAAAGCCTCTGCCGTTGTGGGCTTGGGATGCTCGTCGGCGTAAAACACCACATCCTGCCGTTTCATCTTGACGGTCACGGGCGTTATCTCGCGCTGGAAATGCCCGGCCTCGATGGCGCGGGCGGCGCGGTGCTGGCTCTCCAGCGCAAAGGCGTCCTGCGCCTCGCGGTCGATCCCGTGTTCCCGCGCGACGTTTTCAGCCGTTACCCCCATATGACCCGTGCCGAAGGGGCAATTCAGCGCCCCCAGCATCATGTCCAGCGATTTGACATCGCCCATCTTTGCGCCCCAACGCTGGTCTGGCATGATGAAAGGGCTGCGCGACATGCTTTCGGCCCCGCCGGCCACGGCGAAATCGGCATCCCCCAGCATCAGCGCCTGTGCAGCGGAAACCACCGCCTGCACACCGGACCCACAAAGCCGGTTCACGTTCATTGCTGGCACGGTTTCGGGAATGCCGGCGCCCATCGCCGCCATGCGTGACAGGTACATGTCCTTGGGTTCTGTATTGATGACATGACCAAAGACCACATGCCCGACCCGGTCGGGGGCCAGCCCCGCCCGTTCCAGTGCGGCGCGTGTCACCGTTGCGCCGAGGTCCGTCGGCGGCACCCCGGCCAGTGACCCGCCGAAGGCGCCGATTGCCGTGCGGGTGCCCGAAAGCAGAACGATGTCGTCGCGCATTGTATCCTCCTGTTTGGGCGCAGCTTACCGTGGCTCCCGTGTCCGCCAAGCCTGACGTTGCGGCGCGGGGCGACATGATTATGTCGCCGGAGGGTGTGGTAAATCGCCCGCGCCCGTGATTGCCTCTCTGAAAGGAGGGTCCGCACGATGACCGCGTTTCTGGACGATATCACATCCCGGCTGGACGAAATTCGCGCCGAGGGGCTTTGGAAGACCGAAAGCGAGATCACCTCGCCGCAGGGCGCGCGGGTGGAGGTGGGCGACAGCCATCTGATCAACCTGTGCGCCAACAATTACCTCGGGTTGGCCGATCACCCGGCGCTGATCGCGGCCGCCAAGGCGGCGATGGACGATCACGGGTTCGGCATGGCCTCTGTGCGGTTCATCTGCGGCACGCAAGACCTGCACCGACAGTTGGAACAACGGCTCGCCGCGTTCCTGGGCCATGACGATTCGATCCTGTTCGCGGCCTGTTTCGATGCCAATGGCGGGCTGTTCGAACCGCTGCTGGGGCCAGAGGACGCCATCGTGTCCGACGCGTTGAACCATGCGTCGATCATTGACGGCATCCGGCTGTGCAAGGCGAAACGCTATCGCTATGCCAACTCCGATATGGACGACCTGGAGGCGCAGTTGAAACAGGCCCGCGCCGACGGGGCGCGGCATATCATGATCGCCACCGATGGCGTGTTTTCGATGGATGGCTACCTTGCCAGGCTGCCGGAAATCCGCGCGCTGGCCGACCGCTACGAGGCGCTTCTGATGGTCGATGATTGCCACGCCACGGGCTTCATGGGGCCAAAGGGGGCGGGCACACCGGCGCATTTCGGGGTGCAGGCGGATGTCATTACCGGCACGCTTGGAAAGGCGTTGGGCGGGGCGATCGGCGGTTATATCGCCGGGCCGCAGCCGGTGATCGACCTGCTGCGCCAACGGGCGCGGCCCTACCTGTTTTCCAATGCCTTGCCACCGGCAGTTGTGGCAGCCGGGATCGTGGCGCTGGACCTGGTCGAACAGGGTGACGATTTGCGCGGCCAGCTTTTCGACAATTCCCGCCAATGGCGCAGGGCCCTGACCGATGCCGGGTTCGATCTCTTGCCCGGCGAACATCCGATCGTTCCGGTGATGACCCATGACGCGGTCAAATCGCAGGACATGGCGAGCCGGCTGTTCGAGCTGGGCGTTCTGGTCAAGGGGTTCTTCTTCCCGGTCGTGCCCAAGGGGCAGGCCCGCATCCGCACCCAGATGAATGCCGCACTGACGGCCAAAGACCTGACGAGAGCCGCCGCCGCCTTCGAGCAGGCGGGTCGCGAAACGGGGGTCCTGACATGAGCAACATGATGACCGCCTTGGAGAAGTCGAAGCCGGAACCTGGGTTGTGGAAGGTCGAAGCCCCAGTGCCCGAGATCGGCCCGGATGACGTGCTGATCCGTATCAACAAGACCGGGATTTGCGGTACGGATATTCATATCTGGAACTGGGACGACTGGGCCGCGCACACGGTGCCGGTGCCGATGATCACCGGTCATGAATTCGCGGGCACGATCGTCGAGCTTGGCCGCAATGTCACGGGGCTGGAGATCGGTCAGCGCTGTTCCGGCGAGGGCCATCTGATTGGTCGTGACAGCCGCCAGAGTCGCGCGGGCAAGTTCCACCTCGACCCCGGCACGCGAGGCGTGGGGGTGAACGTGCAGGGGGCGTTCGCCGAATACCTTGCCTTGCCTGCCTTCAACGTGGTGCCCCTGCCCGATGCCATTGACGACGAAATCGGTGCGATCCTCGATCCGCTGGGTAATGCCGTGCACACCGCCCTGTCCTTCGACCTGATCGGCGAGGACGTGCTGATCACCGGGGCGGGTCCAATCGGCATCATGGCCGCCGCCGTAGCGCGCCATGTGGGCGCGCGGCATGTCGTGATCACCGATGTGAACGCGGATCGGCTGGCGCTGGCCGAGAAGGTCGCCGATTGTCGGCCGGTCAATGTTGCAAAGGAAGACCTGTACGACGTGATCTCCGAACTGAAGATGAAGCAGGGCTTTGACGTTGGGCTGGAAATGTCGGGCAACCAGGACGCTTTCGACCAGATGGTCGGAGCATTGGTCATGGGTGGGCGGGTCGCGCTATTGGGTATCCCGCCGGGCAAATCGCCCGTGGACTGGTCCGAGATCGTGTTCAAGGCGATCACGATCAAGGGCGTCTATGGCCGCGAGATTTTCGAGACCTGGTACAAGATGATCGCGATGCTGGAAAACGGGCTGGATGTGCGGCCCGTCATCACCCACCGTTTTCCTGTCAGCCGGTTCCGGGACGGGTTCGAGGCCATGCTGTCGGGCAAGTCGGGCAAGGTCGTGCTCGACTGGGCATGACACGACGTGATCGCCTCCGGGTGCGTTTCAAGCGCGCCCTGGCCAGGGTTCGCCGAACCGTGCCGCCGGGACTGCGCCTGGTGCTGGGCCTGCTTCTGATTGTCGGTGGTGTGTTCGGGTTCCTGCCGATCCTCGGTTTCTGGATGATCCCGCTGGGCGTTGCGGTGGCGGCGTTGGACATCGCACCGCTTTGGCGACGTATCCGGGGGCATCGAAGGGATTGAAGGCACCACGCGAACGTGAGTGGCCGTTGAGGTCACGTATCGCGAAATCCCGTTCACCTCGGGCTCAAAACGCATTAGGGAATCTTTATGAAAGCCAATGTGCCATTGACCCGAGACCTCGTGCTGATCGGCGGCGGGCATACCCATGCGCTTGTCCTGCGCAAATGGGGCATGTCGCCTTTGCCCGGCGTGCGCCTGACCGTCATCAATCCCGGCCCGACCGCGCCCTATTCCGGCATGCTGCCCGGGTTCGTCGCGGGCCATTACGGGCGTGACGACCTGGATATCGACCTGGTGAAACTGGCCCGGTTTTCCGGTGCGCGCATCATCGTCGGACGCGCCACTGCGTTGGATCCACACGCCCGAACGATCACCGTCGAAGGGCGCGGAGACATTGCCTATGACGTGGCCTCGGTCGATATCGGGATCACATCCGAGATGCCCGGATTGCCCGGCTTCGCCGATCACGGGGTTCCCGCCAAGCCCCTGGGTCGGTTCGCGGCAAGCTGGGACAGGTTCCGCGCGGAAACGCACGACCCTTCGGTCGCGGTGATCGGCGGCGGCGTCGCGGGGGCGGAGCTGTCCATGGCCATGGCCCACGCCTTGAGGCAGGCGGGACACGAGCCGAACGTGCACCTGATCGACCGCGGCGAGGTGCTGGAGGAATTCGAGGACCCCGCCCGCGACAGGCTTTTGGCGGCGCTTGGCGAACAGGGTGTGATCGCCGTTGAAGGGGCCGATGTTGTCGAGGTGACGGCGGATGCCCTCCACCTTGCCGATGGTCGCCGGATCGAAAGCCGTTTCACGACCGGTGCAGCGGGCGCCCGCCCGCAAGGCTGGCTGGCGCAGACGGGGTTGGACTGCCACGAGGGGTATCTGTCTGTCGGCCCAACCCTGCAAACCTCTGCGCCGGATGTCTTCGCGGTGGGCGATTGCGCCCATCTGGCCTTTGATCCGCGCCCGAAAGCAGGGGTTTTCGCGGTTCGCGAAGCGCCGGTGCTGTATGACAACCTGGTGGCCTATCTGTCCGACCGGCCCTTGCGGCGCTACAGGCCGCAAAAGGATTACCTCAAGCTGATCTCGCTTGGCGGAAAATCCGCCCTGGCCGAGAAACTTGGCACCGCGCGGCGCGGCAGGGTTCTCTGGCGCTGGAAGGACCATATCGACCGGAAATTCATGCGCCAGTTCCATGACCTGCCCGGCATGGCGCCCGAGCCGCCCTTACGCGCCGCTGCCGGCGTGGCAGAAATCATGGGTCAGGCCCCGCTATGTTCGGGCTGTGGGGCCAAGGTGGGGGGCGATGCGCTGGCCACCGCGTTGGAGGGCCTGCCGAAGCCCGACCGTGAGGACGTTGTCAGCCTGCCCGGCGATGATGCCGCCGTGCTGTCCATCTGCGGCACCCGACAAGTCATCAGCACCGACCACCTGAGCGCGGTCACAGAAGACCCCGCCCTGATGGCGCGGATCGCGGCCATTCATGCGCTGGGCGATGTCTGGGCAATGGGGGCCGAGCCGCAATCGGCCCTGATTAGCCTGATCCTGCCGCGCATGTCGCCGGAGTTGCAAAAGCGGACGCTGGCCGAGATCACGGGCGCGGCGGCCGATGTCATGGCGCAAGCCGGGGCGGTGATTGTCGGCGGCCATACCACCCAGGGTGCGGCGATGACCATCGGTTTCACGGTGACGGGACTGACAGGAACCATGCCGATCACGGTCAAGGGCGCGCGGGCCGGCGATGCGCTGATCCTGACCAAGCCGATCGGGTCCGGCACCATCCTGGCCGCCGAGATGCGCGGGCAGGCGCCCGGCGCGGATGTGCTGGCCTGTCTCGATATGATGATAGCGGGGCAGGGCGCGGCGGCCACGCTGCTGTCGAATGCTCATGCGATGACCGATGTGACCGGCTTCGGCCTGGCCGGGCATCTGTCCGCGATCTGCCGCGCCTCGGGCACTGGTGCGATCCTGCACGATGTTCCGGTCATGGAGGGGGCACTGGACCTGGCCGGGGCAGGTGTTCGGTCGTCGCTCTATCCCGACAATGTGTCCGGAGCGCTGCCGGTGAATGGGTCCGAGGGGCCGCTCAAGGCGCTCCTGTTCGATCCGCAGACCTGCGGTGGCTTGCTGGCTGCCGTTGATGGGGATGAGGCCGTGGAAACCTGCGCCGCTCTGCAAGACGCGGGCTACCCGGCGCGGATCATCGGAACCGTGATCGAAGGCGACGCCATCAGCCTTCAACCGTGACGATCCGGGCGATCCGCCCGGCAAGATCGGAACGGCCTTGCGGGTCCAGTGCTTCGGCCCGGAGCTCATGCAGCGCCTTGGCGTGGTGGGCCGCGCGCGACTTGGCATAGCTGGGGTCGTAGTGATCCTCCATCAGGGCCCGCGCCAGCCCCGCAAGATCGCCGCGGTCCAGCAGGTCGATCCAGTTTTCGACCACCGCCGCGCCGCGATGCCGTTTCAGGATCGTCAGCCGCGCGACCAATTCGTCGCGTCGCGAGATCACATCGTCATAGGCATCCACAAGGTAGGCGGCGCGCGCTTCCATCGGGGCCGAGATCACGATCCGGGGCGCAGTCTTCATCGCGGCCCAGACCATGGGCGGGATGATGCGTTCACCGATCTTGCTGCTTTCGGCCTCCAGCACTACAGGCCGTGCGGGATCGAGACCGGCCAACCGGCAGGCCAGCGCACTTTCAAAGGCCTTCTGGCTGGGTTGGGCATCGGCTTGCCCGCCCAGGATCGAACCGCGATGCCCCGCCATGCCTTCGAGATCCAGCACCTGGATACCCAGTTGTTCGAGCCGATGGAGGATGTCGGTCTTGGCGGTGCCGGTATAGCCATCCAGAAGGATGAACCGATGCGACACAGGCGCCTCGTAGAGTGCCGCATGAACCAGACGCCGGTAACTCTGGTAGCCGCCCTCGATGGTCTCGGCCCGCCAGCCAACCGCCTTCAGGATCGTGGCGACCGACCCCGAACGCTGCCCGCCGCGCCAGCAATAAACCAGAGGCTGCCAGCCGCCATCGCGGTCGGCCAGCTCGGTTTCGAGATGCCGGGCCACGTTGCGCGCCACCAGCGCCGCGCCGATTTTGCGTGCCTCGAAGGGCGCGACCTGCGTGTAGATCGTGCCGACGCGGGCACGCTCTTCGTTGGACAGGGCGGGCAGGTTGATGGCGCCCGGGATATGATCCTCGGCGAACTCGGCGGGTGAGCGCACGTCGATCACCTCGTCAAAGCCATGGGCCAGAAACTCGGCGAGGGTGGCGAAGGGTTTTGGCATGACGGGTGCTTAGCCCAGCGTGGCCTGCTGTAAAAGATGCCTTTGCGCCGACCTGTCAGGCGAGGGGGCGCAGCAATTCGCGCCCCTGATCAGTAAGCAGGTGCCAATCCGTGCCGTCGAACACAGCGGGCACCAGCGGGCGGCCATAGCCTGCACCGCCGTCAAGGTTGATGCGATTGCCTTCGTGCTGGGGATAATCCAGCGCGGTGTGGCCGTGGACCACCATTTCGCCGTGGTCGCGCGTGTCGTCCAGCCAGCTATCGCGGATCCAGATCAGGTCGTCCTCGGCCTGGTCCTCGATCGGAAGGCCGGGCCGGATACCCGCATGCACGAACAGGTGCCCGGCGGTGCGGTGCCAGCGCGGCAGGGTGGTGATCCAGTCCATGTGGGATTGTGGCACCCCTTCCCGCACCTCGGCCAGCAGTCGCCCCCGGTCAGAGGTCTCGTCATCGGCGGTTATCCCGTAGGAGGCCAGCGTCGCCGGCCCGCCCAGGGCAGGGTGCAGCCAGCCCTTGCCCGACTTGATAGCGGGGTCGTGCTCCGCGCCCTGCGTGACGAAACGCAGGAACATGCGGTCGTGATTGCCGAACAGAACGGTCCAGTCACGCCCCGCCGCTTGCCCGGACATCAGCCGTTCGATCACGCCGCGCGAGTCCGGCCCTCGATCTACGAGGTCGCCCAGAAAAACATGGGGCGCATCGGCGCCACCATCGGCGCGGATCAGGTCAAGCGCGCGGTCGAGCTGATCACTGTAGCCGTGGATGTCGCCGATGGCGTAGAGCATGGGGCCTCCGAATGGGACAGGGCGCCGATCCGGCGCCCCGTCTTCTGGTCCTAGTCCACGTTGAAGGTCAATGGTTTGACCTGTTGGAACAGCTCGGTGTCCCGCAATTCTTGCAGGGCGGCGGCCGGCACGGGTTCGTCCACGTAGAGCAGCGCGATCGCCTCGCCCTTGGCCGCGGACCGGCCGAGCGTGAAGTTGGCGATGTTGACGCCATGCGCCCCCATGGTCGCGCCCAGCGCACCGATGATGCCGGGCTTGTCCTCGTTCGTGGTATAGATCATGTGCCTGCCGATCTCGGCGTCGATATTGATGCCCTTGATCTGGATGAAGCGCGGCTTGCCGTCGCTGAAGACCGTGCCGCCGATGGACCGTTCCCGTTTGTCGGTGACGACGGTGACCTTGATGTAGCCTTCGAAGGCGCCGGACTGGTCCTGCTTGGTGGTGCTGATCTGCACGCCGCGTTCCTTGGCGATGATCGGGGCCGAAACCACGTTCACGTCGGGGTTGGCGACGGTCATGATGCCCGCAACCGTGGCCGATGTCAGCGCGGCGAGGTTCATCTCGGACGCTTCCCCGTCGTAAAGTATGTTGATCGCCTTGATCGGCTCGTCGGTCATCTGGCCGATGAAGTGGCCCAGGTGATCGGCCAGCTTGATCCATGGCCCCATGATCTTGGCCTCTTCGGCGGTCACGGAGGGCGAGTTGAGGGCGTTCTGCACGGCCCCGGTCAGCAGGTAGTCGGCCATCTGTTCGGCAACCTGCAGCGCGACGTTTTCCTGTGCTTCCGTCGTGGCCGCACCGAGGTGGGGCGTGCAGACGACATTGGGCAGGTTGAACAGCGGGTTCTCGGTGGCCGGTTCCTCGGCAAAGACATCGAAGGCCGCCCCGGCGACATGGCCGGATTTCAGCAGGTCGGCCAGTGCTTCTTCGTCGACCAGGCCGCCACGGGCACAGTTGATGATGCGCACGCCCTTCTTGGTCTTTTCCAGTGCCTCGCGGCTCAGGATGTTCTTGGTCGCATCCGTGAAGGGCACATGCAGGGTGATGAAGTCGGCGCGCGTGAGAAGGTCGTCCAGTTCGACCTTTTCAACGCCCATCTCGGTGGCGTGTTCCTCGGACAGATAGGGATCGTAGGCGATGACTTTCATCTTCAGGCCGCGTGCGCGGTCGCAGACGATGCCGCCGATATTGCCCGCACCGATGACGCCAAGGGTCTTACCGGTCAGCTCGACCCCCATGAATTTCGACTTCTCCCATTTGCCCGCATGGGTGCTGGCGCTGGCCTCGGGAATCTGGCGGGCGACGGCGAACATCATGGCGATGGCGTGTTCGGCGGTGGTGACCATGTTGCCGAAGGGCGTGTTCATCACGATGATGCCCTTCTTGGACGCGGCGTCCTTGTCGATATTGTCGGTGCCGATCCCGGCCCGGCCGATGACCTTGAGGTTGTCGGCGGCAGCGATGATCTTTTCGGTCGCCTTGGTGGCCGAACGGATAGCGAGGCCGTCATATTGGCCGATGACCTCCAGCAGCTTGTCCTTGTCCTTGCCAAGGTCGGGCTGGAAATCAACGTCGATGCCACGGTCGCGGAAGATCTGGACGGCGGCGTCGGACAGTTTGTCGGAGATGAGAACTTTGGGGGCCATGTCAGTGGTCCTTCGAATGCATGGAATGGCTGCGCCCCCGGACCGGCTTCGCAGCACTGCCGGGGGCGGAAAGGGTCAGGCGGCGGCGGTCAGCGCCTCGATTTCGGCGTGATAGGCCCAGTCGAGCCAGGGCAGCATCGCTTCGATGTCGCTGGTCTCGACGGTGGCGCCACACCAGATGCGCAGCCCGGCGGGCGCGTCGCGATAGGCGCCAATGTCCAGTGCGATATTCTCGGCCTCGAGCCGCTTGGCCACGGCCTTGGCAAAGGCGGCCCCGTCGGTGATCCGGTCATCGGTGAATTTCAGGCAGACGCTTGTATTGGACCGCGTGGCCGGATCATTGGCCAGGTTCGCGATCCAGTCGCGGCTGGCGCAGAAGTTCCAGATCGCACGGGCATTGGTGTTGGCCCGGTGGATCAGCGCGTCCAGCCCGCCGATGGACTTGGCCCAGCCCAGCGCGAACAGGTAATCCTCGACCGCCAGCATGGAGGGCGTGTTGATCGTGGCGCCGGTGAAGATCCCTTCGATCAGCTTGCCGCCCTTGGTCAGGCGGAAAATCTTGGGCAGCGGCCAGGCCGGAGTGTAGTTTTCCAGCCGCTCGACAGCGCGGGGGCTGAGGATCAGCATCCCGTGGGCCGCTTCGCCACCCATGACCTTCTGCCAACTGAACGTTGTCACATCCAGCTTGTCCCAGGGCAATTCCTGCGCGAAGGCGGCCGAAGTCGCGTCGCAGATGGTCAAGCCATCGCGAGTCGCCGGGATCACATCACCCGAGGGCACGCGGACGCCGGAGGTGGTGCCGTTCCAGGTGAACACGACGTCATTGTCATAATTCAGCTTGGCCATATCGACGATATCGCCATAGCCGGCCTCGTGCACATTGGCCTCGATCTTCAGCTGCTTGACCACGTCGGTGACCCAGCCTGCGCCGAAGCTTTCCCAGGCAACCATTTCCACGGGCCGTTCGCCCAGAAGCGACCACATCGCCATTTCGACCGCACCGGTATCCGAGGCGGGCACGATGCCGATCTTGTAATCTGCGGGGATGCCGAGCACCTCGCGCGTGGTCTCGATCGCCGCCTTCAGCTTGTCCTTGCCCACGGCGGCGCGGTGCGACCGGCCAAGGGTCGCATCGGAAAGCGCTTCGAGAGTCCAAGTGGGGGGTTTGGCGCAGGGGCCAGAGGAAAAACGCGGATTGGCCGGCCGCGTCGCCGGTTTCGTCATAGCCATATCTGTCTAACCTTCCAGATAGATGCCCCTCGTTGGGGAGGGGTGTCCCACGGATGGGGTTAGTGGGATCGCGGTGCGACCGCAACGGCCAAAATGCGCATTCGCGACCATTCGGCACAAGAAACCGTCGTGGGTTGGAGCGGATAGGAAACTTGGGGCTCGGCCCTTGCGTTTTCCGCTCCATCGCGGTTTCAGGATCAAAACGCCGGAGATACCCCATGAATGTCGTGACGCTGATCGCCAAACCGGGTGCATTGGAACCTGCCCTCATCGAGAATCTCCGCAATGCCTGGGGCGGCGGTGATGCCCAGTGGCTGTCGCCGGATGAGGCGGCCGAGTTCCCCCTGGCCGACCGGCCCGGAAATTTCGACACCGTGCGCGCGGAGCTCGACGCGCTGGGGGTCGACCTGAACATCCAGCCAGCAGATGGGCGCCGCAAGAAGATGCTGCTGGCCGACATGGACAGCACCATGATCCAGCAGGAATGTATCGATGAACTGGCTGCCGAGGCGGGCGTCGGTGACCGTGTGGCCGAGATCACGGCGCGGGCGATGAATGGTGAGCTGGATTTCGAGGCGGCGCTGATCGAGCGCGTCGGTCTTCTGAAGGGGCTTGCGGTCGATGTGATCGGTCACGTCATTCACACGCGCATCACATTGATGCCCGGCGGAGCCGAGTTGGTCGCTACGATGAAAGCAAACGGTGCGGTGACTGCGCTTGTTTCTGGCGGTTTCGTGCAGTTCACAGGGCCGGTTGCGGCCAAGTTGGGTTTCGACCGAAGCCGGGCCAATACCCTGCTAGAGGAAGATGGCGTTCTGACCGGCGAGGTGGCGCGCCCGATTCTGGGCCGCGAAGCCAAGGTCGAAGCGCTGGAGGTGATTTCCGCCGACCATGGCCTGACCGACATGGATGTGATCGCCGTTGGCGACGGCGCCAATGACCTCGGGATGTTGGGCCGCGCGGGCACCGGCGTGGCGCTGCACGCCAAGCCCAGCGTCGCGGCCCAATGCGATATCCGCGTCAATCACGGCGACCTGACGGCCCTGCTCTACCTGCAAGGCTATGCGCGGGACGAATTCGCCGACTAGGACGCGAGCCCGGCGGTCGACTTCATTTCGCCCGTCACCAGGCCGGCGAAATTCTTGATCTCGGGGTTCAGGTATCGCCGGATCAGCGGATCATCGGCATCGGCCACGCCGAGGCGCACCAAGAGCGCGGCCATGGTGCATTCCGAGGCGCGGGTGCCGCCGTCCATGATCTTCAATGCGACGCCCTTTCGCTGTTCCGGCAGGATCGCGATGTAATACCCTTCGGCGCCGCCCTTGATCGCCGCCTTTCCCTTGCAGGCGCGCATCAGGTGGGTGCAGGCGCGGTCTTCGCCCGCCACGAGTTCGGGATGCGTCATCATCGCCTCGCGCAAGGTGACCATCGCCTTTGCCCGCGTGTCGGCACGGTCATGGGCGCTGGCGAAATGGGCCATGGCGCGGGCCATGGCATGGATCGTCGTTGCGTGATTGGGTGCCGAACAGCCGTCGATGCCCCAAACGGGGCTGTCCGCCTCGGTCACGTCTTCGAACGCCTGCTTGATCGACACCTGGAGCGGGTGGTCGATCGCGACGTAATCCGGGCCCGCACCCAGATGCCTCGTGACCGTCAGGAACCCGCAATGCTTGCCGGAACAATTGTTGTGATACCGGCACGGGCCTTCATGCGCGCGGATCAGCTCGAACTTGGCGTCCTTGTCGCCGGGCACCTGTGGCCCGCAGCAAAAGGCGCTATCGTCCAGACCCATGGTGGCGATCCAGTCCTGCACGCGGTCGGTATGGATGTGCGCCGCCGAATGTGAGGCGCAGGAAAGGGCCAGCTGTTCACTGGTCAGACCCGCTTGCGCCGCCGCGCCGGTCTCGATCAGCGGCAGTGCCTGGATCATCTTGGCCGAGGATCGCGGATAGGCCACGTGCTCGGGATTGCCCCAGGCCTCGATGATCTGGCCGCTGTCGTCGCAGATGACCGCATGGCCCTGATGCGTGCTTTCCAAAAGGCCCCCGCGCCAGATTTCCACCAGTTGTGCCGCGTTCGTCATGTTGCTCCTTCCTTGCGCGGGAACCCGCGCAACCGTGCCGGAAACTGGGGATTTCCCATTTTGGCATTTTCTTGCTACTGCTATCGGTATCGAGTTGATTTGACCCGTTCCAGCAGAAAAGGTGTGGGCACACACACCGGGAATTGGTCGGACAGAGGCAAGGACAGCTTGGAGGCTGTAGACATGATTTCACGACTATCGCGCGGCCTGGCCGTGGCAGCGGCGATTTTCGCCGGGACGGCGGCACTGGCCCAGGAAGAAAGCTCCAACAGGGTGGCGGCCAATACGGATTGGTCCGTCTTCGTCGAAGAAGACCCGGTGCAGTGCTGGAGCGTTTCCGCCCCCAAGACCGAGGAGTTCTTCCGGGATGGCAATCCGGTCTCGGCCAGCACGGGTGATGTTCTGTTGTTCGTATCCTACCAGCCCGATGAGGGCGTGCAGGGGCAGGTCAGCTACAACGGCGGCTATCCGTTCGGGGATGGCACCACGGTCAGCATGGAAATCGGCGGCAGCAGCTTCGACCTGTTCACCGAAGGCGAATGGGCCTGGGCGGCGTCACCTGAGGATGATGCCTCGATCGTGGCGGCGATGAAACGGGGGGCCGAGGCCAAGCTGACCGGACGATCGGGGCGCGGGACGCAGGTCGTGCACACCTTTTCCCTGCTCGGCTTCACCGCTGCAGTGGAAGAGGCCGATAGCCGCTGTTCGGGCTAGGTTCCGCCAAGGCATAGACGCGAAAAGGGTGGCCCAGGCGGGCGGCCCTTTTTTGCATGTCGCGGCCCTTTCCTGTCTGCCGGCGTTTTCATCATAACGAGATAGATTGGTTCCTGGTCATTTGGGGCCTGTGCATGGATTTTCTTTGGAATCCGATACACACTCCTATATGAGGCCCAATTGACCCAAGCCACGCGAGTATTCCCATGTCGGCCTCCGCCCCGATCACGCAGGACGTTCTGACCATCAAGCGGCAAGTGCCCGAGGATGGACCGACCAATATCGTCGGCCTGACCCGGCCCGCCCTGCGCGAGGCGCTGATCGCCATGGGCACGCCCGAGAAGCAGGCCAAGATGCGTGTCAACCAGATCTGGCAATGGGTCTATCATTGGGGCGTGCGTGATTTCGCGGAGATGACGAACCTGGCCAAGGATTTCCGGACCAAGCTCGCCGCGCATTTCGTGATCGAGATTCCCGAGGTCGTGTCAAAGACCGTCAGCGCCGATGGGACCCGTAAATACCTTGTCCGTATCGCGGGCGGCCACGAGGTCGAGGTCGTCTATATTCCCGAGGAAGATCGCGGCACGCTGTGCATCTCCAGCCAGGTCGGATGCACGCTGACCTGTTCTTTCTGCCACACCGGCACGCAGAAGCTGGTGCGCAACCTGACCGCCGGGGAAATCATCGGCCAGGTCATGATGGCGCGCGACGATCTGGGCGAGTGGCCCGAACCGGGGCAGGGCACCGGCGAAAACGGTCCGCGCCTTTTGTCGAATATCGTGCTGATGGGCATGGGCGAGCCGCTCTACAATTTCGAGAACGTGCGCGACGCCATGAAGATCGCCATGGACGGCGAAGGCATCGCCCTGTCGCGCCGCCGCATCACCCTGTCGACCAGCGGTATCGTCCCCGAAATCGCCAAGACCGCCGAGGAGATCGGCTGCCAACTTGCCGTGTCCTTCCACGCCACCACGGACGAGGTCCGCGACAAGCTGGTGCCGATCAACAGGAAATGGAACATCGCGGCCCTGCTTGAGGCGCTCAAGGCCTATCCGAAGGCGTCGAATTCCGAGCGGATCACCTTTGAATACGTGATGCTCAAGGACGTCAACGACAGCGACGAGGACGCCCGCCGCCTGGTCAAGCTGATCGAGGGCATCCCCGCCAAGATCAACCTGATCCCGTTCAACGAATGGCCGGGTGCGCCCTATGAGCGCTCTGACTGGGCGCGGATCGAGGCGTTTGCGGACATCGTCTACAAGGCCGGCTATGCCAGCCCCATCCGCACCCCCCGCGGCGAGGATATCATGGCGGCCTGCGGCCAGTTGAAATCCGCCACCGAACGGGCCCGCAAATCCCGCAAGCAGATCGAGGCCGAGGCGGGGATCGGCTAGGCGTTAACCATTCGCCAAGACGAATCGTTCATGGTCTGTTCCATGGAGCAGACACATCATATTCCGCAGTTGAGCGATGCGGCGCAAAAAGCGCTGACCGAGGCCGCCCGGAAGGACGGCATCGACATGGCAGATCTCCTCGAGCAGGCCCTTGAAAGGGAGTTGCAGCGGCGGAACAGGCGCCGGGCGTTGATCGCCCGGCACCGCCGCCGCACCGTCTTTCCCGTGCTGGAGGCGCGGATCGGTTAGGTCGTTTGCAGAAGCGCTGCCGCCTGGTCCGGGGCCAAAGCCTCGGGGCGATCGCAGGTTGTCTGCATCTCGATGCGCTGGCCGGTTTCGCCGGCTTTCAGAATACCCGTCAGAACCTCGATCACGTGCAGGGCGAGTTCGCCGTTGCAGCGATGATCGCGCCCTGCGTCGATGGCTTGGGCCATGTCCGCCAGCCCGGACACCCGGTAATTGGCGCGGCCATCTTGGTTGGGCACACCGAACGGATGGGCATTGTCCGAGACTGTTTGGGGATCTTTCCCGGGCATCACCGCCTCGACCGTGCCACCGAAGAAATTAGGGTCGGGCACATAGAGGCTGCCGCCGGTGCCGTAGAGCTCCATGTTCGGATGGCGATGCGCCCACACGTCCCAGCTGGTGCCCATAGTCACGATCGCCCCGCTGGCGAACTCCAGGATCGCGTGGATGTTGGTCGGCGTGTTCACCGGTATCTCTTCGCCCTCGCGAGGGCCATTGCCGATGGTCCGCGACTTGAACCCGGCCGAGGACATCGCGGTCAGCGTTTTCACCGGCCCGATCAACTGAACAAGGTTGCTGACGTAATAGGGGCCAAGGTCCAACACCGGGCCCCCGCCGGGCTGAAAGAAGAAGTCCGGGTTCGGGTGCCAGGCTTCCATGCCGTGACTCATCACATGGCACGTGCCGCCAACAACCGTGCCGATGTCGCCGGAATCCAGCTTGGCCCGGGCCGCCTGATGCGCCCCGCCAAGGAAGGTGTCCGGAGCCGATCCGACCCGCAGCCCCTTTTCCTCGGCAAGCGCCAGCAGCGCCTGGCCTTCCTCCAGCGACAGAACGAAGGGCTTCTCCGAATAGACATGCTTGCCGGCCTCGAGCGCCGCCTTGGACACCTCGAAATGCGCCGCCGGGATGGTCAGGTTGACGATGATGTCGATATCGGCCGCCGACAGAAGCCCATCGGGAGTTTCGGCCCGCACGCCGAATTCCTCCGCCCGGGCGACGGCCGCCTCGGCGTTGAGGTCGGCAACAGCCCGGACCTCGATTCCGTTGAAGAGCGGCGCAAGCCGCAGATAGGCGGCCGAGATATTGCCGCAGCCCATGATGCCAATCCCAAGCGTCGTCATGCGCTGACCTCCGGCAGGGATTTCAGGTAGGTGGCCGACTCGGCGGCAAAGGCCGCGTCGTCAACCGGGTGGTCGTTTTCGACAACGAACAGGTCAATGCCCTGCGCCCGGGCGGCCGACAGGATCGCGGGCCAATCCATCACGCCCTGACCGACCGTCGCCCAGCCGTCCTGATCGGGATTCTGGCCTTCAGCGGCACGGTCCTTGATGTGCAGCGCCTTGATCCGATCGCCGTATTTGTTGATTGCGGCAACCGGATCGACCCCGGCACGGAAGACCCAGCCGAGGTCCAGCTCCAGGGAAACGCCGGCCCCGACGATCAAGTCCTCGGCACAGACACCGCCGCCAAGATCGACCATCTCGAAGTCGTGGTTGTGCCAGCCGAAGGTCAGGCCCGCATCGACAATCGGCTTGCCTGCCTGGGCCAGGCGTTGGGCAAAGGCTTCCCATCCGGCGTGGTCTGTGGGGCGGTCGCCGGGCATGAGGAAAGGGGCATAGACATGGCCGATGCCCATGGTTCGGGCGGTGTCGATGACCTTGGCCGGATCGTCTTCGATCATTTGCAGCGCAAAGTGGCCAGAGGCCATGGGCAGACCAGCGGCATCAAGCATGTCGCGCGACGCGGCGGGGTCATCGAACCAGGGGCCGAACCCCTCGACCGCATCGTATCCGGCGGCTTTGACATTGGCCAGCGTGGCGGCGTGATCGGCCTCGCGAGAGGTATAGAGCTGGTAGGAAAGCACGGGCATTGTTTGTCCTTTCAGGGGGTTGCCATGGTGGCGGAATGGAGATCCCGAAGCGTGAAACGCGCGGTGGCGTCCGGATCATCGGGGATGAATGTGATACGCGCCGGGTGGCCGGGCAGAACCGGAACGGCATTGTCCGAGAAGCGCCCCGGTATGTCGGCTTCGACCGTCGCGAAAAGTGCAAGAGCCCCGGACCGGATGGTCAGCGCATTGCCGTCGCGTTCAAGTTCCAAACCGGGGTCGATCAGATCATAGGACTTGTACGGATGCGGCGCAAAGAGGTCCGCGCCGTGTTCCGCCTCGCTGTGCCAATCGAAGTGCAGCATCTCGCCCTCGCCCAAGGCGCTGCGCGGGATGGACAGCACGTCCTCGGCACGGGTATTGACCTCGATCACGCGTTGCGCCACCTCGCGGGTTTCGCCCGACAGGGCAACGGCACGGGCCGTCACGGTCAGGGTCACCGGGTCCGGCCGGTCATTCACGGCCCGCAGGGTGATCGTCTCGTCACCCGGCACGGCCACAACGGTGACAGGTGCGTAGAAGCGCCGCGCCGCGTAGTGCAGCATCTTCCAGCCGCCGCCGTAATCGAGCGACGACCAGGAGCAGACCGGCCATGTGTCATTGAGCTGCCAGTAGAGCGTGCCCATGCAATGGGGTTTGAGACCGCGCCAATGGGTGACGGCCGTCTTGATCGCCTCGGCCTGCTGGATCTGGGAGAGCCAGACGAAATCCTCGAACCGTTCCGGCCAGCGGAAATAGCGAAACATGGTTTCCGCGATGCGGGCGTTGCCGCCGGCATTCTTCTGGTGGCTTTCGAAGACCGGGCTGGCGATATTGCGGTCTGCGGGGTCGGTGAAGGTCTCGATCACCGGCATCGAGGGGTAGGACTGGAAACCGAATTCCGAGCAGAAGCGCGGTTTCACATCGCGGTAATGGTCGAAATCCCGGCCCTCGTGCCAGACCGACCAGAAATGCATGTCGCCCTGGCCGTCCACATGCCAGCCGTCGCGGAAATCCATGGGGCCGAGGGACGGAGAAGAGGGCCACCAATTCGCGTCCGGATCGGTTTCCTTCAACGCGGTTTCGATGGTGCGGTTCAATCGGTCGTAATTCACCAGGTAGCGGTCGCGATTGTCGCGGCTTTCTGGGAACCAGTCGAGCGCCCCGACCAGTTCGTTATCGCCGCACCAAAGCGCGAGGCAGGCGTGATGTTGAAGGCGTGCGACGTTCTCGCGGACTTCCTCGCGGACGTTTTCAAGGAAATCGTCGGTCGACGGGTAGAGCGAGCAGGCAAACATGAAGTCCTGCCAGACCATCAGGCCCAGCTCGTCACAGGCCTCGTAAAAGCTGTCCGGCTCATATCGCCCGCCACCCCAGACGCGGATCATGTTCATATGCGCGTCGGCCGCCGATTGCAGCAATGCGCGCGTCTTCTCAGGCGTGATCCGTCCGTGCAGGGCATCGGCGGGAATCCAGTTGGCGCCTTTGGCGAAGACATCCACGCCATTCACACGGAACCCGAACGAGGCGCCGGCCTCATCTTCCGCCGTGATCAGTTCGATCTGGCGCAGGCCAATGCGGCGTCGGATCTCTTGCGTGCCGCAGGTGATCGACAGGTCATAAAGGGGCTGATCCCCCATCCCGTTCGGCCACCACAGCTCGGGTTCCTTGATCTCGAAATGCTGTGCGAACCGCTTTTCACCATCCGTGGCGAAAAGGGCGAGTTCCTTTTCCTGACCAGCGAAACGCACCCAGACGGTTTCGTCGGCATAGGCTGCTGCGTCCAGCATGACCCAGACATTGGCCACCCCGTCTTCGATTTGCTGACGAACTTGCACGGCGTTGATCCGCGTCGCGCGTGCGGGTTCCAATCGGATATCCCCGACGATCCCGAAAGGCGCGAGGGCAATGTTCCAGTCCCAGCCGAAATCGCACTGGACTTTCCGCAGCATGTTGCCATTCGGGATCGGGTTGTTGTCCGTGGAATAGGGGATGCGGAACGGCTGCGCCGCCTGCCTCAGCGCGCCTTCACGGACAGGCGACCGGAAGGTGATCTCAATCTCGTTTTCACCCTGCCGGACGAGGGTGGACAATGGCCAGCGATGGGTGCGGTGCACATTGTCCGCGGCGATGATCAGCGCACCGTTCCACCGAACCTCGGCAACCGTATCCAATCCCTCGATGACCAGCTCGACATCGGTGTCGGTCAAATCGACCGTCCTGCGCAGCACCCAGTCGCGTTCGCTAATCCAGCGCAGTGCGTATTCATTCCGGCCCCAGTAGGGGTCGGAAATCAGAGCGGCTTGCTCCAGCGCGGTCACGCCGTCACCGGGGATGGCCATGTCACAGGCATAGTCCCCGGTTTCGTCGGTCAGCTGCCAGAGCCCCGCAAGGAAAATGTCGGTCGGGGCGGTCATTGGATCAAAGTCGGTCTTCGGTCTTGGGGTCGAACAGGGAGATCCGTGTCAGGTTGAAGCCAATGGTGATCTCGTCACCTGATTTCACATGCGCCTGGCCATCCATGCGGAACCGGAACGGGTGCCCTTCCAGCGAGGTCCAGACCAGCGTGTCGGCGCCCATCGGCTCCACCAGATCGGCCTTGACCTTGGCTGTCATGTCGGCGCTGGGCAGCATGTCGTCGGTCAGGACATGTTCCGGCCGCACGCCCAGGATCGCGGCCCCGTCATGGGCCCCGCCGGACATGTAGTCATAGTCGCCCACGGGCACGCTCAGATCTCCGGAGGTGAAGGTGTTCCCGGCGATATTCCCTTCGATGAAATTCATCGCCGGGGAGCCGATGAAGCCGGCAACATATAGGTTGCGCGGGCGGTTATAGATCTCGGCCGGGCTGTCCAGCTGCATGATCTTGCCGTCCTTCATGATCGCGATCCGGTCCGCCAGGGTCATGGCCTCGACCTGGTCGTGCGTCACGTAGATCATCGTGTTGTCCAGCTGTTCGTGCAGCCGCTTGAGTTCGACCCGCAGGTCGGCGCGCAGCTTGGCATCGAGGTTCGACAGCGGTTCGTCGAACAGGAAGACGTCCACATCGCGGACTAGGGCGCGGCCTATGGCGACGCGCTGACGCTGGCCGCCCGAGAGGGCGCCGGGCTTGCGATCCAGCAGCGGCTCGATCTGAAGGATTTCAGAGGCACGCTTCACCCGCTCTTCGATTTCGGGCTTGGGCATACGGGCATTCTTGAGGCCGAAGGACAGGTTCCCGCGCACCGTCATCTGCGGGTAAAGCGCGTAGGACTGGAACACCATTCCGATAC
The DNA here is from genome assembly GCF_003129565.1 of Salibaculum griseiflavum. GTDB lineage: Bacteria > Pseudomonadota > Alphaproteobacteria > Rhodobacterales > Rhodobacteraceae > Salibaculum > Salibaculum griseiflavum. Next base: position 29,739 of record NZ_QETF01000001.1, read on the forward strand.
CGCGTTCGTTGGGTTCCTTCCAGGTCACGTTGTGGCCCTTGATGAAGATCTGCCCGCCGGTCACCTCCAGAAGGCCCGCGATACAGTTGAGCAGGGTCGACTTGCCGCAGCCCGACGACCCAAGCAGCACAAGGAATTCACCGTCATGGATGTCGAGGTCGAGGTTCTGGAGAACCTTCACCGCGCCGAAGGACAGATCGAGATTGCGGATTTCTACGGAGTTCTTGGTCATTGCTTATCCCTTGACGGCCCCGGCGGCGATGCCGCGGACAAAGAGTTTCCCAGAGAAGAAATAGACGGTCAGCGGCACCAGCCCGGTCAGAAGGGTGGCGGCCATGTTGACGTTGTATTCCTGAACGCCCTGGACGGAGTTGACGATGTTGTTGAGCTGCACGGTCATCGGATAGTTTTCGGGCCGGGTGTAGACGACGCCGAAGAGGAAATCGTTCCAGATGCCCGTGACCTGGATGATCATCGAGACCACGAAGATCGGCAGCGACATGGGCAGGATGATGAACACGAAGATGCGCCAGAACCCGGCACCATCGACGCGCGCGGCCTTGAACAGTTCTTCCGGCAGGGTCACGAAGTAATTGCGGAACAGCAGCACGTTGATCGGCATGCCAAAGATCGTGTGCACCACGACCAGACCGGTCAGGGAGCCATAGAGGCCCAGCTCACGCAGCACGATCACCACCGGATACAGAAGCACCTGGTAGGGGATGAAAGCCCCGAGCAGCAGGATGGCAAAGAAGATCTCGGATCCTTTGAAGCGCCACATGGACAGCACGTAGCCGGTGATCGAGGCGATCGAGACAGAGACCAGAACCGACGGGATCAGGATACGTACCGAGTTCCAGAACCCGCGGCTAAGGCCATCGCAGTTGATGCCGGTGCAGGCCTCGGCCCAGGCCTTGACCCAGGGCTGGAAGGTGACTTCGACCGGCGGGGAAAAGATGTTGCCCAACCGGATCTCGGGCATGCCTTTCAGCGAGGTCACGATCATCACGTAAAGCGGCAGCAGGTAGTAAAGGCTGACCACGATCAGCGTGCCGTAGAGCATGATGTTGCGGGGCGAGAGTGCCTTCTTGGGGCGCGGGCCGGTGGGGCCGGTCAGGGTGGCGGTATCAGTCATTTTTCTTCCCCCGGAATTGCAGCAGCGCCCACGGGATCAGGATGATCGCGACAGTCACCAGCATCATGGTCGAGGCGGCAAAGCCCTGGCCGAGGTTTTGGCGTGTGAACAGCGTGTCGTAGACGAATTTGGCGGGCACCTCGGACGAAATGCCGGGTCCGCCGCTGGTCATGGCGACGACCAGATCATAAAGCTTCACGATCCCCGAGGTGACCAGAACGAGTGCTGTGATGAACACCGGCTTCAGCATCGGGATGATGATCACGACATAGGTTTTCCATGCCGGAATCCCGTCGACGCGGCTGGCTTTCCAGATGTCTTCGTCAATGCCGCGCAAACCGGCCAGCAGGATGACCATGATCAACCCTGTCCCCTGCCACAGGCCCGCGATGAGCAGGCCGATCATCACCTTGCTGGAATCGTAGAGCGGATCGAAGGTGAAACTTTCGAAGCCCAGACCGCGGACAATCGACTGAACGCCGAATTCCGGGTTCAGGATCCATTGCCAGACCAGTCCGGTGACGATGAAGCTCAGCGCGAAGGGGTAGAGAAGGATTGTGCGAAACGTGTCCTCGAACCGGATCTTGCGATCCAGAAGCGCGGCCAGAAGGAACCCCAGCGCAAAGGTGAGGATCAACGAAGCGATCCCGAAGACGGCGAGGTTCTCGATCGAAACGAGCCAGCGCCGGGTCGACCAGAGTCGTTCATATTGCTCCAGCCCGACCCAGTTCAATCTTGGCAGCAGGCCTGAATCCGTGAACGAATAGACGATTGTCCAAATCGTGCCCCCGACAAAGATCCCGACCGAGACAAGGATCATCGGTATAGCTGCGATCTTGGACCAAAGGTTTCGGAAAAGGCGTATGGGGCGTTTGTCCGGCCCTGCCGGGGCGTGTTCAGCGCTGCTCATAAGGGTCTCCTTCCCGGTCCAGATCGATGGGACCAGAGTGTCGTGAAAAAGGCCCGGCCAACTTGTTTGACCGGGCCCCTTTTCAGCGGATCAGTTCGCGCTTGCGATGATGTCGGCGTAGCGCGCCTGTGCGTCTTCGGCAGTGTAGGACGGATCGCTCCAGAACTCGGCCATCAGGTCCTCGATCTGGCCCTGCACGTCGGGCGTCAGGGCCATGTCGCCCGAGGGCAGGATGTTGCCGTTGGCGAGGATGTCCAGACCCTTGCGCATGCAGTCGTTTGCGGCTTCGAGGTCGACATCGCCGCGAACAGGCAGCGACCCTTTCTTGAGGTTGAAGTCCACCTGGACTTCGGGCGAGACCAGCAACGCAGCAAGTTCAAGCTGTGCGGCTGTGATCTCGGGGTCGTCGTTCTTGGGGAAATAGAACGCGTCGCCGCCGGTATCGAGAACCTGCGTCTCGCCCAGGCCCGGCAGGCAGGTGTAGTCCTCGCCGGCGACTTGGCCGGCCACCTGGAATTCACCCTGCGCCCAGTCGCCCATGATCTGACCGCCGGCCTGGCCGGTGATCACCATGTTGGTGGCGAGGTTCCAGTCCCCGACATTGGTGTCGGCGGCGAGATCGCGGGCCGCCACGGCGGCTTCGAAGACACGCTGGTAGGCAGGGCCAGCGGCCACCTCGGCATCGAGGTCGATATTGACGGCGCGCCATGCCTCTTCCCCGGCCAGCGCGATGGCCATGACGCCGAAGGCGCCGGACTGTTGCCAGGCCTGTTCACCCATGGCCAGGGGCACGATGCCCTGTTCCTGCAACGCGGGGGCAGCGGCAACGAATTCGTCCCAGTTGGTGGGCACATCGACGCCAGCCTGTTCGTAGGCGTCATGCGACAGCCACAGCCACTGCCAGGAATGGATGTTCAGCGGGGCGCAGTAGACCCGCCCATCGATGGTGCAGGCATCCAGCAGCGAGACCGGCTTGACGATTTCGCGCCAGTTCTGTGCCTCGGCGACTTCCGTCAGATCCTGCATCAGGCCAGCCTCGACCAGTTCCTCGGCCTGGCGGCCGTGGTTGAACTGGGTGGCGCCCATCGGGTCACCGCCGGTGATGCGCGAGATCATGATCGGGCGGGCGGTGCCGCCGGACCCGGCGATGGCGCCGTCGACCCAGGTGTGGTCGGTTTGTTCATTGAAGGCCTTGGCCAGTTCCGAAACCGCGGCCGCCTCGCCGCCCGAGGTCCACCAATGGGTCACCTCCAGTTCGACGGCGCCCACACTGGTTGCGCTAACAATCGCGGATGCGGACAAGAGTTTTGTGGTCAGTTTCACGATTTGATCCTCCCTGATTCTAAATCGTTGTAGAATTCCCTATAACGTTTTAGTAAGACCTGACAAGACAGTTTTTGGCGATTCTACCGCGTCTCTGGATCTTTTCGTGACTGACGGAAAGGGACCTGTTTTGCATTGCCGGTCGATGTGGACTAGGGGCTTTGCCGATCTGTCTAAGGGAGGAATGAAGGTGGTCGAACAACCGACGGGCACCAAGCCAACGCTAAAGACGATTGCAAGCATGGCAGGTCTGGCCGTGCCCACGGTCAGTCGCGCCCTGAGCGATGCGCCGGATATCGGCGCGGACACCAAGGCGCTGGTGCGCAAGATCGCACGCGAGGTCGGCTATGTGCCCAACCGTGCGGGCGTGCGTCTCCGCACCGGGCGCACCAATGTCATCAGCCTGGTGATGTCCACCGAACACGACATGATGAACCACACCGCGCGTCTTATAACGTCGCTGGCGGGCGGGTTGCGCAACACGGCCTTTCACATGATCGTCACGCCGTTTTTCCCTGACGAAGACCCGATGAAGGCGATTCGCTACATCGTGGAGACACAATCCGCGGACGCGGTCGTTTTCAATCAGGTGCAGCCCGAAGATCCGCGCGTTGACTACCTTATGGAGCGTGGCTTTCCGTTCGCCGCCCACGGGCGAAGCAACCGCGCGTCGGAACACGCCTATTACGATTATGACAACCACGCCTTCGCCAGCCTCGGCGTGGATGCCCTCGCCGATCGGGGCCGTCGGTCCCTGATCCTCGTCGCGCCCCCTGCGGCCCATGCCTATTCCAGTCACATGAAGGCGGGCGCGACCGAGCAGTCGGCGGCCCGTGGGGTCGATTTCCGGGTCGTCCAGCGGGTCGACAGTGATAGTGGCGGCGAAGCGATCCGCGCCAAGGTATCAGAAATCCTGAAGGAACGCCCCGAGACCGACGGCATCATCTGCGGCAGCACGACGGGGGCGATGGCCTGTGTCGGCGCGATCGAGGCGAATCGCCGTGTTTTGGGGCAGGACATCGACATCTTCTCGAAAGAGGCGTTGCCGTTCCTGCGCTATTTCCGGCGCGACATCATCTCGGTCCATGAAAACGTGGCCAAGGCCGGGGATTTCCTGGCGCGGGCCGCGATGCAGGCCATCAAGGATCCATCGGCGCCGCCCATGCAGATGCTGGAAGTGCCGACCAAAGAGCAGATCACACAGGGATAAGGAGAGATCATGCCAAGCCAGATCAAGGGGCCGGGGCTATTCCTCGCGCAGTTCGCAGGGGATGAGGCACCGTTTGACAGCCTTGAAAACATAACCAAATGGGCCGCGGGACTGGGCTACAAGGGCGTTCAGATCCCGACTTTCGATGGGCGCCTTTTCGACCTGGACAAGGCCGCGGAAAGCGACGCCTATTGTGACGAGGTCAAGGGTATCTGTGCCGATGCTGGGGTCGAGATCACAGAGCTTTCGACCCATCTGCAGGGCCAGCTTGTCGCGGTGAACCCCGCCTATGATGTGGCTTTCGATGCTTTCGCACCCGATACCGTTCGCGGCAATCCGAAGGCGCGGCAGGCATGGGCGGTGGACCAGGTCACGAAGGCCGCCGATGCGTCCCGCCGCCTTGGCCTCGATCACACGGTCAGCTTCTCGGGGTCGCTCGCCTTTCCCTTCCTCTACCCTTGGCCGCAACGTCCCGATGGCCTGATCGAAGAGGCCTTCGATGAGTTGGCCCGGCGCTGGCTGCCGATCTTCGACCACTACAAGGACAAGGGCGTCGATATCGGCTTCGAACTGCATCCGGGCGAAGACCTGTTCGACGGCGCCACATGGGAGATGTTCCTGGATCGCGTGAACGAGCACGAGGCGGCGAAGATCAACTATGACCCCAGCCATTTCCTGCTCCAGGGGTTGGATTACCTGGCGTTCATCGACCTCTACCATGATCGGATCAACGCCTTTCACGTCAAGGATGCGGAGTTCAATCCCGACGGTCGGCAGGGCGTCTATTCGGGCTACCAACCCTGGACCCAGCGCGCAGGCCGTTTCCGGAGCCTTGGCGATGGCCAAGTCGATTTCGCGGGCATCTTCAGCAAGCTCACCCAGTATGGCTATGACAGCTGGGCGGTTCTGGAATGGGAATGCTGCATCAAGTCCGCGCAACAGGGCGCGGCCGAAGGGGCACCCTTCATTGCCGCGCATATGATCGAGCCGCCCGAGAAAGCCTTTGACGATTTCGCAGGCGGCGACCGTGACGAAGCCGCGATCAAGGGGATGCTGGGCCTATGACTCGATTGAAACTTGGAATGGTCGGCGGCGGCCAAGGCGCCTTTATCGGCGGTGTGCATCGCATCGCGTCCCGCATTGATGGTCGGTTCGAACTTGTGGCCGGGGCGCTGTCCTCCAATCCCGAACGTGCCGCGGCCAGCGCCGCCGAACTGGGAATTGCGCCCGAGCGCAGCTATGCCAGCTATGAGGAAATGGCACAGCAGGAAGCTGCCCGTGAAGACGGGATAGACGCGGTTTCCATCGTGACGCCGAACCACATGCATGCGGGTCCGGCCATCGCGTTCCTGCAGGCTGGAATCCATGTGATCTGCGACAAGCCGCTGGCGGCCACACCAGAGCAGGCCGACGAGATCGCAAAGGCGGTCAAGGAGACCGGAGCGCATTTTGTCCTGACTCACAACTACACCGGCTACCCGCTCATCCGGCACGCGCGGAAGCTGGTGGCCGAAGGGGCGCTGGGCGAGTTGCGCATCGTGCAGGTCGAATACGCGCAGGACTGGTTGACCGAGCCGCCGGAGCCCGACAACAAGCAGGCCGCTTGGCGCACCGATCCCAAGCAGGCCGGTGCCGGGGCGATCGGGGATATCGGCACCCATGCCTTCAACCTTTTGTCTTTCGTGAGCGGGCTCAAGACCGAGGCCCTGTCGGCGGAGCTGCACAGTTTCGCGGCGGGGCGGCAGGTCGATGACAATGCCCATATCCTGCTGCGAATGGAGCAGGGCGCGCGTGGCATGGTTTGGGCCAGCCAGGTCGCGGTGGGCTGTGAGAACGGGCTGCGCCTGCGCATCTATGGTGACAAGGGCGGCATCGAATGGGCGCAGGAAAACCCCAATGCCATGACCTTCACCCGGTTCGGTGAACCCAAGCAGATCCTGACCCGTGGCGGGGCGGGCACCAGCCCCGACGGCACCCGTGTGCCGCCCGGCCACCCAGAGGGCTACCTCGAAGGCTTTGCAACGCTCTACAACGAGGCCGCCGACCTGATTTCGGGCACCGGAGACGGGAGCCTGTTGCCGGGGATTGCGGCCGGTCTCGATGGTATGTGGTTCATCGGGGCCTGTATCGAATCCAGCGGCAAGGACGGGGCCTGGGTTGCGCGCTAGGCCGTCAGGCGAGCAATGATCCGATCAACGATTTCCGGAACCGGGGGCGCGACGGACACACTGATCGGTGTCTCGTCCGCCCCGGGCGGTTCCAGCGTTGCGAATTGGCTGTCCAGCAGACTGACCGGCATGAAATGATCCTTGCGAGCGGACATGCGGCCTTCGATCAGGGCACGATCCGCCCGTGGATAGACCAGCTGCAAGCCCGGCACCGCGGCCCGCAACCGATCACGATAGGCGCGCCTGAGCGCAGAGCACGCCAAAACGATAGCCCCCGCATCCTGCATCGCGGCGGCGCAGGCATCCAGCCAGGGCCAGCGCATGTCGTCGGTCAGGGGAAGGCCGGCGGCCATGGCAGCCACATTCTCCTCGGGATGCAGGTCATCGGCGTCAATGAAAGCTGCGCCCAGGCGTTGAGCCAGAGCCGCCCCGATGGTCGACTTGCCCGACCCGGATACCCCCATGACCAGCAGCTTTGCGTCGCGCTCTTGCATGATCGGCTGTCTTTGCGCTCCAATTCGGGGAATTGATCAAGTTTCAGATTGGAGTCTAGCCATGCCCAAGTCCGACGTCGACTATGTCCCGCTGCGGTATACGGATCAATTCCTTCCCGTGACACGCCGGCGACTGAACGTAATGGGCTATCGCTATCGCAAGATCTACGAATGGGACTGTACCAAGTCGAAGGCCGACCAGCAGAAACGCGACAAATACGTCTACGTCGAGCCGGTCATCAATTTCGATCATTTCAACCCCCGGGGTCAGCCTGTCCGCCCACTCAGCCAGAAGAAATATCGCGCCGCGTGCCGGGCACTGGGTGTCCAGGATGCCAAGGGCGTGAACGATCACCTGGTCAAGGCCGCCGGCAAGCTCGGTGCGAAGATCCCCTGGGGCCAACTCTCACGGCATTTCACCGGCAAGCAAAGCGTGATCGTCTATGCCTGGGTCCATTTCCGCCTTTGGATGGCCTATCAGAAGGTTGCAACCCCCTCCGGCAAGACGCTGCCGCTTCCCTTGTTCAACCTCGGTATCCCCTATGCGGTCAGCTTCGATGTCTTCGTGACCGGCCACTGTCCCCCGTCTGAAACCAAGAGTCTTCCCAAGACTGTCGAGGCGACGACATTCCAGATCGAGGTCGAAGGGCTGGAGCCCGACGGCTTTCCCACCACATTCTGGCCGGTTCTCTCGGCCGATTACCTCTACTGGCAAGATTTCAGCCGACACGCACCATTTCCGCGTCCCGATGATGAAAAGCGCCGGGTTGCGCTGGAACGCAAGCGTCCCAAAATGCGCCCGAAGGTGCCCCCGCACCTTGCGAAGTGATCAGCGACCAGGGATGGAGCCGCGTTTTTCGCCCGCGCCTTCCCACGTTTCAAGCAATTCCACGGCCTCTTCGGCGGTTTCGACATAGCGGAACAGTTTCAAGTCCTCTTCCGAGATCGTTCCAGCTTCGGCGAGGGCCTCCCAGTTGATGATCCTCTCCCAGAATTCGCGCCCGAACAGAAGGAACGGCACCTGTTCCATGCGCCCGGTCTGGATCAGGGTCAGGCTTTCGAACATTTCGTCCATGGTGCCGAACCCGCCCGGAAAGATGCAGACCGCCTTGGCGCGCATCAGGAAATGCATCTTGCGAATGGCGAAATAGTGGAAGTTGAAGCACAGGTCCGGTGTGACGTATTCGTTGGGTGCCTGTTCGTGGGGCAGAACGATGTTCAGCCCGATGGACTTGCCCCCTGCATCCGCAGCCCCGCGATTGCCTGCCTCCATCACACCCGGGCCGCCACCGGTCACGATGACATTTTCCAGCCCGCCATTGGCAACCGATCGTTCTGTCATCAACCGAGCGAAAGTGCGCGCCTCCTCATAATACTTGGACAGGTCCGCCAGCGTCCTGGTCCGTGCCGCATCCTTGTTGGCCGGTTCGGGGATGCGGGCACCGCCGAACAGGACGATGGTGGAATTGACCCCGGCCTCGTTCATCAGCAATTCGGGTTTGAGCAGCTCCAATTGCAGCCGCACCGGGCGCAGTTCGTCCCGGCACAAGAACTCGTAGTCATCAAAGGCCAACCGATAGGTTGATGAAAGCGCCTGCGGTGTTTGCGGAATATGCGTCGCGGCTTCCCTGTCTTCCTGACTGTCGCGGAAGGGGTGGCGTCTATTGTCGTCTTTCATGCCCGGCTCCTCGATAACACTTTGGGTTTTGATGGCAGGCTTCGTCGATGATGTCCAATGACAGGACCGCGACAGGCCGAGACGGTGATTGCTCAATACGTCGCCACAGGCTATTTGCGCACGAAACCCGTAAATGTATCGGAGACACCCTATGTCCAACGCCCAGCTTGAAACCGCCATCGAAGCCGCCTGGGAAACCCGCGACCAGATCACGTCCAGCACCGGCGGGGAAACCCGCGAGGCGATCGAGGATACGCTGAACGCGCTGGACAGCGGCAAGCTGCGCGTGGCGGAGCGGCAGGAAAACGGCGACTGGCACGTCAACCAGTGGGCCAAGAAGGCCGTGCTGCTGGGCTTCCGCATCAAGGATATGGAATTGCAAGACGGCGGCCCGCAGGGTGCCGGCTGGTGGGACAAGGTCGACAGCAAGTTCAAAGGATGGGGCGATGCCGAATGGAAGGCCGCGGGCTTCCGCGCCGTTCCCAATTGCGTCGTGCGCAAGTCGGCCTATATCGCTCCCGGCGTGGTGCTGATGCCCAGTTTCGTGAACCTAGGCGCTTATGTGGACGAGGGCACCATGGTCGACACCTGGGCCACCGTGGGCAGCTGCGCGCAGATCGGCAAGAACGTCCACCTTTCGGGCGGCGTCGGCATTGGTGGCGTGCTGGAACCCATGCAAGCCGGTCCGACCATCATCGAGGACAATTGCTTCATCGGGGCGCGCTCCGAGGTGGTCGAAGGCTGCATCGTCCGCGAAGGGTCGGTGCTGGGCATGGGCGTCTTCATCGGCAAGTCCACCAAGATCGTCGACCGCGAAACCGGCGAGGTCATGTATGGCGAAGTGCCGCCCTACTCGGTGGTCGTTGCAGGTTCGATGCCCACCAAGAACAACCTCAACCTCTATTGCGCTGTTATCGTGAAGCGTGTGGATGAAAAGACCCGGTCGAAGACCGGTATCAACGAGCTGCTGCGCGACTGATGATCCTCAGCCGGACCCTTGCCAAGCGCCGCATTGCGCGGGGCGAGCGGCCCGGCTGGTTCGCCGCCTGGGGCCCGGTCCTGGGGGATGCGCTGGCCCTTGCGGCGGTCTTCGCACTGCTCTGGTCGCCCCTGCTGACGGCAATTTACGTGATGCAGTTGTCAAACGTGGTTACCGCCCTGATCTTCTTCGTGGTGTTCTTCGTGCCTACACAGGTTGTGCTGATACTCTCTTCACTCTGGGCTGCGCGGTCGCGCTGGCAGGACAAGGAAACCGAAAATGGCTAAGCAGAAGCCCAGCAAGCAGCAGGTCTACACTTTGGTCGTTCAGGTCGGGCGCCATGCGGATGATGGCCTGCCCGAGGGCAGCACCGGCGCGGCCCTGATGTGCTATGCCAGCGGTGTGGACGAGGCCGAAGCTGTGCGTGAAACCGTGGCGATCCTCAAGCAGGCCGATCTGGCGCCACTCGATGTCAGCGGCTACGGCACATTGGCCGAGCGCGAGGCCGAGGGTCACGAGATCGAACCCGATGAGCGCGAATTGATGCAGCGCGCGCTGGATGAAAACAGTGTCGTCGTCGCCCAGATGACCCCGTTCTTCGGCGACCAGGATCAGCCGTAGCGGGCCTCTTCGAGCGTCAATGCCTCGTAGTCGCGCAGGACCGGCACGCCAAAGCCCGTCACCGCGGGCCATTCTTCACGATCAAGCCCCGACAGGACAGAATGGCGCACCAACCGCGTGTCGCTGAACAGTGGCTGCGCATCGAAGCATTCCACGGCAGCGCCGTTGGCGATGATCTCGGCGGGGCGATCCAGCAGCAGCTGCCGATAGGTGATGACCGGTGTCCGGGGGGCGGCGGGTTCCACAGAATGCCGGTCAGACAGGTGCCGAACGGCGGCGCTGACCCGTTCCTGGCCAAACAGGTATTCGATCTCTGTGCCGGACAGCAGAAGCCGCTGATCGGGGGCCAGAACCAGGTCCTCGGTCAGCCCATGATAGGGGGCCCGCATCTTCAACGGTGTGAACCGGCCCGTCGCCGGAAGCGTAACCGACCCGGCCCAGCGGATTTCGCGGGCCTTGCCCTCGGCATCCAGCACCTGATCCCCGGCGCGCAGGGTTTGTAGGGGTCGTGCGCCGGACGGGGTGGCGATCCATGCCTCGGGGTCCAGCCCGGGCATCGGGCCGGTTGGGCAGATGCCCTCGGCCATGGCGAAAAAGGTAACGGAATCGGCTTGGCGGCATGCCGTTTCGTCGAGCACCATGCGCCGGATATCCCGCAGCATCAGCGGGAACGGACCGGGCACGCTTGTCTGCCAGAGGCAGCCTGTATCAGGGACGAAAGCGCTCATGACCCCGGTGCGTCCCGGCCCGTCCCAACCGAAGGTCAGGATCACCGTTTCAGAGCGGGTCGCCAGTTCGGTCCGCAGCGCGACCGACAATTGCCGCGGGCCAAGCCGCATCAGAAGCCGCAGCGTCCCGTCCGGTTCCTGAACCAGCGAAAGGCTCGAGGGCCACGGATCGAGGACCGAATACCGGATCAGGTTCACCGGGCGGCTTGTGGGGACAAGGTCGATCTCGGCCAGCAGCGATCCACGGGTGATCAATCCATCGTCCTGCAGCGCGGTGGCCAAGGGGTCTTGGCCAAGGCCGCGAGGGTCGAACTCCCGCTCGTATCTTTGCCTGAGTCCGAGCCAGCGCATCCTGATCACGCGATCCGTTTCAGGAGCACCGATGTCTCGCGCGTGTTCAGCATTGGCCGGGCGGCCGGGCCATAGCCGGGTGCTGGTGAAGATGCGGAGAGTTCCGGAAACAGCATGGTCAGTTCCGCGATAATGTCGCCTTCCATCGCGGACAGGATATGTGGGCCGGGCAGGAAACTTTCCGTTGGCAGGCCTTCGGCCCAGATGATCTGGTGCCGGTCGAACAACAGGTGCAGATAGGTCACGCTGCCACCCTCGATGCGCCGGATGGTCTGATCGTTCACAAGGTCCTTTGCCCTGACCAGAACTTCGGGTGCGTCGAACATCAGCTCGGCATAGGCATCACGCAGCAGGATCCGATGCTGCGGTGACAACATCAGGGCACGATGGTCGCCCAGCGCCCCGGCCCGAAATGCGATCGGGGCCATGGCACCCGTTGCCGGAACCGTCCGTTGACCGATCCAGCGAATGGGCTGGGGGCCCTGGTCCTCGGTCAGGACCATATCGCCGACCTCCAGCGTTTCGATGGCGCGCGGGCCCTTGTCTGTCTCGATCAGGGTGCCGGCGACGAAACAGGGAATCGTCTCGGCCGTGACGAACCCGACATCGGTCTCCAGCACGTTGCCGCCACCATCGGTCGCGGCGACCTCGTAGGTGAAGCTGATCGTGTCGTTGTCGGTATCGGTCTGGAGGTCGATCGTGCCATCGGCGTTCAGGGTCACCACCTGGCCGGTGGTCAGTGTGACGCTGTCGCCCGCGGAAACGGCGATGCCGTTGATATGGGTGATCGTCAGCGTGCCCCCGGTTGCGTTCAGATCGTTGTCCAGCAGATCGACCGTCTTGGTGGTGCCTTCCTGGAGGGTGACCGCGTCGTCCATCGCGACAAGATCTGTCTGTATGCTGTCGCCCGCGATCAACAGACTGGAATCATAAGAGCTGTCGCTGACATCAGCGATACCGATCTTGATCGAGTTGACGACATCCGGATTGACCGGGATGGTCAGCGTCATGGTGACGGTGAACCCGTCCATCTCGGTGTTGTAGGCGTCGCCTGTATTGTCGTTATAGAGGTTGATGTTCTCGTTCTGGTTCACGCCGCCGACGGCGGTCGCGGTGTTGGTCACCGAGAGCGGAACGTGCTGGCCGTTGATCCAGACGCCGACCATGTCATTGTAGACGCTGTTCGAGTATTCCGGGTATTCATCCGAGGCAAAGACGAATTGCATCGTCATCGTGTCGCCTTCGGGGATGAAATCGACCTCAAGGAACGAAGCATCATACGTGCTGGTCCCGGCGATGTCGTTGAAATCTGAATCGTTGTTCGGCCCGCCGGAATTGTAGCTTCGGGCATTCGACTGGTTGGACGAGCCCCAGCTGTTCGTGAACCAGCTGGCCACGCCGGTGGAAAGGATCACGCCGGTATCGCCGGGTGTGACGCCCGGGGCGATGCTGTCACCGCCAGAATAGATCGCAGAGGAATAGCTGGACCCGGAATAGCTGGCCCCGACGACGGTGACCCCGTCACCGAAGATGGTTTCGGCCATCTGCGTGGCATTTGCCGAGGTGTCGTAGTTCAATTCGGATGCTGCAACCATACTCTGCCCCACGTTACGCAAGGACAGGTCCAACGGACCGATCATGGTGGAAAACCACATATGGTGGCACCATGCTATGAATATGCCCTATCTTGGGCCGCTCGATCGTTGACCTGCCTCAGGTCTTTGTTATTGAGATGAGCATAGGTGGAAAGCGTGAAAAATTTGAGACAAATAAGCCGTTTATGGCCGACAGCTCATCCAGGTTGTAGCGCGGGAGCCACAGCCCGGCCGGGCGGATGGAACGGAAGGAAGGCGATAGATGGCCGTTGATCCTGTAACCCTGACCAGGGACCTTGTCCGCTGCCCGACGGTGACCCCAGAAGAGGGCGGCGCCCTCGTCCTGCTCGAGGCGTTGCTGGCCGGCGCGGGTTTCGAGACGGCCCGGGCGGACCGGAACGGCGTGCCGAACCTGTTCGCTCGCTGGGGGCAAAAGAATGCGACCCGGACCTTCGGCTTCAACGGGCATACCGATGTGGTTCCGGTGGGCGACATCGCGGATTGGAGCGTCGATCCCTTCGGCGCCGAGATACGCGACGGGATTCTCTATGGCCGCGGTGCGACGGACATGAAATCGGGTGTAGCCGCCTTTGCCGCTGCGGCCGTGGATTTCGTGACCGAGACCCCACCGGATGGCGCGGTGATCCTGGCGATCACCGGTGACGAGGAAGGGCCGGGCCGGGACGGTACGCGGGCCTTGCTGGACTGGATGGATGAGAATGGCGAGCGCATGGATGTCTGCCTGGTCGGCGAACCCACATGCCCCGAAACCCTCGGCGACATGATCAAGATCGGCCGGCGCGGTTCGATGAGTGCCTGGATTACCGTGACCGGCAAGCAGGGCCATTCCGCCTATCCGCACCGGGCCAGGAACCCGCTGCCCGCCATGGCGCGCCTGATGGATCGCCTGGCCGGTCAGGAGCTGGACCAGGGCACCGCGCATTTCGACCCCTCGACCCTTGCCGTCGTATCCATCGAGACCGGCAACAGCGCCACGAACGTGATCCCCGCATCGTGCCGGGGGATCGTGAATATCCGGTTCAACGACAGCCATAGCGGCGCCTCGCTGAGCGACTGGCTGCGCAAGGAAGCGGCGGAGGTGGCCGGGGAATTCGGTGTCGAGATCGAGATGGAGATCAAGATTTCCGGCGAGAGCTTCCTGACCCCGCCGGGTGACCTTTCGGCGCTGGTCAGCCGCGCGGTGCAAACGGAAACCAACCGGGTGCCGGAGTTGTCGACCACCGGCGGCACGTCGGATGCACGTTTCGTCAAGGATCATTGCCCCGTGGTAGAGTTCGGGTTGGTAGGAAAGACCATGCACCAGGTCGATGAATGCGTGCCTGTGGACGAGATCATACGGCTGAAAGCGATCTATGGGCGCATCCTGCGGGACTATTTCGGCTGAGCCGTTGCAAACGGTGTGGCTGTGCCACGCTTTCCAGATTGAATGAGGGGGCGCTGCCCCCTCAAACTCCCCCGCGGTATTTCTGACCCAAAGAAGACAATGGGCCTGCCGTGCGGTGATCCGACGTGCTAGGCGTTGGGCATGGCACGTATTCCTTCCAAGTCCGAAATCCTCGACTGGATTTCCGAGAACCCGACCCAGACTTCCAAGCGCGACATCGCCAAGGCATTCGGCATCAAGGGGGCCGACCGGATCGACCTCAAGCGCATTTTGAAGGAGCTGGAGGACGAGGGCGTCTTGCGCAAAAGCAAGAAGAGCTATCGAGACCCTGAAAAATTGCCCCCGGTCAGCGTGTTGCAGGTTCTGGGGCCGGATTCTGATGGCGACCTGATGGCGCGGCCGATGGAATGGGGCGGGGACGGGCCCGAACCTGGGATTCTGCTGGTGCCGCGCGCCAGCGACCCGGCGCTGGGCGAGGGCGACCGTATCCTGGCGCGGCTGACCGAGGTGAAGGGTGAGGCGCACGCCTACGAGGCGCGTTTGATCCGGCGGATCGGCACCAACCCCCTGCGAATCCTGGGCGTCTTTTCCGCGCGTAGCGAAGGTGGGCGGATCAAGCCCGTGGAAAAGGGCAGCGACAAGGAATGGCTGGTGCCCGAGGGGCTGTCGGGCGGGGCCAAGGATGGCGAGCTGGTCGAGGCCGAACAGGCCGGGCCAAAGAACCGGATGGGGCTGCCCAAGGCGCGGGTGATCTCGCGGTTGGGTGATCCGACTGCACCGCGCGCGGTCAGCCTGATCGCCATTCACCAGCATGGTATCCCGGACCGGTTTCCCGATGAGGTGATCGAAGAGGCGGACAAGCAGAAGCCAGCGGGCCTCAAGGGGCGCGAGGACCTGCGCGATCTGCCTCTGATCACCATAGACCCGAGCGATGCGCGCGACCATGACGACGCTTGCTGCGCCATCCCCGATGAGGATCCGAAGAACGAGGGCGGGCATCTGCTGTGGGTCGCGATTGCGGACGTCGCCCATTATGTCCGGCCGGGGTCTGCGCTGGATCGCGAGGCGCGCAAGCGCGGCAACTCCACCTATTTCCCCGACCGGGTGGTGCCGATGCTGCCGGACCGCCTGTCCGGGGATCTGTGTTCCCTGCACGAGGGTGTGCCGCGCGCCTGCATCGCGGTCGAGATGAAGATCGACCCCAAGGGCAGGAAGCTGTCGCATCGGTTTGTGCGCGGATTGATGAAGTCACCGGCCTCGCTCAATTATGTCGAGGTTCAGGCCGGGATGGACGGCAGTCCCAACGACAAGGTCGCGCCCTTGATGGAGGACGTGATCCGTCCGCTTTTCGCCTGCTATGACAGCCTGGTGAAGGCGCGGGCGGAACGGCAGCCGCTGGAGCTGGACCTGCCCGAGCGACAGATCGTCATCGACGACGCCGGCAAGGTCACCGAGGTGGCCTTCAAGGACCGACTGGATGCGCACCGGTTGATCGAGGAGTTCATGGTGCTGGCCAACGTGGCCGCCGCCGAGACCCTGATCGCCAAGCGCCAGCCATTGCTGTTCCGGGTGCACGAGGAGCCCAGCCCCGAAAAGCTGGACACCTTGCGCGAGGTTGCGGGAGCCAGCGGGTTCACGCTGGCCAAGGGGCAGGTCTTGAAGACGGCGCATCTGAACCGCCTTCTGGAACAGGCTGCCGAGACCGAGACCAACGAGCTGATCAACATGGCCACGCTGCGGTCCATGACGCAGGCCTATTACAACCCCGAGAATTTCGGCCATTTCGGGCTGGCGCTTAAGGCCTATGCGCATTTCACCTCGCCGATCCGGCGCTATTCGGACCTGATCGTGCATCGGGCGTTGATCCGCGCCCATGGCTGGGGCGACGATGGCCTGAGTCCACAGGACATCGAGGACCTGGACAGCACCGCCGAGCATATCAGCGATACCGAACGCCGGTCGATGATGGCTGAACGCGATACGACCGATCGCTATCTTGCGGCCTATCTCAATGATCGGGTCGGGTCGGAATTCACGGGGCGGATCAGTGGCATCGCCCGGTTCGGGGTTTTCGTGAAGCTGGACGAGACCGGGGCCGACGCGATGATTCCCATGCGCAATCTGGGTGCCGAGTATTTCCACTATGACTGCGAAACCCAGACCCTGATGGGGGCGGATACCGGCAAGGTGATCGGCATGGGGCAGCGTGCGGTGGTCAAGCTCAACGAGGCCGCGCCGGTCACTGGCGGGCTTATCGTTGAACTGGTTTCGCTGGAGGGAAAGACCGTTCGGCACGGACCGAAATCCGGGCGCGGCAAGCCCCCTCGCCGCAAGCAAGCCAAGGCACGGAAGAAGGCCACCAAGACCGCGCGCAAGGTCAAGCGCACGCGGCAGAGCAAGCGCTAACCCCGAGGGCGGAGCGCCATCATCAGGTAGGTGTTGTTGGCGGAGAATACGGCGCTGGTTCGGGTCTGTTCCATCAGGCGCTGATGCAGGCGCGCGCGTCTGCGGTCATTCAGGAACAGCCGAACAAGGCGGTTCAGGGCCCAGCGGGAGCGGGGTCGTTTTTCCTGCAACTCGTCATCCACGCGGGTGATGGCATGGCCGAGAATATTGTAGAGGCCCTGTTCCACATCGACAGAGGGCGCCACGGCTTCGGTGATGTCGATTTCGCCCAGAACCTCAAGGTCCAGGTCGGAAACAGTCTGACGAAAGGCCTCGATCGGGTGACCACCGCCAACGGTTGCCCGCACCCGGTCGCGCCTGTAGCCTTCACTCCGGAAGCAATCGGCCAGCACGATCCGACCGCCGGGTGCCAAAAGACCCTGTGCCTTGGACAGGCCGGTATCCAGCGGGATGTATTGGAAGCTTTCCGAGAACAGGCAGATGTCGAACCGGGTCTCGCTGGTGAAGCCCTCGAAGCCGGTTTCATGCACCTTGGCCTGCGGGGCGTTTTCCCGGCAGCGCTGGGCCAGGAAGGGCGACGGGATCACGATCTCGACCTCGTGGCCCCGTTCGATCAGCTTGCGGGCAGTTTCGCCCGCGCCGCCGCCAATATCGAGGATCCGGCAGGGCGTATCCGGCAGGTAGGTAAACAGACGGTCGGTATAGGCTACCTGCGCCGGGCCGACATTGGCCGCCGTGACCTCAAGCCCGGTCCAGTCGCCGTAATGCAGGTTCTCCTTTCCGGTCAGCCACTTGGAGAACGACAGGCCCACATCGAGGCCGATGGAGCGGGTATCGAGTTTGGTCTTTGCCATGGAACGGGTCATACGGGCGCGCAGCCCACCCGCGCAAGCGATAGTTTCAGCGCAGCGGCTTTGGCTCGCAGGGGCCGCCGCGCATGCAGGCCTCGACCGTCGCCACGATCTCGGGGGCGGGGTCGGTGAAAACCTCGGTGTAACAGGGATCGACCGTGATCTCGTAGCCGCCCGCGACACGCTTGGCAAAAGCCAGGACGCGCGTCCCCGGCTCCAGGTTGCCACACCAGGAAGCCATGCAGGACAGGACAAGCCCGATGTCCCGATCCGGGATCGGGGCGAAGCCGTCGGCACCCAGCGCCGAACCCGAGAACCGGGCGGTGCGCGTTACCGGGTCTGGGTTCGGGTCGAACCCCGAGGGCCTTGAGACCGGCGCGAAATCGAGCGTCCCGAGAAACGCCGAATAGGTATCCTCGGAGTCGGAGGCCCAGTTGAAGGTGCGTGCCGCGTCCGGTGGCATACATGACAGGGACCAGGCCGGTCCGCCTGTCAGCGCGGTGGCGAGCACCATGGCAATGAGGCTGTTTCTCAAATCAGGTCTCCGAACTCGTCCAGAACGCGGGCATAAACATCCCGCTTGAACGCGACGATATTTGCAAGCAGGTCTTGCGGGTCGGACCATTTCCAGCGGGAAAACTCCGGGTGGGGCGTGTCGATCCGCACCTGATCATCCGTCCCGAGGAAGCGCATCAGGAACCATTTCTGCTTCTGGCCGCGGTAGCGCCCGCCCCAGCGCTTGGCGACGATGTCGATGGGCAGGTCATATGGAATCCATCCCTCGGTCTCGGCGTCGATCTGGACCAATTCGGGAGGGACCCCGGTTTCTTCCTGCAATTCGCGCAGGGCGGCGGCCTGGGCATCTTCGCCCTCGTCAACGCCGCCCTGCGGCATCTGCCAGGCCGGTTCGGGCCAGTCGATGCGCTGGCCCACGAACACGCGACCCTGCGGGTTGACCAACATCACCCCGACGCAGGGGCGATAGGGCAGCGCCGCGATCTGCTCGGGGGTCATCGCCTAGTCCGCCTCGGATCCGAGGGCGGAGAGACCCTTGAGGATGTCGATGGCATAAGCCAACTGGTAGTCCTGTTCGCGCAGTTGTGCGGAGTCCTCGGCGCGGGCGCGATCCTCTTCGATCTGTCGGATCTCGTCCTCGGTCAGGCTGTCATTGTTCAACGCGCCACGCAGGTCGGATTCCGACCGGAACTGCGGTGTTTCTTCTTCCGTCTCCGGTTCGGCGTTCGGATCGCGCCGGGGTTGCTGGACGATGATGTCGGGCGAGATACCGAGCGACTGGATCGACCGGCCCGAGGGCGTGTAATAGCGCGCCGTGGTCAGACGCATCGCGCTGTCGCCGCGCAACGGCATGACCGTCTGGACGGACCCTTTGCCGAAGGACTTGGTGCCGACGACGATGGCGCGGCGATGATCCTGCAACGCGCCGGCCACGATCTCGGACGCCGAGGCCGATCCGCCATTGATCAGAACGACAATCGGTTTCCCCTCGGCCAGGTCGCCGGCGCGAGCGTTCCAGCGCTGGCCATCGGCGGCGGTGCGGCCACGGGTCGAAACGATCTCGCCGGCGTCGAGGAAAGCATCGGACACGGCGATGGCCTGGTTCAGCAACCCGCCTGGATTGTTGCGCAGGTCGATGACGAAGCCGTTGACATTCTCCATGCCGCCGGCTTCCTCGACCTGTTCGGCCAGTTGTTCTTCCAGGCTGGGATAGGTTTGGTCAGAGAAGGTGACGACCCGCAGCACCACCGTTTCACCCTCGATGCGGCTGCGCACCGCGGTCAGCGTGATCGTATCGCGCACGATCGAGACTTCGAACGGCTGCTCCATTCCCTCGCGCACCACGGTAATCGTGATCTCTGACCCGACAGGCCCCCGCATCATCTCGACCGCTTCGTCGAGCGTCAGGCCAAGAAGGTTTTCCCCATCCACGGCGGTGATGAAATCGCCTGCCTCGATCCCGGCGGCATCTGCGGGTGTGCCGTCGATGGGCGACACCACTTTCACGAAGCCCTCTTCCTGCGTCACCTCGATGCCCAGCCCTCCGAATTCGCCTCGGGTCTGTTCACGCATATCGGCCGCGTCCTCGGGCGACAGGTAGCTGGAATGCGGATCGAGTGAACTGAGCATGCCGTCGATGGCGGCCTCGATGAGTTCGGATTCGTTGGCCTCCTCGACATATTGCGAGCGGATGCGCTCGAACACGTCGCCGAACAGGTCCAGCTGCTCGTAGACGCTGGCATTGTTCTGGGCTTCCTGCGCGATCAGGGGGCCGGCGATCTGCGTGGTTGCGACCGCGCCCAGCAGGATGCCGCCCGATGCGGCCATTGCGAATTTCTTCATGTCGTTCCTCATGTCATTGCGGGCCCTGATCAGTCGTATGCGAACCACGTCGCGGGATCGACGGCACCTTGCCCGTCCCGCACCTCAAGATAAAGGGATTCCGGCCGGGTCGAGGCCGCGCCCTGCCGACTCTCGGTCAAAATAGCTTGAGCATCGCTGAGGTCACCCCCCATCAGCCCGACCGGTGCACCCTCTGGCAGAACCTGGCCGATCTCGCCAAAGACCTGCGCCAGGCCGGCCAGAACCCAGAGCACGTCCTGTGCGGGCTCCAGGATGAGGACGTTGCCATAGTCCAGCAGCGGCCCCGAATAGCGTATCGTCGCGGCGGCAGGGGCGGTCACCAGCGCGCGCGGCGCAGTGGCGATCACGATCCCGGGTCGTTCGATCCCGGCGGCATCGGCATCGCCAAAGCCACGCAGGACCGTGCCATCGACCGGCAGGGCCAGTTGCCCCTTGAGAGCGGTCGCATCCGGGGCCGGCGGCGCGCCCGTTTCGGCTTCGATCTCGGCCAGGCTGGACGCAAAGGCGGCCAGGGTCTCGGTGCTGGCCAGAAGCAGTGCGGTTTTCACCGGGTCGTCGGAGAACCGGCGAGGCAGGTCGGTACGGTCGGAGACCGCCTCGGACAGGGCCGTGCGCGCCTCTTGCGCGCCGGCTAGCCCCTGTTCAAGGGTCGCCAGCGCATCGCCCTGCAACTGGCGGAGGATGGCAACCTCTTCAAGCTGGGCGCGCAGAACGTCGACCTTGGCCTGCAAGCCGGGCGTCACATCGGCCAGCATCATGCCCGACCGCGCGGTGCCGGTCGGTCCGGACGGGTGCAGCAGCAAGAGCGGTGTCGGCGCTTGGCCCATGCGCTGCAAAACGCCAAGCAGTTGCGCAACCTCGTCGGATTGCGTGTTCAGGTCGCGTGTCAGGGTCCTTTCGCGGATCGCGGCGCGGCGCAACCCGTCACGCATCGCAGCCATGCCCGCCTCGTAGGCTTGCACCGTTTCCGTCAACGCCGAGATGCGGTCGCGGCCCGATCCGGCCTCTTGCAGCGAGATGGAGGCCGCTTCCAGTTGCTGAACTGCACGAAGTGCCGCCTCGGCCGTGTCCTGGGCTGTGGCCGCGGTGGCAAGGCCGCATAGCGCAAGGACCAACGCCCGGATCATCGCTCTATCAGGCTTTCGCCGGTCATTTCCTGCGGCTGTTCGATCTCCAGCAGATCCAGAAGACTCGGAGCAAGATCAGCCAGCCGCCCGTCGTGCAGTGTCGCGCCGTCCGGCCCGCCAACAAGGATGACAGGTACCGGGTTGGTCGTATGGGCCGTATGCGGCCCGCCGGTCTCCGGGTCCACCATGGTTTCGCAATTGCCGTGGTCCGCGGTCACGATCATCGCCCCGCCGGCCTTTTCCAGCGCCGCCAGCACCCGGCCCAACCCGGCATCCACGGCTTCGCACGCAGCCATGGCGGCGTCGAGGTCACCGGTATGGCCCACCATGTCGGGATTGGCGTAGTTGCACACGATAAGGTCATAGCCCTGCTCGATCGCGCCGACGAAGGCGTCTGTCACCTCGGCCGCCGACATCTCTGGCTGCATGTCGTAAGTCGCAACCTTGGGGGACGGCGCCATGTAACGCGCTTCGCCCTCCTCCGGCTCTTCCTTGCCGCCATTCAGGAAAAAGGTGACGTGCGGGTATTTCTCGGTCTCGGCGACGCGGAACTGCCGCAGCCCCTTGGCGGCGACCCAGGCGCCAAGCGTATTGACGATCTCCTGCTTGGGATAACAGGTGGTCATGAAGGCGTTGTGGTCGGTCGAATAGTCCACCATGCCCAATAGGCCGGCCAGTTCGGGCCGGCCCGTGATGTCGAATTCCGCGAACTCCGGGTCGCCGATGGCTCGCAGGATTTCACGCGCGCGGTCGGCCCGGAAGTTCAGGCAGAAGACACCGTCGCCATCCTGCACGCCGGCATATTCGCCGACCACGGTTGCGGGCAGGAATTCGTCCGTCAGGTCCTGGTCGTAATATCCGGCCACGATCTTGGATGGGGGCAGTCCCTCGAAGCCCTTGCCCTTGCCCTCGATGATCGCGCGGTATGCGGTTTCGACCCGCTCCCACCGATTGTCACGATCCATCGCGTAATAGCGCCCGATCACCGTGCCGATCCGGGCGGTTTCCGGCAGCTCGGCCTCCAGCCGTTCAAGGAACCCGACAGCGGATTTCGGGGCCACGTCGCGACCATCGGTGATCGCGTGCAGCACCACGGGCACACCCAGGCCGGTGATCGCGTCGATCGCCGCGCGGATGTGGTCGATATGCCCATGCACCCCGCCATCCGAGACAACGCCCATCAGATGCGCCGTCCCGTGGGTGACTTTCAGTTCCTCGATGAAGGACATCAGCGCGTCGTTCTCGGCAAAGCTCCCGTCCTCGATCGCAAGGTCGATCTGGCCCAGGTCCATCGCAACCACCCGGCCAGCGCCGATATTGGTATGCCCGACCTCTGAATTGCCCATTTGCCCGGTGGGCAGGCCCACATCCTTGCCATGGGTGACAAGCTGGGCATTCGGGCACTCTCGCATGATCCGGTCGAAATTCGGCGTATTGGCCAGGGCCGGGGCGTTGGCCTCGGTCTCGGCACGTTTGCCCCAACCATCGAGGATACACAGAACAACGGGGTTCGGGGCGGTCATGACGCTCTCCTTCAGTCGCTTGGCTGCTTCTAACGCAGGCATGTGCCGGGGAAAACCGCCCCGGCCGGCGGATGGCCGAAAATCGCGGAGTCAGACACGGTGATAGGGCGATCCGGAGAGGATCGAGGCCGCGCGGTAGAGCTGTTCGCTCAGCATCACGCGGGCCAGCATGTGCGGCCAGACCATCTTGCCGAAGGACAAGGCCATATCGGCACGGTCACGAAGCGCCGGGTCGAGTCCGTCGGCCCCGCCAATGACAAGGGCCACGTCGGCGCGACCCTGGTCGCGCCATTTGCCAAGCTGGTCCGCGAAATCGGGTGACGTCATCAACTTGCCCCGCTCATCAAGGCAACAGATTGCGGCCCCCTCGGGAATGGCCTTGCTCAGCAGCGCCGCTTCGGCGGCCATGCCGCCGCCCTTCTTGTCCTCGACTTCGCGCATCGTGACAGGGCCGAGGCCAAGGCCCCGGCCGGTCTTGTCGAAACGGTCCAGATAGTCGTCGATCAGCACCTTTTCCGGCCCCTTCCGAAGCCGGCCAACGGCGCAGACTGTGACCCGCATCAGCCGGACTTGACGGCACCGTCCTCACCCGGGGACAGCCACATCTTTTCCAACTGGTAGAAGTCGCGAACCTCCGGGCGGAAGATATGAACGATCACGTCGCCCGTATCGATCAGCACCCAATCGCCGCTGTCCTTGCCCTCGACCTTGGACAGGATTCCGAATTCATGCTTCAGACGGTCGGTCAGCTTTTCCGACATGGCCGAAACCTGACGGGTGGACCGGCCCGAGGCGATCACCATGTAATCGCCCATCTCGGATTTGCCGCGCAGGTCGATCTGCACGATGTCCTCGGCCTTGTCATCGGAAAGAGAGGCAAGAACGGTGGCGAGCGTCCGATCCGCACTTGCGGGCTGGGGGGCAGTCTTCATAGAGGCCCCGTCATCTGCGGCAGGCGCCGCGAATGAAGAAAGAGACAGAACATTGTCCTCCTGTATGCGCGCCGCCAAGACCCCGACGCTGGGCTGAAGCAAAGGTAGCAAGCCGCCGGTGACAATTCAATGAATCACGACCTGTCCCCGCGAACTTGCTTCCTCGGGGCATAAATACCGCGGGGGGAGTCGGTCAGGGGCCGACGGGGGCAGAGCCCCTGCACCGAGGAGGAGGAACGACGACGAGACAGACATGCGTGGCGCAAGCCACTCCGCAAGGTCAATCCAGCGCCTTGGTCGATAGTTCCGACCCTTCCAGCATCTTCACCTCGCGCTGCGGGAAGGGGATGGAAATGCCGTTTTCCTGGAACGCATCCCAAAGCGCCAGGTAGACATTGCCACGGATATTGGTCAGCCCCTGGGTCGGATCCGTGATCCAGAAGCGCAGGATGTAATCCACGCTGCTGTCGCCGAACCCCACGATATGACAGACCGGCGGCCGAAAGCTGAGAACCCGGTCCACCGATTTGGCGGCCTCGATGGCGATGCGGCGTACATCGTGCGGGTTGTCGCCATAGGCCGTGCCGAAATAGATGTCCAACCGCACGAAATCGTTGGAATGGGACCAGTTGACCACTTGCGTGGTGATCAGATCCTCGTTTGGGATCAGGTATTCCTTGCCGTTGCGGGTGGTGATCGAGACATATCGCGCACCCAGCGAGTTGATCCAGCCGAAGGTCTCGCCCACGGTGATCACGTCGCCGGGCTTGATCGACTTGTCCATCAGGATGATCACGCCGGAGACGAGGTTCGATACGACCTTCTGCAGGCCAAAGCCGATACCGACACCGATCGCACCCGACAGCACGGCCAGCCCGGTCAGGTCGAAGCCCACGGCCCGCAAACCGATGAAGAAGGCCGCGCCATACAGGACCACCTGGATGAACTTGACGGTCAGCTCGCGCATCGACGGGCTGATATCCTCGTTTGCGCGGATACGGGCCGATGTCGTTCGCGACAGGAACCGCGCCGCGAAGAGGAACAGCGCCAGGATGACGATGGCCTGCAGAACCAGCCAGACCGACAATCGGAACTCGCCGATCGTCAGCGCGATGGAATCGAGCAAGGCGATGCTTTCGTCGGTAATTCCCAGGATGTTCAGTGTGACCCAGGCCCATGCCCCCCAGCGGACGATGCTGCGCAACGGGGCATTGCCGATCAGCCGGGTGGCGAAGGTGACAATGAGCCAGGCGGTTGCGAGGTTGGCGATGATCCCGAGAATATAGGAATGCGACGGCCAGGTGACCTCGCGCATGATCAGCACGGCGCACCATATCAGCACCACGAACAACACGCCGCGGAGCCTCTTGTGCAGCACGAGCACACCGCGCAGGCGCCATTTCGGCCAGCCTTCGCGGGCCCGCAGCCATTCGTGCAGCCTGTGTTGAAGAGGCTTGCCCACCAGGTAGGCCAGCAGGAAAACGCCCAGGGCAATACCGATCTGGTAAGCGTTCCAGGGCCGCAGCAAGGATTCCAGGAAGACCTGCGCCTGCCCGATCAGGCCTTCGCCGATCTCGGCGATGTCGGCGGCCTGCTCGGCCAGCCCTGGCGTTTCCTCTGGTTCCATACTCGTCCCTTTTCAAGACGTAGCATGTCCTGTGCGCCTGTCATGGGCAAGCCCAACGCCACTTGCGAGACTCGCACCAGAGGTATACATCCCGCCCATGACCCGTGTTTTCGATATGGATGATCGCGCGCGCCTGCCCTGGCGGTTTTTCGGCGCCCGGCTGACCATTCTCGCCCGTCTATGACGGATCGCGCGCCTTGGCGCGCCGACCGACACGCCCCTTCTTCATTCTCAGCCAAAGAGGACACCCATGTCCGGCAAGACACTCTATGACAAGATCTGGGATGCCCATCTCGCCCACGAGGCCGAGGACGGCACCTGCCTTCTCTATATCGATCGCCACCTCGTCCACGAGGTGACCAGCCCGCAGGCTTTCGAAGGTTTGCGCATGGCGGGCCGCACCGTGCGCGCACCTGACAAGACCATCGCCGTGCCCGATCACAACGTGCCCACGACGCTGGGTCGCGAAAACCCCGACCAGATGCCCGAGGACAGTCGCATCCAAGTGGCCGCGCTTGACAGCAATGCCAAGGAATTCGGCATTCACTACTACCCGGTCAGCGATGTGCGTCAGGGTATCGTGCATATCGTCGGCCCCGAACAGGGCTGGACCCTGCCGGGCATGACCGTGGTCTGCGGCGACAGCCATACCGCCACCCACGGCGCGTTCGGTGCGCTGGCCCACGGGATCGGCACCTCCGAGGTGGAACATGTTCTGGCGACGCAAACGCTGATCCAGCAGAAGTCCAAGAACATGAAGGTCGAGATCACCGGCAAGCTTGCGCCCGGCGTCACGGCCAAGGACATCACCCTGTCCGTGATCGGCGCCACAGGCACCGCGGGCGGCACCGGCTATGTCATCGAGTATTGCGGTGAGGCCATTCGCGACCTGTCCATGGAAGGCCGCATGACCGTTTGCAACATGGCGATCGAAGGCGGCGCCCGCGCCGGCCTGATCGCGCCGGACGAGAAGACCTTCGAATACGTCAAAGGCCGTCCGCACGCCCCGAAGGGCGCTCAGTGGGAAGCCGCCATGGCGTGGTGGAAAACCCTCAAATCCGATGACGACGCCCATTGGGACAAGGTCGTCACGATCAAGGGCGAAGACATTGCCCCGGTCGTCACCTGGGGCACCTCGCCCGAGGACGTCCTGCCGATCAACGAGGTCGTCCCGGCCCCAGAGAGTTTCGAAGGCGGTAAGGTCGGCGCGGCCAAGCGCGCGCTCGATTACATGGGTCTGACCCCGGGCCAGAAACTGTCCGACATCGAGATCGACACGGTCTTCATCGGCTCCTGCACCAATGGCCGGATCGAGGACCTGCGCGCCGCCGCCGAGATCCTCAAGGGGAAGAAGATCAAGGACGGCATGCGTGCCATGGTCGTGCCCGGGTCCGGCCTTGTCCGCGCCCAGGCCGAGGAGGAAGGCCTGGCCGATATCTTCAAGGAAGCCGGGTTCGAATGGCGCATGGCGGGCTGTTCCATGTGCCTGGCGATGAACCCCGACCAGCTGTCCGAAGGCGAGCGCTGCGCCTCTACCTCGAACCGCAACTTCGAGGGCCGCCAGGGCTACAAGGGCCGCACGCATCTCATGTCGCCGGCCATGGCCGCCGCGGCTGCGGTGACCGGCAAGCTGACTGATATCCGGGAGATGATGTGATGGAAAAATTCGACAAGCTGACCGGGATCGCGGCGCCCTTGCCGCTGGTGAACATCGACACCGACATGATCATCCCCAAGCAGTTCCTGAAAACGATCAAGCGGTCGGGCCTCGGCGTGAACCTCTTTGACGAGATGCGCTATGACCGGCAGGGCAACGAGATCGAGGATTTCGTGCTCAACAAGCCAGCCTATCGTGATGCGCAGATTCTTGTCGCGGGTGACAACTTCGGCTGTGGCTCGTCGCGCGAACACGCGCCCTGGGCGCTGCTGGATTTCGGCATTCGCTGCGTGATCTCCACCAGCTTCGCCGATATCTTTTACAACAACTGCTTCAAGAACGGCATCCTGCCGATCGTCTTGCCGCAGGAAGACGTCGACAAGCTGATGGACGATGCCGAACGCGGGTCCAATGCCGTTATCACCGTCGATCTGGAAAGCCAGACGATCACCGGCCCCGATGGCGGCGAGATCTCCTTCGAGGTCGACCCATGGCGCAAGCATTGCCTGCTGAACGGGCTCGACGATATCGGGCTGACGCTGGAAAAAGCGCCGTCGATCGATGCTTTCGAAGCCAAGATGAGCGCTGAGCGCCCTTGGGTTTGACACAATTGGACAGGGGCCGGTCACGTGGGCCGGCCCTTTTCCACGAGCGGGGCTGAACCTCTCTAGTGGTCGGATATCAGCCAGCCGCAACATCTAGACCCCTGCATTTCAATGCTCTGGAATGGTTGCATTGTCGCACCAGTCTTGCCGCAAATCCGCCCTGATTGCCTGCAACCAGAAACACAGTGTTGCGACACGACTGGGAAGTGGGCAAAATTATGGCAACAACAAGGCAGCCTGGCGCAAGCAAACGGGCACATGCGGAAACAAGGGAGCGGCAACGTATCGCTTCCGGCCGGATTGAGGATAGTGGGGCAGTGGTTTCTCGGATCGCAGGCGCGGTATTCCGCGCGGCATTGATGGTCATCATGGTGATCCTTCCGTCGCTGTTGGTGACGGGCACGAGCCATGACACCAACCAGACCGTTGCGCTGGTGGCGCTGTTGGCCGCGCTGTTCACCTTCGTGGAATACAACTCCGCCTATCCCAGCCTTGTGGAATTCCGTAACGCGCCGCCATTCAATCGCCTGCGCTATGGCGTCTTGTTCCTGATGGTCTTTTCCATGGCGATGATCGCAAAGGGCAAGACCGACCCCTCGACCATGACCGATCTGTTCTCGGTTTTCGGGGCGCGGCTGGCCGATTTCATGGACTTTCCCTATTCCCCGGTGCGCCTGGTTGTCCTGATGCTGCCCGACAACGCGCCGGCAGCACTGATCTGGGATGTGCGCACGGCCGCGGGTCTTAGCTATCTTATCTCGATCGTCGGGCTGATCGCCTTCATCTTGATGCTGCGGCTGAAGAACTGGCCGAACCAGCACGGCGAGGCCTTCAATGTCTGGATCAACCTGCCAACCTTCGACCCCACCGCTGGCGGCGACGTGGTGCAAAGGCTCGAACGGGACAGCCAGATTAACCTTATCTTAGGATTCCTTCTGCCATTCATCATCCCTGCATTCGTCAAGTTGGCGTCGGATATGTTCGACCCGATCAGCCTAGCGAATGCGCATACGTTGATCTGGACGATGACCGCATGGGCCTTCCTTCCTGCCAGCTTGATCATGAGGGGTATCGCCCTTGCCCGCGTGGCGCAGATGATCTCGGCACAGCGCGAACGGGCCTACCTGCAGGATTCCGAGGAAGGCGAACCCTCTACCGTCTGATCCTGGTATGGGCCCTGTGCCTACAGGGCATGATGGCCACGGCCCAGGAGCGGATCCGCGTCGCCACCTTTGCCGCCCCCCTTAGTCGTGATGGCCCCGGCCTCCTCTTGCGCGATATCGGCAAGGGCGACGACCCGCAGATCGCGGCCGTTCAGGCGATTATCGACACGGTGGCGCCGAATATCCTTCTGCTGACGGATTTCGATCATGATGCCGAACTCGTTGCATTGCGTGCCTTCAACGATGCCTTGGCGCGGCCCTTCGAACATGTCTTCTCGCTCCCGGGCAATGCGGGGCTTGCGACGGGTCTGGACATGGATGGCAATGGCCGATTGGGCGAGCCGCGCGATGCGCAGGGCTATGGACGTTTCCTCGGGGATGGGGGGCTGGCGCTGCTGACCCGCTTTCCAGTGATTACCGACCAAATGCGCGACTTCACCACCCTGCTCTGGGCGGACTTGCCCGGCGCGGACATGCCGGTGACCGAGGCCGGGCCTTTCCCTTCGCCCGAAGCTCAGGCGGCGGCGCGCCTGTCGTCCACCGGCCATTGGGTGGTGCCGCTTCGCATTTCCGAGGACAAGACGCTGACCCTGCTGGCCTATTCCGCAACGCCGCCGGTCTTCGACGGCCCAGAGGATCGCAATGGCCTGCGCAACAGGGACGAGCTTCGCCTGTGGGTGCAACTGCTGGCCGGAACGTTGGGGCCTGTGCCGGATGATCCGCTCGTGCTGCTGGGAAATACCAATCTCGATCCGGTTGACGGGGATGGCTATCGTGACGCCATGGCCGGGCTGCTGGCCCATCCGCGCCTGCAAGACCCCCAGCCGCAAAGTATCGGGGCCGCATCAGCACCTAGCCCGGGTCATAGCGGCGACCCGGCGCTCGATACCGCCGACTGGCGCGAAGAAGGGCCCGGCAATCTGCGCGTCTCGTATGTGCTGCCCAGCCGCGATCTGGGTGTCGCCGGGGCCGGTGTGTTCTGGCCCGCACCCGATGACCCGCAAGCGGCCCTGCTCGGCGAGGACGGTCTTGCCGCCGGGCCGCACCGGCTTGTCTGGGTGGATATCATCCGGTAGCCCGGCCAGCATCGCCCTGAGGCCGAACATCGAAGACGCGTGGCATCCCCAATTGGCTGACCGTGCATGAGGCGATGCGACAGACCCCGCGAATACGCTGGGTTTGGAATGCTCTGGCCGCCGGGCTGCCACCGTTGGTTTCTTGACCCTTCCGGGGGGACAAGCTAGGCGATGCGGGACGGAATTCTCGAAGGATCTGACCCGATGACAAACCCCTCTCTGCTTATCCTTGCCGGCGACGGCATCGGCCCGGAAGTCATGGCCGAGGTGAAAAAGATCATCGGCTGGCATGGTGACAAGCGTGGCATCAACTTTGATGTGAGCGAGGACCTGGTTGGAGGTTCTGCCTATGATGCTCATGGCACGCCGCTGCACGACGACACGATGGCCAAGGCGCAAGAGGTGGACGCGGTCCTGCTTGGTGCCGTGGGCGGGCCGAAATACGACGACCTCGACTTCAGCGTGAAGCCGGAACGTGGCTTGCTGCGCCTGCGCAAGGAAATGGACCTCTACGCCAACCTGCGCCCGGCCCAGTGTTTCGATGCGCTGGCCGATTTTTCCTCTCTGAAGAAGGATGTGGTCGCCGGCCTGGACATCATGATCGTGCGCGAGCTGACCAGCGGCATCTATTTCGGCGAGCCGCGCGGGATTTTCGAGGAAGGCAACGAACGTGTGGGCATCAATACCCAGCGCTACACGGAATCCGAGATCGAGCGGGTTGCGCGGTCGGCCTTCGAGTTGGCCAGGCGGCGGGGCAACAAGGTGTGCTCGATGGAAAAGGCCAACGTGATGGAGTCGGGTATCCTGTGGCGTGAAGTCGTCCAGCGGGTCCATGACACGGAATACCCCGACGTGGAACTGAGCCACATGTATGCCGATGCCGGTGCGATGCAGCTCTGCCGCTGGCCCAAGCAGTTCGACGTGATCGTGACGGACAACCTGTTCGGCGACCTTCTGTCCGATGCCGCAGCGATGCTGACCGGCAGCCTTGGCATGCTGCCCTCGGCCAGCCTTGGCGCACCCATGGCCAATGGCCGGCCCAAGGCGCTTTACGAACCGGTCCACGGCTCGGCCCCGGACATTGCCGGGCAGGGCAAGGCGAACCCGATCGCCTGCATCCTGAGCTTTGCCATGGCGCTGCGCTACAGCTTCGACATGGGGGACGAGGCGGACCGCCTGGAAAAGGCGGTGGAGCAGGTGCTGGCCGATGGCAAACGCACCGCCGACCTTCTGGGTGAAGACGGCGTGCAGCCCGTCACCACCAGCGAAATGGGCGACGCGATCGTCGAGGCGCTGAACGCCAGCCTCTAGGAAGACATTCTCAAAAAACGGGGCGGTCCAATCGGGCCGCCCCTTTTTTGTGCCGGGGTGTTAGTGCTAACATCGGGAAAATCAAAGGATCGCACCCATGTCCGCAAACCTGCGCGGCGCCTTGTTCGCCCTGATGGCCTTCGGGATCTTCGCCACCCATGACGTATTCGTCAAAACCCTCGGGGCCAGCTATTCACCGGTGCAGATCCTGTTTTTTTCGGTCCTGTTGAGTTTTCCGCTGGCCACGCTGATGCTGATGCGGGATTCCTCGCCGGGCACGCTTCTGCCCGTGCACCCCTGGTGGATGGCCTTGCGAACCATCGCGACGGTGCTGACCGGTCTTGGCGCGTTCCTTGCGTTCTCTGTCCTGCCGCTGGCCCAGACCTACGCGATCCTGTTCGCGGCGCCTCTGCTGATCACCATCCTTGCGATCCCGATGCTGGGTGAAACCGTGCGCCTGCGCCGCTGGATGGCGGTGATCGTCGGGCTGGGCGGCGTGCTGGTCGTCCTGCGGCCCGGCGCGACCGAGATCGGCATCGGGCATATCGCGGCGCTTGTCGCCGCCGTGGGCGGGGCGTTCAACTCGGTCATCGTGCGCAAGATCGGGGCCGAAGAGCGCCCGGTCGTGATGATGCTCTACCCGATGGTGGCGAATTTCGTGCTGCTGGGCGCGGCCCTCTACTTCGTCTACGAACCTATGCCGATCGAGCATCTCGGCCTTCTGGCCCTGATCGCGATCTTCGCCTTCATCGCCGGGCGGCTGATCATCGCCGCCTACCAGGCGGGCGAGGCGGCGATTATCGCGCCGATGCAGTATTCGCAGATCATCTGGGCCTCGTTCTACGGCTACCAGTATTTCGGTGAAACAATCGACATGCCGACGCTGATCGGCAGTGGGCTGATCATTGCATCGGGCCTTTACATCGTGCTGCGAGAAAGCCGCGGAGCCCATTCCCGGACAACCCCGGTTCTGCGCACCCGGTCCCGGCACGAGACCGGCACATACCTTCGCGTCGGCCCGTTCCTGCGCTTCATCGGCAAACATCCGGACAACAGAATCGGTCTTGCAAAAGCCAACCGGCAAGAGTAATTCGCCCCCCACGGTCGGAGTGTAGCTCAGCCTGGTAGAGCACTGTCTTCGGGAGGCAGGGGTCGGAGGTTCGAATCCTCTCACTCCGACCAATTAAATCATTGCGTTTGGACGAGGATTTCGATGGTTGTACATGTACAGCCGTATTCTTGTCTGTCGCGATTACGGCCAGTGATGCGCGCGGAAGCGATTTCGCGGGCGATCCGTCTCGATACTGGCTGCCATTCGCTACGCCGGCACGGCTTCGCTGGGTGGCTCCTTGGCGCCGGTCATGAACGCGACGGCGTCGGACATGGTGTAATCCTTGGGGTCCACGACGCAAAGGCGGCGCCCGAGCCGATGGATGTGGATGCGGTCCGCAACCTCGAAGACGTGGGGCATGTTGTGGCTGATCAGGATGATCGGGATGCCCCGGCTGCGCACGTCGAGGATCAGCTCCAGCACCTTGCGCGACTCCTTCACGCCCAGTGCGGCTGTCGGCTCGTCCAGGATGATGACCTTGGAGCCGAACGCGGCGGCGCGCGCCACGGCAACGCCTTGCCGCTGGCCGCCCGAGAGGGTTTCGACTGCCTGGTTGATATTCTGGATCGTCAGCAGCCCCAGTTCACTGAGCTTCTCACGAGCGAAGGTTTCCATCGCAGGCCTGTCGAGTTTTCGGAACCACTGCCCCACGAGGCCGGGCTTCCGGATCTCGCGCCCCATGAACATGTTGTCCGCGATAGACAGCGCGGGCGACATCGCCAGGGTCTGGTAGACCGTCTCGATCCCCGCCTCCCGCGCGTCGATGGGGGATTGGAAATTGACGGGCTTGCCTTCGACATAGACCTGGCCGCCATCCGGCTGAAGCGCGCCCGAAAGCGTCTTGATCATGACGGACTTGCCGGCCCCGTTGTCGCCGATCACGGCCAGGATTTCGCCAGGCATCAGGTCGAAGTCGCAGCTGTCCAGCGCCGTGACCTTGCCAAATCGCTTGATCAGTCCGCGCCCTGAGAGGATGGGTTCCGTGGTCATTGCGATACCTTTCTAATCCACTGGTCCAGCGACACCGCCCCGATGATGAGGGCGCCGATCAGGAGCCATGTCCATTGCGGGTTCGCGCCTGCCATGCGCAGGCCAAGTTCGAATACCCCGACGATCAGGGCGCCGAAGAACGCGCCGACAATTGAACCGCGCCCACCGAAAAGCGAGATGCCTCCGATCACGACGGCGGTGATAGACTGGATATTGCCCATCATGCCCGTGGACACGGCTGGCGACACCGAGCCGAAGCGCCCGATCATCACCCACCCGGTCAGCGCACAAATGAAGCCCACCAGCATGTAGACCGACATAAGGGTTCTGTGGACGTTCACACCGGCAAGCTCGGCCGCCTCGGGATCATCGCCGACCGCATAGACATGCCGCCCCCAGGCGGTGGAGCGCAGCGCGTAGGCCAGCGCCGCCACAAGGCCGACCATGAGCAGGACACCGAGAGTGAACGTCGCGCCGCCGGCCTGGAATTTGACCCCGAGCAATTGCAGGAACGCCGCCTCGGTCTCGATGTCCTGAGAGCGGATCGTCTCGTTGCGAGAGTAGAGATAGTTGGCGGCCAGCAGGATCTGCCACATGCCCAAGGTGACGATGAACGGTGGCAGTTTGACCCGGCTGACCAGCCAGCCGCTGATCGCGCCGATTGCCGTGCCGATGGTCAGGCCGAGCATGACCGAGACCGCCGGCGGAATGCCGTATCGGAACGTGAACTGGCCCATGATGACCGAGGATAGAACCGCCAGGGCGCCGACCGACAGGTCGATACCCGCAGTCAGAATGACAAGGCTTTGCGCCGCAGCCAGAACACCAACGATTTGCACCTGCTGCAAGATCAGCGTCAGCGCGAAGGGCGAGAAGAATTTCGAGCCGAGGGCGATGCCGAAAATGATGATCGCGGCCACCAGAACGATCAGGGGGACAAGCGACGGCGTTGCGTGGAGCATCTCCTGCAGCCGGCCGACAAAGCCCTTTTCTTCGCCCTCGAAGGAGGCAACGTCCTTTGACGCCCCTGTGAGCACGGATTCGTAGTTGTCCGCGTTGCGGTCTGTTGGCATCGGTTTTCCTCCCCCGAAGCGGCCAGTTGCGCCAAGTCCCAAGACAGCTATTGCATCGCCGGCATGTGCTGTCGCCTGCATGTCCTGACGGGCGCCCGCGATCCACGGACGCCCGCCAGACGATCTAACGGATCAGCCCCAGCAGAGCTCCAGCCCCTCATCGGTGTCGATCGAGGGCACGCCGTCGACAGGATCATCAGTCACCAGCGCGACGCCGGTGTCAAAGAAATCCTTGCCCTCGGTGGCAGCGGGCTTTTCGCCTGTCTCGGCGAAGTTGGCGATCGCTTCGATGCCCAGTGACGCCATCATCAGCGGGTATTGCTGGCTCGTCGCGCCGATCACGCCGTCCTTGATGTTCTCCACACCGGGGCAGCCGCCATCGACCGATACGATCAGAACCTCGTCCTCGCGACCCAGTGCGCGCAGCGCCTCGTAGGCCCCGGCGGCGGCCGGTTCGTTGATGGTGTAGACGA
This sequence comes from Salibaculum griseiflavum, assembly GCF_003129565.1. Taxonomy (GTDB): domain Bacteria; phylum Pseudomonadota; class Alphaproteobacteria; order Rhodobacterales; family Rhodobacteraceae; genus Salibaculum; species Salibaculum griseiflavum. The sequence continues at coordinate 64,640 of NZ_QETF01000001.1, forward strand.
CGTTGATCTCGGGATCGGTCGCAAGCAGGTTTTCCATGCCGCGGCGGCCGCCGTCGGTCGCGCCGTCGCTCACATCATGGCCGATGATGCGCGGATCGGTTTCGTCGCCCCACTTGTTCGGGTCGCCCAGGTCGATGCCGAAGCCATCGAGGAAGCCCTGGTTGCGCAGGACGCCGACGGTCGGCTGCGAGATGTTGATGTTGAGAAGGCCGATCTTGGCGTCCGCTGCCGCGTCACCGAGTTGGCCCGCAGCCCATTGGCCGATCAGCACGCCGGCCTGATAGTTATCGGTTGCGAAGGTCATGTCCGCTGCGTCGATCGGGTCGAGCGGCGTATCGAGCGCGATCACCAGCACACCCGCATCGCGTGCCTGTTCAACCACTGGCGCGATGGCGGCCGGGTCGGAGGGCGTCAGTAGAATGCCGTCGGCGCCGTTCGCGATGCAGGTTTCGATTGCGGCGACTTGGGTTTCGTTGTCCCCGTCGATCCGGCCTGCATAGGTGTTCAGCTCGATGCCGAGCTCTTCGGCCTTGGCCGAAGCGCCTTCGCGCATCTTGACGAAAAAGGGGTTGCTGTCCGTCTTGGTGATCAAACAGGCGGATGTCGCGTGGCCCTCGGCCATCGCGGCGCCTGCAGACGTGATTGCGGCAACAGCAGTGCCGACCAGAAGCTTTCTCATACTATCCTCCCAGATATTTGGTTGGCAGAGCCTCCACTCTGCATTTCGACGACAGGCAAAACCAATCGTGTGCCCTAAGCAGGCCTGATTCGACCGGCCGTGTCAATTAATTAGTTAAGTTTCTTTATTAAATGGAATCGACTATGATTACCTTCGGAGGAGTTCTAAGACTGTGCATATGGATGACGGGCTAGTCAGATCTATCAGCACCGGACTGAGCCAGCGTGGCGTTCGCGACCACAATGAACGACTATTGCTTTCACTCATTCAGCGACATGGCGGACAGCCCGCAAGCGACTTGGCGAAACGGGCGGGCCTGTCTCCGCCAACCGTGTCCAGCATCCTGCGCCGGCTGGAGATGGAGGGCATTGTCATTCGGGGCGAGCCGGTGCGCGGCAAGGTGGGCAAGCCGTCGACCCCGATGCTGATCCATTCGGATGGCGCTTTCTCTTTCGGTTTGAAGATCGGGTGGCGCTCGGCGGAATTGGCGCTGATTGATCTGGGTGGCGCCATGCGCCATGAGCGCAGCACCACATATTCCAGACCCTTGCCCGACACCGTTTTCGCGTTCCTGCAAGAGGGCATCTCCGAAATCACGGCGCAGCTGACCAGCGACCAGAAGAAGCGCGTCTGCGGTCTTGGGGTCGCGGTTTCCTTCGAGATCTGGAACCGGTCCGAACAGGCCAATGTCGATCGTACCGAATATCCTGAATGGCAGTCCGTCGATCTGTGTCAGACCCTTCATGGTCAGACGGGCCTCCCGGTCTCGATCCTCAATGATGCCACCGCCGCCTGCCAGGCCGAACACACGTTCGGGCGTGGCAAGGAATTCCAGGATTACGCCTATTTCTTCATCGGCGCCTATATCGGTGGTGGGATCGTTCTGGACAACGCGGTCTACGAGGGGCGGCAGGGCAATGCCGGAGCGCTGGGATCGCTTCACAGTATCGGTCCGAATGGCGAAAGCATGCAATTGGTCGACATGGCGTCTATCCGCCAATTGGAAACGCGCCTGAACGAGGTCGATATCGACCCCCGGCAGTTATGGGTAGACCCGGAGAGCTGGACCAGACTGTCCCGCTATGTCGACCCTTGGGTCGGTCAGACAGCGCAGGAACTCGCGAAAGCGGCAATGTCCGTTTGTTCGGTCATCGACTTCGAGGCGATATTGATTGATGGCGCCTTCCCAAGCGAGATCCGGAATCAACTGGTGGAAAGGGTGCGGCGCTACGTCAGAACCCAGGACACGAGGGGGCTGATCTCTCCAAGGATCGAGGCAGGAAGCATCGGCGCCAAGGCGCGTGCCATCGGAGCGGCAACACGACCCATCGGCAGCCAGTTTCTGTTGTAGGGCGCTTGCCGGTTGGCGGTGGGTGCGTGACAAGCACGAGGTGCGATTCCGGATTCATGAAAACCTCCAATCGGCTGCCCGGTCTTCGGTCAGCACCTGACCGCGGGTCCTTGGACAGGCAAAAGGCCTTCGCGAAACCAGTTCAAGGCAGGGTCGTTGCGCGATCGGTGCGGCAGCCATAGGTCGCGGTCAGTTCACGGATCGTCGCCACCTCTGCGGCATCGTAGGGCGTCCCGTCCTCGTGCAGGAGGTCATGGAACCATATGTCGCGATCCGGCTCGCCGCCATGGGCGCGCACAAGGTCATCGGGCCAGGGCAGCCAGGTCTGAGTGCGGCCCTTGACCAGTCCCCACTGAAAGCACCCGACGCCGCGATCATGGAACATCGACAGCTGGTCCGAGATGCGGCTGTCGACGGACCGGGCCATCCATTCGGTGCACAGGATGGGACGATCCAGAACCTCCAGGTAGTCGATGAATTGACCGACACGCTTGCGGTTCCAATACGCGTGGAAGGTGATGATGTCGGAGTGCACCAGGGCGCTGCGGTCGATCTCGGTCTGATAGGGATGGGCGTCATCATCCGGCAGCGGCGTGGTCCATGCCGCCACGGTCAAGGGGGCTTCGGGCTCTTCCATTCGCGCCCAGGCAAAGCAGTTTTCCATCAGCGTCAGGGCGTGATTTTCCAAACCCTTGTCGTAGCTTCCATAGCTTGCCTCGGAAAAATCCATGCGATTGCCGGGTTCATTGTAAAGATCCCAGAACAGCACGCGCGGGTCGCTTTGGAAGCTGCGCACCATGTCGCGGACATAGGCTTGCAATTCGTCGGTTCGGGTCTCGGACATGACGACAGCGCGGCCGGGCGAGGCGATTGCACGGCTGTTATGGACACCTGGCACCGGGTCGGGCTGCGGCCCCCAGACCGGTTCGGTGCCACCAAAGCCGCAATCATCGAAAAGGCAGGGAACGGTATCGATGCCATGGCGTTCCGCAATTTCCATGAATTGGCCAAGACGGTCCTTCAGCGCGTCGCCGTCGTGCAGCCAGCCCTGGAAGGGCAAGTTGACGCGGACCGCGTTGAAGCCGATCTCACCCGCCCAACCGAGTTCCCGGTCTATTGTGGGCGCATCGAATGTATCGGGGTGCCACATCTCGATGAAGTTGACGGCGGTCGAGGGCAGGAAATTGAATCCACAAACCCAGGGGCGAGCCTGCCACCATTCCTTTGCGCGGTTTTCGCTCCAGCGATCCATGTGACGTTCCGTATGGGATGGAGTATGGCCCCGCCGGTGTGCCGACGGGGCCTGTTCGCCTTGCTTTAGCGGTCCAGCAAGTCCTGCACTTCAAGCTCGGCGTCGGAAAGGGCGGCCTCAACCGGCTTGCCGGTCAGCCAGATCGCCTGCAGTTCGCGGTTGAGCACGTCCTGAATGGCGCCGTAGCGCTCGGACGGGGGCGTGTCCTTGGCGATGGCCGCCGTTTCCGCGTATTCGTCACGATGCGGCAGCGACTGGTAGGCGTCGCTTTCCACGACGGAATTGCGGACGGCCATGTGACCCGTACGCGCCCAGTCGATGTTGTGATCGTTGATGAAGGCCAGCACCTTCATTGCCGCGGCGCGCGTTTCGCCGTCGATGGTCGAGGGCAGCGCCCACATGTGGCTGTCCGCCCAGGTCGCGCCGGTGTCGAACAGCGTCGGGAAGTCGGCGGCGTAGTAATTGTCCAACCCGACCTCTTCCTTGGCGGCCTCGGCGGCGTAGAAATCCACGACCCAGGTGCCGTTGACCAGAACCGCCGCTTCGCCATTCAGGAAGGCTTGCTGGCTGTCCGCGTAGTTCAGCTGAGGATTGGCCAGCCCGGCATCGAACAACTGGGTGATCGCGGTCACTGCGTTTGCGCCGGCCTCGGTGTTGATGGTGGCGGTGCCGTCCTCGGAGAAGATGTTGGAGTCCTGCTGCCACATCAGCGCCAGCACAAGGCGCACGCCGATCGGGAACTGGGCGAAGTCGGCCGCCAGGTAGTCCTGCCCGGTGGCGTCCTTGACCATCTGGGCATGTTCCATCAGCTCTTCGGGCGACGACGGCAGGATCGGCTCGCCGTTCTCGACCAGCCCGGCTTCGGCCATCAGGTCCATGTTGACGTGCCAGAGGTTGGCATGGAAATCCATCGGAACACCGTAGATGCCGCCCTCGTAGCTGACTGCTTCAAGGGCGTTCTCGGACCAGTCGGCGGGGTCGATGCCTGCCGCTTCCAGGTCGCCCGAGATTTCGGCCAGCGCGCCAAGCCCGGCGAATTCGGGAATACGGTGACGGTGCATCACGAACACGTCCGGCGGCGTGCCTCCGGCAAAGGCCGCTTTCACCTGGTCGTAGTAATTGCCCCAGTCGGTCGGCAGGGTGTTGACGGTGACGCCGTCGATCTCGGCGCTGGCGGCATTGATGATCGACTGGATGATGCAGGGTTCGCCGACGCTGGTGGTGGTGTCGGTCCCGGCGTCCTCGCAGGCGCCGAAGAAGCGGGCGAGCGTCACCTCTTGCGCCGGTGCGGCGCTGGCGAAGGATGCGGCGGCGGCCGCTGTCAGTAGCACATGTTTCATCGGTTTCCTCCCTTTGGATGTGCGGATTATCCCTTGGACCCGCCAGCGGTCATGGCTTGCACCACGTAGCGCTGGAAGATCAGGAACAGGATGACGACCGGAAGCGAGGCGATGACGCCCGAGGCCATGACACGGCCCAGCCCTTCCGATTGTGCGAAGTTGGATTGGATCGAGGCCAGCCCCAGCGTGATCGTGAAGTATTCGCGCTGTTGGGCGCTCACGAGCGGCCAGAGGTAGTCGTTCCAGGCGTAAAGGAATGTCAGGATCGCCAGGGTCATCATCGCCGGGCGGGCCAGAGGCAGCATGATGTACCAGAAGATGCGCAGCCAGCCGACGCCATCGAGGCGCGCAGCTTCTTCAATGTCCTGGGGAATGGCGCGGAAGAACTGCAGCATCAGGAAAACCCCGATCGGCACCGCCATGCGCGGCAGGATCAGCGCGTGATAGCTGTTGTGCCAGCCAAGGTCGGCGAACATCGTGTAGAGCGGGATGAACACGGCCTGCTCCGGCACCATGAGGCCCACCAGGCAGATCACCAGGATGGTCCGCTTGAAGGGAAAGTCGAGCCGCGCCAGGGCGTAACCGGCCGTTGTGGACACGGCCAGAACACCCAGCGTCATCCCAAGCGAAACGATCAGCGAGTTCAGGAACCACCACGGTGTCTGCCCGAAGGTGAACAGTGCGGCGTAATTGTCGGCGGTGAAGGGCAGGGGCACCAGGCCAAAGGCCGTGCTGGAGGTCGTGCGCGCCAGAACGTCATTGGGCTGGAACGACAGCGAAACCATCCAGAGCGTCGGCACCAGCCAGATGAAGGCCGGGATCGAAAGCGCGATGACAAGCCAGTAATATCCTCGGTTCATTCGTCTTTCTCCCGGCCGATGATGAACTGGATCACGGAAAAGGCGCCCATGATGACGAAGAGGAAAACGGCCATCGCGCTGGCCCTTCCAAGTTCGCTGTCGCGGAACCCCGTCTGGTAGATGTAGCGCACGAGCACCTGCGTCGTGTCGTTCGGCCCGCCCTGTGTCATAAGGTGCGACTGTCCGAAGACCTGGAAATGCAGGATGATCTGCAACACGACGACCAGCGTGATCGTGCGCCGCAGGTTGGGCAGGGTGATGTACCAGAACGCCCGCGCCCCACGGGCATTGTCCAGCGCGGCCGCCTCGTAGATCTCGGACGAGATGTCCTGCAGTCCGGCGAGGAACAGGATCATGGCGATCCCCAGCGACCACCAGACCGTCGCGATCACGATGGCGGCCATGGCGAATTGCTGATCCGTCAACCAGTTGATCGGCGTGCCGCCCATGACCTCGGTGATATTCGCGATGAGGCCTTGCCTGGGCGAGAACATGATCTGCCAGATCAGGGTCACCACCGTGACGGAAAGCACCTGAGACAGGAAAAACAATGTGCGCAGGATACCCATGGCGCGTGTTTCACGATTCATACCCGCCGCCAGAAGAAGGGCGGAAACCGTCACCCCCGGCACGGTCAATCCAACGAACAGAACGGTGTTGGCCACGGTCGGCCAGAACCGGCGATCATACCACCGCCCCCCTTCACCGGGGTGAAAGCCGGGGAGGACAACCAAGAGCAGCGAAACGATCCCAAGGGCGATCGTGTTGAAGCGGCTCAACCGGTTCGTCCGATGAAGGAAGGCGGTGAAAGCAAGGCCGATCAGGCCGAGACCTTGCAGCAGCGGGGCGGTGAAGCCCCATTCGATGTTCCGGCCCCACATGACCCGCTCGTAGTTGCGCAGGCCGATGAAATCCTTTGCGTCGGGGTTGAATGCGACGGCCAGAAGGTTCCAGTCATGCAGGCTGATCCAGATGCCGCGGAAGAACGGATAGACGAGAAACAAGGCATAGGTCACCAGAAACGGCGCCAGCAACAGCCAGGCTGATTGCTGTTGGCTTAGATAGGATTTGCGGCCCTGTCGCATCGTCTCCTCCCTGATCCGAATGCGAATCTTCTTGTGCTAAAAATATTAGCAATATTATTTAGCACAACACAATCTTTGTTTTGCCGCGCCGGAAAGTGCTGAGAATGCAGAAGAAAAACCGGATAACGATGAAGGACGTCGCTTTGCGGGCGGGTGTGTCGCAGTCAACGGTGTCCTTCGTGCTCAACGGGCTGGAAGACATGCGTATCAGCCGCGACACCCGCAAAAGGGTGATGAGCGCGGTCGAGGAATTGGGTTATCGCCCGCGGGGGGCCGGTCGGCCGCCCAAGGCCGCCGGGCAGGGTGTGATTGGCCTGATCATGGATGAGATCGCCACCAGCCCCTTTGCCTCGATTTCGATCGAGGGCGCGCAGGAAGAGGCCTGGAAACACAACATCCTGCTTGAGGTCGTGATGACGGGGGGCGATGCCGCCTATGAGGCGGCGGTTCTCAAGAAATGGGCGGGGGACAATGCCATCGGCGTCATCTACGGGTCGATCCTGACCCGGGCGTTGGCGCCGCCTGACGGGCTGGCGCGGCATCGCGCGGTGCTTCTCAATTGTTACGATCCCGATGGGCAATTCGGGTCGATCGTTCCGGCCGAACGGCGTGGAGGAGAGGTCGCGACCGCCGCTCTGATCGCCGAGGGGCACAAGCGGATCGCCTTCATCTCGGGTGAGCCTTGGATGGAGGCCTCGGACCAGCGCATGGAAGGCTATGAAAGGGCCCTGCGTGCTGCCGGCATTCCGGTGGATCCATCCTTGATCGTCGAGGGAAATTTCCTGCCCTCGGGCGGTCGCCTCGCCACGCACAAGCTGATGTCACAGGATCGTCGCCCGGATGCGATTTTTTGCGCCAACGACCTGATGGCGGTCGGGTGCTACGAGGCCCTCAAGGAACTGGGTGAGCGCCCGGGCGAAACCGTTGCGGTCATGGGCTATGACGACCAGGAGATCGCGCAGCACCTTTCACCGCCGCTTTCGACCGTTCTTCTGCCGCATCGTGAAATGGGCCAGTGGTGTGTGGACTCGCTGATCGCCACGTCCACCGCCCCATCGGTCGTTGAACGCATGGAATGCCCATTGGTCCTGCGCGACTCGCATGTCCTTGGTGGGGTGTCCGCCGCGCAGTGATCTATCGGGCGGGCGGCTCGTCTTCTGCCGGGTGGTCGTCATAGGTGTCCGAAAGGATTCGGCGGGCGTCACCTTCGGGGTCGTCATACTGGTTGCTGCGCACGGTCCAGACAAAGGCGATAAGGCCCACGATGCCAAGGGTCAGCGAGATCGGGATCAGGAACGACAGAACTTCCATAGCTACCTCACGCGCAGGGCGTTCAGGGACACGGTGATCGAACTGGCCGACATGGCCAGAGCCGCTATGAGCGGCGAACACAAGCCCGCCACGGCAAGCGGCACGGCAATGATATTGTACCAGGTCGCGATGGTGAAGTTTTCCCGGATGCGACGGACGCTGCGCCCGGCGGTTCGGATCGCCTCGGGCAGAGGCGACAGGGACGACCCGAGCAACACGATATCAGAGGCCACCCGGGCCGCATCCAGCGCAGACGCGGGCGAGATCGACGCATGTGCGGCGGTCAAGGCGGCGGTATCGTTCAGCCCGTCGCCGACCATCAGCACTTTGGCGCCCTGGTCGCTCAGCGCATTGATCCGGTCGGCCTTGTCAGCCGGAAGCGCCTCGGCGGTCCAGTCGTCAATCCCTAGGGTCTCGGCCAGCGATTGAACGGCTTTGGGGCTGTCGCCGGACATCAGGATCACGCGCAGGCCACTCTCCTTGAGGGCGGCCACGGTTTCGGCGGCGCCGTCACGCAGGCGGTCGGTGAACAGGAAGGATTGCGGGGCACCATCGCCTATGCGCAACCATGCGGCAGTTTGGTCAGATGGCTCGGCCCCGACCCACGCGGCGCGGCCAAGTTGCACCTTTTGACCCTGCCACACGCCTTCGGTGCCGTGACCGGGGACCTCGGTGATCCCGGAAATGTCGGCGGGGGCGACCCCGGCGTCACGCGCGGCCTGGGTCAAGGCCTTGGACAAGGGATGGGCCGATCCTTCGGCGAGGGCCAATGCGATTTGCAGGTCACGGGGCGGGATCGCCTCAAGGTTCGTCAGAACCGGCGTGCCGGCGGTCAGCGTGCCGGTCTTGTCGAACATGACCGTATCGACCTGTGCCAAGCGCTCCAGCGCGGTCGCGTTCTTGATGAGAAGGCCATGCCGGAACAAGCGGCCAGAGGCAGCGGTCGTCACCGCCGGAACCGCCAGCCCGAGGGCGCAGGGGCAGGTGATGATCAGAACGGCGGCTGCGATGTTCAGCGCCACGCGCAGGTCGCCGGAATAGAGCAACCACCCAACGAAGGCCAAGGCCGACAGGATGTGCACGCCGGGCGCATAGAGCTTGGCCGCCTTGTCGGCCAGCGATGTATAGCGTGACCGCCCGGACTCCGCGATGGCAACAAGGTCGGCCATGCGGTGCAGCGACGTATCGCGGCCCACCGCGGTGGCACGGATCACCAGCGGTCCGGTCAGGTTTACTTCGCCCGCGCTGACGGCGCGGCCCGGTTCGGCATAGACCGGCACTGTCTCGCCGGTCAGAAGGGATCGGTCGAGTTCCGATGTGCCATCGGTGATTTCCCCGTCCACGGGCATACGGGCACCGGGATGGACGCGGATCATGTCACCGACAGACAGGGTCGCGACATCGACCTTCTCATCGCCATCCGCCCCGACGCGCCACGCCTTTGGCACTTCCAGTGCGGCCAGCTCGCGGGCGGCGGATCGGGCCACGGATCGCGTGCGGTGGTCCAGGTAGCGCCCCGTCAGCAGGAAGAACGTCAACGCGATGGCGGCGTCGAAATAGGCATGTTCGCCGGATAGCGACGTTTCCCAAAGCGAGGTGACAAGCGCCAGCAGGATCGCCAGCGAAATCGGAACGTCCATGTTCAGGTGCCCGGCCCTCAGCGCGGTCCAGGCATTGCGAAAGAAGGGCAGGGCGGAAAACGCCACCGCGGGCATGACGATGGCGGCGGAAATCCAGTGGAACAGGTCGCGGGTCGCGCCCTCGGCGCCGGACCAGACGGCGACGCTCAGCAGCATCACGTTCATCGAGGCGAAGCCGGCCACCGCCAGACGCATCAGCAGATCGCGTCCGGCCCGGTCCGCCGCATCCCCGGAAAGTGTTGCGGAATCCAGCAGGTGCGCCTCGTAGCCAAGCCGTTCCACATCGGCGACGATGTCCGCGGGGTCCGTCCCGGGGTCGGCATGAACCGTGGCGCGCTTGCGGGTCAGGTTGACCCGCGCATCCTTGACATGGGGGAGGGCCAGAAGCCCCTGTTCGACCGTGTTGATACAGGCGGCGCAATGAATTGTCGGCAGGGACACGAGGATGGTTTCATCCTGGTCTCCGGCCTGACGGCGCGCATGCTGCGCGGCGACGCTGGCCATCGAACAGCCAGGGCAGGCTGCGGCCCCTGTCTCGAACTCAGTTTCGAAGTCGGTCGTCGACATCAATCCACCAGAACCACGATCCGCTGTTTGAACTCTGTCCCGTCCGGCGCGATCGCTTCGAGACGCAGGTTCCAGTTGCCGCCCGATGTTTCGACCGGGGCGACATAGGCCTCGCCATTGAATTCGAAGGCGGGCACCTGGTCATCGCGCACAGACGTGGCCCGGCCGAAGATACCATCGAGGCTTTGCACTTCGACCGGGGCCCCGTCGGCATCGGTGATCGTCAGCGTCAGGATCTCGTTCCGCACGACGGCGTCCACTGTCCAGTCGAGGGCCAGCTGGGCCGCACGCTCCTCGTCCCAGTTCTGGCTGGCGACGTAGGAATTCTTGACCTCAAGCCCGGGAAAGGTGCGCACCGCCGAAAAGGCCAGGAACAAGTTGACCGTGATGATGACCAGGAAGGCCCCCGCGAAGATAAGGAAGAATCTGCGTCCGGTGATAACCATTATCGGCTCTCCAATCCGTTGAAATGTGTGTCTTCGTAGGTGCGTTCGTTGCTTTCGAGGTCTTCGACCCAGATGCGGAAATCCGTGCGGGCGTCTTCCGAAGCCTCGGAGCCGGCTGGCGCGGTGACATAAACCCGCTGGATCAGCATCTCATCGGCACCGACCTCGACGGTTTCGTAGGGCGTGCCCTCGATCTGCAGGAACAACATTGGATCCCCGCTGACGGTGATGCGGAACGGCCGATCGTCGCCCGTCATGTTGCGGATGCGCAGTTCGTAGGTGTTGCGCACCGACCCGTCCGACATCTGGTCGAAAAGCGGGTTGCGCTCGGGCCGCACGGTCAGGTCGATCTCGGAACGGATGAACAGAGCCACGACAAGGACCAGCCCGACCGCCGCCCAGAGCGCGGTGTAAAGCATCGTGCGCGGGCGGAAGATGTGACGATAGATGTGCTTTGCAGTTCCGCCGGCACGTTCGACTTCCTCGTCGCGCAGGGTGAAATAGTCGATCAACCCGCGTGGTTTTCCGACCTTCTCCATCATGTCGTCACAAGCGTCGATGCACAGGCCGCAGGTGATGCAGGCGAGCTGCTGGCCGTCGCGGATATCAATGCCCATCGGGCAGACATTCACGCAGGCATTGCAGTCGATGCAGTCGCCCAGCCCGTCGCGGGCCTTGCCCTTGCCACGCGGTTCGCCGCGCCACTCGCGGTAGCCGATCGTGATCGTGTCCTCGTCCATCATGGCGGCTTGGATGCGCGGCCACGGGCAGGCATAGATGCAAACCTGTTCCCGGGCGATGCCCCCCATGAAGACGGTGGTGAAGGTCAGGATACCCATCGTGGTATAGGCAATCGGATGCGCCTGTCCGGTGACGAGGTTCTGCAGCAGCGTTGGCGCGTCGGCAAAGTAGAAGATCCAGGCCCCGCCTGTTGCCAGCCCGATCAAGGCCCAGACGATGTATTTCTGCAGCCGCAGGCGGATTTTCTTGCCGTCCCATTTCTGCTTCCACAACCGGACGCGGGCGTTGCGGTCGCCCTCGATCCAGCGTTCGGTCAGCACGAAAAGGTCGGTCCAGACTGTTTGCGGGCACGTGTAGCCGCACCAGACCCGCCCCAGCGCCGAGGTGAACAGGAACAACCCAAGCCCCGCCATGATCAGCAGGCCCGCGATGAAATAGAATTCGTGCGGCCAGATCTCGATCCAGAAGAAGAAGAACCGACGGTTGGCCATGTCGATCAGGACCGCCTGATCCGGTAGCGCCGGACCACGGTCCCAGCGGATCCACGGAGTCAGGTAATAGATGCCAAGCGTCACCGCCATGATCCACCACTTCAAGGTGCGGAACTTGCCCTTTACCTTGCGCGGGAAGACGGGCTCTCGCTTGGCGTAAAGCGATGGTTCGTCGGTCGAACTCATGGAATCATCCTGTCCTTAGGTGTTCGCGTTGTTCCGGGTTTCGCTGATCCGACCGCCCCATGGCTTTGACTTGGATCAACTGAAAAGCCGTATCTGCGGTTCAGGTTTGTTTTTTGTGATATATGATCGCATTTCGCGGTCGCGATCCCCAGGGACTGCGACACTTTGTAAAAGAACACCCCCGAGGCTGAACCTCGGGGGTGTTGCCCTCCGATCAGAAGGGCGCGGGCCTGATGGAATGCGCGAACAGGTATCAGGTCCGCTTTTGCCTGGGGCCGCTGCAAAGCCCCGGCAATTCCTTTACTGGCCGCCGCCCAGCTGGTGGACGTAGACAGCCACCGCATTGACCTCGTCGGCGGTCAGGCCGAAGGCCTCGTTGAAGTCCTGCGACCAGGCCGGCATGACGCCGAAGCGGGAATTCATGACGGTTTCGGTCACGCTTTCCACGTCGCCGCCATAGAGCCAGATCGCATCGGTAAGGTTCGGCGCGCCCTGGAAGGTGTCGCCCAGGCCTTCGACCCCGTGGCAGGCGGAGCAGTTGATGTCATAGACTTCCGCCCCGGCCTCGACCAGTGCGGCCTCGGTTTCGTTGCCGCTCAGCGAGAGGACGTATTGCACGACCTGCTCGACCTCTTCCTGGGGAAGTATCTCGCCAAAGGCCGGCATCTCGGACCAGCGCGCGTCAAGCGACTGTTCGTTGCGGATGCCGTGGCTTACAGTGAAGGCGATTTCGTCCACCGTGCCGCCCCAGAGCCAGGCGTCGTCCCGCAGGTTGGGATAACCATTGCCTTCGGCGACACCGTTGGCGCCCGATCCGTGGCATTGCGAACAATTGGCCGCGAAGATCGCGCGCCCGCCATTCACCGCATAGCTGTAAAGCTCGCTGTCGCGGTTATCGACCAGCGCGACGAGGTCGGCGCTTGCCAGCTCTGTCACCAATGCCGCGTTCTGTTCATTCACGGCGGCAATATCGGCCGCGACGTTCGCCCGCGTCGAGAACCCCAGCAGACCCGCTGTCGAATTCTTGATGCCGGGCCAGGCCGGATAGGCGATGGTGTAGCCGATGCCCCAGACGATCGTTGCGTAGAAGACCCAGACCCACCAGCGCGGTAGCGGATTGTTCAGTTCTTCGATGCCATCCCATTCGTGGCCGGTGGTTTCGACACCGTTATAGTCTTTTTTCTCGCTCATTTCTGACCCTCCGGGTCGGTGTTGTTGTCCTGGGAGAGGGCGCCGCCGTCATCGGCGGGGGCGTCCTCGTGCCGGAAGATGGAATTGGCCGCATCGTCGTGCATCGGGCGGGAACCGGGCCGGAAGGCCCAGAACCAGGTTCCGATGAAGAAGATGAACAGCGCCAGCAGCATCCAGCTGTCTGCGAATTGGCGTAGGAAGGTATAGGTTTCCATCTGTTCCTCCTTAGCGCGGCATCGCGGCTTCTTCGGGCGTGAAGGTCGAGAAATCGACCAGCGTGCCGAGCATCTGCAGGTAGGCCACGAGGGCATCCATCTCGGTCACGGCGGCCTGCCCGTCGAAGTTGCGCGCGACGATTGTGTTGCGCGGCTCGCGATCGTCTTCGGGGTTCTCGTCGACGATGTAGCGCGCCACCAGCCCGTCATACCCGTCCGAGAACGGATCGAGCTGGGCATAGAAATCCGCCTCGGCGTTCGCGATCATGTCCTCGGTATAGGGCACACCGACCATGGCATGGGTGCTCAGAAGATCACCCATGTATTCCGGCGTGATCTCCTTATCCATGAGGTAGGCATAGGGCGGCATCACCGATTCCGGCACCACGGCCTGTGGGTCCATTAGGTGATCGACATGCCAGGCGTCGGAATAGCGGCCACCGACGCGGGCCAGGTCCGGCCCGGTCCGCTTGGAGCCCCACTGGAACGGGTGGTCATACATCGACTCCGCTGCCAGCGAGTAGTGACCGTAGCGTTCGACCTCGTCCCGCATGGGGCGGATCATCTGGCTGTGGCAGACGTAGCAGCCTTCGCGGATGTAGATCTCCCGCCCTGCCAGTTCCAGCGGCGTGTAGGGGCGCACCCCCTCGACGTCCTCGATCGTGTTTTCGAGGTAGAAGAGGGGTGCGATCTGCACGATCCCGCCGACGGTCACGACCAGGAAACTGAAGATCAGGAGCAAGGTCGCGTTGGTCTCCAGTACCTTGTGTTTATCGAGAATACCCATCTCTTGCTCTCCTTATTCGGCGGGAGTGGCGGCGGCGGCGGAAACTTCTTTCTGCCCGCGGACCGTCATCCAGAGGTTGTAGCACATGATCAGCGCACCAGCGAGGTAGAGCACCCCACCCAGACCGCGGACCACATACATCGGGAACTTGGCACTGACGGTGTCTGCGAAGGAGTTCACCAGGAACCCTTGCGCGTCGACTTCACGCCACATCAGGCCTTCCATGATGCCGGTGACCCACATCGACGCCGCGTAGAGCACGATGCCGATGGTGGCGAGCCAGAAGTGCCAGTTCACCAGGCTGAGGCTATAGAGCCGGGCACGGTTCCAAAGGCGCGGGGTCAGGAAGTAGAGCGCGCCGAAGGTGATCATGCCGTTCCAGCCGAGCGCACCCGAGTGCACGTGGCCGATGGTCCAGTCGGTATAGTGCGACAGGGAGTTGACCGCGCGGATCGACATCATCGGACCTTCGAAGGTCGACATGCCGTAGAAGCCGATCGAGATCACCATCATGCGGATGATCGGGTCGGTGCGGATCTTGTCCCAGGCGCCCGAAAGCGTCATCAGGCCGTTGATCATGCCGCCCCAGGAGGGCATCCAGAGCACGATCGAGAACACCATGCCGAGCGTCGAGGCCCAGTCGGGCAGCGCGGTGTAGTGCAGGTGGTGCGGACCGGCCCAGATATAGATGAAGATCAGGGCCCAGAAGTGGATGATCGACAGCTTATAGGAAAAGACCGGCCGTTCGGCCTGCTTGGGCACGAAGTAGTACATCATGCCCAGGAAGCCTGCGGTCAGGAAGAAGCCCACCGCGTTGTGGCCATACCACCACTGGGTCATGGCGTCCTGAACGCCGGCCATAACACCGACAGAACGCGCCCCCATCAACGACACCGGGATGGCCAGGTTGTTGACCACGTGCAGCATGGCCACAGTGATGATGAAGGACAGGTAGAACCAGTTGGCCACGTAGATGTGGGGTTCCTTGCGCTTGATGATCGTGCCCAGGAAGATTCCGAGGTAAACGACCCAGACAATGGTGAGCCAGAGGTCAACATACCATTCCGGCTCGGCATATTCCTTGGACTGCGTGGCGCCCATCAGGTAGCCGGTCGCGGCCAGAACGATGAACAGCTGGTAGCCCCAGAAGACGAACCATGCGGCGTTTCCACCCCAGAGCCGGGCGGCGCTGGTGCGCTGCACGACGTAGAAGGACGAGGCCAACAGCGCGTTGCCGCCGAAGGCGAAGATCACAGCCGATGTGTGGAGAGGACGCAGACGACCGAAATTGCCATAGCCTTGCAGGAAGTCGAAGTTGAGTTGCGGAAAGGCCAACTGGAACGCGATGAAGGTCCCTACAAGGAACCCCGCGATACCCCAGAAAGCCGTGGCGATGACGCCTGCGCGCACAACCCCGTCGTTATATCCGGTCTGCGCCGGTTTTTCGTCGCCCGCGGTTCTCACCGTATAGATGAACAAACCGGCGGCGACGGCCATGACGATCAATGCGTGGACCTGATAGGCTAGGTCCCTCGCAAAATTCGCCGTCAGTGCGGCCAGCAGGGCGACAAGCCCCAAGACCGCGATCTTGATCCAATCCCACATGACGTGCGTTCCCTTCGTTAGCCCGGACGGATTCGTCCCGGCGGATGCTTATGGGTTCGGGGTTTCTCACTTTTCGGGGCGGTGCAGCCTTGATCCATGTCAAGTGAATCCGGCTCTGACGTTGTTAGGAGTGAAAAGCGTCAGGTACCGCGAACGCCCGTTTGATTGGCGTGCAAGAACCGAGGATTCGCCATGGCATACAAGACAATTTCAGTGATCGTCACGGATATGGTCGCCGATGCGCCCGCCTTGAGCGCGGCCGCAGAAATCGCCGTGCGCGAACAGGCGCATCTCGACGTGCATGCATTGGGCATAGACCCGGCCCGCTACGAGGCGATGCCGGTCGGCACTGCGGCGGTCATCCTGGAGGCCGGCGCCGACGAGGCCCGCGCCCGCGCCGATGAGCTTGTTACATGGGCCGAGGACATCCTGAAGGCCTATGACCTGTCCGCGGTCGTTGCGCCCGCTGTGGTCACGACCCTTGGGCTTGATACCACCGTAGCGCGCCTTGTGCGCTATGCCGACCTGATCGTGGCCGCCCAGCCCTATGGCGAAGAGGCGACGCAGCTTCAGGTGCTGACGCTGGAGGCTGCGCTTTTCGGCACAGGTGCGCCGGTGATGGTCGTGCCGCGCAAGGCGCTGGACTATTCCAGACCCTTCGACCGGGCCGTGATCGCCTGGAACGAAAGCGACGAAAGCCTCGAAGCGGTCCGCAAGGCTTTGCCGGTTCTGAAGGGGGCCGAGCACAGTGATATCGTGATGGTTGACCCGCCCAGCCATTCGCCGGAAAGGTCCGATCCCGGTGGGGTGCTGTGCCTCATGCTGGCACGGCATGGGGTGAAGTCGGAGGTTTCGATCCTCGCCAAGACCCTTCCGCGGGTCTCAGCCGTGCTGAACCGTTTCGTCGCCGAGCATGGCAGCCAGTTGATCGTCATGGGAGCCTACGGCCATTCCCGTGTCCGCGAGGCCGTTCTGGGCGGGGCCACCCGCGAAATGCTGGAAACGGCGCAGGTGCCGATTCTCATGGCGCATTGATGGGTTTGATCCGCGAAACAGCTGGGTCAGCGGTCTGGTCAGGTGATCATCCCGCCATCCATGTCGTCGCCGGTCTCGTCCATCAGGGCCGGCATGTCGGGCACGATGATGCGCCGTTTGCCATCCAACTGGATGAGTCCTTCGCGCTTGAGCGCCGAGATCTGGCGGCTCACGGTTTCCAGCGTCAGCCCAAGGTAGTCGGCCATCGCTTCGCGCGTCAGCGGAAGGTCGATGATGACCGCGTCGCCTTGCGCGGCGAATTCCATGCTTTTCTCGCGCCGGGCGATGATCGTCAAAAGGCTTGCGATCTTCTCGCGCGCGGTCTTGCGGCCCAGGATCAGCATCCATTCTCGCGCCGCGTCCAGATCGTCCAGCGTCATCTCCAGCAGGCGTTCCGAGATATGCGGCGTTGCTGCCAGTTGCTTTTCGAACGGTTTGCGCCGAAAGCAGCACAGCGTGATCTCGGACACTGC
Source organism: Salibaculum griseiflavum (assembly GCF_003129565.1). Taxonomy (GTDB): domain Bacteria; phylum Pseudomonadota; class Alphaproteobacteria; order Rhodobacterales; family Rhodobacteraceae; genus Salibaculum; species Salibaculum griseiflavum. Next base: position 81,895 of record NZ_QETF01000001.1, read on the forward strand.
CGTGACATCGTATGGCAAGGAGTTGCGCCCCGGCCGGCCAACGAAATCCGACGGCAGAAGAAGCCCAACCATCTGCGTGCGCCCGTCTTCCATCGTCTGACTGAGCGATGCGACGCCCCGAACGACCGAGCCGACAAAGGTCAATTCGTCGCCCGCCCAGGCGATCGTCTGTCCGGGCGCGTAGGTGCGATAGTATTTGATCTGGTCCAGCTGCTGAAGCTCTTCCTCATTGCAGTTGGAACAAACCGCCCGATGTCGGATCGGGCATTCCGCGCAACGGATATCCGTTGTCGACAGAGAAATAGACACAGCTTTGGTCCCCGTTCGCATGGTGAACGGTTCCAGACTAACGTGACTCATCAAGGATAAGCAATGTCATCTATCGAGCGATTGCGCCGTTTGGGACTCTTTGACGCGAGGGCCCCGCGCTATACCAGCTACCCGCCGGCCAACCACTTTGGCGAGAATGTCGGCCCGAACACCGTTGCGCACTGGTTGCAGGCTGTCCCGTCCGGCGCACGGGTGTCGCTATACCTGCATATCCCCTATTGCCGTCGCCTGTGCTGGTTCTGTGCCTGCCGGACCCAGGGCACCAGCACTGACAGGCCACTGATTCCCTACCTGGACCAGTTGCGCGCGGAAATGGCGATCGTCGATGCCAACCTGCCGAAGGACGTGGTGCTGAGCCATGTGCACCTTGGCGGCGGGACGCCGACACTTCTGCCTCCGGAAATGATTCGCGACCTTGGCCGCGATATTGCCGCGTTCCGGCCTTGGGCCGAGGATTGCGAGTTTTCGGTAGAGATCGACCCGACCGAAGTCGACAAGCCCCGGATCGAGGCCTTGCAGGAAATCGGGATGAACCGCGCGTCGATCGGCGTGCAGGATTTCGACCCCTCAGTGCAGGAATGCATTGGCCGCATCCAGAGCTTTGAGCAAACCCGCGATGTTGTCGAAATGCTGCGCGACTCCGGGGTTAACAGCCTGAACATGGATATCCTTTATGGCCTGCCACACCAGGACAAGGGCCGCATGGCCGACAGCGTGCAGAAGGTCCTGTCGCTGGCTCCGGACCGCGTGGCCCTTTACGGCTATGCCCACGTGCCGTGGATGGCCAAGCGGCAGGTCATGATCCCGTCTGATGCCCTGCCCAATGCCGAAGAACGCCTGCACTTGTTCGATACCGCCCGCCGCCTTTTCGTTTGGGACGGCTACCGCGAGATCGGCATCGACCATTATGCCCGTGAAGGCGACAGCATGGCCGAGGCCGACCGGAGCAACACGCTGCGGCGCAATTTCCAGGGCTATACCGTGGACGACTCGGACCTGCTGATCGGGTTGGGGGCCTCGGCCATTTCCCGGTATCCGCAAGGGTTCGCTCAGAACCATTCGACTTCGTCGCGTTATGCCACCGCCATCGCCGAAGGGCGGCCCGCCACGGTGCGTGGTCATGCCATGAGCCCAGAGGATCTGCTGCGGTCCGACATGATCGAGATGCTGATGTGCCGATTCGAGCTGGACCTCGACGAGCTGTCGGCACGTCACGGCATACCCGTTGTGGAGCTGCGCGAACGCGTTCTGCACATTCCGCGCGACTTCCCCGACCATGTCGAAGAGCGCGGCAACCGAATCCGGCTGACCGAGAATGCCCGCCTTGTCGCGCGGCTGGTGGCAGCAGAGCTTGACCAATACGCGATGCCCGAAGGCCGCCATTCCCGCGCGCTTTGACTGGCCCTTCCAATTTCTGCCCTGCAGCGTTATCAGGCGGACGATTTCAAATCGGGAGCCAAAGCCAATGGGCTACAAAGTCGCCGTCGTCGGTGCCACGGGCAACGTGGGCCGGGAAATGCTCAACATTCTGGCCGAGCGCCAGTTCCCAGCCGATGAGGTGGTCGCGCTGGCCAGCCGCCGGTCGCTGGGGACCGAAGTCAGCTATGGCGATGAAACCCTGACCACCAAGGACCTCGACCAGTTCGATTTTACCGGTTGGGACATCGCGCTGTTCGCGATCGGCTCGGACGCGACAAAGAAATACGCGCCGAAGGTGGCCGAGGCGGGCTGCATCGTGATCGATAACTCTTCGCTCTACCGCTACGATCCTGACGTGCCGCTCGTGGTTCCGGAAGTGAACCCAGAGGCGGTCGAGGGCTATGCCAAGAAGAACATCATCGCCAATCCCAATTGCTCGACCGCGCAGATGGTGGTGGCACTCAAGCCCCTGCATGACCGCGCGAAGATCAAGCGCGTGGTCGTCAGCACCTACCAGTCGGTTTCCGGCTCGGGCAAGGATGCCATCGACGAGCTTTGGAACCAGACCAAGGGTGTCTACGTGCCCGGCCAGGAGGTCGAGCCGTCCGTCTACCCCAAGCAGATCGCCTTCAACGTGATCCCGCATATCGACGTCTTCCTTGATGACGGGTCCACCAAGGAAGAGTGGAAGATGGTCGCCGAAACCAAGAAGATCGTCGACCCCTCGATCAAGGTCACAGCAACCTGTGTGCGCGTGCCGGTCTTCGTCGGCCATTCCGAGGCGATCAACATCGAGACCGAGGATTTCCTGGACGAGGACGAAGCCCGTGACATCCTGCGCGAAGCGCCGGGGATCATGGTGATCGATAAGCGCGAAGACGGCGGCTATGTCACGCCTGTCGAATGTGTCGGCGATTTCGCCACCTTCATCAGCCGGATCCGCCAGGACAGCACTATCGAGAATGGCCTGAATTTCTGGTGTGTCAGTGACAACCTGCGCAAGGGCGCTGCCCTCAACGCGGTCCAGATCGCCGAAACCCTGGGTGCGCGCGTGCTCAAGAAGGGCTGACGGCCAAATCGCCCAGGTCTGGATTGGCGCCCGGTCCCGCAATGGGGCCGGGCGCTGTGGTTCTGGCGATGGCGGGTCAGGCTTCCCGGACCCTTGAACCGGTAGATAGTCGTCGGTGAAAAGCTTTGCCCCACGTGCCATGAGTATCGCGGCAAGCGTCGATTTTCCGGACCGGCGCACCGCTGGAAACAGCACGAGGCCGTCATCAGTTTCAAGCGCGGCCGCATGGAAACACAAAAGCCCCGGCTCTTGCGCGATCATCGCCGAGGCCAGGATGCTCAGCAGATCGCATGCCGCGTTGACCTCGGTCTTGTGAACCCGGGGTGCCTTGGTATGCGGCGACTGGATCATCCACGCCGAGCCGTTGAAGGCCAGCGTGGCGCAAGCGTCGGTCGGACCCATGTCAGAAACGGAAAATGGCCAGCAGGGCACGTAGCTGGCCATATCCTCGATCAGTCCGTCACAATTGACCGTGCGCACGGGGGCCGACAGGCCCTCGAAGGTGATATCGCGTGCCCCCATCCGCGCCGATCAGGATGTTCAGTTCGCGATTTGCAAGCCGGCGTCGGACAGGCACTGCTCGAAAGACTCCTGGCTGGTGCTCGAGTCGGCACAGGAATCGGCGGCATCATCAACGGCCGAGTTGCCGGTCGAGGCGATCGAAGGCGCGCTCCAGTCAGAGGCGTCCGAAACGCTGGCTTCCGACATGCTGGGTTCGCTGGCCGCAGAAGAAGCCGAGGACACCGACGAAGTCGAGGACGCGGACGAGGAAGAGGATGCATCCGAATGGCCGCCGGCCATGACGCTCATGGTCGGGGCGAAATATCCGGCGGTCGCCAGCCCGGCGATTTTGGCCATGGCCCCACGGCGGGAAACCTTGGTGTCGTCCACTTGAAAATCCTCGGTTCTGCTTTGGGCTTTTCAGTGGCGAAGCGGTATTGCCGACGATTGACGCCGTTTTTGGGCACACTCGCGCCGTGACGACAATTCTGCCCCAGGCGTGGCATTTGGCAAGGGCCTTGAAGGGCCGGGTTCAGAACCGCTCCGCCCGAAGCACCTCCACATCCGTGATCGTCACAACGCCGATATGCTTGTCCACAACGTCGAATGCCGCGTCGATCAGGGTATCGAGACGTTCCTCGCGGATGATGCAGATCACCTGGACCATACCGCTCGCGCGGCTGATCTGACCCTCGGACGTCCAAGGGCCGGACCGGCCCGATCCACCGATCACGTCCAGGATGGAATAGCCCGTCACGCCCGCGCTTTCGAGCGCGTCGGTCAGGCGCTTCTGCATGATCGCTTCGATGGTGATGACGACGCGTTTTGCCTTGTGGGTCTTCATGTCAGCCTCCGGTGGCGAGCTGGGCCAGCGTCACGTAAAGCGGGATACCGACCGTCAGGTTGAAGGGGAAGGTGATGCCCAGCGAGAGGGTCAGGTAGATCGACGGGTTCGCCTCGGGCAGGGCGACGCGCATCGCCGCGGGCACTGCGATATAGCTGGCCGAGGCCGATAGCACCATCAGCAGGACCGACCCGCCGGTGCTGAGCCCGATCAGCAGCGCCGCGGCCAGGCCCGCCAGGCTGCCGATCACCGGCATCATGATGCCGAACGCCACTGCCCCGTATCCGAGGCTTCCGCGCACATCGCGCAAACCACGCCCTGCCACCAGCCCCATATCCAGCAGAAACAGGCACAGGACGCCCGTAAAGGGCGCGACGATGAAACTGGAAATGCTTGCCAACCCATCCTGGCCTGTGGCCAGGCCGATGAAAAAGGCGCCGACCAGAAGCACGATGGACCCGTTCAGCAGGATCTCACGCAACAAGGTGCCGTCCATGCGTCGATCTGATCCGCCGGTCGAGATCAACCAAAGCGCCGACAGGATCGCCGGGGCCTCCATCACCGCGGCGACAGCGACCATGTACCCCTCCGAGGAAATGCCCCGGCCCTGAAGGACCGATGTCGCCGCCACGAAGGTCACAATCGAGATCGAGCCGTAATGCCCGGCCACGGCAGCGGCATCGACCCGCGACATCTTCGTCATTATGCGTAGCAGGTTGAACGCGACAAGCGGCAGTCCAGCGGACAGCACCAGCCCCGCCCCGATCGTCGCGATCAGTGTGCCATCGACCCCGTGGTCGGCGACGCTGGCCCCGCCTTTGAACCCGATAGCGAACAGCAGGTAGATCGACATCCCCTTGGCAGCCGCTTCCGGAACCGAAAGGTCGGACCGGCCCAGCGCGGCCGCGACCCCGAGAATGAAAGACAGGATGACGGGAGACAGCAGGTTGTCGGCGGCAAGAGAAAGGATGTCGGCCATCTGGCACCCCGAATTGTCGCAATTCCGCGGTGCTTAGGGTCGAATTGACTTGGGGGCAAGCTGAATTGCCCTAGATCGGGGAGAATTCCCGGGTCTGGGGGTCGTAGCAGGACAGGCTGCCGGCGCCGATATCGTTCCAAAGGCCATGCAGCGTTAGGCGGCCAGCCTCCATCGCCTCGCGCACGAAGGGAAAAGTCACCAGATTGCGTAGAGAGGTCAGAACCGCCTGGTGTTCCAGTTCTCGCAGGCGGCTGTCTTCCGACCCCTCGGGCAAGGCATCGAACCGGCTGCGCAGCAATTCCATCCAGCGCCCGACGAAGCTCGACGACCGTGACAGGTCCGGGGCGTCGCCCGAACACATGTCGTAGCATCCCTTGACGCCGCCGCAGTTGGAGTGCCCCAGCACGATCAGATGCGCCACCTTCAAAACCGTTACGGCATATTCTACCGAAGCCGATGTGCCATGAGTTTCGCCATCGGGGGTGTAGGGCGGAACAAGATTGGCCACATTGCGATGAATGAAGAACTCCCCCTGGTCTGCCCCGAAGATCGAAGAGACGTGGACCCGGCTGTCGCAGCAGGACACCACCATCGCCCGTGGATGCTGGCCCATCTCGGCCAGGTGCTGATACCAGGATTCGTTCTTGGCATATGTCGTGGCCTTCCAGCCGTAATAGCGATTGACCAGATAATCCGGGAGAGGGCTGGCGCTGAGCATGGCGTGACCTGCGTCCTTGTTCCGTTGGTCCGCAATAGGCGCATTTCTATCCAATTTCGAGAGGAAAAATGCGGCGCGCGTTTCCGCCTTGGCAACTGTTTTCCCGCAGGATCGTTCGAGTGGTGATTAACAACGGCCGTCCGGGCACCGGGCGGAATGGGGACATGCAGATAGTAAGACTGGTTCCGCGAGAGGCGGGGCAACACGATAAATGCCTGCCGGTATCGAGCGAAAGGACCACCAGCGAAGGCCTGATGCGGGCCGAAGACCTCCTCGAGGCCTGCCTCACGGACCTTGGCCGCCACCTGCGACGGCTGGAGGATGATTACCGGCTTGCCGAAGGCGAACGATTGGAAAAAAGACTGCGGGCCATCGTCGGGCTGGCGGAACGGATCGGTATGCGCCACGTGGCGCGGGTCGGGGCCGATGCCCATTACTGCCACATGGCAGGGGATGAACCCGCCCTTGCGGCCACGCTGTCGCGCCTGATGCGTCTCCTGACAGCCAGTCTTGACGAAATCGGCCTCACGCGCCCCCTCTCGTGACCGGTTGCAGCGGCGCTTGCATGGGCTAGGCTGGAGGTAAACACCCAGAAATGAGGCCGCCCGTGAAATTCCTGTCGTCTGACCACGCCACCGTTCCCGTCCAGGCCCTGCGCGCCGAAGAATTGGAGGACGTGCTCGATACCCTGCCGTCGGCACAGGCCGCCTGGTTGCGCGCCACGGGCTTCACCGGCGCCATCGGCGACCGTCAGTTGATCTCTGACGACGCAGGGAGGCTCGTCCGGGTCTTTGCCGGTTTGGGCACGCCCGAGCAGCGGCGGCGCAAACGCTTTGGCCTGGCCGAAGCGGTGCAGGGTCTTCCTGCGGGCGGCTACCATCTGGAAACCACGCTGGAGGGCGCCGATCTGGACGAGGCCGCGCTGGCGTTGCTGCTGGCGGGGTACCGCTTTGACCGGTATCGCGCCACGGGCGAGGACCTGCCACGTTTCACCGCGCCAGCGGGCGTGGACCGTGCCCGGATAGAGGCGATTGCCACCGGCGAGGCCCTGACCCGCGACCTTATCAATACACCTGCCAATGACATGGGGCCGCAGGAGCTGGCGGAGGCGGCCATCGCACTGGCTCAGACCCATGGCGCACGCGTCGCGGTGACCGAGGGCGAGGCGTTACTGGAAAAGAACCTGCCGTTGATCCACACGGTCGGCCGTGCGGCACGGCGGGCACCGCGCCTGATCGATCTGCGTTGGGGCGCGACTGGTCCGAAGCTGACGCTCGTTGGCAAGGGCGTGATCTTCGATACCGGGGGGCTGAACCTGAAACCGGGTGCGTCCATGGCCCTGATGAAAAAGGATATGGGCGGGGCGGCCACGGTACTGGGTCTTGCCCATATGATCATGGCCCTCGAGATGGACGTGCAATTGAGGGTTCTGATCCCGGCGGTGGAAAATGCCGTGGCCGGGGATGCTTTCCGCCCGGGCGACATCCTGCATAGCCGCAAGGGACTGACCGTCGAAATCAACAACACCGATGCCGAGGGGCGCCTGGTGCTGGCGGATGCCCTGGCGTTGGCGGACGAGGAAAACCCCGATCACATCGTATCCTTCGCCACGTTGACCGGCGCTGCCCGCGTGGCCGTTGGCCCCGATATCGCGCCGTTCTTCTCGACCGATGAAACCCTTGCAACGACCCTCGCGCAAGCAGCGGGCGAAGTGGCCGACCCAGTCTGGCGTCTGCCGTTCCATGACGCCTACGAGGCGATGATCGAGCCGGGTATCGCCGATCTGGACAACGCGCCCAAGGGTGGTTTCGCCGGCGCGATCACTGCCGCGCTGTTCCTGCGCCGCTTCGTCGAGGCTGCCCCCTATACGCATTTCGATGTCTATGGTTGGCAGCCTAGCCCGTCCCCCGCCCGACCAAAGGGTGGCGTGGGGCAAGGTGCGCGGGCCTTGCTGCAGGCTCTGCCGAAGGCGCTCGACCTATGAGCGACAGGCGAACGACACCCGCCAATGGCCGCGTCGCGGCGGCATGGCTGAAAGGACAAGTGACGGCCGACCGTTTCGTTGATGGCAACGTTCAGAGCGTTGTCGTGCCCTGCGCCGATCTGCGCGACGCACCCGATGGCGTCCGCGACCGGCAGGTGCAATTCGGCGAGGCCGTGACCGTTTTCGAGAACCGGGGGGGCTGGAGCTTCGTCCAGCGGGCCTGCGACGGCTATGTGGGCTACATGGCCAGCCATGCGCTGGGCCCCGCCAGCACGTCGACCCATTTCGTGGCGACCCCGGCGACGCATCTCTATGCCGCACCGGATTTCAAATCGCCTGACCTGATGCGGTTGGGTTTCTTCGCACGGGTTACGGTCACGGCAGAACTGAAGAACCACTTCGAGACGTCCGAAGGCTTCATCCCCAAAAAGCACCTGCGCCCGCTAGACCGGCCATTCACCGACCCGGCGACCGTTGCGCAGGCGCATTTCGGTGTGCCCTACCTCTGGGGTGGAAACTCGACCCTGGGCATTGATTGCTCGGGCCTTGCGCAGGTGGCGCTTCTGGCTTGCGGCATCGACTGCCCGGGGGACAGTGACATGCAGGAGGCGGCGGTCGGAACGGCTCTTGCGCCCGAAACGCCCCTTCAGCGCGGCGACCTGCTGTTCTGGAAGGGGCATGTCGCGATGGCCGTGGACCCGGAGACACTGATCCATGCCAATGCGCACCACATGGCCGTGGCATACGAGCCCGCCCAAGCTGCGATAATCCGCATCGAGGCACAGGAAGGCGGTGCCGTGACCAGCCGCAGACGGCTCTAGTCGACGGACCGGATCAGTTTGCGTTCAAGCACGCGTAGAACGGTTTTGAGGTCATCCCCGCGCTTCAGGATCTGACCCTCCATCCCGATCACGCAATACTGGCCCTGGCGCAGGCGCATCTTGGGGCGTTTCTCGATCCGGTAGATCGGCACCTCGGCGGTGCGGCGAAAGACCGAGAAGACGGCGACGTCCTTGAGAAAGGACATGCCGTAGTCGCGCCATTCGCCGGCAGCAACCATCCGCCCGTAAAGCGACAGGATGATGTTCAGTTCAGTGCGGTGAAATGCCACTTTCTGGCTTTCGCGGACCTGCAAAGGGGTGGGCGGCTGCGCATTCATTTTTCCAGACTTGCTGCAAAGCACCGGTTTTTCAAGTCCGCAGATCGAAAAGCCGACCCTGTCAGCCGCAATAGACCCGCGTGATGCGGTTCTGCTCGGATATTTCGAAGTTGATCCGGTCGGGGCGAAAATCCATGGTCACGGCCATGCCCGGCCGGATGACCCGCACCGGCCGCATGATCAGAACACGCTCAAGCGCGGTGGCATCCTGGCCGAGCAATGCGCCTTGCGAGGCTGCGCCGCAGCTGTCCTGATCGGGCGCGACGGCGGGGTCCGGTTGACTGCATGCTGTCAGCAGACCAAGGAACAGAAGACAAACGAAGACGCGCATGCCGTCATAGTCGCATTTTGCCGCCCGAAAGCAACACCGGCGCTTGAAACACGGCGCGGCTTGCCACAGGGTCAGATCAAACACGAGGGAGGAAAGACCATGCGCACCCGTGCCGCCGTTGCCACCGCTGCCGGCAAACCGCTTGAGATTATGGATGTGAACCTGGACGGCCCGCGTGCGGGCGAAGTCCTGGTCGAGATCAAGGCCACCGGCATCTGCCACACGGATGAATTCACCCTGTCGGGTGCCGACCCCGAGGGTCTTTTCCCGGCGATCCTGGGCCATGAGGGCGCGGGCGTGGTGCTTGAGGTCGGCGAAGGCGTCAAAAGCCTCAAGCCCGGCGATCACGTTATCCCGCTTTACACCCCCGAATGCCGGGAATGCGAATATTGCCTGAGCGGCAAGACCAACCTTTGTCAGGCGATCCGCAGCACCCAAGGCCAAGGCTTGATGCCCGATGGGACCAGCCGGTTTTCGACCCTCGATGGCGACCCGATCCTGCATTACATGGGCTGTTCAACCTTTTCCAATCATACGGTTCTGCCCGAGATCGCGCTTGCCAAGGTGCGCGAGGACGCCCCCTTCGACAAGATCTGCTATATCGGCTGCGGCGTGACCACCGGCATCGGGGCTGTCATCAACACCGCCAAGGTCGAGATCGGCGCCCGCGCGATCGTTTTCGGCTTGGGCGGCATCGGCCTCAACGTGATACAGGGGCTGCGTCTGGCCGGTGCCGACCAGATCGTCGGCGTGGACCTGAACCCCGAAAAGCGGGCCATGGCCGAACGGTTCGGCATGACCGATTTCGTCAACCCGGCTGAGGTCGAGGGCGATCTGGTGCCCTACCTCGTGGACCTGACCGGTGGTGGCGGTGACTACACGTTTGATGCCACGGGCAATGTGGACGTGATGCGCGCGGCGCTGGAATCGGCACACAAGGGATGGGGCGAAAGCGTGATCATCGGTGTTGCGCCCGCCGGTGCCGAGATTTCGACCCGCCCCTTCCAGCTGGTCACCGGCCGGGTATGGCGCGGAACCGCCTTTGGCGGTGCGCGGGGCAGAACGGATGTGCCCAAGATCGTGGACTGGTACATGCAGGGCAAGATCGAGATCGACCCGATGATCACCCACACGATGGGGCTGGAGGATATCAACAAGGGCTTCGACCTGATGCATGCCGGGGAATCGATCCGGTCGGTCGTGGTCTACTGACCTTAGCCGAAAGCGACGCCATGCCGGATCAGAACCGCCTCTTTGCCGTGTTGATCGACGCCGACAACGTTTCGTCGAGACATGCCGAGGCGGTTCTGAAGGAAATCACCCAGTTCGGCGAACCGGCTTTGCGCCGCGTTTATGGGGACTGGTCCAGTGGCCACCTGTCGGGCTGGAAAAAGACCGCTGCCGAGCTGGGTCTTGTGCAGCGGCAATTGCCCTCGAACACCACGGGCAAGAACGCGACCGATATCGGGTTGGTCATCGATGCCATGGACATCCTGCACTCGGGTCGCTTCGATGGCTTCGTGCTGGTCAGTTCCGACAGCGATTTCACGGCGCTGGCCAGCCGCATCCGCGAACAGGGCCTGTCGGTGATCGGCATCGGCGAGGCCAAGACCCCGGACAGCCTGCGCAACACCTGCAACCGCTTTGTCCTGATCGAGAACATAGCCGACGAGGATGCGCCGCAATCGGGCAAGCGCAAGCCGACGGAGGCCCTGCCATTGATACGTCGCGCCATGGATGCGGTGGATCAAGAGGGCGACTGGGTGGGTCTTGGCGCGATCGGGCAGAAGCTGGTCGCGGAAAACCCCGACTTCGACCCGCGCACCTACGGCAAGAAGAAGCTCAGCGACCTGGTTGGGCCGCTCAAGCTGTTCGAACTGCGACGCGGGGCTGGCAACCACATGGAAGTGCGGCGCAAGGATTAGGGGTCACGGGCCGTAGCGGGCCATGAACATCTTGACCGCACCGCGCAGGATCAATTCCAGTTCGTCCGCGTCGAACTCCGTCTGAACGCCGCAGGTCATACGGGTGAAGATGCGCGCCTTGCACAATTCGGCGAACTGGTCGGCGGCAAGAAGCGGGTCGTCGACGTTCAGCTTGCCCGATTGGCTGGCACAGGCGAGATACTGGCAGAAATGGCTCCGCACCAAGCCCGGTCCCGAGTCATAGAACATGCAGCCCAGCTCGGGAAAGCGATGCGCTTCGGAAAAACAAAGGCCGACCACCTGTTGCCCGAAACGCGAAGTCAGGAAGGTCATCAGGCTTTTCCCGGCGTGATAGAGAACATCCTCGGGCGGTCCGTCGAGATCGATTTCGTCGAGCGACATCTGGGCTTGCCGTTCGCTTTCGATCCGGGCGACTTCGGCGAACAGCAGGCGCTTGTCGGGGAAGTAGCTATAGAGGGTGGCTTTCGACACGCCAGCCGCACGGGCGATCTCATCGACCGAGGCCGCCTCGAACCCATTGGCCATGAAGACCTGACGGGCACCATCCAGCACCTGGTCGAATTTGCGACCCTTCTTGATCTCGATATCGCCGTCGGCCATGGCTCCTCCTGTTCAAGAGTATAAACCGCTCGGTTCAGTTGCGGCAAGAAAGCCGCTGCGTAAGGGGGAAGCCCGGGCGGAACATGACCTGTCGAGCTCATGATTGGGCTTGAAATCCAATAGGATTGCGTCATATTAGAATAATTCTAATTTGGAGTCCTGAAAATGATACCAGGAGTTTCATCACGACGCCGTTTCAAGGATCTCAGCGAGCAAGAGATCCTCGCCCTCGCGATTTCCTCTGAAGAGGATGATGCCCGCATCTACCGCAGCTATGCCGAGATGCTGCGAGAGGAATTTCCCGCTTCGGCCGCTGTTTTCGATGGGATGGCCGAGGAAGAGGACGAGCATCGCCGTCGGCTGATCGACCTGTACGAGGCGCGCTTCGGCCCGACCATTCCGCTGATCCGGCGGGAACACGTGGCCGGGTTCTATGCGCGCCGGCCGGTCTGGCTGGTCGAAAACCTTGGCCTGGAACGCATTCGCGAAGAAGCACATATCATGGAGCGCGACGCGCAACGGTTCTACGAAGCTGCTGCCGCTGCGACGACAGATGCGGCGACGCGCAAGTTGCTTGGGGATCTGGCCGCCGCCGAAGCCGGCCATGCCGACACCGCCGATGATCTTGAAAAGGAACATTTGGGCGACGAGGCCCGTAGCGACGAGGATGCCGAGGCGCATCGCCGCTTCGTCCTTACATGGGTGCAGCCGGGCCTGGCCGGCCTCATGGACGGATCGGTTTCGACGCTGGCCCCAATCTTCGCCACCGCCTTTGCGACGCAGGACACCTGGACAACCTTCCTTGTGGGCCTGGCCGCTTCGGTCGGGGCGGGCATTTCCATGGGCTTTACCGAGGCCGCCTCGGATGATGGGCAGATCTCGGGGCGGGGTTCGCCTTTCAAGCGCGGATTGGCCAGCGGCGTGATGACAACCGTCGGCGGGTTGGGCCACGCGCTGCCCTATCTGATTCCGGATTTCTGGACCGCGACGATCACCGCCATCATCGTCGTCTTCGTGGAGCTTTGGGCGATCGTCTGGATCCAGAATCGTTTCATGGAAACCCCGTTCCTGCGGGCCACATTCCAGGTGGTTCTGGGCGGCGCGCTGGTCTTCGCTGCCGGGGCATTGATCGGTTCGGGTTAGCCGAGGCTCTGTCCCTTGCGTATGGTCTCGCGGAACGACGCTGGATCACACCTCTGCCAGGTGGGCGTTTTCCTCCGGATCCATGCCTCTTTGCACTGATCGCGCTCGGGCAATAGCGCGGCGGTCGCTCGCGTCAGCAAATCCGAAAAACGGGTCGCGATCGCCACCTTGCCCGTGGCCGGAAATGTCTACATTCTGACGCGGCATTACGGGGCTGCGCCGCCTTGCTTGTCGGCCTCGATCCTGATCTTGACCGCATAAAGCGTGTTGACCGTTCCGGGCGTGATTGCCCCTGTCACCGGCTAGGAGGAGCCATGGCCGAAAAACCCATCTACGAGGCCTTGCCGTTGCCTGACCGGCGGAGCTTTCCGGATTCCGAAATGCTGGACAAGGCGCAGGACTTCCTCGCTCTGGTCAGAACCCGCCATTCCATTCGCGATTATTCCGACCGCCCGGTCCCGCGCGAGGTGATCGAGAAATGCGTGGCGGCCGCGGGCACTGCGCCCAGCGGGGCGAACCAGCAGCCTTGGCATTTCGTCGCCATTTCCGACCCCGCGATGAAGCACAAGATCCGACTTGCTGCCGAGGCCGAAGAGGAGAAATTCTACGATGGCGGCGGCGGCGATGAGTGGCTCGCCGCGTTGGAACCCATCGGCACGGATGCCTCCAAGCCGCATCTGGATATCGCGCCCTGGCTCATCGTCGTTTTTGCCCAGCGCTGGGGGTATCGGGACGGGCGGCGGATCAAGCACTATTACGTGCCCGAAAGCGTCGGTATCGCCACGGGCATGCTGATCACCGCGCTGCACAACGCGGGCCTGTCCTGCCTGACCCACACACCGAACCCGATGAAGTTCCTCAACGACCTGTGCGACCGACCCGAGAACGAGAAACCGATCATGATCCTGGCCGTCGGCCATCCGGCCGAGAACGCCACCGTTCCGGCCGTCGCCAAGAAGAAGAAACCGCTGGATCAGATCCTAACCACATACGAAGGAAAAAGCTGATGGAGACACTTTCCGAGAACCGCTGTTTCGGGGGCGTTCAGGGCGTCCATCGTCACCGTTCGGACTCCTGTGGCTGTGACATGACATTCGGCCTGTTTCTGCCGCCAGAGGCCGAGGAAGGTCCGGTGCCGATTCTATGGTATCTGTCCGGCCTGACCTGCACGCATGAGAACGCCATGACAAAGGCCGGGGCGCAGGCATGGGCCGCGGAGCATGGCATCGCCATCTGTTTCCCCGATACGTCGCCCCGGGGCGAGGACGTCGCAGACGACCCGGAATACGATCTCGGACAAGGTGCGGGGTTCTACGTGAACGCTACCGAAAAGCCCTGGGCGCCGCATTTCCGGATGTGGGACTACCTGTCCGAGGAACTCCCGCGCATCCTCGACAACGGCTTTGCCATCGACCCCGACCGGCAGGCAATCACCGGTCATTCCATGGGCGGTCATGGGGCGCTGACCCTTGCCATGTCCCTGCCGGGCCGATTCCGGTCGGTGTCGGCTTTTTCGCCGATCTGTCACCCGACCCAAAGCGATTGGGGCCGCAAGCAATTCGAGGCCTATCTTGGCGGGGTTGAGGCAGGGCGGGCCCATGATGCCAGCCTGTTGATGCGCGACACCGGCTTCGATGGACCGCTGCTGGTCGATGTGGGCACCAAGGACAATTTCTGGGACTTGCTACGCATCGACGCCCTGGCCGATGCCATGGCGGCGCGGCGGCAGCCCGGACAACTGCGCCTGCAAGAGGGCTATGACCACAGCTATTTCTTCGTCTCCAGCTTCATGGAAGACCACATCGCCTTCCATGCCGAGGCGCTCTGGGCGTGATCTACGTCGACGGTGATGCCTGCCCGGTGAAGGCCGAGGTCGAGCGAGTCGCCACGCGGCACCGTCATCCTGTCACCATCGTCGCCAATGGCGGGTTGCGGCCTTCGGCCAATCCATTGGTTGAAACGGTCTTTGTGCCCGACGGGCCAGACGAGGCCGACAAGTGGATCGCGGACCGCTGCGGACCGGGCGATGTGGTGGTGACCGGGGACATCCCGCTGGCAGCGCGTTGCGTCGAGGCGGGCGCGCTGGTGCTCAAACCCAATGGCGAGGCCTTGACGGCGCGCAATGTCGGGCAGGCACTGGCCACGCGTGACCTGATGACCGATTTGCGGGCGGCGGACCCGTTCCGGCAGGGGGGCGGAAAAGGATTCACCAAGGCGGACCGATCGCGTTTTCTGGACGCATTGGAACGGCAGTTGCGAATGTCGCAAATTCGCTAGCAGTTCTCGGCGCAACCTGTCAGCAACGGGGCATGCTTACCGATATGTCCCCAGCGCTGCGTGGGGCGCTCAGCGCCTTGATCGCCGTTTTCTGCTTTTCGGTCAACGATATGGCGATCAAGTTCCTGTCGGATGGCTATGCGCTGCACCAGATCGTCCTGATCCGATCCATGATCGGCATCGTGTTCCTGCTATGCGTCGTGGTGCCGTTGACCGGCGGCCTTGGCGCATTGCGCACCCGGCGGCTGGGGATGCATTTCCTGCGCGGGGGCTGCGTCGTCTTCGCCAATCTGACCTTCTTCCTGGGGCTGGCGTCGCTGCCCCTGGCCGAGGGCGTTGCGATTTTCTTCGTCAGCCCCCTGATCATCACCGTCTTCTCCGTGATCTTCCTGCGAGAAACGGTAGGGCCTTGGCGCTGGGCTGCGATTGCTGTCGGGCTGGTGGGTGTCGTGGTTGTGCTTCGCCCCGGGACCGATGCGTTCCGGTTGGCCGCGTTGCTGCCGATGGTCGCGGCCGTGGGATATGCCGCGCTGCACATGCTGACACGCTATATCGGACGAACCGAAAGCGCGGCGGCGATGTCTTTCTACATTCAGTTGACCTTCATCATGGTTTCGGCCGGATTCGGGCTTGCCTTCGGTGATGGCAAATTCGCGGGCAGTTCCGACCCCTCGATCGCGTTCATGTTCCGCGCCTGGTCCTGGCCGCCCGTCTCGGACCTGCCGATCCTGATCACGGTCGGTGTAACCAGTGCGCTTGGAGGCTTTTTCATTTCCTACGCCTATCGGAATTCCGAGGCCGCCATCGTCGCGCCCTTCGAATACATCGCGCTGCCGCTTTCGATTCTTTGGGGTGTTCTGGTCTTTTCCGACTGGCCCGATGGCGTGGCCCTTGCGGGGATCATCCTGATCCTTGCCGCCGGGTTGTTCATCATCTGGCGCGAGAACCGCTCGCCCGCGACCGAGGTCCAGCCCACACCGCGTTATCGCCGTTAGGGCTTTCGGAGGCGCGGTCGCGGCTCTAGGGTGCGAACAAGCCAAACAGGAGCCCCCATGAAGATCGAAGCTGTGATTTTCGACATCGGCAACGTGCTGATCGAGTGGCAGCCGGAACGGTTCTATGATCGCGTGATCGGCCCCGAGCGGCGCACGGCCTTTTTCGACGCGATTGACCTGCACGGGATGAATGATCGGGTGGACCGGGGGGAGAACTTCCCCGCCGTCGTCGCCGAGGTGGCGGCGGCCAACCCTGACTGGTCCGAGGAAGTGCAAATGTGGCATGACCGTTGGATCGACATGGCGGCACCTGCCATAGACGCTTCGGTCAATACCCTGCGGGCGTTGCGCCGCGCCGGTGTGCCGGTCTTCGCCCTGTCCAATTTCGGTATCGAGACCTTCGAGATCGGCCGCGACAATTACCCGTTCCTCGAAGAATTCGACCGACGCTACATCAGCGGCCACATGGGTGTGATCAAGCCGGACCCGCAAATCTACCGGATGGTGGAAGAGGATTGTGGCCTGTCGCCGGAAAACCTTTTGTTCACCGATGACCGGGCCGACAATATCGAGGCGGCCCGCGCGCGGGGCTGGAAGGTACACTTGTTCGAAGGGTCCGATGGCTGGGCGGACAGGCTGATGTCCGAAGGACTGATCGCACGGGAGGCCCTGGTATGACAACGATGATACCTTTCGAGGACGGAGAGGCCGGGTTGGACTGGCTTGGCCTGACGGACGCGCTCGCGGCGGGACACGAGCGCCCGAAAGGTTCGGTCGATGACGTGTTCCTTTATCGCGATCCGGACACGCTGCTGAACCGGTCGGCCTGGATCGACGGGATGGGGATCGCGGTGAAATGCGCCACGGTCTTTCCCGGCAATCCGGCGGCCGGGCGTCCGATGATCAACGGTGCGGTCATGCTCTTTGCCGATGCGGGCGGAGAGCTGGAGGCGATCCTTGATTTCCACCTCGTCACCAAGTGGAAGACCGCCGGTGACAGTCTGCTGGCCGCCCGTCGCCTGGCCCGCCCCGACAGCCGCAAGATCCTGATCGTGGGGGCCGGCACCGTTGGCCGGTCGCTTTGGCAGGCTTACGGCGCGGCCTTTCCGGGGGCCGAGTTCACCGTCTGGAACCGGTCGCCCGAGGGCGCGGCGCGTTTCGCGCAGGACTGCCCCGGCGTTCAGCTGGCCGACGATCTGCAAGAGGCCGTGTCGCAGGCCGATATCATCACCTCGGCCACGATGAGCACAGAACCGCTATTGCAGGGCGATTGGCTCAAGCCCGGTCAACACGTAGACCTTATCGGCGCCTATCGTCCCGATATGCGTGAGGCAGACGATACCGCCCTGCAGCGCGCGCGTATCTTCGTGGACAGCTATGACACTACGCTGGGTCACATCGGGGAATTGCGCATACCGTTGGAAACCGGTGCGATCACCCGCGATCACGTGGTGGCTGACTACTATGACCTGCCTGCCTTCACCCGGCACAGCCCGGACGAGATCACCCTGTTCAAGAATGGCGGCGGGGCGCATCTGGACCTGATGACAAGCCGCTACATCCTGGAGAAGTGGCAAGGCTGAAATGGGTTGGGTCATTTTGACGGTTCTTGTCGCGGTGATCGCGACGCTGCCCCAACAGGCCGAGGCGCGCAGGGTTCCTGCCGAACAGATGCGCGATGCCGCGCCGGGGCGTTTCGCAAAGCTGTCCCAAGGGGTGACCCACTACCAATGGCTCGGTCCCGTGCGCGGGCCGGTTCTGGTGGCGGTGCACGGGCTGACGACGCCCAGCCCTGTCTTTTACGCCATCGCGCGCGGCTTGGCGCGCCTGGGATACAGGGTTCTGGTCTATGACCTGTATGGCCGAGGCTATTCGGACGCGCCAGAAGGGCCTCAGGATCGAGAATTCTTTATGCGCCAGCTGCGGGACCTTTTGGCCCACCAGGAGCTGGAAGATGATCTGACGCTTCTGGGCTATTCCATGGGTGGGGCCATCGCGACGGCCTTTGCCGCTGCCCACCCGGGCCGGATGAAGCGGCTGATCCTGCTGGCGCCCGCTGGCATGCGGCTGCGCGAGGATCGTCTGACCGAATTCTGCCGCGTGACCCCTTTCATCGGGGATTGGGTCCATGCGGTGATCGCCCAGCGACGCGAAAGGCGCATGCTACACCGTCAGCTCGGACAGAACTTCGACGTTAAGGGCATCATCGAGCTGCAACTATCGGAGTATTCCGGCCGGGGATTCCTGCGCTCGGTCCTGTCCAGCCGTCGTCACATGCTGGACGAGGTGCAGGAGGACGAACACCGCCTGCTGGGCCGAGAGGGTGTGCCCGTTGTCGGGATCTGGGGCGAGAAGGACCAGGTCATTCCGCTGTCGTCGCTCGGCATGCTGACCCAATGGAACCGCTCGGTGCGGCAGGAGGTCGTCCAAGGGGCCGGCCATCAAATGCCCTATACCCATTCCGACGAGGTCGTGGGTGTGCTCGCGGATATCCTGCGCGAAGTGTCCTGAGCCCGGTCGAGCGGGTCCAAGCCGGCGCTTTTCAACTGCCAGATGCCGGGGTATCAGGCGGTATGGGACGGGTTCAGGACGCATATTTCGCCCGCGTAGAGGCTGGAGAGCTGCACCACGATGCAGCGCAAGAGGCCGTTCTGGACGAGCTGGAACGCGTGCGCCTTGCGCTTGAGAACCCGCCCGATCCACCCAAAAAGAGCCTGTTCCGCAAGCCACAGCCGGTCGAGCCGCCAAAGGGCCTTTACATGTGGGGCGGGGTCGGGCGCGGAAAGTCCATGTTGATGGACTTGCTGGTCGAGTTGGTCGAGGCACCCAAGCGACGGGCCCATTTCCACGCTTTCATGCAATGGGTCCATGAAGAGATCGCCAAGGCCCGCGCGAAGGGCGTCGATGACGCGATCAAGCCCGTGGCCGATGCGCTGGCGGCCGAGGTCCGTTTCCTCGCCTTCGACGAGATGCAAATCACCGACATCACCGATGCGATGATCGTGGGCCGGCTGTTCGAAGCGCTTTTCGCCGCTGGCGTCACGGTCGTGACCACGTCGAACCGGCCGCCTGATGACTTGTACCGCGATGGCCTGAACCGCCAGCTTTTCCTGCCCTTCATCGACCTGATGAAGGACAAGCTAAAGGTCTGGGAGCTGGTCAGCGACACGGATTACCGTCAGACGGTGCTGGCTGGATCGCCGTCCTATTTCACGCCGGCCGATGCGACCGCGCGGGCGCGGATCAAGGCGATCTGGGAGGAGTTCACCGGCGGCAATGCCGAGCCCATGCTGCTGCGCGTCAAGGGGCATGACCTGCACATCCCGGGCTTTTACAACGGCGTGGCCCGGGCGAAGTTCCACGATCTCTGTGGCCGGGCGCTGGGCGCGGCGGACTACCTGGCCCTGGCCGAGGTCGCACGGGTCCTGATCCTGGAGGATATCCCGCGCTTGAGCCGGTCGAATTTCAACGAGGCCAAGCGGTTCGTGACCCTCGTGGATGCGCTCTACGAAGCGAAGGTCCACCTGATATGTTCCGCCGCCGCCCAGCCCGAAATGCTGTATGTCGAAGGCGAAGGGGTGTTCGAATTCGAGCGCACGGCCAGCCGTTTGCGGGAAATGCAGGGCGCGGGATGGGGAGACGGGACGCCGGTCTCGGAATGAGCGTTGCGCCGCGACGTGGCCTCGGCCTAAGGTGCGCCGAAAGCGTTCTTGATAAAGGTGATCCCCGTGTCTGATACTCCCGATTTCGCACCCCCCCAGAAGCTCGGCGCCGGGCGCCTCGTGGGGGCCACGTTCCGGACCTATTTCCAGAACTTCGGCCGTCTTTTCCTGATCGCGATCATCCCGGCATTGTTCGTGAACATACTCGCGTCCTGGTTCTCGACGCGCTATTTCGCGTCGTTCATGGCCAATCCGAACGATCCCATGGCGATCTTCAGCCTCGACTATTTCATGATGATCTTCGTGCCGACGATCCTGGGTATCCTGGTGCAGGCCTTCATCCTGCTTGCGGCGGCGGACGTGCTGCAGGGCCGGGCCATGCAGGTGGGCAACTATGTCAGCCGCACCCTGACCATGATCGTGCCGCTCCTGGTGGTGTCCATTCTGGTCTACCTGGGTGTCATGGTCGGGTTCGTGCTGTTGATCGTGCCGGGCTTGTGGTTGGCGGCCTACTGGTCGGTCTACCTGCCCGCACTCCTGGTCGAGGGCCGCGGCTTCGGCGCCATGGGCCGGTCCGCCCAACTGACCCAGGGGTATCGCTGGCCCATCATCGGGGCGGGAATCCTGGTCCTTCTGGTGGTCTATGTCCTGTCCGTCATCAGCGGCCTTGTCGCGGGCTATGGCCTGATGGCCCACCCATCGACTCTGGCACAGTTCAGCCTGGTCGGCACGCTGCTGACAGCGATCGTCGCCGCGGTGTCCTACGGCCTGATGGCGCTGTTCCAGCTTTTGTTGTTCACGCGGCTGATCGACATCAAGGAAGGCGGGTCCGACCTGGCCGGAGTCTTCGAATAGGGCTCAGGCGTCCAGCGCCGGAATGACAAGTCTTTGCCCCGTCCGGATCAGGTCGGGGCTCGACAAGGTCTGGCGGTTCGCTTCGAAGATGCGGTCGAACAGGTCTACACGGCCGTAGAACTTGACCGCGATCGCGCCGAGGCTGTCGCCGGTCTGCACCGTGTAGAAACGGGCTTGAACGGCATCCTGCGCACGCTGAACCACCCTGACCTCGACGCCGGGATTGGTCGTCGGATCGACATCGGGAACGGGCACGTTGCCACCGCTGGCAATGATCGCATGGGTCACCAGGTTTTCGAGAAGAACTGCCGTATCCACACGTCCATCTGAGGTCACCATGACTTCTGGCACTGTGACGCGACCGGTGGCCGCGGCTTCGTTCACCAGCGCGTCGATGTAGTCGTCGCTCTGGCCTTCGCGCAAGGCGGTCACGACAAGCGTTCGAAGTGTCTGGCGCGGGGCAAGTTCGACCTGCTGGCCTGTGACGCTCTCGATCGAGGCCAATATGCCGGCAGTCGTCTCGATCTGTTGCTCTTCGACGTTGGGGGCTTCGGGTGTTTCCGTCTCGAAACCCAAATCGGCCAGAACGGAGGCGGTCATGTCATCCATCGAGACATCGCTGGTCTCGGGCCGGCGCGGTCGAGGCGCTTGCGGTTGTGGCTGTATGGCTTGTGCGGCCGGGGCGACCACCGGTTCAGCCGGGGTGATTGCACGCGTGACCTCGACATCGGACGCCGAGCCCGTGGCGGCCATGTCCTGACTTTCGGAAAAGGGCCGGAAGACGATCAGGGCGCATACGACCAGGGCGAAGGCGAAAAAGGCAAGAACGGTACGGATCATCTTGGAAACCTCGAAATGGGCCTAGCCTTCGGTGCTGGGTATCATGACGCTCAGGCCGAGTTGGCTCCAGGCCTGCATTCCGCCCCGGTAGTAGGACAATTTGCCTGCCGGGTATCCGGCCTCGACCAGCGCTTCGATTGCGCGTGGGGACTGCCCGCACCAGGGCCCATTGCAGAACAGCATCAAGTCCATGGCCTCGGCAAAGTCGAGGCTGCCATCCTCTTGTGGTTGAGCGCCAAGGGCCACGAGGATGTCGTCGCGAAACCGGTTTTCGGCCTCCAATGTCATGAAGGGCACGTTGACCGCGCCGGGAATCGTGCCCGAGGCGAACCATTCCGGAAGGCGGCTGTCGATCAGCAGGCCGCGTCCGCCCGAGGCAGTCGTTTCAAGGAAGTCCATGACCTCAAGCTCGCCTACGGTTGCGACACCTTCGGCCACGATCATGGGCTGGATGCAGAACGGCGGGCATTGCCGTGATGTTCGTGCGAATTCTCCGGTCAGGACGTTGTCCCTGTCCTGGATGCGGTCGATGGTAAAGCTTTTGCCGTTCAGCACGAACGTGCTGCTGTCCCTGAACGTTGTGATGCGGACATCCTGAGCCACGGCCATCCCCGCAATCGCGGTTGTCAGCACCATCGCGAGTCCCAAAGCTTTCATCGCCAACTCCATTTCTCGGGCGCCTGCTCTGACTGGTTCATGTCCGCCCCGATGCGCCGGTCGGTGCGGCGGATTGCGAATGGCGGGGCCGGATACAAGAGGACGAGCCCGTGGGCCCGTCCTCCCGCCCTGCCAAACGATGTCCCGGATCGCGCTCCTCCGCGTCAGGCGTCCGGAATGAAAAGTGTCTGCCCGACCTGGATGCGGTCAGGGTTCGAAAGGACATCCCGGTTCGCGGCATAAATGACCGTGTAGGCATCGGTGCGTCCATAGAATTGCAGTGCCAGGTAGGCGAGGTTGTCGCCGCTCTCTACGGTATAGAGCTGGCCGTCCGATGTAGAGCCAGCTTGGGTGACAGCTGTGCTGTCGTCGTCGTTGCCCGTAACGTTCAGGCCTCCATTCGCGCTGTCGGCGATGGCCTGAAATGCTTCGACCGTGCGGAGGCTCAGCTGCTCGGCGGCGGCCGCTTCTTCAACGGACCCGTCCTGCAACGAGCGTTGGACGAGGTCGAACAGAAGGGTTCTGGCGTCGACTTCGCCTGTTTCCGACACGGCGATATAGTCCGGCACCTCGATATCACCACGCTCGGCTGAGGCCGCGAGGATATCGGCGAGGAGCCCGGCGGTATTCTCGTAATTGGCGGGCTTGAGGTTGACGCCGATCGTGCTGTCACTGATCGACTGGGCCTCGATGCTGTAATTGCCGGCCAGCACTTCCTCTTGGAGCCTGCTGACGACCTGGCCGCCTGCAAGGCGCTCCATCTTGATCCGTCCCGCCAGGGCGCGGGCGGCGGCGATCCGATCTTCGAGCCCTTCGCGGTTCGCCGCGGACGGGTCGACTGGCGTGAGTTCTGCCTGCGGCACGGCCTCCGAAGCGATGGCGGCGACATCGGTCAGATCCGGGGTCGCGTTGCGGGTCACGCCGGCATCCGGGCTCGTGATCATGTCCTGCATCATCTCAACCCGCATTTCCAAAGCGGCGATTGTGGCTTTCTGCGAGGCTTGCCAACTGGCAAGGGAAAACGCGCCGGCCGATCCGATGACAAAAGTCGCGGCGCCGACTGCCACGAGGGGCAGGATGCTGCGACGTTTGGGGGCGGGGCGATAACTGAATTCGTTCACGACGGACACCTCGCGAATTGCGCGGGTCCGCCTTGGGCCTTTCTGCCCGGGCGAGCGATGTGGTCAGTTGCAGCAGGCCAGAGGTATAGGCGAGATCGGCAAATGGCAAAATGCCATCGCATGGCGTGGTTCAGACCTAACATCTCGATACCCCCCAAAAACAAACGCACCATATCAAGTGTGATGGGCTGGCAGGCCCGGCGCATTTTGCATTTGGAGCAACATATAGACAGAGGGTGATTCGCGCGTCAAAGGAAAATCGAATCACCGATTCGCATTTTCGCGAAACGCCGAATTCAGGCGGGGCGCTTGTCTTCTGCAAGGGCCCCGAGCAGTGGTGCACCACCGCAATCCGGCGCGCCTGTGCCCGCCTCATGGACCGGGAAGCGGGTATAACGGTTGATCATGCTGTCGGTGATCCAGGTGTTGTTGACGCAAAGGTCTTGCGCATTGGTCCCCGAATTGAACCCGAACCCCGGATCGCCGCAATCGTCGGCCCGCCCACCCGCGTTCCAGGCCTGGCCTTCGGGGCTGTTGTGCATGCCGCCCGTGGGAAAGACCATGGCATGCGGATCGAAGGACAGGTTCCAGCTTGTTTCGGGCGTCAGCTGCGACAGGTCCCAGCTGCCGATGGGAATATCATCGTGAAACCCCTGGATGAAGAACGCCGCCACATCGTCATGAGTAAGAAGGGGTTGCGACAGGCGGTCATCGGGAACGGTCATGCGGCCTTCCATCCGGTAGCCATTGTCGCCTTGCCAACAGAACACGAAATCCGCCGCCGTGGCAGGCGTGGCGATCAACAGCAGGGCCAGCAGGCGGATCATCCGTTCTCGCGCAGGACGTGCCCGGCCAGGTAAAGCGACCCGCAGATGAGGATACGTGCCTCGGGGTGGTCGGCGGTGATGGCCTTCAAAGCGCTGTCGAGGTCCGGTGCGGTTTGGACCGTCATGCCGGCATCAGAGGCCGCCTTGGCGGTTGTCTCGGCTGGCAGGGTCGCCTGTTCCCCGGGGATGGAAATGGCGGTCAGGCTGTCGGCGTGGCGGGCCAAAGGGGTCATGTAGCCGCTGACATCCTTTGTATTCAGCATGCCGCAGACCAGGTGTGTGCTCCGTTTCGGCAGCCGGTCGAGCGTTGCTGCGAGCGCCGCGCCCGCCGCCGGGTTATGCCCCCCGTCGAGCCAAAGCTCGGCGGGGCGCACCGCCTCGACAAGCTTGCCATCGGTCAGCTTCTGCATCCGCGCTGGCCAAGCGGCTCTGGTCATCGCCGCCTCGCAGGCGGTCTCGTCGAAGCCCAGCTGGCGCAGCGCCGCCAGGGCCATGCCGGCATTTTCGACCTGGTGGGGGCCGGGCAGGCTTGGCAGTGGCAGGTCCAGCAGGCCGGTCTCATCCTGGTAGATCAGACGCCCGCGTTCCTCGGCAATGTGCCAGTGCTGGCCATGGGCCAGAACCGGTGCAGACAGCCGCGCGGCCTGCCGTTCGATCACGTCCAGCGCGTCATCATGCTGGCGCCCGACCACACAGGACACGCCACGCTTGATGATCCCGGCCTTCTCACCGGCGATCTGGGGCAGCGTATCGCCCAGGAATTGCTGGTGATCCATGTCCACCGGCGTGATCACCGTCAAAGCCGGGGTGTCGATCACGTTGGTGGCGTCCAGCCGTCCGCCAAGGCCGACCTCGAGCAGGGTGTAATCGGCTGGCGTTTCGGCAAAGGCCAACAGTGCTGCGCAGGTGGTGATCTCGAAATAGGTGATCGATTGGTCGCCGTTCGCGCTGTAGCATCGATCCAGCACATCCGTCAGGTGATCCTCGGAAATCAGCTCGCCGGCCAGCCGGATGCGTTCATGAAACCGCGCCAGGTGAGGCGACGTGTAGGCATGGACGGTCTTTCCAGCCCCCTCGAGGCCCGCCCGGATCATGGCCTGCGTCGAGCCCTTGCCATTGGTTCCGGCGATGTGGATCACCGGCGGCAGACGGTCCTGCGGGTTGCCCAGCGCATCCAGCAGCCGCCAGACCCGGTCCAGCGTCAGGTCGATGATCTTCGGGTGCAGGGCCATCATCCGTTCAAGGATGACGTCGGAACCGGTGCTCACGCGTCGGCGTCCTTTTCCGTCTCGGTGGCTTCGGCTTGCTTCTCGCCGGCGGGTTCCGCTTCGTCAGAGTCGGAGGGGGCGGGCAGATCCCCGGCGATGGCCGGGCCTTCGCCCATCAGCATCCGTGTGATGGTGATCAACTCGTCGCGCAGCTGCGCACGCGGTGTGACCCTGTCGAGCATCCCATGATCCAGCAGGTATTCGGCGCGCTGGAACCCTTCGGGCAGCTTCTCGCGGATGGTCTGTTCGATGACCCGCGCGCCTGCAAAGCCGATCAGGGCGTTGGGTTCGGCGATCTGGACATCGCCCAGCATGGCGTATGACGCGGTCACACCACCCGTTGTCGGGTGGGTCAGCACGACGATATAGGGCAGGCCCGCCTCTTTCAGCATCTGCACCGCGATGGTCGTGCGGGGCATCTGCATCAGGCCCAGAATGCCCTCCTGCATCCGGGCACCCCCGGCGGCCGAGAACAGAACCAGCGGGCATCGTTTCTCGATCGCGCGCTCTGCGGCGGCGATGATGGCGTTGCCCACATACATGGACATGGACCCGCCCATGAAGGTGAAATCCTGCCCGGCTGCGACGATGGGGGTGCGGCCGATCTCGCCCTCGACCACCAGCATCGCATCGCGTTCGCCGGTCTTCTTCTGGGCGGCCCTCAGACGGTCTGGATAGCGTTTCTGATCGCGGAATTTCAGCGGGTCGTCGACCGGCTGAGGCACCGCGACCTCGGTGAATATGCCGCCATCGAAAAGGGCGGCGAACCTTTCACGTGGCGTGATGCCCATATGATGCCCGCAAGAGGTGCAGACATTCAGCGCCTCTTTCAGTTCCCGGTGAAACAGCATCGTGCCGCATTCATCGCATTTCGACCAAAGATTCTCGGGCACTTCACGACGCGAGAAGATCGAGTTGATGCGCGGGCGGACGTAGTTGGAAATCCAGTTCATGGGCGCCTCTGACGTTTCACTCCCCGAGATAAGCCGGGCGGCGGGGGAATGCAATCAGCGTCGAATGGCCAGCCGGGCCGAGAGCCAGAGCAGGAAAAGCGTCAGGAAACTGATGACGAGGAAAATCGCCGAGGCCAGCGGATAGTCCGGCTGCATCCAGGTCAGCGGTGCGCCGTCCCATTCATAAAGGATCAGCGCGAAGCCGGACATCGGCCCATCCTTGTAGCCGAAAAGGACGAACTGGATCAGGTTGTTGGAAAGATGCATCGCCAAGGCCGGCCCGAGCGTGCCCGACCGCGCCGTGAGGTCAGCGGCTGCAATGCCGAAGAAGAAGGTCCAGCCCACGTAAAAGAGCGCATCGGCCGCCGTCACGGTGTTCAGGGCATGGGGCAGGGCGAACAATATGCTTGGCACCACCATCCAGACAATCGGCCGCGCAGACAGCGCGCCCAGCTGTTGTTGCAGGTAGCCCCGGAACAGCAATTCCTCCGCGGAAACCTGGATCAGGGTCGCCAGAAGGGCGAAGGGCAGGATCAACAGCCAGACTGGCAACGGACGGATTTCGAGGATGAATTCGGTGACCAGTCCGCCGGAAAGGGTCAGAACCACTAGGAGAAGGCCGGTATTTCGCAGGGTCTTCAGAAATGGGTCCGGCGCGTCCGGGTGCCGGCCAAGCAGGCTCGCCAAACCCCTTTTGTGGAACCGTCGCAACCCATAGGCCAGCGCAGCAATGGGCAGGGCAAAGCTTGACAGGCTGAGGAACAGCATGGCGGGTGTTGCCCCCATGGCGAAGGCTGCCAACCAGTCGCGATTGACGCCAAGCCCCAGAAGCAGCCATGGCGGCCCCCAGAAACCTATCCAGACCAAAGCGAGCACCGCAGCCACGATGAAGAGGGATCGTGCCGGTCGGGCCGGCGACGTGAATCGCTCCATGGACTCGTAAGGTGGGTCGAACCTCATGGCCCCCTATAGGCCGCTTGTCGTGACGGGGGCAATCGGACTTGTCCCATTCCGTGGGGCGCTTTAGACCATCCCTCGCAATCGAACCGGAGAGACACGATGCGCAGGCCCATTTTGGCGTTCATCGCTTTTTCGTGGCTGGCGGGCTGCGCCGACGGGCTCCAATTGCCGGGCTTCGGGGGCGACAGGACCGGCGATGGCATCCGCACGCTTTCGCTGTTGAATGGCGATGTCCGGGTGCGCGGCCCCGCGGGCTATTGCGTTGACCAATCGGCCAGTTCCGCTTCGCGCGGTTTTGCCATGCTTGCGGGCTGCGCGCTCTTGTCCGACCGGGCCGCGATGATGCCTGACCGGTCGGGTCTTCTGACTGTCCAATTCGGGGAGCCGGGCAGTGCGCTGGTGGCCCAAGACCCTGCGGCGCTTGCCGACTACCTGCGTAGCGATCCCGGTCAGGCAATTCTGGCCAGCGGACCGGATGGCGTCGAGGTCGGTGAGGTGCATGTGGGCGACAACCTCGTGATCCTGCGCTTCGAAGACAGGGCCGGGGCGCCCGTGCCCGGCACGACCCCCGTAATTTGGCGCGGCTTCACAGACATCGGTGACCGTTTGGTTACCGTTTCGGCCCTGAGCTATACACGGGCGCCCCTGCAACGCGATGCCGGGCGCACACTTCTGGAACTTGCGCTCAATGCTTTGGGAGAGGCCAACCGGCCTGATGCCACCCCGTCCTGACGGCTGTCGATCAACGGAAAATCCCGGCCATGGCCTTGTAGTTGTTTCCTTTACCGAAACAATTTGGCAGGTATGTTGCCAAAGATCGAACAACGCAAAGGCCGAGTATGGCGAAGGTGCGCAAAGGACTAGTGGCAAGGTTCGTGAACCGGCGCATGCGCCGGTACTGGTCGCGCGCCGCTGCCGCCGCCCCGGAGGCCGAGCTTTCCGAGCTGCGCCGGCAGCGCAACGCCGCGCGCAACCTGCGCCACACGCTGGATGAACTGACCTTCCAGGCTGACAGCCGGCTGGCCTTGCCACGCATCGGTTCGACCACATTCCCCAGGCCGCAGGGCACGGATTGGTCCTGGCGGCCGCAAGCCTGGCGCGGTGCCTTGCCGGTCAAGGGCATGGCGGCGGTAGAATCGCGCACCATGCTAGGCGACGAAGTCACGCTGTTTCACGACTGTCGTATTTCGGAACTGACCTTGCGCCAGTTGCGCAACACGCGCGAGGCGGACCTGGCCCCGTTCGGTTTGCGATTGGACGTTTTCCGGTTCGACGGGTCTTTCCTGAGCCTTGTGCTGAACCTACCCGATGCCGCCTGCGACGGCCTCCGCAAGCGGCACCTGATCCGCATGGACGTGATCGTCGAAATGGAAAAACCGCTGGAGATTTTTGCCCGGCTGAACGTCCGTCACGGCCCAAATACCGAACAGATCGTCCGCGAACTGCCGCTTCACGAAGACAAGGTCATGGTCGAGTTCGACTTGGCCTATACCAACCTGAATGAAAAGCGGGTCGAGTCCATGTGGGTGGACCTGATCTTCGAAGGGCCGGAAATGAACCAGGTGACGATCCGCGATCTCACCTTCTGCCGCGTGCCGCGCGCCGAACTTTGAGAGAGGATGCCATGGGACAAGACGTGACGCTGACCAAGCTGCGCCTGATCGAAGGGGTCTGGCATGGCGTGCTCAAGCGGGCCGGACGCGACAATTGGCAGCCCGAGATCGAGGTCACCCACCTGGATCAGCCGGTCGAGGGTGTCGAGGTCGAAGAGGACCGGGTCGAGGAGTGTTGGTATGTCCGCGTGCCGATCCCGGCGGAACGGATATCCGACGGGGTGCAGACATTTCTCGTAAGAGATCGCCAAAGCGCCGCTGTTCTGGGCTCTTTCGCGATTGTTGCCGGCGATGCGCTGGCCGAGGATATTCGCGCCGAGATGGGCCTCCTGCGCGCTGAGCTGGATATGCTGAAGAAAGCGTTTCGCCGGCACTGTGTAGAGACCATGGATGAGTGATGGTCACGCAATATTTCACTTAGACAAAGGCTTATGCCGCCGTTAGCGGTGCTGTATGGCCTAGGACTACGACAGACTCTACCGCGACACGCCGAACGCCCTGGGCAAGGCAAATGCCGACATTTCGGCGTTTTTCGAGGGGCTCGACCACCCTGTTCGGGTCCTTGATATCGGGTGCGGCCAAGGGCGTGACGCTTTGCCGATTGCCCGTCGCGGTCATGCAGTGTTGGGCATTGATATCTCGCCAGCGGGGATCGAGGCGATGTTGGCCGCCGCCCTGGCCGAGGGGCTGCCAGTAACGGGCCAAGTGGCTGACATTCGGGACGTCCGGATCGATGGAACTTTTGACATCCTGCTGATCAACCGCACTTTGCATATGCTGGACAGAAAGGACCGTACTGCGGTGCTCAGCCACATGCTGGGCCATGTTGCGGCCAACGGTTGGCTGTTGCTGCTTGATGAACGGTCAAACATGCCGGGTTTCCGGTCCGTGGTCGAAGCCGACCCGGCGGATTGGAGTATCGACCGGCAAAAGGGCGGGCTTCTGTTCGCCCAACGTCAGCCCGATGGTTGAAGCAATTCTTCCAGCGTGGAGATTTCGGCGGCCAGTAGCCGTTGGGCCAGCCGTGTCGTGGCGGTTGCGGCGTGGTCCGTATCCGCCTCCAGTTCTGCCAAGGTCTTCCGCCTGTCATCCAGCACCGCGGTCAAAGCGTGTTCAGGCACCGCGTTCCCAGCGTCTTGGGCAAGCAGTATGGCCATCAACGGGATCACTGGTGGTGCGAGTTTTCCAGCGTCCCCCAAGGCTTCGTTGAGCGCGGCCCTTCCGGCATCGGTCAGGTGCATCACGGTCTTTTCGGGGCGGTTGCCCGAGGGTTGCGCGTCGCCGGTCACCCAGCCACGCGCCGTGAAACGGTCCAGTATGGCATAGACCGCCGGACGACTGAGCCCCAGCAGGGAAAGTGGTCCCGAGGCAACGGCGCGAGAGATGTCGTAGCCATGCGCCGGATGCGCGCTCAGCACGCTAAGAACGGCCAGCTCCCGCGCCTTTGCAAGCGTCATGCGGGAATCTTTCCGACGGTCGGCGTCAGATCGAACATCTCGAATGTCTCGATGATCGCTTCCATTTCAGCAGCATCGCCATGGTTGGCATTGCCATAGTCGGTCTCAAGGTAATCATAGAGCGCCGCACGGGTGTCGAAGGTGCTCCAGACGATGACGGTATTGCGTTCGCGGTCAACGCCAACCTGATAGGCAATCAGCCCGTCGACTTTTCCTTCCATCGCTTGCGGAGGTCCTGCGGTGATGCGGATCAGGTCATCCAGCCTGCCGGGTTTGGCCGTGGATTTGGACATGAACGTGTATCCAGGGGTCATTTCGATTATCCTCAATCAGTTATGAATAGTAAATAATGACTATATTGCAGATTGCAAGGTGCTGACGCCGCGTCCTGCGTGACCTGTGCGTCAACTTGCGGCAAGACGGGTCCAAACGGAGGATGCCCATGACCGATTATCCGCACCTGCTGTCCCCGCTCGACCTGGGTTTCACCACGCTCAAGAACCGCGTGCTGATGGGGTCCATGCATACCGGGCTGGAGGAAACGAAGGACTGGAACCGCGTGGCCGAATTCTACGCGGAGCGGGCACGTGGTGATGTCGCGTTGATGGTCACCGGCGGCATGGCCCCGAACCGCGAGGGTGGTGTCTTTCCGGGTGCGGCGGGGCTTTTTACCCCCGAGGACATTGCCAACCACAAGATCGTCACCGACCGGGTCCACGACGCTGGCGGAAAGATCGCCATGCAGATCCTGCATGCGGGCCGCTATGCCTATGGCAAGGATTGCGTGGCCCCCTCGGCCATCAAGTCGCCGATCTCGCCCTTCGTGCCGACCGAACTGGACGAGGCTGGGATCGAAAAACAGATCGCCGATATCGTGACCGCCGCCCGCCGCGCCCGAGAGGCCGGCTATGACGGGGTCGAGGTGATGGGGTCCGAGGGCTATTTCCTCAACCAGTTTCATGTCGAACATACCAACCGCCG
Organism: Salibaculum griseiflavum; assembly: GCF_003129565.1. GTDB lineage: Bacteria > Pseudomonadota > Alphaproteobacteria > Rhodobacterales > Rhodobacteraceae > Salibaculum > Salibaculum griseiflavum. The sequence goes on from NZ_QETF01000001.1 coordinate 113,384, forward strand.
TGCGGATCGCTGGGGCGGCAGCCTTGAAAACCGGCAACGCCTGCCGGTCGAGGTGGTGCGCAGGGTGCGCGAGGCCGTGGGCGCAGATTTCATCCTGATCTACCGGCTGTCGATGATCGACCTTGTCCCCAACGGCCAGACCTGGGACGAGGCTGTGACGCTGGCCAGGAAGATCGAAGCGGCGGGGGCCACGATCATCAATACCGGCATCGGCTGGCACGAAGCCCGCATTCCGACGATTGCGACCAGTGTGCCACGCCGTGCCTTCTCCTGGGTCACGAAAAAGCTGATGGGGCAGGTGGGGATTCCGATCATCACCTCGAACCGCATCAATACGCCCGAGGTCGCCGAAGACGTCTTGGCCGAGGGTTGTGCCGACATGGTTTCGATGGCGCGCCCATTCCTGGCCGACGCGCATTTCGTCTCGAAGGCGGCCAGCGGCAATTCCGCGCTGATCGCTCCGTGCATTGCCTGCAACCAGGCCTGCCTGGACCATACGTTCTCGATGAAGATTGCGTCCTGCCTTGTGAATCCGCGTGCCGCCCATGAGACCGAGATCACCCTTGATCCGGCCGCGACGCCAAAGCGGATTGCCGTGGTCGGCGCAGGTCCGGCGGGGCTGTCTGCGTCGGTGACCGCTGCGAGCCGGGGGCACGCGGTGACGCTCTTCGACAAGGCTGACACGCTGGGCGGGCAGCTCAACATGGCGCGTCGGATTCCGGGCAAAGAGGAATTTCACGGTCTGGTTGACTGGTTTGCCGCCAGTGTTGCCGCCGCCGGCGTCGAAACGCGTCTCGGGGTTGCGGCGACGACCGCAGACCTCAAGGGGTTCGATGAGGTCATCATCGCCACCGGCGTGACACCGCGCGATCCGGAGATTCCCGGGCAGGACGGCCCGAACGTGCTGTCCTATATCGATGTTCTGCAGAATGGTGCACCGGTGGGTGACCGCGTGGCGATCATCGGGGCCGGCGGGATCGGTTTCGATGTCGCCGAGTTTCTGACCGTGGCCGACAGCCCGACCGAAGACCTGGACGACTGGATGGAGGAGTGGGGGGTGGGCGATCCCGAGCAAGTACGCGGCGGTCTGCGCCCCGAAGGCCCGAAACCCGACGCCCCGGCGCGTAAGGTCACGCTGTTGCAGCGCAAGGCCCAGAAACTGGGCAGGGGGCTGGGCAAGACAACCGGCTGGATTCACCGCGCGAGCCTCAAGATGCGCAATGTCGAAATGATCGGTGGTGTGAACTATGAACGGATCGACCGCGACGGGCTGCATGTGACCTTCGGCGAGGCACGCGAAAACCCGAGTCTGATCGAGGCCGACACCATCGTGCTGTGTGCCGGACAATTGTCCGAGCGCCGCCTTGCCGATGCCTTGCAGGACGCGGGGACGGTTCCGCATGTGATCGGAGGCGCGGATGTTGCCGCGGAATTGGACGCGAAACGGGCCATCGATCAAGGCGTCCGACTGGCCGCTGCATTGTGACTCCGCGTTTCCGGCCTTGCCACAGTCTCGGTAAAACCCACCAATTGTCAGGCATGCGCCGCAGTCCTGCCCGATTTCGAGGCCAGATATTGTCGCTGAATGCTAAGACAGTATCGAGGATGCAGGATGGATCGCCTGACCGAAATGGAAGCCTTCGCCACCGTTGTGGATCAGGGTGGGTTTACGGACGCAGCCAAGAAAATGGGGATCTCGAAATCCGCCGTTTCAAAGCATGTCTCGTCGCTTGAGGCTCGTCTGGGGGCGCGGCTTCTGAACCGCACCACCCGTCGGGTCAGCCCGACCGAGATTGGCCTTGCCTACTACGACCGGGCGCGCCGCGTCCTGAATGATGCGGGTGAGGCCGATGCACTGGTGACGTCGATGCAATCCGACCCGTCGGGCCTGTTGCGTATCTCGGTTGCTACCGATTTCGGGGTGAACCACCTGTCGCCGGTGCTGGGCGAGTTTCTTCAGGAATTTCCCGAGATCACCGTGAACATGGTGCTCAACAACCGGTACGTCGAACTGATCTCGGAGGGGTTCGACATGGCCGTTCGCATCGGCGAACTGGAAGACAGCACCCTGCGGGCCCGTAAATTGACCGAGACCTCCAAGCGGATGGTGGCCAGCCCTTCCTATTTCCAGAAGCATGGCCGCCCGCAGAAGATCGACGATCTGAACACCCACAAATTGCTGCATTATTCCAATGCCGCGAACTCCGCCGTGTGGAAGCTGACCGCGCCCTCGGGTGAAAAACGCCAGGTCCGCACTGCCGGCTGGCTGACCGTGAATGACGGGCAATCGCTGCTAAATGCCGCGATTTCCGGGCTTGGGATCGCCTACCTGCCGAGCTTCCTTTATTCCGAGGCCATGGAGAAAGGTCTTGTCGAAGAAGCAATCCCCGACCTGCCGGTCGAAACCCAGGGCATCTATGCGGTCTACCCGCCGGGCCGCTTCACCCAGCCCAAGGTCCGGGCGTTCATCGATTTTCTGGCTCACGCCTTTGCCGACAAGGGCCCCGACAACTGGTGATTTCGGCCGCCTATTGAGTCCCTCGAGGATGCTTTCCTCACCTTCGCGGCCTTATGGCCGCGATTTCTTTCAGGCATTGCCGAAATCGGGGGCGTCATCACAAGCGTGGACGGCGCATTCGAGTTCCAGCACGCTATGCGCGATCCCGAAACGCGCCTCCAGCACGGTCTTGATCTGCGCCTTGATCGCGTCGGCCTCGCCCCATTCTCCCTTTTGAATGACCACGTGGGCAAGGAAGGCGGGCCGGTGTTCCTGCATTTCCCAAAGCTGGGCGTTGTGCACGGTCTTGACCCCCGCGACCTCTTGGACGGCCTCGTGGACTTCCTTGGGTGACAGCGTTGCCGGGCTGGCCAGCATCAGGGTGCGGATCACCGCGGGCATTTCCGACAGCGCCATCCAAAGGATATATGCTGCGATCCCCAGCGTGATGATCGGATCCACGATCCACCAGTCGAACAGCAGGATCAGGACGCCCGACACGATCACCGCCACAGACCCCGCGGCATCGGCCAGGTTGTGCAGGAAGGCCGCGCGGATATTCACGCTGTCCTTGGCCATCGACCAGGTCAGAAGCGCGGTGATCGCGTCGACCAAGAGCGCGATGCCCGCCACGATCACCACGATCCAGCCGCCGATCGGGCTGGGATCGAAGAAACGCCACACCGCCTCGTAAGCAAGGTAAAGCCCGATCAGGATCAGCGAGGTGTAATTGATCAGTGCCGCCACCACCTCGGCCCTGCCATAGCCGAAGCTCATGTGTGGATCGGCCGGGCGCCTTGCGATCCTGCGCGCGGCAAAGGCGATGATGAGAGAGACCGCATCGGACAGGTTGTGCACCGCATCCGCGATCAGGGCCAGCGACCCGGACAGCAGCCCCCCGATGATCTGGGCGACCGTCAGAGCAATGTTGACACCGATCGCCAAGGCGACACGCCGGTCCCCGGCTTCGGGGTCTATGTGATGATGGTGATGCGCATGTGCCATTATGGGCCTTTGGATGTTTGGACGTGGTGCAAGGCGCGGCGCGCCTGCCTATTCGGTCGACAGCATGATGACCTCGACGCGCCGGTTTGCCTCTCGGCCTGCGTCCGTCAGATTGCTGGCAATCGGCGCGAGATAGCCCATCCCTTCGGCCTCCAGCTGGCGGCGCGGCACAGCATAATCGGAAACCAGCCTTTCCAGAATGGACCCCGCCCGGCGCCGGCTGAGAGCGATGTTGCCCTCCAATGCGCCGACCGAATCCGTGTGACCGACAAGCGCGACGCGCCGTTCGGGGTTGGCGGCCAAATAGTCTGACAGCGTTTCGAGCGATGCGAAGGTGCCCGACCCGAGCTGGGCTGACCCGGTCTCGAATGTCAGGTCGGATAGCACCGCACGCCCCGTCCGTTCTAGCTCAGCAACGAGGCCCTCCTGCGGCGTTGCCGCCGTCGAGGAGAGGGCCGCGCCTGTCGCACTTGCCATGTCCCGGGTGTCCGTGGGTGGGCCGACGCGGGTCAATTGCACATGTCCGGCCTGGGCCGAGCGGCTGATCAGTAGGCTGACAAGTTCGGTGCCTCTGTCGTTGTCGCGCTCGGCGGCGAGATACCGGAAATCGCCCAGGTCCACATGCATGTCAGGGGCATTCATGACCCGCGTTGCGAACCTGAAATCGAAGCCGCCGCAGCCCTCGGTCTGGCATTCGAAAAGGATGTCGAACCCAGCCTCTGTCAGTTGCGCGCGCAAGGGCAACAGAATCTGCGCGGTCGTCAGGCCTGCCCCGTCGATTCGCCAGGCCTGTTGGTGCAGGGTGCCCTCCTCCGAGAGGATCGGCATGCCGTCCTCACGCCAGGGGCCGATGGGCATATCGTAGATGCCCGGCGTCTCGGTCACATCCGCTTCGAGATTTGCATTTGCAGGCAAATCCAGCGTGACCGCCCCGGCAAGGCCGGGCAGCATGGTCAGCAACAGAGCGAGGGCCGGTCTCATCACGGGATCAGCGGAATTGCCCGTGATAGGCTGCGTTGGGCCGCATATCGGTGGCCGAGGCGACACGGTTCGTCATGTTGAAAAACCCGGCGACATTGGCGATGTCCCAGATATCGCGATCACTGAACCCGACATCCCGCAGAGCTTGCCGATCGGCCTCGGTGATCTCGGCGCTGGCCTTTGTGATCTTCTCGGCGAAGGTGAGCATGGCCGTCTGTCGGGCATCCAGCGCAGCGACCCTCCAGTTCATGACCAACATTTCGCCCAGCTCGGGATCGCCGGACAATTCACGAACCGCCGCGCCATGTGCCGTCAGGCAGTAGAAGCACTTGTTGATCGAGGACACGACAACTGCGATCATCTCGCGTTCCAGCTTGCTCAGACCGCTATCGGAGAGCATGAGGTCATTGTACATCGCCGTGAAGGCGTTCAGTTTTGTCGTGTCGAAGGCATAGGCGCGCAGCACGTTGGGCACCATGCCCAGCTTGTCCTCGCAGATGGCAAAGTACTTGGCGGTCTCCTCGGGCAGCGGGTCGATCATGGGCAGGTCGAGTGCTGTGGGTTGGTCCTTGTCGGGCATCAGGCCTCCGGGTGAATGCGATAATGGTATCCTGCCGCAGCTGACATGCCGAGGGAAGAGTAGAGCGCGTTCGCCCCTGTATTGGCCTTGGTGACAAGAACGGCAAGCGTCTGAGCGTTATTGTCGCGCGCCCAGGTGGCCGCACCTTGCATCATGAAGCGGCCCAGTCCCCGGCGACGGAAGGCTGGGGCAATTTCAACGGCATGGACCATGGCGACATCGTCATGCAGAGCCACGAACAGCGTGCCCGCCGGCGTGTCGTCCAGACGCCCCAGAAGCGTGGTTTTCGGCCCCTTTGCGCGGTCCATGATGGCGATACGTTCGGGTCCGATGCCGCCCTTGGCCCAGATTTCCAACTGGCTGGCAACCGGAGGCCAGACTTCGAAGCAGGTCACGGGGGGCGGCTGGACGGCGAGCGCCCCGGCAGGCGTTGTATAAAGTGTTACCGGATCCTTGACCTGGTAACCACGGGCCTCCAGCGCCCTGTCCAGGGGCTCTTCGTCCTCGCGCAACATGAAAAGCGGCGTTTGCCCGAGCGCGCGCATCGCCGCCACGGCCGTTTCGATTTCCGCATCTCCGGCAACATCTCTGGCCGTGGCCGCGCTGACGCGGCTGCCCCCGCCTGCGCCTTCGCGAATGGTCCAGGGGCCGACAGTGCTGAACCGGGTGGCGGGCCACGTCGCGTCGATCAGTGCCGTCAGGGCCTTTGGCGTCATCCGGTCAACTCGGCGGCCAATCGCACCATGGCCGCGTCCACCAAAGCGCCGTCGGTGCCGCGCACCACGATATGGGTGCCATATGCCCCGTCCTTCTGGAACGGGTAGGACCCGATGGACAGGTCCGGAAAATCCGCTGCCACCTGGCCCAGGGGGCCGGCAACGTCGCCCTCGCCCCTGTCCACGCGCAGGGTCTGGCTCAACATGGGCGCTCCGCCGGTCAGGGTGGGCAGAACGCTGGCCACCATGGCCTGAAAGACCGAGGGCACCCCGGCCATGACATGCACGTTGCCGATCGAGAAGCCCGGCGCGGCGCTGACCGGGTTGTCGATCAGATCGGCGCCGTCGGGAATACGGGCCATGCGCAGGCGCGCCGCGTTCAGCTCACTGCCCGCGCGGTCGTAATGGGCCTGCAGGATCGCCCGCGCATCGTCACGCACGTCGATCCCCACCCTGAAGGCTTCGGCGATGCAATCGGCGGTGATATCATCATGAGTCGGCCCGATCCCGCCCGACGTGAACACCGTATCAAACGCGTTGCGCAGGGCGTTGAGCGCCGCGACGATCGCCGCGCGATCATCACTGACCACGCGCACTTCCTTCAGGTCGATGCCGACCCGCGTCAGTTCTCCGGCCAGGAAATGCATGTTGGCATCGCGGGTGCGGCCCGACAGGATCTCGTCCCCGATCACGAGCATGGCGGCGCTTGGGTTCGGCATGGTCTTCTCCTTCATTCAGGGTTGGTATAGGTCCGGGACATGCGCTTTGCCACTCCTCTTGTGCCGGGTCGGCTGAAACGCCGCTACATGCGGTTCCTGTCCGACGTGGTTCTGGACAGCGGCGAGGAGGTGCGCGCGCATTGCCCCAATCCCGGCTCGATGATGGGCCTGAAAGACCCCGCTACGCGGGTCTGGCTGGAACGCAACGATGATCCGAAGAAAAAGCTCGATTGGGGGTGGCGGCTGTCGGAATTGGATCAAGGCTTCGTCACCATCGACACCGGGTTGGCCAACCGCGTGGTGGGCGAGGCCTTGCGCGCCGGTGCGGTCCCGGCCCTGGCCGGGGCGGGCGAGGTGAGGGCCGAGGTGAAATATGGCACCGGCAGCCGCGTGGATTTCTGCCTGGGCGGCGACACGTTCGTCGAGGTCAAATCGGTGACGCTGGCCCGCCGATCCGGCCTGGCCGAGTTTCCCGACAGCGTCACCCAGCGCGGCACCAAGCACTTGCACGAACTGGCCGAGGTCGCCCGGTCGGGCAAGCGGGCCGTGATGTTCTACCTGGTCCAGCGCACCGATTGCACGGACATGACCCTCGCTGCCGATATCGACCCGGACTATGCCAACGCCTTCGACGAGGCCCGCGCCGCCGGTGTTGAGGTCATCTGCCACCGCGCCAAGATCACACCGCAAGAGATCACTCTTGGACCGGTCTGCGGGGTCGGCTGGCCCGAATCCGGGAAATGACGCCGCACCGGGCCTTTTGCAGGGGCTTGATTTGTCCTATTTGGACTTAAAGCAAGGAACAGGTGCCATGGACGACACGCGCGGCAGGATTACGAAAGACGGCATCCGCCTTCACGACAAGGCGGATTTTGCGGGTATGCATGCAGCCGGTCGGCTGGCGGCAGAGGTTCTCGACCGGATCGCCGAACATGTGGTGCCCGGCGCCACCACCGGCGATCTGGACAGCAAGATCGAGCAATGGGTCAACGAGGCGGGCGCGTCCTCGGCTACGATCGGCTACAAGGGCTACCAGCACGCCAGCTGCATCAGCGTCAACCACGTGGTCTGCCACGGCATTCCCGGTGCGGCGATCCCCAAGGCCAAGGCCGAGACGATTTCCAAGAACCTCGAAAAGCGCCGCGACGACGACTCGTTGCAGGAGGGGGATATCCTGAACATCGATGTCACGGTGATCGTCGATGGCTGGTTCGGGGACACAAGCCGGATGTATGTCGCGGGTGGCAAGCCCAACCGAAAGACCGAAGGCCTGATCCAGGTCACGCATGATGCCCTGATGAAGGGGATCGAGGCCGCGCGGCCCGGCAATACCTTCGGAGATATCGGCTACGCGATCCAGTCCTATGTCGAAAGCAACCGCATGAGCGTTGTGCGCGATTTCTGCGGGCACGGGTTGGGACGGGTGTTTCACGCACCGCCCAACGTGCTGCATTACGGCCGCCCGGGCACCGGGCCGGTTCTGGAAGAGGGCATGTTCTTCACCATCGAGCCGATGGTGAATCTTGGCCGCCCGGAAACACATGTTCTCAAGGATGACTGGACGGCCGTGACGCGGGACAAGTCCCTGTCCGCGCAGTTCGAGCATTCCATCGGGATAACCGCCGATGGTTGCGACATCTTCACCCTGTCGCCGGCGGGCAAGTTCCACCCGACCTATTGATCCTCCGCGTCCTCGCGCAGCATGGCGTGCAGCACCGTGCTGCCCTGGAATGGCGTGGCGCAATCCCCGATCAAAAGGGGCGTGTCGAACAGGACTGGCGGCGGCAGTGCGGTCCGCGCGGGTTTCTCGCGCGCCACCCAGGGCACTTCGTTGAAACTGGCATCGGTCATGGGCGCAGGATAGCACAAGTGCAGCAAGCGCCCAAATCCGCGCCTCAGGATGCGCGCAGCACCGTAATATGGGTGTCGCCGTATCGGCGCGAATCCTCAAGGGAGAAGCCATCCGGCGGGTCCTGGGCGGCGCTTTCTTCCCAAACGATCAGCGCATCAGGGGCAATCCATCCCTGCCGCCGGGCGGTGACGAGCGCGGGTCCGCCCAGTCCCTGCCCATAGGGTGGGTCCAGGAAGACAAGGTCGCAGGGCGTCGACGCCTTCGGAAGACGGTCAGCGGCGCAGGTCAGGATGCGAGCATCGGCGTCGCGCCGAGCCTTCGACAGGTTTTCCCGGATCAGGCGTTGCGCGGCGCGGCCCTTGTCGACGAAGGTCGCGTGGCTTGCCCCGCGCGACAGCGCCTCCAGACCCAGTGCGCCGGTTCCCGCGAACAGGTCCAGAACCCGCGCACCATCTGGTAGCCCATATCCTGCCAGAACATTGAACAGGCTTTCCCGGACCCGGTCGGGCGTGGGGCGCAAATGCGCGGCCGCATCCCCCTTGCCGACCGAGGCTAGCGTCAATCCCCGATGCTGGCCGCCGATGATCCTCACGCTTTCAGCAGGGCCTTCATGTCGGTTTCGGGGTCGGTCACGATCTCGGGCGCGGGCGATTTGCCCGCCTCGATCAGGCGCTTGGCCACCATGTAGGTCCGGGCGTCGTTCATCGCGTCCACCGCGATCAGTTCGGTGCCCTTGTAGTACCAATGCGACCTGGCCGCGCCGTCTTGCCGGACATGCACGGCGTCATAGCCCAGGTTCAACCCGGCAATCTGCAACTTGCAATCGTATTGATCCGACCAGAACCAGGGCTTGGGCTCATAGGCCACGTCCTCGCCCGCCATGTTTTGGGCCGCGACCTCGGCCATGTCGATGGCATTTCCGACACTTTCCAGCCGGATCCGCTGGCCCTTGAAGTTGCAGGTCGCGCAATCACCGGCCGCGAAGATGTCGGGCTCGGAGCTGCGGCAGTGATCGTCGGTGACGATGCCGTTGTCGATCTCCAGGCCAGCGCCCTCGGCCAGGGCGGTCGCCGGCTGGATGCCGACGCCGACGATGGCGAAATCCAGGTCCAGCTCTGTCCCGTCCGTCAGGACCGCGCCGCTGACCCGGTCCGTGCCGGTCAGTTCCTTCAGGCCGACGCCTTCGCGGATATCGACCCCATGTTCCCGGTGCAGGTCGCGGAAGAATGCCGAGGTCTCCGGGCAGGCCACCCGTTGCAGGATGCGGTCGGCCATTTCAACCAGCGTAACCTTGACGCCCTTCTTCGCAGCGACCGCTGCGGCCTCCAGCCCGATATAGCCGCCGCCGATGACCAAAAGGCGCGCGCCTTGGCGAAATTCGGGGGCCATGGCATCGGCATCGCGCAGGTCGCGCACGGTATAGACGCCGTCCAGCGTGCCCCCGATCGCAGCGGGCAGGGTGCGCGGATGCGACCCCGTGGTCAGGGCCAGCTTGTCGTAGGTCAGCACCTCGCCGGTATCCAGGCGCAGGGTCTTGTAATGGGCATCGACTTCGGTCACCCGCACGCCCATGCGCAGGGCGATGTCGTTGTCGGCGTACCACTGCTCGGGCCGCAGGAAGAGCCGTTCCAATTCCATCTCGCCCAGCAGGTAGGCCTTTGACAGGGGCGGGCGCTGATAGGGTGGGACCCGTTCCGCGCCGATCAGGGTTATATCCCCGTCAAAGCCGCTGCTGCGCAGCTTGGCCACCAGAGAGGCCGCCGCCTGCCCGCCGCCGATCACGATGTGATGCGCCATTCTTCACCATTCCTAGCTGGTCTTCGGATGCTGCGACCCTATAGTCCAAGCGGAACGAAACGCAATTGATGAAGAGGTATGTCAAATGACGATTTCCGTTGGAGAGAAGCTGCCCGACGCCACGGTCCTGCGCATGGGAGCCGATGGCCCCGAAGAGGTTCGGATGTCCGCGCTTGCCGGATCGGGCAAGGTTGTGTTGTTCGGCCTGCCGGGCGCCTATACCGGCACCTGCACCACCGCGCATGTGCCCAGTTTCATCCGCACCAAGCCGGACTTCGACGCCAAGGGCGTCGATGCCGTGATCTGCCTGAGCGTCAATGACCCTTTCGTCATGGGGGCCTGGGGTGACAGCACCGGGGCGTCCGAGGCAGGTATTCACATGATCGGGGATGCGTCCTCGGAATTCACCAAGGCGATCGGCATGGACTTCACTGCGCCGCCGGCGGGCCTTATCGACCGGTCCAAGCGCTTTGCGCTCTATGCCGAGGATGGGGTCGTCAAGGTCCTGCATGTCGAGGAAAACCCGGGCGTCTGCGAAACCTCGGGTGGCGAAGCGCTGCTCGCGGCCATCTAGAAATCGGAGCGGGGCGCCGGTTCGGGCAGGTTGTCTCGCCCCGGCGCCCCGTTTTCGGACCGTGTTTAGCTGTGTCAGCCCGCCTGCTGGATCAGCGTCTGGGTCGGGAACGGGATGTCCACGCCCTGTTTGTCGAAGGCTTCCTTGACCGCGCGGGTCAGGTGGAACTTCAGGTCCCAATAGTCCGAGGCCGCGCACCAGGCGCGCACGGTGAAGTCAACCGAACTATCGCCCAGATTGGTCACCTTCACGAAGGGCGCCGGATCCGACATCACGCGTTCGTCCTTGGTGACGATGTCGGTGATGATCTTTTCGGCCTTCTTGAGGTCGGTGTCATAGGAAACCCCAAAGACAAGATCGCAGCGCCGCGTGTCGTAATGCGAGTAATTGGTGATCGCGCCCGAGAACACGTCGCCATTGGGCACGATGATCTTGACGTTGTCCGGCGTCGTCATCTCGGTGGTGAAAAGCGTGATCTCGTCCACGGTGCCCGATTGGCCACCGGCATTGACGTAATCGCCCGCCTTGAACGGACGGAAGACGACCAGCATCACCCCGGCGGCAAGGTTTGCGAGCGATCCTTGCAGTGCGAACCCGATCGCCAGACCGACCGCACCGACAAGCGCGGCCAGCGACGTGGTCTCGATTCCGAACCGGCCAAGAATGAAGATGACCGCGATGGCCAGAATCGCGTACCGCGCGACGCTGGCTAGAAATCGGGCCAGGGTGGCATCGAATTTGGGGGACGTTTCCGAGGCCTTGATAATCCGGCTCTTGATCCAACCACTCAGCCAAAGCGCGATGACGAAGATCGCAAGCGCGATGGCGATATTTACGAGTATTCCAATAACGAAGTCTTCGGACATGGCGACAGCCCCTCAGTCATGAATCACAGGTCGGCAGGGCCTTACCCTGCTCGTGCCTCGGCCCTAGTCCAAAAAGGGCGAGGCTGGCAACGTTTCATTGGGGGAAATGGGGGTAGTCACTCCCCGTCGGCGGCCAGCCGGTCCATCTTTTGAGCCAGTTTTAGGTCGAGTTCGCTCAGTCCGCCGATGTCATGGGTCGAGAGTGTCACCTCGACCGTTTTGAACACATTGAACCATTCTGGATGATGGTTCAGCTTTTCGGCCCAGATCGCGGCGCGGGACATGAAGCCCCAGGCCTCGACGAAATTGGCGAAGCTATAGGTCTTGGTCACCGCGTCGCGCCCCTCGACGGCGGACCAGCCCGCCTCTGCCAAGGTTGCGCGTCCTGTGTCGTCTATCGGATCGGCCATGATGATCTCCTTTCCTCAGTCGTGATCTTCGGCGTTGGCCCTGCGGAAAGGGCCATATGTGGTCAGCACTTCGATTTCTTCATCCACGGCGCGGCGTTCGGCTTGCAGGTAGTTGTCCACCGCGTCGCGAAAGCCGGCATCGGCGAACCAGTGCAGCGAATGGGTCGTCACGGGCAGATATCCGCGCGCTAGCTTATGTTCCCCCTGTGCGCCCGCTTCGACGGTGCGCAGGCCATTGGCGATGGCATAGTCGATCGCTTGGTAATAGCAGATCTCGAAATGCAGGAACGGGTGATGCTCGATGCAGCCCCAGTAGCGGCCGAACAGGTTGTGCCGCCCGATCAGGTTCATTGCGCCGGCGATGGGCAGCCCGTCGCGTTGCGCGAAAACCAGAAGAATATCGTCGCGCAACGTGTCATGGGCGATATCGAAGAAGCGCCGTGTCAGGTAGGGCTGCCCCCATTTGCGGGCGCCGGTATCCTGGTAGAAGGTCCACATCGCGTCCCAGTGTTCGGGCTGGATCGCGTCACCGGTCAGCTGAACGATCTCGCCGCCGAACGCCTGCGCCTCGCGCCTTTCCTTGCGCAGGGTCTTGCGCTTGCGGCTGGACAGGTGGGAAAGGAAGTCGTCCCAGTCGGCATAGCCCCTGTTGGCCCAGTGGTATTGCTGTGCCGTGCGGCGCAGCAGGCCCATTTCCTCACCGGCCAATGCCTCGGCCTCGGTGCAGAATGTCGCGTGGACCGAGGATAATCCGTTGTCCGATGCAAGCTGGACGGCCCCCTGCACAAGCGCGGCCATGCCCTGCGCCTCGTAGCCGGGACGGGTCAGGAACCGGCGGCCGGTGACGGGCGTGAAAGGCACCGCGATTTGCAGCTTGGGGTAATACCGCCCGCCCGCCCGTTCATAGGCGTGGGCGAAATTGTGGTCGAACATGTATTCGCCCTGGCTGTGGGACTTGCCATAGAGCGGGGCCACGGCGATGACCTGCCCGCCGCTACGGGCGGCCAGGTAGTGAGGCTCCCACCCCGATCCGGCGCCGGTGCTACCGCTTTTCTCCAGCGCGGACAGGAACCTGTGTGTCGTGAACGGGTCGGTGGGCCGCCCGCCATGGGCGACCTCGGGGCAGGCGCAGGCGTCCCACTCGGCGGCGGGGATGTCCGACAGGCTGGAATGGGCGGTTATCTCGACGGGGCTTGCGTCCATGATGTCAAAGTTGGCGCTGGGCCGGAGGCGGTCAAGCCATGTAACCCTCGAAAGTCACCTGGTCGGCGCCATTGGCCAGGGCCTCGGCCTGTTGCGTATCCGACCGGATGGTCCAGCAGAAGACCCTCAGGCCCCGTGCCTTGGCCGCTTGGACGACAGGATTGGTGAGGTCATTCCACTGGTGGCTGATGAAGTCCGCGCCCAGCGTCTCAAGGTCAGGCATCGGGCGCAGCGCGTCCAGCCGCTCCTGTGGCACTGTCGGCCAATCCGCCTTGTCGAAGGCGCAGGTGGTCAGGCCGTGCGGCAGGTCGGGCAGCAGCTGGCCCATGCGAGCCACGGAAAATGGGTTGAAGGACATGACGGCCACAGGACCGGGATAGTCGGTCAGACAGGCCGCCGCGGCCTCCTCCAGCGGGCCGATAGCAGGGCCGAGCGCACCGTCCTGATCCTTGATCTCGATCAGGAGAGGAACAGCGCCTGCGACTTGGTCCAGCACCTGTGAGAGGGTGGGAATGCCCTCGTCACTGTCGCGTAACTGTATCGCGGCGAGGTCTTGCGCGCTGCGTTGACGAACCGGGCCGCGTGCGTCGGTCAAGCGGTCGAGCGCATAGTCGTGGAACACCACCGCCTGTCCGTCGCTCGACAGTTGCAGATCAATCTCGATCCCGTAGCCGGCTGTCATCGCCGCGTCGATGGCCGAGCGGCTGTTCTCTGGCCGCCCCGGCCCGTGCAAGGCGCGGTGGGCGAAGGGCCTGGCGTGGAAACCCCGTGGCAGCATCAGGCGATCTCGAAAATGCCCTCGATCTCGACGGCAACGCCCAGCGGCAGGGATGCGGCCGAAACGGCGGATCTGGAATGCTGCCCGGCGGGGCCCAAGGCCTCGACCAGAAAGTCGCTGGCCCCGTTGATCACCTTGGGCTGATCGGTGAAGTCGGGGGTGGAATTTACGAAACCGGTCAGTTTGACGACCCGGACCAGCCGGTCGATATCTCCGCCGCAAGCGGCCTTGAGCTGTGCCAGCAAGCTGATCGCGCAGAGCCGGGCGGCGGCCGCGCCATCGGCCACGTCCATGTCATCGCCCAGACGCCCCTTGACCGGCCCGTTCGCATCCATCGAGATCTGGCCTGACACGTAGACCAGACTGCCGCTCTGGACGAAGGGCACGTAATTTGCGGCGGGGGCCGGGGCACCGGGCAGGGTGACGCCAAGGTCGGCCAGGCGCGACTCGATGGACATGGGGGTTCTCCTTTGGTCTCGTGCCAGCGACGCTAGACCCAAACACACCCCTGCGAAAGGCCCAAACTAGCCGTCGCGGAAGGTGCGCGCGACATAGTCCATCAGCGGCTGGGTCAGGTAGGTCATCGGCGTGCGATCCATGGTGCGAATAAAGGTTTCGACCGGCATGCCGGGGATCAAGGTTGTTCCATCGGGCAAGCGCGCGGCCTCACCCGGATTCAGCACGATCTCTGCGTCGTAGTAGCGCTGGCCCGTGGTTTCGTCGGCAAAGGCATCGGCCGAGACCTGCCGCACGGTTCCGAACAGTTCCGGCGTTCGACGTTGATCGAGCGAGGAGAAGCGCAATGTCACGTCCTGACCCCGCTGGACCGAGTCGATATCCGTGGGCGAGACTTGGGCGGTGATGACCAGGGGCCGGTCCTGCGGCACGAGGTAGAGGACCGGCTGCGCGGGGCGGATCACTGCGCCCTCTCCGAAAACCTGTAACCCGTAAACCACCCCGGACACCGGTGCCCTCAGGTCCAACCTGTCGAGCTGACGGCTCAGGTTGGCGCGTTGTTCGCGCAGTTCCAGCTCGTTGAATTGCAGGTCGCGCAATCGCGTAATGGCCTCTTCGCGGCGGGCGGTTTGGAGGCGGATGATCTCCAGTTCCAGCTCGGTGATCTTTTCTTCGGCCTGAGCCTTGTTCGCGGTTAGTTCCCCGGCCTGGCCGGTCAGGCGGGCTTTCTCACGTTCAAGGGTCAGCACGGTCCCGGCCTGCGCAAGCCCCCGATCGAGAAGCGATTGCTGGCTGGTCAGTTCCTGCTCGATCAGGTCGAGCTGCCGGGTCAGGGCCGCCTGCTGGGCTTCGATACCGACGATCTGGCTGCGGATCTGTCCGGTCCGGCGCCGCAGCTGCTCGGCTTCCTGCTCTGCCGTTTCAAGCCGGGTGCGGAACAGGCGTTCCTGCCCCTGCATCAGTTCGGCGGCCTCCGCGTGCCCGCCGTCCCGCAGGATCGGGTCGAATACCAGCGTGTCACTGCGGTCGCGCTCGGCTTCGTAACGGGCGCGGCGGGCCAGGATCTCGAAAAGCTGGCCCTCGATGATCGAAAGGCGCGCACGCAATTCGTCGGGGTCCAGCCGAACCAGAACCGCGCCCCGTTCAACCAGATCGCCCTCTGAAACCAGGATCTCATGGACGATCCCGCCGTCGATGTGCTGCACGACCTGGCGGTTCTGTTCGACCACGATCCGGCCTGACGCGATGACAGCCCCGGAAATCCGCGCGGTCAATGCCCAGGTGCCGAACCCGCCGACAAGGATCAGAAGCGACAGAAGCCCTATAACGAGCGGGCGGCGCACTGGCCATTTGCGATGCGTGTCGGTCATGCCACCCCGCCGCCTTCGGACCTTGCCTTTTCGATCTCGGCGCTGTTCGACACGATCTTCTTGAGCACGTCCTCTCTTGGGCCATAGGCACGGGCCGTGCCGCTCTCGAGATAGAGCAGCAGGTCGCATTCCTGAATCGCCGCGGGGCGATGCGCCATGATGAAGACCGCTCGACCGTCCTGTTTCATGGCGCGGATTGCGGCGTTCAGGGCTTTTGACCCCTCGTTGTCGAGATTGGCATTCGGCTCGTCGAGGACCAGCACCACCGGGTCGCCGTACAATGCGCGCGCCAGTCTGATCCGTTGCACCTGTCCGCCGGACAGGCGACCGCCGGTCATGTCGACCCTGGTGTCGTAGCCATCCGGCAGCTTCAGGATCATTTCATGCGCGGCGGCCTTTTTCGCGGCGGCCACCACGGCGGCGTCATCGGGGGTGTTCGACATGCGGGCGATGTTTTCCTTGATCGTGCCATCGAACAATTGCACCCGTTGAGGCAAATAGCCGATATGCTTGCCCAGCCGGTCGGGCTCGTACTGGTCGAGCGCCGCGCCATCGAGCCTGATCTTGCCGCCCGCCGGTGCCCACAACCCGATCAGTGCCTTGGCAAGCGTGGTCTTGCCCGCCCCGGAAACGCCGATCACACCCATGGCCTGGCCGGGTTCGAGGCGAAAGCTGACCATGCGAAGGGTCGCGCTGGATTGTCCGGGCGGCACGACGGTGACATCCCGCGCTTCGATGATGGCGCGGGGGGTCGGCAGGTTGGTGCGGGGCGACGCCTCGGGCACGGCCCCCAGAAGCCGCGCCAGGCTTCGCCAGGCGTCAATGCCCCGCTGCACGACGGCCCATTGATTGATCAGCAGTTCAACCGGCGCCAGCGCCCGCCCCAGCAGGATTGATCCTGCGATCATGGCCCCGGCGGTCAGCTGGTCCTGCAGCACCAGGTAGGCCCCGAGCCCCAGCATCGCGGATTGCAGGAACAGCCGGAAAGACCGGGTGATCGCGGTGAAACCGCCCGATTGGTCGCCGGCGCCGACGCTGGCACTCAGGCTCTTGCCACGCAGCTGCTCCCATCTTTCGAAGGTGGATTGCCGCATGCCAAGCGACTGCACCATCTCGGATTCGTTACGCAGTGCCTGGCCCAGCATGTCGGTCTGATGCGCAGCCTGGTTCGCCTCGGCGAGTGGTGTGCGTGTGGACATCTGGTTGGCCAGTGCCAGAAGAACAAGCGCCCCGCCCCCGGCAATGGCCAGGTAGCCCAGCCAAGGGTGAAAGATGAAGATCCCCAGAAGGAAGATCGGCGTCCAGGGCAGATCGAACAGCGCCATCAGAACCGGCGACGTGATCAGCCGCTGGACGCTCTCGAGGTCGCGTTGGCCGGTCGCGGCTTCTTGCGGGACACGGCCGGTGCCGCGCGCGGCAATCGACGCCATGAAAACCCGACGGTCCAAAGCCGTCTGGAAACGTGCGCCGACTCGGCCCATGACCCGGCCGCGGGCGTAGTCCAGAAGCGCCATCATCAGGTAAAGGAACCCGACCAGCACCGACAGCGCCACGAGTGTCTCGACCGAACGCGACCCGAGCACCCGGTCATAAACGTTGAGCATGTAGAGCGGCCCGGTCAGCATCAGCGCGTTCACGAAAACGCTGAATACTCCGACGAACCAGAACAGCCCGCGCGACTTGCGCCGAGCGCTACGCAATTCCCGCCGACCGGCGGCGATCTCGGCTTGTGTCGGGTCAGCGTGCTTCATGGGCGCGTTTCTGCCAATCCTCGACCTGCGATCCGGTTCAGCGTGGTATGGAGAACACGAATTCGCTTTGCTTCCGGAGCGGACCTGTTCCTTGCCAGTTTGTCCGCTATCTGGGAAAGGTTAACAAAGCCCTGATTGGAAATGCCATTGCCTTTTGGAATTCGCAAAGCCCTTTCGACCGCCTGCGCCATTTTTGCCCTCGGTGCGGTTGCTGCCTGCACGCCCGCGCCGCCGGGCGGTGGGCTGGACGATCCTTACGAGGCGACCAATCGCGACGTGCATGAATTCAACAAGTCGCTGGACCGGGCTGTTCTGCGGCCGCTCGGCCAGGTGGCTGCCGCGACACCGCGGGAATTCACGGGCCCGGTGTCGAACTTCGCCGACAATACTGGCCTGCCGGGTATGGTTCTCAACGGAATGCTGCAGGGCGATATCGGTGGTGCCGCGACCAACACCATGCGGTTCCTGCTCAACACCACGATCGGTGTCGGTGGGCTACTCGACCCGGCAGGTGGGATCGGCCTTTACGAGGAGTCGACCGATTTCGGCGAAACCCTCGCCGTCTGGGGCGTGCAGGAAGGCGCCTTTATCGAGCTGCCTGTTCTTGGCCCTTCGACAGAGCGGGATGCCGCCGGTCAGATTGTCGATTTCGTCCTGGATCCGCTGGCGCGGGTGGGGACGCGCCCGCAGATCGAATATGGACTTGCGGCGCGCGGCGCCCGGATCGTGATCGACCGGGGTCAGTTCATGCAGACCGTCGATGGCCTTCTCTACGATAGCGCCGACAGTTACAGTCAGGCGCGATCTGCTTATCTTCAGAATCGTCGGTTCGATCTGGGCGAAGCGCCCCCCGTCGAGGAAACCGTGATCGACCCCTTTGCCCTTGATCTGGAAGGATTCGAATGATGCGTCTGTCTCGTCGACAGTTCACCGCCCTTGGACTGGCCGCAACCGTGGCCACCGCTGTGCCTGTGCCCGCTTTTGCCTTGACCGGCGCACAGGCTCAGGCCCTGGTTGACCGGGCCGTGGCCGATATCAATGCCATCATCTCGTCAGGCGGGACCGAGGCGCAGATGGTGCGTCAGTTCAAAGACGTGTTCGATGATTACGCCCACACCGCCGCGATCGCGGCCTCTGCCCTCGGCGTGGCCGGACGGTCGGCCAGCAATGCGCAGCGATCGGCATTCGTCGATGCGTTCGGTCTCTACCTGGCCAACAAGTACGGAAGACGGTTCCGTGAATTCGAGGGGGGCGAGATCATCGTCCAGCGCACCGTTCCGGTGAACAATTACATGGAGGTGCAGACCATCGCGGACCTGCCGGGTCAGGCGCCGTTTCGTGTGGATTTCCATGTCTATGACCGGCCCGGTCGGCCGGTCTTTTTCAACCTGATCGTCGAAGGGGTGAACCTGCTTGTGTCCGAGCGCCAGGAAATCGGCGCCATGCTGGACCAGCGCGGCGGAAACCTCGACCGGCTGATCGCGGACCTGAGGGCAATGGGATGAATCGCGCGATTGTCCTTGCGCTGACGCTGCTGCCGGGGCTGGCCTGGGCCACGCCCTATGACGGCACCTACCGTCAGAACGCCAACGCCGATTGCGGGTTGGTCGGCGTCGATGGCGGTGCGCTGAAGATCGAGGATGGCATCTTCTACGGCGTCGAAAGCCAGTGCCGCATGACCCGACCCGTCAACGTCGTGGATATGGATGCGACGCTCTATACCATGGTGTGTAGCGGTGAAGGCTCGAGCTGGACCGAACGAGCCATGGTCATGGACGCCGCCGAAGGTGACGGTATCATCATGGTCTGGAACGGCTATGCCTTCCGGTATGAAAGCTGCGTCGCGCCCGGCCAGGAATAGTAGTGGCGGGCGCTATTGTCCCTGAAGTTCCATCAGCAACAGCTCGATAAGCTGGTTTGCGGCGTCGTCCGACAGGCCGGGCCCGCCTTGTTGAGAGGCGCGCGGCGCCTGCATCGGTAGGGGAGACCGCGGCAAGCCGTCCAGAACACGTGTCATGGTCTGTTGCCAGATATCGGCGGGCAGGCCGGATCCGGTGACGCCTGTGAGCGGTGTGTTGTCGTCATAGCCCATCCAGACCCCGGCGACATAGTCCGCGGTGAAGGCGATGAACCAGGCATCGCGCGCCTGTTGAGAGGTGCCGGTTTTGCCGGCGATCTGCCAGCCGTCGATCTGCGCGCGGCGTCCGGTGCCCTGTTCGACAACCTGGTGCATCATCCAGGTCAACTGCCGGGCCGCGTCCTCACTTATCACGCGTTCCCGGATGCCGCCGGCGGCGTCCATCAACGGCGCCGCATCCCCCATCAGCCGCAGTTCCACCAAGCCATAGGGTTTCACCGCCGAGCCGCCGTTCAGGATGCCGGCATAGGCGCCGGTCATTTCCAGAAGGGTGCTTTCGGACGTGCCGAGCGCGATCGCGGGGCCCGGTGCAAGGTCGCTTTCGATGCCGAACATCTCGGCCACGGTGCGCACGTTTTCACGGCCGATCCGCTCCGAGATCTTCACTGCCGGAATGTTCAGCGAGGCCATCAGCGCCTGGGTCAGGGTCACCTGGCCGGCATAGTCGCGACTGTAATTCTGCGGGCACCATTCGTCCTGCCCTGGTATGGACCAGCAGGTGGGCTCGTCCACGACGACGTCCATTGGCCGCATCCCGAGGTCCAGTGCCGTCGCGTAGACGAAGGGCTTGAACGCCGATCCGGTCTGGCGCAGCGCCTGGGTGGCGCGGTTGAATGCGCCGGCAGCCTGGGTGTTTCGACCCCCAACCATGGCCCGCACGGCACCATCCGCACTCATCACCACGATGGCGGCCTGGGCCGACGACCCCTCACGCACCTTGTTCTCGAAGACCCAGGTCAGCCCCTCCTCGGCGGCTTCCTGCACGCGTTGGTCCAGGGTCGTACGGATGATCACATCCTCGGTGGTGTCGCGGGTGAAGAATTCCGGCCCGCTTTCCATGACCCAATCGGCGAAGTAGCCACCCGACCGTTGCCGCGCGGCCTCGGAGAGGGTGGCGGGGTTGGCCTGTGCCACGGCCTCTTCCTGGGCGCTGAGATAGCCCTGTTCCCGCATCAGCCGCAGGACCGTTGCACCGCGATCCTGTGCCCGTTGCAGGTTGCGCGTGGGCGAGGTGGCCGAGGGCGCTTGCAACAGGCCTGCCAGCATGGCGGCCTGCGGTGCGTTCACCTCGGCGGCGGAAATCCCGAAATAGCGCTGTGCAGCGGCCTCGAAACCCCGCGATCCCGCGCCCAGATAGGCCCGGTTCATGTAGATCGTCAGGATCTCGTCCTTGGTATAGCGGGTTTCCATCGCCATGGCGTAAGTCGCCTCGACGATCTTTCGCCACAACGTCGTTTCGCGGCAATCAGCCTCGTAGGCGGCCTCGTCTTCCCATTTTTCCGGATCGTAGGGTCGCCCGAAGCATAGCAGCTTGGCTGTTTGCTGGGTGATCGAGGACCCGCCCGCGCCGGACAGCGGGTTGCCGCTGTTGCGGTAGTTGCGCACCATGGCTGCCGCCGTGGCGTAGAAGTCGATGCCGATGTGATAGAAGGCGTAGAACCGTTTGTCCTCGGTGGCCACGATGGCATTGCGAAGATGCGGGCTGACGGTATCGGCTGTGACCATGCCGCCGAACTGGTCGCCGCGCCAGGCAAAGACCTCGCCCTCTCGGTCAAGCAGGGTGACCGACCCGCGGGTGCGGCCATCCACCAGCTCATCGAAGGCCGGCAGCGAAGACGCATAGTAGAAGACTCCCATCCCGACGATCAGTGCCACAACGAGTCCGACACGAAGCCCGATGCGCCAAACCAGCAGCAGAACCCACTTGATCAGACCGCCGAAGAACGCTGTGACGGCGCCCAGGGGACCGCGCCGCTTGGGCGGTTTGCGCCGGGTCGGCGCGGCCTTGCGGGCCTTGGAGGCGGGCTTTTTGCGTTTTGGGCCTGACCCATGGCGCTTGTCGGCCACCAGCGGTGGTCGTTTGCCTTTCGTGCCGGACATGTCTGCTCTGCCATTGCCGAATTTTGCCCCACAATAGCCTGCCGGGATTCGTTTGTAGAGGCGCTTTCCCCGCTGCCCGGCGCTTTTATGCTTGCCTATTTGATAGGCACATTGCCTCAATTGTGTAAATTTTGTGCGTTTTTCCACGCCAGTTCATTTCGCATGTGCAGCATTTTATTGAGGTCCGGCGTCACTCGCGCCCCCTTTTAGGCCGAGCGCAGTCGGATTGGCTGCGCGCCCAGAGCCAAATGCAAGGGGAAGCAAGTGAAACTCATCATTGCGACAATCAAACCGTTCAAGCTCGAGGAGGTCCGCGAAGCGCTCACCTCCATCGGCGTGCGCGGCATGATGGTGACCGAGATCAAGGGGTTCGGTTCCCAGTCCGGTCACACCGAAATCTACCGCGGGGCGGAATACGCCGTGAACTTCGTACCGAAGGTCAAACTGGAAATCGTTGTCGGCGCCGCATTGGCGGACGAGGTCGTTTCGACCATCGCCAAGACCGCGAAGACCGACAAGATCGGCGACGGCAAGATCTTCGTCCTCGACGTGGAAAGTGCCCTGCGCGTGCGCACGGGCGAAACCAATGACGACGCGCTTTGACGCGCAGCCCAAGGGACATCTGACAATGAAACTTCTCAAGACACTTTCGGTCGCCAGTGCGTTTACCGCCCTGCCGACCCTTGCGCTGGCCCAGGAGGCCGCGGCGCCGGGCTTTGACGAGATCGGCCCCTATATCATGACAACCCTGCTGTTCCTCGTGGGCGGCTTCCTCGTGTTCTGGATGGCGGCTGGCTTTGCCATGCTCGAAGCCGGGCTTGTCCGGTCCAAGAACGTCACCATGCAGCTGACTAAGAACATCGCACTTTTTTCCACGGCTGCCATCATGTACTGGCTGGTCGGCTTCAACCTGATGTATCCGGGTGAGTTCAACGGCTACTTCGCGCCGAACTTCGTGCCCACCGTGCTGGAGCCCGTTGGTCTGGCCGCTGCTGACGCCTCTTTGGATTATGCGTCGGTCGCCTCGGACTTCTTCTTCCAGCTGATGTTCGTTGCCGCAACGGCCTCGATCGTGTCGGGTGCTTTGGCCGAGCGGATCAAGCTGTGGCCCTTCCTGATCTTCGTCGTGATCCTGACCGGCATCATGTACCCGATCACCGGGTCCTGGCAGTGGGGCGGCGGCTTCCTGTCGGAGCTGGGCTTCTCTGACTTCGCCGGTTCGACCGTTGTGCACTCGGTCGGTGGCTGGGCCGCTCTGGCTGGTGCCATCGTGCTGGGCCCCCGTCTGGGCAAGTACAAGGACGGCAAGGTCAACCCGATGCCGGGTTCCAACCTCGCGCTTGCCACGCTGGGCACGTTCATCCTGTGGCTGGGCTGGTTCGGCTTCAACGGTGGTTCGCAGCTGGCTGCTGGCACCGTGGGTGACATCACCGATGTGGGCCGGATCTTTGCCAACACCAACATGGCTGCCGCTTCCGGTGCTATTGTCGCCCTGATCCTGACCCAGGTGATGTATGGCAAGGTCGACCTGACCATGGTGCTAAACGGTGCGCTGGCCGGCCTCGTGTCGATCACCGCCGAACCGCTGGCCCCGTCGCTCTTCGGGTCGCTGCTGATCGGTGGCGTGGGTGGCGTGATCGTCGTCCTGACGGTTCCGATGCTGGACAAGTTCAAGATCGACGACGTCGTCGGCGCCATTCCGGTTCACCTGATCGCCGGTATCTGGGGCACCATCGCTGTCGCCTTCTCGGGCAGCGCCACCATCGGTGCACAGATCACGGGGATCCTGGCCTACGGTGTCTTCACCTTCGTGGTGTCGCTGGTGGTCTGGTTCATCCTCAAGGCTGTCATGGGCATCCGCGTCAGCGAAGAGGCCGAGATCCAGGGGCTCGATACGAGCGAACTGGGCATGGAAGCCTATCCCGACTTCACCAAAGGCTGACCTTCCTTCCGAATAGCCTTTGACCAACTGCCCGGGCGAGCGATCGCCCGGGTTTTTTGTTGTCTCAACGAAAAGCGCCGTGGCGGTCAGGCCACGGCGTTGAATGCTTGCAGGGTCCGGGGCGTCAGTCCCCGATCACCTCGGCGATGGCCCTGGCCAGAACAGGCACCGTGTCCTTGTTCAGCCCGGCGATGTTGATCCGGCTGTCGCCCACCATGTAGATCGCATGGTCGGTCTTGAGTGTCTCGACCTGCTCGGGTGATAGGCCAAGCCGCGAGAACATGCCGCGATGTTCGGCCACGAAGTCGAAGGCATCGGAATTGGTCAGGCGGCGCAATTCATCCGCAAGCTGCTTGCGCAGCTCCAGCATGCCAAGGCGCACCTCTTCCAGCTCGGCCTGCCAGTCGGCGCGCAATTCCGGGTCCGACAGGATCATGCTGACGCAGCGCGCGCCATGATCGGGCGGGAAGGAATAGTTCTGCCGGTTGAGGTAATTCATGTTCTGCTGGCTCAGAGCGGCCTCGTCCGCATCCTTGGAAATCGCCATTAGGATACCCGTGCGTTCGCGGTAGACCCCGAAATTCTTCGAACAGCTGGCGGCGATCAGGACGTTGTCGAAGGCGGTGGCGACGCGGCGCGTGACCGCGGCATCCGCATCCAGCCCGTCGCCGAAGCCCTGGTAGGCGATGTCGATCATCGGAACCAGGCCCTTGCCTTCCATGACGGCGATCACTTCGTCGATCTGATCAAGCGTCAGGTTGGCGCCGGTGGGGTTATGGCAGCAGCCATGCAGCAGGACGATATCGCCCGCTTTGGCGCCGGCCAGATCCTCCAGCATGCCGTCGAAGTCTATCCCGCCGGTGCTGTCATCGAAATAGCGATAGGCTTTTTGCGGCATGTCCATGAACTTGAGGATCGAGACATGGTTCGGCCATGTCGGGTTCGACACCCAGACGGTGGCCTGCGGATTGGCCAACCGCACCAGTTCGAACCCCTGCCGACAGGCCCCGGTGCCACCGGGTGTGGCAATCGCGGCCACACGGTCGCGCGCGACGCTGTCGCCCAGCACCAGCTCGATCATGGCATCGGCAAAGGCCGGGTCGCCGGCCAGCCCGGTATAGGACTTGCTTTCCTGTTCCTCGACCAGGCGCCGCTCGGCGGCCTTGATCGCGCGCATGACCGGGGTTTTGCCCTCGGCGTTCTTGTAGACACCGACGCCCAGGTCGATCTTGCCGGGGCGCTCATCGGCCTTGTACTGCGCCATCAGCGCAAGGATCTTGTCGGCGGGTTGTTGGCTCAGGTTCTCGAGCATCAGGCTTCTCCGGTTGCGATGGGCAGGTCGTCATACATGCCCCATTCCGACCAGCTGCCGTCATAGACGGCGTGGTCCGTTTTTCCGATCCGTTCGAGGGCCAGCGAGAGGATCGCGGCGGTGACGCCGGACCCGCAGCTGGTGATGGCGGGTTTTTTCAGGTCGACCCCGGCCGCTTCGAAAGCCGCCTTGAGCGCGTCAGTGTCCTTCATTGTGCCGTCGTCCTTCAGAAGCTCACCGAACGGCAGGTTCCGCGAGCCGGGGATGTGCCCGGACCGCAGCCCCTCGCGCGGCTCCTCGACTTCACCGCGGAAGCGTTCGGCGGCGCGGGCGTCGATGATCTCGTGATCCTTCAGCTTGGCGGCGCGGGCCACCTGCGTGACGTCCTTGACCAGGTGGTTCTGGCGCTGGACGGTCATGTGCCGGTCGCGGATCACCGGGGGCATATCCTCGACCGGGTGTCCCTCGGCCCGCCATTTCGGGAACCCGCCATCCAGCACCGCCACATCCGTCTTGCCCATCAGGCGGAACAGCCACCAGACGCGCGCGGCGGAAAACAGCCCGGCCCCGTCATAGACGACCACCTGATGGCCGTCGCCCACGCCCATGGCGCGCATGCGTGACATGAATTTCTCGACCGGCGGCACCATGTGCGGCAATTCCGAGCGATGGTCGCTGATCTCGTCGATATCGAAGAAGCGCGCGCCGGGAATGTGGGCGGCCTCGTACTCTGCCCTTGCGTCGCGGTTATCGGCGGGCATGTACCACGAGGCGTCGATCACCCGCAGGTCGGGGTCCTTGAGGTGGCTTGCAAGCCAGTTGGTGGAAACAAGCGTCTTCGGGTCGTCGATGGCCATCGGGTCACTCTCGCGCTGGAAACGCTTCGTCCCTACCGCCGTGCCCGGAATACTGCAAGGTTTCCATGCAGAAAGGCGCGCCACACCGGGCGCGCCTGGAACCGGGAATGCAAGCCGGTTGCCTTACTTGGCCATCATGGTCTTGACCAACCCGGCGACAGCCAGCAACGCGCCGCCGCCGACACCGCCCCCGGCAACTGATCCGATGAGCGAGCCGATATCCATGCCGCCCGAAGCCGCCGCGGCGGCCATGCCGTCTGCGCCCAGCATGCCCATGATCTGACCGCCAAGGCCCCCGCCGACGATCCCGGCGATGGAATTGCCCAGCGTGCCCAGCGAAAGGTTCTTGAAGATGCCCCCGGCAACATTGCCGCCGATCGCACCCGCGACCAGTTGAATGATGAGTTGTTCCATACTCTTCTGCTCCTGTTGTCCCGCGATGGCGGTCGGCCCGCAAGGCCGGTTCGATTTGACTCGCGGTCAGGATAGGCTGGCGGCACTTGCAGCCGACAGTGAGAGAAACGCGCCGCTATTCCCCGTGCTTTAGAAGGCGTTGCTTCTGGCGGTTCCAGTCGCGCTTGGCCTCGGTGGCGCGCTTGTCTGCCTTCTTCTTGCCCTTGGCGGTGGCGATCTTGAGCTTCACCATGCCCTTGTGGTTGAAATACATGACCAGCGGCACGAGGGTCATGCCCTCGCGCTGGGTCGCGTTCCACAACCGGGCCAGTTCGCGCTTGTTCACCAAGAGCTTGCGGCGGCGCCGTTCCTCATGCGGGAACATCGCCTGCTTGTAGGGGGCGATATAGGCATTGGTCAGCCAAAGCTCGCCATCCTCGACGCTGGCATAGCTGTCGGCGATGTTGGATTGACCCGTGCGCAGGGATTTGACCTCGGACCCGGACAGCACGATGCCACATTCGAGATCGTCCTTGATCTCGTAGTCGCGGCGGGCCTGCCGGTTCTCGGCGATGACCTTGTAGTTCGGGTTGTCGGGTTGCTTCTTGGCCATGGGGGCCTGAGATAGGGCATGGGCGGGGTGCGCACAAGCGGTCTGGCCATCGGCGGACAGAGCTTTAGGATCGCGGCCCATGACCTGCCCCGTCCTGTCCAACCATCAGGCCCGCCGCCTGTTCCTCGACCGGCATCACCTGTTGCGACCTGCCGCCGGCCCGGGCCGGGGGGCGGACCTTGCCGAGTTGCTGGACGAGCTTGGCTTCGTCCAGGTCGACAGTGTCAATACGCTGGCCCGTGCCCATGACCTGATCCTGTGGGCGCGGCGGGGGCAGTATCGCCCTCGCGCGCTGGAACACGCGGTGGGGCGCGATCGCACAGCCTTTGAACACTGGACCCACGACGCGGCCGTTGTGCCGATGGATTTCTACCCGATGTGGCGGCTCAAATTCGAACGCGATGAGGCCGCGATGCGCCGCCGCTGGCCGAAATGGCAGCGCGCGGGCTGGGATGCGGAACTGGATACGGTGTTGGAGCGGGTTGCCGAACACGGCCCGACGTCTTCCTCGGACGTGGGCGAGGGCGAAACGAAGGGATCGACCGGGTGGTGGGACTGGCACCCGTCGAAGACCGCGCTGGAATTCCTCTGGCGGTCGGGTCGTCTGGCGATCTGCCACCGTCGCGGGTTTCGCAAATATTACGACCTGGCAGAGCGGGTGATCCCGGCGCAATACCTGAATGCGCGGCGCGACCATGCCGAGATCATCGACTGGGCCATGTCGGCCGCGCTGGCCCGGCTGGGGTTCGGCACCAGTGGCGAACTGGCCGCCTTCTTCGAGATCGTCACCCGCGACGAGGCGCGCGACTGGTGCGCCCGCGCTGTCGAGGAGGGTCGCCTCTTCGAGATCGACGTCGAATGCGCTGACGGATCAAGCCGGCGCTGTTTCTCGGATGCCGTCCAGATTGAAAGTATTCCCGACCTGCCCGACCCCTCGAACCGTGTGCGAATACTGTCGCCCTTCGACCCGGCCCTGCGGGATCGGGCAAGGGCCGAAAGGCTGTTCGGCTTTCACTACCGGATCGAGATCTTCGTGCCTGCCGCAAAGCGGCGTTACGGCTACTATGTCTTTCCGGTCATGCAGGGGGATCGCCTGATCGGACGGATCGACGCGAAACGCGACGGGGGTGCCCTTCGCGTGGCCGCGTTCTGGCCCGAAAAGGGTGTGGCCATGGGCAAGGGCCGGCTGGCCGCGCTGACCGCCGAACTGGAACGGGTGGCGCGGTTCACGGGCCTGTCGGATATACGGTTCGATCCGGGCTGGCTGCAGGGTTAGTTCAGCAGCCCCGCATGCACCATCGCGTCGCGGATTTGCGCCTTGGTGCTCTCCTCAAGGCTTGCCAGCGGCGAGCGCACCTCGTCCGAGCACAGCCCCAGAAGGGACATGCCGTATTTCGCGCCCACAAGCCCCGGCTCCACGAAAATGGCGATATGCAGCGGCATCAGCCGGTCGGTGATCTTCAGTGCCTTGTCGAAATCGCCGGCCAGGGTCGCCTCCTGCATTTCTGAGCACAGCTTGGGCGCCACGTTGGCCGTCACCGAAATGCAGCCCGTCCCGCCATGGGCATTGAAGCCCAGCGCCGTCGCATCCTCGCCCGACAGCTGGATGAAATCGGTGCCGCAGGTGATCCGTTGCTTGGGCACGCGGGCCAAGTCGCCCGTTGCGTCCTTGACCCCGACGATGTTGGGATGCTTGGCCAGCTCGCCCATCGTTGCCGGGGTCATGTCGACGACCGAGCGGCCGGGAATGTTGTAGATGATGATCGGCAGGCCGCATTCGGCGGCGGCGGTGTAATGCGCGATCAGGCCCTTCTGTGTGGGCTTGTTGTAATATGGCGTGACCACCAGCGCGGCATCGGCGCCGGCCTCTTTGGCGGCCTTCACCAAGCGCACGGTCTCGGCCGTGTTATTGGACCCGGCGCCCGCGATCACAGGGATGCGGCCGGCAGCAGCCTTGACCACCTCGGCGACAACGGTGTCGTGTTCGGCGTGGGTCAGGGTCGGACTTTCGCCCGTGGTGCCCACCGGCACGATCCCGTGGCTGCCCTGGTCGACATGCCAGTCCACCAGTTTCTTCAGCGTCTCAAGATCCAGCTGGCCGTCCTTGAACGGCGTGACGAGGGCGGGAATGGACCCTTTGATCATGACACGCTTCCTTTTCATGTTCGAGGCGCGGGGCGCCCGTGGCTAAATCGCGCGGAACCTAGTGCGGTTTTCCGCCTTTGCCAAGTTTGTGAATTGCGGCCCGGCGCAATGGCGCTAGCCTTGGTCGCAAAGTGGCCAGGATGCCACGGGGCAGAGAGCGAACAATGAAGCAGTTTCTGGCAGCGGTGGGTTTTTTCCTGTCCCTTGCAAGCGGTGGCGCGGCGCAGGACCCGGCCAACGTGCCCGCTGCGGAAGCGGCCTTTGCCGCGGCGGAACAAGGGGATTGGCAAACCGCTTATGCGTTGATGGCTGAAGAGGGTGATCTTGGGCGCGACCTGATCACCTGGATGCGGTTGCGCGCGGGCGATGCGATTTTCGCGGAATACCCCGCGTTCCTTGCGGCTCGTGCTGACTGGCCCGGTCTGGATACCGCACGCGAAGTGGCCGAGGGCCTTTTGGATCCGAGCGTTCCGGATACTGGCGTGATTGCCTTCTTCGATGGGCGCACGCCCGAAACGGGGCAGGGGGCGCTGGCCTATGCGCGGGCGATGATCGCGGATGGGCGTGGCGACGCTGCACAGGAGATGCTCGTCGAGACCTGGCGCAGCCTGGGGCTGGAGGAAGAGGGGTTCGACGCGCTGATCGGCGCCTATCCCGACCTGCTGCTGCCGCATCACGCGGCACGGGCCGATATGTTGCTCTGGCGTTGGCGCACCG
Source organism: Salibaculum griseiflavum (assembly GCF_003129565.1). Classification (GTDB taxonomy): domain Bacteria; phylum Pseudomonadota; class Alphaproteobacteria; order Rhodobacterales; family Rhodobacteraceae; genus Salibaculum; species Salibaculum griseiflavum. The sequence continues at coordinate 142,936 of NZ_QETF01000001.1, forward strand.
AGGATGCCGCGCGGCTTCTGCCGCACCTGGACGAAGGGCACCGGGCCCTGGTGCGCGCCCGGATCGGCTATATCGATGGGGCGGATGACCTGGAAGAGCGGCTCGATCTTGTGCCCGCCCGCCTGCGCGGCGACCCGGGTCTTGCCTATGACCGGTTCAACTGGCTGGCCGGGCGGGGCGATTGGACCGATGCCGTCGCCCTGATGCGGGAGCGATCCGCCAGTGCCGAGGCGCTGGTGCATCCGTGGCGCTGGGGCAGCTGGCGGCGCATCCTCGCCCGCTGGCAAATGCGCGAAGGCAATCCGCGAGTGGCTTACGAGCTGGCCAGCCGTCATTTTCTCGACGATGGCGCATCGCATGCCGACCTTGAGTGGTTGTCGGGCTATCTGGCCCTGACCTACCTTGACGATCCCGCCCTGGCCTTGCGCCATTTCCAGACCTTTGACGCAACTGTATCGACGCCGATCTCGTCGGGTCGCGCAGGCTATTGGCTGGGCCGCGCGCACGAGGCGCTGGGCGATGCGGAAGCGGCCCAAGCGGCTTTTGGCCGCGCGGCGGACCACCAATCGACTTTCTACGGACTGCTTGCCTCCGAAAGGATAGGCCGACCGCTGAACCCGGCGCTGGCTGGGGGCGAGTTGTTCCCGGACTGGCAAGAGGCCGACTTTCTGACGGATGATCGGTTCCGGGCCGCGATGACGTTGCTTTCCGGGCAGGAGAGGGGGCTGGCCGTGCTATTCCTCGCCGACCTGGCGAAGGAGCTGGACCGCACCGCGGTTGGTCAGCTGGGCGGTTTGCTGATGGAGCTGGACGAGCCCTTCTACGCCGTGCTCGTCGCCAAGACGGCCCTGCGCCGGGATATACTTGTGCAGGACGTTCACTTCCCGCTTCACCCGATGGCGCAGATGGACCTGCCCGTGGATATGGCCCTGGCCTTGGCTATCGCCCGGCAGGAAAGCGAGTTCCGCACCGATGCGGGCAGCGCCGTCGGGGCGCTTGGCCTGATGCAGTTGATGCCCGGCACGGCGCAGGACATGGCCGATGCCCTTGACCTGCCCTATTCGCGGGCGCGGCTGGTTCTGGACTGGCCCTATAACGCGACCTTGGGCGCCGCCTACCTGGACTATCTGCGCCGCGAATTCGGTGACAGCCCGACCCTGATCGCGGTGGGTTACAATGCCGGGCCGGGGCGCGTGCGAAGCTGGATCAATGAGCGCGGGGACCCGAGGCGCGGCGGCCTGGACGTGGTCGACTGGATCGAGCACATCCCCTTCCGCGAGACCCGCAACTACGTGATGCGCGTGACCGAGGGAATCCCCGTCTACCGGGCGCGTCTGACAGGGCAAACCGGTCCCGTGGCCTTCCGGGCCCTGTTGCAGGGGACCATGCCGGTGATCCGGCCCCGGCTGCGTCCCGAAAGCCTTGGCGCTGCTGCCGCGGATGGGGCGGTCGATGCCCTGCCGCCGGTGCGGCGGGGCGTGGAAGATCGGAGTGACATCCCCGTGATCCGGCCCCCGGCGCGCCCCGAGTGACGATCAGGTGGCGCGCCGGGTTCGGGTCAAGGTGAAGATGCCTGCCGCGACGACGACCGCGGCCCCGATGGCGACATTGGGTTCCAGGGCCTCGCCGAAGACGGCGATCCCCAGCGCCGAGGCGAAGACCAGTTGCAGATAGGCGAAGGGCTGCACCGCGCTGGCCTCGGACACCTCGTAGGTCTTGATCAGAAGGAAATGCCCCAGCGCCCCGGTGATGCAAAGCGCGCCCATCCATCCCCAATCAGGCCTGGTCATCGGTTCCCAGAACCAGATGCCGGCCAGCGTCAGCGCGGCCATGCCGCTCACCCCGGTCCAGAAAAACGAGGTCGCGGCGCTGTCGCGGCGCGCGGCATAGCGCGTCAAAAGGCCGTAAAGCGCGAACATCGTGGCCGAGATCAGCGGGATGATCGCGGCGGGCTGGAAGACGGTAATCCCGGGTTGCAGGATGATCAGCACGCCGAGAAAACCGATCCCGATCGCCACCCAGCGGCGCCAGCCGACGCCTTCGCCCAGAACCGGGCCGGACAGGGCTGCGATCAGCAGCGGATAGCAGGCAAAGACCGCATGGCTTTCGACAAGCCCGAGATAGACAAAGGCCAGCACCATGACACAGATCTCGGCGGCCAGCAGCAGGCCTCGGAAGATCTGCAGGGCCGGCTGGCTTGTGCGCGCGGCGGCCCGGATCGACCCGGCCTGCCGCCGTGCGATGGCCATGACGAAAAGGCCGAAGAACCAGTAGCGGATCATCACGATCATCAGCACGTTGTATTCGTGCGCCAGGTGCCGGCTGATCCCGTCCTGGATCGCGAGGACGAAGGTCGTGGCGATCATCAACAGGATGCCGAGGCGGGTGTTGGACTGCATCAGCGCAGTCTCGCGCGGGTCATGTGGCGCTTTCGTCCGAAGCCGGGTGTGCGAGTCACTTCGAAGCCAGCGCTTTCCAGTGCGCGCCGGACATGACCTGCCGCGGTATAGGTTGCGGCCGTGCCGTCCGGGGCGGTGTGGCGGGCAACCTCTGCCATCAGGTCTTCGCCCCAGAGTTCGGGATTCTTGGCCGGGGAAAACCCGTCCAGGAACCAGGCATCGGCCTGGTCATCCCATGATGGCAGGGTTTCCCGCGCATCCCCGGCGATAACCCGAAGCTCGAAATCTGGGCCGTTCAGCCTCTCCGGAACCCCATCGGACAGAATCTCCGTGGGCAATTGCGGATGGGCATCAAGGGCTTGCCGCAGATCGCGCGGCGCCATTGGGAAGGCCTCGAAACTTGTGAAGCGCAGCCGGCCCCTGACGCCGGCCTTTCGAAATGCTCGCAATGCGACAAGAAAGTTCAGACCTGTGCCGAAGCCCAGCTCGGCAATGTGAAAGCCGTCCGTGAACCTCGCGGGCAGGTCATTCCCCGCCAGGAAGACATGGCTGGTCTCGGCCACGCCATCCTGGAGCGAGAAATATGGATCGTCGAATCGCGTCGAGACGGGCACCCGCCCCTCGCGCCAGTCGATCTCGGCCCGCTGGTCTGTCATCGCGTTCTGTCCTATGGCTTTGCCCCGGAAGATGCGTCGGAATACGGGGGATTGGCAATGGTGGACGTAACCGTGTTCGGGGCCGGGGCCTTCGGTTTGTCCGTCGCGTGGTGCTGCGTCCGGCGCGGGGCTTCCGTGCGTGTGATCGACCCCGCGGGCGTCGCCGCGGGCTCATCCGGCGGCATCGTCGGCGCGCTGGCCCCGCATGTGCCGGAGCAGTGGAACGAGAAGAAGGCCTTTCAGTTGGAAAGCCTGCTGATGGCCGAGGATTTCTGGGCCGAGGTCGAGGCAGCCGGCGGCCTGTCGCCGGGCTATGCGCGGACCGGGCGCTGGCAGCCGGTGGCGGATGCCGATGCCCTGTCGCGTGCCCATGACCGCGCCGGTGGTGCCGCGCAGCTGTGGCAGGGGCGGGCAAAGTGGGAGGTCATGGAACACCCCGGCGGCGACTGGGCGCCCGAAACCCCGACCGGCTACCTGATCCATGACACGCTGACCGCCCGGCTGCATCCGAGGCGCGCCTGCGAGGCCTTGGCTGCCGCCATCGAGGCCAAGGGCGCCGAGATCGCCTCTAGCGGCGATGCAGAGGGGCGCGTTGTCTGGGCGACGGGTTGGCGCGGGCTGGAGGAGATGACAGCCCGGCACAATCGCCTCGTCGGCACGGGGGTAAAGGGACAGGCGGTGCTGTTGGCGCACGACGCCAGCGCCCTGCCCCAGCTCTTCGTGGACGGGTTGCACATCGTGCCCCATGACGATGGCACCGTTGCGGTCGGATCCACGACCGAACGTGACTTCGACAGCCCCGACGAAACCGACGCGCAATGCGATGACCTGCTTGCGCGGGCTCGTGCCGCCGTCCCGGCTCTGGCCGAGGCGCGCGAAATCCGGCGCTGGGCCGGGGTGCGCCCCCGAAGCCGAACCCGCGCGCCAATGCTGGGTCAGCATCCCTTTCGCGCCGGCGAATTCCTTGCGAACGGGGGCTTCAAGATCGGCTTCGGCATGGCGCCCCTCGCTGGCGAGGTTATGGCCGATCTCGTTCTGGACGGGCGCAATCAAATCCCGCAATCCTTCGACCCAAGGGCGAGCCTTTAGGGGCGCGCAGCCGCGTGCAAGAGCTCCATCAGCTCCGTGAGTGTCTTGGTCGAGCGCTCGTCGACAAGCGCCCCGTCCGCGTCGAAGGCATTGCCGCTATCCGCGATCATGACTTCCGGCCCCGGCAGGACGAGGGCACGGAACGGATTCAGGCATAGCCGCAGCGAATACTGGGATCTTTCACCACCGGCCCGTCCGGCCGCCGCCGACATGATCGCCACCGGCTTGTCGCGCCATGGATTCCCCTTGGTCCGGCTGACCCAGTCCAGCGCGTTCTTCATCACGCCGGAAAGCGCCTTGTTGTATTCCGGGCAAGAGATGATCACCGCCTCGGCTCCGGCGATCTGATCTGACAGGGCGTGAACTTTTTCGGGAATCCCGTTGTCCTCGACGTCGCCATTGTAAAGCGGCAGGTCCAGATCGCCCTCGATGAAGGTTTCAGGGCCATAGATCCGGGCGGCGGCGCGCATCAGCTTGGTATTGGTCGAGGCCTGGCGCAAGGAGCCGGACAGGCCGAGAAGATAGGACATCGCATCACCTTTGGTCTTGATTCACCGCTTACATAGCCGCACGGCTTCGGCTTGCCACCCCGCGCGGTGTGGCACATGGTTGTGCGAAATTGCGAGGGAGCGGGCATGACACGTCACGGCGGCGAAATCCTTGTTGACCAGTTGAAGCGACTGGGGGTGCGGCGCGTGTTTTCCGTGCCGGGCGAGAGCTTTCTCGCGGCACTGGACGGGCTGCACGAGAGCGGCATCACCAACATCGTTTGCCGCCAGGAAGGCGGGGCCGCGATGATGGCCGAGGCCTATGGCAAGATGACCGGCCAGCCGGGCGTCTGCTTCGTGACGCGCGGACCTGGTGCCACCAATGCGAGCGCGGGCATCCATATCGCGCGGCAGGACAGCACGCCGATGGTGATGTTCGTGGGTCAGATCGCGCGCGATCACCGCGACCGCGAGGCCTTTCAGGAAGTCGATTACCGCGCCATGTTCGGCGGCTTGGCCAAATGGGTCGCCGAGGTCGATCAGACCGAGCGGCTGCCGGAATACATCGCCCGGGCCTTTTCCGTCGCGGTCAAAGGGCGGCCGGGCCCGGTGGTGCTGGCCCTGCCCGAGGACATGTTGTCGGCGCGCGTCGAACCGCCCGCGATCCGCGCGCCCCTGAAGGAACTGGCGCCAGCTCATAGCCGCACCGCCGAGGATGCGCTGGACTGGCTGAGCCGGGCCGAGCGCCCCCTTGTGGTCGTGGGTGGGCCGCACTGGTCACGCGACGCGGCCTTGGACCTCTCCGGCTTTGCCGAGACCCAGGGCGTGCCCGTGGCGCTGGGCTTTCGGCGGCAGGACTACCTCGATAACCGCCACCCCAGCTATGTCGGCGACCTGAATGTCGGCATGAACCCGGCCTTGGCGGATCGGGTCCGGGCGGCTGATGCGCTGCTGGTTATCGGCTCGCGTCTGGGCGATATCGAAACGCAAGGCTACACCCTGATCGACCCGACCGACCCCCACTGTCGCATTTGCCACGTCCATGCCGACGCGGGCGAGCCGGGCCGGGTCTATCAGCCCGAGCTGGCGATCACCGCCGATGCGATCAGTTTCGTCCGCGCCCTGTCGCGCCTGCCCGGCTGCGGCCGGGATTGGTCGGACTGGACCCGTGCCGCGCGCTCGGATTACGAGGCCTGGGTGACCCCGCAGGAAACCCCCGGCGATGTAAAACTGGAAGATGTCGTACTTTGGCTGTCGGACCACCTGCCCGAAGATGCGATCCTGACCAACGGTGCCGGCAATTACGCGGCCTGGCTGCATCGCTATTTCTGTTTCAAGCAGCACGGCACGCAGCTGGCGCCGACCAGTGGCTCCATGGGATACGGATTTCCGGCGGCGGTCTCGGCTTCAATCGAATACCCCGACCGGGGCGTGATCTGTTTCGCAGGCGACGGATGCTTCCAGATGACCCTGAACGAGATGTCGACGGCCATGCAGCACGGTGCCAAGCCGGTCGTCATCGTGGTAAATAATGGCCGTTATGGCACGATCCGAATGCATCAGGAAAAGCACTATCCGGGGAGGGTCTCGGGCACGGCGCTGGCCAATCCCGATTTCGCCGCCCTTGCGCGCGCCTATGGCGGACATGGCGAGGTCGTTGCGGCCACGGCCGATTTTCCGGCGGCTTTCGAAAGGGCCCGGGCGTCCGGCAGGCTCTCGGTGATCGAGCTGCAGGTGGACCCGGACGCGCTGTCGACCACCATGCGCCTGTCGGACCTGGCAGGCTGATCCCGCCAGGCCGGTTTGCTTAGCCGGACAACTGGTGCCGCAATTTGCTGCCGATCTCTTCGATCTGGTCTTTCGTAATGGTCAAGGGCGGCGACAGGCACAGGCTGTCCCCCACGGGCCGCGCGATCAGGCCCTTTTCCCACAGGCCTTCATAGGCGGCACGCCCGGCATCGCCCACCGCGCCTTTCGTTTCCAGCTGGACCGCGCCGACGATGCCGTAATTGCGGATATCGACCACACCCGGCAGGTTCTTGAGCGAATGCAGCATGTCCTCCCACGGGGCGGCCATGGCGGCGGCGTTTTCGAAGAAGCCTTCGTCACGGTAGACATCCAGTGTGGCGATACAGGCGGCCGAGGCCAGCGGATGGCCGGAATAGGTATAGCCGTGGAACAGGTCGGGCATCTTGGCGGGGCCGGAAAGGAAGGCCTCGCGAACCTCTTTCGTGACAAGCACACCGCCCATCGGGACGGTCGCGTTGGTCATGCCCTTGGCGCAAGTGATCAGGTCGGGCTTCACCCCGAAGCTCTGATAGGCGAAGGCGTTGCCGGTGCGCCCGAAGCCCGTGATGACCTCGTCGAAGATCAGCAGGATGCCATGGTTGTCGCAGATCTCGCGCAGGCGCTCCAGATAGCCCTTGGGCGGCGGATAGACCCCGCCCGCACCGCTGACCGGTTCCACGATCACCGCAGCGATCGTATGGCCGCCATGCAGGTCGCAGAGGCGTTGCAGGTCATCGGCCAGATCTGCGCCCTTTTCGGGCATGCCGCGCGAAAAGGCGTTTTCTGGCAGGGAGGTGTGCCGCAGATGCGCCGTGGCGGGATAGAGCGTGCCGAACTGCCCCTTGTTCAGGCCCAGACCGCCCACGGACAGCCCGCCGAAATTGATTCCGTGATAGGCCTTTTCGCGGCCGACCAGCATGCGCCTCTGCCCTTCGCCGCGATGGTGGTGATAGGCCAATGCGATCTTGAGCGCGGTATCGACGGATTCGGACCCGGAATTGGTGAAAAAGACGTGGTCGAAACCCGGGGCCAGCCCGGTGACACGCGCGGCGGCTTCGAACGCGACGGGATGGCCCTGGTTGAAATTGTGGGCAAAATCCAGATCGGCGGCTTGGCGCTGGATCGCTTCGGTGATCCGCGGATGGGCATGGCCCGCATTGCAGCACCACAACCCGCCGGTGCCGTCGAACAGCGTCTTGCCGTCCACGGACGTGTAATAACAGCCTTCGGCCTTGTGGATCAGGCGCGGGTTGTCCTTGAACCAGCGGCTGGCCGTGAAGGGCATCCAGAAACTGTCGAGATCGTTGGGAACGCGGACCGTGTCGGGCATGGGGCACCTCTTGTTGTTTGCGCGGACGGTGGCACGGGCGGCGGGCGCTGGCAATACAGCAAAACGGGCGCACCGGCGGCGCGCCCGTTCATTTGGTTTGATGACGGCTGGTTTATTCGGCCGGCACCGCGTGACCCGCAACGGGGCGACGGAAGTGCCGCCGGTTCAGGTGGAAGACCAGGGCGATCATCGCGACCTGGAAGGCGATGGCGACGCCGCTGAAGGCCAAGTAGGCAACACCGAACTTGGCGATCAGGCCGGCACCGACAAGGCCCTTGTTGATCCAGAAGTGGGTTATCACGGACAGGGCGACACCGGGGCAGACCAGCGCATAGGAGCCGGGCGAATTGCCGTCGCCACGCAGGAAGGCATCGGCGTATTTCTGACGGCGCAGCACCAGCAGGCCAAGGGCCAGGAACACGCCCTGCACGGCCAGGATAGAGGTGGTCAGCAACAAGTTGTCTGCCGTGCCGCCATGGGTCTCGAACGTGGTGTGAAGCCCATGGTTCTGGCGCAGCATCATGATGCCCAGCACGGTCAGGATCGGCACGACGACCATCAAGGTCGGGGCGCTTTCCTTTGCGGTGCCATGGTGCAGCATCGAATTGAAGGCGACGATGGCGGCGACCACGGCATAGAGCGCGGCGATGGTGCCCACGGTGATCGACATGACGAGCGAGATACCGACCGTCAGCGGCACGGTGCTCATGGCGGCGGGGGCGGCCATGCCCACGGCGACCATGGACAGCGCGAAGGCGGGCAGAAGCTGCGCGAAGGAATTGTTGGCGGTCACGTCAAAGACCCCACCCTCGGACAGCACGCGGCCCAGGAAGGCGCCGATGCGGCGGAAGGCGATCCACCCGATAAGGGCAAAGGCGATCAGTGCCAGCGGGAACATGTATTCCACGACGGTCCAGAGTCCGGGCACGAAGACGAGACCGAGGATGAACATGGCGTTCACCGTCATCGCCAGCGCCAGAGGCATGGCCAGCAGGGTGGTTTCGGCGTTGGAATTGACCAATTTCTCGAATTTCTCCGTCTTGGAGAAGGTCGAGAGCTGGCGCAGGTTCCAGATCAGCAGCCTGATATTCAGGATGGCAAATCCCGCGATTCCGGTTACGGCGACCAGGATCGCCGCCTGAAGCGGCAGGCTGCCGGATTGGAAGGCGGCCAGAATGTCCTCGAAGATCGGCACGGGTTGGTCAGGATGCGGCACCCAGAACATCAGATACATGAAGAAGGTGACGGCAAGGCCGCCGGCCCCGAGCGAGGCCAGGAAGTAGAGCGGCGAATAGGTGTCCGCGGGGCGTTGGGATGTGTCGGGCATGGTTGCCTCCTGCATACATTTCAAAAACTTTATGTTTTGAAAATGGAGTGCGCGGCAAAATATGTCAATAATCAAATGTTTTCCCTGGAGGTCAAAATCGTCGCACCCCAGGCCGCAATATCTTGTGGATAAGCGCGGAAACTCGCCCATATCGGGTGCTGCCCGCGTTGACAGGGGTGGAAAACGCACCGCACGATACTACTCGGACAGGAATCAAGAACGAGCAGCCCGCCCATGCGGTTCACCCGCCTCAGACTCAATGGCTTCAAAAGCTTCGTCGATCCCACCGACCTGGTGATCGCCGACGGTCTGACCGGTGTCGTGGGACCGAACGGTTGTGGCAAGTCGAACCTGCTGGAGGCCCTGCGCTGGGTCATGGGCGAAAACCGCCCCACCGCCATGCGTGGCGGCGGGATGGAAGACGTGATCTTCGCCGGTGCCGCCACGCGGCCTGCCCGCAACTTCGCCGAGGTCTCGCTGCACCTCGACAATTCCGAACGCCTTGCCCCTGCCTCGTTCAACGATAGCGACAATCTGGAGATCATCCGCCGCATCACCCGCGACGTGGGCAGCGCCTACAAGGTCAGTGGTAAGGACGTTCGCGCCCGCGATGTGCAGATGCTTTTCGCGGATGCTTCCACCGGGGCTCATTCACCGGCATTGGTTCGGCAGGGCCAGATCAGCGAATTGATCAACGCCAAGCCCAAGGCGCGGCGGCGTATTCTGGAAGAGGCGGCCGGGATTTCGGGCCTTTACCAGCGCCGGCACGAGGCCGAATTGAAGCTCAAGGGCTCGGAAACCAATCTTGCCCGCGTCGATGACGTGATCGAGCAATTGGCCAACCAGTTGCAGCAGCTTGCCCGGCAGGCGCGCCAGGCGGCCCGCTACCGGACGATCGGCGAAGAACTGCGTCAGGCCGAGGGGCTGTTGCTCTATCGCCGCTGGAAAGAGGCGGATGAGGCGCGCGCTGCGGCGGCTGCCGCGCTGACCGAGCGGACGACAGAGGCCGGCCGCGCCGAGACCGCCGCCCGCGAAGCCGCGAAGCGGCGCGCCGGAGCCGAGGAAGGCCTGCCCCCGCTGCGCGAGGAAGAGGCCATCGCCGCCGCCGTGCTGCAGCGCCTGCAGGTTCAACGCGATACGCTGAATGATCAGGAAGCCCGCGCCCAGCAAACCATCGAGACCCTGACCGCGCGGATCGAACAGCTGACCCGTGACATGGATCGTGAGGCAGGGCTGAACAAGGATGCGGGCGAGACCATCGAACGGCTGGAATGGGAAGCGCGCGAGCTGGCCAAGGCGGGGGAGGGCCATGCGGCCAGGCTTGAGGCCGCCCAGGCCGAGGCGCATGACGCCGCGCAGGTCCTGCAGGACCGTGAAACCGACCTGAGCCAGCTTACAGAGGACGTGGCCCGCCTGGCCGCGCGCCACCAATCCGCGCAACGTCTGATCGAGGACAATCGCAAGACCCTCGAAAAGGCCGAGGCCGACGCCGCCCGCGCCAAGGCTGCACGGGGCGAGGCGCAAGCCGCCCTTGAAAAGGCCGCGACGGATTACGCCACAGCGCAAGAAGCTGAAACCACCGCCCGTGCGACTGCCGAAAAGGCCGAACAGGTCCTGTCCGAGGCCGAGACTGCCCGTAGCGAAACCCAGAACCGCGAAGCCGATGCGCGCGCCCAGAGATCGGAAGCCGAGGGAGAGGCAAACGCCCTGCGCGCCGAGGTGGGGGCGCTGGCCAAGATGGTCGATCGCGACGCCGAGGAAGGCGCGCAGATCCTCGATCAGCTGCGCGTCGAGGGCGGTTACGAAAAGGCACTGGGCGCTGCCTTGGCCGATGATCTGCGCGCCCCGGCGGTCGAAGACGAAGACAGCTCCGGCTGGGTCGCCCTGCCGGGATACGCCCAGCCCCAATCCCTGCCCGAGGGGGTCATGGCGCTGACCAATTTTGTCTCGGTGCCGCCTGTCCTGGTGCGCCGCATGGGGCAGGTGGGACTGGTCGAGGCCGCCGATGGGCCGCGCCTGCAAAAGGACCTTTTGCCGGGCCAGCGGCTGGTCAGCATCGAGGGCGATCTCTGGCGCTGGGACGGATTCCGGTCGGCCGCAGAGGATGCCCCTTCGGCGGCGGCGCTGCGGCTGCAACAGCTCAACCGGCTGGTCGAACTCAAGCGCGACCTCGAAGAGGCCAATGCCAAGGCCCAGGGCGCGCGCATGGCCCATGAAAGCCTGACCGCGCGCATGGCCGAATTGACCGAGGCCGAGCGCAGTGCCCGCGAAGCCCGTCGCGCGGCGGATGCCCGCGTTGCCGAGGCCGCCCGCGCCCTGAGCCGTGCCGAGGCAGATCGCAACCTGGCCGAGGGCAAGCTGGAAAGCTCCGGCCTCGCGGTGACCCGCAACGAGGAAGAGGCATTGTCCGCCCGCAAGGCACTGGCCGAGGCCGAGGCGGGGCTGAAGGGCCTTGGCGACCTGGATGCGGCACGCGCTTCGGTCGAGGATGTGAAAGTGACCGTGGAAGCGGCGCGCATGACCATGATGGCCAAGCGGTCGGCCCATGACGAATTGCGCCGCGAAGGCGAGGCGCGGCTCAAGCGCAGCCAGGAAGTGACCAAGGAAATCTCGGGCTGGAAACATCGCCTGGAGACCGCGTCGAAGCGGTCGGCGGAATTGCAGGAGCGACGCCAGGCCAGTGAAGACGAGTTGAAGGAAGCGCAATCGGCCCCGGCCGAGATTGCCGCCAAACGCGACGAACTGGCCGACGCCATCGACGAGGCCGAAGCGCGACGCAAGCAGTCCGCCGATGCGCTGGCCGAGGCGGAAACCGCCCTCCGCGAGGCCAGCCTGACCGAACGCGAGGCCGAACGCGCCGCCGGCGAAGCGCGCGAGGCGCGGGCCCGTGCCGAGGCCCGGGCCGAGGCGGCCCGCGAGACCGTGGATTATGCCGCCGAGCGCATCATGGAGGCGCAGGAGGTCACGCCGGACAAGTTGCTCGAGCGGCTGGAAACCGACCCGGAGAAGATGCCGGATTCCGAAAAGATCGAGAACGACGTCAACCGGCTGCGTCGTCAGCGCGATGCGCTGGGCGCGGTGAATCTGCGGGCCGAGGAAGACGCCAGGGAAGTGCAGGAAGAGCATGACTCGCTGGTCAAGGAGAAGACTGACCTGGAGGACGCGATCCGTGCCTTGCGCTCGGGTATTGCCAGCCTGAACAGGGAGGGTCGTGAACGGCTGTTGACCGCCTTCGAACAGGTGAACGAGAACTTCGGCGTGCTGTTCAAGCACCTCTTCGGTGGCGGCGAGGCCAAGCTGGTCATGGTCGAGAGCGACGATCCGCTGGATGCGGGGCTGGAAATCATGTGCCAGCCGCCGGGCAAGAAGCTGTCGACGCTGAGCCTGTTGTCGGGGGGCGAACAGACGCTGACCGCGCTGGCGCTCATCTTCGCCGTTTTCCTTGCGAACCCCGCCCCGATCTGTGTGCTGGACGAGGTCGACGCGCCACTGGACGATGCCAATGTGGGCCGGTTCTGCGACCTGCTGGACGAGATGTGCCGCCGCACTGACACCCGGTTCCTGATCATCACGCACCACGCTGTGACGATGAGCCGGATGGACCGCCTGTTCGGTGTCACCATGCAGGAGCAGGGGGTCAGCCAGCTGGTCTCGGTGGACCTGAAAGCCGCCGAGAAGATGGTGGCCTGACGCGTGAGGCCCGCGGGACGACGCTTTTCGCCGGGCTGTGCCCGGCAAATGCGCCCCGCCCGCCGTCCCGTAGATTGGGGGCGCTGCCCCCTTGCCCCCCGCGGTATTTGTGACCCAAAGAAGCTAGAGCGCGTCGAGCAGAGTGCGCGTAGGCCAGGCATCGGCGGGCAGGCCGAGCCGCAGCTGTTCCTTCTGCACGGCGTCCCGGGTCATGGCCCCGAGGATGCCGTCGATACCGCCCACGTCATATCCGCGCGCCGCCAGTTTCTCTTGCAGCGCGATGATCTGTTCACCGGTCAGGCCCGGTTCGGGGTTTCCCGGGTCGAAGCGCGGAGCCCCTTCGAGAACGGTTGCGAAATAGGCTGCGGTCAGGACGTAGACGAAGCTCTTGTTCCATTCGAAGAAGACATTGAAATTCGGATAGGCGAGGAAGGCAGGACCGTGGCGCCCCATGGGCAGCAGAACGGCGCCATCAAGCCGCGTGTTCAGCGCCCCGGTTCGGGCGGTCACCCCCTTTGATGCCCAGTCCGTGACAGGGCGGGGCTGATCGAGGCCCGTCAGCGACCAGTCGAGATCATCCGGAACCCGAACTTCCTGTAGCCACGGTTCATTGGGCCGCCAGCCCAGTTCGGACAGCATCGCCGCCCCCGACATCAGGGCGTCGGCCGAGGAGGTCTTGAGGTTCACACGTCCGTCGCCATCGCCATCTGTGCCGTTGGTCAGGATGTCCTCGGGCAACATCTGGACCTGGCCGATCTCGCCGGCCCAGGCGCCCGTGGTCGAAGCCGGATCAATGGCGCCCGTTTCGAAAAGCTCCAGCGCGGCAAAGACCTGCGGTCGGAACAGGTCGGGGCGGCGGCAATCATGGGCGAGCGTGATCAGCGCGTTCACCGTGTTGTAGTCCCCCTGAACCTGGCCGAAATCCGTCTCGAAGGCCCAGAACGCGAGCAGCACCCCGCGGCTGACACCGAAATCCGCCTCGATCCGATCGAAAAGCGTATCCAGCTGGTTGGCGTAATACTGTCCGTTGTCCACCCGGTACTGCGCGATCAAACGGCCGGAAAAGTCGATGAAGTCGCGTTGGAAAACGCCTTGGCGACGGTCGGCGGCGATCACGTCAGGGTCTTGCCGGACGGTGCCGAAGAACCGGCTCACCGTGTCCTGGTCATGGCCTCGGGCCACCGCTTCGGCCTTCAGTTGGTCGACGAAGCCGGCAAAGCTGCCGCCGCAGGGTTGTGCCAGTGCCGGGGCAGCGAGGAGCGATAGGGCAAGGGTGAGGGCGCGCATTTCAGGATCCTGTTTCGAACAGGCGAAACCGTAGCAAGTTGTCGCATTTGGGCAAGGGCGGGCATCGATTGCGTGACAGGACGGCGAAGATTGGCAAAGCTGAGGCAAACCAAGCGGGAGAGGACGCAATGGCGATACCAAATGGATATTCACGGCGCCAGATCGCGCTTCACTGGATTGTTTTCGTGCTCGTTGTCCTGCAATTCGTGCTTCATGAGGGCATTTCAGACGCCTGGGACGTGGTCGAAGATGGCGGCTCGGTTGCCTTCAGCCCTGTCGTGGCAGGCCATGTCATCGGCGGACTCCTTGTCCTGCTTCTTGTGATCTGGCGTTTGCAGATCCGGGCGACCCGGGGCGCACCACCGCCGCCGAAAGAGGAGAACCCCGCCCTGAAACACGTGGCCAAGGCGGTTCATGCTGGGCTTTACCTGCTCCTGATCCTGATGCCGCTCAGTGGCGCGGTCGCCTGGTTCGGCGGGGTCGAGCCAGCTGCCGAGGCGCATGAGGTCATGCGACTCGGGATTTTGGCTCTTGTGGGGCTGCACATCGCGGGGGCGCTCTATCACCAGTTCATCTTGCGCAACAACCTGATGAACCGGATGCGTCAGGCCGCGGACTGAAGCCATTCGCGCCCATGTGGGGCGTCGTAATCGAGAACCGGGTTCACTGGAATGATCCGGTTGGGATTAATCGTGTCGTGGCTGTAATGGTAATGCTCCACGATATGCCCCATGTGAACGGTGTCCGCGATAGGGCCGTCAGGGGCCTGCCACTGGTATAGCTCGCGGGTGAATCCCCAGAGGTTGGGATAATCGACCAGCCGCTTGCGGTTGCACTTGAAGTGCAGGTGATAGACCGGGTCGAAGCGGATCAGCGTCGTCCAGAGCCGCCAATCGGCCTCGGTGATGCGGTCGCCCATCAGGTAGCGGTTGGTCGAGAGGTGATCTTCCAGCCAGTCGAGGCTGTCGAACAACGGATGCACCGCCGCGTCATAGGCGTCTTGCGTGGTGGCGAAGCCGGACTTGTAGACACCGTTGTTGACCGTATCGTAGATGCGGTCGTTGATTGGCTCCATCGCTGCGCGCAAATCTTCCGGCCAGTAATCATCGGTGTTGCCGGTCAGCTCGTCAAAGGCAGAATTGAACATCCGGATGATCTCGGAGCTTTCGTTCGACACGATGGTTTCCCGGCTCTTGTCCCACAGGATCGGCACGGTGACCCGGCCGGAAATCTGCGGATCGGCCTTGAGGTAAATGTCGCGGGCAAAGGGCAGACCGTATAGCCGATCGCCCGTCGCCCCGTCGAAGTCGGAGTCGAAGGTCCACCCGTCGGACAGCATATGCGGATGCACGACTGACACGTCGATATGATCCTTGAGGCTTTTGAGAAGTCGGAACACAAGGGCGCGGTGAGCCCAGGGGCAGGCATAGGATACATAGAGATGATAGCGCCCGCTTTCGGCCGGGAAGCCCCCTTCGCCGGATGGGCCGGGCTGACCATCGGCCGTGATCCAGTTGCGGAACTTTGCGGTGCTGCGCTTGAACTTTCCGCCGGTCGACTTGGTGTCATACCAGCTGTCGTCCCATTTTCCGTCGATCAATTGGCCCATAGCCGCCTCCATCTTGATAGCGGGCCTTAGGTAAAGTCTGAATCCATGCGCGCAAATGGCGACAAATGCGCAGGTATTGCCGCACCAGCGCACAGGATGGCCTATCGAGAGCCACTCGGGGCCGCCGTGGCCGGGCGGCAACATCGCCGCACCCGCCTTCCCGTCCGATCCCCCCGGGCGGAAGGGTCAGCTTGACGGAACGCGGATTTGACCCATTCTGACGAGGGGATGGAGGAATCGATGACGGATTATCTGCCGGAAGACTTGCGCCGGGAATTGTCGGCGGCCCAGCGCCGCGCTGAAGCGCGCAAAAGCCGTATCCGCGTGGAGGCCGAGGGTAGCAGCTATCGTGTGATGCGCCTTGGCAAAACGGGATTCTCGGTGGATATCGAAGATGCGCCCAATTTGCGGGGGCTTGTCGACCTTTACGACGGTGCGCGCCATCTTTCGCAATGCCTGATCATCGCGGCCGAGGCGGATGGCGACTTGATGCATTATGAATTCAAGCGCAACACGGCCTCCGGCGACGGGGCGCCGCTCGACTACGAGCGGGACGAGGATGCCCCGATCGCGCTTTTGCCGCGCTGATCACTGAAGATCTGAAAACGCATTCGACAGGCGATCGAGCGCCTCTTCGACCCGCGCCCGCTGCGTGCCGAGATTGAACCGCATGAAGGTCTCGCCGCCGGTGCCCAGCGTGTGCCCCGGCGTCGCGGCAATTCCGGCCTTGTTGTGCAGCCGGTCGTGGATTTCGGCCCTGTCCATGCCTGTGCCCGCGAAGTCCACCCAGGCGAGGTAGGTGCTTTGCATGGGCATTGCCTTGAGACCCGGCAGCGCATCGACACCGGCGCAGAAGATGTCGCGATTGGATTGCAGGTAGGGGATCAACTGATCCACCCACGCCGCACCTTCGGGGCTGTAGGCGGCCCGCGTCAGGGTCACGCCCAGAAGGTTGGGGCTGATATCGAGGGCGCGATAGAAGGCGCTGAACCTTTCGCGCAGGGCCGGATCGGGGATCATGACGTATCCGGTGCGCGCGCCGGCGATGGAAAAGGTCTTGGAGGCAGCGCTCATCGCCACGAGGCGCGGCTCGATCTCGGGGATCGCCGCATGGGTCGGAATGAATTCATGGCCGTCGTAGACGAGATCGCCATGCACTTCGTCGGAGATCAGAAAAAGGTCATGACGTTCGCAGAACGCGGCCATTTGCCGTAATTCGGCGGGCGTCCAGACCCGACCTGCCGGATTGTGGGGCGAACTGATCAGCAAGATCTTTTCCTTACCGGTCATGCGGGCTTCGTAGGCGTCGAAATCCAGGTGGTAGACGTCGTTCTCGACGGCAAGCGGCAACTCCGTCACGACGCGCCCTGTTCGGCCAATCTTGGCTGCGAACTCGTGATAGACGGGGGTGAAGATCGCCACATGGTCGCCCGGCGCGCTGAAGGTCTGTATCGCTATGGCGATACCGTTGCCCAGTCCGTAGGTGGTGAACAGCCAATCGGTGTCGATCCGCCAGCCGTGGCGCGTATCCATCCACCATTGGATCGCATCGTGAAACGAATCGAGGTCGCAGAAATAGCCGTAATCCGCCCGATCGATCAGGCCGCGCACGGCGTCCTGCAGGAAATCCGGTGCTTCGAAGTCCTTGTCGGCAATCCACATCGGCAGGCCATCCCCGGCCGGAATGCCGAAGGCGGATTCCATCAGGTCCCACTTTGCAGACCCGGTGCCCCAGCGGTGCGTCAGCTTGTCGAAATCCATGTCATATTCGTCCTGATACGTTCAGCGCGAAGCTACTCGTCACCTCGGCAGTTGCAAGCCCCGGTTATTGCGCCCTGCGGTCCAATCACATAAATGGCCTTTCATGAGTTTGAGACCGATCCTGATCCATCCAGATCCGCGCCTGAAAAAGGTGGCGACGCCGGTTGCCGAGGTGACCGACGATATCCGCCGGCTGGCCGACGACATGCTGGAAACCATGTATGACGCGCCCGGGATCGGGCTGGCTGCCCCGCAGGTGGGTGTCATGGACCGCGTGCTGGTCATGGATTGCGTCAAGGACCCCGAAGCGACGCCAGATCCGATGGTTCTGATCAATCCCGAAATCGTCGAGGTTTCGGAGGCCATGAATGTCTACGAGGAAGGTTGCCTGTCGATCCCCGAACAATATGCCGAGGTCGAGCGCCCGGCAGAGGTATCTGTCAAATGGCTGGGGCTGGACGGCAAGACCCATAGCGAGCATTTCGACGGGCTTTGGGCCACTTGCGTGCAGCACGAGATCGACCACCTGAACGGCAAGCTATTCATCGACTATCTCAAGCCACTCAAGCGGCAGATGATCACGCGCAAGATGGTGAAGCTCAAGCGCGAACTGGCGCGGGCCTGAATGCCTTCGCGCCCCTTCGTGCCCTGGCCTGACAAGGTGCTGCGCAGCCCGGCGCAGCCGGTTGATGCCATTACCGATGACATTCGCGCCCTTTGGGACGAGATGATCGAGGCGATGGACGCCATGCCCGGTGTCGGCCTTGCGGCGGTGCAATTGGGCGTGCCCCTGCGGCTGGCTGTGGTGGATGCCAGCGACAAGCGGGGACAGGCGGTGCGTATGGCCAACCCCGAAATTCTGCATGCCAGTATCGAGCTGCGTGATCACGAGGAAGCGTCGCCCAACCTGCCTGGTGTGTCGGCGGTGATTTCCCGGCCGCGCGCCGTGACAGTGCGGTATATGGACGAGAATGGCGTTTATGACCGGCGCGATTTCGTCGGCTTGTGGGCGACAAGCGTGCAGCACCAGATCGACCACCTGAACGGGCGGATGTATTTCGACCACCTGTCGCGACTGAAACGCGACCGGTTGGTCAAGAAGGCGCGGAAGCTACAGGCGGGGTAGGGACGAATGCGCATCATTTTCATGGGCTCGCCTGAATTCTCGGTGCCGGTGCTGGACGCACTGGTGCAGGCCGGGCACGAGATTGCCTGCGTCTATTGCCAACCACCCCGCCCCGCCGGGCGCGGCAAGAAGGATCGCCCGACCCCGGTGCAGGCGCGGGCCGAGGCGCTGGGCTTGCCCGTGCGCCACCCTGTCTCCCTGAAAGGCGCCGACGAACAGGCCGCCTTCGCCGCGCTTGGCGCGGATGTGGCTGTTGTCGTGGCCTATGGCCTTTTGCTGCCACAGCCCATTCTGGATACGCCTGAGCATGGTTGTTTGAATATCCATGCCTCTTTGTTGCCCCGCTGGCGTGGTGCGGCGCCGATCCATCGGGCGATCATGGCGGGGGACGCGGAGACCGGCGTTTGCATCATGCAGATGGAGGCCGGGCTGGATACCGGGCCGGTCCTGCTGCGCCGGGCGACCCCGATCGGTGAAACCGAGACGACCGGTGATCTGCATGACAGGCTGTCGGTGCTGGGCGCCAACGCAATCGTCGAGGCGTTGGCCAATCTGGAAAACCTGACGCCAGAGCCTCAGCCCCAAGAGGGTGTGACCTATGCCGCCAAGATCGACAAGGCCGAGGCGCGGGTCGACTGGACGCGGTCCAATGCCGAGATCGTGCGCCAGATCAACGGGCTGTCGCCGTTCCCCGGTGCATGGTCAGAAATCGATGGCGAGCGGGTGAAATTCCTTCGGGCGCGTCTGTCCGATCTGGATTTGCCTGCGGGGGAGGTCGCCTCGGGGCGCAGTTTGAAGATCGGGGCCGGGACCGGCGCTGTCGAGATCCTCGAGATGCAGCGGGCGGGCAGGAAACCGGCCCCTGCGTCGGAAATCCTGCGCGGGTGGGCGCCGTCCGGCCGGATGACCTAGCGCCGCGGTGCGCGGGCCTTGTAGACAGGCAGCCGCCAGCCAAAGGCAAGGCTGCCGGCGCGCAGGGCCAATGTGGTGAGACCGCACAGGATCAAGCCAAGCTGTTCGTCCAATCCGAATTGCAGCGCGATGATGGCCGCACCAGCACCCGCGAAGGCGCAGGTGACATAAAGCTCACCCTGTTTCAGCACCAGCGGCACCTCGTTGCAGACTACGTCGCGCATCAGGCCACCGAAACAGCCCGTCGATACGCCCATGATAAGGATGACGCCCGCGGGCTGCCCCAGGGAGAGCGCAACAGCCACCCCCGCAGGCACCGCAACGGCAAGTGCGCAGGCATCCAGCCAGGTCAGCACCGTCAGGCGGCTTTCCAGCAAGTGGGCCGTGAAAAACACCAAAACGGCGGGAATGGCGGCGGCCCAGAGAATGGCGGGGTCGGCGACCCAGAACACGGCGTCGCGGTTTAGAAGCACATCACGCAAGGTGCCGCCGCCGACGGCCGTAAGGCTGGCCACGAAGAGGAAGCCGACAATATCGAGCTGAGCCCGGCTGGCCACCAATGCACCGGTCAGCGCAAAGATGAATACCGAGGCCATATCGAGCGCGGCGATCATTGGTTTAGCTTTTGCGGTTTGAAAGGTTCCATACCAGCGCGCGCCAGTTCATCGGCGCGTTCGTTCTCGGGGTGGCCGGCATGGCCTTTGACCCATTCCCAGGTCACTTGATGACGCGCGGCCGCAGCATCCAGGGCCTGCCAAAGCTCGGCATTCTTGACCGGTTTCCTGCTGGCGGTCTTCCAGCCCTTGGCCTTCCAGCCATGGATCCACTTGGTGATCCCGTCCTTGACGTAGCTGCTATCGGTCACGACGGTCACGCGGCTGGGTTTCGAGAGGGCGTTCAACGCCTCGGTCGCGGCCATCAGTTCCATCCGGTTGTTGGTGGTCTCGGCCTCGCCGCCGAATAGTTCTTTTTCCTTCACCACGCGGTCGCCGTCCTTGGCTTGCAGCAATGCGCCCCAGCCTCCGGGGCCGGGATTGCCGGAGCAGGCCCCGTCGGTGAAAGCGTATAGGTCAGGCATGGGCAATCAGGATGATGTAAGGGTCGTTGGTTCCAGCGAGGCCCTTTTCCGTGCCAGTGCGCCGGGATGCAACCGAGAAACCGGCCCGGGCCAGGTGTTCCGTCAGTTCGTCTTCGCTGTAATAGGCATAGAACCGGCCAAGGGCATCGCGGCCTTCGCCTTTCCCCAGCTTCATGCCGAGGTGCAGTCGCCCGCCGGGCTTGAGCGCACGGTGCAGGCGGGCGAGGTGTTGCGCCAGCTCCGCGCGGGGCGCATGCAACAAAGAGAAATTGGCCCAAACCCCGTCATAGGTGGCTGTGGTGTCGATCTCGTCGAACCGGGCCAGGCGGGCGGGCAGGCCGAAGCGGGAGCGCGCGAGGGCGACCATCGCGGGGCTTGCATCCACCGGGTCCGGGTCCAGACCGGCGCGCATCATGTGGGCCGAGGCGGCGCCGGGGCCACAGCCGAGGTCCATAACGCGTGCGCCCCTTGGCAGACCTGCGATGAAGGCCCGAAGGTCCTTGCCCTCCTTGGCGTCGTGAAACAGGGCGGCGTAGTCCTCGGCCTTGGCGTCGTAGACGGCCAGCGTGCGCTTGTCTGGGCTCACAGTGCCACCGGGGCGAGGCACAGCAGGACAACCAGCGTCAGCGGCAGGCGCAGCCTCATCCACCAGCGCGGCGCAAGATCCGCGTTCCAGAAGAACCAATCCAGAAGCAGCAGCCCGGCGAACCCCGTGGCCAGGTTGATCGCGGCACTATGGGGACCGCCGCCAACCATGAAAAAGGCCCAGAGCGCCGGGATCACGGACAGGGAATACCCCAAGGCCGCCAGGCGTCCTTCGGCCCGGGTTGCAAAGCCCCACAGGACACCGGACATGAAGGCCAGGATCACGGTGCCATAGGCAATCTGGATATACGGCCCGACGAAGCGTCCGCCGATACGGTTCATCCATTGCAGGCCGAAATCCGGAAACAGCACGGTCAACGCGCCCCAGAGAAAGGGCAGCAGGCCGGCAATGCCGAGGACAAGGGCGGATCGGGGGATCTCTTTCATGGGGTCATATTTGAGCCGTCTTCCCGGCTTGGCAAGCGCCGAGCGGTCAGGCCGGTTCCCGCAGGACGCGGGGCACCTTGAACTCGACGTTTTCCTGCGCGGTTTCCACGGTTTCGACGGTCACGTCATGACGATCGCGGAAGGCGTCGATCACCTCGTTGATCAGGGTTTCCGGCGCCGAGGCCCCCGCCGTGATCCCGATCGACGCGATGCCGTCCAGGGCGCGCCAGTCGATATCCGTTGCCCGCTGGACCAGTTGCGCATAGGGGCAGCCCGCCTTGCGGGCGACTTCGACAAGACGTTTCGAGTTCGAGGAATTCGGCGCTCCAACCACCAAAAGCGCGTCAGCGCGCGGCGCGACGGCCTTGACGGCCTCTTGCCGGTTGGTCGTCGCGTAGCAGATGTCTTCCTTGTGCGGGCCGACGATGGCAGGAAACCGCGCCTTCAGCGCGGTGACGATATCCGCCGTGTCATCGACTGACAGGGTGGTTTGCGTGACGAAGGCCAGCTTTTCGGGGTCGCGCACCTCGACAGTTGCCACATCCTCGACCGTCTCGACCAGAAGCACGTCGCCCTCGGGCAATTGCCCCATCGTCCCAACGGTTTCGGGATGGCCGGCGTGGCCGATCATGATCATCTGCAACCCGTTCTCGGCGTGGCGGGCGGCCTCGATATGCACCTTGGAGACCAGCGGGCATGTGGCATCGACATAGACCATTTCGCGGCGGGCGGCCTCGGCCGGAACGGCCTTGGGCACGCCATGGGCCGAGAAGATGACCGGGCGGTCATCGGGGCAGTCGTCCAGTTCTTCGACGAAAACTGCACCTTTGGCGCGCAGATCATCGACCACATACTTATTGTGCACGATCTCGTGGCGGACGAAGACGGGCGCGCCCCATTTCTCGAGCGCCATCTCGACGATCTTGATGGCGCGGTCGACACCGGCGCAGAAGCCGCGAGGCGCGGCAAGGTAGAGAGTCAGGGGCGATTTTGTCATGCGCTACACCTAGGCGCTGGCGCGGGCAGCGTCCAGAAGCGGCTTCAAGAAATGGTGTCTTGCCTTCCAGCGCGGGAACCTTCGCAGATGGGTGAAAATTGGAGGACCGCATGACGAAAGTGACTTGGACCGTGTTGGGGAGTCTCGTGGCTCTGGGCGGCGGATTTGCGCTGTCGGTTGCCGCGGATCAGAAGCCGGGCCAGATCCTGCCTTATGACGTCCCGGAGGCCGTTGCCGCCGGCGAGGCGATCTACGGCGAATATTGCGCAAGCTGTCATGCCGCCGATCTGAGCGGCGAGCCGAACTGGCGCACGCCGAAGGACACTGGCCGCCTGCCGGCCCCGCCGCATGACGAAACCGGCCACACTTGGCACCATCCCGATATCCAGCTGTTCATGCTGACGAAATACGGAACCGCTGCGGTGGTGGGCAATGGCTATGAAAGCGACATGCCGGGGTTCGAGGGGCAGTTGAGCGATCAGCAGATCCTGGAGGTGCTGGCCTATATCAAGAGCACCTGGTCCGACCGGATCATCGCCCGCCATGATGAAATGAACGCCGCCGTGGCCGCGCAGGCCCAGTAGGCGGCGTTCGGAGACGTCAATCAGCGGTGGTCACAGCCTCGTTCCGGTCCTCGCGAGGTTCGCGGGGCGGACGGCCGATGACGTCGCGCAGATCGTCCAGCTCGATGAAATTGTCGGCTTGGCGGCGCAGTTCATCGGCAATCATCGGCGGCTGGCTGCGGATGGTCGAGACAACGGAAACCCGAACACCTTTGCGCTGTATCGATTCGATCAGCGGACGGAAATCGCCGTCGCCCGAGAACAGGACGATATGATCCACATGCGGGGCAAGCTCCATGGCGTCGACGGTCAGTTCGATGTCCATGTTGCCTTTCACCTTGCGGCGGCCTTGGCTGTCGGTGAATTCCTTGGCCGGCTTGGTGACCATGGTGAAGCCATTGTAGTGCAGCCAGTCCACCAGAGGGCGGATCGGAGAATAGTCATCATTTTCAAGCAGGGCCGTGTAGTAAAAGGCACGCAGCAACTTGCCCCGGCGCATGAATTCCTGTCGGAGCAGCTTGTAATCAATGTCGAACCCAAGCGCCTTTGCCGCCGCATACAGGTTCGAACCATCGATGAAGAGCGCAAGACGCTCATCGCGATAGAACATAATTTTTTCCTTCCAATGGCAAATCGCCGGTTGGGATTAAACGTGAGTGGCGTTAGGTCCCGGCGAAGCGCGCGCAATGTAATGCAAATGTAACATGGGACAACCCCGTTTAATGTCTAGCACTGACCGCCTTGTTCTGGTCGCCCTTGGGTCGAACGCTGCATCCGCTCAAGGCGATGCGCGAACGACCGTCGAGGCCGCAGTGGCGTCCTTGCGCGGCGCCTTCGGCGCCGACCTGGCCAGCAGCCGTTTCTACGCCACACCTGCCTTTCCTGCGGGGGCCGGGCCAGATTTCGTAAACGCGGCCTGCGCCTTCCGGTCCGATCTGTCGGCCGAGGACATTCTGGCCCGCCTACACGCGATCGAACAGGATTTCGGGCGGGAACGACGGGTGCGTTGGGGACAGCGCAGCCTCGATCTTGATCTGATCGCGGTCGGAGACCTGGTCTTGCCCGATGCCGCGACCCAGGCGCGCTGGCGTGATCTGCCACTCGAGCAACAGAAAGTGACCGCGCCGGACCAGCTGATCCTGCCGCATCCACGTCTTCGGGATCGGTCATTCGTGTTGGTGCCGCTTGCCGATGTCGCGTGTGATTGGCGGCATCCCGGGCTGGGCTTGACCGTTTCGCAGATGCTGGCCGCGCGCCCGGACAGCGAAAAAGCCGCGGTCAAACCCCTGTGAGTGCGTGGAATCGCCTTGTCAAATTACTGTCAAGCCTATATGGACCCCACTTCTACTGACCGCCCAGAACGACCGATTGGAGTGTCCCATGGCCCGCGTGACCGTTGAAGACTGCGTTGACAAGGTTCCGAACCGCTTCGAGCTGGTGATGCTTGCCGCGCACCGTGCCCGCGAGATTTCGGCCGGCTCCGCCGCGACCGTGGATCGCGACAACGACAAGAACCCGGTCGTTGCCCTTCGCGAAATCGCGGATGAAACCCAGCTGGCCGATGATCTGCGTGAGCGTCTGATCGAATCGAACCAGACCCAGATCGAGGTGGACGAGCCCGAAGAGGATTCCATGGCGATCCTGATGGGTGGCGGCAGCGAACAGGCTGACGCCCCCGCCGAAGACGATATGAGCGAGGAAAAGCTTCTGCGCGCCCTGATGGAAGCCCAGGGCCAGAAGTAAGGGTGGATTCGGACCTCGATGATCGCGGCAGATGACCTGATCGGGCTGGTCCGAACCTACAACCCAAAGACCAACGAGGCACTGATCCGCGATGCCTTTGCCTTCGGGGCAGAGATGCACGAGGGTCAGTTCCGACATTCCGGTGAACCCTATTTCACGCACCCGGTCGCCGTGGCCGGCATCCTTGCTGAACAGCAGATGGACGATGCCACGATCGTGACAGCCCTGCTGCATGACACCATCGAGGACACGAAGGCCAGCTTTTCCGAGGTCGAGGCGCGATTCGGCCGAGAGATCGCTGACCTTGTCGAGGGCGTTACCAAGCTGACGAATCTGCAGCTGACCAACGCGGCCTCCAAGCAGGCCGAAAATTTCCGCAAGTTGTTCATGGCCACCTCGCGCGATTTGCGGGTGACCTTGGTCAAGCTGGCCGACCGGCTGCACAACATGCGCACGATCAAGTCGATGCGGCCTGACAAGCAGGTTCAGAAGGCGCGCGAGACCATGGATATCTATGCGCCGCTTGCGGGCCGCATGGGGATGCAGTGGATGCGCGAAGAGCTGGAGGATCTGGCTTTTCGCGTGCTCAACCCAGAGGCGCGTAATTCGATCATCCGCCGGTTCATCACGCTGCAACGCGAAACCGGCGATGTGATCGAGAAGATCACCAGCGACATGGAAACCGAACTGGACCGGGCCGGTCTGCACGCCGAGATCTATGGCCGGGCCAAGAAGCCCTATTCGATCTGGCGCAAGATGCAGGAAAAGGACCAGGGGTTTTCGCGCCTGTCCGACATCTACGGCTTTCGCATCATCACCGGGTCAGAGGCGGATTGCTATGCCGTCCTCGGCGTGATCCACCAGCGCTGGCGTGCCGTTCCGGGCCGGTTCAAGGATTACATCAGCCAGCCGAAATCCAACGGTTACCGGTCGATCCATACGACAGTTTCGGGGCGCGACGGCAAGCGGGTCGAGGTTCAGATCCGCACCCGCGAGATGCACGAGGTCGCCGAGACCGGCGTGGCCGCCCATTGGTCCTATCGTGACGGGGAACTGGTCGAGAACCGCTTTGCCGTGGATCCGGCGCGCTGGGTGGCCTCGATGACCGAGCGGTTGGACGAGGAGCAGGACCACGACGAGTTCCTCGATTTCGTGAAGCTGGAAATGTACCAGGACCAGGTCTTCTGCTTCACGCCCAAGGGCGACGTGATCAAATTGCCCCGTGGGGCCACGCCTATCGACTTCGCCTATGCCATTCACACGCGGATCGGCCATGCGACTGTCGGGGCCAAGGTGGACGGGTTGCGCGTTCCGCTGTGGACGCGGCTCAAGAACGGCCAGTCGGTCGAGGTCATCACCGCCGAGGGCCAAAGCCCCCAGGTAACCTGGATCGACATCGCCGTGACGGGCCGCGCCAAGACCGCAATTCGCCGGGCTTTGCGCGAAGAGGATCGCGAACGATTCATTCGGCTGGGCCGGGAACTGGCGCGCGTGGCCTTCGAGAATATCGGCAAGAAGGCCACGGACAAGGCGCTTGGCACCGCCGCAAAGGCACTGGGCATCTCGGCCACGGATGATTTGCTGGAACGGCTTGGTAGCGCCGACCTTACCAGCCGGGAGGTCGTGCGCGCGATCTATCCGGAGCTTGCCGAGACAGGCGGCCAGGAGATCGAGCCGCGCCGCGCCGTGGTCGGCCTTGCCGCCGACCAGTCATTCCGCCGCGCCCAGTGCTGCCAGCCGGTGCCGGGTGAACGCATCGTCGGCATCACCTATCGCGGGCAAGGTGTCGTCATTCATGCGATCGACTGCGACGTGCTGGCCCAGTTCGAGGAACAGCCCGACCGGTGGATCGACCTGCATTGGGCCGAGGGCACGCACAAGGCGAACAATACCGTCACGATGGATCTTACCATCACCAACGATGCCGGGGTTCTGGGCCGCATCTGCACCCTGATCGGCGAGCAGGAAGCGAATATTTCCGATCTGGTCTTCATTGACCGCAAGCCCGATTACTACAGGTTGCTGATCGAGGTTGACCTGCGCGATGTTGAGCATATGCACAGGGTGATGACGGCGCTCGAAGCGGAAAGCCATGTTTCGGCGCTTAGCCGACACCGAGATCCGGACCGTGCGGGTGCGGTCGAAAGACAGGACTAGGACAGGAACGCAAAGGTGGTCTTCAGACGCAGGGACAGACGCCCGATCTGGCGGATCATCTTCGAGTTCTTCTGGCCCCGGGGCGGTTGGGCGCGGGCTGCGCAATACGTCAAGCATCGCGTGCGGCGCCTGCCGGACACCCCTGAAAAGATCGGACGCGGCGTCTGGGCCGGGGTATTCGTGACCTTCACCCCCTTCTTCGGGCTGCATTTCATCATCTCGTTGCTGATTGCCCGGCTGATGCGCGGCAATCTTGTCGCCGCTTTGCTGGCGACCTTTTTCGGCAATCCGCTGACCTATATTCCGATCGCCGCTACCTCGCTGTGGTTCGGGCACTGGCTGCTCGGCCAATCACCGGCAAAGATCGACCTGAATGCCGAGATTTCGTCGGCCTGGTCGGACATCTTGCACAACATCCGTGCCGTTTTCACCCCCGAGGCGATGCAGTGGGATGGGCTGAGGGCCTTTTACGACACCACCTTCTTCCCCTTCATGGTGGGGTCGGTCATCCCCGGCATCGTCGCCGCGACCATCGCCTATTACGTGGTGGTCCGGCTGATCCATGTTTACCAGAACCGCCGTCGCAAGGCGCTGAGGCAACGGTTGGGCAAGCTCAAGCAGTCGCAACGTCCGGAACAGTGACCTTGTGCATCAGCAATCGTCATGCAAACACGCTTTCGCTGCGTTTGGTGCAGCGCTAGCCTGACCCGGTACAGCCAAGGAGCAAAGCCATGAACGACCTGCGTTTGGGCGTGAACATCGATCATGTGGCGACCGTGCGAAATGCCCGGGGCGGCACCTATCCGGATCCCGTCCGGGCGGCTCGGCTGGCCGAGGCCGCAGGCGCCGATGGCATCACCGCCCATTTGCGCGAGGATCGCCGTCATATTTCTGACGCCGATATCGAAGCCCTGATGGAGGCGCTGGAGGGCCCACTGAATTTCGAGATGGCCGCGACGGAGGAAATGCAGAAGATTGCCTTGCGTCACAAGCCGCACGCGGTCTGCATCGTGCCGGAAAAGCGGGAGGAGCGCACGACCGAGGGCGGTCTCGAAGTGGCGCGCGAGGAAAACCGGCTGGCTCATTTCATTGCGCCCCTGCGCGAGGCGGGGTGCCGTGTCTCGATCTTCATCGCGGCTGACCAGCGCCAGATCGAGGCGGCGCATCGGATCGGTGCCCAGGTGATCGAGTTGCATACCGGCGCTTATTGCGATGCCCATGCCGAGGGTCGCTTCGACGACCGAGACCGCGAACTGGAGGCGCTGCGTGAAATGACCACCTTTGCCCATTCACTGGACCTGGAGGTCCATGCAGGCCACGGCCTGACCTTCGACACCGTGAAACCCATTGCGGCCTTTCCCGAGGTCAAAGAGCTCAATATCGGCCATTTCATCATAGCCGAATCCATCTTCATGGGGCTGGACCCGGCGATCCGGGAAATGCGCCGTCTGATGGACGAGGCGCGGGCGTGATCCTGCATTGCGTCATGCTCAACCTGCGCCAAGATCATGACCCCGGCGAACTTGCCTCCGTGATGGCCGGACTGGCCGCGCTGGTGGGCCAGATCGACGGGTTCAAGGGCTTTGCCCATGGCCGCAATGTCGATGCCGAAGGAAAGTCGCCGGACCATCCTTACGGGTTTATCTGCCGTTTTGAAGACCAGGCGGCACTGGGCCTTTACGCAGCCGATCCGCGCCATCAGGCATTGGGTGGCCGGCTTGTGGCATTGTGCGACGGCGGGGCGGATGGGATAGTCGTCTACGATCTGGATACAGAAACCCGCCCATGAAACCTGTCCTGGCCCTGCTTTTCGCTCTTTTACCACTTGCCGCCCCGGCACAATCCATCGAGCCCTGCGACTGGCGCGCCGGGGCGGACGGAATTCCCGAACCCTGGGTCGACCACACCCGCAGTTTCGCCAATGGCGAGGTGCGTGTGGCGCTGATCGACCGGATCGAACCGGCGGCCGGGGCCTTCTACCTTCTGATCCTGCATCCGCCCCGCATGGCGCTGGGGGAACGACGGTGCACACTTGTCGGGTTCGATCGCGGGATGGGGTATGCGGGCCTCTATTTCGACGAGCTGACAGCCGCATATGACCCGGCGCGGGGGCTGACCCTTTCGGTGCCGGGCCGGCTCTACCTGCCGGAAGAGGAGTTTTCCAATTCGCTAATCGTCCACGCGATTGTCAACCAGGCCACGGGCGAGGTCACTGTGCGGCACGAGTTGGGGCGCGAATGATCCTGGGTATCGGAACGGACCTGGCCAATATCGAACGCATCCAGGGCACGCTCGACCGCTTTGGTGACCGGTTCCGCAACCGGGTCTTCACCGAGATCGAGCAGGCCAAGGCCGAACGCCGTGCGGATACCGCAGGCACCTATGCCAAACGCTGGGCCGCGAAAGAGGCGTGTTCCAAGGCGCTGGGCACCGGGCTGCGCATGGGCATCGCCTGGAAGGACATGGCCGTCAGCAATCTGCACACCGGCCAGCCGGTCATGGCCGTCACGGGATGGGCAAGAGACCGCCTGGACGAAATGACCCCCGAGGGGCACGAGGCGATCATCCACGTCACCCTGACGGACGATCACCCTTGGGCGCAGGCCTTCGTGGTGATCGAAGCCAGGCCCGCCGGACAGCCCGACTGACCTGTTGACTCGGGCGTGCCGCCGCCGCATGTAGCATCGGACTTTTCAAGGGAAATTCGCCTCATGTCCGAAAGCACCGGAATCCTTCACACCGTCAAGGAAACCATCAAGACGGTGGTCTATGCCCTGCTTATCGCCGGGGTGTTCCGGACCTTCTTCTTTCAACCGTTCTGGATCCCGTCGGGGTCGATGAAAGACACGCTGCTGATCGGCGATTTCCTCTTCGTCAACAAGATGGCCTATGGCTATTCCTACGCGTCCTGCCCCTCGATCATCATTCCGCGGTTCGGAATCGATGTGGATGCCGAGGATTTCTGCGGTGTCTTCAAGGGCGGCAATGACCGACTTTTCGGGTCAGAGCCAGAGCGCGGCGATGTCGTTGTGTTCCGCCACCCGGTGACGGGCCGCGATTTCATCAAGCGCCTGATCGGCCTGCCCGGTGACCAGATTCAGCTGCGCAACGGGGTTGTCTTCATCAATGGCGAGGCCGCCGCGCAGAATCAGGACGGCTTCTTCATCGAGACCATGGAGCACCAAGGCCCCGAAGGCCTTTTGCCGCAATGCCAGAACGGCGCGGTCGGCATCGGGTCGGACTGCCAGAAGGAACGTTTCATAGAGACCCTGCCCAATGGGGTGTCGCACGGTATCCTGAATATCGGGCGCCGCGCGCTGGACAATACCGGGGTTTTCACCGTGCCCGAGGGGCAATATTTCTTCATGGGTGATAACCGTGACAACTCCTCGGACAGCCGTGTGCCGCAGGCCGCACGTGGCGTGGGCTTCGTGCCCTACGAGGATATCGTCGGTCGCGCTGACCGGATCATGTTCTCGTCCGCCGGGCGGTCCATGCTGGCCTTCTGGACCTGGCGGTCGGACCGCTACTTCAAGGCGATCGAGTGAAACTGTCGGCGGATTTGAAGGCGTTTCAGGAGAGGCTGGGCCACAGGTTTTCCAGCCCCGATCTGTTGATCCGTGCAGTGACGCATCCGTCCATGTCCAGCGTCCATCGCGACGACAACCAGCGCCTTGAATTCCTGGGTGACAGGGTGCTGGGGCTGGTGATGGCCGAAGCCTTGCTGAAAGCTGATCCACAGGCGACCGAAGGCCAACTGGCGCCGCGCTACAACGCTCTGGTCCGCAAGGAGACATGCGCCGCCATCGCCCGCCAGATCGACCTTGGCACGGTGCTGAAACTGGGGCGCTCCGAAATGAAGTCGGGCGGCCGCCGCAAGGAGGCGCTGCTGGGCGATGCGATGGAGGCGGTGATCGCCGCAGTCTACCTCGATGCCGGGTTCGAGGCCGCGCAAGCGCGGATCGTTGCGCTTTGGGGGGATCGCATCACCACGGTCAAGGCGGATGCCCGTGATGCAAAGACGGCGCTGCAGGAATGGGCCCAGGCCCGTGGCCAGCAGCCGCCCGTCTACAAAGAGCTGAAACGCACGGGGCCTGATCACGCACCGCAATTCGTGATCGAGGTCGCGCTGGAGACGGGCGAAGCGGAAAAAGCCACTGCCGGCTCCAAACGCCATGCGGAACACGCGGCCGCAAAGGCTTTGCTGGACCGGCTAGAGGCAGAATAGGATATCGAGATGACCCAACGCGCCGGATTCGTCGCCCTGATCGGTGAGCCCAACGCGGGCAAGTCCACCCTGACCAACCAGATGGTCGGGGCCAAGGTCTCGATCGTCACGCACAAGGTGCAAACCACGCGCGCGCGCATCCGTGGCGTGGCGCTGGAGGGGGACGCGCAGATCGTCTTTGTCGACACGCCGGGCCTGTTCCGTCCGCGTCGCCGCCTCGACCGGGCCATGGTTGCCGCGGCCTGGGGTGGGGCGGCCGATGCCGATGTGATTGTCCTGCTGGTCGAGGCGCATCGCGGCGTGACCGAAGGCGTGGAAACCATCCTTGAACAGCTCGAAGAGGTCGGTAAGGGCCGCAAGGTGGCACTGGCCATCAACAAGATCGACCG
Organism: Salibaculum griseiflavum; assembly: GCF_003129565.1. GTDB lineage: Bacteria > Pseudomonadota > Alphaproteobacteria > Rhodobacterales > Rhodobacteraceae > Salibaculum > Salibaculum griseiflavum. The sequence goes on from NZ_QETF01000001.1 coordinate 174,585, forward strand.
GGTCGAAGCACCGGCTTTGCTGGCCCTGACCAAGGAAATGAACGACCGTTTCCCCTTCGTCGAAACCTTCATGATCTCTGCCGAAAAGGGCCATGGTTGCGACGACCTGCGCCGCTGGCTGGCGGACCAGATGCCCGAGGGCCCGTGGCTCTACCCCGAGGACCAGATCGCCGACCTGCCGTTGCGGATGATCGCCGCCGAGATGACGCGGGAAAAGCTGACTCTGCGCCTGCATCAGGAATTGCCCTACCAGCTGACTGTCGAAACCGAGAACTGGGAAGAGCGCAAGGATGGCTCGGCCCGTGTCGATCAGGTGGTCTATGTCATGCGCGATGGCCACAAGGGCATTGTCCTGGGCAAGAAGGGCGAGACCATCAAGGCTGTTGGCAAGGCTGCCCGCGAGGAGCTTGAGGAATTCCTGGGCCGCAAGATCCACCTGTTCCTTCAGGTCAAGGTGCGCCCGAACTGGCTGGAAGAAGCGGAACGATATTCCGAGATGGGGCTGGATTTCCGGGACGGCAACTGATGCGCCTGACGGCGGATGTCTGGGTTTCGGCCTACCTGACGCGGTTGCGTCTGGCCGACATACCCGCCTTCGTCGTGCGCAAGGGGGACGCAACGGCGGGCGCGGTGCTGGTCAAGCTGAATACGCTGGACGGGCGCGCGGTGGCCTATCAGCGGTCTTTCGACCTTGTGACGGGGGACCGCAAATGGATGGTGCTGACCGAGGGCGAGGAGCCCGAGGTCGACGCCGCCCTTGCCCGGCAAGCCGAATTCGACCCTGACCTATGGATCATCGAGGTCGAAGACCGTGCCGGGCGGCATCTGCTGGACGAACCGGGGCTGGCGGATTGAGACGGACCGAGGCGCGAAGACGCAGGCGCGCTTGATTTCAATCAAGACGGTGGGGGCCTCGGCATGTTTGACTGTCCTCGCAAGATAAAGAGGTCCAAGTAAGGCCGAAACGACCGGAAAGGAGCCGAGATATGCAGATCGAGAAAATCGCACAACATGCCCGGGCGCTCTATGATGCCCATGGCGACAAGGCCGAAGCGGAAGCCGCGCAAAAGGCCAAACAGCATGAAGAGGCCGGCGAGTCGGAGGCAGCCGAAACTTGGCGCGCCGTTCAAAAGGCGATCCGGCAGTTGCGCGGCGCCAACGAAAGCTGAGCCAGCCGCACCCGGCAAGGCAGGCATGGCCCTTGCGCCCATCGGCGTGATGGCGCTTGATGCCCGCATGATCGAATGGCGCGAAGAGGGTGCGGTCCTGCGGGTTCGCAAGCACGGCGAGAATGCCGTGATCCTCGACGTGCTGACCGAGGGGCACGGGCGCGTCGCTGGCGTCGTCCGCGGTGGCACCGGGCGCAAGCTGTCGGCCATCCTGCAGCCGGGCGCCCAACTGGACGTGACCTGGAAGGCCCGGCTGGAAGAGCATCTGGGCGCCTTCACTGTCGAGCCCATTCGCAGTCGTGCCGCGCAATCCATGGGCGGGCGCCTTGCGCTTGCGGGCTTGAACGCGGTGACCGGGCTTTTGTGTTTCGCCTTGCCCGAGCGCGAGGCGCACCCGCCGCTTTACGGGCGCAGCGTGCAATTGCTCGACCTGCTTGGGCAGGACGAGCTGTGGCCGCTGGGCTATCTGCGCTGGGAGCTTGCCCTTCTTGAAGAGCTTGGCTTCGGTCTCGACCTGTCGTCCTGCGCGGTGACGGGTGCGACCGAGGGCTTGGTCTATGTCTCGCCCAAATCTGGCCGGGCGGTGTCGCGGACCGGGGCAGGTGAGTGGGCCGACAGGCTTCTGCCGCTACCGCCCGTTCTACTGCGACAGGGCGCGGCCAGCACGGCGGATATTCTCGAGGCGCTGACGGTCACGGGGCATTTCCTGGAGCACCACCTTGCGGCATCCTTGGGCGACAAGCCCGTGCCAGAGGCGCGGGCACGCCTGCTGGACCTGCTTCGGCGCAGCGCCTAGGGCGCAGCAAAGACCAGCGTTTCGCCGGCGGGGTTGCTCAGGGTCAGCGTGTCGCCAGACACATTGGCAAGCGTCATGCCTTCCAGCGCGGCAAAAAAGGCTGCCTCTGTATCGAGAGCGGGGCAGGCCATCATCGTGGCGCCTACACCGTTCAAGGCAAAGCGCGGGTAGCGGCTGCTGACTTGCCCGAAATACCGGTTGCAGGGCGCCTGGCCTGACACGCCCCCGTCCGCGCCAAACAGGATCGTGGCCCGTCCGTCAAAAGCCGCGCCATTCATTTCGATCAACGCGTATTCAACACCTTTTGGGATCCGCTTCGACCCGGAATGATCTTCAACACAGCTTGCAAGAACCGCGATGGCAAATAGGGCACTTATTCCTCTCATTGCCTGATCCTATTCGGGTTTGATGGCCAAACCAAGTGGCCAGCCTTTACCGCTGCCCAGACCCGTGCCAGTTTGATGCAACTCGTGAGATGTTACATGGAGGCGCTTCACATGCTCTTGGGAGTCCTTTTGGCATTCGGTCTGGGCCAAGTGCCCCTCTCCGAGCCGGACAACCTGCATGAGGCCGAGTTTGCCGCGCCGATCGATACCGTGGTGACGTTCGCCCGCGACGGGGTATTGGTCGAACGTTCCGCTCTGCCGTTGCAAGGCGATACCCGGTTGGCCTTTGAGCAAGAGTTCCAGGACGGGATGACCTATTTCGGGGCTTTCGCCATCGGCAAGGACGGGTCCTATGGCTATGTTTCCGGCGCGAATTCGATTGCCGGCGCCCGCGACATTGCCCGTGAAGAATGTCTGAAATTCACCGATGCCTGCCTGATCTATGCCGAGATTCATCCGCGCGGCTACGAGCCGCCGGGGCGCGGTGTAGCTACAATGGGTCCTGATGCGGCTGGCCATTTCGAGGCCCACGAGGCCCGCCCGCGTCACCGGGCCATGGCGATCAGCGAGGATGGTGCCTATGCCATCGTCTGGGGCCACGCCACTCAGGGTGCAGCGGACCGCGCGGCGCTGAGTGATTGCAGCAGCTATCGCATCACCGACCTGCCGGACCTGCGGGACATGCCCTGCACACTGCTGCCGTTGAAGTGATGAAGACCAAACCGGCACGAGACGGCGAAGTGGCGCTGGGTTTCGACCCGGCGGAGTGCAAGGATGCGGCAATTACCTTCATAGGTGTCTTGCAGTCCGACTGGGCGCCCGGTGAGGCCCCCAAGAACCTCCGCCAATCCCGCGAGGCGGGCGGCGGCCATGGGCGCGTGGTGATCAGCGCGCCCTACCGGGACGGGCTGCGGGGGCTTCAGGTCGGGCAGGCCATATGGCTGGTCCTTTGGTTCGACCGGGCGCGGCGTGACCTGATCGTGCAGGCTCCGCGCCATGCGGATGGCCCGCGCGGGACCTTCGCCCTGCGCAGTCCGGTCCGCCCCAATCCCATCGCGATCGAAGCGGTGCGGATAACCTCGCTGGATCACGAGGCTGGCGAGATCGGTATAGACGTGACCGACGCTTTCGACGGCACACCGGTGCTCGACATCAAGCCATGGTTGGACGGGATCGACATTCCGCCCGGACCCGAGGACTAACCCAGAAGGCGGCGCGCTATGACCTGCGCCCGGATCTCGGCGTGTCGCCGGGCCGAAACGATCCCCCGGATCGTTTCGAACCCCGTCATCCCAACAAGCGTCGTGCGATAACCTGCGCCTGGATCTCGGCGGCACCTTCGAAGATGTTGAGGATGCGTGCGTCGCACAGGATGCGGCTGATCTGGTATTCCATGGCGAAACCGTTGCCGCCGTGGATCTGCAGGCCGTTATCGGCCGCAGCCCAGGCCACACGGGCGCCCAGCAGCTTGGCCATCCCGGCCTCCAGGTCGCAGCGGCGGTCATTGTCCTTCTCGTTGGCCGAGAAATAGGTGAGCTGCCGCGCCACCATGATTTCAACAGCCATCATCGCCAGCTTGCCGGCCACGCGGGGGAAGTTGATCAGGGACTTGCCGAACTGTTTTCTGTCCTGCGCATATTGCATCGACACGTCCAAGGCCGATTGCGCGACCCCCACGGCGCGGGCGGCGGTCTGGATGCGGGCAGATTCGAAGGTCTGCATCAGCTGTTTGAAGCCTTTGCCTTCTTCCCCGCCCAGCAGGTTCTCGCCCTTGACCTTGAATTGATCGAAACCAAGTTCGTATTCCTTCATCCCGCGATACCCCAGAACCTCGATCTCGCCGCCGGTCATGCCCTCGGTCGGGAAGGGGTTCTCGTCGGTGCCGGGCGTCTTTTCGGCAAGGAACATGGACAGGCCACGATGATCGGTGCTGTCGGGGTCTGTCCGTGCCAGAAGGGTCATGACATGGGTGCGGGCGGCGTGGGTGATCCAGGTCTTGTTCCCGGTGATTTCGTAATCGTCGCCAACCTTCACCGCGCGCGTGCGCAGCGATCCCAGATCGGAACCGGTGTTAGGCTCGGTGAAGACGGCGGTGGGCAGGATTTCGGCTGAGGCGATCTTGGGCAGCCAATGCGCCTTCTGGTCGTCGGTGCCGCCGCAGAGGATCAGCTCCGCCGCGATCTCGGACCGGGTGCCAAGGCTGCCGACGCCGATATAGCCCCGGCTGAGTTCTTCGGACACCACCGCCATCGCCGCCTTGGGCAGGCCGAAACCGCCCAGTTCCTCGGGGATGGTCAGGCCGAAGACACCCATCTCGGCCAGTTCCTCGATGATCTCCATCGGGATCAGCTCGTCCTTGAGGTGCCAGTCATGGGCATTGGGTTCCACGCGTTCGACCGCGTAACGGCGGAATTGTTCGCGGATCATCTCCAGCTCGTCATCTAGGCCCGGCGCGCCGACCGTGATATTGGCGGCCTGCTGCTGCATCAGCTCGACAAGGCGCATCCGTGCGGCCTGGCTGTTGGCCTCTTGCGTCAGGGTCATGACCTCGGGGGTCATCATGGCGCGCATCTGGTCCTGGCTCAGGCCAAGGTCTTGCAAGCGGACGATCTCACCCTGGCTCATGGGGATACCACCGTAGAGCTGCCAGAGGTATTCGCCGAAAGCGATCTGGTGGATCAGCTGTTCGACCTCGCCGAACTTGCCATCGGCTTGCAGCCGTTCGGCCCAGCCTTGCATCTGGCGCAGGGATTCCACGTAGGTCGCCACCCAAGCCAGCCCGTGTGCCGCTGTCTGGTTCTGCTCCAGAAGGCTGCCGGAGACACGCTCGCCCTCGGTTACCAGGTCGCGCACGGTGGTCGTGGCGGTTTCAAGCAACTCTTCCAGTGGCGGCAGAGCTGCTTTCGTCAGGCTCAGCAGATCATTCAGAATGGGGCTCATCTCGTGTCCGTCCCGGGGCATGGCGATTCCTCTTTTTGCAGGTGCAGCAATAGCGGCTTTGCGAGTGCGGCGCAATATTGCTGCGACATAGCGCGCAAGATCATAAAGAAAATGTCGCGGACGATTTGGGGCTGCGACCGATCGCCCCTCGGGCTATGGGAAGATCATGGATATTTTCGCAAGCATCGATAGCGCCGCCCTTTTGGCGGCCGTCATCGCCGTCACGCTTCTTGCGGGCGTCGTAAAGGGGGCCGTCGGCTTCGCCATGCCGCTGATCATGGTGTCGGGCCTTGGCATGTTGCTGGAGCCTCGAATCGCCGTGGCCGCCCTGATCCTGCCGATCGTCATGTCGAACGGCCTACAAGTGCTGCGCGCCGGGCTGGACGAGGCGATGCAGGCGATCCGCGATTACTGGCTTTACCTGTTGATCGTCTGCACGATGATCCTGATCTCGGCGCAGTTCCTGACCGTGATCCCGACGGATACGATGTTTCTTGTACTGGGCATCCCGGTCGTGCTGCTTTGCGCTATCCAGCTTCTGGGTCTGCGCCTGTCGATCCCTGAAAATCGTCGCACGCTGGGCGCGGTCATTGCCGGGTTCTTGTCCGGGGCAATGGGTGGTCTTGCGGGCACCTGGGGCCCGCCGACGGTGCTGTATCTCGTGGCGATCGACACGCCAAAGGCGCGGCAACTGGTGGTGCAAGGCGTGATCTACGGGCTGGGCTCGGTGATGCTGTTGCTGGGACACCTGCAATCGGGCGTCCTGAACCGCGATACGGTTGGATTGTCCGCTTTCCTGATCATCCCGGCTGCCTTCGGCATGTGGGCCGGGTTCAAGCTACAGGACAGGATCGACCAGGCGACCTTTCGGAAGGTCACGCTTCTGGTGCTCCTGTTAGCAGGTTTGAACCTGATACGCCGTGGACTCGTCTGACGCGACTTCGCCAAACGATAACGCCCCGCGACCGAGGGCGCGGGGCGTGGTGAGGGGGTTTGGCAAGGCGCTTACCCGATGGCAGCGGCCTTCACGTCCTCGTTGATATAGGGCACGTACTGGGTGAAGTTCTCGGCGAACATGTCCACCAGCTTCTGCGCCTGCGCGTCATAGGCTGAGGGATCGGCCCAAGTGTCACGCGGGCTCAGCAGCTTGTCGTCGACGCCGGCGCAGGTCACAGGCACGTCAAAGCCGAAATTCGCATCCTTGCGGAACTGCCCTTCGACCAGCGAGCCGTCCAACGCCGCGGTCAGCAAGGCGCGCGTGGCCTGGATCGGCATGCGGCTGCCGGTGCCATAGGCGCCGCCGGTCCAGCCGGTATTGACCAGCCAGCAGGTGGCGCCGTGACTGGCGATCTTCTGGCGCAGCAATTCGCCGTAGACCTCGGGGCGGCGTGGCATGAAGGGCGCGCCGAAACAGGTCGAGAAGGTCGGCTCCGGCTCGGTCACGCCACGCTCGGTGCCGGCCACCTTGGAGGTAAAGCCCGACAGGAAATGATACATGGCCTGTGCCGGGGTCAGCCGTGCGATGGGCGGCAGAACGCCGAAGGCGTCGCAGGTCAGCATGATGATGTTCTTGGGATGCCCGCCCAGTGCGGTTTCGCTGGCATTGTCGATGTAATGCAGCGGGTAGGCGCAGCGCATGTTCGCGGTCAGGCTGTCATCCTCGAAATCCAGTTCCAGGGTTTCGGGGTCGAAGACCATGTTCTCGATCACGGTATGCGGCATCTGGGTCGTGGCGTAGATCTCGGGTTCGGCCTCGGGGTCCAGCCCGATGGTCTTGGCGTAACAGCCGCCCTCGAAATTGAAGATGCCGCGCTCGGACCAGCCGTGCTCGTCATCCCCGATGAGAACCCGGTTGGGATCGGCCGAAAGCGTGGTCTTGCCGGTGCCGGACAGGCCAAAGAATACGGCGGCGTCCACCGGGTTGCCCTTGGCATGGTTGGCCGAGCAGTGCATCGGCATGATGCCCTTTTCCGGCAGGATGTAATTGAGCAGGGTGAAAACCGATTTCTTGTTTTCCCCGGCATATTCCGTGCCGCCGATCAGGATCAGCTTGCGGTCGAAATTCAGCGCGATCACCGTGTCGCTCCGGCAGTCGTGGCGTTCCGGATCTGCCTTGAAGCTGGGGCAGTTGATGATGGTGAAGTCGGGGCTGAAGCTGTCGAGTTCCGATACCTCGGGCCGACGCAGAAGGTGGCGGCAGAACAGCCCGTGCCAGGCCAGCTCGGTCACGATACGCACGTCCAGGCGGTGCGCCGGGTCGGCGCCGCCATACAGGTCCTCGACGAAGTAGTCGCGGCCTTTCATGTGCGCGGTCATGTCGTCATAAAGCCTGTCGAAGGCTTCGGGCGCCATCGGGGCGTTGTTGTCCCACCAGATGGTGTTTTCGGTGCTGGGGGTGCGCACGACGTGCTTGTCCTTGGGCGACCGGCCGGTGAACTGTCCGGTCGTGGTCAGGAAAGCGCCGCCCTTGCCCAATGTGCCTTCGCCGCGTTCCACGGCGACATCGACCAATTCCTGTTCGAGCAGGTTGTAATAGACATGGCCCAGACCGCTGATGCCCTGATCCTGCAGTTTCATCTTCGGATTGACCGTTCCGTGGTCCATGTCTCTCTCGCTCCGTTTTGCGCGGGGCGGACGTGCCCCAATAGCGCTGCATTAACACGCTGATTTTACACATGAACAGAGTGCGATGTCGCAGTTAGCGCAATCATTAGCGCAACCAGATTGCCGTTAGCGCCACCATGGCGGGCCGCCGCCAACCCACCTGCGCGCCCAGACACCAAAGTGAGACATTTTAGCCATTGATTACCGTTTTTGGGGTCAAAACGGACACAGGAATGTGGCGCCTGTGAAGATTTGGATTGATTCGCCCCTGCCGATCAGGGCAAAAATAGCAAAAAACACAGGCAAAATTTAGAGCAGCATAAAAGGGGCAGTCCAATGTCACGCATCGCGCTTGTTGATGATGATCGCAATATTCTGACTTCGGTATCCATGACGCTCGAGGCCGAAGGCTTCGATGTCGAAACCTACAATGACGGGCAGGCCGCGCTGGACGCCTTCAACAAGAAGATGCCGGAACTGGCCGTTCTGGATATCAAGATGCCGCGCATGGACGGGATGGACCTGCTGCAGCGCCTGCGCCAGAAAACCAGCATGCCGGTCATTTTCCTCACCTCCAAGGATGACGAGATCGACGAGGTTCTCGGCCTGCGCATGGGGGCGGACGACTACGTCAAGAAACCCTTCAGCCAGCGTCTGCTGGTCGAACGAATCCGGGCGCTTCTGCGCCGGCAGGACGCCATCTCTGGCGAGCTTGTGGAAGAGGGCGAGGAACAGAAGCTGATGGTGCGTGGCGAACTCAGCATGGACCCGCTGCGCCATTCCGTCACCTGGAAGGGGCGCGACGTATCGCTGACCGTGACCGAATTCCTGCTTCTCGAAGCGCTGGCCCAGCGTCCCGGTTTCGTGAAATCCCGCGATCAGCTGATGGACGTGGCCTATGATGACCAAGTGTATGTGGATGATCGCACCATCGACAGCCACATCAAGCGCCTGCGCAAGAAGATGCGCCAAGTCGACGACGAGTTTTCCGCCATCGAAACGCTCTACGGGATCGGGTATCGCTATAACGAAGAATAAGGGATGACAGCAGCCCCCAAGATCGACGTTCGCGACCTGAAATCTGTCCGGCAAGCTGCCGAACAGAACGAGGCCGTCGTTCTGGGGGATGACTGGGTCGCCCCGCGCGCCGATGACAGCGATCTTCAGAATCGCCGGGCGCGACGCGGCTTGCTGCAGCTCAACAAGTCTCCGCTCGCGCGCAAGATCATCACGTTCAACCTGCTGGGGTTGATCCTGCTCGTGGCGGGGGTGCTTTATCTCAGCCCGTCCCGCGACAACCTTGCCTTTCAACGGGGATCGTCGCTTGTCAACGAGGCCGAGCTGATCGCCGATGTCTTCGAGGCGCAGCTTCCGGTCGGGGCCCCGGTCAACCTTGTCACCGGCGACGGGATCGACGCGCAACTGGTGCTGCGAGGGCTCGACCTGCGTGGCGGGGTCGATGTGTATCTGTTCGATACCCAGGGCGTTCTGGTGTCCAGCTGGTCCGATCCGACGCCGGAGGATGCGCCCGTTCCCGGGTTGGAACTGGAGGGTCGCGGCACCCTGATCACCGATTTTCTGAATGGCGTGTTCAACTGGTTCTCGACCGTCCTGCGGCCCGGCGACCCCGAGGCGACGCCGGTGGCCGCCGTTCTGGACTTTGGGCGGTCGGTCGAACGCACGATCGCCTCCGGCACCCAGCTGGAGACCCGCCAGGACATCGAAGGGCGCGCCTTTTTCGCTGTGTCCACACCGGTCATGCAGGGCGAGCGGCCAGTCGGTGTGGTCGCAGTTGTCTCGGCCCCCGGCGAACTGGATGATCTGGTCAGCCGAGACCGAGAGCAGCTTTTGCAGATGTTTCTTGTCGGGGCCTGTGTTTCGATCGCGCTCAGCCTCGTTCTGGCGTCAACCATCGCCAATCCGCTTTCGGATCTCGCCGAGGCGGCCGAGCTGGGGCGGGACAAGAACGCCCGCAAGGTCGCGCCCGAACGGATCCGCATTCCCGACCTCACAGGCCGCCCGGACGAGATCGGTCGCCTGTCCGGCGCGCTGCGTGGCATGGTGGCCGCCCTGACCCAGCGGATCGAAGGCAACGAACAATTCGCCGCCGACGTTGCCCATGAAATCAAGAACCCGCTGGCTTCGATGAGGTCGGCGGTTGGCACCTTGCGTGTCGCCAAGCGCGACGATCAGCGCGAACGGCTGCTGGAAGTTCTTGAACACGACGTACAGCGGCTCGACCGGCTGGTCAGCGATATCTCGAACGCGTCGCGCCTGGACACGGAGCTGGTCAAGGAAGAGGAAGAGGAATTCGATCTTCTGAAGATGCTGTCGAACATCACCGACTTCCTGGGCAACCAGGCCAGGGAAAAGGGCGTCGACTTCATCACCGACCTGCCCCAGCATCCGATCACCGTGGTCGGTCTCGAAGGTCGGCTTGCGCAGGTCTTCGTCAACCTCATCTCGAACGCGATTTCCTTCTGCGAGGACGGCGATGCGATCCGGGTCTGGACACGCAAGCGCGAAAACCGGGTGCTCGTCGTGGTCGAGGACACCGGGCCAGGCATTCCGGACGGGGCCTTGTCGAAGATTTTCAAGCGGTTCTACTCGGAACGTCCCGAAGGCCAGTTCGGCAACAATTCCGGCCTCGGGCTGGCCATTTCCAAGCAGATCGTCGAAGCTCATGGCGGTGTGATCTGGGCCGAGAACATTCGCCCCACGGATGCCGATGTGGGGTCCGATCCGCTGGGCGCCCGGTTCGTGGTCGGCCTGCCGGTCTAGGGCGGCCCGGTGACGGACCAGGGCCAGATACACGCCACCACGGTTTCGGTCGAGGGCAAGGGTATCCTCCTGATGGGGCCATCCGGATCGGGAAAATCTGCGCTCGCGCTGGGTTTGTTGGCCCTTGGCGCACAACTGGTCAGCGACGACATCACCCTGCTACACCGCGATCATGACACCGTGACCGCCCGCGCGCCGGACGCCGCGCCGGCCGCGATCGAGGCGCGTTTCGTCGGACTTCTGCGCGCGCGCCTCACCGACGCTGTTCCCGTCGCCCTCGTCATCGACATGGGCAGAGAGGAAAGCGAGCGCCTTCCGCCGCATCGCACCACGACGCTGCTCGGCGTGGATTGCCCCTGCCTTCACAAGGTTGCGCATAACCATTTTCCAGCCGCTATCATGCAATATATCCGTCATGGTCGGTTGGAGTGACCAAAATGCCCGAGAGCCGAATGCAAGACTCGCAACATCAGACAGATACCACCATGCAAAGGCTGGTGATTATCACCGGCCCCTCCGGTGCCGGTCGATCCACCGCGACCCAAATCCTCGAGGATTTGGGCTTCGAGGCCATCGACAACATTCCCATGTCGATGTTGCGGCGGCTGCTCGATGCACCCGGTGGCGACCGGCCGATGGCTGTGGGTGTGGACATCCGCAATCGTGATTTCTCGGTCGAGGGATTGCAGGACCTGGTCGAATGGCTGGAGGCGCGCGACGACCTGGCGCTGCAACTGATGTTCCTCGACTGCTCCGAGGACGTGCTGGTCCGGCGTTATTCCGAGACAAGGCGCCGCCATCCGCTCGTGCCAGATGCCCCCGCCATTACAGGCATTGAGCAGGAGATCGGCTTGCTGGCGCCGATTCGTGCCCAAGCCGATATCGTCATCGACACGAGCGAGTTGAGCCCGCATGACCTCAAGGCGGCTCTGGCCGAGTGGTTCTCGGATGACCGGGCATCGACGATGGGGGTCACTCTGCACTCGTTTTCCTACAAGAGGGGCCTGCCCAAGGGCGTCGACATGATGTTCGATTGCCGATTTCTGCACAATCCTCACTGGGATCCCGCCCTGAGGCCGCTCAACGGGCTTGAAAAGGCGGTCCAGGCCCATGTCGAGCAGGATCCCCGCTTTGCCGGGTTTACCGGCCAGGTGCAGGCGCTGTTACTGGATCTGTTGCCGGCCTTCCGAAAAGAGGGCAAGGCCCATCTTTCCGTCGGCTTCGGATGTACCGGAGGGCAACACCGTTCGGTCGTCGTCACCGAAACCGTGGCCCGGGGGCTTGCAGAGGCGGGGTGGCAGGTGTCTATAAGGCACGGGGAACAAGATCGCTGGGGTCGCGGGGCGACCAAACGGGACAGGCAGGCGTGATCGGGATCGTTATCGTGGCGCATGGGGGATTGGCAGCGGAATATCTTTCCGCGGTCGAACATGTCGTGGGCCGTCAGCCCGGCATCCGCGCCATCGCGATCGAGGCCGAGGTCGACCGGTCGGCCAAGCAGGAAGAAATCTGCACAGCCGCGGATGCCGTCGATAGCGGCGATGGCGTCGTGATCGTGACCGACATGTTTGGTGGATCGCCTTCCAACCTGTCATTGCGCGCCTGCAGCCCGGAGAATCGCCGCATCATCTATGGGGCCAATCTGCCCATGCTGGTGAAACTGGCCAAGTCGCGCCGCAAGCCGGTTCCCGTCGCGGTGGAGGACGCACTTGCCGCGGGCCGAAAATACATCAACAGCCATTCCGTCGGGCTGGACTAGGGAGAGGGCCCATGGCGCATCGCAACCTGGAGATCGTCAATATCAAGGGGCTGCACGCCCGCGCCTCGGCCAAGTTCGCCGAAACCGTCGAGCAGTTCGACGCAGAGGCCGAGGTGACCAAGGATGGGCTGTCCGCCGCAGGCGACAGCATCATGGGGCTTTTGATGTTGGCAGCATCCAAGGGAACCTTTATTGAGGTCGAAACCACGGGCGCGCAGGCCGAAGAACTTGCTGCGGCGCTCGAGGCGCTGGTGGCAGACAAGTTCGGCGAAGGGGACTGAATCCCGACCGCATCTCGAACGAGGGAAATTCACGTTTGACGGAAACGTCTTCCAGAAACCTGCACGACGCGCAGGGCCGTGGCGCTCCGAAGATCTATGATCGCCGGAGCCTGACCTATTCCGATACCTTCGACAGCGTGCTGCTGCGGCTGCTCATCAAGTCCATGGAATGGTGTACCGGCAAGATCGAGGTGATCCGTCGCATCCGCCGCTTCGAAAGCCGCGACATTCCCAAGGGACAGGCCTTTTGGCCGGCCACGATGGAGATCATGGGGATCGACATTCAGACCCCGGAACACCAGCTCGACCGGATTCCCGAAAGCGGGCCGGTGATCCTCGTGGCCAACCACCCGCACGGCCTGATCGATGGCATGGTGCTGGCCGACGTGGTGGGCCGGCGGCGCAACGATTACCGCATTCTCACCCGTGCCTTGCTGACCGGCATCGACGAAAGCGCGGCCAGCTACATGATCCCCGTGCCATTCCCGCACGAGGCCGACGCCCAGAAACAAATGATCGAGATGCGCGCCAAGGCGATGGATCATCTGGACAAGGACGGGCTGATCGCGCTGTTCCCGTCAGGCGTGGTGGCGCAGGCCGAAACCATGTTCGGCCCTGCGATCGAGGCGGAATGGAATGTCTTTACGGCCAAGATGATCCGCCGGTCGGGGGCGACCGTGGTGCCTTGCTATTTCCCGGGGTCGAATTCCCGTGCATACCAGATTGCCGCCAATGTCTCGCCGATCCTGCGGCAGGGCTTGTTGATCCATGAGGTCGTCCATGCCTTCGACAAACCCCAGGCCCCGGTGATCGGCAAGCCGATCTCGCCCGAGATGGCTGCGGAGAAAGGTCGGGACCCGCGCGGGTTCATGTCATGGCTGCGCCAGCACACGATTGCGCTGGGCGAGGATCCCGATCGCGACCCGGCGGCCTAGCGGGTCGGCACCGGCGTCTCGCCACGGTAATCGTAGAAGCCACGCTCGGTCTTGCGGCCCAGCCACCCGGCCTCGACATATTTCGTCAGAAGCGGGCAGGGGCGATACTTGGTGTCCGCCAACCCGTCATGCAGCACGTTCATGATGGCCAGGCAGGTATCCAGACCGATGAAATCGGCCAGTTCCAGCGGCCCCATCGGATGATTGGCCCCCAGTTTCAGCGAGGTGTCGATTGACTGGACGCTGCCCACGCCCTCGTAAAGCGCATAGACCGCCTCGTTGATCATCGGCATCAGGATGCGGTTGACGATGAATGCGGGAAAATCCTCGGCCGTGGCGGCCGTCTTGCCCAGCCGTTCGACCACGCCATAGCAGGCGTCGAACGTGTCCTTGTCCGTGGCGATGCCGCGGATCAGCTCGACCAGCTGCATGACAGGCACCGGATTCATGAAGTGGAAGCCCATGAATTTCTCGGGCCGGTCGGTGCGACTTGCCAGGCGGGTGATCGAAATCGACGAGGTGTTGGAGGTCAGGATCGTGTCCGGCGTCAGGTGCGGCAGTAGATCCTCGAAGATCGCTTGCTTGACGGTTTCCCGTTCTGTTGCGGCCTCGATGACCAGGTCCGTGGGGCCAAGATCGGTCAGGGTCTGGGTTGTGCCGATCCGCGCCATCGCCTCTGCTTTCTGGGCTTCGGTGATCACCTCCCGGCTGACCTGGCGGTCGAGGTTCTTGCCGATCGTGGCCATGGCCTTGTCGATGGCATTCTGGTCGATGTCATTGAGCAGCACCTCGTAGCCTGCCACGGCGCAGACATGAGCGATCCCGTTGCCCATCTGCCCGGCCCCGACGACGCCAATCCGTTCAATAGCCATACGCTCGATCCCTGATCCTGTTCGTTGCCGATACCCTATGCCCCGTTCCGGTCCGGCTCAAGGTGCCGCGATGCAGAAAGACGGATCGTCAGGATTTGAGACGAAATAGCGGTTTAAGGCTGCTGAAAGGGAATCGGCGGAAATTGGGCCTTGGTGAGACAAGACATGGTGGTGGGACCTATGACACTTCACGTGAGATCCGTGCGCAATGCGCGCCTGACGACCTGCAATTACGGCCTTTCGCGGGTGGCCTTCCGGGGCCCGCGGCGCCCAACCGACGGGGCCTATGTGGCCTGTATCGGTAGCAGCGAAACCTTTGCCCGCAACGTGACCCAGCCCTTTCCGAACCTTCTGGAGGATCGAACCGGCACGGTCTGTATAAATCTGGGTCAGCAAATGGCCGGGCCTGATCTGTTCTTGCAGGATGACGCCGTGCGCGCCCTCATTCACGATGCCTCAGCGATGGTGTTGCAGGTGATGGGTGCGGCCAATCTCAGCAACCGGTTCTACAAGGTGCATCCGCGCCGGAATGACCGGTTCATCGCCCCCAAACCCGCGTTGCGACAGCTTTACCCGGACGTCGATTTCACGGGTGTCGCCTTTACCGGCCATCTCTTGACCAAACTGGTCGAGAAAGACCCTGTCCGGTTTTCGCAAGTGCGGGCCGTCCTGCAGCGCAGCTGGGTTCGGCGCATGCGGCAATTGGTTGGCCTGGCCAAGGGGCCTGTTCATCTGCTTTGGTTCGCCCCGCGCGACCCTCGGTCCCCAGCGGTCGACGGGCACGACCCGAACCTGGTCACGCCAAAGATGCTGGGCGCACTGGAAGAGGCCGGGGCGAAACTGACGACTGTCATCTACGAGGGTTGCCCGGGTGCGTTGCCGCAATCGCCCGATGCCGACGACCACCGCCGCGTTGCATCGGCACTGTCCAAGGCAATGGGGCGGGGCCTCAAATGAAAAGGCCCGCCGGTTTGGCGGGCCTTACAGTCACATTATCAGTGGGCTCAGCCAAGCTTCTCGGTGAGTTCCGGAACGGCCTCGAAGAGGTCAGCAACGAGGCCGTAATCGGCGACCTGGAAAATCGGCGCTTCTTCGTCCTTGTTGATCGCAACGATCACCTTGGAGTCCTTCATGCCGGCCAGGTGCTGGATCGCACCCGAGATGCCCACGGCGATATAAAGGTCCGGGGCGACGACCTTGCCGGTCTGGCCCACCTGCCAGTCGTTGGGGGCAAAGCCCGAGTCGACCGCGGCGCGCGATGCGCCCACGGCTGCGCCCAGCTTGTCGGCCAGTTTCTCGATCAGGGCGAAGTCGTCCTCAGAGCCGACACCGCGCCCACCGGACACGACAACACCGGCCGAGGTCAGTTCCGGGCGATCGCTTTCTGCGACCTTGTCCTCGACCCATTCCGACAGGCCTTCGGAAGCGGGCACATCCACGGTTTCGACCGGGGCCGCGCCGCCTTCACCGGCGGCGTCAAAGGTCGAGGTGCGGAAGGTGACGACCTTCTTGGAATCGGACGACTTCACCGTCTGGATCGCGTTGCCCGCGTAGATGGGGCGTTCGAACGTGTCGGCATCGACCACGGCGGAAGCATCCGAGATCACCATGACGTCCAGCAGCGCGGCCACGCGCGGCATCACGTTCTTGGCGTCCGTGGTGGCCGGGGCGGTGATGTGGTCGTAGTCACCGGCGAGCGAGACGATCAGACCGGCAGTGGATTCGGCCAAGCGATGGCCCAGGCTGTCATCCTCGGCCACCAGGACCTTGGAAACACCGTCGATCTTGGCGGCGGCGTCGCCCGCAGCGGCGGCAGACCCGCCCGCGCACAGCACGGTCACGTCACCCAGTTGCTTGGCAGCGGTCACCGCCTTGGCGGTGGCATCCATAGCCAATTCGCCGTCATTGACTTCGGCAAGCAGCAGAACAGCCATCACACGACCCCCTTCTCTTTGAGTTTCTCGACCAGTTCGTCGACCGAGCCGACGATCTCGCCAGCCTGGCGCGCTTCGGGTTCGGACGTCGAGACGATGGACAGGCGCGGGGTGACATCGACGCCGTAATCCTCGGCGGTCTTCTCATCCAGCGGCTTCTTCTTCGCCTTCATGATGTTGGGCAGCGAGGCGTAGCGCGGCTCGTTCAGGCGCAGGTCGACCGTGACGATGGTCGGCATCTTGACCTTGATGGTCTGAAGCCCGCCATCGACCTCACGGGTCACCACGGCGCTGTCGCCGTCCACGTCCAGAGCGCTGGCAAAGGTGCCCTGGGACCAGCCCAGCAGCGCCGACAGCATCTGGCCGGTGGCGTTCATGTCGTTGTCGATCGCCTGCTTGCCCGCGATGACCAGACCGGGCTGCTCTTCCTCGACGACCTTGGCAAGGATCTTGGCGACGGCCAGCGGCTCGATGTCCTGGTGGACGTCCTCGGCGGCCACGACCAGGATCGCCCGGTCGGCCCCCATGGCGAGCGCGGTGCGCAGGGTTTCCTGGGCCTGTTTCACGCCGATGGATACAGCCACGACCTCATCGGCCTTGCCGGCCTCTTTCAGGCGGATCGCCTCTTCGACCGCGATTTCGTCGAACGGGTTCATCGACATCTTGACGTTGGCGAGATCGACCCCGGAACCATCCGCCTTGACGCGGACCTTCACGTTGTAATCGATCACGCGTTTGACGGGCACGAGCACCTTCATCAGCGTAAATCTCCCTATGGATTCCTAATCTCGACGGTGTTGGTAGCGCGGGCGCGGGCCGTGCGACAGTGCAAAATCGTCACGTTAGCGCCAACCTACGCCGCGTTCTTTCGAAACCGGGCCGCCGAGCGCCGCTCGTTGCCGCCATGCCGGGCGGCAACATCGCCCCGCCCGCCGTCCCGTGCACGGATCAGCGGTTGGCGCCCGGCTGCCAGAGAACGTCGTCGTGGCCGTCGTTGTTCGCGATGCGTGCGGCTACGAAGAACCAGTCGCTGAGGCGGTTGAGGTATTTCACCGCCGCAGGGTTCACGGTTTCCATCGTCGCCAATTCCACCGCCAGCCGTTCGGCCCGGCGCGATACCGTGCGGCAGACATGAAGGTGGGCGGCCAGGGCGGAGCCTCCGGGCAGGATGAAGCTGCGCAGCGGCTGCAACTTGCCGTTCATCGTATCGATTTCGGCCTCCAGCCGGGTGACCTGGCTGTCCGACACCCGCAGGGGCGGGTATTCGGCTTCGGCGTCCTTTTCCATATCGGGACGGCACAGGTCGGCACCGAGGTCGAACAGGTCATTCTGAATCAGGCCAAGAAGCGCATCCAATTCGCCGTCGGCATGCTGGCGGGCCATGCCCACCGTGGCATTGGTTTCATCCACTGTCCCATAGGCGATGACGCGCATCGAATGCTTGGCCACGCGTGCCCCGTTTCCAAGGGCGGTTTCGCCCGCATCGCCGGTCTTGGTGTAGATCTTGTTGAGGACAACCATCATTCCGCTCCGTTCAGCAAAAGGGCACCGATCACGATAATGGCGACCGCAATGAATTGCGCGATGATCCGCAGCTGCATCACCTTGTTGGATTTCTTGGGATCGGCCCCGGTGCCGAACATGGCGACCCCTCGGATGAGGATCAGAGCCACCACCACGCAGGCGATGACGATCGCGACGATAAGAGGTTGGGCAGTCATGACCGGGCCTTTCTGTTTCTGGTTTCGTCGGACTTAGCAGCTATGGCGGCAAAGGAAAGGGTCAGCCCCTGGCGATCAGCCAGTCCAGCCCCCGCGTGGGCAGCAATCGGCGCGCCATTCCCATGAGATAGGTCGGCGTTGTGACATAGTAGCGCGGGCGCGGGCGCGGTGCCTCCAGCGCATGAACCAGCTTGCGCGTGACGGCTGAGGGCGGCAATTCGAAGGCGTCGGGTTTGTCCTTGTCGTGGTAGAGCCGCTTCAGAAGACCCGATTCATATTGGTCTTTTCGGGCCGATTCCTTCCAGTCGATCCAGGTTTCGAATGGGCGGCGCGAGTTTTCCCGGATACGGCTGGTGATCGGGCCGGGCTCGATCAGGATGACGTCGATCCCGGTGTCAGCCATTTCGAGGCGCAAGACATCCGTCAGCCCCTCCATCGCGTATTTCGTGGACACGTAGGCGCCGCGCCATTTCATCGGGATGAACCCGAGGATCGAGGAGCAATTGATGATCCGCCCGTGCCCCTGGGCACGCATCACCGGGATCACCTCGCGGGTCAGGTCATGGACGCCGAACAGGTTGGTTTCATAGATGGCGCGCAGGGCATCGCGCGGCACATCCTCGACCGCGCCCGGGATCGCATAGGCGCCATTGTTGAAGACCGCATCGAGCGTGCCGCCGGTGGCGTCCAGAACTTCGTCCAGCGCGGTGCGGATTGAAACCGGGTCCTCGTAATCGAGTCGCGGACTCTGCAGCCCCTCGGCCCGCAGTTTCTCGCAATCGTATTCCGCCCGGCAAGAGGCGAAGACCTGCCAGCCGCGCGCGTGCAATGTGCGGGCGGCATCTGCACCAATACCCGACGAACAGCCGGTGATCAGGATGGAACGCTGTGTCATGGCCCCGCTTTTGTCCGTAACCGGCGCCGGGGACAAGGGCTCAGCTCGGGTCGGTCAGCAGACGGACGGCCATCCAGCCGCGCTGGCCAGTCTGAACCACCTCGAGCCGGGCCCAGCCCTGCAAGACCTCGCGCACCTCGACCTCGGTGCCGCGGGGCAGGGTGGCGACGACGCCGTGCGTCGTGCCGGGGCCGAGTCGCATGTTCACGAAACTGCCGGCAACCGTGCGCAGGTCGGGCGGTGGTGTGGGCGCCGGGGCGGGCTCCTGTCGATCCGCGTTGTCCTGCGGCCACGATGCGACGTCGAGAGCGGCGGCGGGCTGCGGTTGTTGCGCGGCATAAGCGGCCGGCGTCACGGAGGGCGCGGCGTCGCCGTCGGAGGGGGCGATCGCCGAAAGAGCCGACGTATCGGCACGGGTCGTGATCACCGACGGTTCCGCCTCTTCGGTAGGTGCTTCGGCCTTGGCGTCGCGCTCTTGCGGTTGGAAATCAGCTCCGCCGGAGATTTCATAATAGGCCCAGCCCATGAAGGCGAAGGACAGCCAGACATAGGTTTTCATACCTGATCCCCCCAGAGATCTCTGGATACGCAAACAACGCCAGTACCATAGCGCGGGTTCCGAAATCCGGCGAGTCATCATTGCGGGGAATTTCGCCGCGCCGAATGCGCAATTGGCGATTTACGGCGCGCGCGGGCTTGGCTACACAGCATTTATGTCCGACGAGACGACAGACCCCAACATGGACCTCATGGAACTGGCCGAGCCGCTGCGCCGTGCCATTGGCGAACGCTATCTGACCTATGCGTTGTCGACCATCATGCACCGGGCCCTGCCCGATGCACGTGACGGGTTGAAGCCGGTTCACCGGCGAATCCTCTTTGCCATGCGGGAACTGAAGCTGTCGGCCACCGGCGGGTTCCGCAAATCCGCGAAGATCAGCGGCGACGTGATGGGCAACTACCACCCACATGGGGACGCGGCGATCTATGATGCCATGGCGCGCCTGGCGCAGGATTTCGCGGTGCGCTATCCGCTCGTCGACGGGCAGGGCAATTTCGGCAATATCGACGGCGATAACCCCGCCGCCAGCCGCTACACCGAGGCGCGGATGACCAAGGCCGCCGAAGCCCTTCTGGAAGGGCTGTCGGAAAACGCGGTCGATTTCCGGGAAAATTATGACGGCACCCTGCGCGAACCTGTGGTGCTGCCCGCGGCGTTTCCCAATCTGCTGGCCAATGGCGCCAGTGGCATTGCCGTGGGGATGGCGACGAATATTCCGCCGCACAACCTCGACGAGGTCATCGCGGCCTGCCTGCACCTGATCAAGACCCCGGATGCCCGCGACGACACGCTGCTCAACTATATCAAGGGGCCGGATTTCCCCACCGGCGGCGTCATCGTCGAACCGCCGGAAAGCATGGCCGAGACCTACCGCACCGGCAAGGGCGGGTTCCGCCTTAGGGCGCGCTGGGAGATCGAGGAACTTGGTCGCGGCCAGTGGCAGATTGTTGTCACAGAGATCCCCTACCAGGTTCAGAAATCCAAGCTGATCGAGAAACTGGCCGAGTTGATCCAGACCAAGAAGGTGCCGATCCTGGCCGATGTGCGCGACGAAAGCGCCGACGATATCCGGATCGTTCTGGAACCGCGCTCGAAGAATGTCGAAGCCGAGGTTCTGATGGGCATGCTGTTCCGCAACTCCGACCTGGAAACGCGGTTCAGCCTGAACATGAACGTGCTGATCGACGGGCTGACGCCGAAGGTCTGCAGCCTCAAGGAGGTTCTGCGCGCCTTTCTCGATCATCGGCGCGAGGTGCTCTTGCGGCGCAGCCAGTATCGGCTGGACAAGATCGACAACCGGCTCGAGGTCCTGTCAGGCCTGATCACCGCCTTCCTCAACCTTGACCGTGTGATCGACATCATCCGCTATGACGACGATCCCAAGGCGGCGCTGATGTACGAAGACTGGAGCCGCCCGCATCAGGACACGATCCGGCGGGCCACATCCGAGGCGGACTATGTCTCTCCGCTTATCGGCGTCGATGTGGCCAGCCTGTCCCTGATCGTGGACGAGGCCGCCATCGCTCCCGGTTTTGCCGACGGTGAAAGCGAGCGCAAGGTGCCCTCAAGCTATGCGGGCCGCGAAAACGGCCTGTCGGACGTGCAGGCCGAGGCGATCCTGAACATGCGTCTGCGCAGTCTGCGGCGGCTTGAGGAAGAGGCCCTGATCCGCGAGCGCGACGAGTTGATGATTGAGCGCGCGGAAATCGAGGACCTGCTGGACGATGAAAGCCTGCAATGGGATCGCATCGGCGAACAGCTCAAGGAGGTCCGCAGGGAATTCGGCGCCAAGTCCGAGGGCGGCGCAAGACGCACCGGTTTTGCCGAGGCAGGGGAAGTCGAGGATGTGCCGCTGGAGGCCATGATCGACCGCGAGCCCATCACCGTTGTCTGTTCCCAGATGGGCTGGATTCGCGCACTTTCGGGTCACATCGACCTGAACCGCGAGTTGAAATTCAAGGATGGCGACGGGCCGCGCTTCATCTTTCATGCGGAAACCACCGACCGTCTGCTCGTCTTCGGCAGCAACGGGCGGTTCTATACCCTGTCGGCGGCCAATCTGCCCGGCGGGCGCGGCATGGGTGAACCTGTGCGGCTGATGGTGGACCTGCCCAACGAATGCAGCATCGTCGACCTGATCGTGCATCGCCCCGGCGAAAAACTGCTGGTTGCCTCCAGTGCCGGAGACGGGTTCGTCGTGCCTGAAAACGACGTGGTGGCCCAGACCCGGGCGGGCAAACAGGTGCTGAACGTCAAGGAAGATGTTGTCGCTGCCGCCGTGCGGCGCGTCGCAGGGGACCATGTGGCGATCGTGTCGGAGAACCGGAAGTTCCTTGTCTTTCCGCTGGCCGAAATACCCGAGATGGGCCGGGGCAAGGGCGTCAGGCTTCAGAAATACAAGCAGGCGCGCGGCCGGCAGGGTGTGCTGGAACTCGATGGCGGCCTTGCCGACATCACCACATTCGCCTGGGAAGACGGGCTCAGCTGGACCATGGGCGGGGGCAATACCCGCACCGAGCGTGACCTGGGGCCGTGGCTCGGCAAACGGGCCGGCGTCGGCAAGCAACCGCCGCATGGCTTTCCCCGCGACAACCGTTTCCGCTGACAGATCGCGCGCCGATTGCGTGACCGGCCCGGCTGAGCTAGTCATGTCGGGTAGATGACGCGAGGGGGATTTGCGATGCGTTTGGTGATCGGCCTGTTCGGCCTGCTGGTTCTGACCGCCTGTGGCGGGGTTCGTGACGACCTGACTGTCTCACCCGAACCGATTGGTCAGTTCCGCCTGGGCCACAACATCGCCGTGACGCCCGATCCCGAACGCGGGCCGTTTTCTCGCAAGGCAACCGCCGAGGAATGGAATGCCGCGATGCGTCAGGCCGTAGCGGACCGGTTCAACGAAACCCGCTTCCCGGGCGATGCCTACTACCATATTGGCGTGGCCATCGAAGGCTACGTGTTGGCCGCGCCCGGAATTCCCCTGGTATATTCGCCGAAATCGGTCCTGATCATCACCGTGAACTTCTTCGAGGACGCGACCCAGACCAAGTTGAACGAAGAACCGATCCAGCTGACCGTGTTCGAACCGTGCTGTTCGATCCCGTTCCTCGGGTCGGGCCTGTCGAAGTCCCGCGAGGAACAGCTCGAAGGGCTGGCGTTCAACGCGGCCCGCGCCATCGAGCGGACCATGCGAGAAAACGCGGAGTGGTTCGGCGGGACGCCTGAAGTCCTGCCCGAGGACGAAACCATCGTCGAGGGCAACGTTCTGGTCGATGATCCCGACGCGATCCTGCCCGATCAAAGCCCGCCAGCGACCAATTGATCGGGCTTCGGCGCGGCGCAAGTCGCGCTTGATTTTCCCCGGTGAAGGAAATAAACGGCCCGCGATGTAAACCCGGGCCGCTGATGCATTCTGCCAAGGCCCCCGAAACGACAAGGCGCCGCGCACCATGGCAAAGGAAAAGTTTGATCGTTCTAAAGAGCACGTGAACATCGGCACGATTGGTCACGTTGACCACGGCAAGACGACGTTGACGGCCGCGATTACGAAGTATTTCGGCGATTTTCAGGCGTATGACCAGATTGACGGTGCGCCGGAAGAGAAGGCCCGCGGGATCACGATCTCGACGGCTCACGTTGAGTACGAGACCGAGAACCGCCACTACGCGCACGTGGACTGCCCGGGCCACGCCGACTACGTGAAGAACATGATCACGGGTGCGGCCCAGATGGACGGTGGCATCCTGGTTGTGAACGCGGCTGACGGCCCGATGCCGCAGACGCGCGAGCACATCCTGCTGGCCCGCCAGGTCGGCGTGCCTGCGCTGGTGGTATTCCTCAACAAGGTCGACCAGGTCGACGACGAGGAGCTTCTGGAACTGGTCGAGATGGAAGTGCGCGAACTTCTGTCCGAGTACGACTTCCCGGGCGACGATATCCCGATCATCGCCGGCTCGGCGCTGGCTGCGATGGAAGGCCGTGACCCGGAAATCGGCGAGAACAAGATCCGCGAACTGATGGCGGCCGTTGACGAATACATCCCGGCCCCCGAGCGTGCGATCGACCAGCCGTTCCTGATGCCGATCGAGGACGTGTTCTCGATCTCGGGCCGCGGCACGGTTGTGACCGGCCGTGTCGAGCGTGGCGTGATCAACGTTGGCGACGAGATCGAGATCGTCGGCATCCGCGACACCAAGAAGACGACCTGCACGGGCGTCGAGATGTTCCGCAAGCTGCTGGACCGCGGCGAAGCGGGCGACAACATCGGCGCGCTGCTGCGTGGTGTTGACCGTGACGGTGTCGAGCGCGGCCAGGTGCTGTGCAAGCCGGGCTCCGTGACCCCGCACACCAAGTTCGAGGCCGAGGTCTACATCCTGACCAAGGAAGAGGGCGGCCGTCACACGCCGTTCTTCGCGAACTACCGCCCGCAGTTCTACTTCCGGACGACGGACGTGACCGGCACGGTTGAGCTTCCCAGCGGCACCGAGATGGTGATGCCGGGCGACAACCTGAAGTTCACCGCCGAACTGATCGCGCCGATCGCCATGGAAGAAGGCCTCCGCTTCGCCATCCGCGAAGGCGGCCGCACCGTCGGCTCCGGCGTCGTCTCCAAGATCATCGACTGATCAAGGCGATATCGACGAAATTGGAAAGGGCCGCCTTCGGGTGGCCCTTTTCCTTTTCCTGCGTCGCGGGGGTTGGTAGGGTCGCGGCGACCCGAAGGTTGCGAGGTGCGATATGGTCGAAGGACTTCTGCCCGTTTTGGTGCTTCTGGTCGTCCTGGTTGTCATCGGGCGGGCGATCCGCCGGGCAGTGAACGCGGGCCAGCGCCCTGCGACGGCGCCCGTCACGCCATCGGCGCCCCCGTTTGAAACAATGGAAAAACCGACCCCGCGCGGGGAAGTTTCCGCCTCGAACGACGCGGCTGGCCCTTGGGGCGCGCCGCTCGAACCCGTGTTCGAGGACACTCCGGTCTCGGACCCCGCTATTCCCGATATTCAGCTGCCCGATGGCGATTTCGCCGACCGGGTCGGGGACACAGGAATGGTCGAGACCAAGCCGCAAACCCCGGCCGAGGCCACCACCGGCCAGCCGTTCCGCTTCAAGACCCCGGACGAGATCATCAAGGCCGCTTTCGGCCGTGTGACCGAGATCGAAAGGCGCGACGGGCCGGCCTCTGGTTCGGGGCGCTAGGGGTCCAGCGGACGGTCGGCGGCCGCGACGGTCTCATCGAGAAAGTCACTGAGCGAGCGGCGCAGCCGATCCAGTTCGTCGGGCTCCGGGCGGCGTGCCGGGGTCTCCGGCCAGCGGCGGAACACGTAACGGCCCCGGCCGAACAGGCGTGGCAGGATCATGCTGTCCCAAGTGCCGAGCTTGCGCTGCCGGCTGTGAGAAAAGGCATAGGAATAGACCGGGCATCCCATTGCACGCGCCCAGTCCAGCGCGGAGTCCTTGAGGACGAAGGCCGGCCCCAACGGGCCGTCGCCGGTGATGCCTACGCTGATGCCCGACCGGACCCGGCGCAGCACTTCCCGCGAGGCGGCGACATTGGACGCATCGCCCGCCATCTTCATGGCTTGCAGGCCGAACTGCCTTTGCATGGCCCCCGAGACCCGCCCGATGGGCGAGGCATCGTAGAGGCTGGACAGCGGGCCTTCCTTAACGGGCCAGTGCAGCGGACCCATCAAAAGGCGCTGGTGCCAGACGATCAGCAGGACAGGCCCCTGCGCCAGGTCACGGCGTAGCTCGTCCAGTCCTTCGACCTGCCACCGCGTTGTGCGGTTGACCAGCCGCAGGTAACTGCCGACGCAGAACGCCAGAAGTTCGGCCAGTGCCCGGGAGTTTTCGAGGCGTTGGCGCAGTCGTTTCATCGGATGATCACCCAAGGCGGTTTTCGCCTACATGCGATATTTTCACGCCCGAAGACAAGCCGCCCCTTGATCCCCGTCTCGTGTCGGGATAAGTGCAATCCCGGCTCTTTAGGGGTATAGCTCAGCTGGTAGAGCGACGGTCTCCAAAACCGTAGGTCGCGGGTTCGAACCCTGCTGCCCCTGCCAACACTCACCCCCGCATCGGACAGACGCCACGCTTGCGGAATGCCGGCGCGCACCGATAGCGGGTTGAAAAGCCGACCGGGGCGACGTATCTGGGCCGGGTTCGTAGAAGAGGTCTATCCATGGCACGCACAAATCCTGTCCAGTTCATGCAGCAGGTTCGCGCAGAGGTTTCCAAGGTCGTCTGGCCGACCCGCCGCGAGGTGGTGATGACCACGATCATGGTGTTCCTGCTTGCGGCATTCATGGCGGCGTTCTTCTCGATCATCGACCTGTTCATCCGGATGGGACTCGAAGGGGTGCTGAGCGTCTTCGGCTAGGCCCGCGGGAAAAGGCTGTTTACCCCCTTGAAATCAAAGGGTCATGGCGGTATTTGCAGCGGACTTTCCGGATGGGCGTGCGGCGAATCAAGTTGCGCGCCGCTTTTCTTTTTCGGAGACAGCGCGTCAAGCGGCTGGAATAATTGGAAACTTTTGGCTTTCGGGCCTGTGGCGGCGAGGTGTCGGAGAACATGGCGAAACGTTGGTATTCGGTTAGCGTTCTCTCGAATTTCGAGAAAAAGATCGCCGAGCAAATCCGCACCAAGGTCGCCGAGCAGGGGCTGGAGGACCAGATCGACGAGGTTCTCGTTCCGACCGAAGAGGTGATCGAGGTGCGTCGCGGCAAGAAGGTGACGGCCGAGCGCCGCTTCATGCCGGGCTATGTTCTCGTGCACATGGAGATGTCCGACGAGGGCTATCACCTGATCAACGGCATCAATCGCGTGACCGGGTTCCTCGGGCCGCAGGGCCGTCCGATGCCGATGCGCGATGCCGAGGTTCAGGCGATCCTGGGCCGCGTCGCCGAGGGCGAAGAGGCGCCGCGCACGCTGATCTCGTTCGAGATCGGCGAGAAGGTCAAGGTCAACGACGGTCCCTTCGAGGACTTCGATGGCATGATCGAGGAAGTGGATGACGAGAACCAGCGCCTGAAGGTGTCGGTCTCGATCTTCGGCCGGGAAACCCCGGTCGAGCTGGAATTCACTCAGGTCACGAAACAGGCCTGAGTGTGAACTTCGTGGGAGCTGCGGCGCACGCGTGTGACCGGGCTGACCACGACGACGAAGACGGGGCGGAACGCGTTTCGCCCTGAGTTGAAAAAAAGGAGAGGCCAAATGGCCAAGAAACTTGCTGGCACGATGAAGCTGCAGATCCCTGCAGGTCAAGCCAACCCCTCGCCGCCCGTGGGCCCCGCCCTGGGTCAGCGCGGCATCAACATCATGGAATTCTGCAAGGCGTTCAACGCCAAGACGCAGGAGATGGAGCCGGGTGCGCCGTGCCCGACCATCATCACCTACTACCAGGACAAGTCCTTCTCGATGGACATCAAGACGCCGCCGGCGTCCTACTACCTCAAGAAGGCCGCCAAGCTGAAGTCCGGCGCCAAGACCCCGTCGCGCGAAACCGTCGGCACTGTCACCAAGAAGCAGGTGCAGGAGATCGCCGAGGCCAAGATGAAGGACCTCAGCGCCAACGACATGGAAAGCGCCATGAAGATCATTCTGGGTTCGGCCCGGTCCATGGGCATCGAGGTGAAGTAAGATGGCAAAATTCGGAAAACGCACCCGCGCCGCCCGTGAAGCCTTTGCCGGCAAGGAAAACGTCTCGGTCTCCGAAGCCGTTTCGCTGGTCAAGGACAACGCCAAGGCCAAGTTCGACGAAACCGTCGAGATCGCCGTTTGCCTGGGCGTCGACCCGCGCCACGCCGACCAGATGGTCCGCGGCAAGGTCAGCCTGCCCAACGGCACCGGCAAAGAGGTCCGCGTGGCTGTCTTCGCCCGTGGCGACAAGGCCGAGGAAGCCAAGGCCGCCGGGGCCGATATCGTCGGCGCCGAGGACCTGATGGAAACCGTTCAGGGCGGCACGATCGACTTCGATCGCTGCATCGCCACCCCCGACATGATGCCGATCGTCGGCCGTCTGGGCAAGGTTCTGGGCCCTCGTAACCTGATGCCGAACCCCAAGGTCGGCACCGTGACCATGGACGTCAAAGAAGCCGTCGAAGCCGCCAAGGGCGGTGAGGTTCAGTTCAAGGTCGAGAAGGCCGGTGTGGTCCATGCCGGGATCGGCAAGGCCAGCTTTGACGCAAAGCAGCTTGAAGAAAACCTGCTGGCTTTCGTGGATGCCGTCCAGAAGGCCAAGCCGGCCGGCGCCAAGGGTGCCTACATGAAGAAAATCGCGCTGAGCTCGACCATGGGCCCGGGCGTGAGCGTCGCCGTGGACAGTGCCACCGGCAACGCCTGAGAAATTCCGCGTCCCTCGGGGCGCTGAATGGCGGGGCCAGACCATCGGCCCCGTCCTGTCCGAGACGGAGGGTTGGATTTCGATCCTGTAATTCCTTCCTGAGATGGGGAACGAGACGAGATTTCCGTTCGGGTCGGCTTCGACCCTCGGGCGATCAAGGCCTCGGGACCCTCACGGACCCGAACGGTGGCAACAGCCGCCAAACATGAGCCGGGGAGAAATCCCCATACTTGGAGTGAAACTGTGGATAGAGCCCAGAAAGAGAAAGTGGTCGAGGAACTCGGCCAGATCTTCGAAAGCTCTGGCGTCGTGGTGGTTGCCCACTACGAAGGCATGACAGTTGCTGAGATGCAGGACCTGCGCGCCCAGATGCGTGAAGCGGGCGGGTTCGTGCGCGTTGCCAAGAACAGGCTCGCCAAGATCGCCCTTGAGGGGAAGCCGTGCGAAAGCATCGGTGACCTGCTGACGGGCATGACCGTGCTTTCCTATTCTGAAGATCCCGTGGCTGCGGCCAAGGTTGTTCAGAACTACGCCAAGGACAATGACAAGCTTGTCATCCTCGGCGGTGCAATGGGGGACACGGCACTGGACACCGCCGGTGTCGAACGTGTGGCCAAGATGCCGTCCCGCGAGGAGCTTATCGCCTCCATCGCCGGCTGCATTGGCGCACCCGCTTCGAACATCGCCGGGGCCATTGGCGCACCTGCTTCGAACATCGCGGGCGTTCTCTCGACCATCGAAGAGAAAGCTGCCTGAGCAACTTGAATACCTTCGTGGGGTGAAGGCCCCGACGTTGGAACACAACTGAAAAGAACGGAAACAGTAAAATGGCTGATCTGAAGAAACTTGCTGAAGAGATCGTGGGTCTGACCCTTCTCGAAGCCCAGGAACTGAAAGAAATCCTGAAAGACGAATACGGCATCGAGCCCGCTGCTGGCGGCGCTGTCATGATGGCCGGTCCTGCCGGTGGCGACGCTGGCGGTGCTGCCGAAGAGCAGACCGAATTCGACGTCGTTCTGAAGAACGCCGGCGCGTCCAAGATCAACGTGATCAAGGAAGTCCGCGGCATTACCGGTCTTGGCCTGAAAGAAGCCAAGGAGCTGGTCGAAGGCGGCGGCAAGATCAAGGAAGGTGTCGACAAGGCTGAAGCCGAAGACATCAAGGGCAAGCTGGAAGCAGCTGGCGCCGAGGTCGAGCTGGCCTAAGCCACGCATCCTGCGGGCGGATCGGGTTTCCGGAAACTCCGATGCCGTCGCGACAATATTGGCTGGATCCGCTGAAAATGCGGGTCCAGCCGAACCCGTCTTAAAGGCCGCATTCGCGGATGCGTCCTTTTGGATTGGTTCAAAGGTCGGGAGGCCCCCGGTGGGACGGGCGCCAGGAATTGACCGAAACGATCCGCTCTCACGCGGGGTCCGGCCGTCGCCCAACGGCTAGGACCACCGGCAGAGACTGAAAGGTGACAAAGCACATGGCTCAATCGTTCCTCGGCCAGAAACGCTTGCGCAAGTACTACGGCAAGATCCGTGAAGTTCTTGAAATGCCGAACCTCATCGAGGTTCAGAAATCCAGCTACGACCTGTTCCTCGATTCCGGCGATGGACCCGAGCCGATGGACGGCGAAGGCATCAAGGGTGTCTTCCAGTCGGTCTTCCCGATCAAGGATTTCAACGAGACCTCCGTTCTGGAGTTCGTGAAATACGAGCTGGAAAAACCGAAATACGACGTCGAGGAATGCCAGCAGCGCGATATGACCTATTCCGCGCCGCTGAAGGTCACGCTGCGGCTGATCGTTTTCGACGTGGACGAGGACACCGGTGCCAAGTCCGTCAAGGACATCAAGGAACAGGATGTTTTCATGGGCGACATGCCCCTGATGACGCCCAACGGCACCTTCATCGTCAACGGCACCGAGCGAGTCATCGTTTCCCAGATGCACCGCTCGCCCGGCGTCTTCTTCGACCACGACAAGGGCAAGACCCACAGCTCGGGCAAGCTGCTCTTCGCCTGTCGCATCATTCCCTATCGCGGCTCGTGGCTTGATTTCGAATTCGACGCCAAGGACCTTGTCTATGCGCGGATCGACCGCCGCCGCAAACTGCCGGTGACGACCCTGCTTTACGCGTTGGGCCTGGACCAGGAAGGCATCATGGATGCCTATTACAACACGGTCGACTACGCCTACGACAAGAAGAAGAAAGCATGGAAGACCAAGTTCTTCCCCGAGCGCGTGCGCGGCACCCGCCCGGCCTTCGACCTTGTCGATGCGAAGACCGGTGAAGTGATCGCCGAGGCCGGCAAGAAGGTCACCCCGCGCGCGGTCAAGAAACTGATCGACGAAGGCACGGTCACCGACCTGCTCGTGCCGTTCGAGAACATCGTCGGCAAGTTCGTTGCCAAGGATATCATCAACGAGGAAAACGGCGCCATCTATGTCGAGGCTGGCGACGAGCTGACCCTCGAAATGGACAAGGACGGCGAAGTGATCGGTGGCAGCCTCAAAGAGCTGCTGGATGCCGGTGTCACCTCGATCCCGGTTCTGGACATCGACAACATCAATGTCGGTCCCTACATGCGCAACACCATGGCGCAGGACAAGAACATGGGCCGCGAAAGCGCGCTTATGGACATCTATCGGGTCATGCGTCCGGGCGAGCCACCCACCGTGGACGCCGCCAGCGCCCTGTTCGATACCCTGTTCTTCGACAGCGAGCGTTATGACCTGTCCGCCGTCGGTCGGGTCAAGATGAACATGCGCCTGGCGCTGGATGCGGAAGATACCCAGCGTACCCTGCGCAAGGAAGACATCGTCGCCTGTATCAAGGCGCTGGTCGACCTGCGTGACGGGCGCGGCGATATCGACGATATCGACCACCTGGGCAACCGCCGGGTGCGCTCGGTCGGCGAGCTGATGGAAAACCAGTATCGCGTCGGCCTGCTGCGCATGGAGCGCGCGATCAAGGAACGCATGTCCTCGGTCGAGATCGACACGGTGATGCCGCAGGACCTGATCAACGCCAAGCCGGCAGCCGCCGCCGTGCGCGAATTCTTCGGTTCCTCGCAGCTGTCGCAGTTCATGGACCAGACCAACCCGCTGTCCGAAGTGACGCACAAGCGTCGCCTGTCGGCGCTTGGGCCGGGCGGCCTGACGCGTGAGCGCGCCGGCTTCGAGGTGCGCGACGTGCACCCGACTCACTATGGCCGGATGTGCCCGATTGAGACGCCGGAAGGTCCGAACATCGGTCTGATCAACTCTCTGGCCACCTTCGCACGGGTGAACAAGTACGGCTTCATCGAAACCCCGTATCGGGTGGTCAAGGATGGCCAAGTGACGGACGAAGTTCACTATATGTCCGCCACCGAGGAAATGCGCCACACCGTGGCACAGGCCAACGCCAACCTCGACGGTGACATGAAATTCGTCAACGATCTCGTGTCGACCCGTCAGAACGGCGAATACACGCTGGCCCCGAACGAGAATGTCGACCTGATCGACGTCTCGCCCAAGCAGCTGGTGTCGGTCGCAGCCTCGCTGATCCCGTTCCTCGAAAACGACGACGCCAACCGCGCCCTCATGGGTTCGAACATGCAGCGTCAGGCGGTCCCGCTTCTGCAGGCCGAGGCGCCGCTGGTCGGCACCGGCATCGAGGAAAAGGTCGCCATCGACTCCGGCGCCGCCATCCAGGCCAAGCGCGCCGGCATCATCGACCAGGTCGATGCGCAGCGGATCGTTATCCGTGCCACCGAGGATCTCGAGGTCGGTGACCCCGGCGTCGACATCTACCGGATGCGCAAGTTCCAGCGGTCGAACCAGAACACCTGCATCAACCAGCGTCCGCTGGTGAAAGTGGGCGACCTCGTCGGCAAAGGCGAAGTGATTGCCGACGGCCCCTCCACCGATATCGGTGAACTGGCGTTGGGCAAGAACGTCGTCGTCGCCTTCATGCCGTGGAACGGCTACAACTACGAGGACTCGATCCTGATCTCGGAGCGCATCGTCAAGGACGACGTGTTCACCAGCGTTCACATCGAAGAATTCGAGGTTGCCGCCCGCGACACCAAGCTGGGGCCGGAAGAGATCACCCGCGACATCCCCAATGTCGGCGAGGAAGCCCTGCGCAACCTCGACGAGGCGGGCATCGTCTATATCGGTGCCGAAGTGGGGCCGGGCGATATCCTCGTGGGCAAGATCACCCCGAAGGGCGAGAGCCCGATGACGCCGGAAGAAAAGCTCCTGCGCGCCATCTTCGGTGAAAAGGCGTCCGATGTGCGGGATACCTCGCTGCGCCTGCCACCGGGTGACTTCGGCACGATTGTCGAAGTGCGCGTCTTCAACCGTCACGGTGTAGAAAAAGACGAGCGTGCGTTGCAGATCGAACGGGAAGAGGTCGAGCGCCTGGCCCGTGACCGTGACGACGAGATGGCGATCCTTGATCGCAACATCTATGCCCGTCTGAACTCGATGCTGGTCGGCAAGACCGTCGCCAAGGGGCCGAAAGGCATCAAGGCGGGCACCGAGATCACTGCCGAGCTTCTGGAAGAAATGCCGCGCAGCCACTGGTGGCAGCTGGCCCTTAAGGAAGAGGCCGACGCCCAGGTCGTCGAAGCGCTGAACGAACAGTATGAGGCGCAGAAGCGCCAGCTGGACGCACGGTTCGAGGACAAGGTCGAGAAGGTCCGCCGCGGCGACGACCTGCCGCCCGGCGTCATGAAGATGGTCAAGGTCTTCGTTGCCGTGAAGCGCAAGCTTCAGCCCGGCGACAAGATGGCTGGTCGTCACGGCAACAAGGGTGTCATCTCCAAGGTGGTCCCGGTCGAGGATATGCCGTTCCTTCAGGACGGCACCCCGGTCGATTTCGTCCTCAACCCGCTGGGCGTGCCCAGCCGCATGAATGTCGGGCAGATCCTAGAAACCCATATGGGCTGGGCCGCGCGTGGTCTGGGCAACCAGATCGACGACGCCTTGGGCGAATACCGCCGTTCCGGCGACCTGACCCCGGTGCGTGACGCCATGAAGATCGCCTATGGCGACGAGGTGTATGCCGAGGGCATCGAAGGCATGGACGAAAAGCACCTGCTGGAAGCCGCCGGTAACGTCACCCGCGGTGTGCCGATTGCGACCCCGGTCTTCGACGGTGCGAAAGAGGACGATGTGAACGACGCGCTCAAGCGCGCCGGCTTCAACGAGTCCGGTCAGTCGGTGCTGTATGATGGCCGCACGGGCGAGCAGTTCGCGCGCCCGGTCACGGTGGGCATCAAGTACCTGCTGAAGCTGCACCACCTGGTCGACGACAAGATTCACGCCCGTTCTACCGGCCCCTACAGCCTCGTCACCCAGCAGCCGCTGGGCGGTAAGGCCCAGTTCGGCGGCCAGCGTTTCGGCGAGATGGAGGTCTGGGCCCTGGAAGCTTACGGCGCCGCCTACACCTTGCAGGAAATGCTGACGGTGAAGTCGGATGACGTGGCGGGCCGGACCAAGGTCTATGAATCGATCGTCAAGGGCGAGGACAATTTCGAGGCCGGCGTGCCCGAGAGCTTCAACGTGCTCGTGAAAGAAGTCCGCGGCCTCGGCCTCAACATGGAACTCCTGGATTCGGAGGAGGACGAGTAAGGCGCCCCGCGCCTTGCTTTCCTTCCCCTTCTCCGACCTGACCGAAAGGTAAAGACATGAACCAGGAACTGACCAACAACCCGTTCAACCCGAACGCCCCGGCCAAGATCTTCGACGAGATCAAGGTCTCTCTCGCCTCGCCCGAGCGGATCCTTTCGTGGTCCTTCGGCGAGATCAAGAAGCCGGAAACCATCAACTACCGTACGTTCAAGCCCGAACGTGACGGCCTGTTCTGCGCCCGTATCTTTGGCCCGATCAAGGATTACGAATGCCTGTGCGGCAAG
This sequence comes from Salibaculum griseiflavum, assembly GCF_003129565.1. Classification (GTDB taxonomy): domain Bacteria; phylum Pseudomonadota; class Alphaproteobacteria; order Rhodobacterales; family Rhodobacteraceae; genus Salibaculum; species Salibaculum griseiflavum. Next base: position 208,447 of record NZ_QETF01000001.1, read on the forward strand.
TACAAGCGGATGAAGTATCGCGGCGTCGTCTGCGAGAAATGCGGTGTGGAAGTCACGCTGCAAAAGGTCCGCCGCGAGCGTATGGGCCATATCGAACTGGCCGCCCCCGTCGCGCATATCTGGTTCCTCAAGTCGCTGCCCAGCCGCATCGGCCTCATGCTGGACATGACCCTGCGCGACCTGGAGCGCGTTCTCTATTTCGAGAACTACGTGGTGATCGAACCGGGCCTGACCGACCTGCAATACGGCCAGCTGATGACCGAGGATGAATTCCTCGACGCGCAGGACGCCTATGGCATGGATGCCTTCACCGCCAATATCGGCGCCGAGGCCATCCGCGAGATGCTGGCCGCGATCGACCTCGAAGCCGAGGCCGAGCAGCTGCGCGAGGACCTCAAGGAGGCCACCGGCGAACTGAAGCCCAAGAAGATCATCAAGCGCCTCAAGGTTGTCGAGAGCTTCGTCGAATCCGGCAATCGCCCGGAATGGATGATCATGACCGTCGTGCCGGTGATTCCGCCGGAACTGCGCCCGCTGGTGCCGCTGGACGGGGGCCGTTTCGCGACCTCCGACCTGAACGACCTCTATCGCCGGGTGATCAACCGCAACAACCGTCTGAAGCGCCTGATCGAACTGCGTGCGCCCGATATCATCGTCCGCAACGAGAAGCGGATGCTTCAGGAATCCGTTGACGCGCTGTTCGATAACGGCCGCCGTGGCCGCGTCATCACCGGCGCCAACAAGCGCCCGCTGAAGTCGCTGTCCGACATGCTCAAGGGTAAGCAGGGTCGCTTCCGCCAGAACCTTCTGGGTAAGCGGGTCGACTTCTCGGGCCGTTCGGTCATCGTGACCGGCCCGGAACTCAAGCTGCACCAGTGCGGTCTGCCCAAGAAGATGGCGCTCGAACTGTTCAAGCCCTTCATCTACTCGCGGCTGGAGGCCAAAGGCCTCAGCAGCACCGTGAAGCAGGCGAAGAAGCTGGTGGAAAAGGAACGCCCCGAGGTCTGGGATATCCTCGACGAGGTGATCCGCGAACACCCGGTTCTGCTGAACCGTGCGCCGACGCTGCACCGCCTGGGCATCCAGGCTTTTGAGCCGGTGCTGATCGAAGGCAAGGCGATCCAGCTGCACCCGCTCGTCTGTTCGGCCTTCAACGCCGACTTCGACGGCGACCAGATGGCCGTGCACGTCCCGCTGAGCCTTGAGGCGCAGCTGGAAGCACGCGTGCTGATGATGTCGACCAACAACGTTCTGTCGCCCGCCAACGGCGCGCCGATCATCGTGCCTTCGCAGGACATGATCCTTGGTCTCTACTACACGACCATCGAACGGGCCGGTATGAAGGGCGAAGGCATGGTCTTCGGCTCGGTCGAGGAAGTTGAGCACGCCCTGGCAGAAGGCGAAGTGCACATGCACGCCAAGATCCAGGCACGCCTCAAGCAGATAGACGACGAGGGCAACGAAGTCCTGAAGCGCTACGAGACAACCCCGGGCCGCGTGCGGCTGGGTGCGCTTCTGCCGCTCAATGCCAAGGCCCCGTTCGAGCTGGTCAACCGCCTGCTGCGCAAGAAAGAGGTGCAGCAGGTCATCGACACCGTCTACCGTTACTGCGGTCAGAAGGAATCCGTGATCTTCTGCGACCAGATCATGACCATGGGCTTCCGCGAAGCCTTCCGTGCCGGCATTTCCTTCGGCAAGGACGACATGGTGATCCCCGACACCAAGTGGGAACTGGTCGATGAGACCCGCGGCCAGGTCAAGGATTTCGAACAGCAATACATGGATGGCCTGATCACCCAGGGCGAGAAGTACAACAAGGTTGTCGATGCCTGGTCGAAGGCCAACGACCGCGTCACCGAGGCGATGATGTCGACGATTTCGGCAGAGCGGACCGACGAGAACGGTGCCGTGATGGAGCCGAACTCGGTTTACATGATGGCCCACTCCGGTGCGCGTGGCTCGGTCACCCAGATGAAGCAGCTGGGCGGGATGCGTGGCCTGATGGCCAAGCCTTCGGGCGAGATCATCGAAACGCCGATCATCTCGAACTTCAAGGAAGGCCTGACCGTGCTGGAGTACTTCAACTCCACCCACGGCGCCCGTAAGGGTCTGTCGGACACCGCGCTCAAGACGGCGAACTCGGGCTACCTGACCCGTCGCCTCGTGGACGTGGCGCAGGACTGCATCGTTCGAGAGAAGGATTGCGGCACCGAGCGCGCGATCACCGCGGAACCGGCGATCAACGACGGTGAAATCGTCTCGTCCATGAGCGAGCGTATCCTGGGCCGTGTGGCGGCCGAGGACGTGACCGTTCCGGGTGGTGACGAAGTGCTGGTCAAGACCGGTGAACTGATCGACGAACGCATGGCCGACGCGATCGAAAGCGCCGGCATCGTCAAGATGAAGATCCGCAGCCCGCTGACCTGCGAGGCCGAGGACGGCGTCTGCGCCCAGTGCTACGGCCGGGACCTGGCCCGCGGCACGCAGGTGAATATCGGCGAAGCCGTCGGCATCATCGCGGCCCAGTCGATCGGCGAACCGGGCACGCAGCTGACGATGCGGACCTTCCACATCGGCGGCGTGGCCCAGGGTGGCCAGCAGTCGTTCCTGGAAACCTCGATGGCCGGCAAGGTCGAGTTCCGCGATGCGCAGATCCTCGAAAACGCCAACGGCGAACAGATCTCGATGGGCCGCAACATGGCCATCGTCCTGCTCGACGAAAACGGCGAAGAGCGGACCTCGCACAAGGTCGGCTACGGCTCCAAGGTGTTCGTCAAGGATGGCGAACAGGTCGAGCGCGGCGCCAAGCTGTTCGAATGGGACCCCTACACCCTGCCGATCATTGCCGAGAAGCCGGGTACCGCCAAATTCGTGGACCTGGTCAACGGTGTCGCCGTGCGCGAGGAAACCGACGATGCCACCGGCATGACCCAGAAAATCGTGGCCGACTGGCGCGCCGCGCCCAAGGGCAACGAGCTCAAGCCCGAGATCCTGGTCGTCGGCGAAGATGGCGAACCGGTCCGCAACGATGCGGGTAACCCGGTGACCTACCCGATGTCGGTGGACGCGATCCTGTCGGTCGAGGACGGGCAGAAGATCGAAGCCGGTGATGTCGTCGCACGTATCCCGCGCGAAGGCGCCAAGACCAAGGACATCACCGGTGGTCTGCCGCGTGTCGCCGAACTGTTCGAAGCCCGCCGTCCGAAGGACCACGCCATCATCGCCGAGATCGATGGCTATGTCCGCTTCGGCAAGGACTACAAGAACAAGCGCCGCATCGCGATCGAACCCGCCGATGAGTCGATGGAAAAGGTCGAGTACATGGTGCCCAAGGGCAAGCACATTCCGGTTCAGGAAGGTGACTTCGTCCAGAAGGGCGACTACATCATGGACGGCAACCCGGCACCGCATGACATCCTGTCGATCCTTGGGGTCGAGGCCCTGGCCGATTACATGATCGACGAGGTGCAGGACGTCTACCGCTTGCAGGGTGTGAAGATCAACGACAAGCACATCGAGGTGATCGTTCGCCAGATGCTTCAGAAGTGGGAGATCCTCGACAGCGGGGATACGACACTGCTGAAGGGCGAACATGTGGACAAGCAGGAATTCGAGGCCGCCAACGAGAAGGCGATTTCGAAGGGCGGTCGTCCGGCCACGGGCGAACCGATCCTGCTGGGCATTACCAAGGCGTCGCTGCAGACCCGTAGCTTCATCTCGGCCGCCTCCTTCCAGGAAACCACGCGCGTGCTGACCGAGGCTTCGGTGCAGGGCAAGCGCGACAAGCTGGTCGGCCTGAAGGAGAACGTCATCGTTGGCCGCCTGATCCCGGCGGGCACGGGTGGTGCTTCGCAGCGGGTGCAGCGGATCGCGCAGGAACGCGACAATGTCGTGATCGAAGCGCGCCGCGAAGAAGCCGAGGCCGCTGCGGCCCTGGCTGCGCCCGAAGGCGACGACGTGATCGGAGGGGATGAGTTCGACACCTTGGTCGATGACACCCCCGAAAGCCGCGAAGAGTAATCTCGGCAAGAAACGGATCGAAAAGGCCCCGCTGCGCGCGGGGCCTTTTTGCATTTCGGGAGGTGCGTTATCCTTCCCCCATGTCAGCCAATGAACCGATCAGGGCCGTCAAGGTTTCGGTCACCGGGCGCGTGCAGGGGGTCTGGTTCCGCGACTGGACCCGGCAGGAGGCCAACCGCTATGGCCTGTCGGGCTGGGTGCGCAATGAACCGGACCGCAGCGTCAGCGCGGTGCTGGAAGGGCCGCCCGAAAAGGTCGAAATCCTGCTGCGTGCCCTGTGGTCGGGGCCTGACCTGGCCGAAGTGCGCGACGTTGCCGCCCGCGATATTCCGGCCGAGGGTCATAGCGTGTTCCGCATTCTGCACTAGCGCTGGTGCCCGCCGCGCAGCCGTGGCAAAGCAATCCCATGGGTTTGACGGACAACATGCGTGGCGCGCTTTGGATGGCGTTGTCGATGACCAGTTTCGTGGTGAACGATACGTTCATGCGGCTGGCGTCGGACGCGGTGCCATTCTACCAGGCGATCTTTCTGCGGGGGCTGATGATCAGCATCGGCCTTGCAGCCATCGCCTGGTCGCGTGGGCATCTGCGCTACCGTCCGGCGCAACGGGACTGGGGCCTGATCGGGCTGCGCACCCTGGCGGAAGTCATCGGAACCCTGCTGTTCCTGACGGCGCTTTTGCATATGGCCTTCGCCAACCTGTCCGCGATTTTGCAGGCATTGCCGCTGACGGTCTCCTTAGGGGCCGCGCTGGTGTTTCGTGAGCCGCTGGGTTGGCGGCGCCTGACGGCGATCCTGGTAGGGTTCGTCGGTGTGCTGCTTATCGTCCAACCGGGCACCGAGGCCTTCAACCTCTACGCGGTCCTTGGGGTTGCGACCGTTCTCGTCGTGACCGTCCGGGACCTGTCCGCACGCCGCCTCTCGCGGGACGTGCCCTCGGGCATCGTCGCCCTTGCGGCCGCCCTGGGCGGCACGGCCATGGGGGCGATCGGTGTCGCGGCGACGGGCGAGTGGGCGGCGCTTGCCCCGGTGTCCTGGATCTTCCTCGGATTGGCGGCCCTCTGCCTGATGGCCGGATACACGGCCTCGGTTTCAGCCATGCGATCGGGCGAAATCGGCTTCGTCGCGCCGTTTCGCTATACCTCTCTCCTGGTGGCATTGGTCATCGGGCTTGCGGTTTTCGACGAATGGCCCAACACGCTCGCACTGACAGGGGCCGTTCTGGTGGTCGGCACGGGCCTTTTCACGCTCTATCGAGAACGCGAATTGACGCGCCGCACCACATTGGGGCTGCGGATTCGCTAGGGCTGTTGACAGCCCTGCCGACTCTGCCTATAGACCGGCGCACTTGGCTGGGGCTTTGCGCCTCGCACCTGAGTATCAAAATTCCAGTGGTCAAGATCCGGCCTATTGTTGGCCCGATCCTCTGAATAACCCACCGCACCGTTCCTCCGGTAAGGGAACGACTGCGGGCTTGTCGTGCTTTGTGGACGCATGAGGCGCGGAAATCGAAAACCGCGGACCATCAGGTTCGCTACACATGTGTAGGAAGTGGGGAACAAAGCCCAATGCCAACGATCCAGCAGCTGATCCGGAAGCCCCGGCAGCCCAAAGTCAAACGTTCGAAGTCTCTTCACCTTGAAGGCAACCCGCAGAAGCGCGGCGTCTGCACGCGCGTCTATACCACGACGCCGAAGAAGCCGAACTCGGCCATGCGTAAGGTTGCCAAGGTGCGCCTGACCAACGGCTACGAGGTGATCAGCTACATTCCCGGCGAAAGCCACAACCTTCAGGAACACTCCGTCGTCCTGATCCGTGGCGGCCGTGTGAAAGACCTTCCCGGTGTGCGCTACCACATCCTGCGTGGTGTGCTCGACACCCAGGGCGTCAAGGACCGGAAGCAGCGCCGTTCCAAGTACGGCGCCAAGCGTCCTAAGTAAGAGGAAGAACAGATGTCTCGTCGTCACGCCGCAGAGAAGCGCGAAGTCCTGCCCGACGCCAAATATGGCGACCGGGTTCTCACCAAGTTCATGAACAACCTGATGTACCACGGCAAGAAATCCGCCGCGGAACGCATCGTCTACGGCGCCTTCGATCGCGTCGAGGACAAGCTGAAGAAGGCCCCCGTGGAAGTGTTCCACGAGGCGCTGGACAACATCAAGCCGGCCGTCGAGGTCCGTTCGCGCCGCGTTGGTGGTGCCACCTACCAGGTGCCCGTCGAAGTGCGCCCCGAGCGCCGCGAGGCCTTGGCGATCCGCTGGCTGATCACCGCCGCCCGTTCGCGCAACGAGAACACCATGGAAGAGCGCCTGGCCGGTGAGCTTCTGGACGCCGTCAACGGCCGCGGCACCGCGGTCAAGAAGCGCGAAGACACCCACAAGATGGCCGACGCCAACAAGGCGTTCAGCCACTACCGCTGGTAACAGGATACCATAGACATGGCACGCGACTATCCCCTCGAAAGATACCGTAACTTCGGGATCATGGCCCATATCGACGCAGGCAAGACCACCTGCTCGGAGCGGATCCTGTTCTACACCGGCAAGTCCCATAACATCGGCGAAGTCCATGACGGCGCCGCCACCATGGACTGGATGGAGCAGGAGCAGGAGCGTGGCATCACGATCACCTCGGCTGCGACCACCACCTTCTGGCAGTGGCAGGAAGACCCGACCGCCGAAGGCACCTACGACACCAAGTACCGGATGAACATCATCGACACGCCCGGCCACGTGGACTTCACCATCGAGGTGGAACGCTCGCTGGCCGTGCTTGACGGTGCCGTTGCCGTGCTGGACGCCAATGCCGGTGTCGAGCCCCAGACCGAAACCGTCTGGCGCCAGGCCGACCGCTACAAGGTTCCGCGGATCGTCTTCGTCAACAAGATGGACAAGATCGGCGCCGACTTCTTCAACTGCGTGAAGATGATCGAAGAGCGCACCGGTGCGATCCCCGCTCCGATCCAGTTCCCCATCGGCGCCGAGAACGAGCTGGAAGGCATCGTCGACCTGGTGACCATGGAAGAATGGACCTGGAAGGGCGAAGACCTGGGTGCATCCTGGACCCGTCAGCCGATCCGCGACAGCCTCAAGGAGCTGGCCGAGGAATGGCGCGGCAAGCTGATCGAGAACGCCGTCGAAATGGACGACGACGCCATGATGGCCTATCTCGAAGGCGAAGAGCCCGACATCCCGACTCTGCGCAAGCTGATCCGCAAGGGCACGCTGGAACTCAAGTTCGTTCCGGTCCTGGGTGGCTCTGCCTTCAAGAACAAGGGTGTCCAGCCGCTGTTGAACGCCGTTGTCGACTACCTGCCCAGCCCGCTGGACGTGGTCGATTACATGGGCTTCGCGCCGGATGACGAAACCGAGACCCGCAACATCCCGCGTCGTGCCGATGACGACATGCCGTTCGCCGGCCTCGCCTTCAAGATCATGAACGACCCCTTCGTCGGTTCGCTGACCTTCACCCGCATCTATTCGGGCGTCCTGAACAAGGGCGACAGCATCCTGAACTCGACCAAGGGCAAGAAAGAGCGCATCGGTCGTATGATGATGATGCACTCGAACGATCGCGAAGAGATCGAAGAGGCATTCGCCGGTGACATCATCGCGCTGGCCGGTCTGAAGGACACGACCACCGGGGACACGCTGTGCGACGCCAAGGCGCCCGTGGTTCTGGAAACCATGACCTTCCCCGATCCGGTGATCGAGATCGCCGTGGAGCCCAAGACCAAGGGCGACCAGGAGAAGATGTCGCAGGGTCTGGCCCGTCTGGCCGCCGAGGACCCGTCCTTCCGCGTGGAAACCGACCTGGAATCGGGTCAGACCATCATGAAGGGCATGGGCGAACTCCACCTCGACATCCTCGTCGACCGCCTGAAGCGCGAATTCAAGGTCGAAGCCAATATCGGTGCGCCGCAGGTGGCCTATCGCGAGACCATCGGTCACGAGGTCGAGCACACCTACACCCACAAGAAGCAGTCGGGTGGCTCCGGTCAGTTCGCCGAGGTCAAGCTGATCATCTCGCCGACCGAACCGGGCGAAGGCTACTCCTTCGAATCCCGCATCGTCGGTGGCTCCGTGCCCAAGGAATACATTCCGGGCGTGGAGAAGGGCATCGAGTCGGTCATGGAATCGGGCCCGCTGGCCGGCTTCCCGGTGATCGATTTCAAGGTGGCCCTGATCGACGGTAAGTTCCACGACGTGGACTCCAGCGTCCTGGCCTTCGAAATCGCCGCCCGCATGGCGATGCGTGAAGGTCTGCGCAAGGCTGGCGCCAAGCTGCTCGAACCGATGATGAAGGTCGAGGTGATCACCCCGGAGGAATATACCGGCGGCATCATCGGCGACCTGACCTCGCGTCGGGGGCAGGTGTCGGGTCAGGAACCCCGCGGCAACGCCATCGCCATCGCGGCGGACGTTCCGCTGGCCAACATGTTCGGCTACATCAACACGCTGCGTTCCATGTCTTCGGGCCGTGCGCAGTTCACCATGCAGTTCTCGCACTACGATCCGGTGCCGCAGAACATCAGCGACGAAATCCAGGCGAAATACGCCTGATCAGGGTAAATCGGCGGGCCGCCCGGCCCGCCGCGACAGTCAAAGGAGGCCACCATGGCAAAGGAAAAGTTTGATCGTTCTAAAGAGCACGTGAACATCGGCACGATTGGTCACGTTGACCACGGCAAGACGACGTTGACGGCCGCGATTACGAAGTATTTCGGCGATTTTCAGGCGTATGACCAGATTGACGGTGCGCCGGAAGAGAAGGCCCGCGGGATCACGATCTCGACGGCTCACGTTGAGTACGAGACCGAGAACCGCCACTACGCGCACGTGGACTGCCCGGGCCACGCCGACTACGTGAAGAACATGATCACGGGTGCGGCCCAGATGGACGGTGGCATCCTGGTTGTGAACGCGGCTGACGGCCCGATGCCGCAGACGCGCGAGCACATCCTGCTGGCCCGCCAGGTCGGCGTGCCTGCGCTGGTGGTATTCCTCAACAAGGTCGACCAGGTCGACGACGAGGAGCTTCTGGAACTGGTCGAGATGGAAGTGCGCGAACTTCTGTCCGAGTACGACTTCCCGGGCGACGATATCCCGATCATCGCCGGCTCGGCGCTGGCTGCGATGGAAGGCCGTGACCCGGAAATCGGCGAGAACAAGATCCGCGAACTGATGGCGGCCGTTGACGAATACATCCCGGCCCCCGAGCGTGCGATCGACCAGCCGTTCCTGATGCCGATCGAGGACGTGTTCTCGATCTCGGGCCGCGGCACGGTTGTGACCGGCCGTGTCGAGCGTGGCGTGATCAACGTTGGCGACGAGATCGAGATCGTCGGCATCCGCGACACCAAGAAGACGACCTGCACGGGCGTCGAGATGTTCCGCAAGCTGCTGGACCGCGGCGAAGCGGGCGACAACATCGGCGCGCTGCTGCGTGGTGTTGACCGTGACGGTGTCGAGCGCGGCCAGGTGCTGTGCAAGCCGGGCTCCGTGACCCCGCACACCAAGTTCGAGGCCGAGGTCTACATCCTGACCAAGGAAGAGGGCGGCCGTCACACGCCGTTCTTCGCGAACTACCGCCCGCAGTTCTACTTCCGGACGACGGACGTGACCGGCACGGTTGAGCTTCCCAGCGGCACCGAGATGGTGATGCCGGGCGACAACCTGAAGTTCACCGCCGAACTGATCGCGCCGATCGCCATGGAAGAAGGCCTCCGCTTCGCCATCCGCGAAGGCGGCCGCACCGTCGGCTCCGGCGTCGTCTCCAAGATCATCGACTGATCAAGGCGGACGTTTGACCAACGGGGTGGGCCGCAATGCCCACCCCCCTGCAATTCAGGGTTCGACGTGGGGGCGCAATCCCGTGAGCTCCACCTCTCAATCCTCAGCCTAAGAGGGCGCGAAAAATGGCAATCGCTAGCCAAAATATCCGCATCCGGCTCAAGGCCTTCGATTACCGCGTGCTGGACGCCAGCACCCAGGAAATCGTCAACACGGCCAAGCGCACCGGTGCGTCGGTTCGGGGTCCGATCCCGCTTCCGAACAAGATCGAGAAGTTCACCGTTCTGCGTGGACCTCACGTTGACAAGAAATCCCGCGACCAGTTCGAGATCCGCACGCATAAGCGTCTGCTCGACATCGTGGACCCGACCCCGCAGACCGTGGACGCGCTGATGAAGCTCGACCTCGCGGCCGGCGTGGATGTCGAGATCAAGGTTTAAGGGGGGCAATCGGATATGTTGCGCTCTGGTGTTATCGCAAAGAAGGTCGGGATGACCCGTATCTTCCAGGAAGACGGTCGGCAGATTCCTGTGACCGTTCTCCAACTCGACAAGCTGCAGGTCGTGGCCCAGCGGACCGCCGAAAAGGATGGCTACAGCGCCGTTCAGCTTGGCGCCGGTACGGCCAAGGCCAAGCGGACCTCCGCGCCGATGCGCGGTCACTTCGCCAAGGCGAAGGTCGAGCCGAAGCGGAAAGTCGCGGAATTCCGCGTCGATCCGGAAAACCTGATCAATGTCGGCGAGGAAATCATCGCCAGCCACTACTTCGAGGGCCAGTTCGTCGATGTCAGCGGCACGTCGATCGGTAAAGGCTTTGCCGGTGCCATGAAGCGGCACAATTTCGGCGGCCTGCGCGCCACGCACGGTGTGTCGATCAGCCACCGCTCGCACGGCTCCACCGGCCAGTGTCAGGACCCCGGCAAGGTGTTCAAGGGCAAGAAGATGGCCGGCCACATGGGGGCCGCCAAGGTCACCACGCAGAACCTGCAGGTGGTCCGCACCGATGCCGACCGTGGCCTGATCATGGTCAAGGGCGCGGTGCCGGGTTCCAAGGGCAGCTGGGTCACCATCAAGGATGCGGTCAAGAAGCCGATCCCTGAAAACGTGATCTACCCGGCCGCTCTGAAATCCGCCGCCGAGGAAGCCGAACGTCTGGCCGAGGAAGCCGCTGCACAGGCTGCTGCCGAAGAGGAAGCCGCCGCCAAGGCCGCTGCCGAGGCAGAGCAGGCTGCGATGGAGGCCGCCGAAGCAGAAGAGTCCGCGCCGGAAGGAGGCGAATCCGATGAAAGCTGATGCGATCAAACTGGACGGCAAGAAGGCCGGCTCCGTGGAGCTGTCTGACGACGTCTTCGGCCTGGAACCGCGTGCCGACATCCTGCACCGCGTGGTCCGCTGGCAGCGTAACAACGCCCAGGCCGGCACTCACAAGGTCAAGACCCGCTCGGAAACCAGCTACTCGACCAAGAAGATCTATCGCCAGAAGGGCACCGGCGGCGCACGCCACGGGGACCGCAACGCACCGATCTTCCGCAAGGGCGGTATCTACAAGGGACCGACCCCGCGTAGCCACGGCCATGAGCTGACCAAGAAGTTCCGCAAGCTCGGTCTCAAGCACGCCCTGTCCGCCAAGGTGAAGGCCGGCGAACTGGTCGTGATCGAGAACGCCGAAGCCGACGGCAAGACCGCGGCGCTGGCCAAGCAGGTGAACGCCCTTGGCTGGAAGCGTGCGCTGGTCATCGACGGGGCCGAGGTGAACGAAGGGTTCGCCAAGGCTGCCCGCAACATCGCCAACCTGGACGTTCTGCCCTCGATGGGTGCCAACGTCTACGACATCCTCAAGTCGGATACGCTTGTCCTGACAAAGGCGGGTGTCGAAGCTCTGGAGGCTCGACTGAAATGAGTGCCAAGGCAGAACATTACGACGTGATCCGCAAGCCGGTCATCACCGAGAAATCCACCATGGCTTCCGAAGCCAATGCCGTGGTTTTCGAAGTGGCGATCGACGCGAACAAGCCGCAGATCAAAGAGGCCGTCGAAAGCCTGTTTGGTGTGAAGGTGAAGGCGGTCAACACCACGATCACCAAAGGCAAGGTCAAGCGGTTCCGCGGCCAGCTGGGCACCCGCAAGGATGTCAAGAAAGCCTACGTCACCCTCGAAGAGGGCAACACCATTGACGTGAGCACCGGCCTTTAATAGGTAGCACCATCCGTCAAGCCCCGGATTCGTCCGGGGCTTGGCCTTTTCATGTAACGGGCCTGTTTCGCCCAACTCGAACCGGGGACCTTCGGGGCCCTTCACCACATAGGCCTCTGACCAGGCCGCAAAGCAACGGAAAGACAGTAAACATGGCACTCAAGTCGTATAAACCGACGACGCCGGGCCAGCGTGGGCTGGTTCTGATCGACCGTTCGGAGCTTTGGAAAGGTCGCCCTGTCAAGTCCCTCACCGAGGGCCTGACGAAGAATGGCGGTCGGAACAACACCGGACGGATTACCGCGCGTCGTCGCGGCGGTGGGGCAAAGCGCCTCTACCGGATCGTGGATTTCAAGCGCACCAAGACCGACGTCGAAGCCGTGGTCGTGCGTATCGAATATGACCCGAACCGCACCGCCTTCATCGCCCTGATTCAATACACCGATGGCGAACAGGCCTATATCCTTGCCCCGCAGCGTCTGGCTGTTGGCGACAAGGTGGTCGCGAGCGCCAAGGCCGACATCAAGCCCGGCAACGCCATGCCCTTCAGCGGCATGCCCATCGGGACAATCGTCCACAACATCGAGCTGAAGCCCGGCAAGGGCGGCCAGATCGCACGCGCCGCGGGCACCTATGCCCAATTCGTCGGCCGTGACGGTGGCTATGCCCAGATCCGCCTGTCTTCGGGCGAACTGCGCATGGTGCGCCAGGAATGCATGGCCACGGTCGGCGCGGTGTCGAACCCGGACAACTCCAACCAGAACTTCGGCAAGGCCGGTCGCACCCGCCACATGGGCAAGCGTCCGTCGGTCCGTGGTGTCGTCATGAACCCGATCGATCACCCCCATGGTGGTGGTGAAGGCCGGACCTCTGGTGGTCGTCACCCCGTTTCGCCGTGGGGCAAGCCCACCAAGGGCAAGCGTACACGCAACAAGAACAAGGCGTCGCAGAAGCTGATCATCCGCTCGCGTCACGCCAAGAAGAAAGGGCGCTAAGATATGGCTCGCTCTGTATGGAAAGGCCCGTTTGTCGACAGCTTCGTGCTCAAGAAAGCCGAAGCTGCGCGCGAAAGCGGCCGTAACGATGTGATCAAGATCTGGTCGCGCCGCTCGACGATCCTGCCCCAATTCGTGGGTCTGACGTTCGGCGTCTATAACGGCCACAAGCACGTTCCCGTGAACGTAACCGAGGACATGATCGGTCAGAAATTCGGTGAATATTCGCCGACCCGTACCTACTACGGGCACGCTGCCGACAAGAAAGCGAAGCGGAAGTAAGTCATGGGCAAGGATAAAAACCCCCGCCGCGTGGCAGAAAACGAAGCAATGGCGAAAACCCGCATGCTTCGCACCAGCCCGCAGAAACTGAACCTCGTCGCCGGCATGATCCGCGGCAAGAAGGTGGAAACCGCCCTGAACGACCTGACCTTCTCCAAGAAGCGTGTCGCCCAGGACGTCAAGAAATGCCTTCAGTCCGCCATCGCCAACGCCGAGAACAACCACAATCTCGACGTCGACGAACTGGTCGTGGCCGAGGCTTATGTCGGCAAGAACCTGACCATGAAGCGCGGTCGTCCGCGGGCTCGTGGCCGGTTTGGCCGCATCCTGAAGCCGTTCGCGGAAATCACCATCAAGGTGCGTCAAGTTGAGGAGCAAGCCTAATGGGTAACAAAGTCAATCCCGTCGGAATGCGCCTCCAGGTCAACCGCACCTGGGACAGCCGCTGGTATGCCGACACCAAGGATTACGGTGATCTTCTTCTCGAAGACCTCAAGATCCGTGATTTCATCAAGGAAGAGTGCAAGCAGGCCGGTGTTGCCCGTGTGATCATCGAACGTCCGCACAAGAAGTGCCGCGTCACGATCCACACCGCACGCCCCGGCGTCATCATCGGCAAGAAAGGCGCGGATATCGAAACGCTGCGCAAGAAAATCGCCGCGATGACCGACAGCGAACTGCACCTGAACATCGTCGAAGTGCGCAAGCCCGAGCTTGACGCCCAGCTGGTCGGCGAAAGCATCGCCCAGCAGCTGGAACGTCGTGTTTCGTTCCGTCGCGCCATGAAGCGGGCCGTGCAGAACGCCATGCGTATGGGCGCCCTCGGCATCCGTGTGAACCTGGCTGGCCGCCTTGGCGGCGCCGAGATCGCCCGGACCGAATGGTACCGCGAGGGCCGCGTGCCCCTGCACACCCTGCGGGCCGATATCGACTACGCGCATAGCGAAGCCATGACGCCTTACGGCATCATCGGGATCAAGGTCTGGATCTTCAAAGGCGAGATCATGGAGCACGATCCGTCCGCGCGCGATCGCAAGCAACAAGAGCTGCAAGACGGCCCCGCCCCGCGCGGCGCCGGCGGCCGTCGCTAAGGAGGACTGAACCATGCTTCAGCCAAAGCGCACAAAATTCCGCAAGATGCACAAGGGCCGCATTCGTGGCGAGGCGAAGGGCGGGTCCGACCTGAACTTCGGCACCTATGGCCTCAAGGCGGTCGAGCCCGAGCGCGTCAGCGCCCGTCAGATCGAAGCCGCACGTCGTGCCATGACGCGTCACATGAAGCGCCAGGGCCGCGTTTGGATCCGTATCTTCCCGGACACCCCCGTGACCGCCAAGCCCATCGAAGTGCGTATGGGTAAGGGTAAAGGCTCTGTTGACCGCTGGGTCTGCAAAGTGAAGCCCGGCCGCGTGATGTTCGAGATCGACGGCGTCAGCGAAACCGTTGCCCGCGAGGCCCTGCGCCTAGCCGCGATGAAGCTGCCGGTCAAGACCCGGACAGTCGTTCGCGAGGATTGGTAGAACCAATCCCCGGGTGCGGGTAAACGATTGACGCAGTCAATTGCGGCCGCACAGGCTCAAGAATAATGAAACCCCCGCCGGGAAACTGGCGGGGGTTTCGTTTTTGCTACCCCGCATCGGGCCAGATCGCGCGCAACGACCCGTCGAAAGTGGCCCAGGTCATCGTGGCCTTGTTGCCCGCATAGCCGTGGTAATAGGACCGCCCGTTGGGCAAGGGCAGGCCGGCCCAGATGCGGGCGAGGCTGTGCATGAACCGGGCCCGGGGCAGAGTGCCGGATTCGAAATCCTTCAACCCCGCCTCTTCCAACAGGACGATGGCCAGACGGTCCTGCACATCGGGCGTAAAACGGGTCTGGGCGGGCAACCCCTCCGCCCGGACAAGGCGACGCAGGGTCGCCGGTATGAACTGGTAGCGCCCGATCGCGTGGGGCTGGCCGGGGGTGGCGTCGATCCAGGCGTCGATCTCGGCCAGGGTCAGCGCGGTGGGCGGCCCTGGCGGGAGGATACGCGCGCCATGCTGCACGGCGTCGTAATTGGCCGGCCCCGCCTCGGCCCGCGCGATGAGGGTCAGAAGCCGGTCGATCCGGTTGCTGTCATGGGGCGTGGTCAGCGCGGCGGGCTGCCGCAGAACCGCCCGGAACAGCCCGGCCTCGGCCCCGGCGAACAGGCTGCCCGGCGCGGCGTGCGACACCGGCGAGGGGGCTGATCTGGGGAAGAGCGACTGCAATTCGCCCGCCGCCCCGCTCGCCAGCCAGATGAACACCATTGCCAAAAGTCGCCCCGCCATTCTGGCCGCCTCCGAAAATTGGAATTGGCCTGGTTATGGCGCGCGACTCTTTCTCAATGCTTTCCGCGGCAGGGGCGGTTTATTCCCATTTGTAATTAAAGCTGACGGAAATCCGTTCGTCCTCGGCCATGTTCATGGGCACCTCGTGGCGCAGCCAGCTTTCCCACAGCAGCACATCCCCCACCTTCGGCGCGACATAGACGAAGGTGCGCAGCTCTTCGCGCGCATTCTGCTTGCGTGGGGGCGCAGCCATGAGCCTACCCGAGCGCGGATCTTCCAGTTTCAGCGCCGAGGCCCCGTCGGGCATGGAGACATAGGTCGTCCCGGAAATGACGGAATGCGGATGCAGGTGGCTGGAATGGGTGCCGCCCTCGGGCAGGATATTGATCCAGAGATCCTCGAGCACCAGTTTGCGGTCCGCCAAGTCGAATTCCAGATCCTCTGCAAAGGCCGCGACATGTTGATCGAGGCTGTCGACGATCTGCTGGAAAATCGGGAACCTCCACGGAAGGTCGGTGAGCGATGCATAGGACGTGTAGCCCGGATAGCCTTCCTTTTCGCACCATTCCTGCCCGGCCTCGTCATCCTCGGCGATGGAGTAACAGGAGGCTTCCAGTTCATCGGCATCGACGGGCGTGCCGAATTCGGACAGCTGGGCGTGGTAGAGGCGGGTCACGAAGAGGGATTTGATATTGGCCATGGCCCCTGATAGCCCAGCCCTTGGCCGCAGGCGAGGGGGCATTTTCGACCAAGGGAACAAAGGGGTTGCCACATGCAGCAATCCCCCCTATACGGCCCACTTCTACACGAACTCCACCGAATCTGTGGGTTACCCGTGCGGGGCCCCTCGGTGATGTTGGAAAGGAAAAAGGCGATGGACGCCAAGGAACTTCGTGACAAGACCCCCGATCAGCTTCGGGACGAGCTTGCCAATCTGAAAAAGGAGGCTTTCAACCTCCGCTTCCAGCAGGCCACCGGCCAGCTGGAAAACACCGCCCGCATGCGCGCCGTCAAGCGTGACGCCGCCCGGGTGAAGACCATTCTGAACGAAAAAGCGGCGGCTGCCGCGCAGGAGGCGTAAGACATGCCCAAGCGTATCCTTCAAGGCACCGTGACCAGCGACCAGAACGCCCAGACCGTGACTGTTTCGGTCGAGCGTCGCTTCAAGCACCCGCTGCTGCAGAAAACCGTCCGTAAGTCCAAGAAATACCGGGCTCACGACGAAAACAACCAGTTCAAGGTTGGGGACACCGTGCGCATCCAGGAATGCGCGCCCAAGTCCAAGACGAAACGCTGGGAGGTGATCGCCAACTAAGGCGCTCACATTCCGGTTTGAGCGAAACCCTGGGGAAATGGCAATGATGCCCCCCAAAGGTCGGGAGAAACCACATGATCCAGATGCAGACCAATCTGGATGTCGCTGACAACTCCGGCGCACGCCGTGTTCAGTGCATCAAGGTCCTCGGCGGGTCCCACCGCCGTTACGCATCGGTCGGCGACATCATCGTCGTCTCCGTCAAAGAGGCCATTCCGCGCGGCCGCGTGAAGAAAGGCGACGTCCGCAAGGCCGTTGTCGTGCGCACCGCCAAGGAAGTCCGCCGCGAGGACGGGACCGCGATCCGCTTCGACCGCAATGCCGCCGTCATCCTCAACAACAACGACGAACCCGTCGGCACCCGTATCTTCGGGCCGGTGGTTCGCGAGCTGCGCGCGAAGAACTTCATGAAGATCATCTCGCTCGCTCCGGAGGTGCTCTAATGGCTGCGAAACTGAAAAAGGGTGACAAGGTCATCGTCCTGTCCGGCAAGGACAAGGGCAAGACCGGCGAGATTTCCCGAGTCGATCCCAAGGCCGGCAAGGCCGTAGTCGATGGCGTGAACATCGCTGTCCGTCACGAAAAGCAAAGCCAGAACAGCCAGGGTGGCCGCACGCCGAAAGCGATGCCGCTGGACCTGTCGAACCTGGCCATCGTCGACAAGAACGGCAAGCCGACCCGCGTCGGGTTCAAGATGGACGGCGACAAGAAGGTCCGCTTTGCCAAGACCACGGGGGACGTGATCTGATGCTGGATACCGCAACCTACACCCCGCGTCTTCGGACCCTCTTCAAGGACAGCATCAAGGCTGCCATGAAAGAAGAGTTCGGCTACAAGAACGACATGGAAATCCCGCGCCTGGACAAGATCGTCCTGAATATCGGCTGCGGGGCCGAGGCCGTGAAGGACTCCAAGAAGGCCAAAGCGGCCCAGGACGACCTGACCGCTATCGCCGGCCAGCAGGCCGTCATCACCAAGGCAAAGAAGTCGATCGCCGGCTTCCGCGTTCGTGAAGACATGCCGCTGGGCGCCAAGGTGACCCTGCGCGGCGACCGGATGTACGATTTCCTCGATCGCCTGATCACCATCGCGATGCCGCGTATCCGCGACTTCCGCGGCGTATCCGGCACCTCGTTCGATGGCCGTGGCAATTACGCCATGGGCATGAAGGAACACATCGTGTTCCCGGAAATCAACTTCGACAAGGTCGACGAGGTTTGGGGGCTTGATATCGTCATCACCACCACCGCCAAGACCGATGCAGAAGCCAAAGCGCTGTTGAAGCATTTCAACATGCCGTTCAACAGCTGAGGGACGTATACGATGGCTAAGAAATCCATGATCGCCCGCGAGAAGAAGCGCGAGAAGCTGGTGGCCAAATACGCCGCCAAGCGCGCCGCTCTCAAGGAAATCGCCAACGACGAATCGAAGCCGATGGAAGAGCGCTTCAAGGCCCGCCTGGAACTCGCCAAGCTGCCGCGCAACAGCTCGCCCACCCGTCTTCACAACCGCTGCCAGCTGACCGGGCGTCCGCACGCCTATTATCGCAAGCTGAAGATCAGCCGGATCGCGCTGCGGGACCTCGGGTCCAACGGCCAGATCCCCGGCATGGTCAAGTCGAGCTGGTAAGGAGGGACAGATATGAACGATCCTATCGGTGATATGCTGACCCGTATCCGCAACGGCCAACTGCGTGGCAAGTCGACGGTTTCGACCCCGGCTTCCAAGCTGCGCGCCTGGGTTCTGGATGTGCTGGCCGACGAAGGCTACATCCGCGGCTACGAAAAGACCGAAGAGAACGGACACCCGGCCTTCGAGATCAGCCTGAAGTATTACGAGGGAACCCCCGTTATTCGCCAGCTCAAGCGTGTTTCCACGCCGGGCCGTCGCGTCTACATGGGTTCCAAGGACATTCCGCAGGTTCGTCAGGGCCTGGGCGTGTCGATTGTCAGCACGTCCAAGGGCGTGATGTCGGACGCAAATGCACGCGCTGCCAAAGTCGGCGGCGAGGTGCTTTGCCAGGTCTTCTAAGGAGAGCTGATTATGTCTCGTATTGGTAAAAGACCGGTCGAGCTGCCCAGCGGCGTCACCGCCACTGTCTCCGGCCAGACCGTCGAAGTGAAAGGCCCCAAAGGGACCCGCAGCTTCACCGCAACCGACGATGTCACCATCGCCGTCGAAGAAAACACCGTTTCTGTCGAGCCGCGCGGCAAGTCCAAGCGCGCCCGTCAGCAGTGGGGCATGTCCCGCACCATGGTGCAGAACTGCGTCACCGGCGTGACCGACGGGTTCAAGAAAGAGCTCGAGATCAACGGCGTTGGCTACCGGGCCCAGATGCAGGGCAATGTCCTGAAGCTGAACCTCGGCTACAGCCACGATGTCGATTTCGAAGTGCCGGAAGGTGTGACTGTCACCGCGCCCAAGCCGACCACCGTGATCGTGGAAGGCGCCGACCAGCAACAGGTCGGTCAGGTCGCCGCGAACATTCGCGAATGGCGTGCCCCCGAACCCTACAAGGGCAAAGGGATCAAGTACGTCGACGAGTATATCTTCCGCAAGGAAGGCAAGAAGAAGTAAGGACGCGACAGATGGCAAACAGCAAGAGACAACTGTTCCAGAAACGCCGCCTGCGCGTCCGGAACAAGCTTCGCAAGGTCAATGCCGGGCGCCCGCGCCTGAGCGTTCACCGCTCCAACAAGAACATCAGCGTTCAGCTGATCGACGACGTGAATGGTGTGACCCTCGCCGCCGCCTCCTCGATGGAGAAGGACTTGGGCGTGATCGGCCAGAACAACGTCGAAGCCGCCGCCAAGGTCGGCACGGCGATCGCCGAACGGGCGAAGAAGGCCGGTGTCACCGAAGCCTATTTCGACCGTGGCGGGTTCCTGTTCCACGGCAAGGTGAAGGCCCTGGCCGACGCCGCCCGCGAAGGTGGCCTGAAGATCTAAGACCTGAGGGGGGCGGCAACGCCCCCCCGATGATCCGGGGGTCCGCGCGGCTCACCAGGATTGAGTTGAACGGCGCGCCGCGCCACATCGAGAGGAAGCCAAATGGCTCGTGAACCGCAAAACCGTGGGAACCGTCGCGACCGCGATGAAGCCCCGGAATTCGCCGATCGCCTTGTCGCGATCAACCGTGTGTCCAAGACCGTGAAAGGTGGTAAGCGCTTTGGCTTCGCCGCTCTCGTCGTCGTGGGCGACCAGAAAGGTCGTGTCGGCTTTGGCAAGGGCAAGGCCAAGGAGGTCCCCGAGGCCATCCGCAAGGCCACCGAGGCTGCCAAGCGCAAGATGATCCGCGTGCCTCTGCGCGAAGGCCGCACCCTGCACCATGACGGATATGGCCATCACGGCGCCGGCAAGGTGGTGCTGCGCACCGCCCCGCAAGGTACCGGGATCATCGCCGGTGGTCCGATGCGTGCCGTGTTCGAGATGCTGGGCGTTCAGGACGTCGTCGCCAAGTCGGTCGGCACCCAGAACCCCTACAACATGATTCACGCGACACTGAACGCGCTGCAATTCCAGCAGAGCCCGCGTTCCGTGGCTCAGCGCCGCGGCAAGAAGGTCAGTGACATCCTGCCCAGCCGTGACGAAGCGCCGACCCACGGCGATCCGCAGACCCAGCTTGCCGAGGAGGCTTGATCATGGCGAAGAAAACCATCGTCGTTAAGCAGATCGGCTCACCGATCCGCCGCCCGCAGGACCAGCGCGCCACGCTGATCGGCCTGGGCCTGAACAAGATGCACAAGACCCGCGAACTGGAAGATACCCCGTCCGTGCGTGGCATGATCGCCAAGATCCCCCACATGGTCGAGATCATCGAGGAGAAGGGCTGAGCGCCTGCCTCGATGAACGCTGAACAAGTGCCCCGGTCAGATATGGCCGGGGCGTTTTGCTTTAGACCGTGTGCCGAAAACAGGGCGACGTCCCTTGGGCCTTGATAACGGAAGTCCAAGCCCGTATACGCCCCCGGTGGCCTTCTTTGGCCCGATTCACATTCATTAAACGCCGTGTCCCCTGCGTATCGCTTCGGCAGGGTCGTCCGGCAAAGGAGAAGCGATATGAAACTGCACGAACTCCGTGACAACGAAGGCGCCGCGAAAAAGCGCATGCGCGTGGGCCGTGGCCCGGGCTCTGGCAAGGGCAAGACCGGTGGCCGTGGCCTCAAGGGTCAGAAATCCCGTTCGGGTGTGGCCATCAAGGGCTATGAAGGCGGCCAGATGCCGCTCTACCAGCGCCTTCCCAAGCGTGGCTTCAACAAGCCGAACCGCAAGAAATTCGCCGTGGTGAACCTCGGCCTGATCCAGAAGTTCATCGACGCCAAGAAGCTCGACGCCAAGGGCGAGATCACCGAAGACAGCCTGCTGGAAGCCGGCGTCATCCGCCGCAAGCTGGACGGTGTCCGCGTGCTGGGCAAGGGCGACATCACCGCGAAGGTGACGCTGAATGTCACCGGCGCCTCCAAGGGCGCGGTCGAAGCCGTTGAAAAGGCTGGCGGCAAAGTGACCGTCGCAACCGCGGCTGCGGCAGAGTAACGGGTTGTGGGGGGCGTCCGCGCCCCTTACATCCATATCCAAGTTTCCTGACGCCGCCGTCCGGGATACCGGTCTGGCGGCGTTCGTCTGAACAGGTGGGCATATATGGCATCCGCTGCTGAACAAATGGCATCGAACATGAGCTGGGGCGCCCTTGGCCAAGCCAAGGAACTGCGCCAGCGCATCTTCTTCACGCTCGGTCTTCTGATCGTCTACCGCCTGGGCACCTATATCCCGGTGCCGGGAATCGACACCCAGGCGCTGCAATCCTTCATGGAGGACGCGGCGGCCGGAATCGGCGGCATCCTGTCCATGTTCACCGGCGGCGCATTGGGCCGCATGGGCATCTTCGC
Organism: Salibaculum griseiflavum; assembly: GCF_003129565.1. Lineage (GTDB taxonomy): Bacteria > Pseudomonadota > Alphaproteobacteria > Rhodobacterales > Rhodobacteraceae > Salibaculum > Salibaculum griseiflavum. The sequence goes on from NZ_QETF01000001.1 coordinate 230,233, forward strand.
CCTCGGCATCATGCCCTATATTTCCGCCTCGATCATCGTGCAGCTTCTGTCCTCGATGTGGGAGCCGCTCAAGCAGCTCAAGAAAGAGGGCGAACAGGGCCGCAAGAAGATCAACCAGTACACCCGCTACGGCACCGTGGTGCTGGCGACGTTCCAGGCCTATGGCATGGCCGTCAGCCTCGAGGCGGGCGAACTTGTCACCGATCCGGGCCTGTTCTTCCGTGCGGCCTGTGTCATCACGCTGGTCGGCGGCACCATGTTCCTGATGTGGCTCGGCGAACAGATCACCGCGCGCGGCATCGGGAACGGCATTTCGCTGATCATCTTCGTCGGTATCATCGCCGAGATCCCGGCTGCCCTGGCCAGCTTCTTGGCGCAGGGCCGGTCCACCGGCAACTGGGGCCTCGTGGTGGCCGTGATCGCCATGGTGATCGTGGTGCTTGCCTTTGTCGTCTTCATGGAGCGCAGCCTGCGAAAGGTGCACATCCAGTATCCGCGCCGCCAGGTGGGGATGAAGGTGTTCGACGGCGGCTCGTCCCATCTGCCGATCAAGGTGAACCCGGCGGGCGTGATCCCGGCGATCTTCGCCTCGGCGCTTCTGTTGTTGCCGACAACGCTCAGCACGTTCTCGGGCAGCCAGACCGGCCCCGTCATGTCGACGATCCTGGCCTATTTCGGTCCCGGCCAGCCTCTCTACCTGCTGTTCATGGTGGCGATGGTCGTCTTCTTCACCTTCTTCTACACCAAGGAAGTGGCGTTCAAGGTCGATGAGGTTGCCGACAACCTGAAGAACCAGAATGGCTTCGTACCCGGCATCCGTCCGGGCAAGCGCACGGCCGAATATCTCGATTACGTGGTCACCCGCATCCTGGTGCTTGGCTCCTCCTACTTGGCCCTGATCGTCATCCTGCCGGAAATTCTGCGTAGCCAGTTGGCGATCCCGTTCTACTTCGGCGGCACTTCGGTGCTGATTATCGTCAGCGTCGGCATGGACACGATCCAGCAGATACAGTCGCACCTGTTGGCCCACCAGTACGAGGGGCTGATCGAGAAATCGCAACTGCGCGGCAAGCGCGGATCGAAGAAACGCAGCAAGGGACCAGCACGGCGATGAATATCATCCTTCTCGGACCGCCCGGCGCGGGGAAGGGCACCCAAGCCCGCATCCTCGTGGAAGAACGCAACATGGTGCAACTCAGCACCGGTGACATGCTGCGCGAGGCCCGCACCAGCGGAACCGAGATGGGCAAGAAAGTCGCCGCCGTCATGGATGCCGGCAATCTTGTGACCGATGAGATCGTCATCGGGCTGATCCGCGAAAAGCTGGAAGCGGGCGGTGAGCACGGCGGGTTCATCTTCGACGGCTTCCCCCGGACGCTGGCCCAGGCCGATGCCTTGGGCCAATTGCTGAAGGAAGAGGGGCAGACCCTCGATGCCGTGGTCGAGATGCAGGTCGACGATGATGAACTCGTCGGTCGGATCACCGCCCGGTCCACCTGTGGCAATTGCGGTGAGGTCTATAACGACAACACCAAGCCGATCCCGGCCGATGGAATTTGCACCTCCTGTGGCGAAAAGGCCGAATTCAAGCGCCGCGCCGACGATAACGAAGAAAGCCTGAAGACCCGCCTTCTGGCCTATTACAAACAGACCAGCCCGCTGCTTGGCTACTACTATGCCAAGGGCAACCTGGCGACGGTAAACGGGCTGGGCGAGATCGACGAGGTGGCCAGCGCGATCAAGTCCGCGCTGGGCTGATAGATCAGCCTTGACAGGGGGTTGACCATTCGGTCGCTGCCCCCTAGACAGCCCCATCCCGCAAGGGACCGCTTCGAATCGGGTCGCGCCCGAGGACAGGCAGACTACCTAAACCATGCTCAGGCCCGGCAGCGGAATGCTCCGGGCTTCAGTTGTGAAAAAAGGTTCCGGCACTACGGAACCGCAACGAAAGGAAAGATAACGTGGCACGTATCGCCGGCGTGAACATCCCGACTGCAAAGCGGGTCCCGATCGCCCTCACCTACATCACCGGTATCGGCCATACTTCGGCCAAGGCCATCTGTGAAGCCGTCAACATCGACGAAACCCGTCGTGTGAACGAGTTGTCCGATTCCGAAGTGCTCGCCATCCGCGAACATATCGACGCCAACTACACCGTCGAAGGCGACCTGCGCCGCGAGGTGCAGATGAACATCAAGCGCCTGATGGACCTTGGCTGCTACCGTGGCCTGCGCCATCGCCGCAACCTCCCCGTGCGCGGTCAGCGCACCCACACCAACGCCCGCACCCGCAAGGGCCCGGCGAAGCCGATCGCCGGCAAGAAGAAGTAAGGGAGGTAGCTACCAATGGCACGTGATACTCGTCGTGGGGGCAAGAAGAAGGTCTCCAAGAACATCGCTGCTGGCGTCGCGCATGTGAACTCCAGCTTCAACAACACCAAGATCCTGATCTCTGACGTGCAGGGCAACGCCATTTCCTGGTCGTCCGCCGGCACCATGGGCTTCAAGGGCTCGCGCAAGTCGACCCCCTATGCCGCGCAGATGGCCGCCGAAGATGCCGGCCGCAAGGCACAGGAACACGGCATGAAGACCCTTGAGGTCGAAGTGCAGGGGCCGGGTTCGGGCCGTGAGAGCGCCCTGCGTGCGCTGGCCGCTGTCGGGTTCAACATCACCTCGATCCGTGACGTGACCCCGATCGCACATAACGGCTGCCGCCCCCCGAAGCGTCGCCGCGTCTAAGAGACTAGATTTCACGGGACCCCGCACGCGGGGTCCCTTTTCGTCATTTCAACCTCGGGCGTCCGCCCCGCCGGATCAGCAGGGCAGACAAGTATGGAGGGACGCATGATCCATAAAAACTGGGCCGAACTTATCAAACCCACGCAGCTTGACGTGAAGCCGGGCAATGACCCGGCACGCCAGGGCACCGTGGTTGCCGAACCGCTGGAGCGCGGCTTTGGTCTGACGCTGGGCAATGCCCTGCGCCGTATCCTTCTTTCGTCGCTTCAGGGCGCCGCCATCACCGCCGTGCAGATCGACAATGTCCTGCACGAGTTTTCGTCCGTGTCCGGTGTGCGTGAAGACGTCACCGATATCGTGCTGAACCTCAAGGGCGTCGCCATCCGCATGGAAGCCGATGGCCCCAAGCGCCTGCAGGTGCAGGCCAAGGGTCCGGGCGTCGTGACCGCCGGCGACATCTCGGAAAGCGCGGGTATCGAGATCCTCAACAAGGAGCACGTGATCTGCCACCTCGACGAAGGTGCCGACCTCTATATCGAGCTGACCGTGAACACCGGCAAAGGCTACGTTGCCGCCGACAAGAACAAGCCCGAGGATGCGCCGATCGGCATGATCGCCATCGATGCCATCTACTCGCCGGTCAAGAAAGTCAGCTACGACGTGCAGCCCACCCGTGAGGGCCAGGTGCTCGACTATGACAAGCTGACCATGAAGATCGAAACCGATGGGTCGATCACGCCGGAAGATGCCGTGGCCTATGCCGCACGCATCCTTCAGGACCAGCTGCAGATTTTCGTCAACTTCGACGAGCCCGAAGCTGCCCAGTCCAGCCAGGATGATGACGGTCTGGAATTCAACCCGCTCCTGCTCAAGAAGGTGGACGAGCTGGAACTGTCCGTCCGGTCGGCGAACTGCCTGAAGAACGACAACATCGTTTATATCGGCGACCTGATCCAGAAGACCGAAGCCGAGATGCTGCGCACCCCGAACTTCGGCCGCAAGTCGCTGAACGAGATCAAGGAAGTGCTGTCGGGCATGGGCCTGCACCTTGGCATGGATGTCGAGGATTGGCCGCCGGACAACATCGAGGACCTGGCCAAGAAGTTCGAAGACCAGTTCTGATACCATTCGGGCGGGACCGGATTTCCAGAATTCCGGTCCTCCCACCCCGGGCATTCCGCCCCAAGGAGAGCGGGTCACACGCATGGCCCGCCGGACAAAGCAAAACCGCCCGTAGAGGGCAAAGTAGGAGACTAGAAAATGCGTCACGCTCGCGGATACCGCCGCCTGAACCGGACCCACGAACACCGCAAGGCCCTGTTTTCGAACATGGCCGGTTCGCTGATCGAACACGAACAGATCAAGACCACCCTGCCCAAGGCCAAGGAACTCAAGCGCGTCATGGACAAGCTGATCACCCTCGGCAAGCGTGGCGATCTGCATGCCCGCCGCCAGGCCGCGGCCCAGCTCAAGCAGGAAAAGGACGTCGCCAAACTGTTCGACGTTCTGGCCGACCGTTACAAGGATCGTCAGGGCGGCTATACCCGTGTCCTGAAGGCCGGGTTCCGCTACGGTGACATGGCGCCCATGGCGATCATCGAGCTGGTCGACCGTGACCCCGAGGCGAAAGGCGCCGCCGACCGCGCGCGCCTGGAGGCCGAAGAAGACATGGAGGCCGTCGAGGACTGATCCCGACGCCCCGTCAAAGTCGATGGCCCGCCCCAACCGGCGGGCCATTTTCGTTCTGGCGCCTGCTGCATCTGGCCTCGGGCGCGGCGCAGGCATAGAGTTGCGTCATGGCTGACCTTTTCGACATGCCCGGTGATGACGCCAGCGCGAACGCGCCCCGACCGTTGGCCGACCGGCTGCGGCCGAAAGCGCTGGATGAGGTGATCGGCCAGGAACACTTGCTTGGCCCCGACGCACCGCTGGGCGCGATGCTGGCGGCGGGCAGCCTGTCGTCGCTGGTTCTCTGGGGTCCGCCGGGCGTGGGCAAGACCACCATCGCGCGGTTGCTGGCCGACGCGACCGACCTGCATTTCGTTCAGATCAGCGCAATCTTCACGGGCGTGCCGGAACTGCGCAAGGTCTTCGACGCGGCCCGCATGCGCCGCCAGAATGGCAAGGGCACGCTACTGTTCGTCGACGAGATTCACCGCTTCAACAAGGCACAGCAGGACGGGTTCCTGCCGCATATGGAAGACGGCACGATCCTTCTGGTCGGGGCGACCACGGAAAATCCCTCGTTCGAGCTCAACGCCGCGCTTCTCAGCCGGTCGCAGGTTCTGGTGCTCGAACGGTTGTCGTTGGCGGATCTGGAACGGCTGGCCCAGCGGGCCGAGGGAGAGATTGGCAAACCGCTGCCCCTGACCGGCGAGGCGCGCGAGGCGTTGCTGGAAATGGCTGATGGCGACGGGCGCGCGCTCTTGAACCTGGTTGAACAGGTCGCGGCATGGAAAGCCGACGACAAGCTCGACACAGAGGCCCTGACCACCCGACTGATGAAACGGGGGGCCAATTACGACAAGTCGGGGGATGAACATTACAACCTGATTTCCGCCCTGCACAAATCGGTGCGCGGATCGGATCCCGATGCGGCGCTCTACTGGTTCGCGCGGATGCTTCAGGGCGGTGAGGATCCGCGGTTCCTTGCCCGACGCCTGACGCGCATGGCGGTCGAGGATATCGGGCTGGCCGATCCACAGGCCCAGGAAATATGCATCGGGGCCTGGCAGGCCTATGAACGCCTTGGCAGTCCCGAAGGCGAACTGGCCCTGTCGCAGGCCGTGATCTATTTGGCGCTCGCCCCGAAATCGAACGCAGGCTACGCCGCCTACAAGAATGCCGTGGCCGCTGCGAAGAAAACCGGCAGCGAACCGCCCCCGAAACATATCCTGAACGCGCCCACATCCCTGATGAAGGACATCGGCTATGGCGAAGGCTATGCCTATGACCACGATGCCAAGGATGGTTTTTCGGGCCAGAACTACTTTCCCGACGGGATGAAGCGCGGGGTCTATTACAGCCCTGTCGATCGGGGCTTCGAACGCGAGTTGAAAAAGCGGGTCGACTATTTTGCCAAGCTGCGCACCCGGCGACAGGGCAGTTGACAAAGCCCCCCATAGCGTCAAGGAACGCGCCATGTTGATCACCATGCTTCAAGTCGCCCTTGGCGGGGCTATCGGCTCTGCCGCACGCTTTGCTGCCGGGGTCGCGATTGCCCGCGGCTTTGGCGCGGGCGGCTTTCCCCTTGGCGTGTTGACCGTGAATATCCTCGGCTCGTTCCTCATGGGCGCATTCGTGGTTTTCCTGGGGCAACGTGGGCTGACGGCGCTCAACCCGTTCCTGATGACCGGGCTGCTGGGTGGCTTCACGACCTTCTCTGCCTTCTCGCTGGAAACGCTGACGCTGGTCGAACGCGGCGCGTTGGGCCAGGCGGGCCTCTATGTCGGCCTTTCGGTCGCCGGGTCGCTCTTGGCGATCGCTGCCGGTGTCTGCGCGATGCGCTCGGTGCTGGCATGAGCGGCGTTCTGAATATCACCGTCGAGTCGGGTGAGGGCGATCAGCGGTTGGATCGCTGGCTCAAGCGCCGGTTTCCGCAGATCACGCAGGGCCGTATCGAGAAGGGCTGTCGCAAGGGCGAAATCCGGGTCGATGGCGGCCGGGTCAAGGCCAATACCCGGCTGGAAGAGGGGCAAGAGGTCCGCATTCCCCCGCTGCCCGATACCAAGGCGCCCGCCAAGCCAAAGGACAGCATCTCGGACGCCGAGGCACGCATGATCCGCGACTGCGTCATCTACAAGGATGATCACGTCATCGCCCTAAACAAGCCCGCCGGTTTGCCCACGCAGGGGGGTAGCAAACAGACGCGCCACGTGGACGGGCTGTCCGAGGCGCTGAAATTCGGGCTGGAGGAAAAGCCACGCCTTGTGCACCGGCTGGACAAGGACACATCCGGCGTTCTTCTTCTGGCACGGAGCCGGCAGGCGGCGCAGGGTCTGACCGCGTCGATGCGGCACAAGGATACGCGCAAGATCTACTGGGCGCTGGTGGCTGGCGTGCCCACGCCTTACCTGGGCGAGATCAAGTATGGTCTGGTCAAGGCCGGTGGGCGCGGTGCCAAGGGCGAGGGCGAAAGGATGCACGCCGTTCACCCGCGCGATATCGACAGCACGCCGGGCGCCAAGCGCGCCCATACCCTCTATGCCACGCTCTACCGGGTCGCCAACCGCGCCGCCTGGGTGGCGATGGAGCCGCTGACCGGGCGCACGCACCAGCTACGGGCCCATATGGCCGAGATCGGTCACCCGATCATCGGGGATGGCAAATACGGTGGGTCCGGGCAGGAAAACCTGGGCGATGGCTGGGGCGCGCAACTGGGCGGGATCATCTCGAAAAAGCTGCACCTGCATGCCCGCATGATGCGCTTCGAAAACCCGATCACACGTGAGGTCATCACCGTGACCGCCCCCTTGCCCGACCACATGGCGCAGTCCTGGGAAACCTTCGGCTGGACCGAGGACCTGGCTGCCGAAGACCCGTTCGAAGAGTTGATGTGATGCCCGACCTGCGATTGGTCATTTTCGACGTCGATGGCACGCTGGTCGACAGCCAGACCGATATTCTCGGTGCCATGGCCATGACCTATGCGGCCGAGGGGATGCCAACCCCGGACCGTGCGGCGGTTCTGTCGATTGTCGGCCTGTCCCTGCCGGTCGCCATGGAGACCCTGACGCCGGGGTTGGATCCGGCACGCCGCGATCGCATGGTCGAGACCTACAAGGACAGCTATGTCGCCTTGCGGGAAAAGGCCAAGGTGAACGAGACGAGCCCGCTTTATCCCGGCGCGCGAGAGGCGCTGGCACGGCTGCACGCCGACCCCTGGACCCTGCTGGGCGTGGCGACGGGCAAGTCCCGGCGGGGGCTGGACAAGTTGATCGAAGGGCATGGGCTGGAGGGGCTTTTCGTGACCAGCCAGGTCAGCGACCATCACCCGTCCAAACCGCATCCGGCGATGGTGCTGGAATGCCTGTCCGAGACCGGAATCGCGCCGGACCGGGCGGTGATGGTCGGTGACACGACCTATGACATGGACATGGCGCGGGCCGCCGGTATCCGGCGTATCGGTGTCGGCTGGGGGTATCATCCGGCCAATGCCCTTGATGCCGATGTGCTGATCGACGACTTCGCCGAGCTGGAGGGCGCGGTGGATCGCCTGATCGGACAGCCAGAGGAGAAGAGCGCATGAGCGAATGGCAGGCGAAGCGGTTCTGGAAAGAGGTGACCGTTGTGGAAACCGAAGACGGTCACGGGATCGAGCTGGACGGACGCCCGGTCAAGACCCCGACCAAGGCCCCGGTCGCAGTGCCCTCCGCTGCCCTTGCCCATGCCATCGCCAGGGAATGGGACGCGGTCGAGGACGTGATCGAGCCGGTTCGCATGCCCATGACCCGCGCCGCCAACTCGGCCATCGACAAGGTTTCGGTCCAGTTTGACGAGGTCGCCGACATGCTGGCCGATTACGCTGGCAGCGACCTGCTGTGTTATCGTGCCGAAGGGCCGGAAGAGCTGTGCGAACGCCAGCGGGTCGAATGGGATCCGCTCCTGGACTGGGCCGAGGAGACCTACGGCGCGCGGCTCCGGCTGGGGCAAGGCATCATGCCGGTGGCGCAGGATGACGACGCGCTGAACCGGCTTCGCCGTGCTGCCCATGACCAGACCGTCTTCCAGCTTACCGCGCTGCACGACCTCGTGACGATCACGGGATCGCTGGTGCTTGGTCTTGCGATTTCGCGTGGTCATCTTGGGGCCGACCGGGCCTTTGACCTGTCGCGGCTGGACGAGGATTGGCAGATCGAACAATGGGGCGCAGATGACGAGGCGGTGGCGGTCGCAGCGATCAAAAGGCAGCAACTGGAACAGGCCGCGCTTTTGTATTCCATGGTATAGCGACCCGTATTCGGTCGAATCGCCTTCTTTTTTGGCGGTTTGCAGTCGAAAAAACCGCCAACTCACCTGCGTTTGACGTTTACTTTCCCTTGACCTTGGCTGGTGAATCCGACCACTCTCTTTCTGTTCGCAGGATTCCTGCGTCGTATCGCCCTCGTCCCTAGGGACGAACCAAAAAAGAACCCCTGCACTCGGGGGAACTCAGGAAGAGGTAAACAATGAAAAAATCCGTATTTCTCGGCGCGCTGACTGTTGCTGGTCTCGCTGCCGGTGCCGCTGCGGCGGGTACGCTTGACGACGTGAAAGCGCGTGGCACGCTCAACTGCGGTGTGACCACCGGTCTTGTCGGCTTTGCCGCGCCGGACGCGAATGGCGAATGGCAGGGCTTTGACGTCGGCGTTTGCCGCGCAGTCGCCGCCGCCGTTCTCGGCGATCCGTCCGCTGTTGAATTCGTTCCGACCACCGGTCAGACCCGCTTCACCGCGCTGGCCTCCGGTGAAATCGACCTTCTGGCACGTAACACGACCTGGACCTTCAGCCGTGACGTCGACCTGAAGTTCGAATTCGTCGGCATCAACTACTATGACGGTCAGGGCTTCATGGTCCCGCGCGAGCTGGGCGTGTCCTCGGCCAAGGATCTGGACGGCGCCACCGTCTGCATCCAGACCGGCACCACGACCGAGCTGAACCTGGCGGACTTCTTCCGCACCAACAACATCAGCTACGAGCCGGTTCCGATCGAAACCAACGCCGAAGCGCAGCAGCAGTATCTGGCTGGCGCCTGTGACGTCTACACCACCGACGCCTCCGGTCTGGCGGCCACCCGTGCCACCTTCGAGAACCCGGCCGATCACGCGATTCTGCCCGAGATCATCTCCAAAGAGCCGCTCGGCCCGCTTGTGCGCCATGGCGATAACGAATGGGGTGACGTGGCGCGCTGGACTCTGAACGCGCTGATCGCTGCGGAAGAGCTGGGTGTGACCTCTGCCAACGTCGAAGAACTGGCGGCTGGCACCAACAACCCTGAAATCAACCGTATGCTGGGCACCGAAGGTGAACTTGGCGCCATGCTTGGCCTCGACGCCGAGTGGGCCAAGCGCGCCATCATGGCCGGCGGCAACTACGGTGAGCTGTTCGAGACCCATATCGGTGAAAACACCCCGATCGGTCTGGCCCGTGGCCTGAACGCTCAGTGGACCGAGGGCGGCCTGATCTACGCCCCGCCGTTCCGCTAAGAGACCCAGGGCAGGGGGCGCAAAATGCGCCTCCTGCTTTCCTTTCGGCCCCTATGGGCCGGGAAGAACCACCCCCAAGTAATTCGCGCAATTCGGACAACGGGTGCGCAAGAATAACATCGGGGATCAGGGAGATATCTGATGTCAGCGTCGACCGACGTGCCGAAGGAGTCCTTTCGGCTCAGCCAACTCATCTACGACACCCGCTACCGTTCGCTCACCATCCAGGTCATTGCCTTGGCCTTGTTGGTCGGTGCCCTGTGGTGGCTGATCAATAATACCGTCCAGAACCTTGAGACGCTGGGCAAGGATTTCGATTTCGGCTTCCTGACCCAACCGGCCGGGTATGATATCAATCAGCGGCTCATCGAATATACCAGCCAGAGCACCCATGGCCGCGCAGCCATGGTCGGGATCCTGAATACGATACTTGTCGCCATCTTGGGATGCGCGCTTGCCACCGTTCTCGGGGTCATCGCGGGCGTCCTTCGCCTTTCGAAGAACTGGCTCGTCAACAACCTGATGGCTGTCTACGTCGAAGGCTTCCGCAATGTCCCGCTGCTGCTCTGGATCATCCTGATCTTCGCGGTGATGACCGAAAGCATGCCGCAACCGCGTGATTTCCGCGGCGATGAGCCCGAGGCCTCGATGTTCGTGAATGACAGCGTGGCTGTCACCAACCGGGGCGTCTATATTCCGCGCATCGGTTTCGAGAATTCCATCGGGTCCGCCGGTGCCACATGGCGCAGCGAAAACCCCGCGGCGATCGAAGCGGGCGAAGACGGCACACCGCCGCCCTCGTCGGTATGGGATTGGCTTATCGTTATCGGCGTGCTCGGCGCCTCGATCTACGGCGCACGCTGGAATACCAGACGGGCCGATGCGATCCAGGAGGCCACCGGCGAACGGCCGACCACCTGGTATATCAATCTGGGCATCATCGTCGTGCCGACGCTGCTTGTCATGCTCGCGCTGGGGGCGACCATCGCGCAACCCTACCTGCGTGGATTCAATTTCACCGAGGGCATCCACCTGCGCAACTCGCTGATTGCCCTGTGGCTGGCACTGTCGCTCTATACCGGTGCTTTCATCGCGGAGATCGTCCGCGCGGGCATCCTCGCTGTCAGCAAGGGCCAGACCGAAGCCGCCAATGCGCTGGGCCTGCGCCCGGGACGTACGATGAGCCTCGTCATCCTGCCGCAGGCGCTTCGGGTCATTATCCCGCCGCTCATCTCGCAATATCTGAACCTGACCAAGAACTCCTCGTTGGCCATCGCCGTTGGTTACATGGACGTGCGCTCGACCTTGGGCGGCATCACCATCAACCAGACCGGACGAGAGCTGGAGGGCATGCTCTTGTTGGGTCTGTTCTATCTTGTTCTGTCGCTTGTGATCTCTGCGGTCATGAACGTCTACAACAATGCAGTGAAGTTGAAGGAGCGGTGATATGAGCGAGACCCACGCCGAAACCACCCGCTTTGTCCGGACGGAGATGCTGGCGGAACAAGAACCGCCCATCACCGAAAAGGGGATCGTAAAGTGGATCCGCGAGAACCTGTTCTCTGGTTGGCTCAACGTGATCCTTACCGTTCTGTCGCTTTTCGTCATCTATTGGGTGCTGGCGGCCTTGGTGCCGTGGCTGGCGAACTCGGTCTGGACAACCGGCAGTCTTGCGGAATGCCGCGAGGTGCTGGCCGAAAAGGGGCTGAACTCCCACGGTGGCGCCTGTTTCTCGGTGATCACGGAGCGTTGGCCCCAGCTGATCTTTGGCTTCTACCCGCCGGAACTATACTGGCGCCCGATCGTTGCCTTCGTGATCTTCCTTCTGGGGATCGCACCGGTGCTGTTCCAGTCCATGCCGCGCCAGGCGCTCTGGGGCTCTCTGGCCGCACCGTTCCTGGTCTACTGGATGATTTGGGGTGGGTCGCTCTGGGGGCCGATCATCACGGCTGCGGGCTTTGGTGTCGGTGCGCTGGCCTTCGTCTTCATCGGCAAGGCGGCAGGCAACATCCTTGGCACGATATCCGCGATCCTGCTTCCGATCCTGTTCTGGTTGTTCCTGACCGGCCCGATCGTCGCCGGACTGAGCGGTGCTATTCCGCTCGAAATCACCAAGGTCGAATCCAACGACATCGGTGGCTTCATGCTGGCGCTGATCATCGGTATTTCCGGCATTATCCTGTCGCTGCCGCTGGGCATCCTGCTGGCGCTGGGGCGGCAATCGCATCTGTTCATCATCAACAAGGTGTCGGTGGCTTTCATCGAGGTCATCCGGGGTGTGCCGCTGATTGTCTGGCTGTTCACCGCATCGCTCTTGCTGAATTACTTCCTGCCGCCGGGGACGAATTTCGACCTCATGCTGCGGGTGATCATCATGGTGACGCTCTTCGCCTCGGCCTATATCGCCGAAGTGGTCCGGGGTGGCCTGGCCGCCCTTCCCAAAGGCCAGTATGAGGCCGCCGATGCGTTGGGGTTGGATTATGCCAAGTCCATGCGCCTGATCATCCTGCCGCAGGCCCTGAAGATCTCGATCCCCGGGATCGTGAACACCTTCATCGGTCTGTTCAAGGACACCACACTGGTGGTCTTCATCGGCCTGCTTGACCCGATCGGCCTGTCCAACGCGATCCGCGCGACGACAGAGTGGAACGGGATCTACTGGGAACTCTTCATCTTCATCGGCCTGATGTTCTTCATCTTCTGCTACAGCATGAGCCGTTATTCCATCTTCCTCGAAAAGAAGCTCCAGCGTGAGCATCGGTAAGGAGACCTGAAATGTCCGAACTCGTAACCGAACGCGAAATTGATCGCAGCCATATGCAGGTCTCTGACGAGGTCGCGATCCAGATCACCGATATGAACAAGTGGTACGGGGCGTTCCACGTTCTGCGTGACATCAACCTGACCGTTTACCGCGGTGAACGGATCGTCATCTGTGGCCCGTCCGGGTCTGGCAAGTCGACCCTGATCCGCTGCATCAACCGCCTGGAGGAACACCAGGCGGGGCAGATCGTGGTGGATGGTACGGAGCTTTCCAGCGATCTCAAGAATATCGACAAGATCCGATCCGAGGTTGGCATGTGCTTTCAGCACTTCAACCTGTTCCCGCATCTGACGATCCTCGAGAACTGCACGCTGGCCCCGCTCTGGGTGCGCAAGACGCCCAAGAAAGAGGCCGAGGAAATCGCGATGCATTACCTCGAAAAGGTGAAGATCCCTGAACAGGCCGACAAGTATCCCGGCCAGCTTTCGGGCGGTCAGCAGCAGCGTGTGGCCATAGCCCGGTCGTTGTGCATGCGCCCGCGGATTATGCTCTTTGACGAGCCGACCTCGGCGCTTGACCCCGAGATGATCAAGGAAGTCCTCGACACCATGATCGAGCTGGCCGAAGAAGGCATGACGATGCTCTGCGTCACGCACGAGATGGGCTTTGCCCGTCAGGTTGCGAACCGGGTCATCTTCATGGACCAGGGCCAGATCGTCGAACAGAACGAACCCGAAGAGTTCTTCAACAACCCGCAAAGCGATCGGACCAAGCTGTTCCTCAGCCAGATCCTCGGCCACTAGGGCGGCAACGAAGTTCTGGCATTTCGTTCGTCCTAGCCTGTCAGATCGCGCGGCACGATGAAATCGACGACGCGGCCCAAACCCGGGGCCGCGTCGTTCCATTTCGGGATGTCGAAATCCAGGATGGTGGTGGCACAGGTTGGGTATTGGTGGAATTTCGGGTGGCCGGGTGGTTCGGTTGCCATGGCCGATGCAAACTCGCCGATGCCGGGATTATGCGCAACCAGCGCCACGCGCCGCGCAGGCGCCGCACGCAGAACCTCCAAGAGAATTTGCGGTGCGGCGTGATAGAGCGCGGGAAGAAAGGTGATCGGGACATCCGCACCCCAGCTTGCCTTCATCCGCGCGACGGTTTCGGTCGTCCGGGCACTGTCGGAGCTTAACACATGGTCCGGCAGATATTCCCCGTCACGAAGCCATGTTCCGATCGCGGTTGCGGCGTCCCGGCCCCGCGCGTTCAGGATGCGCGCATGATCGTCCGCAAAAGGATCATCCCAGCTGGACTTGGCATGGCGGATCAGGATCAGGCGATGGGTCATAGAAAGGCTTTCATGTGAAATGCGGATTGCCGCGGATCGCGGGCAAAGGACTGGCTGACCGGGCAGGCCGCCCGGACCGCGCAGCCCGTGTCCATGCACTCGGCGCCGTCACGCAGGTAATCCTTGCAGGCGGCCACATCGTAGCCCTCGGGCGTCAGCGCCGAAACCGGGCACGCGGTGCGACAAGGCTGGTCGGGGCAGCTGTCGCAGGGGCGCTCCATGGTCAGTGGAAGTTCGAGCGTGCCCTCGAAGGCAAGGGCACCGCGAAAAGAGACCCACAGCCCCTGTTCCGCATGGACCAGAAAGTTCACCGGAGACTGCCAGATGCGTCCTGTCCGTGTCGCCCATGAAAAAAAGGGATGAAAGGGTGGCTCGCCAAAGGGAAACAGAGCCCGCGCTCCGACGACTTCGGCGATGCGGGTGACGACACGCCTTGACCAGCGGTCGAGCGGGTCGGGATGACCGTCGCGCATCTCGGGGGATTGCGCGAAATGGTGCCAGAAATCCGGGCCGGGCCCGAGCAGAAAAAGCGTTCCGCCCAGGCCTTCGTCAGGGTCGGGGTGAAAGCCGCCGAGGATGGAAAGCCGGGCCGCGCCCGCCGCCGCTTGAACTTCGGCGAGGCTCACCGTGGCGTGCGGATCAACGAACCCGCCCCGTGGTCGGTGAACAATTCAAGCAAGACCGCATTTGGCGCCCGCCCGTCCAGTATAACAACGGCCCGAACGCCCCCTGCGATGGCCGCAAGCGCGGTCTGTGTCTTGGGGATCATGCCGCCGGCAATCACGCCCTCATCGGTCAGTGTCTTGATCTGATCCGGCGACAGCTCCGTGACCAGTTTGCCGGCAGCATCCTTGACGCCCTCGACATCGGTCAGAAGCAGCAAACGGTCAGCCTTGAGCGCCGCGGCCACCGCCCCGGCGGCGGTATCGCCATTGATGTTGAGCGTCTCCCCGTTGCGGCCCGCACCAAGGGGGGCGATCACGGGGATCGTATGCGCCTCGAACAGGGTATGAAGCAGCGACGGATCAACCTCGGCCGGGGTGCCCACAAGGCCTAACTCGGGGACGTCCTGATCACAGGTTATGAGGTTCGCGTCCTTGCCCGACAGGCCCACCGCGCGACCGCCCTGCTGGTTGATGGCATGGGTGATCCACTTGTTCACCTTGCCGGCCAGCACCATTTCGACAACCTCGACCACCGCCTCGTCGGTGACGCGCTTGCCGTTCACGAAATCGGACTTGATCGCCAGCCGATCCAGCATGTCGTTGATCATCGGACCGCCGCCATGCACGATCACAGGGTTCACGCCCACCTGCTGCATCAGCACCACGTCGCGGGCGAAATCCTCCATCGCATCCTGGCTGGACATGGCATGGCCACCCAGCTTGATCACAACGATCGCCCCGGCATAGCGCTGCATGTAGGGCAGGGCCTGGTTGAGGGTCTTGGCGGTGGCGATCCAGTCGCGGTTCATGTCTTGCTTCTTCATGTCCGGGTCAGTCTATAGCGGCGATGATGCTGCGCAATACGTCTATCCCCTGGCCCTTCTCGGACGAAGTCAGGACCAGTTCGGGATAGGCGGCGGGATGTTTGGACAGTTTCGCCCGCACCTGGTCCAGCACCTTTGTGCGGTCCTTTTCCTTGACCTTGTCGGTCTTGGTCATGACGCATTGGAAGGTCACCGCTGACTTGTCGAGTAGAGTCATGATCTCTTCGTCCACTGCCTTGATCCCATGGCGGCTGTCCACCAGAACGAACGCCCGCCGCAGGGTCTGGCGCCCCGACAGGTATTGCTTGAGCAGCCTTTGCCATTTCTCGACGACCGCAACCGGCGCGTTTGCAAAGCCGTAGCCCGGAAGATCGACCAGGTAGTGGCTTTGACCGAGTTCGAAATAGTTGATTTCCTGCGTGCGACCCGGTGTATTCGAAGCCCGTGCCAGCCCTTTGCGCCCGGTCAATGCGTTGATCAGGCTGGACTTTCCGACATTCGAACGCCCGGCGAAACAGACCTCGGGGCGGTCCGGATCGGGCAGTCCTGACATGGCGACCACACCTTTGAGAAACTCGGTCTGACCTGCGAACAGCTTGCGCCCGGCCTCGCGCTGGGCATCGGTCTCGATCTCGGCGGCAGGGAAGGGGAGTTGCATCACAGGACCTCGCTCTTGTCGCCTAGGCGGATATCGCCGCCGTCAATCACTTCACAATAGACACCGAAGTCACAGTGACCCCAGCCGACCTCCAACGCGTCCAGCGTGGCCGTGTCGCGTTTTCCGGTGATCGGGTTGGCCGCCGTGTGAAGGCACCGAGTGATCCGTTTACGGACATGCAGGCTGGCTGAGCCGATGCGAATGGTCTTGCCGATCCATTCGAATTCCTCCCAGGGCCCGAGTCCGTCCAGCCAGATGTTCCCACGCCAGCGTTCCGGCTCGATGTCCCGGCCAAGTTTCTGCGCTACGGCGCGATGCGAACTCAGGTTCATGACAGAGATGGATGGGAAGTCGCTGTCGGTCATGCCGCGCCCCTGCACGGAAACCACGGCCGAGGGCCGTGCGCGGTTTTCGGGGCAAAGTGGCGCGATCCAGTCGAGGAACCGCGCCGCCTCGGCGGGGTCGTCGGGTGCGAAGGTCAGTTCACCAAGGTCGCGATGGGTCAGGGTGACGCGCCGCGCCTCTTCGTCGACACGCGCCCAGAGCCCGGCAAGGCCCGGCGTGCGGGCGCCGATCATGAAGTTCTGGCAACTCACCCAGCCCGTTCCGTCGAACCGGCTGGCCTCGTGCGTCACGGCCCAATGCCTGTCCAAGGGCATGCACTGGCCGACGGAAAGGGTGACCGCTTCAAGGGCCTCGCGTCCGTGGCTCTTGATCGGGTGTCGCCACAGTTGGGCGACGCTTCCCATCACTTTTCCTCCGAGCCCTCATCGCGGCGAAATGCCCCGAGGATGTTGCCGAGCAGGTCGGGCTTGTAACCCTGGCTGCGCATGATCGTGTATTGCTGGATGAAGGTGATCGTGTTGTTCGCGATCCAGTAGATCACCAGGCCGCTGGCGAAGCCGCCCAGCATGAACATGAAGACCCAGGGCATCCAGGCGAAGATCATCTTCTGCGTGGGGTCGGTGGGGGCCGGGTTCAACTTCTGTTGCAGCCACATGGAGACGCCCAGGAGGATCGGCAGGATGCCGAGGCTGAAGATGAAGAACAGCGAGCCGGGCTCTGGAGTCGACCAGGGCAGCAGGCCAAAGAGGTTCAGGATCGAGGACGGGTCAGGAGCCGAAAGGTCCTTGATCCAGCCGATCCAGGGCGCGTGGCGCAATTCAATGGTGACGAAGATCACCTTGTAGAGCGAGAAGAAGATCGGGATCTGCAAGAGGATCGGCAAACAACCAGAGGCCGGGTTGACCTTGTTCTTCTTGTAGAGCTCCATCATGCCCTTTTGCATTTCCTCTCGGTTGTCGCCCGCGCGTTCCTTGAGCTTCTCCATCTCGGGCTGAAGCTCGCGCATCTTGGCCATCGAGACATAGGATTTGAAGGCCAGCGGGAAGAGGATCGCCTTGATGATCAAGGTCAGGCCGATGATCGCCCAGCCCATGTTGCCGATCAGCGCATTCAGCCAGTGCAGCACGGCGAAGATCGGCTTGGTCAGGAAGAAGAACCAGCCCCAGTCGATCGAGTCGATGAACCCCTCGATGCCGCCCTGTTCGTATTCGCGGATGGTTTCCCATTCCTTGGCACCCGCGAAAAGCTGGCTTTCGGCGGACAGCGTGTCACCCGCCGCGACGGTTTGCTGGGGATAGATGGTTTCCGTCTGATAGACGCCGCTGCGGGGATTGTCCTCGTCGACGCCGGCAGCTCGGGCCACCGACCGGAATTCAGAACCCGGCGCAGGGATGAGCGTGGTCATCCAGTACTTGTCGGTGAAGCCGACCCAGCCGTTTTCAACCACTTCGACCCGACTTTCATCGGTCGAAAGATCGGGCATGTCGTCATAGTCGATCTCTTCGAGTTCACCATCCGACATCCGCACGACGCCTTCATGCAGGATGAAGAATCCAACGGTATCCGGCTCTCCGTGGCGGGCGACCAGGCCATAGGGGCGCATCGCGACATCGGCGCCGCTGTTGTTCTCGACCGTCTGGTTCACAGTGAACATGTAGTCGTCGTCTACCGCGAACGTCTTGCGGAAGGTCAGTCCGGCCCCATTGTCCCAGGTCAGCGTCACGGGTGCGCCGGGGGCCAGGGTGCTGCCGCTCTCGACGGACCAGACAGTGTCCGGCCCCGGCACCTGATCCTGATCGACGCCGACCGTGGCGATCCAGCCATGAAGGGCGTAATAGGGCGCCTCGGTGCCGACCGGTGAAAGCAGGCGCACCAGGTCCGAATCTTCGCTCAATTCCTCGCGGTAATCGGACAGGGAAAGGTCGTCTATCCGCCCCCCTTCCAGTGAGATCGAGCCGGTCAGGCGCGGCGTCTCGATATCGACACGATCATTGCCTGCAAGCGCGGCATCGACCGTCTGGTCGGGCAGTTCGCCTGGGGCCTGGCTTTCGGTCGGGGTGGCGACGCCGGGGCTTGCCACTTCGCCGGTCGCGGTCGAGGCTGGCGCTGTTACTTCGCCACTGGCATCGGTGACACCGGGGGCCTGTTCGGGCGGTGGGAACAGCAGGAACCAGACCAGGATGACGACAAAGCTGAGCGCTGTCGCAAGAATGAGGTTCTTGTTCTGATCGTCCATCTAAACCGCCTGCAATTGCTGATCTCGGGTCAGGGCGGTTCAACAGGTCGAGGGCGCAAAGGTCAAGCGATTTCGCCTGATTTTGCGGGCCGAACGGGGGGTGATGATCGGGGTCAGGCCCGTCGTCTTGGCAATTCCACCATCCGGTCAGCCAAGGCACCAAGATCGGCAAGCCACCGGTCGGCCTCGTCCCTTGGCATTGGGCGGGCGAACAGGAAGCCTTGGGCATACCCGCAGCCCAGCCGGGTCAGCATGGCGTGTTCGCCGGGGGTTTCGACCCCCTCGGCAAGGGTTTGCAGGTTCAACCGGTCGGCCATGGTCATGATCGCGGCAATCATGTCTTGTTGTTCGCGGTCCTCGTCCACGCGCGTGATGAAACTGCGATCAATCTTGATACGGTTGATGGAAAGCGTCCGTATATTGGTGATCGAGGCATAGCCGGTGCCGAAATCGTCCAGGTCGATGCCGCAACCCAACCGCGACAGCCCGGCCAGGTTCCGTGCAACCTGATCGTCGGCGCAGCGCGCCACCACGGTTTCAAGAACTTCGATCACCAGCCGTTCGGGGGCGATATCGCGGGTTTCCAGCGTCATGGCGATCCTGTCGACCAGGTGCGGCGACTGCAATTCATCGGTCGAGAAGTTCACGCCCACCCGTGGCACATGATGGCCCAGCCCGTCCCAGTGGCGTAGCGCATCCAAAGCACCCGAAACCATCAGCTGTCCAAGCTGTTCCATCCGCCCGGTTTCACGAAGAACCGGCAGGAACTCGGCCGGTGATACGAGGCCGCGCTTGGGATGGTGCCAGCGTGACAGGGCCTCGAATCCCGCCAGGTGTCCGGTCGCAAGATCGAATTGCGGTTGGAAATACGGCTGTATCTGGCCGATTTCCAAGGCGACCTGGGCATCCCGACCCAGCCGGCTGCGCGACGCGATGCGCTTGCGCATACCATCGGAAAAGGATCGGACCGCGGCGGGCCCATTGCGCTGAGCCTCGACCAGGGCGCAGGTCGCCGCGTGCAGAAGGGAGCGGGCGTCCGGATTGGTGATCCGGTCCGACATGGCCAGGCCGACCGATGCCGTCGCCTGGATCGCGCCGCTTTCCAATTGGCAGGGGGCCGCCAAAGCCTGTTGTATTCGCGTGGCAACCTGCAATCCGTGTTCAAGGGATGTGGCGTTGCGCCCAGTCAGGGCAACCGCAAATCGCGGCCCGCCAAGATGTGCGGTCACGGCCTCGGGCCCCAGTGGTTCGACAAGGCGAGCCGCGCAGTGACGCAGATACGCCGCGATGGTCACGTGATCATGCCGCTCTTCCAGTTTGTGGAACGCATCGATCTCGACAAGCGCGACCGCCGCCTCACCCCGGTGCGCTGCCGACGCGCTGCGCCTGTTCAACGCATCAAGAAACCCGTCGCGCGTGCCAAGCCGAGCCGCCGGGTCGAAAGTGTCCGGCGCTGCGGGGATATTGCCGGCCCCATGGACCCGCAGGCCAGGCACCAGACCATGTGCGAGATTTGAGGCGAATTCGAAAGCCCGGGCCAACTGGCGCATTTCTGGTGTCCCTTCTCTGTGCCCGAAACGGGGCAGACCGGGGGCCAGATTGCGGCAGGGCCTTGGACAGAGCGTTAATCGACCGGCGGAATATCCATAGAATTGTTCACACCGGCGCGCGTCAGCCCGGCAAAATCAAACAGGTTCGGGTCAAGCAGATGCGACGGGCGCGTGTTCATCAGGGCGCGAAACATCTTTTGCCGCCGCCCCGGCGCGTTCTTCTCCCAGCCGTCCAGCAAGGCTTTGACCTGTTGTCGCTGCAATCCATCCTGGCTGCCGCAAAGGTCGCAGGGGATGATCGGATACTCCATGGCCCGGGCGAATCGCTCGCAATCCTCTTCGGCCACATGGGCCAGTGGGCGATAGACGAACAGGTCGCCTTCCTCGTTCACCAGCTTGGGCGGCATCGTGGCCAGACGCGAGCCGTGAAACAGGTTCATGAAGAAGGTTTCGAGGATGTCGTCGCGGTGATGGCCCAGCACCACGGCCGAGCACCCTTCCTCACGGGCAATCCGGTAGAGGTTGCCACGGCGCAGCCGCGAACACAGTGCGCAAAAGGTCCGCCCCTGGGGCACCTTGTCCATGACGATGGAGTAGGTGTCCTGGTATTCGATCCGGTGAGGCACGCCCATCTTTTCAAGGAATTCCGGCAGGACCGTTGCGGGAAAGCCCGGCTGCCCCTGATCGAGATTGCAGGCCAACAGCTCCACCGGCAGCAGCCCGCGCCACTTGAGTTCATGCAGAACCGCCAGCAACGTATAGCTGTCCTTGCCGCCCGACAGGCAGACCAGCCATTTCGCGCCGGGCTCGATCATCCCGTACTGGTCGATCGCCTCGCGGGTGTTCTGCACGATGCGCTTGCGAAGTTTCTTGAACTCCGTCGTCTTCGGTGCGCCGTGAAAAAGCGGGTGGATGTCGTCTGCGTCATCAAGCATGGCGTGGGAATACAGGGGGCAAGGCTTTGCGGCAAGTGAACTTGGCCAGATCCGATGAGGCCTCTGCGCCGTAAGAAGGTCATGAAACAGCTTGCCCTTGCCCTGACCCTTTTTCTTGCCGCCTGCACCGGTAAACCGTCATTTGACGATCCGGTCCTCAGTGATCGACAGTTGAACCTGGAAGAGTTCTTTGACGGCGAACTGGTCGCCTACGGGCAATTCCAGGACATATTCGGCACCGTTCGCCGCAGCTTCGTCGTGGAGATCGAGGGCGATTGGAACGGGGAACGTCTGCGACTGGTCGAGGATTTCGTTTACGAGGACGGATCGACCGAACGCCGCATCTGGACCCTGACCAAGACCGGCCCGGACAGTTGGACCGGCACGGCCCCGGGCGTGATCGGCACGGCGACGGGGCAGGAGAACGGGAACCGCTTCAACTGGCGCTACGAGATCGACCTGCCGGTGCCATCGGCCGATGGGCCCACGGAAACCCTGCGCGTCACTTTCGATGACTGGATGTGGCTGCAATCGGACGACAGGCTTCTGAACATTGCCTATGTCAAACGGTTCGGCGTCGATATCGGGCAGGTGGTGATCAGTTTCGAAAAGCAATAACTCGATGCCGATGAGGTCGGTCGATCAGTCCGGCACGTTGTCCACGCCATGACCACCCCAGGGGTGACAGCGGGCGATCCGCCTGGCGGCCAGCCAACTGCCCTTGAAGGCGCCGTGTTTTTCCAGCGCTTCCATTGCGTAGGCGCTACAGGTCGGCTGGTAGCGGCAGCCATGGCCGACCCAGGGCGAGAACACGAGCCGGTAAAAGCGCACGGGCAGCGAGACGACATAGGCGAGGGGGGTCATGAATGAACCTCGGACAGGGCCTTTCTCAGATCGTCGCGCATTTTATGGAAATCAAGGGTCGCGGTTGTGTCACGCCGCCCGATCAGCACGTAATCCCAACCGGGCCGCGCAAGGGCGGGCAGCTCGAACCGGGCGATTTCTCGCAGGCGACGCTTGGCGCGGTTGCGGGCCACGGCGTTGCCGACCTTCTTGGAACAGGTGAAACCCACACGCGCCGGGCCGTCTTCGCCCCGGTTGCGGGCTTGCAGAACGAACCCCTTGGCATGGGCGACGCGGGCGCGGGCCGCGGCCAGGAAATCGCCGCGCTTTTTCAGCCCCTCCACACGAACGCAAACCGCCTCGGCAGGGGCCGGGGCGGTTGTCTTTTCATCAGAGGTCATGGCGACCCCGTCCAGAGCTGGCAGCCGATCAGGCGCTCAGCTTCTTGCGGCCGCGGGCACGGCGCGCGTTCAGGATCTTGCGGCCGGCCTTGGTGGCCATGCGGGCACGGAAACCGTGGCGGTTCTTGCGAACACGGTTGGACGGCTGAAATGTGCGCTTCATCGCGTTATCTCCGATCTATGGGGCGAGTCCGATTTGGATTCGAGCCCCGTCTTCATCTCGAATCCCGTCCTTTAGAGGCCCCCCGCGCGCCTGTCAACGCGGCAGGCCCAGGTTTTCTGCAACATTTCCGGGTTTTCGACCCCGGTTTGTTACACCATCCCCGCGCAAGTGAAAGAATTCGCTGCAATCCTTCACCTGCCTTCAAGGCGGCGTGATGCCCCTGTCACAGCCCGTCCGGTTCCGCCATCTATGGCAGACCCTTGTCCCCGGCCCGAAGGAGGCACAACGTGAGCGATATGACGAAGTCACCAGACCAGCCCTGGCTCAAGCGCCTGCCGATTCTGACCATCCTCGCGGTTGCCGCGCTGGGCGCGATCTATCTGCGCGACTACATCAGCTTCCAGGCGCTGGCCGAGAACCGCGAGGCGTTGCTTGCATATCGCGATGCGAATTTCGTGCTGACGGCCGGGCTTTTCGTGCTGCTCTATGCAGTCATCGTCGCCTTTTCCCTGCCCGGCGCCACGGTCATGACCCTGACCGGCGGGTTCCTGTTCGCCACCTTTCCGGGCGCCTTGTTCAACGTGACGGGCGCGACGATCGGTGCGGTCGGCATCTTCCTGGCGGCGCGTTGGGGGTTCGGTGAACAACTGGGGCGCAAGCTGGAAGGCTCTGAAGGCACGGTGAAGAAGATCAAGGACGGGATCGATGAGAACCAGTGGTCGATGCTGTTCCTGATCCGGCTCATCCCTGCCGTGCCGTTCTTTCTGGCCAACCTGATTCCGGCCTTTCTGGAAGTGCCATTGCGGCGCTTCGTCATCTCGACCTTCCTTGGCATCATACCCGGTGCCGTGGTCTATACCTCGGTCGGGGCCGGGCTGGGCGAGGTTTTCTCTCGCGGAGAATCGCCCGATCTGGGGGTGATCTTCGAGCCGCACATCCTGCTCCCCATCCTCGGGCTTTGCGCGCTGGCGTTGCTGCCTGTCATGCTTAAGGCCGTGCGCGGCAAGAAAGGGCTGTGACCATGACGCGGATAAAGACGGATCTTTGCATCATCGGCGGCGGCTCTGGCGGGCTGTCCATCGCGGCCGGGGCGGTGCAGATGGGCGCGGACGTGGTCCTTCTGGAAGGCCACAAGATGGGCGGTGACTGCCTGAACGACGGCTGCGTGCCGTCCAAGGCGCTCTTGTCCGAGGGCAAGCGGGTCAAGGCCGGCCAGACCGTCGATTTCGGCGCCGCGAAGGATCACGTGGCCGACGTGATCGCCACCATCGAACCCCATGACAGCGTCGAGCGATTCGAGGGGCTGGGGGTCAAGGTGATCCGCGAATACGGACGCTTCATCTCGCCCACGGAGGTGCAGGCGGGTGATACGGTGATCGAGGCGCGCCGCTTTGTCATCGCGACCGGGTCGGGTCCGCTGGTGCCGCCGATCGATGGGATCGAGGACGTGACCGTTCACACCAACGAAACCATTTTCGAGCTGCGTGACCGCCCCGAGCACCTGCTGATCATCGGCGGCGGCCCGATCGGAATGGAGATGGCGCAGGCGCATCGACGCCTGGGCTGCAAGGTGACGGTGATCGAAGAGGCCAAGGCGCTGGGCAAGGATGACCCCGACCTGGCTTCGATCGTGCTTGAAAAGCTGCGTGAGGAAGGAATCGAGATTATCGAAGGCGCGCAGGCCGAAAGTATCACGCGAAACGGTGACGAAATAACCGTTCGCACCGGGAAGGGTGACATCACCGGCTCGCATCTGCTGATGGCGGTTGGGCGCAAGGTCAATGTCGAGGGGCTTGATCTGGACAAAGCCGGGATCGACTGGGGCAGGAACGGCGTCGAGGTGGATGACCGCCTGCGTTCGACCTCCAACCGGCGGGTCTATGCGGTGGGCGATGTGGCCGGCGGGCTGCAGTTCACCCATGTGGCCGGCTACCATGCCGGGGTCGTGATCCGCTCGGCCCTCCTGGGACTGCCCTCCAGGCAAAAGACCGGGCACATCCCGTGGACCACCTATACCGACCCTGAACTGGCCCAGGTCGGGCTGACCGAGGCGCAGGCACGGAAGGTGCATGGTGACAAGCTGGTGGTCGCCGAAGCGGAATTCGCGGGCAATGACCGCGCCGTGGCCGAGGGGCGCACGACCGGCAGGATCAAGGTCATGGTGGTCAAGGGGCGGCCCGTTGGGGCAAGCATCGTCGGCCCCATGGCCGGGGAAATGATCGCCATGTGGGCCATGGCCATCGCCAATAACCTCAAGATGTCGGCCATTTCGAACACGGTTCTGCCCTATCCGACCTTCAGCGAGATTAACAAACGCGCCGCGGGCGCCTACTTTAGCCCCAAGCTGTTCGAAAGCCGGACAGTGAAACGGGTAGTGCGCTTCGTGCAAAGGTGGCTGCCCTAGGTCGGACAAGGCATGCGGTTGTTGAACACACTTTCGGGGCGGTTCCTGATCCTGACCACCATCTTCGTGATGCTGGCAGAGATCCTTATCTTCGTCCCCTCGGTCGCGCGTTTTCGCGAGGATTACTTTCTCGCCCGACTCGAACGGGCCCAGATCGCGTCGCTGGCTCTTCTGGCCGACGACATGATCACGGAGGAGCTGGAACAGGAGCTTCTGACCAATGCCGAAGTGTTCAACGTGGTGTTGCGGCGCGACGAGGTGCGCCAACTGGCGCTCAGCTCTCCGATACCGGCTCCGATCCATGCCACCTACGACATGCGCGATCCGGCGCCCTGGGTGCTCATCCGCGATGCGATGGTCCGGCTGTCTGACACGGAAAACCGGATCATCCGTGTAATCGGCAACCCGGTGCGCGATGGCGGCCTGCTGATCGAGATAACGATGGAGACGGCGCCATTGCGCATGGCGATGATTGATTATGGCCTGCGGATTCTGCTGTTGTCGGCGGTGATCTCGATCGTCACGGCGGCACTGCTTTTCCTTGCGGTCCGTGTGGTTCTGGTCAAGCCGATCAAGGCCGTCGTGCGCAATATGCAGCGCTATGCGGCCGCGCCCGAGGATGCCCGTTCGGTTATCACGCCCGGATCGTCTGTCATCGAACTGCGCGAAGCCGAGGACGCCCTTGCCACGCTGCAAACACAGCTGACAGGGGCGCTCAAACAGAAGGAACGGCTGGCCCAGCTGGGGGGCGGCGTGTCCAAGATTAGCCATGACCTGCGCAACATTCTAACCTCGGCGCAATTGTTCACCGACCGCATCGAAACATCCGAGGATCCGACCGTGCGCCGGCTGGCTCCGAAACTGGTCAATTCGATCAGCCGCGCCGTGAACCTTTGCGAGACGACTTTGGCCTTCGGTCGGGTCGAGGAACCTGCGCCGCGCCTGTCACGGCTGGTGCTGGCCGACGTGGTCGAGGATGTTCTCGACGGCGAACGCCTGGCAGCGGGTGAGTCGGATATTTCCTTTTCAGCCGATATCCCGGTGGGGATGCAGGTGCGGGCCGATGGAGAGCAGCTTTATCGCGTTTTGGGAAATCTGGTTCGAAATGCGCGCCAGGCCATCGCCGCCACGAACCAGCCCGGCGAAATCAACATCCGTGCCTTCGAGGACGAAGACGCCTGGTGGATCCATGTGACCGACACCGGCCCGGGCCTGCCCCAAAAGGCGCGTGAACACCTGTTCGAAGCCTTCCACGGGGGCGCCCGGCGGGGTGGATCGGGCCTTGGCCTTGCGATCGCTGCGGAACTTGTCCGGGGCCATGGCGGCCGGCTGGAGCTGCGCCATACCGATGAAACCGGCACGGCCTTCGCGATCTGCCTGCCAAAGGCCGATGCCGCACTGGACACCGATTGACGACAATATCCGGCCGCGCACCAGAAAACTGAAGTTTCCGTCGCCTGCCCCCTTGCATTGCCCGTCGGACAGGTCTACATCCGCGCCTCAGAGTGGACCGATAGCTCAGCTGGATAGAGTACTTGACTACGAATCAAGGGGTCGGGGGTTCGAATCCTCCTCGGTCCGCCACTCTCTCTCCGATAGAAGATACGCACGTTTCAGTTGCCTGAAATTGGCGGGCAGACACGTGCGGGTGTTCCAAAAACCATCGTCATCCGTGAGCCGCGGACCCCTTGCGGGGATCGCGGCCGGCTGCACGGATAGTGGATCGAGTGCGTCCTAGAAATCCACTGACACGCCGGGCAGGTGCAGGGCCTTCATCAGTTCGCGCAACTCCTGCCGGGCTGCCAGGTTCGAGATGTTCAGGTTCTTGACCCCGATATCGCGCAGGTCCAACAGGGTCAGCCCTCGTGGGAACAACTCGCGGAAGATGACCCGTTCGTTGAAGCCCGGCGCGCTGCGAAACCCGATCCGTTTCGACAGCTTGTCGATCGCCTTTTCCATCTTCTGCTTGTTGACCATGTTCTGCGCACCCAGCCGGTTGCGCACCACGACCCAGTCGATCGGGTCAAACCCGGCCTGGGCCCGCAATTGCCGCGCATTCCAGACCATCGAGGAATAGACCGACGGCCCCTTGATGGTTTCCCCGTCTGCGTCGATCTGGGCCAGAAGGTCGAAATCGATGAAGCTGTCGTTCAGCGGCGTGATCAACGTATCGGCCAGCGAATGCGCGACCTGGCTCAGCCGGGTATGGCTGCCCGGGCAGTCGATCAGGATGAAGTCGCTATCCGGCTCCAGCCCGGCCACGGCCATGGACAGGCGGTGGTCGAAAATATTCTCGCCCTCGGACAGGCTGGCCGGGTCGATCTCGGGCAGTTCGTGATAGGTGGGCGTGGGCAGGTCCAGCCCCTCCTTTTCAACGAAGGCCCGGCGGTTTTCTATATAGCGGCCGAGGGTTTTCTGCCGCAGATCCAGGTCCAGCAAACCGACCTTGTGCCCCATGCGCGCAAGCGCGGTTGCCACATGCATGGACACGGTGGACTTGCCCGCGCCCCCCTTTTCGTTTCCGACAACGATGATATGCGCCACTGCCCGGCCCCTTCCTGTGCCCCGGGACCCCAAGCCCGGAGCGTTGGCGTAACTATAGGGGCGCGAAGGTTCAAGGAAAAGCGTTGCGCGGCACGACGCTGTTGACTTGTGACGCCAAAAGCCCCATCTGACCCCAGACCGATGCCGCTGCCGCGTGAGCAGGGCGCCACTCCGAAACGGGGGTAGGGCGCGAATACGGCATCTTTCGAACAGGTTCCCACCATCACGCAGGGGTGCCGCGCCGGACCGGTATGCGGGCAATGATGCTCGTTTGCGAGGGTGTCGGCGCAACCCTATGACCGCCGCGCGCTTCTGCGGGCGGTTTGCCGTGCGGTTCCCGATGGGCCGCGCAGAAGGAATGACTATGGATTTCGATATGCTGGGCCTTGCGCCCCGCCTGACCAAAGCCCTTGCCGAGCAAGGCATCTCCGAGCCGACGCCGATCCAGGCCCAAGCCATCCCCCACGCCATGAACGGCCGCGATGTCATGGGCCTGGCCCAGACCGGCACCGGCAAGACAGCGGCCTTCGGCCTGCCGATGATCGACGCGCTGCTGAAAACCCAGGGCAAGGCCGCGCCCAAGACCGCCCGGGGCCTGATCCTCGCGCCGACTCGCGAATTGGCCAAGCAGATCGCCGACAACCTGACCGCCTATACCCAAGGCACGCACCTCAAGACCGTTCTGGTCGTGGGCGGCGCCGGGATCACCGGGCAGATGCGGCGGCTGGAAAAGGGCTGCGCGCTGCTGGTGGCGACACCGGGGCGCCTCATCGACTTGCTGGACCGTGGCGCCGTGCGGCTGGACGAAACCCAGTTCCTGGTGCTGGACGAGGCCGACCAGATGCTGGACCTCGGCTTCATCCACGCGCTGCGCAAGATCGCGCCTCTGCTGCCTGATGACCGCCAGACCATGCTGTTTTCGGCCACCATGCCCAAGCAGATGGCCGAACTGGCGGACACCTACCTGTCCAACCCGATCCGGGTGCAGGTGAACCCGCCGGGCAAGGCGGCTGACAAGATCGCCCAGTCGGTGCATTTCATCGCCAAGGCGGAGAAGGCAAATCTTCTGGTCGAGCTTCTCGACGGCCATCGCGACGAACGTGCGATTGTCTTCGGCCGCACCAAGCACGGGTCGGAGAAGCTGTATCGCAAGCTGGAAAAGGACGGCTTCGCCGCTGCCTCGATCCACGGAAACAAGAGCCAGGGCCAGCGCGACCGCGCGCTCAAGGCGTTCAAGGCCGGTGAGGTCAAGGTGCTGGTTGCGACCGATGTGGCCGCGCGCGGGCTGGATATTCCCGAGGTCAAGCACGTCTACAATTTCGACCTGCCCAACGTGCCGGAAAACTACGTGCACCGGATCGGCCGCACCGCCCGTGCTGGTGCGGACGGCATGGCCGTGGCCTTCTGTGCGCCGGACGAGATGGCCGAACTGCGCGCGATCCAGAAGGCGATGAAAGCCGATATTCCCGTCGCTTCGGGCCGCCCGTGGGAAGTGGAAGAGCCCAAGCCGAAGCGGGGCGGTGGGCGTCGTCGGTTTGGCGGCAACAAGGGCAAAGGCGATGCCGGGGCCCCCGGTGGCCAGAAGCCCGGCGCTGGCCGACGCCGCCGGCCGCGCCGCAAGGCCGCTTGAAACGAGAAAGGCCGCCCCTTGGGGCGGCCTTTTTCCTTTCCGACAGGCGGGCGTCTTAGAAGCCCAGGCCTTCGTACTTCTTCTTGAACTTCGACACGCGACCGCCCTGGTCCATCAGGCGCGACGAGCCACCGGTCCAGGCCGGGTGCACGCTGGGATCGATGTCCAGCGAGAGGGTCTCGCCTTCAGCGCCCCAGGTCGACCGCATCTGGACCACGTCGCCATTGGTCATCTTGACGTTGATCGTGTGGTATTCGGGATGGATGTCTTTTTTCATGACAGGGCCTCCTTACGCGTCGGCGCCGCTGGACAGCGGGCGATAGTTGGTCTTTTCCGCGATACGGGCCGACTTGCCGCGACGCGAGCGCAGGTAGTAAAGCTTGGCGCGGCGAACCTTGCCGCGGCGCACGACTTCGATGGATTCGATGTTGGTCGAATAGAGCGGGAACACACGTTCCACGCCTTCACCGAAGGAAATCTTGCGAACGGTGAACGATCCGGCGATGCCGTCGCCGTTCTTGCGGCTGATGCAGACGCCTTCATAGTTCTGCACGCGGGTGCGCGTGCCTTCGGTCACCTTGTAGCCGACGCGGATGGTGTCGCCGGCCTTGAAGTCGGGAATCTTCTTCCCAAGTTCGGCGATCTGTTCCGCCTCGAGTTGTGCGATCAGGTCCATCTGATCATCTCCTATATGGCTCGTGGTTGGTCCACGAAGGTTTGGTCGCAACAGAGCTCTGTGTCTTCTTCCGGGTCCGCCCGCATGGCGCCCGCCAGAGGTAACGCGTCATTCCTTGTCTTGTGCTGTGTCGCCCGGCGCCCGGTGCCGAAGAAAGCGGGGCATGTGCCATAACGAAACAGGCCCGGACGACTCGAACGAGTCCCGGACCGCTGCCGTATAGTGGCAGGCAGCGGTCCGATCAACCCTTTTCGGGCGCTTTCGCGGTATGGCGCGCCCACATGTCCGGGCGGCGCGCGCGGGTCAGTTTCTCGCTCTGTTCGCGGCGCCAATCGGCGACTTTTCCATGATCGCCCGAGGTCAGGACCTCGGGGATCGTGCGGCCCTGCCATTCGGCGGGGCGGGTATATTGCGGATGTTCCAGAAGGCCGGCGGAATGGCTTTCCTCGACTGCGCTTTCGGCATTGCCCAGAACCCCGGGCAGCAGCCGCACGCAGGCGTCGATCAGGGTCATGGCGGGCAGTTCGCCGCCGGTCAGGACATAGTCCCCCATGGACACTTCGAGGATATCGTAATGCTCCAGCACCCGCTCATCCACGCCCTCGAAGCGGCCGCACACAAGCGTCACGCCGTCCTGCCGGGCCAGGTCGCGGGCCATGGCCTGGGTGAAGGGCACGCCGCGCGGGCTGAGATAGATCAACGGCATGCGTCCGCGGGCACCGCGCCGGGTCGCCTCGATCGCATTTCCCAGCACATCGGCGCGCAGCACCATCCCCGCGCCGCCGCCCGCCGGCGTGTCATCTACATTCCGGTGCTTGCCTTCACCGAAACGGCGCAAATCCGTTGTCTCCAGCTGCCAGATCCCGTCCTTGAGCGCCTTACCGGTCAGGCTGGTGCCCAGCAGGCCCGGAAAGGCCTCGGGGAACAGGGTAATCACCTGCGCCATCCAGGCCCGGGCCAGAGCCGGGCGGTCCGTCATCAGCTCTTGCGGCTGAAGGGTGGGGCGGATTGTCTTGCGACCGTGCGATTTGCTGGGGCGATCTGTCATGGAGGCGTCATAGGTCAGGTCTTGGGGGAAAGCGAGTCCAGCAGGGCGGCCTTGCGCTCCATCAGGACGTCGTTGGCAAGGCTCGAACGGTTCAGGTCCAGAAGTTGCGGCGCAAGCGCCGGGTCGGGGCCGATATTCGCACGGGTCAACCCGCCCATACGCATCCGCTTTTCCGTCGGTATGCCCAATAGCTGGATCAACGGCGCCGCCGGTCCTTCGGGGTTGTCGGCAAGGGCTTCGATCCGCGCCGTGTGGACGGGGTAGGGGGCGACGGCCGCGCGGATGTCCTGGATCACAAGGTCGAAATCGGCGGTGTCCGAATGAATCTCGGCGTAGTTTTCGAAATTCAGCGTCAGGCGAGAGGTTCGCAGGTTGTGCATCCAGGTGCTGCGCAGCCAGTCCTCGGGATCACGCGTGGTGAAGACGAAATGGATATCGGCGTCTTTCTCCATGAAGCGCCGGATCACCCGGACCATGGCCGCCATCAGATCCGGCGCGCCGCCATATCCGGCCTGACCCTCGCGGCCCGGCATCCGGCCGGACAGGTTCTCGTCCGAGATAAGCACCGCCCGTTTGCCAAGGTTCAACCCGCCCAGGACCTCGGCCAGTCCACGGCGGAAACGGTTGAGGTCTGGCTGCGCGTTGCCCACGGAGTAGCGGACGGCATGGCGTGCCACCCTGGCCCGCGTCCGTCCCGGCAGCACCGTCGCGGCGTGCGGCCAGATCAGCGGGCCGTTGTCGAAGATGAATTTCTGGGCGCTGGTCGTCCCGGTCTTGTGAAAGCCGCCATGGATGACGATCCGGCGTCCTTCCATCGGCTCAGTCCTCGAACAACCCGCCGGGCGGATCGATCACGACACGGCCGCTGGCCAGGTCCACGGTCGGCACGATGGCCCGGGTAAAGGGAACCAGCACCGTGGCCCGAAGGCCGGGGCCATGGATTTCCAGCAGATCATCCGCGCCGTTGTTCTGAACCGATTTGATCCGGCCAAGGCTGTCGCCGCCGGTATCGAAGGCCTCCAGCCCGATCAGGTCTGCATGGTAGAACTCGTCATCGGGCAAGGCGGGCAGCTGACTGCGCCTGGCCCACAATTCGACCCCCTTCAGGGCGTCGGCCTCTTCCTTGGTCGTGATCCCGTCCATGCGGGCGACCAGGGCGCCCTTGGCTTGCCCGGTCAGAACGATGGTTTGCACTTCCGGGCCATCGGACCGGGTAAGTGGCGTGTAATCGGCAATCGCGGCAGGCTCGGCGCAGAAGCTCTTGAGACGCACCTCGCCCTTGACCCCGAAGGCCCCGGCAATACTGCCAACAATGATCTTTTCGTCGTCGCTCATGGGTTTGGGAACGCGCCGGGGCGTGCCGCTGGCACGCCCCGGACCGGCCGATTACTCGGCGTTTTCTTCCGCAGCGGCTTCCTCGGCGGGTTCTTCGGCCGGGGCAGCAGCGGCAGCGGCCTTCTCGGCCTTCTCTTCAGCACGTTCCTGGGCCTTCTTGCCCGGGGTGCCCTTGTTGGGGTTGTTGCGCTCTTTCTTGTCCAGAACGCCAGCGGCTTCCAACATGCGGGCGACGCGGTCGGTGGGCTGGGCGCCCTTGTCGAGCCAGGCCTTCACCGCGTCCACGTCCATCTTCACGCGGTCTTCGCTGTCTTTCGGGAGCAGCGGGTTGTAGGTGCCCAGCTTCTCGATGAAGCGGCCATCGCGGGGCATACGGCTGTCGGCCGCAACGATGCGATAGAAGGGGCGCTTTTTCGAGCCGCCACGGGCGAGACGGATTTTCATGGCCATGTGAGTATCTCCTTTGAATGGCTGGGGCGCGGTGCCCCGTTATCCTTGGTGCTTTTTGTGGTGCTGAATGACTTCAGCGATGATGAAGTTCAGGAACTTCTTGGCGAATTCCGGATCCAGATCGGCATCCAGCGCCAACTTCTGTAGCCGTTCGATCTGACGCGCCTCGCGCTGGGGATCGGACGGTGGAAGGTCATGTTGGGCCTTGAGTTCTCCAACGGACTGGGTGTGCTTGAACCGTTCGGCCAGCGTGTAGACGAGGATCGCGTCGAGCCGGTCGATGCTGTCGCGGTGGCCGGCCAGCACGTCGGCGGCGCGTTGGGTCACGTCACTCATTGGGGGGCTCCAAAGCTGTGAGCGGGAAAAGAAAAGATCAATGCAGCGCCCCCTTGTGGTGCCGGTAGACCAGCACGTCGGTTTCCTCGCCGTCATCGAACAGACCGTCAGACATGTTCGCGGTCCGTGTCGCCTCGTTATCCAGACAGGCGCCCAGGGTTTTTGCCACGCGGATCGAGCGGGCGTTGTCCTCGTCGATGAATGAGATGGCCGTGTCCCGACCGATCTTGTCCCAACTCCACGGGATCAGTGTGCGCAAGGCTTCTGTGACGAGCCCGTGCCCCTCATGATCGCCGTCCCAGATCGACCAGCCGAATTCCAGCTCGGGCCAATCGAGCGGGTAATACGGCCCGAAGGCGCCGATCGGGGTATCGGGGCTGTCCTTCAAGGCCCCGATGAACAGCGAATACCCGCGCGTCACCCAAAGCCCGGCAATATGGCCAAAGCCGCGCATGGCATCGCGCCGGTCCTTCGGGCCGCCGACGAATTTCGACCGCTCGGTCGCCATGAAATCCATCATCGGCTCGCAATCCGACATCTGCGGCGCCCGCAGGATCAGCCGCTCGGTTTCCAGCGTGGGGATATGGACTGTCAGGCCGGTCATTGCGGGCTCACGCACTCGAAGCGGGTGCCGATGGACCAATCGCCGGTCCCGGAATTCTGCTGCGTATGCTGGAGGCTGGGCTCTTCCCAGTCGATCAACCACAGGACCGGCACAAAGGTCGCGCCATTGAACTCTTCGGACGTGGCGACGGTCGTGAAACGGTCGCCTGGCGAGCCATTGCGCGTCGTATGCTGGAAAAGCACCTCGGGGGCATCCGGCGTCCCGTCCACGCCGATCCGAAAGATGTTGCCATCCCATTGCTGCACGAGCATCGAGATCTGACCGGACGGATCCTGAACGATTGTCCGGGTTTCCAGCGTCGTCTGCGGGCTGAGTTCGGATTTCAGGACGCAGGTCATCGACCGCTCGGCAATACCGGCGCTCGGCAACAGGAGTGTCGCAATCGATATGAATGCGGCGCGGATCACTTCTTCTTCCCGAACCCGCTCAGGCCCGGGGGCAATTGCGACCCGCCGCCGAATCCCGGCATGCCGCCGGGCAGGCCTTTGCCACCACCCAGTGCCTTGGCAGCCTCTTCTATCGCCTTCGGGTCGTTCATGTCGGGCATGCCGCCGGGCATGTCGCCGCCCTTGCCCAGCATCCCCTTCATCGCCTGCTTCAGGGCGCCGCCTTTGCCCATCTTGCCCATCTTCTTCATCATGTCGGCCATCTGCCGCTGCATTTTCAGAAGCTGGTTCAGTTCGGACACTTCCAGCCCAGCGCCCTTGGCGATCCGCTTCTTGCGGCTGGCCTGAAGGATCTGCGGGTTGGCGCGCTCTTTCCTGGTCATCGAGTTGATCAGCGCAACCTGGCGCTTGAAGACGCTTTCGTCGATGCCCGCGTTTTCCATCTGCTTGGCGGCTTTCTTCATGCCCGGCATCATGCCCATGATGCCTTCCATGCCGCCCATCTTTTGCATCTGTTCCAGCTGCATCTTCATGTCGTTCATGTTGAAGCGGCCCTTCTGGAACCGTTTCATCATGCGTTCGGCCTGTTCGGCCTCGATGGTTTCCTGCGCCTTCTCGACGAGGCTGACGATGTCGCCCATGCCAAGGATGCGGCCAGCGATCCGTTCGGCGTGGAATTCCTCGATCGCGTCCATCTTCTCGCCCAGGCCGACGAAGCGGATGGGCTTGCCCGTGACGGCACGCATGGACAGGGCGGCACCGCCGCGCCCGTCGCCATCCATCCGGGTCAGGACAACGCCCGAGACGCCGATCTTGTCGTCGAATTCGGTCGCAACGTTCACCGCATCCTGGCCGGTCAGGCCGTCGACCACCAGAAGGGTCTCACGCGGGTTGGCCACGTCGCGCACCTCGGCGGCCTGTTGGATCAGCTCGGCGTCGATATGCAACCGGCCGGCGGTATCGAGCATATAGACGTCATAACCACCAAGGCTGGCCTGCGTCTTGGCGCGTTTGGCAATCTGCACCGGGCTTTCGCCCTTGACGATGGGCAGGGTGTCGACGCCGATCTGGACGCCGAGGATCTGCAACTGTTCCATCGCCGCGGGCCGGTTCACGTCGAGCGACGCCATCAGGACCTTCTTGCCCTCGCGCTCTTTCAGCCGCTTGGCCAGCTTGGCCGTGGTCGTGGTCTTACCCGAGCCCTGAAGGCCGACCATCAGGATCGGGGCGGGCGGATTATCGACCTTGAGCTTGCCGGGGTCTTCGTCGCCGGTCAGGACATGGACCAGTTCGTCATGGACGATCTTCACGACCTGCTGGCCGGGCGTGACCGATTTCGTTACCGCCTGACCGGTGGCCTTGTCCTGCACGGCCTTGACGAAATCGCGGGCCACCGGAAGAGACACGTCCGCCTCCAACAGGGCGACGCGGACTTCGCGCAGGGCGGTCTTGACGTCATCCTCGGATAGGGCGCCCTGCTTGGTCAGGCGCTCGAAGACGCCGGACAGGCGGTCTGAAAGGCTCTCGAACATCATGCGCCTCCTTGCGGCGGTTGTCTCTTCTGTCCGGTCCATATAGGCACGAACGGCTCAATGCAGTAGCGCCCCCGTGGGCGAAACCTCGCTGACGGGGGGCGATCCCTGAAGAAACAGGGACCGGAAAGGCTACGCTCTCCGGATATGGTCGGGGCTTTAGGCGGGTTGGAATGGCGAGTCAAGCTCCGGCTGGACTTTGCCGCATTCATGCCCATCTATGGAAGAAAGCGGCTTCAATGTTCAGCCGCGCACAGGAGGCCCTATGGATAACTGGGATGAGGTCCGAACCGCCTACCAGGTGGCTCGCGTTGGAACCGTCAGCGGCGCGGCCGAGGTGTTGGGCGTGCATCATGCCACGGTGATCCGCCATATCGACGCTCTGGAGGAGCGTTTGGGGACACGGTTGTTCCAGCGCCACGCCCGCGGCTACACCCCGACCGAGGCCGGGCAGGACCTTCTGCAGGTTGCCGCCGCCACCGATGACCAGCTGACCCAGTTGGCGGGGCGGATCCGCGGCCAGGGCGAAGGGGTGACCGGCGAATTGGTCGTGACGTCTCTTGAGGCGTTTTCGCCCGAGCTGACTCCCGTGTTGGCCTCTTTCCGCGAGACCTATCCCGAGATCAGGGTCCGTTACCTGACTGGCCAGCGCCTGTTCCGTCTGGAATACGGCGAGGCCCATGTGGCGATCCGTGCCGGCAAGGCCCCTGACCAACCCGACAACGTGGTGCAGAAATTCATAAGGCAATCGGCGCACCTGGTGGCGTCCAAGGCCTACATCGCCCAGCATGGCCAGCCCGCAGGCGAAGATGATCTGGCCCAGCATTGGTTCGTCGGTCCAGATGAAAAGGGCAACCGTGCACCCTACAACCAATGGCTGGCCGAGATCGTGCCCGATAAGCGGGTGATTTTCCGCACGTCGACCACGCGCAACGTGGTGGATGCTATCCTTGCCGGAGTCGGGATCGGCTTCGTGGGGCGAGGTGAGCTGGATCGCCATGACGACCTGATCGAGGTGTTGCCATCACGAACCGAATGGGGCGGCCAATTGTGGCTTGTGACCCATGTGGACCTGCATCGCACGACCAAGGTTCAGGCGTTTCTCAAGCATTTGAAGGAGGCGGCCAAGGACTGGGACACCTAGTCCGGTCGCAATTCGCCCTCGAGGAACCGCTCGAAAGCGTCCAGATCGATCTGATCGAATTGGCCGAAACTCTGCATCCAGACACTGGCCGCGCGCAGCGCGTCCGGCTCCAGCTTGCACCATTTGACGCGCCCGCGCTTTTCCTGGCTGATCAAGCCGGCGCGAGTCAGGATGCCGAGGTGCTTGGAAATCGCGGCGAGCGACATCTCGAAGGGCTCTGCCACATCGGTGACGGCCATGTCGTCTTCGAGCAGCATCATCAGGATCGTCCGTCGGGTCGGGTCGGCCAGGGCTGCAAAAACGGTATCGAGGGGCGCGCTCATGCGCCCATCAAGCGGCAATCTCGAAAAACGTCAACCGTTTGGTTGAATATGGCGCAATCCGCAATTCCCTGACTTCGGCCGGTGCGGCAGGGTGGCGCGCCATGGTTTAATTATTATGAATCAGTGGGTTGTGCGGCGTGATGGTAGAGTTGACTCTGACACTCCCCACGCTTAGCACATCCTCAACCGATGAAAGGGGCTGATCTTGTCCGATCATGATCCATCAGACCGCCTGCAGGCGCTGGAGGAAAAGATCGCGGCAGCCAAGACCGGCAAGGTCGAGAAGCACCATTCCGAGGAGCACTATTCGCAAGCGCAGCTTGCCTGGCGGATGGTGATCGAGCTTGTGGCCGGTCTGGGGATCGGTTTCGGCATCGGATACGGGCTGGACTACCTGCTGGGTACGACGCCTTGGTTGATGGTGCTTTTCGTTTTCTTCGGCCTCGCGGCTGGTGTCAAAACCATGATGCGGTCGGCGGAAGAGATACAAAGAACGCAGCTGTCCGAGCAGGGCGGCGAGGACGGGAAAGACAAACGCGATGGCGACTGAGACGAACGGCGGAGAAAGCAGCCTGGTCTTCCACCCGATGGACCAGTTCATTGTCGAGCCTCTTTTCGGGAACGGCCCGATCCACTGGTACACACCCACCAACGTGACGTTGTGGATGGCACTGGCCGTCGTCGGGGTGATCCTGCTTCTGGTCGTCGGCACCCGCCGTCGGGCCATCGTGCCCAACCGCACCCAGTCGATCGCCGAGCTTGCCTACGGTTTCATCTACAAGATGGTCGAGGATGTCGCGGGCAAGGATGCCGTGGGGTTCTTCCCCTACATTATGACCCTGTTCATGTTCATCGTTTTCGCCAACTTCCTTGGGCTGGTGCCAACCGCCTTCACCACGACCTCGCATTTCGCCGTTACCGTGGTGCTTGCCCTGGCCGTCTTCCTGACCGTCACGATCGTCGGGTTCGTCAAGAACGGGTCGAAATTCCTGGGGCTGTTCTGGGTGTCCAGCGCGCCGCTCGCTCTGCGCCCGATCCTGGCCGTGATCGAGCTTATCTCTTACTTCGTGCGTCCGGTCAGCCACTCCATTCGTCTTGCCGGCAACCTGATGGCCGGTCACGCGGTGATCAAGGTTTTCGCCGGCTTCGCCGCGATTGCCCTTGTCAGCCCGCTGTCGGTGCTGGCGATCACGGCGATGTACGGTCTCGAAGTCCTGGTATCCTTCATCCAGGCCTATGTCTTCACCATTCTGACCTGCGTGTATCTGAAGGATGCGCTGCACCCGTCGCACTAAGGTCCGAACTGCACTCTCGAAACTTCCAAATCAATCGTAAGGAGAATTCTCATGGAAGGTGAACTCGCACATATCGGCGCTGGTCTGGCTGCAATCGGTTCCGGCGCTGCCGCAATCGGTGTGGGCACCGTTGCCGGCAACTTCCTGGCCGGCGCCCTGCGCAACCCGTCCGCCGCTGGCGGCCAGACGGCCACCCTGTTCATCGGCATCGCCTTCGCAGAGGCCCTGGGGATCTTCTCGTTCCTCGTCGCCCTGCTGCTGATGTTCGCCGTCTAAGCCTTACGGAACACTTTCCTTACGCGCGGGCGGCTCGGCAACGGGCCGCCCGATAGTGAGACCCAGTTCCGACGGAGGACGTCATGGCGACCGAAACAACCGGGGAAACCGCAAGCACCTGTGTCGGTGTTGATGGCTCTGCCATCGGCATGCCGCAGCTGTGTTTTGACTGGTGGCCCAACCAGATTTTCTGGCTTCTTCTCACGCTCGTCGTGATCTACTTCGTGCTGTCCCGCATCGCGCTGCCCCGCATTTCCGCGGTTCTGGCCGAACGCGCGGGCACCATAACCAATGATATCGCCGCTGCCGAAGAGCTGAAGCAGAAGGCACAAGAGGCCGAGGCCGCCTATGAAAAGGCGCTTGCCGATGCCCGTGCCGAAGCCCAGCGTATCGTCGCGGAATCGAAGGCCGAGATCCAGGCCGAGCTCGACGCGGAGATGGCCAAGGCCGACGCCGAGATTGCCGCTCGCACTGCCGAGAGCGAGAAGGCGATCGCCGAGATCCAGGCCAATGCCATGGACAGCGTCAAGGACGTGGCCAAGGACGTGGCCAAGGACATCGTTGCCGCCATGGGTGGGAAGGCAGATGCCCGCACCGTGACAGCGGCCGTCAACGCCCGGATGAAAGGGTAAGCGCCATGAAAAAACTCATGACCACCGCCGCCCTGTCGCTCGTCGCCTCTCCTGCCTTCGCGGCGTCGGGCGATTACGGCTTCTTCTCGCTCAAGAACACCGACTTCATCGTTCTTCTGGGCTTTATCGTCTTCCTTGCCGTGCTGGCCTATTTCAAGGTCCCCGGCATGATCGGCAAGATGCTGGACGACCGTGCCGAGGGCATCAAGTCCGAGCTGGACGAAGCCAAGGCCCTGCGTGAAGAGGCGCAGACCCTGCTGGCATCCTACGAGCGCAAGCAGAAAGAGGTTCAGGCCCAGGCCGATCGGATCGTCACGACCGCCAAGGAAGAGGCGACGGCCGCGGCCGAGCAGGCCAAGGACGACATCAAGGCCTCTGTTGCGCGCCGTCTGGCCGCTGCCGAAGAGCAGATCGAGAGCGCCAAGGACTCGGCTGTCCGTGACGTGCAATCCAAGGCCGTCGCTGTCGCAATCGGTGCCGCGCAGGACGTGATCGCAAAGCAGACCACGGCAACCGAGGCCAACAAGCTGATTGATGAGGCGATCGCCGAGGTGGGTGCCAAGCTGCACTGACCAGACGAAACCCGACGAAATGGAAAGGCCCGGTGCTTCATGCCCGGGCCTTTTTTCATGCTTGGTGGGTTATGAAGGGCGTGACTTCCGGGGCATCGGCTTTCAACCGGCCATTTTCATCGAAATCCGTGTCCCCGTTGAACCGCACCCTGGGCCGGTCACCCCAGCCCGCCAGCAGGCTCGGCTGGTCGGACAGCGCCTTGGACATGCGGGCTTCCATCTCGGTGCGGGCTGACCCTTTGTGGTATCCGTGCACGCCGTGAACAAAGACAGGATCCAGCACCTCGAATCCGCAATAGCGAAGCGCATACATGAATGGCCACAGCACCAGCCGGATATTCCCCTCGCGGCCATCGGGGGCTGTTTCGATCGCATCGGCGCCGGTCGTCGCACAGATGAGCACCGACTTGCCCCGGGCCAACCCCTTGTCGAACCGCTGGCTGCCCTTGTGGAGGACGCCGTTCACGAGGCACCTGTCCATCCAGCCTTTCAGGATCGCGGGCGGCCCGAACCACCAGACAGGGAAATGCAGGATCAGCCGGTCGGCCTTTTGAATCTTTCCTAGTTCGCGGGCGACGTCGCCGGGCAGCTTGCCGGTCTGCGCGGCGGCTTCCTGCGCCTTGAGGGTATCGAACGGCCCTTCTTGCCAATAATGACTGGCCCGTTCGACCGGGTCGAACCCGTCCTGAACCAGATGACTTTCAAGAGGATCCCGGCAGGCGTTCGCGCTCGCCCGCGCCCACTGATGGGTGAAGCTGCCTGAATCGGCGTTGGCAGTGACGACAAGGGTTTGGGGCGCGGTCATTTTCCGATTTCGTGTTCGTAACGTTGACGCGCGATCCGCTCGTTGTGCTCGGCCTGTTGATGATCGGTGAGGGCCTGTTCGACGAAGGAAAGGTGGGCCTCGACCGCCGCACGGGCCGCAGTCGCATCGCGGGCCTGAAGCGCATCATTGATCGCGCGGTGCTGGTCCAGCAGGCTCTCGCGGGTCATGCGCTGCTTGAACATGATCTGGCGGTTGTAGAAGACGCCTTCCCGAAGCAGCTGGTACATAGAGCGCATCATGTGCAGCATGATGACATTGTGGCTCGCCTCGATGATCGAAAGGTGGAAATCCGCGTCCAGCGCCGCCTCTTGCTGAGGGTTCCGCTTGCGATGGGCCGCTTCCATCTTCTGAAAGATCGTGTCGATGACCTTCAGGTCGGTCTCGGTTCCGTGGGCGGCGGCCCGCTCGGCGGCCAGTCCTTCCATGTCGCGGCGAAAAGCGATGTAGTCGAAGACCGCCTCGTCATGGGTGGAAAACAGCCGCACCAGGGCATCCGAGAAGGCATTTCCGAAGACTTCGGCCACGTAGACCCCCGAACCGGCCTTGCTGGTCAGCAACCCGTTCTCCTGCAATTCGGCAAGGGCCTCGCGGAGGGACGGGCGCGACACGCCCAACCGTTCGGAAAGTTCCCGTTCCGAAGGCAGCCGTTCACCGGGGCGCAGTATGCCGCGCAGGATCAATTTCTCGATCTGGCGAACAACCGATTGCGACAGCTTCTCGGGCTGGACGGGTTCAAATGGCATGGTGGCCTCCGCTGGCTCTGGTCAAGACATATGACCAAAGCCAGCGGGGCTCAATGGGCCGTGCGGACGGCTCCGGTTCAGGCGTTCGGCGTGATCGTGATTTCCACCCGCCGGTTCTGAGCCCGACCTTCGGGTGTCAGGTTCGTTGCGATAGGGGCATCCTCGCCCCGTCCGATCGACCGGATGCGGTTCGGTGTGACGCCGGCACCGATCAAAACCGAGCTGACCGCTTGGGCGCGACGGGCCGAAAGATCCTGGTTGTAGGCAGCGCTGCCGGTGTTGTCGGTATGGCCGATCACATTGATCGTGGTCCCCGGGTAGCGGTTGATCGAGGCGGCCAGCGTGGTCAGATCGCTGCGCAGCGCGCCGGTGAGCTGGGCGCTATCGGTAGCGAACAGGATGTCCTGCGGCAGGGTCACGATCAGCTGGTCGCCGGTGTTCACGATGGTCGCGTTGGAGCCCATCTGCTGGCGCAGCTCGGCCTCCTGGCGATCCAGCTGTGCGCCTCCGATGGCACCCAACCCGCCACCGACCAGAGCGCCGACAACGGCGCCGCGGCGGCGTTCCTCGGCATTGTCACCCGAGGCGATGCCCACCAGTGCGCCAAGGCCCGCCCCCACGGCAGCGCCGGTTTGCTGGTTGCGGTTGGGGTTGTTGGGGTCGGTCATCTCGGCACAGCCGGCGACGACGAACAGGGACGAGGCCACCAGGGCCGTGGTCAGCTTTGAAATCTTCATCGGTCTTCTTTCACTTTTGGGCGCGCATGCATCGCGCGTCTGTGCCATCTTATCGCGGTGCGGCCCCTGTTATCCAATATCAGCGGATCTACACGCGGTTTATCGCCGATCCTCAAGCGTCGGCGCGGGCGGATTCCCAGGCCAATATGGCGCGTTTGACCGGCAGCCCCCAGTGATACCCGCCAAGCCCGCCCGATTTGCGGATGGCACGATGGCAGGGAATGAGGAAGCTGACGGGGTTCCGGCCCACTGCACTGCCGACGGCGCGTACCGCGTTGGGATTGCCGATGGCGGTCGCGATCTCGGAATAGGTCGTCACGTGGCCCGAGGGGATCGCGAGCAACGCCTCCCAGACCTTGATCTGAAGAGGCGTGCCAATCAGGTGGAGTGGCGTCGGCTTGGCGATATTCTCGCCAAAGGCGGCTTGCACCCACGGGCGCAGCGCGTCCGGATCTTCTACGAAATCCGCGTTGGGCCATCGCCCGGTCAGGTCGGCCATCGCGGCCTCGTCCCCTGTTTCCTCGGTAAAACCGATCCCGCAAAGGCCCTTGTCCGTGCCCATGACCAGCGCTCGGCCGAACGGGCTGTCGAACCAGCCCCAGCGTACGGTCAGGCCTGCACCGGCACGGGCATAGTCGCCTGGGCTCATGGCTTCCCAGCGAAGAAACAGGTCATGCAGGCGGCCCGAGCCGGACAGGCCCACCGCATCGGCCGTTTCCAGGGTGGTGAACCGGTCCTTGAGCAGCGCCTTGGCATGTCCCAGGGCAAGGTATTGCTGGTAGCGTTTTGGACTGACCCCAACCCACCGCGAGAATAGCCTCTGGAAATGGGCGGGCGACATTTCCATCCGCGCGGCAAGGTCTTCCAGCGATAGAGGCGCGGGCGCGGCGTCGATCTCTTCGATGGCGCGGCGCATGACGTGGTAATGGTAACGGCTGTCCTGGGTCATGGTCTGATCTTAGGCCTCGCCGCTGCGGCAGGCGACCCGGTTCTTGCGCCAAACCCAGGTGTTTTTGGCTTCCTTCCCCTTGCCGCCTGCCTGCGGCTCGGCCAAAAGGGTCCGCGATGGCAAAACAGCTTGCATATCCTAAGATGCGCGCCGTGTTCGAACGCTTCCGGGCTGCCGAACCGGAACCGAAGGGCGAATTGAATCACGTCAACGCCTACACGCTGGTCGTGGCCGTGGCCCTGTCGGCGCAGGCAACCGACGCGGGGGTGAACAAGGCCACCGAAAAGCTGTTCCAGATTGCCGACACCCCCGAGAAGATGCTGGCGCTGGGCGAAGAGGGCGTGATCGAGCATATCAAGACGATCGGGCTCTATCGAAACAAGGCCAAGAACGTCATCAAGCTGTCGAAAATCCTTGTCGAGGACTATGGCGGCGAGGTTCCCAATTCCCGCGCCGCGCTGCAATCGCTGCCCGGCGTAGGGCGCAAGACCGCCAACGTGGTGCTGAACATGTGGTGGCATTACCCGGCCCAGGCGGTCGACACGCATATCTTCCGTGTCGGCAACCGCACGGGCATCTGCCCCGGCAAGGACGTCGTGGCCGTGGAACGCGCGATCGAGGACAACGTGCCGGTCGATTTCCAGCAGCATGCCCATCACTGGCTGATCCTGCACGGGCGCTATATCTGC
This sequence comes from Salibaculum griseiflavum, assembly GCF_003129565.1. Lineage (GTDB taxonomy): Bacteria > Pseudomonadota > Alphaproteobacteria > Rhodobacterales > Rhodobacteraceae > Salibaculum > Salibaculum griseiflavum. The sequence continues at coordinate 274,033 of NZ_QETF01000001.1, forward strand.
GTGGCCCGGAAACCCAAATGCGGCGCCTGTGTCATTCGTGACCTGTGCCAGTTCGAGGACAAGACGGAATGAAGAAATACCAGGTTGTCGGCATCGGGAATGCCATGGCCGACGTGCTGACCCGCGAGGCCGAGGAGTTCCTGTCTGAGATGGGGATCGAAAAGGGCATCATGCAGCTGATCGACATGGAACGCGCGGTCCAGCTTTATGACAATGTCGGCCCCGCAGAAGAAATAAGCGGCGGATCGGCCGCGAACACCATCGCCGGGATTGCCCACTTGGGCGGGCGCTGCGCCTATGTGGGCAAGGTCAAGGACGACCAGCTGGGCCGGATCTTTGCCCATGACCTGCGGGCGCAAGGGGCCGATTACGAGACCGTGCTCGCCCCCAAGGACGCCGAGCATGAAACCGGTCGCTGCATCGTGATCGTCACGCCCGATGGCGAGCGGTCGATGAACACCTACCTCGGTGTCACCGAGTTTCTGGAACCGTCGGATATCGACCCGTCGCAGATGGCCGATACCGATTGGATCTACCTGGAAGGTTATCGCTTTGACGGGCCCGACAGCCACGCGGCCTTTGCCAAGGCGATCAATGCCTGCAAGCCCCATGGCGGCAAGGTGGCCCTGACCCTGTCCGATCCGTTCTGCGTGGAACGGCACCGCGATGCCTTTCGTCTGATGATCCGCGAGGACGTGGACCTTCTCTTTGCGAACCGGGCCGAGGTCATGTCGATGTATCAGACCGAGGATTTCGCGGCGGCGCGGGCTGCCGCGGCGGCAGATGTCGAGATCGCCATCTGCACCGACAGCGAGAATGGCGTCTATGTTCTGTCGGGCGGCGAGGAAACCCATGTGCCCGCCGTGCCCACGCAGATCGTCGATGCCACAGGGGCAGGGGATCTCTTTGCCGGCGCCTTCCTGTGGGGCCTCTGCGAGGGTCACCCATTGGAAATATGTGCGCGGATGGGGAACGTGGCGGCCTCGGAGGTGATCAGCCACATCGGCGCCCGCGCCCAGGCGGATCTCAAGGCGCTGTTCGGCAAACACGGCCTGCTCTGATCATTCCTGCCTGACATCTCGGGCATGGCGGAAGCTGGCGACAGGATCGGCCAGGTTTGTCGACGGCAGGCGCTGTTTCAGCGCGGACCATTCCAGTTTCAGCGCCTCGCGCTCCAGCCTCAGGATGTCTTTCAGGTCGCTGACCTGGACCCCACCATCACGCAGGTGACGCAGCAATTGGTGCGAATGGATGATCCGCGGGATGGCGTCCAGCGGCTCCCATGCATCGAGCATCGTAACCCGTCGAAGGTTCCATTCCGGCGGCAGCACCCAGAACCGCAGGTCAGAGGCCCAAAGCAAGCCCTTGAGCGTGACCTGGTCGCGCGCCACGCCGGCCGTGTCATAGGCGGCTGACCAATCGCCGAGAAAGCGGAGCATTGGCGCGCTCTTGTTATAGAACATGACGCCGGAATTATGCTGGCAAAAGGTCGATGGCCCATCGCCCGCCTCGATCAGTTCGGACGAGCGCCGCACATCATGGGCGATGGCCAGATCGAAGCGGTCAAGAATATCAAACCCGTCGCGCACAGGCCCCACAACCAGCGTGTCGCAATCCATGAACAAGGTGCGTTCGAAGGGGCTTGCGGCCATGGCTGCAATCTTGGCGCGCGCGCAGCCGACCGGAATGGGATGCACCGCATCGAACGGGAAATCGACATGCGCCTGGTCGGTGAACAAGTGAACCGGAAGCACAGGGTCGATCTCGCGCAAGCTGGCCGCGCTTTGACAGGCCAAGGCGGCATATTCGGCCCCTTCGCCCACGTAGATGACCCCGTTCTTCATAGCTCGCCTCCTGCAGGAACACCGGTGAGATGTGGCGGCCAACGCGGTCGTCAATGTCTTGGGGGCCGGGGCGACCTATTCGCCAAGTTTGGCGTGGACCTCGTCAAGGTCGATCTCGGCGACCGGCATCTTGTTGGACGGGTCCTCGAAATCGTATTTGAAGAGCTGGAAGTCCTTCTTGTAGATTTCGTAGACCAGATGCATCGACAGGTCGTCGAAGTAGTCTTCGACCGGGTGGGCGCGCTTGGGGCCGTGGCCCTCGGATTCATTGAAACGGGGCACCTTGTCCAGCTTGACACCGACGGGGGTTTCGATGGCGTCCAGCACCGATTGCATCCCCTCGTTGAACTTCTCGGTCCAGAAGATGTTGTCGTAGGTGCCGCCGTTCAGGATGAAGGTGCTGACATGGCCGGACATGGCCGACCAGTGAATGTCGGGGTCCATGGGGCGGCGCCAGCGGATCGTGTCGCGCGCAAACAGAAGGAAGCGGCGGAAGCTCTTGATCTGGTCGAACTCGAAACCGTCCTCGGGGCTGCCCACCTCGATCCCGTATTTCTGGATCAGTAGGGGGACGAGGTTGCCGCGATAGCGCCGGCCATTGCGCTGAATGCCGCAGATCTTGTCGAAGAAGGATGACAGGATGCGCGTGTAGGGGTTACGCACACAGGTGAAGGCATAGCTTTTATGGCCCTGCACGTTCTCGGTGATCTTGGGCTGGCTGTCTTCGAAGGCCCATTTGTGCATGCCGCTGTCGGCATCGTGGATGTCCCCATCGAAGAACTTGCCGTGGTCCGAAAAGAACATGATCTGACCAATGGTCGAACACGCGCATTTCGGAACCACGCGGTAGACCACGCTTTCGCTTTCGGTCATCCAGGTCCCGGGAAACCCCATTCTTGCTGCCTCCAAAAAAACCGGCCTTGTTGTGCCTTGGCCGTTTCCCGCAAAAAAGCAAAGAAACCGTGTTTATTCAATCTGTCTTCACGTTTAGACAGTTAGAACAATCCAGTCCGGAGGGGTAGACTGTTTCCAGTATGGCGCGAATTGCCTTCATATTGCTGTGTCACAAGGACCCCAAGGCGATTATCCGTCAGGCGGAACAGCTGACGGCTGTCGGCGACTACATCTCGATCCATTTCGATGCCCGTGCGCCGAAGGACGCCTACGCGATGATCCGCGATGCTCTCGCGGACAATTCCAACGTCACCTTCGCCAGGAAACGGATCAGATGTGGTTGGGGGGAATGGTCGCTGGTCCAGGCCACGCTGCATGCGGTCGAGGCGGCGGTCGAGGCGTTTCCACGTGCCACGCATTTCTACATGGTTTCGGGCGATTGCATGGCGATCAAGTCGGCGCAATATGCCCATGCGGTGCTGGATGCCGATGATGTCGACTACATCGAAAGCTTCGATTTCTTCGAAAGCGACTGGATCAAGACCGGCATGAAGGAAGAGCGCCTGATCTACCGGCACTGGTTCAACGAACGCAATCAGAAAACGCTGTTCTACCGTTCCTGGTGGTTGCAGCGGCGATTGGGCCTGGAGCGCTCGGTGCCAGCCGATTTGCAGGTGATGATCGGCAGCCAGTGGTGGTGCCTGCGCCGGCGGACCATCGAATGGATCCTCGATTTCACCCGCAAACGGCGCGACGTGATGCGCTTTTTCCGCACCACCTGGATCCCGGACGAGACTTTTTTCCAGACACTCGTGCGCCACCTGGTGCCGGAACCCGAAATTCGCACCCGGACCCTGACCTTTCTGATGTTCACCGACTACGGGATGCCGGTGACCTTCTACAACGATCACTACGATCTGCTGCTGAGCCAGGACTACCTGTTCGCCCGCAAGATCAGCCCCGAGGCGGGACAGCTGAAAGAGCGGTTGGGGCGGCTCTATGCCTCGGACAGAACGGATTTCAAGATATCGGACGAGGGCCGCAAGCTGTTCCAGTTCCTGACGGGCCGAGGCCGGATCGGGCGACGGTTCGCGCCGCGGTTCTGGGAGACCGAGACCTCGCTCGGGCGGGAACGGGAACTGATGATCATCGCCTGCAAGAAATGGCATGTGGCCAAGCGATTGGTGGGGTCGATCAAACACCACACGAACCTGACGGCGATCGACTACCTCTTCAACGAAGAAGACACACCGTTACCGGATCTGGGCGGCATCCAGACGACGTTGGAAAAGCGCACGCGGCATCGACGGGCGTTGATGCGAATGCTGTTCGATTACCACGAAACCGACCGGCTGATCTTCTGCATAGACACCGCCAATCTGGACCTGATGCAGGATTTCTTTTCCGACCGCAGCACCACGCGCCTGCTGGAGATCGCGTGCGAATTCACCGACGAGTACCTGGCCGGTCATGCCAAGAGGGTCGGGCTGGCGGGGGAAGAAACCTCGGATGAGACACTCAAGCAATTGCTGCCCACGATCCGCTATGATGTGGTCTTCGAGGCGGATCGAATCCGCGATGCGGGTTTCCCCAATCACGGCAAGATCCGGGAACGCAACACGCCCGAGGAAAATGCGGCCAGGATTGCCGAGTTCCTGAGCGTACCCGAGGACACGGCACGCAGCATCGCCCAGACACCCTATCTTTTTGCAGATTGAGGAGAGCGGAATGGATTTCGCCTACGACGACCAGAACATCTTTGCGAAAATTCTACGGGGCGAGATCCCCAATGACACTGTCTTCGAGAATGATCATGCCCTTGCGTTTCGGGACATCCAGCCGCAGGCGCCGGTCCATGTGCTGGTGATCCCGAAAGGGCCGTATGTGTCGATGGACCATTTTGCTCGTGATGCCAGTGCCGAAGAGCAGGCGGGCTTCTTTGCCGCCGTGGCCGCGGTCTGCGACAGTGAAGGCGTCGAGGACGGGTTCCGCGCGATTTCGAACACGCGCGCACATGGCGTGCAGGAGGTGCCGCATTTCCACCTGCACATCCTCGGCGGTCGCCCGATGGGGCGAATGTTGTCCAATTGAGTGCTGCGCACGCTTTGTAGATTGAATGAGGGGGCGCTGCCCCCTCAAACTCCCCCGCGGTATTTTCGACCCAAAGAAGCCTGTCAGCTCTTGGTGAGCGACAGGAAGACGTCTTCGAGGTCGGCCTCTTCGGTGCGGACATCTGCGATGGAGATGCCCGCCGCGCGCACAGCGGCGAGGATCGATTCGGCCGGCGTGGTGCTGGTGCGATAGGTGAAATGCATGGTGCCGTCGGGCATCGCCTCTGCCGCGACATCCTCTGGCATCGCCGGGAGAATGGCATCGCCATCCGGTCGGATCACCATGGTCTTGCTGTCCAGGCGGGACAGGAGGTTCGCGGTGCTGTCATTGGCGATGACCGTGCCGTGGTTGATGATGGCGATCTGGTCGCACATCTGTTCGGCCTCTTCGAGGTAATGGGTCGTCAGGATGATCGTCATGCCCTGTTCGTTCAGCATACGCACATTCTGCCACAGCATGTTGCGCAGCTCGATATCGACGCCGGCGGTGGGTTCATCCAGAACCAGCACTTGCGGCGAATGGACCAGCGCCTTGCCCAGGAGCAGTCGCCGCCGCATGCCGCCAGAGAGCGAGCGGGCATAGGCTTCGGCCTTGTCGGCCAGCCCGATGAGTTCCAGCAGTTCCTCGGTGCGGCGTTTGTGTTTCGGGACCCCATAGAGACCGGCCTGCACGTCGAGCGAACCCCGCGGCGTGAAGAAGGCATCGAGATTGGGCTCTTGCGGCATGATCCCGATGGCGGCGCGCGACTGGCGCGGGTTCTCGTCCTGGTCGAAGCCCCAGATGCGAACGCTGCCGGCGGATTTGACCACCAGCCCGGCCAGGATATTGATCAACGTGGACTTGCCCGCACCGTTGGGTCCCAGCAGGCCAAAGATCGACCCGCGCGGCACCGTCAGGTCGATGCCGGTCAGGGCCTCTTTCGCGGGTGAGCGGCGGGTTGCGGCATAGGTCTTGCGCAGGCCCTCGATTTCGATGGCGTTCTCGGCCATTTCGGCTGTCCCTTCTCTTGTCGGTGCCGGGGAAAACGTAGTATGCCCTGACCTAGCCCGCAGCCCAGAAAGAGGCAATGACATGTCCATTCCCGCGCCCGAGACCAAGATCGTCAACAGCCACCGCGTTGCCTGCGATGGCGGCGAGGGGGCGCTGGGCCATCCGCGTGTCTGGTTGCAGATCCCGGAAGACACCGGCTGGGTCGAATGCCCCTATTGCGACGCCCGTTATGTCTACGGTGAGGATGCCAAGTCGGCCTGACCCGCGACAACGCCGTTGAACCCCGCGCCTGCGCCGGATACCACTGACCGGGTCTGGCACAGGAGGCGCGCATGGCGTTCGGCAAAGGTTGTCACCTACACCTGATCGACGGGTCTGCCTACATTTTCCGCGCCTATCACGCGCTGCCGCCGCTGACGCGGAAATCCGATGGCCTGCCGGTAGGCGCGGTCAGCGGCTTTTGCAACATGTTGCAGCGTTACGTGGATGAGAATGTCGATTCCGACGTGACCCATGTGGCGGTGATTTTCGACAAGGGCAGTCACACCTTTCGCAACGACCTTTATGATCAATACAAGGCCAACCGGGACGAGATGCCCGAGGATCTGCGCCCGCAGATCCCGCTGACGCGCCGCGCGACCGAGGCGTTCAATATAGCCTGCAAGGAAATGGAAGGCTACGAGGCGGACGACATCATCGCGACCCTCGCCTGCCAAGCCCGGGCGGCGGGTGGCCGCGTCACCATCCTGTCGTCTGACAAGGACCTGATGCAGCTGGTGGGTGACGGCGTCGAGATGCTGGACCCGATGAAGAACCGCACGATCGACAGCGAAGGGGTCGAGGAGAAATTCGGCGTCGGCCCGGACCGGGTGGTGGACGTGCAGGCGCTTGCAGGGGACAGCGTGGACAACGTGCCAGGCGCGCCGGGGATCGGGATCAAGACGGCGGCGCTGCTGATCAACGAGTTCGGTTCGTTGGAGGAGTTGCTGGACCGGGCCGAGGAGATCAAGCAGCCCAAGCGCCGCCAGACCCTGATCGAAAAGCGCGACCAGATCGAGCTTTCGAAAAAGCTCGTGCAGCTGGATTGCGAAACGCCCATCGACTTCACGCTGGACGATCTGGAGGTGCGCGACGCCGAGCCTGACGTGCTGCTTGGTTTCCTGGCGGAAATGGAGTTCCGCACCATTACCAAGCGCATTGCCGACAAGCTGGACATCGAGCCGCCGGTGATCGAGGACAAGACCCCAGAAGGCGCCAACCCGCCTGAACAGGAGGACGGCCCCGAGGCGCTGCCCTTCGAGCCGGAGAAGTACGAGACGGTGCGTGATGCTCAGGCGCTGCAGGCCTGGATCGACCGCGCCTATGAACGCGGCTATGTCGCCGTCGATACCGAAACCACCGGGCTGGACGACATGGTCGTGGACCTCGTGGGCATCTGCCTGAGCGTGGATCCCGGAAAGGCCTGCTATGTCCCGTTGGCCCATGTCTCGGACGAGGGCGGGGACCTGTTCGGGTCCGACGCCAAACTCGACGGGCAGATGGACATGGACAGGTGCCTGGAGATGCTGAAGCCGCTTCTTGAAGATGACGGCGTGCTGAAGATCTTCCAGAACGCCAAGTATGACTGCAAGATTTTCGCGCGCTACGGTGTCACGGTCGCCCCGTTCGATGACACGATGCTGATGAGCTATGCTCTCAATGCCGGGCTGCACGGGCACGGGATGGATGCGCTGAGCGAACGCTACCTGTCGCACAATCCGATCGAGATCAAGACGCTGCTTGGCACCGGCAAGTCTGCCAAGACCTTTGACAAGGTTCCGATCGACGAGGCGACGAAATATGCTGCCGAGGACGCGGATATCACATTGCGCCTGTGGCAGGTCTTCAAGCCGCAACTGCATCGCAAACAGGTGACGACAGTCTACGAGACCCTCGAACGCCCCCTGTCGCCGGTTCTGGCGCAGATGGAACGCAACGGGATCAAGGTGGATCGCAACACGCTGTCGCAGATGTCCAATGCCTTTGCGCAGAAGATGGCCGGGCTGGAATCCGAGATCCATGAGCTGGCGGGAGAGGAATTCAACGTTGGCAGCCCCGCGCAGGTGGGCGAAATCCTGTTCGGCAAGATGGGACTGGAGGGCGGCAAGCGCGGCAAGACCGGGAAGTATTCCACCCCGGCGGACGTGCTGGAGGATCTGGCCACCGAGCACGACCTGCCCGCGCGCATTCTGGATTGGCGCCAACTGTCGAAGCTCAAATCGACCTATACCGATGCGCTTCAGACGCATATCAATGCCGAAACCGGGCGGGTCCATACCTCTTACGTGCAGACGGGGGCGAATACCGGCCGATTGGCCTCCACCGATCCGAACCTGCAGAACATCCCCGTGCGCACCGAGGAAGGCCGCCGTATCCGAGAGGCCTTCGTCGCCGAAAAGGGCAATGTTCTGGTCAGCCTCGACTATTCCCAGATCGAGCTGCGCATCCTTGCCCATGTGGCGGAAATCGACGCCCTGAAACAGGCGTTCCGGGAAGGGCAGGACATTCATGCCGCTACCGCGTCGGAGATGTTTGGCGTGCCGCTGGACGAGATGACCCCGGATGTGCGGCGTCAGGCCAAGGCGATCAATTTCGGGGTGATCTACGGGATCTCGGCCTTCGGGCTGGCGCGCAACCTGCGCATTCCGCGGGAAGAGGCCAAGGGCTTCATCGACAGATATTTCGAACGGTTCCCCGGTATCCGCACCTACATGGATGACACGGTGGACTTCGCGAAGGAACACAAGTTCGTCCAGACGCTGTTCGGTCGCAAGATTCATACGCCCGAGATCAACGCCAAGGGCCCCGGCGCCGGGTTTGCCAAGCGGGCGGCGATCAACGCTCCGATCCAGGGCACGGCGGCCGACGTGATCCGCCGCGCCATGGTGCGGATGCCAGATGCCATCGCCAACCTGCCTGCCAGAATGCTGCTACAGGTCCATGACGAATTGCTATTCGAGGTCGACGCGTCCGCCGTGGAAGACCTGATCGGGGCCGCGCGCGAGGTGATGGAAAATGCGGCCGACCCCGCAGTAAAGATCGACGTGCCGCTGGTCGTCGATGCCGGGCAGGGCGATACCTGGGCCGAGGCGCATTAGCGCCGCGCAGTGCCGCTTTCGGACAGCCCTGTGGCTGTGTGATAGATATCTGGCAGGTTCCGATTGAAAGGACATGCCATGACCCGCGAAACCAAGTTGATCCTGTGCCCGCTGAACCTCAGGCATATCAAGCATGACTATGCCGCCTACGAAGAGGCGGTCGAGATGGCGCAGCGGCGCGGGGCAAAGCTCATCGTGACCACGGTCGCCCCCGAGATCGAGCGCAACATGAACATCTACGACAGCGATGCCTATTGGGGCCAGGAGCTGCGCAAGTTCATCCAGGCGCATCCGGCCGAGGGAGTCGATGTGGAACTGATCGTGCGCAAGGGCGCGGTGCACCGCCAGATCGTGAAACTGGCGCGCGAACGCAAGGTCGACCTGATCGTGATGGAGGCCGCGAACCCCAAGATCCAGGACTACCTTCTGGGCACCACGGCCAGCCATGTCGTCGCCCATGCCTATTGTTCGGTCTACGTGGTGCGCTAGGGAATCACCTCGCGCCAAACGCGCGCGCCCCTCTTGCAGTGCCGCCCCTTGCCGCCCATCCTCTGACCAAACAAACAACAAGCGGCGGTGAAGGGTATCGAGCGGATGGCCAAGGACAGCGACACGATCGTTTCGGATGGCGGGCGCAATCATGCGCACCACCTGGATTTCCAGAAGACATCGAAAGACGGCAACGAGCATCACAGCTGGTTTCGCGGAGAACACACCAACAAGACCCCCAAGCTGGATCAGCTGTTCAGCGTGCAGGGGATGCGAGACTACGTCCTGCACGGTTTTCTGCCCGAAGAGCCACCGATCGACGAGGCCACGCAGATCACCGCCTTCGGGTCCTGTTTCGCGTCGAACATCTCGGGCTACCTGGCCCGGCGCAATTTCGCCGTGGCCGGACGCGAGGGGGACGACAACAACGCCTACGTGATCCGATGCGGCGAGGGGATGGTGAACACCTTCGTCATCCGCCAGCAATTCGAATGGGCCTGGGAGAACCGCACTTTCGAGGGCGAACTCTGGCATGGCTACAAGGCCGAGGCCTACGGTTACGACGAAGAGGTGCGAAAGGCGACCAAGGCCATCTTCGACCGCACCGACGTCTTCATCCTGACGCTCGGCCTGTCCGAGGTTTGGTATGACGAACCGACCGGCAACGTCTTCTGGCGCACCATTCCCAAGGATGTCTACGACCCCGAGCGGCACCGGTTCCGCGTGGCCAGCGTGTCCGAAAACAAGGACAATATCGCCGCGATCTGTGCGTTGATCCGCAAGCATCGGCCCGAGGCGAAGATCGTTCTGACCCTGTCGCCCATTCCCCTGATCGCGACGTTCCGCGATCAATCCTGCCTCGCCTCGAACGAAGTCAGCAAGGCAACGCTGCGGGTGGCGTTGGATGAATTCCTGCGCGAAAACCCCGGCGCGGCCTATTACTGGCCCTCCTACGAGATCGTCCGGCAAGTCTTTGATGGCGGCCTCAAAGAGGACATGCGCCATCCCGACCCGACCATCATCAATTTCATCATGAGCCTCTTCGAACTGACCTGGTGCAAGGACCGCGCCGACAAGGTTGATGTGAATACGCGGCTGGGCTTGGCCCATGTCGCCAGTGGCCGGATGCTGCCTTTCCTGGGGCGTATCCTGCGGCGTCGCGATACCGAGGCGCTTAAGGAGTTCATGGATCGCAAGAACGTCGCCAACAAGCTGGATGACGATTGCGAGGCCGCGGTGCGCGACTTGCTGGCCGAGATCGAAGCCGAGTGGGAGAGGGTCCCGAAAATTTGAGGACCGCATGATCCGGGTAGGCTGCCCGTGCCCTTGATGCAAAAGGGCCGAGGCAGGCGCCTCGACCCTTCACGAAGGAAACGGGCGGTGTGGGGCCGCCCACTTCGCGATCAGTTGACCTTGTCGGCCTCAAGCACGCCGGCACTGGTCGGCGCATCGGACTTCGCGATCTCGATCCGGCGCGGCTTCAAAGCCTCCGGCACTTCGCGCACGAGGTCCACGTGTAGCATGCCGTTCTCGTGGGTGGCTCCGGTCACGCGAACATGGTCGGCCAAGGTGAAGCGACGCTCGAACGCGCGCGTGGCGATGCCGCGATGCAGGAAGGTGCGGTCCTGCGCTTGGGCATCTTCGGATTTGCGGCCCGAGATAAGCAGCGCATTCTCGCGCAGCTCGACGTTCAGGTCCTCGTCGGAAAAGCCGGCGACCGCAACGGAAATCCGCCATGCGTCATCGTCGGTTTTCTCGATGTTGTAAGGGGGGTAGCTCTGGGTGCCGGCATCATTGGCCAGAACCCGGTCCATCATGTCGGCGATCTGGTCGAAGCCGACAGTGGCACGGTAGAGCGGTGCAAGATCGAAACGTGTCATGGGTCATCCTCCTTTGAGCGATAACAATATGTTGCGCCTTCCCGGCATGGGACAGGCAAGGACGCGGAACCCGGACTTGGCATTCCGCGAAAAAGAATTTGGGAAGGGCAAAGTGACGTTTCAAGGCCTGTCAGGGCCGGACGAACAACGCCCCCGTGTCCGACCGTTCACCCGGGCGCAAGACCCGCGCCTCGCCCGGTATCGTGTCGAAGACAGCTCTGCCCGTGGCCAGTTCCTGTCGCAGTATCCTCAGCGGGCGGGCAAGGTCCATGCCCAACGCGACCCGTTCGCCGTTCAGGTCGGCCATGGAGGACACGACGGATACCAACCGCATCACGCCCGCCTCGTCCCGGAAGATCGGCGCCCCCGAGGCGCCGAAGTCGATATCGCAATCCATGACAAGTGCCGGTCCCGCGGTGCCCAGCACGTTGCAGACCTTCTGAAGCGATGGATGCTCTGCACGATCCTTGGCATAGGACACGATTCCGACCTCGGTGCCGCGTCCGACCGTGCGGGATATCTCGAAGGGCTGGATGCGCGTGGTGCGAATGGGGTGGTCCAGTTCAAGCAGGGCAAGATCGGCGCTCACACGAGTAGCGTCGGGCGTTTCGGAGAATACGTAATCGGGGTGGATCACGGCGCGACGGACCCTGCGGCTTGCCTCTGCACGCCCTTCGCGCAGCCCGGCCCGAAATTCCAGATCGTTCAGCGCCTGTGCCTGCCCGGTGCGACGGCTGAACAGGCAATGGGCGGCGGTCAGGACCAGCTCGGGCGCGATGAGTGTGCCGGTGCAAAAACCACCTTCGGCCATGTCAATGCGCCCCACGGCCTCCCAGCCACGGGCATCGATCCCGTTGAGCAGGGGCTGCAGGCCGCTGTCCTGCGCCTGCGCCCCCGAAGCCAGGGCAAGGGCGGCCAAAAGGGCGAGTAGAGATTTCCGCATCGATCAAGGCCTTTTCGCTGGACTTAAGCGCATATCGCCCCGGTAGGGCAAGATTAAGGCGGTCAGCGTAGCTTGGGCACGGCCATGTCGGCAGCATTCAGCGCAGGCGGCTTCGGTCCACCCGTGGCCCAGTCGAGCAGTTCCACGGTGTGCACAACCGGTAGATCGGTGCCACCGCCGATCTGCATCATGCAGCCGATATTCCCGGCCGCGATCACGTCCGGGCGCACCGCTTCCAATGTCTGCACCTTGCGCTCCTTCAGCTGCTTGGAAATCGCGGGCTGCATCAGGTTATAGGTGCCGGCGCTGCCACAACACAGATGCGGGTCGGTGGGTTCGGCAACCGTGAACCCGGCCCGCTTCAGCAGGTCCTTGGGATAGGTCTTGATCTGTTGCCCGTGCTGCAGGGAACAGGCCGCGTGATAGGCAACGCTCAGCTCCGGCGCGCTGCCCGCAGGCAGGTCGAGATCCATCAGGACTTCACTGACATCCTTGGCGATGGCGCTGACCCGTGCGGCATCCTCGGCCAGGGGGTCATTGCGGAACATGTGGCCGTAATCCTTGACCGTCGTGCCACAGCCGCTGGTGTTTATGACAACCGCATCCAGCCCCTCTCCATCCAGCTCCGCCGCCCAGGCCCGGATGTTCTTGGCCGCCGTGGCATGGCTTTCGTCGGTCTTGCCCATGTGATGGGTCAGCGCCCCGCAACAGCCTGCGCCCTCGGCGACCACCACTTCGCAGCCCAGCCGGGTCAGCAGGCGGATCGTGGCGTCGTTGATATCGGTGTTCAGTGCGCGCTGGGCACAGCCGGTCATCAGCGCGACCCGCATCTTGCGCGGGGTCGCGGGCGCAAAGCTCTGCGGGTCGTCGTTGCGGCTGACCGGCGGAATCTGTTTCGGCGCCATTTCCAGCATGGCGCGCAGACGGGCATCTGGCATGAACCGCACGAAAGGCCGCCCGATCCTGGCCCCCAACAGGGCGATGCGGAACCGCATCGGGTAGGGCAGGATCTTTGACAGGACCCAGCGTAGCGCCCGGTCAGACCAGGGCCGGTCGTAGTGCCGTTCGATGTAGTCGCGGGCATGGTCGACAAGGTGCATGTAATGAACGCCCGAGGGGCAGGTCGTCATGCAGGCCAGACAGGACAGGCAGCGATCAATATGGGTGACGGTTTTCTCGTCCGGCACCCGCTCGTTTTCCAGCATGTCCTTGATCAGGTATATGCGGCCGCGGGGGCTGTCCAATTCATCGCCCAGCACCTGGTAGGTCGGGCAGGTCGCGGTGCAGAACCCGCAATGCACGCAAGCCCGCAGGATTTCGTTGGCGCGCGCGGTGCCGGGATCCTTCAACTGGTCTTCGGTGAATGTCGTCTGCATCAGCCCATGACCCCCGGGTTGAGAATGCCGCGCGGGTCGAATTTCGCCCGCAAGCCTTCGGACAGCCGTGCCACCACCGGGTTTTCCGGTTGGAACACGGGCAGGGCGCGGCGGGTGTCGTCGCTGGCGCGGATCAGGGTGGCATGGCCCCGGAATGTCCCGAGCTTGGCACGCAAATCGGCGCCCTCGGGCATCAACAGCCAGACCAACCCGCCCCCCCAATCGTAGCGCACCGCTTCCGCGCCGGATTTCGCCACAAGCGCGGGTGCGTCCGAGGGTTTGACCGAGAGCCGCCAGACATCACCATCCCGCCCCGCGAAATCGGTCACGTCGCGGATCGCGGCCCAGGTTTCGGCGGTGGCCGCCTTGCCGTGTGTTACGTCCGCTGTCCCGAACTGGGCGAGCAGGTCGGAAATCCGTCCGGCGCGATAGGCAACGGAGGTGGCGAACCCCTCGATCCGCAGGTATGTCGCGCCGGCCTCGGGGTCATGGGCGGCCCCGGATACCTCGAATGGCGATCCCAGCGCGGCGGACATTGCCCGTACCGCGTCGACATCGGAGAGGCCCGACAACGTCACCGTTGCCGCGTCGTCCACATCCGGCAAGACCTTGAGGGCCACTTCGGTCAGAATGCCCAATGTGCCGTAGCTACCCGCCATCAGCTTGACGAGGTCATAGCCGGTCACGTTCTTCATGACACGGCCTCCGTTCTTGAGGATCGTCCCGCGCCCATCGACGAAACGCACCCCCAACATGAAATCCCGGCAAGCCCCCACGGCGATCCGGCGTGGCCCGCTGGCATTGGTGGCGACGATGCCGCCGATGGTCGGGACGTTCTTCGTTCCAAGCAACGGGCGATGGTCGATCGGCTCGAACGGGAGCCGCTGGCCCTCTGCCTCCAGAGCCGCCTCGACGGCTGCGACGGGTGTTCCCGACTTCACCACGAGTGTCAGCGCACCCGGTTCGTACAATTCGATCCCGGTCAGCGCATCCGTCGACAGCGTGGCCCCCTCGACCGGCGTGCCGATGGGCCGTGTTCCACCGCCGACGATCCGCAGCGGCCCCTCGGCAGCGCGGATCGCCTCGGACAACTCTGCCTCGCTCGCTGGTGTGATCATTTTCTTTGGACTCCAAATATCCCGGGGGGAGGCCGTAGGCCGGGGGGCAGCGCCCCCTATCACGCGGCGGCAACCCTGTGCGCGGCGCTGGCCTCCAGCGGGAAGACCTTGGCAGGGTTCAGCAGCCAGGCGGGATCGAAAACATCCTTGACGGCCATCTGGGCGGCCAGGTCGGCCCTGGTATACTGCACGCCCATCAGGTCGCGCTTTTCGATGCCGACGCCATGCTCTCCGGTCAGGCACCCGCCCACTTCGACGCACAGTTTCAGGATATCCGCACCGAAGGCTTCGCATTTCTCCAACTCGCCGGGCGTGTTGGCATCGTAGAGGATCAGCGGGTGCATGTTGCCGTCGCCGGCATGGAACACGTTGCCGACGCCGAGGCCGTATGCCTTGGACATCTCGCCGATACGTCGCAGCACGTAGGGCAGTTCGCTGACCGGGATCGTTCCGTCAAGGCACATGTAATCGTTGATCTGACCCATGGCGCCGAAGGCCGATTTGCGGCCAAGCCAGATGCGGCCGGCCTCATCGGCATCCTTCGCTTCGCGCAGTTCGACAGGGTTGTGCTTGCTTGCGATTTGCTTGATCAGGCCAAGCTGTTCGTCGATCTCGGCCTCCGATCCCTCGACCTCAACGATCAGAAGTGCTTCGCACATCGGATAGCCGGCCTTGGCAAAGGCCTCGGTGGCCTCGATGCAGGGGCGGTCCATGAATTCGATGGCTACCGGCAGGACACCAGCCTTGATGATGTCGCTGACCACCTGGCCGGCGACCTCGTTGCTGTCATAGCCCATCAGGACGGGCCGTGCGCCTTCGGGCTTGCGCAGGATGCGCAGGGTGGCTTCGGTCACCACGCCCAACTGCCCCTCGGAGCCGCAGATCACGCCGAGAAGGTCCAGCCCCCCGGCATCCAGATGCGCTCCGCCGATCTCGGTCACCGTTCCGTCCATCATGACCATGGTCACACCCAGCAGGTTGTTCGTCGTTACCCCGTATTTCAGGCAATGCGCGCCGCCGGAGTTCATCGCGATGTTGCCTGCTATGGCGCAGGCCAGCTGGCTGGACGGGTCGGGCGCATAGAAAAAGCCGTCCGCCTCGACCGCACCGGTTACTGAAAGGTTTGTCCGGCCCGACTGCACCCGGATATAGCGGTCGTCGTAGCTCGTCTCGATCACCGCGTTCAGGCGAGCCGTTCCCAGTAGCACCGCATCCGCCGTGGGCAGCGCCCCCCCGGCCAGTGATGTGCCTGCCCCGCGCGGCACGACCGGCACGCCTTCCTCGTGGCAGATCTTGAGGACCGCAGAGACTTCCTCGGTGCTGGTGGGCAGCACCGCACAGAGGGGCGGGCACTTGTATGCGGTCAAGGCATCGCATTCATAGGCACGGACTTCGGGTCGCTCGTGGATAACCGCGCCGGTGGGCAAAACGGATTGCAGCCTCTCGACGATCCGCGCCTTGCGCGAGAGGATCGCCGCATCGGGGTCCGGCATCTGCATGGTTACGCCTCCGTCCATAATTGGTAATATTTCTATACCAAACTGAATCCCATAACAAGCACTGCCTATTTGGCTTGCGGGTGCCGCGCCGGGGCGGCAGTAATGGCCCATGGATTGGATCAAGGTCATACACCTGCTTTGCGTCATGGGCTGGATGGCGGGGATTTTCGTCGCGCCGCGCGGACTGATCTACTGGAAACGTGAATATGCCACGACGGGACAATTCGGCCCGGCCGGGGACCTGACCTTTCGCGTCTACCGGTTTTCGTTGGGCCTGGGCGTTCTGGCGGTGGCCACGGGGGTGATCCTGGCCTTTCACTGGAACTGGCAGGGCTGGGTCTGGGCCAAGCTGGCCCTGGTCGCGCTTCTGGCGGTTCACTACGGTTGGACCGGGCGCTTGGTGGCACGGGCCAAGCAGGGCCGCTTTGAAGAAAGCGAATTCTACCTGCGCGTCTTCAACGAGGTCAGCGTTCTTGGGACGCTTGTGGTGCTTTACCTGGTCGTGTTCAAGCCGTTCTGATGCCCGCAACCTTTGCCGATCTCGCCCCGCTTCTTACGCTTCTGGATCTCGCAGCGGTGCTGCTGTTGGTCGGCGGGGCCTGGATCATCGGCTGGCGTATCGAGCATCCGGCGTCCTCGCGCCCGTCTGTCACAGTGATGATGGCCGATCACCGGCTGGCGTGGATGCAGCGCTTTGCCGAGCGTGACAACCGGATCTTCGACAGCCAGATTCTCGCCAATCTGCGGCAGAGCACGACGTTCTTCGCCTCCAGTTGCTTGCTGGCGATCGGTGGTGTGCTTGCCCTGATCGGCAACGTCGAACCGCTCGCCGGCCTTGCCGAAGAGCTGCACGCGGATGCCGCACCAACGTTGCTTTGGCAGCTCAAGCTGGTGCTCGTCGCCTTGTTCCTCGCGCAGGCCTTCCTGCGCTTCGTCTGGTCCAACCGGGTTTTCGGGTATTGCGCGGTCCTGATGGGCGCCATGCCCAATGAACCCGACCACCCGGAAGTGCCCGCGATGGTGCAGCGGGCCACCCAGCTCAACGTGCGCGCCGCGATCAACTTCAACCGTGGCCTGAGAGCGATGTATTTCGCTTTGGGGGCGGCGGCGTGGCTGGTGGGGCCGATCCCGCTGATGGTGGCGTCCGTCTTCTCACTCTGGGTGGTCTGGAGCCGCGAATTCACCTCGATCCCCCGAGATATCCTGTCGCGATGATGTGACATGTGCGCGGCTGCCGATCTGCTAGGCTAGGAACCATGAGATTTGCCGTTGTCTGCCTTCTGGTTGCCACTCCGGTGTTTGCCGACCCGCCCTCGATCACCGATGCGACAGCGCGCGGGGTGGCGGGCGGCTGGACCTTTGCCGTGACCATCGCTCATCCCGATGCCGGCTGGGACCATTATGCCGATGGCTGGCGGGTGGAGCTGGACGATGGCACTATCCTGGGCACCCGTGTTCTGGCCCATCCCCATGTGAGGGAGCAGCCGTTCACCCGGTCCTTGTCAGGGGTTGAGATTCCGCCGGGAACGACAACGGTCTTCCTGCGCGCCAAATGTCTCGTCGATGGCTGGAACACCGAGACGACAGCGCTGGCCTTGCCCTGATCGCGGGCAACGAATTTCAAGAAATTCGTGTCGCCTAGCGACGCCCTTCGCGGAGCCAGGCTCCGACGATCAGAGTCGCCGCGATCAACAGGAAGGCCCAGGCCGGCAGGATCGGTGAAACGGTGATATCCGCTGTTCGGTAGGCCCCACGGGGCGTGATCCCGATCCAGCCATTGCCCGAGGCGGGCCGCCCGGCGCGGACGTCCCGCAGGTCGGGCAGCCCGTCGGAAATGGACAATACCCCGCCATTCACGGTGTCGATGACCGGCGCGATCTCTTCGCCGCTGGCGATGGTTTGCTCGAATTCCCGCGGTGCCGAGGGGCCAAGCGCGATCACGGTTTCCTCGTCCCCGTCAGTCAGACGATAGAGGCCGATTTCCGGGGCTTCCCACAGCGTTTCGAACCGACCAGGGCTGACTTGGTCAAGGTCGATCGTCGTCTCGGTCCCGTCGGGATGCGTGATCGTTACCGGGCCCACCTCTTCGCCAAGGGTGCGGCGGATGATGCGCATGGTCTGGCCGGTGGGCTCGACCCAGAGCGCCTCTTCCTCCAGTTCCGGTTCCTTCATCATCCAGTGGGCCAGCCGGCGCAGCAGTTCCAGTTGCGGCCCGCCCCCTTCGAAGCCGCGATTCCACAGCCAGGCATGGTCGGAACCCATCAGCGCCACGCGCCCCTCGCCGACCCTCTCCAACATCAGCAAGGGCTGGCCATCGACACCGCTCATGACGGTGGTGGCACCGGGTGTCGGCGTCACTTCAATATGACGGAACCAGCGACCCCAACCGGGGGTGCCGTCCGCAGCGTTGGGCAATGGGGCGAAATCAGTCAGGCCCTCGGTTACCGGGTGGCGCTCGCCCAGTTCGGTAAGGGTCGGGCGGAAACCCTGTTCATAGACCCGCGCCGTGGGATTGCCCGGCAGAACCGCCCCCAATGGCGAGCGGAAAAGGGAATCGGCGCTTGCGTAGTCCGGCCCGGCGGCGATCAGCACCGCGCCGCCGTTGCGCACGTAGGAGGCCACGTTGTCGAGATAGACCGAGGGCAGGATACCCCGTCTCTGGTAGCGGTCGAAGATGATCAGGTCGAATTCGTCGATCTTCTCGAGGAACAATTCGCGGGTCGGAAACGCGATCAGAGAAAGCTCATTGACCGGCACGCCATCCTGTTTTTCCGGCGGGCGCAGGATGGTGAAATGCACAAGGTCCACCGCCGAGTCCGACTTCAGCAGGTTGCGCCAAGTGCGTTCTCCCGGATGCGGCTCGCCAGAAACCAGCAGCACCCGCAGCCGGTCGCGCACGCCATTGATCTGGACAACGGCGGCGTTGTTGCGGTCGGTCAGTTCGCCCTCGGCCTCGGGCGTGGCGAATTGCAGGACGTTCATGCCGCCATGGGGTATGTCGATGGGCAGCTCGATGTCCTCGTTGACCGGCACCTGAAACTGCATCGGTTCGCCGCCATCAATGGCGATGGACAGGTCGACCAGCCCGGGGTCGGGCGCAGCGCCTTGATCCTCGACCCGCAGGGTCAGGGTGACGGGTTCACCGAGAATGGCGAAGCTGGGCGCGTTGCGCACGACAAGACGGCGATCCCAGTCATCGGCCTGGCCGGTCAACAGCGCGTGCAGAGGTGCGGGCAGGTCGGGTGGCGCATTGGCCAAGTCATGGGCGCGGCCATCGGTGATCAGGACCATGCCTGCCACGCGGGCGCGCGGCTCCTCGGCCAGGGCCTCGGACAGGGCCGTCATCAATTGCGTGCCACGGTCGCCTTCGCCATCTTCGAGCGTGACCACGCGCAGTTCCGTATTGCTGCGGCTGGCCACCTCGGCGCGCAGCTTCTCAAGCGCGGCCTGACTCTGGGCCGGGCGGTCCGCTATGCGCTGGCTGGCCGTTTCATCGACGACCGCGATGATGATGTCGGAAAGCGCCGCGCGTTGCTCGTTCTGGAGCGAGGGGTTGGCGATGGCGGCCAGCAGAACCAGCGCGGCCAGCGCCCGGAGCGCCCAACCCGCCAGCCGCCTCCAGACGGCGATTACAAGCGCCAATCCGGCCAGTGCGGCCAGGCCGTAGATCAGCGCCAGCGGAATCAAAGGGTCCAGAAGGATCTGTCCGGTCATTGGCCCAACCTGTCCAGAAGTGCGGGCACATGCACCTGGTCGGATTTGTAGTTTCCGGTCAGCACATGCATGATGAGGTTTACGCCGAACCGCATGGCGATCTCGCGCTGGCGTTCCCCGGCCATGCCGCGCCCGATCGGCACCAGCGGGTTGCCGGTCTCATCGGTTGCCCAGGCGGCTGCCCAGTCGTTTCCGCCGATCACCACCGGCGTTACCCCGTCATTGAGATCGCGGAACGGCATGCCTTCGGCGGCCTGGGCATCGGCCGGCGCCGCTTCGACCCAGACATCCCGGCTGGCATGGCGGCCCGGGAAATCCTGCAACAGGTAGAAGGTGCGGGTAAGGACGTGATCTTGCGGGATCGGTTCCAGCGGCGGGATGTCCAGTCCGCGCGCGATGGCTTGCAGGCGTTGGCCTTCCGGGCTGGAAGAGCCAAAGCGCGCAAGGTCCGCATCGCGGGTGTCGAACAGGATCATGCCCCCCGAACGGAGGTAACGGTTCAGCTTGGCATAGGCCTCGCGGCTGGGCAGGTCCTGGTCGGCAGTGACGGGCCAGTAGAGGAACGGGAAGAACGCCAACTCGTCGGTTTCCGGGTCGATACCCATGGGCATGGCCGGCTCGATCGAGGTGCGTTGGAACAAGATGTTCGATAGCCCGTAAAGGCCGGCCTCGGACATTTCGTCGACGCGGGGGTTGCCGGTCTGCACATAGGCCAGCACCACGTTCGAGGTGGCGGCCACGGCGAATTCCTCGGGCACCGGTGCCGGGCTTTCGGCCTCTTGTGCCTGCGGTGGGGTCGGCAGCCCGGCCATGGCGAGGACGACAATGGCTGCGGTCACCCCGGCGCGGGGGCCGCGCAAGCGCCCCGACAGGGCCAGCGCAGCCAGGATATCCAGCATCAGGAGCACCAGCGCCGCCCCTAGCAGCCACCCCTTGAGCGGCGTTTCACGGACCACGTCCAACCCTTCGACGGGGATGCGGGCCGGCCAGGCGGTCGCCGAAAGCGTGCTGTCGGCGTTCAGGACGTTGACCGCGATGCGGCGGTCCTCTCCGGCATAAAGCCCCGGCGGCATGTCCGCGGCGGGCGTCATCTGCGCCAGGCGTGCGCCGTCCACACCCGGAAGCGCGCCCGCATCCTGAAGCACGCCAAAGGCATCGAGCACGTCCTCGGGCATCCAGCTTGTTCCTTCCATCGCCTCCATGTCCGGCATGGCGGGCCGTGTCGAAACCGCCAGGCGTTCCAGCATTTGCACGAACAGGCCCGACAGTGGCAGGGTCGACCATTCGGCATTGGCGGTGACATGAAACAGGACGATCCGGCCCTGCCCGGTGTCCTTGCGGGTAACCAACGGCGTGCCATCGGCCAGCCCGGCGATGACACGGTCGGCCAATGTCGGGTCGGGCTGGGCGATGACCTGGGCGTTGACGGCGACATCGTCGGGGATGGCGAGCCCGAAAAAGGGGCTGTCCGCGTCGAAGGGGGCCAGTGCCTTGGGCTCTCCCCAACTCATGGCACCCCCGATGGATCGGCCGCCGACGCGCAGGCGCACGGGCATCAGCGGGTCCTCGGCGTCCCGGCTGACATCGCTGGCGGCCAGGCGTGGCCCGGCAAAACGCACCAGCAGGCCGCCGGCCTCGACCCAGGTTTGGAGGTCCTGGCTTTCGAGTTCCGACAAAGTTGCGACATCGGCCAATATGATCACATCGGGATTGGCCAACAGGACATCCGACAGCGTGCCATCGACAAGATCCGCAGAGGGGGTCAGGGCCTGTCGCAGGTAGTGCAGCGGATCCAGAAGCTCCAGCCCCTCGCGGTCGTTGCCCCCTGACAGCAGCGCAACCTCGCGCCGCTTGAGCGCGTCATCCGTCAGCGCCACGGCCCCGGCGGACGACAGGCCTTGAACCTCGAACCGCGTAATGCGGTTTCGCAGCTCCGGTGGTAGCGACAGGTCCAGTGTCGCGGCCTTGGCATCTGGTTCGAATATCACCCCTTCGCTGGCCAGTCGCCGCTCGACGCCAGCCGGGTCCAGGCCGATGGCATCAACACGGATCTCCGTATCAGGCCCGGTTTGCGCCCGCAGTGCTTCGATGGAGATTGCGCCGTCCTCGTAGCGCGGCGGTTTGAGTGCGAAGACCGGGCGTGGGCTTTCGAATATTCGGACCGAACCGCGGTTTTCCAGCGCCGCCAAAAGAACGGCGCGCGAGTCGCGGGACACGCCATCCGACAGCCAGAACGTGTCGAAATCGCCCGAAAGCGTGGCGGCCCAGGCGGCAATCGCAGCCGGGTCAGGGTCATGCGGGCGCGGCACAAGCCCCGCGACGCCCTGCGCCACGGCCTGCGCATCCTGAAAGACCGGACCCTCCGCAGGCAAATCCGTCAGCTGCACAAGCGCTGCCGGGCGTCCATCGCTCGCCGCGTTGTCCAATGCGGCCTCGATCCGGTCGAGGCGACGCGGCCAGTCGCGGGCGTCGGCCCAGGTGCCATCGACCAGCACCAGAAGGGGGCCGCTGCCCGGTTGGTCGTCCTGCGGGTTCAGGACCGGCCCGGCGAAACCGGTGATGACGGCGGCAACAGCCAGCATCCTGAGAAGCAGCAGCCACCACGGTGTGCGGTCGGTCTGGCTTTCGTCATCCGAAAGGCCCAGCAGCAGGGTCACGCCGGGGAAACGCCTCCGGAGCGGCGCGGGCGGCACGGCCCGCAACAGCAGCCACAGGATCGGCAAGGCGATCAGCCCCAGCAGAAGCCAAGGTGCCCCGAACGCGATTGGATCCAAGGACCACATCAGCTGCGCCGCTCCAGCGCGGAATAGAGCCAGAGCAGCGCCGCGCTTGCGCTGTCGCCGGTGTGGTGGGTGTGGAATTGCCAGCCGCTGAGGCGGGCCAGTTCGGCCAAGCGGTCCTTGCGACGGGCCAGACGGTCGAGATACCGGTCACGCAGGTCGGCGGCCTTCAGCGTCTCATGCCGCATCGCGCCGGTCATGCTTTCGAAGATCGTGCGCCCATCGAAGGGAAAGGCCTCTTCCGCCGGGTCCAGAACCTGGACAAGCGCCCCCCGAATATCGCGGTCGGCTGCCTCGGACAGGGCCCGCTCCACGGCGTCGATATCGCCGAGAAAATCCGACACGAAGACGGCGCGGGAATGATGCAGCATCCCGTCGGCCACCGGCGCACCGAAATCGTCCGTGTGATCCTCGGACAGAAGCGCCGCCATCTGCGCGGCCTGCGCCTCGCCTCGTTTCGGAGGCAGCAGCCCGCCGGTCAACCCGACCCGTTCGCCGCCGCGCAGCAACAGGATCGCCGAGGCCAGCGCCAGCACGCGGGCCCGGTCCGCCTTGGAGGGCAGGTCATCGCGAGAGGCATAGGACATCGAGGCCGACTGATCGACCCAGACCTGAACCGACTGGGCGATCTGCCATTCCTTGTCCTGCACGAACTGATTGTCCGACTTGGCGCTGCGGCGCCAGTCGATATGGCGGCGTTCGTCGTGATACTGCGCAGGTCGGTATTGCCAGAATGTATCGCCCAATCCCGCGCGCCGGCGGCCATGGTCGCCCACGATAACGGTCGTGGCCAGATGCTCGGCTTCGGCCAGAAGCGGCGGCAACGGCGCGGCAAGCGCCTCGGCCCCGCTGCGCAGGGTGAGCGGCCGTTCGGTCACGCGGCGGCCTCGACCTTCGTCACCTGATCCGCGACCTGGGAAATGACGTGACCCAGGCTTTCGCCGCGCGCGCGGGCGGCAAAGGACAACGCCATGCGGTGTGTCAGAACCGGCGCGGCCATACGGTGCACATCTTCGGCGCTGGGCACGAGGCGGCCATGCAGCAATGCCTCGGCGCGGACGGTCAACATCAGCGCCTGCGCGGCGCGCGGCCCCGGCCCCCAGCTGACCGTGTCGCGCACGATCTGGGGGGCGCTTTCGTCATCGGGGCGACATGCGCGCACAAGGTCCAGGATCATCTCGACCACGGCTTCGCCCACAGGCATCCGCCGCAGCAGCGTCTGCGCGTTCAGAAGATCCTGCGCGGAAAAGACGTTGCTGGCCTCGGACTCTTCCACGCCGGTCGTGGCCAGCAGGATGTCACGTTCGGTGTCACGGTCGGGGTAAGGCACGTCGATCTGCACAAGGAACCGGTCAAGCTGTGCCTCGGGCAGGGGATAGGTGCCTTCCTGCTCGATCGGGTTCTGCGTGGCCAGCACGTGGAACGGCACGCCAAGGGCGCGATGTTCGCCCGCAATCGTCACTTCCCGTTCCTGCATCGCCTGCAAAAGGGCCGACTGAGTCCGCGGGCTGGCGCGGTTGATCTCATCCGCCATCAGCAGCTGGCAGAAGATCGGACCTTCGATGAATTTGAATGTGCGCGATCCGTCAGCGCCGGTTTCCAGCACCTCGGAGCCGAGGATGTCGGCCGGCATCAGATCGGGCGTGAACTGGATGCGATTGCCCGACAACCCCATCACCGTTGACAGCGTATCCACGAGCCGGGTCTTGCCAAGGCCGGGCAGGCCGATCAGAAGGGCGTGCCCGCCACAGAGCAAGGCCGCGAGCGTCAGGTCGACAACGCTATCCTGGCCGATGAACCTGTTGGCAATAGACGCCCGGGCAGTGGCCAGCTTGTCCCCAAGCGCGTCCATCTCGGCGACAAGCTGTGCGTCATCGGCCATGGCAAAATCTCCTTCGAAGACTATATTTCATTGCAGTTGAACAGATATCGCGCCGGACCCCAATGGCAAAGACAAACCCGAATGACACATCCGTGACCGTTTCCGCGGAAAACATAGCCTCATCTGCCCGTGCGGCCAGCAAGGGCCGCGGATTGCCGCCGGTCGAGAAATGGAATCCGCCGTTTTGCGGCGATCTGGACATGCGTATCGCGCGCGACGGCACCTGGTTCTACCTGGGCACACCGATCGGGCGGCCTGAATTGGTGCGCCTGTTCTCGACCATCCTGCGCAAGGACGGGGATGACTATTTCCTTGTCACCCCGGTCGAAAAGGTCGGGATCACGGTTGATGACGCACCTTTCGTCGCCGTGGATTTCGAACGGGAGGGCGACGGGCTGCGGTTCGAGACCAATGTCGGAGACTACGCTGTCGCCGGGCCGGATCATCCGATCCGGGTGGAGCGCGACCCGGAAACCGGCGAGCCGTCGCCCTATGTGCTGATCCGCCGGAATCTTGAGGCGCTTATTGATCGCAAGTCATTCTACCGACTGGTCGAGATCGGCGAAACGGCGCCACATGAGGGTGAAGAATGGTTCGGCCTGCGCTCGCAAGGTGAGTTTTTCCCGATCATTCCGGCGGCCGAGCTACCATGATGGCAGAAGGGTAATTCGAAGTGCCCAGATTCTGCGCCAATCTGACGACGCTGTTCACCGAGGCGCCGCTGCTTGATCGGCCGGCGCTCGCGGCCGAGGCTGGCTTCGAGGCGGTTGAAATCCTGTTTCCCTATGATGTCGACGCCAAGGCGCTGGGCCGGGCGCTGTCGCAATCGGGCCTGCCGCTGGCGCTGATCAATTGTCCGCCCCCGAACTATGCCGATCCCGATGGCCCACGGGGCTTTGCCGCCGTGCCCGAACAGCAAGAACGGTTCCGGAAGGCGTTTCAGCGGTCCTTGCGTTACATGGATGTCCTTGGGGCCGAGAGGCTGCATGTCATGGCAGGCCTTGCCGAGGGGCCGGAGGCCGCCGCGGTCTTTGCCGACAACCTTGCTTGGGCGGCAGACACGGCCGAGGGGCGGCAGCTGACCATCGAGCCGATCAACCCGCATGACATGCCGGGCTATTTCCTGGACGATTTCTCGGTCGCGCTGGCGCTTCTGGACGAGGTCGGCGCGCCCAATCTGGGCCTGCAATTCGATGCCTACCATGCCCATCGCATAACCGGTGATGTGATGAATACATGGGCCATGCACGGCCACCGCACTGCGCATGTGCAGGTGGCCGGGCATCCCGGCCGGCATGAACCCATGGGCGGCGCGATCGACTATTCCGGGTTTTTCGCGCGTCTCGACAAAGATGGCTACCAAGGCTGGGTCAGCGGCGAATATAACCCGCGAACCCGCACCGAAGACGGCCTTGGCTGGATCACTTAGGGCCGCCGCGCGGTCAAAAGCGCTTTGCCCTCCGGCCCACCGATCAGCATGAGCGCCCCGGTTTCATCGAAATCGAACCGCTGCACTTGGCCGAGGGCCTCCAGCATCTTGCGCTCAAGATCCATCAGGGCCGGGGCGCAGGCCATCTGTGTCGAGGCCATCTGCCCAAAGGACACCCCTTCGCCGGTCAGCTCATAACCGCCGAAGTACCGGTTGCAGGCGGCCCGCCCACTGACGCGCCCCTTGCCGTCAAAGGCGATCGTCACTTCGGCGGCGTCGATCACGCCACCGCCCATGACATCCTCGATCCGCCACTCTGCACCAGCCAGAAGGTCTTGGGGGTCGCCGGCACAGCCGCGATAGTCTACGCCATCCAGCGTCAGCACCGCGCGGTATGGATAGGGCATGCCGCTCATGTCGTCATGACACAGCCCGCCTTCGATCCGCAGGCGTGTGGCAATCTGCGGCATGTCGAAGACATAGCCGCCAGCCTCGATCCCCTCCTCGGGTCGGGGCGCACGCTTGGTCACCTCGCCATATTGCGCGATGACCTCGACCTCGTTTTCGCCGATGTCCACATGCCAGCCCGGCTCGTTCCCGCGTGCCCGGTAGGGGGAGGTGCTGTCTTCAAGCGGCGTGCATTCGGGATAGGCCTCGCCTGATACCGTCAGCATCGCGCTATCACCTTTCGACCAGAATTCGATCTGATCGTCCGGCCCCCCGACATAACGCGCGCCCGAGGCGGAAACCTTCTGCGTCATGGCGTGGTCCTGTCCGTCGATCCGAAGGGTGGCGCGGTCGTCCAGAACGCCGAAGGAAACCTCCTTGCCGCCACAATCAAGGCGCGTGGCAAAGGCGAGGGGCGTCATCGGGTCCATCCACAGCGGCCCCAGATCCACGTTATCCTCACCGGCGGCAAAGGGAATATCCTGCACGATCCAACCCGTCGCCCCATGGCTGCGGATCACGGCGCTGACCTGCCCGCCAATCCCCTTGGGCACCGTCAACTCGAAATCCAACGGCACCTGCTTGCCTTCGGTGGCGAACTGCGCCCGGTCCAGAACCGTATCAAAAAGGCCCATCGCCTCGATGGTCACCTCGGCCCCCGGCGGAAGGGCGATCTTGGCCCTATAAGTCAACGCACCGCCGATCTGGCGCGTGTCGTCATTGGCGACGGCCGGAAACGCCGCGACAATGCCCAAGGCCGCAGACAGGAAAAAACGCAACATGAAACCACCTTCGATGCGGGTTGTGCTGCGGTGAATATAGGGGGCTTGAGCCGCGAATTGAAATGCCCGGGGGCAGGTCGCGCAAAAAAGCCGCGCGCCCTGAGGGCCAGGACGCGTGGCGCGATTGGTCAAAGTTGAAGGGCGAAGCGATCACACGCTCATGCAGACGTATTTCATCTCCATGAATTCCTCGATCCCATGGTGGCTGCCTTCGCGGCCCAAGCCCGATTGCTTGACCCCGCCGAAGGGTGCGACCTCGGTCGAGATGATGCCGGTATTGATCCCGACGATTCCGTATTCCAGCGCTTCGGCCACCTTGTAGACCCGCGAGATGTCCTTGGCGTAGAAATAGCTGGCCAGCCCGAAGATCGTGTCATTGGCCATGGCGATCACCTCGTCCTCGTCGGTGAAACGGAACAGCGGGGCAAAGGGGCCGAAGGTCTCGTCGGTGGCGACTTTCATCTCGGTGGTCGCGTCGCAGACGATGGTTGGCTCGAAGAACAAACCCTCGATGGCTTTGCCGCCGGTCAGGACGGACCCGCCCTTGGCCAGAGCATCGTCGAGATGGTCGCGGACCTTGTCGATCGCGGCGGTAGAAATCAGCGGGCCGAGGTCCGAGCCATCTTCCAGCCCATCACCGACCTTGAGCGCCTCGACCGCGTCCTTCAGCTTGGCCGCGAAGGCGTCATAGACCCCGTCCTGCACGTAGATGCGGTTGGCGCAGACACAGGTCTGCCCGTTGTTGCGGAACTTGCAGGCGATGGCCCCGGCGACCGCGGCATCGAGATCCGCGTCGTCGAAGACGATGAACGGCGCGTTGCCGCCCAGCTCCATGGAGCATTTCATGACCTGGTCGGCCGCCTGGCGCAGCAGGATACGCCCGACATTGGTGGACCCGGTGAAGGTCAGCTTGCGCACCAATGGGTTCTCGCAGAATTCCTGGCCGATGGCGGGGGCGTCAAGGCCGGGCACGACCGAGAAGACACCGGGTGGCAGGCCTGCCTCTTCGGCCAGCTTGGCCATGGCCAGCGCCGAGAGCGGTGTCAGTTCCGAGGGACGCGCGACGATCGCACACCCTGCGGCCAGGGCCGGGCCGACCTTGCGGGCGATCATTGCGTTGGGGAAGTTCCAGGGCGTGATCGAGGCGCACACTCCGATCGGCTGGCGGATCACGGTGATGCGTTTGTCGGGTTGGTGGCCGGGGATGGTCTCGCCATAGAGCCGCTTGGCCTCTTCGCCGAACCACTCGATGAACGAGGCGCCATAGGCGATCTCGCCGCGCGCCTCTGCCAAGGGTTTACCCTGTTCAACCGTCATGATCCGGGCCAGATCCTCCTGGTTCTGCATAAGCAGGTCAAACCAGCGGCGCAGGATCTGGGCGCGCTCCTTGGCGGTTCGCGCGGCCCAGGCGTGGCGGGTTTCTTCGGCCTTCTCGATGGCTTTCGCGACATCGGCGCGGGACAGGTCCGCAACCTGCGCGATGACGTCGCCCCGGGCGGGATTGATCACGTCGAAGGTCTTGCCCTCCTCCGCATCGACCCATTCCCCGCCGACGAAAGCCTTTTCGATGACGAGGTCGGGGCGCGAAAGGATGTCCTTGAGTTCTGTGGTGCCGGTCATGCCGTGGCCTCCAATATGCGCGAACAGGTTTCCGCCAGACCTAACGTCTTGCCCGGCGTGGGCCAAGCCACCTAGCGGACTGGACCTATCGAAAACTCATGCACGCTCGGCCCAGCACGGACACACATCGCCCGGGGCGGGCGTGGCGGCATGAACGCCCCGCGCAATCGCACGGGCCAGGCAAGTGGCCGCGGCATGACCAAGGGCGAGCATGTCTCCAGCCGGAGCGGTCAGCGCCCTGTCCCCGGTGCTGGCTGCGAAGACAAGGTCGCCATCCATCGGGGTATGCGCGGGCACCAGGGCGCGGGCCATGCCGTCATGGGCAGCGGTGGCAAGGCGCGTGCATTGGGCCTGGGTCAGCGCAGCGTCGGTGGCGACGATTGCAATGGTGGTGTTGCGTGGCGCGTCGAGCTTCGTCCGGTGCTGTTGCGGGAAGTCTCGGGCGGGGCCGAGGCCACCGAATTCATCGCCCTGTTCGAAGGGCGCGGCCCAGAAATGCCGTCCATCGCCGACCGTGGCGCTGCCGAGCGCGTTGACCGCGACCAATGCGCCGACGGTATGGCCGTTGTCGAGTATTGCCGAGGCCGAGCCGAGCCCGCCCTTGAATGTCGACGTGGTGCAGCCGGTTCCCGCACCGATACTGCCGAGGTTGAAATCCGCTGACGCCGTGTCCAGCGCGGTGCGGCCGAGGGTGGGGTATGGGGTGTCCTGCCAACCGTGATCGCCGCCCGCCATCAGGTCGAAGAGGATCGCGGCAGGCACGATCGGCACCCGGTGCGGACCGACAGCAAAGCCGCGGCCCATCGCCCTGAGCCCGGTCATCACACCGTCCGCGGCCGCCAGTCCGAAAGCAGAGCCGCCCGACAGGACCAGCGCATCGACCTGCTCGACGGTTTTGTCGGGGGCCAGAAGATCCGTTTCACGGGTGCCGGGCGCCCCGCCCATAATGGCCACACCGGCGACGAAAGGCGCATCGGCGGTCAAGACGGTAACGCCCGATTTCAATCCGGCATCCTGCGCATTGCCCACCTGTAGACCGGCCACGTCCGTAATCAGGTTGCGCGCACCCGGTGTCATCGGGCGCAGCCTCCGGGGCCGACAGGTGTCATGGTGCGATGGCTCATGCCGGGCACTCTGCGGCATCAGGCCGCCGATGACCAGCCATCCGTGCCCGGTCCCTGGATCAGGCGTTTTCCTGGCCCGCATATGTGATCCGCCGCAAGACCCATTCGAAGGGTCCCAAGGCAAAAAACATGCGCCAGACCGCGACCAGGGCGATCAGAACAACGGTGACGGCAAGGGCGATCCCCGTCGCGGTGGCCCGGTCCAGCGCCCCCCATAGCCCCAGGCCATAGCCAGCGAATATGGTCGACAGCAGGATGGACTGGCCGAGATAGATGGTCAGGCTTGACCCGCCAGCCGCGAGGGCGCGGGACAGGATCGGACCCGGTGGGCGGGCGATGGCGGCGATAAGACCGAGATAGCCGAGCGTTGCCACTGGCGCGACCGCGATCGTCAGGGCGGCGCCCGCAACGGTCGGACCCCATTGCCAAGCTGCGGCGGTGCCGAGGCTGAGGACGAGGCCGGGGCCAAGGCACCAGCGGCGTGCCCGGCGCCAGAGCGGATGCGCCGCGTTGTCGATCATGCCCGACTTCACCGCCGCCAATCCCAGGCAGAACCACCCCAGTGCTGAAATACCTTGAATGATCAGGAAGGCGGGAAGGGTGAACGCGAAGCCGATGGCTCGGAACACGATCACCTCCGGGAAACCGCCACGGGTCATGATCTCGCGTTCCAGTGCAATCATGTCGGCCGGTGCGTCCGGGATCGACAGCAGGATGGGTGGCGCGATCACGACTTGGACCAACAGAAGTGCCATCCCGACGCGTACAAGCCTGACGGCAGGCCAGGTTCGAAAGCGGTAGAGAGCCGCGCCGGTCACCGCGTAGATGACCAGGATATCGCCTGGAAAGAACAGACAGCCATGGACGAAACCGAGGGCCAGCAGGCCGAGCATCCGGTTGCGATAAACGCGGCCGAAGGCCAGCTCGCGCCGTTCCGTCGATCGCATCAAAAAGCCCAGCCCGACCCCGAACATGAAGGAAAACAAGCCGTAGGTCTTGAGCGTTGCAACTCCGTTGACCAGCCAGAGCGTCACTGCGTCTGCCGGGGTGGCGCCGCCCGGATCGGCAAAGCCGTGCAGCGAGGAAAAGGCCATGTACTGCACATTCACGACCACGATGCCAAAAAGTGCCGCAAGGCGTAGGTAATCGGGCATGAGGGCGCGGCGGCTATCGGTCATGGTTGGCCTTATAACTGGCGAAAAGTGAAATGCCGACCTCTGGCTCGCCAATCACACGGCACCGCAGTCAAGACCGGGCGGCAACAAAATTCTGGAATTTCGTTGCCTGTCTGCCTAAGGAGGGTCTTGCGCGGGGCGCGATGGCGTCGCCCCCATTTCCTGCGCCTGTCCGTCCTGAACGCCGGGACCTCTTTTAGCGAAGGGGGCCAAACATGGACCGTCCTGACTTCTACCGTTTTCATCAAGGCGACCGGGTGTTGCCGTTCGAAGCCTCGGAATACGAAGCGCGGCTCGCCGATCTGCGCGCCGCGATGGAAGACAATGGCATGACAGCCTGCGTCTTCACCTCGATGCACAACATCGCCTATTACTCGGGCTTTCTTTACTGCGCGTTCGGGCGGCCCTACGGGCTGGTTGTCACCGAGACCGACTGCGTCACCATCAGCGCCGGGATCGACGCGGCCCAGCCCTGGCGGCGATCCTTCGGCGACAGCATCACCTATACCGACTGGCAGCGGCACAACTACTGGCGGGCGATCAAGTCCGTCACCGGCGCCGGGGCCGTGATCGGGATTGAGGCGGACCACCTGACGCTGGCGCAGCGCGATCTGCTGGAGGACTTCCTAGAACCGGCCGTGACGCTCGATATCGCCCCCGCCACCATGGCGCAGCGCATGCGCAAGTCCGAGGCCGAGATCGCCCTGATCCGGGCTGGTGCCAACGTGGCCGATGTGGGCGGCTACGCGATCCGCGACGCGGTGCGCGAAGGCGCACGCGAGATCGACGTGGCCATGGCCGGGCGCGACGCCATGGAACTGGAAATCGCCAAGCGCTTTCCCGACGCCGAATACCGCGACACCTGGGTCTGGTTCCAGTCGGGGATCAACACCGATGGCGCCCATAACCCGGTGACGGCGCGCAAGTTGCAGCGCGGCGATATCCTGTCACTGAACACCTTTCCGATGATTTCCGGCTACTATACGGCACTGGAACGGACCATGTTCGTGGGCGAGGTGGACGAGGCCAGCCTGAAGATCTGGGAGGCCAATGTCGCCGCCCATGAATACGGCATGTCGCTGCTGAAACCCGGTGTCAGCTGTGCCGAGGTCACCGAGAAGATCAATGCTTTCTTCGCCGAGCGCGACCTTCTGCAATACCGGACCTTCGGATACGGCCATTCCTTTGGCGTCCTGTCGCACTACTATGGCCGCGAGGCGGGTCTGGAACTGCGCGAGGATATCGACACGGTGCTGGAACCCGGCATGGTGATCTCGATGGAGCCGATGCTGACCATCCCCGAGGGCCAGCCGGGCGCCGGTGGCTATCGTGAACATGATATCCTGGTCATCAACGAGGAGGGCAACGAGAACATCACCGGCTATCCCTACGGGCCGGAATTCAACGTGGTCGGCTAGGCCGGAATGCGCGCTTTCCGTTTCCCGGCCCAGGCCCAGAGACCGAAAGCGCGCTGCCGTTCCTTTTGCCGGGATTGCCATGCAGCCCGTGGGTGCTAGTCTGCCGTCGACTGACAAAGGAAAATTCCATGCGCTCAATGCTTCGTTTTCTTATCCCGCTGGTTTCGTTGTTGGCCCTTCTGGGCTGTGCGCGTGGCCCTGAACTCGTCGGCGGCGTTCCGGTGAACGAAATCGTGGCCGACTACGGCGTGATCGAGGATGGCGACTACACCTTGCCACCTGTGCCGCCGGAATACCTGCAGGGCGTCAATCGCCGCACAGCAGTGGTCTATGACGGCCCCGAAGAGCCTGGCACGATCATCGTCGATCCCCATGCCAAGTTTCTCTATTTCGTCGAAGAGGATGGCGCGGCAATGCGTTACCCGATCGCCGTCGGACGGGCTGGCTTGCGTATGCGCGGCGATTCCACGGTGGGCATGAAGCGGGAATGGCCGGGCTGGACGCCGACGGCCAACATGCTGCGGACCCAGCCCGAGGTTTACGGCCCCTTCGCCGAAGGGGTCGAGGGGGGGCTTGCCAGCCCCTTGGGCGCCCGGGCGCTCTACCTCTATCAGAACGGGCGCGACACCTTCTTCCGGATTCATGGCACCAATGACCTGCCCTCGATAGGGAATTCCGGGTCGGCGGGCTGCATCCGGCTGTTCAACCATGATGTCATCGACCTTTACGAGCGGGTCGAGCGGGGCGCCCGCGTCACCGTGCGCACCTATGAGGAAAGCGTGGCCGCCGAAGGTGAGGAGCTGGCCAATCGCGGCGTTGAATTGCCGCCCACGATCATCGACCCGGAATCCATTTATGGCGCAACCGATGTCGAGGCCGGTGAGGACACGGAGGGCGAGGCGTCAGCCCAGGACGAAACCGTCGCCGACGCCGATCCATCTGCCGAGGCAGAGAGCGAAGACGCCTGATTTGACAGGTGGGGCCGCTATGGCGTTCCAGGTCGGCCCGGCATTCCGGGTCGGTCAGATCGGTGTGTCGGCATTTCCCGCTACACCGGTCGTCAAATTGCCATTAATATCGCTCATATCAGTTCAGACAGTTGAAACAGTGAGGATTCCAAATGGCCGATTTCGATGCCCAGATTCGCGAGTCGCAAACCCAGGTCCAGGACGCGCAGGCAAAGATCCAGGAGCTGACCAGCCGTATCGAGATCGCGCGCCAGAAGATGGAAAGCGGCGAAGACATCGCCGTTGATATCGAAAATGCCACTCTGGAAGACGTTCACGCCCATACCGAGGCGATGAACGCCAATATCGCGGAACTCATCATGGGTCTGGACGATGTCACCGCCGGTTTCCAGAAGGATTTCGACGAGATGCGGTCCAAGACCGGCTGGGAGACATTTGTCGGCTTCTTTTCCAAGGGCAAGGCCGAGTCGATGCGGCAAGAGCGGATGCGCACCGCCAGCGTGGATGACAAACTGCAGGACCTGATTTCCAAGTCCGATGTCATCACCAGCCTTCTGGAGGGGCAGCTGGCCGTGCTCAACGAGCAAAAAGACAAGGTCGAGGGCAACTTGTCGGTCACCCTGGATGAGCGCGAGGCCGTGGTGGGCGAACTGGAGACCGCGCGAGCCGAGATTCTGGCGATGGACCCGAAGATCATCGAATTGGAGAACAAGATCAGCGTCGAACAGGATGCCGCTGCCCGCACCAAGCTGGAGACCGAGCTGGCCGAGTTGAACGCGAAATACAACGAACTGGTACAGTCCGAACAGGTGAAGCTGGCCAAGAGCCAGACGCTGGAACGCTATATCGAGAAGGGCAAGACCTGGATCGACAGCCTGCAGAACCAGGCGGCGACACAGATGGTGCTGATCAACAAGCTGCAGACCGATACCAAGCAGCGCGTTGTGCTTTACGATGCGCTGACGAAGTCGTTGAAGACCGCGCAGCAGCAGGACGTGGCCCACCGGATCAACGAGATCGGGGTTAAGACGGACGAAGAGGCCCAGACGGCCATGGCCGCCATCGGCTCAGCCACCAACGCCCGGATGGCCGACATGCTGGAAGCGCACGAGGATCACATGGTCTTTGCCCGCGAGGTGCTGGAACAGAAGGCCAAGGCGGATGAACGCTTTGTCCGCCGGTTCCAGAAGATCGTCGAGAAGCACGACAAGAACCTCTACGGCGCCTGATGCCGCCGGATTGCGCCAGACGAAAGGGCGCGGCCCATGCCTGATACGCCGCTCGACCATTTCCAGCTTGAAGATACCCGCGTCACCCGGCGCTATTTCGACAAGTTCGAACGGATCACCGGGCATCTGGCGCGGGTGGCGGCGAACATGGAGGTCGAGGGCCGGTTGTCGAAGCGCGAGGTCGAGGTGCTGGCCCGCTACCTGACCGCGTTGACCTTCACCTTTCGGGCCTTGGCCCACAAGTACCAGTTTTCGGGCCGTTTCGCCCATGCGGGCAAGCTGACATTCGACCGGGTCGAAAGCGGCTTTCCGGTGGCCACGGAACTGATGACAATGGCCAACGACGCGGCACAGGCGGACCGGCACCTTGCGGGGATGCGCACCGAAGAGCAGCTGAAAGATGAAATGGTCCGCGTCATCCTGCGTGACCGAGAGATCCCGACAAAGCTGCAATACGCCCTGTCGCAAAGGCTCTATTACGAGGAACTGGCCCGGGGCGAGCTGTTCTGGGCGCGCAACGATCCGCAGGCAATCTGGCTGGGCGATGACGCGGACCGGCGCCGGTTCCTGATCCATTGGGCGGTCTATGACAGCCAGATCAACCTACCGACGATCTACCTGATGGAGTTGGAGGATTCCGGACGGGTCGGCCTGCCCAAGGACGACCGCCGCTGGCCCGAGGTTCAGGCCCACCTGATGGCGCAGGCTTTGGCGCATCTGAAACTGCTGACGATTGCCCGCGGCTTCGACAAGGATTTCGACGATCTGCACCCGAAACGGCTGCGCCGGTTCCATGTCGGCCCGATGTATTCCCATGCCTTCACCCGGCAGGCCGGTCCGCTGCGTGAGGTTCTGGAACTGGCCAAGGCCCCCGAGG
Source organism: Salibaculum griseiflavum (assembly GCF_003129565.1). GTDB lineage: Bacteria > Pseudomonadota > Alphaproteobacteria > Rhodobacterales > Rhodobacteraceae > Salibaculum > Salibaculum griseiflavum. Next base: position 309,760 of record NZ_QETF01000001.1, read on the forward strand.
GCGAGGACTGGGCGCTGGTCTGGACCGAGGAGGAACTGGTCAGCGATCGTGTCGAGCGGGAGAAATCCGGCTGGTTCGGGTCGGTGGAACGACAGGTCTTCGCACTGGATCCGTTCGCCGGACAGGGGGCTGATACCGGGGCGACGCGGATGGAACGGTCGATCATCCTGCCGCAGCGGCCCTATCAGGCGCTGGAAGACCGCAACCCGCCGGGGTTCCGTGACGTCCGCAAATTCGTGGTCAGTCCCGCGGGGCGGGTTTTGAGTTATCGTTGAGGTGGACCGGAATTCTGGAATTCCGGTCGTCCCGCAGAGAGGTATGAGATGAGCCAGACAAGCGATCAGATGGAGCTTCGCGAAGAAGACATCGTCAAGCACTACGAGGCTGCGACAGCGATGTTGCAGGGCTTTGACCACGCCCCCCGGATTGCCAAGCCGAAAGAGGAGGCACCGAAGGAACGCTCCAGCGGGATCGGCACGCGGCGGGCGTTCCGCTCGACCACGCCAGGACTTGTCACGCGGCGGCAGGTGCGGACCGAGGGCGTGCAACTGGTGGCGCGGGTCGAGGAAAGTGACGGCGGCGATGCGCTGATGTCCCCAACGCAGGCGACGGTGCTGCACGGGCTGCGCCGGGCGCTGGCCATCGCGCTGGCCATGGGCGAGCAATATTCCGAGCGCACCGGCCTTGCCGACCTGAAACGCGCCAACCTCGAAGGCAGTCTGCCTGCGGGCAAGAAGACCGAGTTCAGCGAATTGCTGACCGCCGAGGCTTTGGCCGTCGCCTATACCTTCGCCAACGCCACGGCCTTCCTGATCGCGCCGCATGCGAGTGAGGAAACGGTCGAGATCGGCGAGGTCGAGGAGGTGCTGACCGACAACGCGCAACTGGCGCTGCATGGCGCGCTGTGGGAGTTGGACCAGGACATCGGGGCGTTCGTGACGACCGAGAGCAGGCTCGTCCCGACGGTCCTCGCCTTTGCCGAACAGCTGATGGCGAAACTCGCGGGGCGCGCCAGCACGGCGGCGCTGCTGGAGCCGTTCGAGGGCGCGACCTGGAAGGTTGAGGCCGATGACCTGACCATTCGCGGCTCCACGCCTGCGCGGGCGGCGAAATCGCAGAGCCTGACCATGACGTTCAAGAAACCGAACGAGGTCGTGGGCAACCACATCGCGAAATACCAGGCGCTGAAGCTTTCCAAGATGCTGATGGCCTATGATTTCGACCGGCGCCTGAACCCGTTCGCCGAACTCGGCGGGTTCATCTTCACCTTCATGGGTGACGGCGCGCCGGGGACGGGGAAGACGACGCTCATTCAAATGATGGCAGGGCTGATCAACGACTATTGCGGCGCTGCGGGCTACACGTTCCGCTACCAGAATTTCGGCATCGACAATATCGACAGCTACCAGGGCAAGTCGGGCCAGAACGCCCGGGCCTTCATCAACAACGTGATCGAACCGGGCGTGATCGGCTTCGGCACCATCGACGATATCGACCAGATCGCGGGCAAGCGCGGCGACCGACAATCCAGCGCGGGCCAGCAAGAGGTCACGGCGGTCTTCATGGAGGCCTTTGCCGGGGCCAACACGGTGGTGCGCGGCAATTGCACCTTTGGCATGTTTTCCAACTACCCCGAGAATGTCGACGACGCCCTGCGCCAGCGGGCAGGAGCCCGCTTCCTCGTCGACGGGCCGCAAACGCGCGAGGATTATATCGACATCCTCTACCTGCTGATGGGCAAGAACCATTCGATCCCCGTGGGCGAGCACGAAGTGTTCGCGGCGCAGGAGATCAAGAAGGCCGTTGAGGCCAGTTTCGAGAGCCATTCGCGGCCCCATGAGGAGGGGCTTTTGAAGGTGTTCGAGCAGGTCCGCTCCGAGATCGGCGAACTGGACACGATCGCCAAGCTGGGCACCTACCTGAAGGGCATCCAGGAGGCAGACGAACGGTTCACGGGCCGGGCAATCAAGAACATCACCGACGCGGTGAAGGTCCGCGCGATGGATTTCGAACTGCCCGATGAATGGATGGAGAACCCCGAGCTTTTCGTCTGGAAGGACTACGACACCAAAAGGGACATGATTTCCGAACTGCGCCAGCCGATCACCATCGACATGGTGATCCAGGAAATCAACCGCTACGCGGACAGCGAATTCCGCTATGCCGACAAGTCCGACGAGGTGGCGATTGAGGGCATGGTCCGCGACTACGCCCGACAGGAAGAGGCGAAGCGGCGATATCTGGAGGAGAGGTCATGACGCGGCGCGAGGGGGGCTCTGCCCCCACAGAGAGGTCAGGCCGGTGGCGGGGGCAGGACTGCCCCCCGGAGTTTACCCACCAAGATGAAGGGGGCGCAGCATGGTGGGTGGCGTGAGCCTTGAGCTGATCCTGCCGGCGCTGGTGCTGACGGCGATGGGATGGGCCGTGCCGCGGTTGCTGTTTCACGTCTTCCCCGAGGGGGTGAAGCCGCTGATCCTTCTGGCGCTCTGTTCGACGCTGGTCATGCTGGCGCTGGGGATCGTGTTCTTTACGGTGCTCTACCTGGCGCAGGGCATCAACTGGGCGGCGCTGATGCAGGATGGCTGGGGTGCATTCCTGCTGCATTTCCTCAGGCTTGGGCTGATCTCGTCGTTGCTGTGGGGGCCGATCATGCTGCTGGCGGTGGCCAGCCTGCCGAAACGCTGGAAGGAGGAGGTTTGGTGATGGGGTCAACGATGCTCTCCGAGGCGCCGCCCCGATGAAGCGCCTCATCGAAAAGGGGCTGATGTTCGGCAACCTGATCCCCGTCACCTCGCCGGTGTTGGTGGAGCGGTATAACCGGGCGCTGAAGGCGCTGACGGGCAAGGTGACCGCGCTGAGCGAATTTCATATCGACATCGCGGGTCAAAGCCCGGAGGTGGCGGATGAGTTGGGCGACCGGTTCTACCTGAACCACGAGGGCGTGAACCGACAGTTCATCCTGCTGACCACCGAACAGAAGACCGCGCCGCTGCTCGACGCAACGTTTTCCATGTCGCGGGGGATCCTGCGGCAATTCATCGAGGCGAACGAGCGCGAGCTTTTCGCGCTGACCGCGCGCGACGCGGTGGCCGGGGAATTGGTCAATTCGGTTTTCGCGCTGGATACGCCGCAGCGGCTGTTCGATATACGCACGCTGACGGTCGAGGCGGACACGACCGATGGCGCGGTGGCCACGGCGGGCGCGTTGAAAGGGTTGATCGACCGGTTCAGGACCGAAGACGAGGCCTGGCATGACGACGTGCTCATCGCGCAGATGATCGGCCTTGCGAAGAAGACCGGTGATATCACCCGCAATCCGCTGTCGCTGCGCCAAATGAGCTTTGTTCAGGAGAATTTCTGGACCGCGCATTTCGGCGGGCTCTACGCGTTTCGCGGCGTGGATCACCCGGCGGCCATTGCCATGGGCCCGGCGGACTGGCGCGAGAGCCTGCCCATCCCGTTCGTTTTCGAGCGGGGTGAACGGGCGGCGATCGCGAAGTTCCTGCAGCTCAATGACCTGGCCGAACCCATCGTCCAGGCGCGCGGCATAGATGCCGCCGCGATCCTGCGCCAGAAGATGGATTTCATCGTTGCCGATGTGGCCTCGGGCATGGGCGAGGACCTGACCGGCGCGACCCGGCGCGACCTGCGGCGGCTGGCCCGACGCTATCACGGGCAATTGCCGGAGGAATGGCACGGCCTGTCCGATCTTGTGCGCTGGGCCGAGGATGGCGGACCGTGGCCCCGCATCGACAGTGATCACCCGGCCTATTTCTATATGCTGCGGGCCACCGACCATCCCGATGCCGACCTTGTGAACCAGTTGCTGTCCGAGCTTTCGCCAAAGGATATCCGGCAGCTCTTCATTTGCCACAAACAGGCCTTCTATTCGGCTTATGCCGGTTGGCCCGAGGAGAAACAGGCCTATGTGGCGCAATTCCTCGCCACGGAATATGCTGTGGACAAGGCGGGGACGCGGGCGGCACTGTTCGGCCACGAGGCTCCGATGGAGGAACCCCGGCAGCTCGAGCGCGATCTGGTCGCGCGGGTCGGACCGTGGGGAGCAGTAGAAAGGCAAGGCGAATGAATTTCGTAAGACTGGTCGTTTTCGGGTTCCTGTTCCTCAGCGTGGTCTATATCTGTGTTTCGCTGTATTCCCGGTCGGTCCGGCGCGAGAAGCTGGAAGTGGAATGGGAGGAAACCCGCCCCGAAGGAATCCACCGCGATGCCTTTGTCAAAGAGGGCATGAAGGAGTATGAAACCGGCCTGAGAAAGCGGTTGATCCTGCTTGTCTACATCATCCCTCTGATCGCCGTCGGTGCCATCATCTATTTCGTCAACTAGGGGTCCGCCATGCGCAATTTTCGCCGAGCCGTCCGCATTACGGTTTTTTTGATCCTGGCGCTCTGGCTGCATTACGTGATGCCGCAGCGCGATATCGCGCGGGTCACCTCGACCGAGGTGGTGCGCACGGATTTTTCGGCCCTCAACCGCATATTCTTTGCCCAGGCCGATACCGGGGCGACAGATAATCCCTCGCGCGATCTGCGGTTCATCAATACCGAGCGCAAGGCGACCTACCTGTTCGGACTGATCCGTGGCGGCAACCAGACCATGGTGTATCGCAACGAGGATACCGGCTGGATCTATCCGCCCTATTTCAAGTTCGACAGTGCCGATCTCCAGGCCGAGGCGGGGGCCGCCATCTCGACCGCGGAGCCTTACGACTGGGTGGTGATCACCCATTACGGCTGGCGCATTCGCTGGCTCTCGATCTATCCCAACGCGGTTTCCATTCGTCCGGCGCCGAGCGAGGAGTTCCGCCCGATCCCCTGGGGCAACATCATCATCTACATTGCCCTGATCGCGGGGGCCCTGTTCCTGCGGGCCATGTGGCGGCAGTTCCGCGAACGCACGCTTGATCCGCTAGCGGATCGCGCCGAGGACCGGATGGATCACGTGCAGGCCGACTTTGCCGAAAGGCGTGGTCGTGTGCGGCGCTGGCTCGATAGCTGGAAGAGCAAGTGACCTGACGGGCTGCGCGTTTCGCGCAGGCAGGGTCGTCAAGGCGCCGACTTTGGCGGCGCCTCGGGATCGGGGGCGCTGCCCCCGTCTGCCCGTTGGGCAGACTCCCCCGGGATATTTTCGGTCCAAAGAAACCGCCGGCTATTCGCCGTAGGGGATCCAGACGGTCTTGACCTCGGTCGACTGAGCCAGCCAGGTTGCGGCGGGCCAGTCGTGGGACCGTCCGTTATTGACCCAGGTGCGTTTCAGTGTGGCCGCCGAGGCGTGCTCGATCTCTTGGGACAGGTCGGTGGCGGAAAAGGACCAGACCGCGTCGAGCCCGGCATGTGCGGCCAGGTGCGGGGCCAGCTCGGCGTGATCGCCGGTCAGGATGTTGACGACGCCGCCGGGCACATCGGATGTATCAAGCACCTGGTAGAAATCCGTCGCGGCGAGCGGATAGGGGCTTGAGGCCACGGCGGTGACCCGGTTGCCCATGGCGATGGCCGGGGCCATTGGTTCGATCAGCCCCATGAGCGGGCGCGCGTCGTCGCACAGGATCCCGATATTGCCCACCGGTTCGTTCATGGCGAGCGCCGTGCCGCGCATCGGGACGGGCTTGGCCCGGTGGTCGTGCTTGTCTGCCCAGGCGGCCCATTTGAACAGGGCACGGACCGCCTGTGCCACTTCCTTGTCGCCCGAGCGTCCGCCGGTGAGATGATTGATCCGCGTCGCAAATTCGTCTTCGCGCGCTGAGAGGTTCTCGGCGATGTAGTAGAGGATCTGGGCGCGCAGGTGGCCGGTGGTTTGCGACCAGCTCCTGGCGGCGGTCATCGCCTCGACGGCGTTGCGCAGATCCTTGCGGTTGGCCAGAGACGCATGGCCCAGGAGTTTCCCGCCACGGGTGTAGACAGGGCGGGAATAGCCGCCGTCGGGACGGGCCTGTTTGCCGCCGATATAGAGCTTGGCGGTGCGGTCCAGGGGCGGGATCGGGTTGCCGTCATCGGTCGAGTAGGGGGCGATGGGGGTGATTTCCTTGCCCGCGCCTTTGGGCCGGGTGTAGGCCATCAGCCCTTCCCATCCGCCTTCCCGGCCGAAACCGCTTTCGCGGACCCCGCCGAAGCCTGCGGCGGCATCGAAGAGGTTCGTTGCGTTGATCCAGACGACGCCCGCGGCCAGCTTGGGGGCGACATCGAGCGCCAGGTTGATGTTTTCGGTCCAGACCGACGCGGCCAGCCCGTAGCGTGTGTTGTTGGCCAGTTCCACCGCCTCGGAGGGCGTGCGGAAGGTGGTCGAAACGAGGACGGGGCCGAAGATTTCTTCCTGCATGAGCCGGTCGGCGGGGGAGAGGCCGGTGATCAGGGTGGGCGGGTAGTAGCAGCCGGTGTCGGGCAGGGGACCGGGGGCGCGGTGGATATCGCCGTTCGACCCGTCGACCATGTCGGTGATGGCCTGCAATTGCACGGGGTCGACAACGGCCCCCACGTCGATGGCCTTGTCCAGCGGGTTGCCAAGGCGCAGCTTGTCCATGCGCGCGCGCAGCTTGTCGTAGAAGCGCGGTGCGATCCCTTCCTGCACCAGCAGGCGCGACCCGGCGCAACAGACCTCGCCCTGGTTGAACCAGATGGCATCGACCAGGCCCTCGACCGCCGAGTCGATATCGGCGTCCTCGAAGACGATGTAGGGGGACTTTCCGCCCAGCTCGAGTGTCAGCGCCTTGCCCGACCCGGCGGTGGCCTCGCGGATGCGGCGACCGACAGCGGTGGAGCCCGTGAAGGCGATCTTGTCCACGTCCGATGTGACGAGCATCTCGCCCACGGCCCCGTCGCCGGTCACGATGTTCACGACGCCCTTGGGCAGGCCCGCCTGGCGGCAGATATCGGCAAAAAGCAGCGCGGTCAGCGAAGTGTATTCGGCGGGCTTCAGCACAACTGTGTTGCCCATCGCCAGCGCCGGGGCAATCTTCCATGCAAGCATCAGTAGCGGGAAGTTCCACGGCACGATCTGACCGCAGACCCCAATCGGTTCGGCGTCGGGCAGTTCCTCGTCCATCAGTTCGGCCATGCCGGCGTGATAATAGAAGTGCCGCGCGGCCAGCGGGATGTCGATGTCACGGCTTTCGCGGATCGGCTTGCCGTTGTCGAGGGTTTCCAGCACGGCAAAAAGGCGCGCGTGCTTTTGCAGCAGCCGCGCGATGGCATAGAGGGCGCGGGCCCGTTTGTGACCATCCTTGGCCCATTTCGCCTGTGCCTTGCGGGCGGCTGCCACGGCGGTATCAACATCCGCCTCGGTGGCCTGCGTGACATGGGCCAGCACATTGCCGGTGGCGGGATCCTTCGCCTCGAAGGTTTCGCCCGGATCGGTGAATTTGCCGTCGATGAAACAGCCGAACCGGTCGCCCATGTCGACGAGCCATTCCAGCGCAGGGGCGGCGGATTCCGGGGCGGGGCCGTACTCCATGGTTTCGAAGATGTCCTTGACACTCATGCGCGCCGCGCTCCTGTCTTCATCTTGGCAAATAAACTCATGATCCTGCCCTAACCTGCCGCGTGCCGCCAGCTCGCAGAATAGGCGCCGGTCACGTGGTGTTCCAGCTGCCGCTCGATATCGCCCAGCAGGGAAGAGGCGCCGAAGCGAAACAGGTCCGGTTGCAGCCAGCGGTCGCCCAATTCGTCCTTGATCAACGCCAGGTAGGTCAGTGCATCCTTGGCCTTGGAAATGCCGCCCGCAGGTTTGTAGCCGACCTTGTAGCCAGTGTGCGCCTCGTAGTCGCGGATCGCGCGGATCATGGTCAGGCTCACGGGCAGGGTGGCGTTGACGCTTTCCTTGCCGGTCGAGGTCTTGATGAAATCCGCCCCTGCCATCATGCAGACGAGCGAAGCGCGGGCCACGTTGCGCAGCGTGCCCAACTCGCCGGTGGCGAGGATGGCCTTCACATGGGCCTCGCCGCAGGCCGCGCGCATCTCGCGCATTTCGTCGTAGAGCGCCTGCCAGTTGCCTTGCAGCACGTGGCGGCGGGTGATGACGATGTCGATTTCCTCGGCCCCGGCCGCGACGCTTTCGCCGATCTCGGCGATGCGCAGCTTGTAGGGCGACAGCCCGGCGGGAAACCCGGTGGACACGGCGGCGACGGGAATGCCAGAGCCGCGCAGGGCGTCGACGGCCGTTTCGACCATGTCGTGATAGACGCAGACCGCGCCCGTTGTCAGGTCCTGCATGCCGAGCGCGTCCAGGATATCGGCGCGCACCGGCTGACGCGCCTTGGCGCAAAGGCGGCGCACGCGCCCCTCGGTATCGTCACCGGATAGCGTGGTGAGGTCGATCAGGCTGATCGCCTTGCAAAGCCAGGCGGCCTGGTGGTTCTTCTTGACGCTGCGCCGGCCCGGAAGGGTCGCGGCACGGCGTTCTATGGCGCTGGTGTTGGCCTGAACGGCGCGGACCCAGGACAGGTCCAGGTCCATACCGGCATTGCGCGGTTCCTGCACCTGCGGCAGTTGCGCATCATCCGTCTTCACGTGGCTGTCAGTGGTCTGCAAAGGGGCCTCCCGTCGATGATCAAAGCCTGTCACGAGGGCGGGTCAGTGGCAAGATGTGGCGCGGCGTCAGGGCTGGATCAGCCGTTGTCTGTTTGCACGGCGGAACCGCTGCGGGGTCTGTCCATGAGTGGCCAGGAATAGTTTGTGGAAGTGCGACAGGTTGGGAATGCCGCATTCCGCAGCGATCTCGGCCAGGCTGTCTTCGCTGCCCAAAAGGCGGGTGGCGGCATAGGTCATGCGCTGCGCGTTGACATAGTCGGAGGGCGTCACACCGAGATAGCGTCGCATTGACCGCGAGACATGGGGATGCGCGCGCCCTGCGACACGGACAAGGCCAGCCGCCCCGTCGCGGAAAACAGCCGGGTCATGCGCCGCGCGGCAGGCGCGTTGCAGCCAGTCGGGGGCCGCAGCGGGAATATCGTTGGGGGCTTGGGCCATATCCGCCAGAAGGGGCAGAAGAAAGGCCTCCAGCGCCAAGGCGTCGCGAGGCCCACGTTCGAGGCGCAATGCGGCATGATTGATATCCGCCATCTGACGGATGTCCAGATGTCGGCGTGGCGGCAGGGACGCATCCGACCAGAACCCGATGCCGTTCAGACCCGGATGGCGCGCCTGCAGCGCGTCCAGGGCCTGGTCACGAATGGACAGGGAGACGATCATGGCAGCCTCTCCACGGCCCTGCAGCCCATGCGCATCGCCCGGGCGCAGAAAGATCATGTCGCCTTCGGTCAGATCCTCGCGCCGGTCGGGCAGGTGATGGCGGACCCTGCCGTTCTGCACCCAGAGCAATTCGAAAAAGGCGTGCCCATGCAGGCGGCGAGGCCGCCGGGGGGCAAGTTCGGCGCGCACCAGGTGGTGGGTCACATCCGGCCCGAGACCATCCGGAAAAGGCAGGATATGCGGACTCTGATCGCTCATGCACGAATTATGCCACAGCTTTTGCCGCGGCGCAGCATTTCTTTTCCTGCAGCTAGTCGTCTCGCTTTTTCGAAAGGAATTTCGGCAGTTTGTCAGCATTCGGCGCGGCCGGTTCCCCGGCCGGTGCCTCACTGGTGGCCGCCGCGCTCATGGCCTTGATCCCCGCGATGCCGGACTCGCCCAGAGGCACCGAGGCGAACGGGCCGCCGAGCCGGGTGAACCCCATGTCGTCGGGTGCGGGGCGCGGGGCATTGGCTTGCAGGGTCTCGGCCCAGTCCTCGGCATTGTCCTTGGGCTTGAAGCCAAGGAAGCCGGCCGTGGCGTTATTGATCGGAGCGCGGGTATTGTTCGAGATGCCGAAAACGGTCGTGAATCCGGTCACCGGGGCCTCGACGGCGCGCAGCACGAGCTGGCGGAGGTCGTGATAGCTCAGCCATGTCTGTAGTGCGCGCAGATTCTGCGGTTCGGGCGTGCAGGAGAAAATGCGCAGGCAGACCGCCTCGATACCGCGTTTGTCCCAGTACATCTTGCCCAGATCCTCGGCAAAGCATTTGGCCAGGCCATAGAACGTGTCGGGACGATGCGGGGCATCCAGCCCGATTCCGGCCATTGTTTCGTGCATGCCCACCGCGTGCACGGACGAGGCATAGATGACCCGCCGCGCCCCGTGCCGGTAGGCGGCCTCCCACACGTTGTAGGACGAGATGTAATTCGGCCCCAGAAGTTCCTCGAACGGGCGTTCATCGACGATGGCCGCGAAATGCACGACCATGTCGGCGCCTTCGACCAGCGGCCCGAAGGCCTCCATGTCGGCCACGTCGACCTGTTCGAACCGTTCATTGGCAAGCAGGGTGTCGGGGGCCTCCTGGATGTCGACCGAGACGAGTTCCTCGGCCTGCCCGGCGAGGGTTTCGCGAATTTGCATGCCCAGCGCGCCGCAGGCGCCTGTCAAGACGATCTTTTTCATGGTGGCCTTTCCCGGTGATGTTTGGCGCAGGCTGTTCTGCCGCGCGGGCAAGGTCAAGGGGTCGGACCGCCCAAGGCGGGTTCAGGCCGATTGCCAGCCCATGGCGGCAAGGATCGGCTGATAGGCGGCGGCGAGGCGGGGCAAGAGCGCCGGATCAGCGCTCCCCCTGTCCTGCCAGGCCATGGTGGCTACGCCCAGAAGGCGTGGCATGAGCATCGCCTCGATCTGGTCGTCCCGCGTGGTGAATTCCGACCAGAAGGTGCCCTGAACCCCGATGATGTTGTCGGCCAGTGCCGGTTCGTCCCCGGGCACAGGGTCCCAGGTCACGGTATCTTCCAGCGCGACGAAGGCCGCCCAGTTCGCGCCCCAATCCTCGGGGTCGGCCGTATGGGCCATGTCCAGATAGACGTGCTGCGCCGGGGTCATCACCACCTTGTAGCCCGCGCGGGCGGCGTCCAGCCCCGGCCCCTGGCCGGTCCAGCTGAACAGGATCGCGCCGTTCTCTATTCCCGTCTGACCGCGCGCGGCCTCCTCCCAGGCGGCGGGGGTCTTGCCATGTTCGGCCACGCGACGCGCCAAGCGGTTGATGGTCCAGCCTTGCAGGTCATCGGTGGTATCCAGCCCCTCGTCGTCCATGAGGCGGCGCGCGGCGGGCGACCCCTGCCAGGTGCCATCGGGCAATTCATCGCAGCCAAGATGGATCACGTCGAAGGGGAACAGGCCAGCGATTTCATCGACCATGGCATGCCACACGCGCCAGCTTTCCGTCATGGCGGGGTTCATGACATTGGCGGCATAGCCTTGCACGGACCGTTCGGTGCCGGTGTCCTCGGGGTCGCGAGTGCCGGGGTAGACGCGGGCGAGGGCCAGCGCGTGGGCGGGAACCTCGATTTCCGGCATGACCTCGATGCCCAGCTCCGCCGCACGGGCCACGACCCGCGCAACATCGGCCCGTGAATAGCTCCCGCCGGACCGGATCCCGCCGCCGAAAACGCCGGGGATCAGCTCGTCCTCACCCCGGAAATGGGTCTTTGCGAGTTCGGGCAAGCTATCGAGTGCAAGCCGGAAAGCCTCGTCATCCGCGAAATGCCAGTGAAAGCGATTCAGTTTCAGCAGCGCCATCAGGTCCAGCAGACGCAGGATGGTGTCGACCGAGTAGAAATGCCGGGCGCAATCCAGGTGCTGCCCACGCCAGCCGAAGCGAGGTGCGTCCTCGATTTCGCCGCACGGGATGTGCCCATCATGAGTTCGCGCCATCGTCAGCAAGGTCACCGCGCCGTGCAGCGCGCCGGCCCTGTCGCCATGGCGCAGCTTTGCGCCCTCCGGTGTCACCGTGAGCCGATAGGCCTCGGGGGGCAGGGTCTCGTCCAGTTCCACGCTCAGCCGCGCGCCGTCCTTGGACAGGAACGGGCCCAGCCCGACCCTTGCGGCCAGATCGTCGGCGGCGCTCAATGGTTCCGATGCGGGCGCGGCAAAGCTGGTCGCGATCAGGTGGTCAGCTGCCGCCACAGCGCGAGTTGGTCGCGGGCAAACCCGGGGCCAATCGGCGGCTACGGTGTCGCGTCGCTCAGGGCGCACACCGTCGGGCAGGGCGGGCAGATCAAGCGGCCCGTCCTGAGTGCGCAGATAAGCACCAAGTGGCAGCCACGCCCGGTTGGCCGGAGCGAATTCGGGGTTTTCATGGCGAAGGGTCACATCATGCGGCTGACCTGCCAGCAAATCCGGCAAGGCCACCTCGGCATAGCCGCCGGTCGCGGCGATGCGCGTGCCGCCCTCGACTACGGTGACCGGGGCCATGCAGGAAAAGCAGAAAACCGGCGCCTTCAGGTCGCGGTCGCTGGTGATGCGGCAGTGGATCAGCTTGCCGTCGATACGGGCGTCGAATTGCATGTTTCCCCCTGGAAAGTGTCGCCTCAGCCGCCGTCCGGGCGCAGTTCGGAGACGAAATCGTAGATGTCGGACCGGTAAAAACCGCGCGTGAACTCCACCGGGCGGCCGTTGTCGAGATAGGCGGTGCGGTCGATCTGCAGGATCGCGGTGTTTTCAGGCAGGCAGAGCAATTGCGCATCCGCGCCCTTGACGTTCACCGCCGTCACGCGCTGGATCGCCCGGCTCGGGGCCTGGCCGCGTCGGCGCAGCACGGCATAGAGCGAGGTTTCCACCGCTTCGGGGTCCGGCAGGATGTCCGACGGCAGGGAGGACCGTTCGATCGCCATCGGTGTGTCATCTGCGCTTCGCAGCCGTTCGATCCGGGCCACGGACACGGACGGCGAAAGGCCCAGCGCCATTATCTCATCCGGGCTGGGTGGGAAGAGGCCGCGATCCAGAACACGACTGGTCGAGACGCGGCCGCGTGCCTGCATGTTCTCGGTAAAGGAAACCAGCGTCGAAAGCGATTGCTCGGTCTTGGGCGCGCTTCCCATCACGAAACTGCCCGCGCCGCGCCGCTGTTCGATCAGACCGGCCTCGACCAGTTCGGCCACCGCCTTGCGCACGGTGACGCGGCTTACATTGGCGAGTTCAGCCAGGTCGCGTTCCGCCGGCAACTGCTGGCCCTCTTGCAGGGTGCCCTCTGTGATGGCCCGTCCGATGTGGCGGGACAATTGCAGGTAGCGCGGCCCCTGTCCGGGCCGGTGCCAGGTTTCGGGCTGAAAAAGGGATTCGGCATTCATGGTCATATCGCGCCTTCTATTGGTATGTTTTTATAATACCAAAATTCGTATCTTCAATACATTTGTTGCGGTGTGCGGCCAAAAAGACAATGAAAAACTGGGGTATCCAATACATAACGAAAAACTGGTATTATTTTGGTAGCATTTTTGGGATTGCTTGGTATCGTTTGCTGACAGACATCGATTCGCGTCCGAAAAAGCGGGCGCAGGGCATCCGGGGGGAACCTTGACCGAGCTTACGCAAGAGATCGCCGTGGCCGAGCGGACCAAGCGCCGCAAGCTGCCCGAGGCATGGTTTGCCTGGATGCTGGTGGCGCCGGCCATCATCTTCATTGCCGTCATCGTCGCATGGCCCTTGGCAGAGACGATCCGCCTCTCCTTCATGGAGGCCGATCTTGGCGGCGAGGAATTCGTCGGCGCGGCCAATTACGCGGACCTGCTGGATAGCCGCAAATTCCATGAAACCGTGGTGCGGACGTTCTATTGGATGTTCCTATCGGTGGGGTTGAAGCTGATCCTCGGGCTGATCGGGGCGACGCTTCTCAATGCCGCCATTCCGGGCCGGGCACTGTTCCGCGTGCTGGTCATGCCGCCCTGGGTGATCCCGATCGCCATCGGCTGCATCGGCTGGCTGTGGCTCTATAACGGGTATTTCGGCCTGCTGTCCGGGCTGGGCCAGCGCCTTGGCATCCTGGATGGCCCGTTCGAGTTCCTGGCCTACAAGCAATCAGCTTTCTATTCGGCCATCGTTACCGATGTCTGGGTCGGCACACCGATGGTCACGCTGTTCCTGCTGGCCGCCATGCAGGGCGTCAGTCGCGACCTTTACGAGGCCGCCTGGGTCGATGGGGCCGGGCGCTGGTATCGGTTCCGCCGCATCACCATTCCCCAGATCATGCCGGTGCTCGTGTCGATGGCGCTGCTTTCCGCGATCTGGACGTTCAACAGTTTCGAAATCATCTGGATCCTGACCGAGGGCGGCCCGCGCGGGGCGACCACGACCCTGATCGTGGACACCTACAAGACCGCGATTTCCAACTACAAGTTCGGCGAAGGCGCCGCGCGCGCCGTGATCATCGTGATCCTGCTGGCGCTGTTTTCCCTCATCTACCTGTTCTTCCTGAACAAGGTGAACCGCAAATACGGGGTGAAGTGACATGATGGACCGCTACACGATCCCGCAGAAGATCGGCCTCTACATTGCTGTTGCGATCTTCCTGACCTTCATCCTGCTGCCCTTCTTCGAGATGTTCATGGCGTCCCTGCGCCCGCTCGAACACCTGTTCCGCAGCCCCTACCAGTTCTGGTCCGAGGATTTCAGCTTCCAGGCTTATTCGGACATGTGGGAAACGGTGCCGCTGCTGGGGCGCTACATCTTCAACTCGATCTATATCGCCTCGATGGTGACGGCGATCACCATGGCCTTCGTTGTGCCTGCCGCCTATGCCTTCGCCCGCATGGACTTTCCGTTCAAGTCGGCGACGCTTGGCATCTTCCTGGCCGTCAACATGTTCACCGGTGCGGTGCTGCTGATCCCGCTCTACCGGGTGCTGCGGACCCTGGGCCTGCTCAATACCTATTGGGCGATGATCGTGCCGGGCGTGGCTTTCCTGATCCCCACGGGGATCTGGCTGCTGCGCTCTTACCTGGAAAAGATCCCGCGCGAACTGGAAGAGGCCGCCTATGTCGATGGCGCCAGCCGCCTCTACACCCTGCGCCGAGTCGTGCTGCCGCTGGCGGTGCCGGGGCTGATCGTTGTCGGCGTGGCGGTCTTCATCGGCGCCTATGCCCAGCAATTCCTGTTCGCAATCACCTTCAACCAGACCCGCGAGCTGCAGCCGCTGCCCGCCGGTCTTTACGAATTCATCGGCTACCAGTCGGTGACCTGGAACGAGATGATGGCCGCTGCCCTGGTCGGTGTGCTGCCGGTCATGGTCATCTTCCTGTTCCTGCAAAAATACCTCGTCGCGGGCCTGACCGCAGGCGCGGTGAAAGAATGAAACCAGTAGGTCCAACAAAGGGAGAGACCCAGATGAAAACCTTGAAAACATTGTCCGTGGGGGCCGTATTGCTGACCGGTTCGGCCCTGTCGGCGCAGGCGCAGGATATGCACTTCATCATGTGTGGCGGCGAAATCCGCGAAGCCGACCAGGCCGTCGTCGATGCCTTCGTCGCCGAGCGTGACGGCGTGACCGTCAATATCGAGGCCGTTCCGTGGGGCACGTGCCAGGACAAATCCCTGACGCTCGCCGCGGCCGGTGATCCGCCTTCGATTTCCTATATGGGCAGCCGCACCCTGCGCCAGCTGGCCAATAACGACCTGATCGTGCCAGCCGAGATCCCCGCCGAATGGGAAGATGCCTATCAGCCGGGCGTGCTGAACACCGTGACCATCGAGGGCACCCGCTGGGGCTATCCGCACGCCTTCTCGACCAAGGCGCTCTACATCAATTGCGATCTGGCCGAAGAAGCTGGCGTGGCCTGCGAGGCTCCGGCCACCTGGGACGACATGTACGCCATGGCCGAGGCGATCAACAACAACACGGGTGCGGCCGGGATCGGCCTTGCGGGCAAGGATTTCGACAACACCATGCACCAGTTCCTCAACTATCTTTATTCCAACGGGGGAACGGTGATCGATACGGCAACGGGCGAGAACATGCTCGACAGTCAAGAAACCCGCGAGACGCTGGAATTCTACGGCAAGCTGGCCAGCGTGTCGCAGGATGGTCCAACCGCGTGGGAACGCGACCAGTTGCGCGACCTGTTCAATGACGGCCAGATCGGCATGTATGTGCAAGGTCCCTGGGGCCGAGGCCAGCACAATGAAGACATCAACCAGCTTGTCGCCCCGGTCCCCGCAGGCCCCTCTGGCGCAAGTGGCACGATCCTGATCACCGACAGCCTTGTCGTGTTCAAGGGGTCCGGTCACGAGGATCTGGCGCAGGAACTGGCCCAGGCGCTTGCCTCGGGTGAGGCGCAATATGATCTGGACCAAAGCTGGGGCCTGACGCCGATCTTCCAGTATGAAAAGCTGGGTATCGAAGACCCGTTCTACATTGGCGATCCCTTCTGGGAAGTTTTCACAGCCGGGATCGAGGCCGGTGGGCCTGAACCCCTGCTGGAGGATTTCAAATCGCTCCAGTCGGTCTTCACCAACATGGTGCAGGGCATCCTGCTTGAGGATGATACCGTCGACAGCCTCGTCACCATCGCGGGCGAGGAACTGGACGACGCGCTCTGAGCCGATCCTTCCGACCGGGCGGCGGCTGGTCTGCCGCCCGGACCCAAACAGATTTCAAACAGACAGGACGCAACCCGTGGCCACGCTCGACCTGGAAAACATCTGCAAATCCTTCGGCCCCGCCAAGGTGCTTCATGACATCGACCTTGCCATCCGCGACAAGGAATTCGTCGTCTTCGTCGGCCCGTCGGGCTGCGGCAAGTCCACGCTCTTGCGGATCATTGCCGGGCTGGAAGAGGCGACCGACGGGCGTATCGTGATCGAGGGTCGCGATGTCAGCCGTGAAGACCCGGTAGACAGGGGCATTTCCATGGTGTTCCAGTCCTACGCGCTCTATCCGCACCTGACGGTTTTCGAGAACATCGCCTTCCCGCTGCGGGTTCAGAAGATGACGCAGCAAGACGTGAATCAGCGCGTCAACCGAGCGGCAGAAATCCTGCAACTGACCGACAAGCTTACGTTGAAGCCGGGCCAGCTGTCCGGTGGTCAGCGTCAGCGCGTCGCCATCGGCCGATCCATCGTGCGGGAACCCAAGGTGTTCCTTTTCGACGAGCCGCTTTCGAACCTGGACGCCGCGCTGCGCGGTGACATGCGGGTGGAACTTAGCCAGCTGCACCGGGAACTGAATGCAACGATGGTTTACGTGACCCATGATCAGGTCGAGGCGATGACCATGGCCGACCGCATCGTCGTTCTGAACGGTGGCCGGGTGGAACAATTCGGTTCTCCGATGGAACTCTATCACCATCCCGCGACAAAGTTCGTGGCCGGATTCATCGGTCAGCCCAACATGAATTTCGTCCCCGGCACGGTCGTTGAGGCCAATGGCGACGGCGTGGCCATCGATACGGTAGATGGCGCCCGACTGGTCCTTCCGGTCGACCGAGCAGGCGTTTCCACGGGCGATGCGGTGGAGATCGGCATCCGGCCCGAGGATGTCCGGCTTGGTGACGGTCTGGGCCTGAATATCCGGGTGCTGGAACGCCTGGGCGGCGTATCCATCGCCCACGGCGCCTTGTCGGACGGCACGCGCTTCTGCGCTTCGCTCGACGGCAATGCCCGGATCGAGGAAGGCGTGCCGGTCGGCCTGACGGTCGACCCTGCCTGCGCCCATGTCTTCAAGGCCGATGGCACGGTCCTGCGCCGGCAGGCTGCCCCGGCCCTGGTCGCCTGAGGAGGAAAAAATGAAAATCGCAACTGCCGGGATCGGTCTCCGGGCCGGTCATGTGCTGGCCTTGTTCAGGCAAATGATGCCAGAGGTCGAATTCGTGGGGTATTACGACCCGCAACCGACCTACCTAGAGATGATCGGCACCGATACGCCACGCTTCGACAGCGTCGAAGAGATGCTGGCGCAGACCAAACCGGACCTCTTCTTCGTCGGCTCACCCAACGAGTTTCACCTCGACCAGATCCGTGCCGGGCTGGAAAGCGACGTGCCGCATATCTTCACCGAAAAGCCGGTGGTGGTGTCCATCGAGGAGACGATGGAACTGGGCCGCCTGCTGGCGAAACACGGCTCGGACCGGCTGATGGTGGGGCTGGTGCTGCGCTACTCCCAACACATGGTGGACCTGCGCGCGGCCATGGCCGAAGGCGTGCTGGGCCAGATCACCTCGCTTGAGGCGAACGAACATATCGGCCCGTATCATGGCGCCTTCTTCATGCGCGACTGGCGGCGCATGGTGTCCCATTCGGGCGGGTTCATGCTGGAGAAGTGTTGCCACGACCTGGACCTGTACAACATGATCACCGGGTCGCGCCCGGCCCGCGTGGCCAGTTTCGGCGGGCGTCGGTCCTTCCTGCCGGATCACGCCCCGGCCTCGAATGCCGAAAACGAGATCTTCCACATCAAAGGGTCCGTCTGGAACTCTGTCGATGATCCGTTCCACAGCGATGGTGACATCATCGACTGCCAAACCGCGATCCTCGAATATGAAACCGGGGCCAGCATGGCCTTTCACACCAACCTGAACGTGCCCGACGAACACCGCCGGTTCTGCGTGATGGGGGCGATGGGCATGGCCGAGGGCGACTTCGTGCGTGGCTATCTCAAGATCACGCGGCGCGATGGAAAGGTCTATGCGGATCACGACTATTCCAAGGGCGACAGGGCGACGCTGGGCAGTCACTACGGCGCTGATCATATGATGGTCGCCGACATCATCGCCTACCTGAAGGGCGCGGCCGAGGCACTGCCCGTGTCCATCGTCGATGCGCTGGAGGCGGGCGTCGCGGCGCTGGCGCTGGACGAGGCCCGCAGCGCGGGCCGCGTGGTGGGCCTGTCCGAAACATGGGCGGAATTCGACAGCTTGGGATTGAGGCGATGACCGTGCAGGGCAATCACACCACACCAGGCCGCTACATGGCCCGCGAGATCGGCGAGGCGGGCGCTGTCTTTGCGCACGCGGCGTCGCAGGATATCGACCCCGCGGTGCATGGGCTTGCCGATCGCCAGGCGTTCTATACGGTCGCGCGCGGCTCGTCCGACGCGGCGGCCAACATCCTGTCCTACGAGTTCATGCGCGAACTGGGCGTGCCGGTCACGTCCCTGCCGCCCTCGGTCTTTTCCATCGGTGGCGGGGTCTCGATGCGTGATGCGGCCGCCCTGATCATCTCTCAATCAGGGGCCAGCGATGATCTGATCCATACGGCCAGGGGTATGCGGGCCAAGGGCGCCTGCGTTGCGGCAATCACCAATGTGCCCGGCTCGGGGGTCGAGGGGGCCGCCGACCTGACCGTGCCGATCGGCGCGGGCGAAGAGTGGGCCGTTCCCGCCACCAAGACCGTCATCGGGTCGGTCGGGGCCGGGATCGCGCTCTTGTCCGCGCTCAAGCCCGACTATGGCTGGCGCGCCGCCGACGGGATTGCGGTGCTGGCGGCCATGGAAGGATTGGCGAAGGACCGGCACGAAGCGCTGCGCGCCGGGCTGCTGCGGGCGCGGCATGTCTATGTGGTGGGGCGCGATACCGGCTTGGGCACTGCCCATGAGGTGGCTCTGAAGATCAAGGAATGCTGCGCCATACATGCCGAGGCCCATTCCGCCTCGGAGGTTTTGCATGGCCCGCTGCAACTTGCTACGAACCCCCTGACCGTGCTGGTGCTGGATAGCGGCGCGCCGGGCACCGCCGATAGCCTGGACACCGCCGAGGCAAGGTTCCGTGATCAGGGCTGCGATGTGCACCGGGTCGATGCCGGCCTGCCCGGCCTGACACCGGCCATCGCGGCGGCCGCCATCCTGCGCCGGGTCTACCCGGTGATCCTTGATACCGCCCTTGCGCTGGGCCATGACCCGGACAACCCCGCAACCCTGTCGAAAGTGACCCGAACCCGATGAGTGATAATGCCGACCTGACCCGTTGGGCCACCTGGACCGAGACTCATGCCCAGCCGCAGCTGTGGCGGGACTGGTCGCGCGTGCTGGACGTGGACGGCCTGCGCGGCTGGGTTGCCGAGCAATCGGTTGATGAGGTCTGGTTCTGCGGGGCCGGGACCAGTGCCTATATCGGCGACATCCTTGTTTCGGGGCTGGAAGGGCAGGGTGGTCCACGTCTGCGGGCGGTGCCCTCGACTGACCTGGTGGCCAGACCCCAGACCTATCTGCGTGCCCGTCGACCTTTGGTTGTGAATTTCGGGCGCTCGGGCAATTCCTCGGAAACCGTCGGAACGCTGGACGCGCTCGACGTGCTGGCGCCTTCTGCGCCGCGTCTGAACATCACCTGCAACCCGGATGGGGTCCTTGCAACCCGAGGCGGGGCGGAAAGCCGCGTGGTCCTGCTGCCGCCCGAAACCCATGATGCCGGCTTTGCCATGACCAGCAGCTTTTCGACCATGTTGCTGACGGCCCTGATGGTCTTTGCCGAAGACCGCCAGGACCCGGATGCGATGAACCGCGCGGCGACCACGATGGAAGCGGTGCTGCCCGAATACGCCGCGCGAACCGGCGCTCGACCGGACCGCGCGGTATTCCTGGGCACCGGCCCACTTGCATACGCGGCGCGCGAGGCCGCGCTCAAGGTCATGGAACTGACCGCCGGGCAGGTTCCCTGCCTGTGGGACAGCGTGCTGGGCTTTCGTCATGGGCCGAAATCGTTCACCACGCAGGCCACGCGCATCGTGATCTTCACCGACGCCAACGATCCGGCCTGCCGCTACGAGGCCGACCTGGTGGCCGAACTGCGCGCGCAATATCCCGATGCGACGGTGACGGCGATCGGGCCGGGCGGTGATATCGACCTGCCCCATCCCGACGGGCCGCTCTGGGCCACGCCGGTCGCGATCGGATTTGCACAGGTTGCCGGCGTGATCTGGGCCGACGGGTTGGGTCTGAACGTGGATGACCCGTTCAGCGGGCAGGGCACCCTGTCGCGCGTGGTCTCGGGTGTGACGCTCTACGAGGTGGCGCCATGATCGCAGCCGGGATCGACCTTGGTGGCACCAAGTCCGAGGTGCAGCTTTTCGACAGCGATTGGACGCAGGTCGCCAGCCGACGCGATGACACGCCCAAAGATTATGCCGCATTGGTCGAGTGCGTGGCCGACCAGGTGCGCTGGGCGCTCGATCAGGCTGGCGCGCCACTGCCGGTGGGCGTCGGAGCGGCGGGTTTGGTCGATGCGAAGGGTAATGCCTTCACGGCCAACCTGGTTGCCTCGGGTCATCCGTTCCCGGCTGATATCGCGAAAGCGTCAGGCCATGCGGTAACCTACGTGAACGATTGCCGGGCCTTGGCTCTGTCCGAGGCGGTTTTCGGGGCCGGGCGGGGTCATCGGACCGTGATGTCGCTGATCCTCGGGACCGGGATTGGCGGTGGAGTGGTCGTCGATGGGTCGCTCCATACCGGCCCAACCGGAACGGGCGGCGAATATGGCCATTCTCCGGCCGCCGCCGCCGTGGTCGCACGCCATGGCCTGCCGATCCATTCCTGCGGCTGCGGGCGGCAGGGCTGTGTGGAAACCTACGTGGCCGGGCCAGGGTTGTGCCGCATGGCCAAGGATCTCTGCGAGCAGGCCTACGACCCAGAAGAGATCGGACGTCACCGGCACAACGACGAGGAGGCGGCAAGGGTCTGGGCTGTCTGGCTGGAGATGATGGGCGAGCTGATGCTGACCATGGTGCAGACCGTCGATCCCGATTGCATCGTGATCGCGGGTGGGCTCAGCCGGATCGAGGGGCTTGTTTCCGACCTGACCGAGGCGTTGGCCGCGGCGCAGATCAAGGGGTTCGACACCCCACCGATCCTGCTGGCCGAAGGCGGCGATGCCTCGGGCGCACGCGGGGCGGCCTTTGCCGCCCTTCAAGAGGCCCAGAGTGGCTGAGATGCTGCGCGATATCGTGGCCCGCAACCGGGCCGGGGCGGCGGTGGCTGTGCCCTCGGTCTGTTCGGCCCAGCCTGACGTGCTGCGCGCCTCGATGCTGCGGGCCGAGGCGCTGGACCGCCCATTGGTGATCGAAGCGACGAGCAACCAGGTGAACCAGGATGGCGGCTATACGGGCATGACGCCTGCGGATTTCGCCGGGTTTGTCTGGGGCATGGCCGACGATCTTGGTGTCGACCGCGCCCGGCTTGTGCTGGGGGGCGATCACCTTGGCCCACAGGCCTGGCGCAAGCTGCCCGCCGAGGTCGCGATGGACAAGGCGCGGACGCTTGTGGCCGACTATGCGCGCGCCGGGTTCGCCAAGATCCATCTGGATTGCTCCGAGGGCTGTGCTGGCGAGGCTGCGCAGTTGCCCGATGCGGTGACGGCGCAGCGGTCGGCGGAATTGGCGCGTGTTTGCGAAGAAGCGATGCCCCCCGAGGGCCTGCTTTACGTCATCGGCACCGAGGTGCCGCCCCCCGGGGGCGCCCGCATCGACGAGGCCGGCGATATTCCCGCCACCACGCCCGCCGCCGCGGCCGCCACGCTGGCTGCGCATCAAGGGGCCTTCGAGGCTGCCGGGCTGGCCGAGATCATTCCCCGCGTCGCGGGGCTGGTCGTGCAGCCGGGGGTCGAATTCTCGCCCATGCAGGTGCATCATCTGCCCATGGACCGTGATCCGGGCCTGCGGGAGGTTGCCATGTCATGGCCCGGCCTTTGCCTTGAGGCGCATTCGACCGATTACCAGCACCCTGCCGCCTACCCGCGTCTGGCCGCGCTCGGCTTTGCCTTCCAGAAGGTCGGACCGGCGCTGACCTTCGCCTATCGCGAGGCGCTTTATGCCTTGGATGCGGCCTTGGTCATCGCGGGCCGTGCGGTGGGGCTGATCGAAGTGATGGAAGAGGTGATGCAGGCCGATCCGGGCTATTGGCAGGGGCACTATGCGGAAGGTGACCGTATCGCGCGGCATGCCGGGCTGGCCGATCGCATTCGCTATTACTGGCCCGCGCCCAAGGCGCAGGCGGCAGTGGCCGAGCTGCGTGCGCGGGTCTCCGAGGCACCGTTGCCGGACCCGCTCTTGTGGCAGGTCTTCGCCCCGGCGGTCCTCGACCGGGCCGAGGCGCTATCCGGGCCACAGGTCCAGCGGTTGATCGACGCACAGATCCAGATTGCGCTTGATCCCTACTTCTTCGGCGATCAAGGGGGCAGCGATGACTGAGACATGGTTCTGCCCCGATCGGCTTTTCGATGGCGAGACACTGCGTGATGGCCTGGCCCTGCACGTGGTTGATGGCCATGTGGCCGGGGTTGTCCCGGCCGGGCAGGTGCCGGCGGACAGCATACGCGTTCCCGGGATCGTCTCGCCGGGGTTCATCGACCTTCAGGTGAACGGGGGTGGGGGCGTTCTGCTGAACGCGACCCCGACCGTCGAGGGGATGGAGAGGATCGCGGAAGCCCATCGCGCCCTGGGCACGGTCGGCATCCTGCCCACCGTGATCACCGACACCCCCGAGGTGCTTGACCAGGCGGTCGCGGCCGCGCTGGCCGCCAAGGGGCGTCCGGGGCTGCTGGGGCTGCATATCGAGGGGCCGCATATCTCGGTCCCGCGCCGGGGCACCCATGCCTCGGCCCATGTGCGCCCGTTCGACCCCGCAACACTGGAGCATGTGCGCCGTCTGCGCGCGGCGGATATTCCGGTGATGATCACGCTGGCCCCCGAGGCCGCCAGCCCGCAGGACATTGCCGCGTTGGCCGGGACAGGGGCCGTGGTGTCGATCGGCCATTCCGATGCCAGCGCCGAGGAAACGCGCACTGCGCTGGAGGCCGGTGCCAGCTGCTTCACCCACCTGTTCAACGCCATGTCGCCGATGCTGAACCGCGCGCCGGGCGTGGTGGGCGCGGCGATCAATTCGACCGCCCATGCCGGGATCATCGCCGATGGCATCCACGTCGCTGACGAGATGATCGCGCTGGCCCTGCGCGCGCGGCCGGTTCCGGACCGGATGTTTCTTGTCTCGGACGCCATGCCGACCGTGGGCGGACCGGATCAATTCTCGCTCTACGGGCAGGATCTGCGCCTGCAGGACGGGCGGCTGGTCAATTCCGAAGGCTCGCTGGCCGGCGCGCACCTGACTCAGGCGATGGGCGTCGCGCGGTTGGTGAATGTCCTGGGCCTAGACCCTGATGAAGCCTTGAAAATGGCCTTGACGGTGCCGGCCCGGTTGATCGGGCGGGATGATCTGACAAAGATCGAGGGTCGGGCCTTGGGCGATCTGA
The DNA here is from genome assembly GCF_003129565.1 of Salibaculum griseiflavum. Lineage (GTDB taxonomy): Bacteria > Pseudomonadota > Alphaproteobacteria > Rhodobacterales > Rhodobacteraceae > Salibaculum > Salibaculum griseiflavum. The sequence goes on from NZ_QETF01000001.1 coordinate 333,732, forward strand.
TCGTGCTGGATGCTGAGATGCACCCTGCCGGATCGCTGGTCGACAGGTTGCCGGCCACGGTCCGCGCCTAGCCGTCCCTTGGCGCTACATGGTCCCCGGCGGCGAGTCCCGCTGATGGGTAGAGGACAACGCGGTCGCCTTCGGCCAGCCCTGACAGGACATGCGCCTCGATCCCGTTGTTGCGACCCAGTTCCACGGCGGTAAGCTGGGCAAGCTCCTCGTCATCGACGGTGAAGACCGCCCAGCCATCGCCATCGCGGAACAGGGCCGCGCTGGGCAGTTTCAGGGCATCCTCGTCCTGCCAGATCACGATCCGTGCCTCGACGCGGAACCCGTGGCCAAGGCTGGCGCGGTCCTCGGCGGGTGTGTCGAAGGAGACTTCGACGCTGACGCGCTGTTCCTCGACCCCCAACGCCGAGACCTTCGTGACAGCGGACGGCGCGATGCGGGAGACCGTGCCATGCAAGGTCGTAGCGCCGCCCCAATCCTCGATCAGGACTGGGTCGCCCAGGCTGACCTGCACGGCATCGGACGAGATCAGGTCGACCACCACATCCAACCCGGTTTCGATGTTGCCGATCTCCAGCACCGGCGCCCCGGCGGGCAGCACCGCCTCGCTTTCCTGCACCACGCGCAGGATGCGGCCGTCGATGGGGGCGTGCAGGGGGATCGAGTCCTCAAAGCCGTTGTCGACCGGTTCGGACAGGGCCAGGTCGTCGAAGCCGATCAGTTGCGCGCGGGCGTTGGCCAGTTCGGCCTGACGCATGGCGATCGCGGCCTCGGCGGTCTGGAGCGCGGCTTCGGTCGCGCGGGCATTGGTCTCGGCCCGCTCCAGCGCCGCCCGGCTGACCGTGCCGCTCTCGGCCAGTTGACGGGCCCGGTTCAAATCGGTTTCAGCCAGTTCATTGGCGGCGGCGGCAGAATTGCGGTCCGCCTCGGCCACGCGTAGGGCGGCCTGCGCGGCATCGACGGCCGCCAGGGCCTGCTCGCGTGTGCGTACGTCCAGCGCCGCGGGGTTGGTCGGCCGCATCTGTGCCACGACGGTTTCCCGCGCAATCACCGGATCACCCGCTTCGACAGTCACGCGTTGAAGCATCCCAGCGACCGGGGTCGAAACCACGTAGATCTCGTGGACCTCGGTGCGCCCGTCTTCGTCGATGGTCACCTGCATCGGGCCGCGCGTCACCTCGGCAATATCGACCAAGGTGGGCTGGGGCCAGAACGCGGCCGTCAGCGCGCCTCCGACGATCACGGCGGCAAGCAGGGTCAGAACCAGGCGGGATTTCGTCTTGGCGCGGGCCATTGGTCACTCTCTTGTCTTCAGGGCGCTGATCAGGTCTGCGCGGTCCAGGTCACGCTTCACGAGAAGGCCCGAAACCAGCGCCGCCGACAAGACCACAAGGGCGGCATTGCCGTAGGCGCTGGGCTCGAAACCCAGCGTGATCGTATAGATGTCGGTTGAAAAGGCGGCCATTATCAACTGTGACAAGCCATGCCCCAAAAGCGTGCCGATGGGCAGGGCGACCAGCGTGATGACGGCCAGCTCGCCCAGCAGCACGAAAGCGGCTTCACCCTTGGTGAAACCCAGGACCCGCAGGCTTGCGAGATCGCGGGCGCGTTCGGCATGGGCGATGCGGGCGGCGTTGTAGACGATGCCATAAGTTATGACGAAGGCCAGCACCCCCATCACGTAGCGCGACGATCCGGCCCCTTCGTTCATCACCTTTCGAAAGGCGGTTTCCGCCTCGGCCTTGATCGAGACACCGGCGACCATGGGCAGGCCCTTGAGCCATTGGGTGATCTCGTCGCGTTTGCCCGGATCGATGCGCAGGTAAGCGCCGGTGACGCGGCCCGGTTCCTTGAGCGCACGGTTGAGCGCCCCCAGTTCGATGAAGGCGGGGGTGCCGAAAAAGCTGTCCGCGATGGCGGCCACCGGCAATGCGAGGGTCGGGCGGCGGCCATCGCGCACCTCGACCGTGACCGTGTCACCGGCGCGGATCTCCAGCTTGGCGGCCAGCGTCGTGGACAGGATCAGCCCGTCCTCGCGCATGGGGATGGCCTGCTTGTTGGTGTCGATGGCGCGCGACAGTGACGCATCGGTCGGCTGACCCTGGATCGAGCCGCGATGGGTATGCCGCCCGTTGCGCAGAATGGCGGGGACGAAACGCACCGGTTCGATCTGCCAGACCCCCTCACGGGTGGCGATTTCATGTAGCGCGGCCCGTTGGACGGGTCCTGCGAAACTGATCGTCAGGTCCGACCGGTCGATCACCGTGAAAGTGGTGTCCAGCGTGTCCTCGAAGGCGATGAAAGTGGACAGCATCGAGCCGGACAGGGCCATGCCGCAGGCGATGCCGATCATCGCCCCGGCCATGCGCACGGGCTGCCGGGTGATCCGGCGCAGCACCATGCGCGAGGGTTGGTCCAGCAAGTTGGCGATACCCTGCCCGATACGGCCGCTGCGGCTGTAGTCTGCCGGGGCTGGCGGGTGCATGGCATCGGCAGGCGTCAGCGCGAAGACCCGGCGCAACACCAGCAGGCCGCCGCCCGATGCCGCGAGGATACTGGCCATCACACCAATGGCGAACGAGGCCGGGTCGAGCCGGAACAGCAGGAATGGGAACTTGAAATACTGCAGGTAGAGCTGCACCATCCCGCGCCCCCCGGCGATGCCCAGCAGGCAGCCCAGAAGCGCCCCGCCGGTGGCGATGATCAACACCAGCTTCAGGTAGTGCGCGCCGACTTCGGCATTGGTATAGCCAAAGGCCTTCAGCAAACCGATTTCTTCGCGTTCGGACTGCACCATCCGTCCGATCACGATGTAGAGCAGGAAGGCCGCCACCGCGAGAAACAAGGGCGGCACTGTATTGGAAGAACCCTTGAGGCCGCGGATTTCCTCACTGACGAACTGGTTGGAATACTGGTCCTCGACCCCGTAGGCCCCGCGCCCGCCATAAGGGTCGAGAATGCGGTCGATCTCGGCGAGGACGGCTGGTTTGTTCGCCTCACGTGTCAAGGCGAACAGGGCTTCGTTGAAAGCGCCGCCCATGTCGAAAAGCGCGGCCATGGCATCGCGCCCCATCCAGATGACGCCGAAACGGCTGTCATCGGGCACCATTTCGCCGGGCGCGGCGATGTAGAGGAACTCGGGCGATTGGGCCAGGCCGGCGATCGACAGGGCCCGACGGGTGCCATTCAGTGTCGCGACGAGCGTGTCGCCGGGTGCAAGGCCATGGGCCTTGGCGAACCCCTCGACCAGCAGGATTTCGTCCGGGCGCGCGGGGTCGGGCATCCGCCCTGCGGACAGGTAGGTTGCATTCAATGCCGCGGCGCCATCTGCGGGTAGCGACACCGCCTGGGCCTGTACGGGGGCGGCGCGGTCCGGGATGTCAACCAGTGCCGCGCCGACGACACGGTCCTGCACGCGGGCCACGCCATCGATCTGGCCTAGCGAAGCGACAAGGTGCGCGGGCGCGCGCGTCACCGGCGCAAAGACATCCGTCAGGCGGTATCGGTCGTAATAGGCGTCTCGGGTGCCCTCCAGGGTGGTCACGAGGCCCGACATCATCACCTGAAGCATGACCCCCATCGCGATCACCAGCCCGATGGCGATCGCCTGTCCCTTCATGCGCCACAGATCGCGTAGCAGCTTATGGGTGAGGGGACTCACCAGTGGATCTCCTCTGCGGTCTTGCGCGTCTTGTTGGTGATGACGTCACGGATACGGCCGTCTGCGAAATGGATCACGCGATGCGCCAGATCGGCCGTTGCCGCCGCATGGGTCACGATCAATACGGTGGTGCCCAGTTTCGCGTTCACCTCGGTCAGCACCTTGAGCACCTTGCGGCCCGTGGTGCTGTCCAGCGCACCTGTGGGTTCATCGCAGAACAAAACTTGCGGTTGCTTGGCAACAGCCCGGGCGATGGCCACACGCTGTTGTTCGCCGCCGGACAATTGCGCCGGGAAATGGTCGATCCTCTCGTTCAGGCCGACCAGGTGCAGGGCCTCGTCCGCTGCCATCGGATCGTCCGCGATCTCGGTGACAAGCTCGACATTCTCGCGGGCCGTCAGGCTGGGCATCAGGTTATAGAATTGAAAAACGAAACCCACATGCGCCCGACGGTATCGGGTCAGCTGCCGGTCGGTCATCGCGGTAATGTCCTGGCCCTTGTAAAGGGCCTCTCCGGTGCTGGCCCGGTCCAGCCCGCCAAGGATATTGAGCAACGTCGACTTGCCCGATCCGCTGGGGCCGAGAAGCACCACGACCTCGCCGGCTGGAATCTCCAGGTCGACACCGCGCAGGGCGTGGACGGCACCGTCGCCCTCGCCATAGGTCTTGGTCAGATCGGTCGTTCTGAAAGCCGGTTCGCTCACGCCTTGCTCCTTCACGTTTCACCTTAGGGGCCGATCCCACGACACTCCCTGATCCAGATCAACGGTATATCGGACAGCCGCCCCAGTCTTTTCCCGGATCGGGCGTGTTCCCGCCGCATTCAATGCGCAACACGGGGTTGAAATCACCGCAGTGCCCCTTGTCGCCAACGCGGGGGTCTGCAATCTGGACTTGTTGGTTAACGGAGATGTTTCATGGGTTTCAAAGACGCGGTGCGGACCTGTATCCGGGAAAAATACTTCACCTTGTCCGGGCGGGCGACCCGGTCTGAATACTGGTGGTTCATCCTGTTCCAGTGGAGTGTTCTGATCGCCCTCTTCCTGGTCATGCTGCTGTTCTTCGGTCTCGATGACAGCTTGGTCGGTGGGCCCGCGACCGGGATGGAGACCGCCGGGATCGTGTCCTTGGTGGTTCTCGGGATCGTCTTTCTGTTCTTCTTCATTCCCGCGATCGCCGCCCAGGTGCGCCGTTTTCATGACCGCAACCTCTCGGGCTGGTGGGTCCTGGCGATCATTATCCTGTCCAACGTTCCGTTTGTTGGATTTGTCGCGAGTATCGTTGGGCTGGTTATCACCGTGCTGAGGGGAACGGACGGCGACAACAAGTATGGACCCGACCCCCTGCGGGCCGAAAACAGCGCCGAAATCTTCGCCTGATGCCAAGGTGCGGGGCGCAGCCACGCGGGCGGCCATTGGCGGCTCTCGTCCTGGGTGCCGCGCTGGTGCCCGGTTCGTTGCTGGCGCAGTCGGATCAGGCAACGGTCGAAACGGATGGATTCCGCATCCTGGACAGCGTTGAGGCCCCGCGCGGCACCGAGTCCGCGGATTACCGCGACCTCGCGGTGCGCTATAGAGTTTCGACGGAGCCGGTCTATGCGCAGCGGATCGACGGCAACCTGTCCTCGGGCAGACAGCTGCGCGACCGGACCGATCTCTCGCCCGATGCCCGGCTGGCTCCGCCAGCCTTGGACCTCGGTGGTATGGGCGTGTTCCTGGTCGTGCTCGTACTTGTAGCGGGCCTGTTCCTTTGGCTGAAATTCGGGGGCACTGGAACGCTCTTGCGCCGCGAACCCGAGGACGCGCCGGTTGCCCAAGCCCCGACGGACTGGGACATGGGTGAAGATACCGCGCCGGGCGATCCGCGCAGTCTGCTCGAACGGATTGCCGCGATGGAGGACCGCAGCGCCGCACTGGTCCTGTTGTTGCGGCATTGCCTGCTGGCGGCGGCGGGGCAGACGCAAACGCGCTTCGCGCGCTCGGATACCGAACGTCTGGCCTTTCGTCGCCTGCCCGCATCCTGGCCGCTGCATGACTTGCTCAAGGCGTTGCTGCGCAAGACGGAACTGGCGCACTACGGTGGCCGCCCGGTGACGGAATCCGACTTCGCAGGCTCGATCGAGATCGGGCGGCGGATCCTGGGACCCGATGCGGACAGGGGGCGCCATGTCGGATAGCGCGCCGCAGGATACACGCGCGGGAAAGGGCCCGTTCCTGGTTGTCGGTGCGCTGCTGCTGGCCGGCCTGCTGCTGCTCGTGACGCAGTCCGGCATCTTCGGTGATCGGCAGATCGACCGGTCCCCGATAGGGGTTCAAGGGCTGGGGGCCTGGCTGGATAGAAACGACATCGCCGTGACCAATTCGCATCCCCGCCTGTCGCCGGCGGTAGCCGATCTTTCGTTTCGCGTATTGCCGCTTTACGACCTTGATTTGACGGGCTTTCATGCTGACAGGGAAAAGCGCGACGACCCGGCTGGCGCGGAAACCCTGCGGGACATCACGGCCACCAACCTGCGCACCAAGCTGGAGGAAATCCCGACACTGGTTCTGCTGCCCAAGTGGAATGGTGCGATGGTCGAGACCGAGGTTGCCCATGAGCAGTCCTTGATCCCATTGGCCCGGATCGAGCGGTTGATCGGCCAACTGGATATTTCGGGGGTCGAGCTGGTCCGCGGCGTGGCCGAGTTCTACGAGGACAATCAAGGCGGCCATGATCTGGCCCTGTTCCACGCCCAGGTCTTCAATCCCTCGACTCTGCCCGCGCAGTGTCGGGCCGAGGTCGGCTATGGCCTGGGGTCGTTGGTGGTCTCCTGTCCCTTGGCCGAGGCCAGCCATCGCGCCTATTTCGCCTCGGACCCGGATACCCTGAACAATCACGGGTTGGCCGTGGCGGACAACGCGGCCTTTGCGCTTGATCTCCTGGCGGATCTGCGCGGTGCCGACACCAACCCGATCTATATTGACCGCAGCCCCGATCTGTTGACCCGTCTGGACCGCGGCGACGAGCGTCAGGACTACGACCGTGGCTTCGAAGAGTTGGAGCGGTTCTTCGATTATCCATTCACCCTGTTCTGGGCGGCGCTACTGATCGTGCTGGCGGTGCTGTTCTGGCGCGGCGCGCTGCGGTTCGGTCCGATCCGGCCGGCGGCCGGGCAGGGCCGCGACACGTCCAAGCGCGCAGCCATCGCGGCCAAGGCGCGTCTTCTGCGATTGTCCGGTAACGATGGGCGCATGGTGTCGGATTTCGTCCGCGCCCAGCTTCAAGACCTGGCCGCGCGCAGTTTCGGGCGTGACCTTGGCGGCGAGGCCGAGGCGCGGTTCATGTCCTTGCTGGCCCGCCGCGACCCCGATCTCGCCCGTGACTTCGGTGCCTGTGCCCGCAACCTCATCGACAATGCCCCCGGCATGCCCCCGGCCCAGTTGAACCGAATGCTGGGGCAGTATCATTCCCTTTTGGCAAAAGTAGTGGAACATCATGGACCTGTCTGAATTTCAAAAGCTCTCGGATGACATCCGCAAGGAGATCTCGTCGGTCGTGCAAGGGCAGGAGCCCTTGATCGACATGCTGCTGATCTCGGTCTTTGCCCGCGGGCATTGCCTGTTGGAGGGGCCGCCGGGCACAGCCAAGACGCTTCTGGCGCGTTGCCTTGCGCAGGTGATCGACCTGGATTTCGGACGGGTTCAATTTACGCCCGATCTGATGCCCGGCGACGTTCTGGGTGTGAACCTGTTCGATTTCGAGACCAATGAATTCCGGCTGACCAAGGGCCCGGTTTTCACCGACATCCTTCTGGCCGATGAGATCAACCGCGCCCCGCCCAAGACCCAATCGGCGCTGCTGCAGGCCATGAACGAACGGGAAGTGACGATCGACGGAACAAACTACCCGCTCGGTCCCGATTTCTTCGTCATTGCGACGCAAAACCCGATCGAGCAGCACGGCACCTACCCGCTGCCCGAGGCGCAGCTGGACCGGTTTCTCTTCAAGGTGCTGGTGGATTTCCCCGACCGAAAGGCCGAGATCGATATTCTCAAGCGCAATGCAAGCCTGCCACTGGATGCGGATGGCGGGCGCAAGGCGCTGCGCAAGGTGATGGACCGCCCGACGCTGCGGGCCGGGCATGAGCTGGTCGATTCTATCCGGCTGGATGACACGATCCTGACCTACATTGTCGATCTCGTGCGGGGCACCCGCGATGATGGCGAGGTGCAACATGGCGCCTCGACCCGCGCCGCTGATGCAATTGCCAGTGCCGTGCGGGCCCGTGCCGCGCTGGATGGGCGGGACTATGCCATTCCGGATGACGTGCAGGCACTGCTGGTGCCCGCCCTAAGGCATCGTCTGGTTCTGGGGCCGACCGCCGAGATCGAGGGCCGCACGCCCGACGATGTGCTGGCCGCGATCATCAACCGCACGAACGCGCCGCGCTAAGGATGCGCCCGTCTCGCCGCCTTGTCGCGCTGGTGCTTGCACTGGCCGCTGCCACCGTCCTGATCGGGGTCTACCGGTTGGACGGCGGGGTCATGGCGGGCGCGCTTTGGGCTGTTCTGGTCGTGCTGGCGATCTGCGACCTGGCCCTGTCGCATGGGGCCAAGAACCTTCAGGTCGAGGCTGACCTGCCGGACACGGGCTTTGTCGGGCATGACGTGATGCTGGGTCTGCGCATTGCCTCGCGCCGTCGTTCCTTGCCGCGCCGGATCGAGCTGCGCCTGACCCATGACCAGCGGCTCGCCCCGAGATCCGCGACTTGGGTCGAAATACCCGGGCACGGCAAGGCCGATCTGGCGTGCGAACTGCCAGTGACCTTGCAAGAGCGCGGGGTGGGACACCTTTCGCGTCTGTCCATGCGCTATGCGTCGGCGCTGGGCCTGTTCGAGGTGCTGCCCGCTTGGCCGCTTGATCTGTCCATCGAGATCGTCCCGGATGTCGCCCCCGTCCTGAATGGCGAGATCCAGAGCCAGATGCTGCCGTTGCTTGACGGTCTCAAGGACATGAAGCTGCGCGGCGAGGGGTCGGAATTCCACCAGTTGCGCGACTTTCAAGCGGGTATGGACCCGCGCAGCATCGACTGGAAACGCTCGGCGCGGATGCGCGACCTGGTGGCGCGCGAAACCTGGGCCGAACGCAATCACCAGATCATCCTGTGCGTCGATAGCGGCCAGCTGATGGCCGAACGCATCGGCAAGCTGCGCAAGCTCGATCACGCGATCAATGCCTCGCTTGCGCTGACATGGGCCGGGGCATTGGGTGGCGACAATGTGGGCTTCTACAATTTCGCCAGTCGCCCGCAGCAATTCATCCCGCCACGCCCCGGGCGCCGTGCCTTCGGTCACGTCCAGAAACGCAGCGTCGAACTGGAGGCAGAGACGGCCGAGACCAATCACACGTTGGGCCTGACCCATCTGAACGGTGTGCTGACCCGTCGTTCCCTTGTCGTCGTGTTTTCGGACTTCGTCGATAGCGTGACGGTGGAATTGCTGGTCGAGAACCTTGCCGTCATCTCGCGCCAGCATCTTGTTCTTTACGTAGTGCTGCGCGACCCGGAGCTTGAGGCCCTGATCCACCCGGAGGACATCTCGATGGGCCGCATCGCCGAGGCGGTCTCGGCCCGGCAGATGCTGCAGGAACGGCAGGCCGTTCTGGACCGTCTGCGCCGATTGGGCATTCTGTGCCTGGATACCACGCCGGACCGTCTGACCGCCGGGCTGATCTCGCGCTATATCGATATCAAGTCGCAGGAGCTCATCTGATGCAGCCCGATGCAAAGAACGATGACCTGATCCGTTCGGCCCGGTTCCGCGCCGAACGTGAGGAGGGCTGGCGCCGGCTGGAGCAACTGGTGGCCCAAGCCGAGAAATCGGGCATGGCGGCCTTGGGCTATGACGATGCCGTGGCGCTGGCCAGCCTCTACCGGCAGGCGATGAATTCCCTATCGGTGGCGCGGTCGATCTCGATGGACAAGGCATTGCTGGACTACCTCGAAGCGCTGTGTGCCCGCGCCTATCTGGTGGTCTATGCACCGCAGGAAAGCGTGACGGGTGTGCTTCAGCGGCTTTTCACCCACGGCATTCCGCAGGCGGTGCGCCGCTCGACGACTGCACTCATCATCGGGTTCCTGGCCATGGTGCTGGGCGGCTTCGTGGGTTTCATGCTCTACCAGCAGGATACAAGCTGGTTCTTCACCTTCGTGCCGTCAGGCCTGTCCGATGGCCGGGTGCCCGGTGCGTCCGAGGCCTATCTGCGCAGCACCTTGTTCGAAGATGGGGGCCGCGATGGCGAAAGGCTTGGCACATTCGCGACATTCCTGTTCTCGCACAACACCCGCATCGCGATCTTCATCTTTGCGTTGGGCATCTTCGCGACCCTGCCCAGTTTCGTTCTCACCTTTTACAACGGACTGATCCTGGGCGCGTTCTACGCGATGTTCCACGAAGCCGGGCTTGGCTATGAGCTGTTCGGCTGGCTGTCGATCCACGGTGTCACGGAATTGTCTGCCATCTGCCTCGCCGCCGCCGGAGGGGCGCAGCTGGGGTTGGCGGTGATCCTGCCCGGCAACATGACCCGGCGCGAGGCCCTGCGTGAGCGCGGGCGCGATGCGGTCAAGCTGGTCATCCTGGCTGGGCTGATGCTGATCGCGGCGGCGATCATCGAAGGCTTCCTGCGGCAGCTCGTTCAAACCACCCAGATGCGTCTGCTGATCGGCTGGGGTATCGGCGCGGCATGGCTGGCCTGGCTGCTTCTGGCCGGGCGCGACACAGTGGGGCAGGACACATGATCGGCCGCCCAGCGAATATTCTGCCCCCCGAAGCGGTGCCGATCCGGCTGGAAATCGCCTCGGGCGGGGCGCGCTTCGGAGCGCAGGCACTGGATATCCTCATCACGTTTGGAGGACTTTTCCTGCTGTTCTGGGCCCTGATCTGGGCGAACGTGCTGGATTGGTCGATGCTGGCCACCCTGTTCTTTCTTTTGGTCTTCCTGATCCGGGTGCCATATTACATCCTGTCCGAACTGGTCTGGAACGGGCGCACGATCGGCAAGCGGATCGTCAGGATCAAGGTGATCAGCGCCGACGGACAGCGCCTGACGCCGCACCAGATCGTCGCCCGCAACCTGATGAAAGAGGTCGAGGTCTTCATGCCGGCCACGACCCTTCTGAGCGGGAGTTTCCAAAGCGGATGGGTCGGGCTGGCGCTGACGTTGTGGATGATCCTTGTTCTCTGCGTGCCACTCTTCAACAAGCGCCGCCAAAGGCTGGGTGACATGATCGCCGGCACGCTCGTGGTCGACCAGCCCACGGCCGTTCTATTGCCGGACCTCGCGGCGACACAGAGCACTGCGGGTGTCGGGTTCGTTTTCCAGCCGGAACAGCTCGATGTCTATGGTCGGTTCGAATTGCAGACCCTGGAACAGATCCTGCGCAACCGTCCCAAGACGGAGGAACAGCGCCAGCGTGTCTCGGACGTGGTGCACACGATCCGCCGCAAGATCAAGTTCGAGGAAGATGTCGCGGCACGCGATGAATGGGATTTCCTGACGGATTTCTACCGCCAGCAGCGCGAATTCCTCGAAAGCCGCCATTTGTTCGGCGACACCCGCGAAGACAAGTTCCACAAGACCGGATCGTAGGACGGAACGGTCCTCTGGCCGGCCCCACTTTACGTCGCGCTTCAGGCTTCCTAGGTCGAAGGGACAGACGAAAGGGGGCCAGAATTGACCCAAGTGAGCCATGAGAGTCTGAACATTGATCCATCCCACAAGTCTCGGGTCGAAGAGTTCGGGGGCGAAATCCGACCACTGAACCCGATCGGGGCCGAGGTGCGCGGCATAGACCTCGGGGCCGAAAACCCGCCCCCACGAGAGGTTCTGGATGCACTGGAACTGGAGATGGCACGGGCGGGTTTCCTTGTCTTCAAGAACGACAGGGAAATCGACGCGGAGGATTTTCTGCGTGCCAGTTGCTGGTGGGGCGGTCGCGACCTGCACAGCACCCATGGGGTCCATCCGGAGACGCCCAATGGAAACCCGCATATTTTCCGCCTGTCCAATGATCGGCGCCACGGCATCCCGGACGTGGGCCCGCAATGGCACAACGACGGAAGTTTCTTGCCGGCGACCTTTTCCCATTCGGGCTATCACATCATCCGGCCTGCGGAGCATGGCGGCGGAACCCATTTCGCCCATCAAGGGATGGCTTACGCCGCCCTGCCGGAAGACCTCAAAGAGCGCTGGGGGCGGCTGTCCTCGGTAAACTCGGCCTCGGGTGTCGTGCATCCGTTGGTGCATGAGCATCCGCTATCGGGACAGAAATCCATCTGGCTGCACCTCGGAATGACCGGCGCGATCATAGAGAAGCTGCCTGGCGATGAGGGGTTCCGCCTTCTTGAGGCGGATGAAATGCGGCAGATTTGCAGGACCTACAACGAAATTCTGAATGCCGGTTTCGAGAACGGCTATGCCACGGCCTTTGAATACGAAAAGAACGACTGCGTCTTCATCGATAACCTTGCCATCGCACATCGGGCCGCGCCCGAGGCCCATATGCCGGTCGAGAAACAAGGGCTGCGGATCATGCACCGAAGCACCGTGCGCGGGACCCATGCCCTCGCGCCGGGTTTCGGTTTGCCGCAACATGTCAGGATCGACGCGGACAACCCCTTTGGGCAAGGCGTGTGGCAAGGCGGCGGCATCGGCTTTCGGTGGGACGACGCAATTCCGATGAGGAACTGAACCGACTCCTCTAACCTGCCGCGCCTGTTGAGAAAATGGTGGAGCCGATCGGGATCGAACCGACGACCTCGTCATTGCGAACGACGCGCTCTCCCAACTGAGCTACGGCCCCAACGCGCCCTATTTGGCCCCGAGTCCCCCGGCTGTCAAGCAAGCGCGCGGCGCAGGTCGTCCGGTGTCAGGCGATAGGCCTTGCCGAAACCGCCGTTGAGCAGGGCCGACAGGGGCCGCAGCCGGACAAGACTGAAATCGGCAAAGTCGTAGTAGAGTTTTGCCTTGGGACAGGCCGCAAGCCAATCCGTCCGCAAAGCCGCCTTGTCGGCCGGCTCCGCCCTGGCCTGCAACGTCAGGCGCGGATGGGTCAGCGGATCGCCCTTCGGCCCCGGTTCCCCCAACAGAACCGAGGCATCCGGATTGGCGCGCAAGGCCCCGGAATGGTGCGAAAGGTCCGAGATCAGGGTATGTGGGGTTTCCTCGATCAACGCGAAGGCGATGCGTGACACCATCGGCGCGCCGGTTTCGGGGTCGATGACACCCAATGCCCCGTGGGATGCGCCGGTCAACAGCGCGCGGGACAGGGCAAGGGCGTCGTCATCGACCGGGCGAAACGGATCTTGGTTGGGCATGGGTGGCTCGTTCAGGATTTGATGTGAAACAGATAGGCCAGGTAGGCGGGAATTTCACGTAACAGGCCCTTTGCTTGGACCAGCGGCCGGGCGCCCGGACGCGGCGGCGCACTGCTGGTGGCATGCAACCCGACCCGGCGGGCGATCAACCGAGCACGGGGCGCGTGATACCAGTCGGTCACGATCAGAACCTCGCGCCCGGCCAACAACGGTAGCGCAAAGCGGATGTTTTCTCCGGTCGTGGTCGAGCGTTCTTCCAGCTTTATCGCCGCATCAGGTACGCCCTCTGCCAGCAACAGGCTGCGAATCGCCTCGGCCTCGGTCGGGGGATGTCGGCCCAGACCACCGCAGGCGATCAGCGCCGTGACATGCCCCGTATGGAACAGCGCGGCCGCATGACGACTGCGGCGGACAAGTGTGGGAGACGGGCCGTCGGACCAGACCCCGGCCCCGAGGATGAGCGCCTCTGTCATGGCTTGACCATAGTCGGGTGCCGAAACGGCACCAACAAGCGATTGAGTGCCGCGCAAAGCCGGGATAGCGTGGACCGAACGCTGCAATCAAAAACGTCGAGGGTCTCATGGCAAAAACCGTAGAAGAACTGGTCAAGGCTGCTCGTGCCGAAGTACCTGCCATCTCGCCGGCTGAGGCCAAGCGCCTGCATGGTCGCGAGGACACCGTGTTTCTCGATGTGCGCGAGCCGGTCGAAGTCGCCGCCGGGAAGGTCAAGGGCGCCCTCGCGATCCCGCGCGGGGTGCTGGAATTCCAGGTCGGATCCGCCGAGAACCGGCCTTCCACCCTGTCCGAGGACAAGACCGTGATCGTCTATTGTGCCGGGGGCGGACGGGCCGCGCTGGCCGGGCAGACGCTCAAGGCGATGGGCTTTGCCGACGTTCGTAACCTCGGTGGCTACAAGGACTGGGTCGAGGCCGACGGCGAAACGGAACGCGATATCTGATCGGGATCAAGGCAGGGGGGTCCCCGCTGCTGCACCATGGTGCCATCAGAGGAGGGAAAACCATGTACAGCCACATCCTGATTCCGGTTGCCTTCGACGGGGACCATCCCACGAAACCGGCCGAGGAAATCGCCCATATCCTGTCCGCACCCGGCGCGCGGGTCACGTTCCTGCATGTGATGGAGGAATTGCCGGCCTATGCGGTCAATTACATTCCCGAGGGGTATGACAAGGAAACACGCGCCGCCATCGAAGCGGCCCTTGAAGGCAAGGCCGGGAATTTCGCCAAGGGCGAGGCGCAGGTGATCAAGGGCCATGCGGGCCGTTCTATCCTGGACTGGGCCGAGGACCACGGCGTCGACCTGATCGTGATCTCCTCGCACCAGCCGGGCCTTTCGGATTATTTCCTGGGCTCCACCGCGGCGCGGGTTGTTCGGCACGCGAAATGCGCGGTGCACGTGCTGCGCTAGAACTCGACCCAGCCAGCCAAGAACAGCCCCGTGCCCTGATCGCCGGTCAGGGCTTGCGTGACACCGGCATTGAGCCGCAGCCTGTCGCTGACCCGGTAGATGACCGAGGGCAAGAGCTTGGCATAGGGGTCATCGGCATATCCGGTCCCGCTCTGGACCTGAAGCATCGCGGCCCAATCGGGCGCGATGTCGTAGCCGCCGGTCAGGTCCAGCTTGCCCTCGATCCGACCGTCGGCAAGGTTGGTCATGATCCGTGTCTCCGCGCTCAGCCAGCCCCGGTCGAATCCGCGCCCCCAGGCCAGTCCGACCCCTGCCAGCCGGTCCAACTGGTCGGTCTCGGCGCCGGTCGCGTCGTATTGCACGGTTTCGAACTGGCGCAGGGCAATATGGCCCGACACCGAGGCCACGCCCCAGCTTTCGGGAAGGGGCAGGGCGCGGATCACCTGAGCCTCGACCGTGTAGCTGTCATCGGCCTTCCCGGCAAAACTGTTGAAGGCCAGAGTGGTGTCTCGGGACACGCCCCATTCCACGTAAAGGCTCGGGTCGTGGTTGACCGGGGATTGCGTGCCATCGCCAAGGGCAATGTTGGCGCCGAAGGAGAGGAAAACCGACCCATCCTCGCGAAGCCAGGCCCCGGCATGTGCCGGAGCGGCGAGCAAAAGGCCAAAAAGGCCCAGAACAGGAATGCGCGTCATGCGGGAAAAATATATCAAGAATACATTCCAAGCCAGAATCCGTTGACCCGACCGGGGCGGATGGGGCTAGTCTGAGTCAAAAGGAGAACACCATGACCCGGATCGAAAAAGGCAAGGATTGCCAAACCGTGATCACCACCTTCGAGGTCAACCCGGCGATCTGCGACGATGTGCTGGACCTGCTGCGCGCGGCCTATGCCGAGGTGATCTCGAAACAGCCGGGGTTCATCTCGGCGGGCCTGCATGTGAATGATGCCCAGACCCGGATCGCCAACTATTCCCAATGGTCCCGGCGCGAGGATTTCCAGGCCATGTTGCGCGCCGACGAGATGCGCCGCCGCAACAAGGAAATCAACCAACTGACAAAGGGCTTCGAGCCCGTAATGTATGACGTAGCGGAGGTATACTGATGCGCTTTCTGATCGCCCTTTTCCTGACGGCCGGCATGGCCGCGGCCGAGCCCGTGGGCATTACCCCCGATACCATGTCGGTGACGGTGGAAACCCCTTCCGGCCCGGTCGAGATCGGCCGGGTTCAGGACAATGACAACCGCGTCGGCGAGGACTGGACCCTGACCTCGCGCCCCTGTCCGAATTTCTGCATTCAGCCCATCGTGCCGGCACCGGGCGTCACGCCCATCGGCGAGCTGGAGTTGATGGAATTCCTGCAAGATGGCGAGACCGTGGTGATGGATGGCCGGATCCGCAGCCAGTTCGAGGAAGGCACGATCCCCGGTGCGATGTCCGTGCCCTACCTCGAGGCCGCCGATCGGCTGGGTGAGCTGGGCTGCACGATCGACTTCGAGGGCTTCGAGTGCCCCGCAGACGTGCCGCGCGTGGCGCTGTTCTGCAACGGGCCGTGGTGCGGCCAGTCTCCTACTGCCGCCCGCCGCATGATCGAAGCCGGCTACCCGGCGGACAAGATCTACTACTATCGCGGCGGCATGCAGAACTGGCAGATGCTGGGCCTGACGGTGGTGCCGGGCAGCTGATCCGGCCCGCCGGTTTCCCCTAGGAAAGGACGAGCAAATGCGCAAATGGATGGCACTGGGACTGATCCTGGCACTGGCAGGCTGCGGGGTGCCCTTCGTGCCGCTTGTGTAGGGGTATATACCGACAGCGGGTCGTGCGTTAGGGCGGTCTGCATCCCAATTTGCCTTGGCGCGAACTCAAGGCGCACAGCGCCGCCGCGCCAAAGCCGACGCGCCCCTATGCGGCGGCCTTCTGGTTGAGCTTGGGGATGCGCTCGGAGGTCGTGCGAATTTGGCTGACATTATGTGCGCTGTTCAAACGAACCAACCGCCCCTGCGCGCGCCGGCTTTGGCGGTGTAAACGCAAATTAATCTAAGGATAATGCTAATTCACTGCCCCAGTAATCTCTGCCAATCAGCTGCAAATAAGACAGGTTTTACAGGTGAGCTGCCTAGGGTCAGGACCCATTGATTTCCGCATTTCGGCGTGATTCACGGTTCGAAAAACGAGCGGTGACCATGTCTGATCTTTTCTGGCTGACGGAGGCGCAGATGGCGCGTCTTGAGCCCTTCTTCCCC
>NZ_QETF01000010.1 GCF_003129565.1 Salibaculum griseiflavum
CCCCCCGGCCCCCGTCGGCCCGCCGGGCCGACTCCCCCGCGGTATTTTTGACCCAAAGAAGCCGGGGCCAGGGAAGCTGGGATCAGGCGGATTCGAACCTGGCTTGCAGGGCGTCGGCGTCGTAGTCATTGGTCAGCCAGGTTTCGAAATCCGTCTCGCCAGAGGCGGCGAAATCATCCAGCAACATGTCGAGAACGCCGGTCTTGGTCCATTTGAAGTGGATGTAGCGGGCCGAGAGCATTCGTCGCGCCTGCTCCAGAGGTTCGCCCTCGATGACCATCAGGTAGATTGCGCTGGCAAGCCCGGCCCTGTCGGCGCCGGATTTGCAGTGCAGCAGGAACGGGCGCTCGACGCTTCGAAACAGGGCGATCAGCTCGATCAGGGCGGATTTGCGAGGCGCGGCCCGTGACCGCAGCGATACCCCGTGCAAGGAGATGTCATGCCGTGCGCAGGCCTCCTGTTCGAGCAGGAACCACGGGGTCGGGGCGGTGCCGCGCAAGGTGATGATGCTGCGGATGCCCTTGGCGGCCAGTTGGGCGATACGGGCCTCGTCAGGGTAGTTCGATCGCCAGGCCCCCGGCGCGAATTGCGACTGGTTGTGCCAGAGGTTGCGCAGGAGCCCGTGGTCGATCCAGTGAACGAAGCGGCGGGCGGAGCGGCGGTCGGACTCGGTGTCGAGGGTTTCGGGGCGCAGGCCCTTGCGCCACTGCCGCAATCTTGTTCTGAGCGATGTCATCGGGGCCCTGTCCGTCGTCGCGATCGGGGGTCCATAGCCCGCCGGGGCGGTCACGACAACCGTTTGCGTATGCGGCAGGAGGTTCCGCCGGTGCGGGCTTGGTGCTATTGCGGAGCGCGTAGAGCAGGAGGGCGGCATGACCGACGAGGCGGTCAGCATGGGAGAAAGGCTGGAATACGCGGTGGTGATGGCCGTGCTGGGGGTGTTGCGCCTGCTGCCCTATCGCCTGCGCGTGCGCCTCGCGGGGCGGGTCATGGTGTGGCTTTCGGGTCCGCTCGGGCTGCGCCGGCGGGTGCGGGCCAACCTGGCCCTGGTGCAGCCAGATCTGGCCAGCGACACGGTCGCCGCTCTGGAACGGGCGGTGCCCGACACGATCGGCCGGGTCTTCGCGGAGGTCTTTTCGCCCGAGGGGCTGGCTGCGCAGGCGCGCGGCGCGCCGATCACCGGCGACGGGGCCGAGGCACTGGAGAGAGCGCGGCGGGCCGGGCGACCCGTCATCGTGGTGTCCGGCCATATCGGCAATTACGACGCCTTCCGCACCGCGCTGATCCTTGAGGGGCATCGGGTGGGGGCGCTCTATCGTCCGTTCAACAACCGGCTTTTCGACCGGCGTTACCGTGCCGCGATGGAGGCCAATGGCGGCGTGCTGTTCGCGCGAGGGCAACAGGGCATGGCGGACATGGTCCGGCACCTGCGCGGCGGCGGGGTGTTGGCCATCCTGATCGACCAACACATGGACCAGGGCGCGCCGCTGCGTTTCTTTGGCAAGACCGCCATGACGGCGACTTCGGTGGCCGATCTCGCCCTGAAATACGATGCGGAGCTTCTGCCGGTCTATGGCATCCGACGCCCCGATGGGATCGGCTTCGATCTGATCGCCGAAGCGCCGGTCGCCCATTCCGACCCGCTGACAATGACCCAGGCGCTCAATGACAGCCTCGAACGCCAGGTACGGGCGCATATGGGGCAGTGGATCTGGACGCATCGCCGCTGGAAGGCGCCGCGTAACCGGCTGGGTCGTGGTGCCGCGCGTGGCAACCGTCCGGGTGCGGGCTAGGGAGGCGGCGATGTCATTCTCCATTCTTCACAGGCTCTACATGATTGCCAGCCGGTTCACCGGGCCGGGCTTCGCTCTTTGGCAACGCCGGGCGCTGGCCAACGGCAAGGAGGATCCCGACCGCGCCGACGAACGCTGGGGGCATCCGGGCCGGGAGCGGCCCGAGGGGCGCCTTGTCTGGTTCCATGCCGCCAGTGTCGGCGAGACCCAGTCGATCCTGCCGCTGATCGAGCGGCTTCTGGCCACGGTGCCGGATGTGCAGGTGATGGTGACCTCGACGACGCGCAGTTCTGCCCGGATGCTGGCGCATGACCTGCCGCCGCGGGCCTTTCACCAGGTCGCCCCCTATGACACCAAGCGGGTCTGCCGCCGGTTCCTTCAGCATTGGCAGCCCAATGTGGCGGTCTGGGTGGAAAGCGAGCTTTGGCCGCGGATGCTCTACGAGGTGGCGCGGCGCGACGTGCCGATGCTTTTGCTGAATGCGCGGGTTTCAGCCCGGACCGCAGATCGGTGGCGTCGCTTTGCGGCCACCGCGCGGGTGCTTCTGGCGCCGTTCCGGCAGATCCACGTGCAGGAAGAGACCACCTTGAATGCCATGCGATCCATCGGGGTCGATGGGGACCGGGTGCGCCTGACCGGGGCCCTCAAACAGGATCGGCCTCCGTTGTCCTGCGATCCAGAGGCTCTGGCGCACTTGCGTGCTGTGATCGGGACACGGCCGGTCTGGTGCGCGGCGTCCACCCATGCTGGCGAGGAAGAGGTGGTGTTGGAGGCCCATGCCCGGATCGGCGGGCTTCTTGTCCTGGTGCCGCGTCATGCCGAGCGGGCCGAGGAGGTCGCCGCGATGGTCCAGGGGCGCGGGTTGAACCTGGCGCAGCGCAGCAAGGGCGAAGAGCCGGACGCCAACACGGATGTTTACCTGGCCGACACGATGGGCGAAATGGGGCTCTGGTTCCGGCTGGCACCTGTCTCGTTCATCGGCGGGTCGCTGGAGCGGGTCGGCGGGCACAACCCCTATGAACCGGCGCAGTTGGATTCTGCGATGCTCTTCGGTCCGCATGTCTACAATTTCCAGGAGATCTATGCCGCGCTGGAGGCCGAGGGTGGAGCTATCCCGGTGAGCGGAGCCGAGGATCTGGCCGAGGGCGTGCAACGCTTGCTTGCCGGCGATCATCGGGCCGTGGCGCGGTCCGCGTCGACGGTTGTGCGCCGTTCGCAAGGGGCAACCGAGGCGGCTTTGGCAGCGATCCTGGAGCAGCTGGCCTATTGATCTGTGCGCCCATGCACAGGGACGGTTGGGCGGTGTGGCTTGTGACAGCGGGTGCGCGCGACCTAGATCATGGGCGTCAAGCTACAGGAGGCTTTCATGTCCATCCGTCCCACGATCGAGACCCGCAAGGCCGTCCCCACCATGGAAGGGGCCGGCGTGCACCTGCATCGGGCTTTCGGGTTCCAGGACCCGTCCGAGCTGGACCCGTTCCTGCTCTTCGATGATTTCCGCAACGAGGTGCCCGAGCACTACATGCGCGGTTTTCCCTGGCATCCGCACCGGGGCATCGAAACCATCACCTATGTGCTTAACGGCACGGTCGAGCATGGCGATTCCCTTGGCAATACCGGCACTTTGGGCGCAGGCGATGTGCAATGGATGACCGCCGGATCGGGCATCCTGCATCAGGAAATGCCGAAGGGAAACGCCAAGGGTCAGATGCACGGGTTCCAGCTCTGGGGCAATCTGCCCTCGGCGCAGAAGATGACCGCGCCGCGCTACCAGGACGTGCAGGCCAAGGATATCCCCGAGGTGATCGACGATGACGGCACTGTCGTGCGGGTGATCGTCGGTGAATTCTGGGGCAAGACCGGCCCGGTCGACGGCATCGCCGCCGATCCGCAATACCTCGACATCTCGATCCCACCGGGCGTGAAGAAGACTTTCCGGATCGACACCTACCGCCGTGCCTTTGCCTATGTCTTTGCCGGGCAGGGGGCCTTTGTCGATGCCAGCGCGCCGTCTGGCGTGCTGCTGGAAAAGGAGGTCATGGGCCAGGAGGTGAATATCCGTGACATGTCGGGCGACCGCACGCTGGTCCGCTTCGGCACCGGTGACGAGGTCACGGTGCAGGCTGGCGAAGAGGGCGTGCGTTTTCTTTTGATCTCGGGTGCGCCGATCGAGGAACCCGTGGCCTGGCATGGCCCCATCGTGATGAACACGCAGGCAGAGTTGCAACAGGCGATGCGCGACCTGCGCAACGGCACCTTCATCAAGCCGGCCCACTAGGCAGGATTTTCGCCTTTCATTCGCGCCCCTTTGGCATAGCTTCTTTGCCAGAAGGGGGCGCGCATGTTGCTGTCGGTCGAGAACCTGTCGAAATCCTATCCCGGCCCGGAAGGCCCAGTGCCGGTGTTGCGCGGGGTGGACCTGCAAGTGCAGGCGGGCGCAACCTTGGCGCTGCGCGGCGAATCCGGGTCGGGGAAAAGCACGCTCTTGCATCTTGTCGGTGGGCTGGACCGGGCCGATGGCGGGCGGATCGTCATTGACGGACAAGAGGTGACGGCGCTGGATGACGCGGGCCGCGCGGCGCTGCGGCGCGAAACGATCGGCATCATATTCCAGCAGTTCAACCTGATCCCGTCGCTGACGGTCGCCGCGAATATCGCCTTTCAGGCGCGGCTTGCCGGGCGGCACGATGCGACCCGTGCCGCAGAGCTGGCCGAGGCGCTTGGACTGACGGAGCAGCTGGACAAATACCCGGAACAGCTTTCGGGCGGGCAGCAGCAGCGGGTCGCCATCGCCCGGGCGTTGGCAGCACGGCCCGCGCTGGTTCTGGCCGATGAACCCACCGGCAACCTGGACGAAGACACCGCCGCAGTGGTCATGGACCAGATGTTGTCGCTTGTCACCGAGACCGGCGCGGCGCTGATGATGGTGACGCATTCGCCGGACCTCGCCGGGCGGCTGGGGCGGCAATTGCACCTCAGGCAGGGGCGGCTGGCATGACTGCGGCGGGCCTTGCGGCGCTGTGGTCGCATTGGCGGCGCAATCCGCTGCAATTGTTCACGCTGGTGGCGGGGCTGGCGCTGGCCACGGCGCTGTGGTCGGGGGTGCAGGCGCTGAACGCGCAGGCCCGGTCCAGCTATGACGCGGCGGCGGCGGTTCTGGGAGAAGGACGGTTCGATCAACTGGTGCCCCGCGTGGGCGATACGATACCGCGCGACACCTACCTTGCCCTGCGCGAGTCCGGCTGGCTGGTCTCGCCCGTTCTGGAGGGACCGCTGCGGGCCGATGACGCCCGGATTCGGATTGTGGGGGTCGATATCCCCTCGGTGCCACGCTGGGCGGGGTCGGATGCGCAGGATCAAAGGGCCGACAGCCCGCGGCAAGACCGGGACGCGATTTTCGCGCATCCCGGTATCGTGGACGCCTTGGCCGGGATCACCGAGTATCCGGTGATCGCCAATCCGGACATGGCGCCCGATACCGCCATGACGGACATTTCCGTCGCCGAGACGCTTCTGGACCGCCCGGATGCGCTGACCCGCCTTGTCGTTGCCAGGGTGCAGCCCCTTGGACTTCCCGATATCGCGACCGTCGCCCCCGATCTTGTCAGGCGTGCGGCGCGGCAGAGTTCCGACATTGACCAGTTGACCGACAGTTTCCACCTGAACCTGACTGCCTTCGGACTGCTCAGCTTCGCGGTGGGCATCTTCATCGTGCATGGTGCGATCGGGCTCGCCTTCGAGCAGCGCCGCGCCATGATCCGCACATTGCGCACGCTGGGCCTGTCGTTGCGGCGGATCATGCTGCTGATTGCGCTGGAGCTTCTGGCGCTGGCGGTGATTGCCGGTGCGCTTGGCGTTGCGATGGGCTACGCACTGGCGGCCACGCTGCTGCCGGACGTGGCGGCGACCCTCGAAGGGCTCTACGGCGCACAGGTCGCGGGCGTCTTGCAGCTTGACCCGGCGTGGTGGCTGTCGGGTCTGGGCATCGCGCTTGCGGGGGCGGTTCTGGCCGGCGCGGGCGCGTTCTGGACCATCGCCCGCATGCCGATCCTGGCGACCGGGGCGCGGGCCTGGGCCGTTGCCAGCGGACAGCGACGAGGCTGGCAGGGGATTCTGGCGGTCGTTCTCGTGGGTCTCGCCGGGTTTGGCCCGGTTCTGGGGGGCGGATTGCTGGCGGGTTTCGCGAGCCTGGCGTGCCTGCTTCTGGGTGCTGCGCTGGCGCTGCCGCTGGTGCTGGACGGTCTGCTGGCGCTGGGCGAGCGGCGGGCACAGGGTGTGCGCACGCAGTGGTTCCTGGCCGATACGCGCCAGCAATTGCCGGGATTGCGCCTGGCCCTGATGGCGCTTTTGTTGGCGATGGCAGCCAATATCGGGGTCTCGACCATGGTATCCAGCTTTCGCCTGACCTTTACGGGTTTCCTCGATCAGCGTCTTTTCGCGGACCTCTACGTCGAGACAGATGACACGGCACAGGGCGCCGCGCTGCAACGGATCGTGGCCGACCGGACCCGCGCGGTCTTGCCGATCCAATGGGTCGACACGCAGGTGGCGGGCCAACAGGCAGAAATCTACGGCGCCCGCGTCGCGCCCGCCTATGCCGAGAACTGGCAATTCATAGCTCGGGACGGGTCCGTCTGGGACCGCGTTGCAGCGGGCGAGGCGGCGATCATCAACGAACAATTGGCCCGGCGGGCAGACCTGTGGCCGGGGGATGGCGTGACCCTGTCCCCGGGCCGGACCTTGCCCATTGCCGGGGTGGTCGGCGATTACGGAAACCCGATCGGGCAGGTCGTGATCGGCGAGCCGCTATTCCAGCGCCTGTTTCCTGACGTGGCCCCCGAACGGTTCGGGCTGGTCACCGACGATCCCGACGGCCTGCGCGCGGTTCTGGAAACCGAGCTGGGCCTGTCTCAGGGCCAGATCACCGATCAGGCGGCGCTCAAGGCGTTTTCGCTGGACGTGTTCGAACGCACCTTCACCGTGACGGCCGCGCTCAACGTGCTGACGCTGTCGGTGGCAGGGTTCGCCATCCTCATGAGCTTGCTGACCCTTGCGGCCATGCGGGTCCCGCAACTGGCCCCGGCCTGGGCGCTGGGCATGACCCGGCGCAGCCTGGGGCGGCTGGAAGTTCTGCGCGCCGTTGTCCTGGCCGCATTGACGCTGCTCGTGGCGCTGCCGCTGGGGCTGGCACTGGCCTGGATGCTGCTGACCGTCATCAATGTCGAGGCCTTTGGCTGGCGCCTGCCGATGTACCTGTTTCCCGGCGACTACGCGGTGCTGGGCGGCTTGTCGGTGTTGGCGGCCCTGCTGGCCGCGCTGTGGCCGGCGCGCCGGTTGGCCCGAACCCCGCCGTCGGACCTTCTGAAGGTGTTTGCCAATGAAGGCTAGGGCAACGGACCTCATGCGGCGGGCGCCGACAGCTGCCCCCTAGGGACGGTGCAGCGTCTTCACCTCCTGGTAATCTTCGAGGCCGAACCGGCCGCCTTCGCGGCCATTGCCCGATTGCTTGTAGCCCCCGAAAGGTGAGCCGTAATTGAAGGCGCCGCCGTTGATATGCACGGCGCCTGCCCGCAACCGCGTCGCCACCCGTTCGGCGCGGTCCATGTCGCCACACTGGATATAGGCGGCCAGTCCGTAGGGCGTGTCATTGGCGATCCGGATGGCGTCCTCTTCGTCCTCGAAGGGGATGATCACCAGCACCGGGCCAAAGATTTCTTCCTGCGCGATGGTCATGTCGTTGCGGACATCGGCGAAGATCGTGGGCCGCGCATACCATCCGGTTTCCATCCCCTCGGGCTTGCCCGGCCCGCCGGTGACCAGCCGCGCGCCTTCGGAAATGCCGGTCTCGATCAGCGCCTGCACCCGGTCATATTGCAGCTTGTCGAAGAGCGGGCCGATATGGTCGCCCTCCTCAGCCGGGTCGCCAACGGCGGTGGCGTCGGCGGCCTTGCGAGCGATCTCGACCGCCTCGTCATAGATTGTGCGCTCGACCAGAAGGCGGGTGGGTGCATCGCAGGACTGGCCTGAATTATACATGCATTCCGCGACCGACCCGGTCACGCGCTCTTGCAGGTCACAATCGGCAAAGACGAGATTGGGGGATTTGCCGCCCAGTTCCAGCGTGACACGCTTGATCGTCTCGGCGGCGTTGCGGGTGATGGCCCGACCCGCGCGCGTGGACCCGGTGAACGAGATCATCTGTATATCCGGGTGTCCGGACATGGCATTGCCTGCGCCGGGCCCATCGCCCTGGATCAGGTTGAACACACCGGGCGGCACGCCGGCCGCATCCAGGATCTCGGCATAGATCATGGCCGAGATCGGCGTGTGCTCGGACGGCTTGAGGATGCAGGTGCAGCCGGTGGCCAGCGCCGGAATGACCTTTAGCGCGATCTGGTTGATCGGCCAGTTCCACGGGGTAATCAGCCCGCAGACCCCGATCGGTTCGCGCAGCAGGGTGTCGCCGTTGGCCAGCTCTTCGCGTTCGGGGTGGTCGCGCAGGGCGGCGATGAAGGCCTCAAGATGGCCGATGCCGGATTCGGCCTGTTCGGCGCGGGCCATGGTGATCGGCGCGCCCATCTCCATGCGCATGGCCTGGGCAAGGTCCTCGTGGCGCTTTCGGCTTTCGTCGAGGACCAGCCCGAGCAGGTCCAGCCGGTCCTGCTTGCTGCTGCGCGAAAAGGCCTCGAAGGCCTGCACGGCAGCGGTCACGGCGCGGTCCACGTCCGTTTCATTGGCAAGGATCGTATCGCCGATGCGATCCTCCGTCGCGGGGTTCATCACCGGCATGGCTTGGTCGCTGTCCGGTGTCACCCAGCCGCCGCCGATGTAGAACCGTGCGAGGTTGTCCATATTCAAGTCGGCCATATCGCCCCCTTACTCTGCCGCCGTGGCGGGCTTGCCGGTGGGAATGACTTCGTAGCCCTCTTCCTCGGGCTCGTCATCGACCATTTCCGCTGGGAAACCCGGGGCCAGAACCTGGAGCCCCGTCGCGTCCTCCAGCCGCCGGATGATGTTGGGCGACAGTTCCCGCTCACCATAGCGGGCGATGCCGTCGTCGAGGATCTGCATCATCAGCGGGTTGATTTCCAGCGGCACCCCGGCGCGGTCGGCGACCTCCTGGAACAGGCCGATATCCTTTTTCACCAGATCCATCGTGAAGGAAATGTCGCGGCTGCCGTTCAGGATCACCTGGCTTTCGGTTTCGTGCACGAATGATGTGCCCGAGCTGATCTTGATCGCCTCGTAGGCGGTGTTCATGTCCATGCCAGCGGCCTTGCAGGTCACCAGTGCCTCGGCGCAGGACAGCAGGTTTGCGGTGGCCAGGTAGTTGGTCACGACCTTGAGAACCGAGGCACTGCCGATCTCGCCCGTATGCAGGATGCGACGACCCATCCGGGTCAGCAAGGGAAGAATGCGTTCAAAGGTCGCCCGGTCGCAGCCCGCAAAGATGGCGATATTGCCGGTATCCGCGCGGTGGCAGCCGCCCGAAACCGGACAATCCACCGCCGCACCGCCACGTTCGGTCACAAGCGCGCCGAGGCGTTTGACCTCGGCGGCGTCTGTGGTCGACATCTCCATCCAGATCTTGCCGGCGGTGACCTCGGGCAGCATCTGTTGCATCACCGCGTCGCTGGCGGCGGGACTGGGCAGGCAGGTGATGACCGCTTCGCAGTCGCGCATCAGTTGGGCGGGGCTCTCGCCGCGCGTGGCGCCCCGCGCCACGAACCCGTCGACGAAATCGCCGTTCAGGTCATGCACGGAAACGTCATGGCCGTTGCGCAGCAGGCTGCCGGCAAGTTTGGACCCGACATTTCCGAGCCCGATGAAGCCGATTTTCATGGTCTGTCCTCTCCCTGTTCGTGCCCCGCGTCGGGTGCCCTTTGCGGAACTATTCCCCAATCGGCGAACAGAGGAAAACGAAAAATCCGATACTCGGTATGACATGGGGAAAAGGGCCCTGCAAAACCGGCGCAGGGCCCCCACCATTCCCCAGTTGATCGTCAAAGCACTCGCTACCCGGCCGCGTGTATGCCCGAAACCTGTTAACGGAATGCTAAGGATCAGGCAGGTCGCCGCAGGGCAAGTGCTCG
Source organism: Salibaculum griseiflavum (assembly GCF_003129565.1). Lineage (GTDB taxonomy): Bacteria > Pseudomonadota > Alphaproteobacteria > Rhodobacterales > Rhodobacteraceae > Salibaculum > Salibaculum griseiflavum. The sequence continues at coordinate 9,887 of NZ_QETF01000010.1, forward strand.
TGCCCGGTTCGGCAGTTGTGCGGCCGCGTCGGAAGACAGCCGGGCGGTGGCCAGTGCCGCTTGCACATCTTCGGGCATAGGCGCGGCATGCGGGCTGGGGTGCCTGGCCACGTGCAATTCGACGAACTCGCCAACCGCGACCAGTTCTTCACCTTCGAACATCTGCCCATGCAGTAGAAACCGCTTGGCATCGTGGTCCAGCACACGCATCTCGACCCGCAACGCGGCACCTTCCTTGACCTCGTGCAGGTAGCTCTTGTGGTCTTCAAGCAGGTAGATCGTGCAGCCGGTGCGGTCTCGATAGGAGGCGTCGACGCCTATCGCGTCCTGTACTGCATCCACCGCATAGCTGAAGATCAGCCCGTAATAGGCGTCCTGCATGTGGCCGTTATAGTCGATCCAATCCGGCCGGACGGTGGTTTGGTATCGGAAGACGCGGCTCATGGCAGGGCGTAGAAACGGGCGGCCGTGTCGTGGAAGATGACCTTGTGATCCGCGGCCGGAATGAGGCCGTCATAAGCCGCGATCAGCCGGGCATAATCGGAATAGAGGCTGTCGACCGGGAAGTTCGAGCCGAACATCGTCCGCGCCGCGCCGAACTGCTCCAGCACGGTTTCAACGATTGGCCGGATGCTGTCCCTCGTCCAGTCATGGTCGAACATGCCCAGCCCAGAGAGTTTGCAGGTCATGCCGGGGCGCTCGGACAGCAGGCGCAACCGATCCGACCAGTCCCGCAGGCCGGCGGCGCTGCGGTCATGGGGGCTGCCGGCATGGCACAGTGCCACGGGGGTATCGGGCGCCAAGTCCAGAACCCGGGCCATGCCCTCGTAAAGCTCGGGGATCAATTGCAGGTCGAAGGACAGGCCGCGGGCGCCGACCGCACGCAGCCCCTCGGCGAAACGCGGATCATCCAGCAGGTCATTGGTGCCGGTAACGGCATCTTCGCCCGGCGCACGGCCGACGATCTGGCGCACCCCGCGCACTGAGGGCAGTGTCTGCAGACGGTCCAGCTGCGCATCCCGGTCCGGGGCGGTCAGGTCGCAGAAGGCCACCTGTGCCAGCGGCCAGTCCGGGGTTGCATCGGCGACCGCCTGTATCCATTGCGCCTCGGCCCAGCCGTCCTCGGCCCCGACCTGGATATGGACCGAGGCGGCAAAGCCATCGGCATCGCGGCGGAATTCGTCGACCAGGTAGTCGCGCTGGATCGGGGCGGGGTCGCCAAAGAATCGTTCGACCCCTTGCGCCATCAGCCATGGGTAATGAACCTTGGACAGATCCCAAAGGTGATGATGCGCGTCGATCCTCATCCACCGATTCCCGTCGTCCGTTCCAGGATATCCACGCCCTGCGTCTTCCAGAAATGCAGCAGGTCGATGAAGATCCAGTTCTCGGCAAGTTTATCGCCTTCGCGGCGATAGATGTCGATGACCCGGAAATCGCCGGCCTGTCCGGTGGCGGGCATGCCCATGAAACCACCTGTGGGGCGCGCGGTGAAATTCGGCCAGCCGAAGAAACCGCCGTAATGCCCCTCGGCCATGCGGCAGACATGGCTGGTCTTGGAGCGGTCGGTGAAAGCCCCGCGGAAGACGCCGGAATGCTGCTTGGCATAGCGCTCGATCGTGTAGGTCGCACCGATCCCGGTCGGCCCCCACCAGATCATGTCATCGTGCCAGTTCCGGGCCAGTTCCTCTTCCAGCGGCAGGCCGGATTGCCATTGCCCGAGATCCGAGATCATGGCGTCGATGGCGGCCAGCGTCTTTTCCCCTTCCTCGGGGGGCTGGGCGTCGAACAAAAGTGCATCATGGGGCAGGGGGCCGGGCTGGATCATCTCTGCCCCGGTCTGCGGCGGGAAAGGATTCTGCCCGGCCTGCACCATCAGGTGCGGAATGTCGAAATACATCGCCGCCTCGGTGATCTTGCCATCCTCGACCCGGTTGAACTCGCAATAGCGCAGCATGGCGATCTTCCCGGTGGGGCGGATGCCCAGCCACGGTGCATCGAACAGCCCCATCAGGTGACCCATGGAGACCACCCAAGTGCTTTCGTGGTTGTCGACCTCGTTGGTTCCGGCCATGAAAACGTCCTGGCGCCGCTGCAACCGGGTCAGCGCTGATTTGAGCGGTGCCCAGAACTGCTCTGCAACGTCTGCTGCACCGTGCAGTTCGCCGAAGGGATAATAGCCACGCCACCGATAGTCGGGGCTGACGAATCCCGCCATGGCCTGCTCGACAGAGTCACCCGCGGCCCCGTCCAACGCTGCATAATACGTCTGAACGACCTCTTTTTGTGCTTGAAAATTCGTCATTTTCCCGTGCCTTACCCTCAATTTTGCATGCGTTTGCAAAAAATAGCTTGCCCAATCGCGCCGGTGGAGTCTAGCCTAATTGCAAACGTATGCAAAATACGTGAACTCAACAGGGGAGGTGGCCAGATGGCCGAAATCCAGTTGCGCGGCGTCTCAAAGCGCTGGGGCTCTTTCGTTGGTGTCGACAATTTCGACCTGACTATCGCGGATCGCGAATTCCTGGTGCTGCTTGGTCCCTCGGGCTGCGGTAAAACCACGACCATGCGGATGATCGCCGGACTGGAGGATCCCACCGATGGTGAGATCACCATCGACGGCAGGGTGATCAACGATCTTGAACCCAAGGACCGCGATGTGGCGATGGTGTTCCAGAGCTACGCGCTTTATCCGAACCTGAACGTATACGAGAACATCCGCTTCCCGCTGCGGGTTCGAGGCACGGATCCTTCTACCCACGATGAAAAGGTGCGCCGGGCCAGTGCGATGGTGGAACTGGACGAATTCCTGCACCGCAAGCCGGCGGAATTGTCTGGCGGCCAGCGCCAGCGCGTGGCGCTCGCGCGCGCCATCGTGCGCGAACCCAACGTGTTCCTGATGGACGAGCCGCTCTCGAACCTCGACGCGAAACTGAGGGTCAGCACCCGTGCGCAGATCAAGAACCTCAGCCATGAGCTGTCCGTCACAACGATTTACGTCACCCATGATCAGATCGAGGCGATGACCTTGGCCGACCGCGTCGTCGTGATGGAAAAGGGCATCGTTCAGCAGGTCGGCAGCCCGACCGAGATTTACGACCGGCCGGCCAATACATTCGTCGCAAGCTTCATCGGTTCGCCTGCCATGAACCTGATCGAGGGCAGCTGCGCGGGTGGAACCTTCAGCACCCAGAACACCGAGATCGCCGGGCTGGATGTGGCCGATGGACCGGTGACGCTGGGCTTCCGCGCCGAAGATGCCGAAGTGCGCGGCGAGGGCGGCCAGATCACCGCGCCGATCTACACGCTGGAATTGCTGGGTGATGCCACCATGGTCAGCGTGCGCATCGGCGGGGCGCTGGTTTCGGCCAAGGCCGACAAGTCGTTCCGTGCTGAAATCGGCGATATGGTCTCGATCCATGTCCCGAAAGAGCATTGCCACCTGTTCGACGCTGAATCGGGTGAGCGTATCGGGGGCTGATGCCCTCTTACCAACCGGGCTGCGACTGCAGGGCAGCCCGCAACCAAGCACAGGGAGAGATATCTCATGAAACTCAAGACCATCCTGATGGCAGGGGCGATGAGCGTCGCGGGCAGCGTGGCCACGGCAGAATGCGCCTTTGAAAACACCACCGAGCTACGCTCGCTGACCGCCGGGTTCGAAGCCTGGAAGGCCGTCACCGACGCCATGGCCGAATGCGGCAATTTCGAAGCCAACCTGGACCAGGAATTCCGCGAGAAGCAGCCCGAGGCCTTTGCCGCTGATCCGTCGCTCTACCATATCGGCGGCGTTGCCAACTCAACCATGATCCCGCTGCTCAATGCGGGCACGATCCGTCCGCTCAACGACCTTGTTGAGCAGTATGGCCAGAACCTGAAGCCGAACCAGCTGATCACCGTCGGCGGTGATATCATGGCCATCGCCATGATGGTGAACAACCAGCACCTGATGTACCGCGAAGATATCCTCGACGATCTGGGGCTCGATGTGCCGACCACCTATGACGAGGTGCTCGCCGCCGCTGCCGTCATCGAAGAGGCCGGCGTGGTGGACTACCCGCTGGGCGGCACCTTCATGACCGGCTGGAACCTGGGCGAGGAATTCGTGAACATGTATCTGGGCGAAGGTGGCCAGTTCGTTGACGACAACAACATGCCCACCATCAACAACGAGAGGGGCATTGCCAGCCTCGAAATGATGAAGGCCCTCACCGAATACATGGACCCGGAATACCTCGTGTCCGATTCCACCTACGTGCAGCAGCAGTTCCAGCAGGGCAAGATCGCGATGGCGAACCTGTGGGCGTCGCGCGCCGGTGCCATGAATGACGAAGCCGAAAGCCAGGTCGTGGGCCTGGTCAAGATGGCTTCGGCGCCCATGGGCTCCGAGGCGCCCGCCTCCTCGATCTGGTGGGATGGTATCGTGATCGCCTCAAACATCACCGACGAAGAGGCCGAGGCCGCCTTCCGCGTGGCCATGGAAGGCATCGACAGCGAAATGGTTCAGGCCAACCAGGAAGCCGCCGTGTGGCTTATCGACGGCTATGAGCCCGGTGATCTGGCTGCCGGTGCGGCCGCCACCGCCGCCAATGGCGCGCGTCCCTACCCGGCCTCGGGGGCCATGGGCATCATGCACACTGCCCTGGGCAATGGCATTGCCGACTACCTGAACGGCAACAAGGACGCCGAGACCACGCTGGCCGATATCGAAGCCGCCTACATGACGGCTGCCGAAGAAGCCGGCCTGATCGAATAATCCTCCCTCTCGGGGGCTGCGCGCGCCGTGGCCCCCGATCCAACCCTTCCGGAGCAACCATGACACAAGAATTCGATCATATCATCGTTGGGGCCGGTTCCGCCGGATGCGCCGTTGCCGCGCGTCTTGCCGAGCTGACCACGGATCGGATCTGCGTGATCGAAGCCGGTCCATCGGATGCGGACCTCCGCGTGAAGATGCCCTTTGGCCTTGTGAACCTTCTGGGCGGGCCACGAGACTGGGCGCGCAAGACCGTGCCGCAGGAAAACCTGGGGGGACGGCAGGTCTCGGTGCCGCGTGGCAAGATGCTGGGCGGGTCCGGGTCGATCAATTCCATGGCCTGGTTCCGGGGCCGGTCGGACGATTTCGACGGCTGGGAAACCCCCGGCTGGGGCTGGTCCGATGTCGCGCCGGCTTTTGAGGCGGTCGAGGGCGCCTTGCAGCCCCGGCGGCTAGCCAATCCTCATCCCCTGGCCGAGGGATTTGGGCGCGCCTTTGGTGGCAATGATCCACAGTCCGCGCCGACCCCTGAACGCCAGAGCGCCGGCGTCTGCCACGCCAACCTGCACGATGGCCGCCGCTGGTCGGCCGCCGATGCCTTTTTGCGCCCGGCGCAGAAAACGGGCCGTGTCGAGGTCATAACCGGAGCCGAGGTCGACAAGGTGGTGATGGACGGCGACCGTGCGGCAGGTGTTCTGTTGCGCGACGGGCGCAAGATCGCGGCCAACGCGGGTGTGATCCTGTCCGCGGGTTCGATCGAAACGCCGATGATCCTGATGCGCTCGGGTCTGGGCCCGGCAGCGCATCTGTCCGAGCGCGGCATCGACCCGGTGCGCGATATCCCCGGCATCGGGGCCAACCTGCACGATCATCCCGGCGTCGGCCTGCATTTTGCGGGGTCCGGTTCGGGCTATGGCCTCACGCTGTCGCAAATGCCGCGCTGGGCGCTGGCGCCTTTTGCCTGGGCCTTTGCCCGGCGTGGCGTCTTCGCATCGCCCACGGTCGAAGCCTGCGCGTTTTTCCGGGCCATGCCCGGCGAGGGACGCCCGGATGCGCAATGCCACTTCATTCCCTTCATGCTGGGCTGGAAGGGCAAGGCGATTACCTGGGGCGCGGGCTATTTCGCCGACGTGGTGGTCAGCCGACCTCGGTCCCGTGGCAGCCTGACACTGGGCGCGGACCGGTTCACACCGGCCATCGACCTCAACCTGCTGAGCGATCCCTACGATCTACAGGTGTTGATGAACGGCATCCCGCGCCTGCGCCAGATCCTGAAAGACGCGCCGCTTGACCCGCATCGCGCCCCCGAGGGCCACCCGGGTGAGTTGGTGACCGGCGATGCGCTGGAAACCTTCATTCGCAAGGGCTGCGGCACCGCCTACCACCCGGTCGGAACCGTGGCGATGGGCGAGAACGGGCCGCTTGCGGCCGACCTGTCGCTCAAGGGTGTCACCGGTCTGACCGTCGCCGACGCCTCGGTCATGCCAAAGGTCACGTCCGCCAACACCAACGCCCCGTCCATGATGATCGGCTGGCGCGCCGGAGGCTTCGTCGCCGACCGCGCCCGTGCCGCAAAGGAGGCCGCATGAAATTCAAGACCTTCGCCGCATTCGTCGGCCCGTCCATCTTCCTGATGCTGCTGTTCATCGCCTTTCCGTTGATCTCGGTCTTCTGGCAAAGCTTCAACGTCACCCAGCCGCTCTACGAACAGATCGAGGTCGAGAACTGCACGCCCGGCTTCCTGACCCAGACCTGCGAGACGGAAATACAGACCCGACCGATGCTGGATGAAAACGGCGACATCATCACCCGGACGGATTTCGTCGGCCTGCAAAGCTACCGCAACGTCCTGGAAATGGAGCGGTTCTGGACCGCCGTGAAGGACTGGTCCTGGTCCGGTATCCAGTCCATCGACTTCTGGAAGGCATTGCGCTTCACGCTGATGTTCACGCTTGTGACCTTGCCGCTTGTGGTGGGGTTCGGGCTGGCCATCGCACTTGTCATCAACAACGCGGCCAAGATGATCCGGGGGCCGGTGATCTTCCTGTCGCTGCTGCCCTTCATCATCACCCCGGTGATCGGCGCGCTGTCGATCAACTGGCTGTTCCGCGGCGACGGCATCCTGACCGCGCTGTTGGAATGGTGGCTGGCGCGCGATCTTGCGCTGTTCGCCCAGGCCTGGACGATCGAACTGATGATGATGTTCTACCGGGTCTGGCACGTGGCGCCCTTTGCCGCGATCATCTTCTATGCCGGGCTTCAGACCGTGAACCAGGATAGCCTGGAAAGCGCCGTGATCGACGGGGCCAACCGGTGGCAACGGCTGCGCCTGATCATCGTGCCGCACCTGATGCCGCTGATCATCTTCGTGGCGATGATCCACCTGATGGATACCTATCGCGTCTTCGAGGAGGTCGTCGGCTTCCGCAGCCAGGGCTATGTCATTTCTCTGCAATGGCTGACCTATGACTTCCTGACACCGAACGAGGCGGGGATCCGTTCGATCAGTCGTGCCTCTGCCTCGGCCATGCTGACCATGATCGGCATCGCCATCCTGCTCGTGCCGTTGCTCAAGCGCACGTGGCGTGACCACAAGGGGACACACTGATGACCGCGAAAGCCCTGCGCCAACCCGCCCCGCTGCGGATCCTGTCGAACACGTTCCTGGCCTTCTGGTGCCTGATTGCCGCCTTCCCGATCTTCTGGATCACGGTGATGAGCTTCAAGTCGCCGGTCGATGCCTTCGACAGCAACCCGCTGAACGTGATCTTCGGCCCCGCGACCCGCGCGGACGGGTCGGGCTGGTCCGTCGTGGATATCGTGCTGGGACTGGCGGTGGTCTATTTCACCGCCCGGCTGAGCGCCCGGCACCTGCCGCGCCTGGTCGAGCGATACAGCCCCAAGGGCTGGACCGTGCTGGGCTGGATCGTCGCAGCCCTGCTGGTCGGGGTGGGTTTCGTGGTGGTGTTCTTCGGGGCGCTGCCGGTGGTGACGGGGGTCCTGAACCCGTTGCTCGGACCGCTGGGGCGTGACGTGATCGGCGCCACGACCGAGCACTACCAGACCGTCTGGGTCGATCGCGGGTTTTCCAACAACTTCAAGAATTCGCTGATCGTGACCGCTGGGGTCGTGACCGTGTCGCTGACGGTCGGAACGCTGGCGGGCTACGGTCTGGCACGCTCGGGATCGACGCTGGCCTTCTGGATCCTGATCATCGCGCTGATCTTCCGGTCGCTGCCGCATTCGGTGCTAGTGGCGGGCTATCTGCCGGTCTTCATCAACTCGGCCGAATGGCTGTCCCCGATCCTGGGCGAGAACGCGCCAACGCTTTATGGCAAGCCCGCGGCGGTGATCGCGGTGCTGGTGGCGATCAACCAGCCCTTCACCATCTGGATGCTGCGCAGCTTCTTTTCCAATATCCCGGCTGATCTGGACGAGGCCGCGCGTGTCGATGGCTGTTCGCATTTCAAGGCTTTCCGGCTGGTCATCATGCCTGTCATGTGGCCGGGCGTGATCACCACGGGCCTGTTCAGCTTCCTTCTGGCCTATAACGACTTCCTGGTGACCTCGCTGCTGCTGGATGCTTCGAACCAGACAATGGTTCCGGCCATTGCCGGCATGTTCAACCGCGAGACAACGACGACCGACCAGGTGGTCGCCGTTGCCGCCGCCGTGTCGATCACCGCGCCGCTGTTCCTGCTTGTCATGGTGTTCCAGCGCCAGATCGTCAGCGGGCTGACCGCGGGGGCCGTCAAGGGATGAGCAGCGCTTTTCGCCATAGCGCGTCCGGCCGCCACCCCGCCCTGAACCGGATGCCGCGGGACTTCCTGTTGAAGAGGGGTGCTGCCTGCCGCGCCCCCTTCAATCCGACATGACAGGAGTGACCCGATGAGAGGTTCCCGACCCGAACAGGCCGTGCTGACGCGCGACACGGACATGAGCAAAACAGACGAGACCCGCGCCGTGATCGAGGCCATGGTCAACGGTCTGAACGACCATCGCATCGACGATATCGGCCAGTTCTTTGCGGACGGATTTCGCTGGATGGGCAATCAGGGCTGTGGCACGAAGACCGGCTTGGCCGAGTTCCAGGACAATTGGCAGCGCCCCTTTCAGGCGGCCTTTTCCGACAAGGTCTGCGTGGACGAGTCGAGGCTGTACATGGGCGAGTGGGCCGCCGCCTTCGGGCGTCAGGAAGCGTCCCATTCGGGCGACTTCATGGGCGTGGCGCCAACCGGCAAACGCGTGGAGATCCGCTACATGGATTTCTGGAAGGTCGAGGACGGCAAGATCACCGACAACTGGGTGATGGTCGATTTCCCGCATGTATTGGCCCAGCTGGGCGTGGACGTGTTCAACGGCCACGGCTGGGAGAGCTTTGACCGGGGAGAGCGCACGCCGCCCCGGCCCGAAAATGAAGGATGAAAGATATGGGCATTGAGTATCTCAAGAAGAGCAAACCCGAGGCTGAAAAGGCGGAAGAAGACGCCAAGGTGCGTGCCGTTGTCGAAGGCACGTTGAAGGATATCGAAACGCGGGGCGATGCCGCCGTGCGCGACCTGAGCCAGAAATTCGACGGCTATGCGCCAGAGAACTTCCGCCTGACGGAGTCCGAGATCGAGGCCGCGATGCAGAAGGTCTCTGCCCGCGACATGGAGGACATCAAGTTCGCCCAGGCGCAGATCCGCCGTTTTGCCGAGGCGCAGCGGGCATCCATGACCGATATCGAGGTCGAGACCCTCCCCGGCGTGATCCTGGGCCACAAGAACATCCCGGTGCAATCGGTGGGCTGCTACGTGCCCGGCGGCAAGTTCCCCATGGTGGCGTCGGCCCATATGTCCGTGCTGACGGCGAACGTGGCGGGCGTGCCGCGCATCGTCGCCTCGGCCCCACCTGTCAATGGGGAGCCGCATCCGGCTATCGTGGCTGCCATGCATATGGGCGGCGCGCATGAGATCTATGTGCTGGGCGGCATTCAGGCCGTGGGCGCCATGGCGATCGGCACTGAAAGCATCGACCCGGTGCATATGCTGGTCGGCCCGGGCAATGCCTTCGTGGCCGAGGCCAAGCGACAGCTTTTCGGTCGCGTCGGCATCGACCTCTTCGCCGGTCCGACCGAGACAATGGTCATCGCCGACGAAACCGTCGATGCAGAGATTTGCGCCACCGACCTGATCGGGCAGGCCGAACATGGCTTCAACTCTCCCGCTTGCCTGATCACCAACAGCCGCAAGCTGGCCGAAGAGACCATGGTCGAGTGTGACCGCCTTCTGGGCATTATCCCCACCGCCGAGACCGCCAGCGCGTCCTGGCGTGATTATGGCGACGTGATCGTTTGCGACAGCTATGACGAGATGCTGCAGGTCGCCAATGACATGGCCTATGAACACGTGCAGGTCATGACTGACCGCGACGATTGGTTCCTTGAGAACATGCACAGCTACGGCGCGCTGTTTCTTGGGCCGCGCACCAATGTCGCCAACGGGGACAAGGTCATCGGCACCAACCATACACTGCCGACGAAAAAAGCCGGGCGCTATACCGGCGGGCTCTGGGTCGGCAAGTTCCTCAAGACCCATTCCTACCAGAAGGTCACGACCGACGAGGCCGCCGCGCTGGTGGGCGAATACGGCTCGCGGCTGTGCATGCTGGAAGGCTTTGTCGGCCATGCCGAGCAATGCAATGTCCGCGTCCGCCGCTACGGTGGCAAGAACGTACCCTACGGCGAGGCCGCGGAATGAGTCATGCAGCGAACAAGGCAGCGCTGGAGCGTCTTCGATCCGCGCAGTACGATTGGGATTCCGGCGAAATCCGCGCTGCGCTGGACGCGATCTGCGCGCCCGATGCGGTGTTCAAGCTGGCCCATCCCTTCGGCAAGATGACGGGCGGGCAGGCCTTTCACGATCAAGCCCTGGCGGTGCTCCGCGCCGCCTGGCCGGATGTGGAACGCCGAGACTGGATCGTCATGGCCGGTACCGATGACCACGGCAATGATTGGGTCGGCTGCGGAGGGCACTTCATGGGCACTTTCGTTGCGCCCTTCCTGGACATCCCGCCCAGCGGCCATCTGGCGCATATGCGATTTCACGAATTCTACCGCCTCAAGGATGGCAAGGTCGTGGAATACCAGGCACTCTGGGACATTCCTGAAGTGATGATGCAGGCCAATGCGTGGCCCATGGCGCCCTCGTTGGGGCGTGAGTTCTGCGTGCCGGGCCCAGCGTCGGGCGATGGGCTGATCCGGGCTGAGCGCGACGACGAGCGCAGCCGTCAGAGCCAGCACATCATCGTGGACATGCTGGAGCATCTGAAGCGTCATCCCAGCGAAGGCGGCCCCGAGGTGATGGAGATGCCGCGCTTCTGGCACGATACGATGAACTGGTATGGCCCCGCCGGTATCGGCACCGGGCGTGGCATCGCCGGTTTTCGCAACTGGCACCAGATCCCGTTTCTTGCCGGCATGCCCGACCGTGGCAAATACGTGGACGATATCGTCTATCACTTCTTTGGCGACAATGATTACGTCGGTGTTACAGGCTGGCCGAACATGATCCAGACCGTCACCCATGATGGTTGGATGGGGATCGCGCCGTCGGGTAAGAAGATCACCATGAAGAGTCTCGATTTCTGGCGGCTGGAAAATGGCCGTATCCGTGAGAACTGGGTGATGGTGGACATCCTCGACGCCTACCTGCAACTGGGCGTCGATGTGTTTGCCCGCCTGCGCGAATTCAACAAGGCCCGTGTGCCTGGATCGGTGCCCTTCCCTGTGGGGGACGCCTGATGGATCTGCCCCGAACTCCCTCTTTCCGGCTGGATGGCAAACGCGCGCTGGTCACCGGCGCATCGTCCGGTATTGGCCTGGGTGCCGCCGTGGCGCTGGCCGAGGTGGGCGCGCATGTGGTCTGTGCCGCCCGTGGCATGGATCGCCTGACAGAGGCAGTTGCCGCCATGACGAAGGCCAGCATGAGTGCCGAGGCGCTGCCGCTTGACGTCGCCAGTTTCGAGGAATGCCGTGCCGCCTGCGCCGGGGCGCCCTTTGATGTGGTGGTCAATGCGGCCGGTCTGGCCCGCCATTCAGCGGCGCTGGAGACCCGGCCCGAGGATTATGATGCCGTCATGGGGGTGAACCTGCGCGGCGCCTATTTCCTGTCGACCGAAGCCGCGCGCGCGATGCTCGCGGCGGGGCAGGGCGGTTCGATCATCCATATCTCATCGCAGATGGCCCATGTGGGCGGCATCGACCGCGCGGTCTACTGTGCCTCCAAGCACGGTTTGGAAGGCATGATCAAATCAATGGCCATCGAGTGGGGCAGCGCCGGAATCCGCATCAACTCGATCTGCCCAACGTTCATCCGGACACCGCTCACGGAACAGACCTTTGACGATCCAGATAAGGTCAAGTGGATCGAGGACAAGATCAAGCTGGGCCGCGTCGGAGAGGTCGAGGACATCATGGGCGCGGTGGTCTATCTGGCCGGTGATGCCTCGGCGATGGTCACGGGCACCTCCCTTCTGGTCGACGGCGGGTGGACGGCAGAGTAATGGAACGTGCCAAGGTCACATCAGCAGACGTCGCCGCCCGCGCTGGGGTCAGCCAGTCGGCCGTCAGCCGCGTTTTTACGCCGGGCGCGTCGGCCTCGCCCAAGACGGTCGAGAAGGTGCGCCGCGCAGCCGATGAGTTGGGCTATCGCCCCAATGTGCTGGCGCGCGCCATGGTGTCCGGCAAAAGCCGCATCATCGGCTTGGTCGTGGCCTATCTTGAAAACCAGTTCTACCCGGTGGCCTTGGAGCGACTGTCCAACGCGCTTCAGGCGCAGGGCTATCACATCCTGATATTCACCGCGACGAACTCGATCGACGGGGCGGATGCGGTGGTGCAGGAATTGATGGACTACCAGGTCGACGGGATCATCACGGCCTCGGTCGCAATCAGCTCCACTCTGGCCGACAGTGCCAATGCGGCTGGAATCCCGGTTGTCCTGTTCAACCGCGGGCAGGATGACAGCGGCTTTTCCTCGGTCACCTCGACCAATTTCGAGGGCGGGCGCAAGGCCGCGGAATTCTTGCTGGCAGGTGGGCATGAACGGATTGCCCATATTGCCGGCTGGCAGGGCAGCTCGACCGGACGCGACCGACAGGCCGGGTTCCTGTCGGTGTTGCAGAGGGCTGGCGTCACGCCCTTTGCCATGGTCGACGGCATGTACAAACACGAGGTCGCCACGGAGTGCGCCCGGCAATTGATCGCTGGCAGCACCCGGCCCGACGCAATTTTCGTCGGCAATGACCACATGGCCTTTGCAGTCATGGATGTGCTGCGTCAGGCCGGGCTGGAACCGGGAAAGGATGTCTCGGTCGTGGGCTATGATGATGTGCCGTTGGCGGGGTGGGCCGCCTATGACCTGACCACGATCCGCCAGCCGGTGAACCGGATGGTCGATGCCGCCGTGGAGACGATCCTTGCGCAGATCGAAACCCCCGGCACCGCACCGCAACAGATCGAAATCGAGGGCAAGCTGATCCTGAGAAGCTCGGCCCGCATTCCCGAAGGATGGACACAATGAAAGGGTTCGACCCGAAATTCACCGATTTCCCCGATTACATCATCGGAATCACTAAGGAGATCTGGGAAGATCGAGGCATTGCCACGCTGCACGACTATTACGCGCCGGAGATCGTCGTGCGCTCACCGGCCTCGGTTGTGGTGGGCAATCAGGGCGTGATCGCCGCCACCATGGCCACGCTGGCCGAATTCCCGGATCGTGAGCTTCTGGGCGAGGACGTGATCTGGTCCGGCACACCGGAACAGGGGATGCTGTCCAGCCATCGGATCATCTCGACGGCGACCCATACCCGCGATGGGGTTTATGGCGCGGCTTCGGGGGCGAAACTGCAATACCGGATTCTTGCCGATTGCCATGCTAAGGACAATGCAATCGACGACGAATGGCTGATCCGCGACCAGACCGCGATCGTGAAGCAGATTGGTTGGGACCCGCAGGACTATGCCCGCGACCTTATCGCGCGCGAAGGCGGGCCAGAGGCTTGCGTCCGGCCACTGACCCCCGAAACCGACAGGCCGGGCCCCTACAAGGGCCACGGAAACGATAATGAATGGGGGCAGCGCCATGCCGAGCTTCTGACCCGGATCATGGGCGCCGATATGCGCGCGATCGAGGCCCAGTATGACCGCGCCGCGAACGTGCATTATCCGGGCGGCGAAATCGGCCATGGCTGGGCTGCGGCAGATGGATTCTGGATGGGGCTGCGGGCGGCCTTCCCCGATGCCGAATTCCGTATCGAGCACCAGATCGGTCGCACAGATCCGAACATGCCGCCCCGCTCGGCGATCCGCTGGTCTTTGCACGGCACCCATTCGGGCTGGGGCGCGTTCGGCGTGCCGACCGGGGCCAAGGTCTACCTGCTGGGCATCAGCCACGCGGAATGGGGGGAACTGATCACCGGTCAGGTCAAACTGCGCCGGGAATGGACCCTGTTCGACGAGACCGCGATCTGGAAACAGATCCTTTTGCAGACAGGTGCCCTTTAATGCACCAACCCGAGGCCATAAGACGGCTGCATATGCTGTTCCAGGCGCGGCGGGCGGAACGTCTGAACCCGCATCCGCCGGGGCGCGATTTCTGAGTTCAACCCATCAGAAATTGCAACTCCCAAGGAGAGACAGACATGACACCGCAAGACATGGAATCCCGCATCGTTCGCTATGGCGACCTTCAACCCTGCAAAACTGCCTTCATCGACGCCCATACGCCGGGATCGGACCAGAAGGAAAATTTCACCATCATCGGCGGCGGCGTTTCGGAATCGCCCGACCAGCACGTGCACATCAGCATCGAGCATGGCTTCAATATCGGCGCCGCCGGGCAGCCGCCCAAGTGCCGCAATTCCCTGCATGACCACCGCACGGCAGAGGCTTTCTTCGTTTTGTCGGGCCGGTGGCGGTTCTTCTGGGGGCGTTGGGGCACCGCCGGAGAGGTGGTGCTGGAAGAGGGCGATATCTTCAACATTCCCACCGGGGTTTTCCGCGGGTTCGAGAATATCGGCACCGATTACGGGATGATCATGGCCATCCTTGGCGGTGACGATGCCGGTGGCGGCGTCATGTGGGCCCCGCAGGTGATCGAAGAAGCCGCCGATCATGGCCTTGTTCTGGCCGAGACCGGCAAGCTCTACGACACCAAAAAGGGCGAGGCCCTGCCTGACGGCGTGAAGCCGATGCCGCTGATGACAGACGAGGAACTGGCCAAGCGCGGTGAGCCGACCACGGCCGAGGTGCTGCCCAACCACGTGGCCCGCTACTGGGACATGGTGGCAATGGCCGACAAGACCCCTTGCAAGGTCATCGGTGAGACCGGTCTCCTGAAGGACAAGCCCGGCTTCGAGGTTGATTTCATCACCCGCGCCAGCGCCACCGACACCAAGCACAGCCACAAACGCCCCAGCGTCCTGATGCCGGTCAAGGGGCATTGGCGGGTCGAGTGGGACGGCGGCAGCGTCACGCTCGCCCCCGGCGACACGATCTCGGTTCCGGAAAACCTGGCGCATTGCGCCGTTCCATCCATGACGGGCGAGGCCGCGATGTATCATATCGTTGGCACGGACGATCCCGCTGGGCTGACCTGGCAGGGCTGACGAGACCCATCGGGCAGTCCGGGTTCCACCGGACTGCCTGACCTATCTAGAAATTCGAGGTCAGAAATGAGCAAGATCAAAACAACCCATGTCGGATCCCTGCCGCGCACGCAGGAGGTCGTCGATTTCATTTTTGCCCGTGAACATGGCAAGGAGTATGATCCCGCGGCCTTCGATGCCTGCATGGCCGATGCGGTGTCGGAAACCGTGCGTCGGCAGGTCGACGCGGGCATCGACATCGTCTCCGACGGTGAGACCTCCAAGATCAGCTATGCGACTTACGTAAAGGACCGCTACACCGGTTTCGATGGTGACAGCCCCCGCAATGCGCCGGCTGATCTGAAGCAGTTTCCCAGTTTCCTCAAGCGGCTGGCGGATGACGGCGGCACGCCGCAATATGCCCGCCCGATGTGCGTGGGTGAGGTCAAGTCCAAGGGGCAGGGCGAGCTTCAAAAGGATATTGCCAACCTCAAGGCGGGGATGGCCGAGCATGGGGTCGAGCGCGGTTTCATGAACGCGGCCAGCCCGGGTGTGATCTCCCTGTTCCTGCAGAACGATTTCTACCCCACGCGTGAGGCCTATCTGGCGGCGCTCGCCGACGCGATGAAGGAAGAATACGAGACCATCGTGGCGTCCGGGCTGGACCTGCAACTGGATTGCCCCGACCTGGCGCTGTCCCGGCACATGCTGTTCAACGACCTGTCCGACGCGGAATTCCTGAAGATCGCGCAGTCCCATGTCGAGGCCCTGAACCACGCACTGGCCGATGTGCCCGCCGACAAGGTGCGCGTGCATATCTGCTGGGGCAATTACGAGGGACCGCATGTCTGCGACATCTCCATGGAAAAGATGTTCGACACGCTGATGGCGACCAAGTCGCGTTACGTCTTGTTCGAGACCTCGAACCCCCGCCATGGCCATGAATGGACCGTCTTCCGTGACCGCAGGGGGGATATCCCCGAAGACAAGGTTCTGGTGCCGGGTGTTGTGGATACGACGACGAATTTCGTCGAACATCCGGAACTGGTGGCCCAGCGGATCGGCCGTTTTGTCGATATCGTCGGGCCGGACAGGGTGATTGCCGGGTCCGATTGCGGCTTTGGCACCTTCGCAGGGTTCGGCGCCGTGGACCCCGAGATCGCCTATGCCAAGCTTGGCGCGCTGGCCGAGGGGGCGGCGCTGGTCAAGTGACGGCCCCGCTGATCCTGTTGCCGGGCATGATGTGCGATGCGCGGCTCTTCGGTCCGCAAGCGGATGCGATTGATTTGACCGTCCTGCCCATTACCGCGGCCGATACCGTTGAGGCGCTGGCCGATGCGGTTCTTTCGCAGGCCCCGGACTGGTTCGCGCTGGGTGGTTTGTCCATGGGCGGCATCGTGGCGATGGAGGTCGTGCGGCAGGCCCCCGAAAGGGTCGCCGGGCTGGCCCTGATGGATACCAACCCGCTGGCCGAGGCCGACGCGGTCAGGGCCCGCCGCCAACCGCAGATGGACAAGGCCGCTGCGGGCCAGCTTGAGGCCGTGATGCGCGACGAGATGAAGCCCAACTACCTGACCGACGGTCCGAACCGGGCCGGCATCCTGGACCTGTGCATGGAGATGGCTTTGGATCTCGGTCCTGAGGTGTTCCTGCGTCAGTCCCGTGCCCTGCGTGACCGGCCCGATCAATGCGAGACCCTGCGCCGGTTCGACCGCCCCGCGCTGGTGTTGTGCGGACGCGAAGACAGCCTGTGTCCGCTATCGCGCCACGAACTGATGCATCAGCTGTTGGCCAAATCGACCCTCAGTGTGATCGAGGGGGCAGGCCACCTGCCGACACTGGAACAACCGGACAAGACGACGGCGGCCCTGCGCCGCTGGCTGGAGGAGATATGACAATGGACCAATCCCTGCTGGACCTGCTGCGGCGGGTCGACACGCCGACCGTTTGCAACGCGCTCGAAGTGGTCGAAGGCAAGCGCGGCTTTGACCGCTTCACCCGGGGCACCGTCCAGTGCAGTGACCCCGCGGGGGGCGCAATGGTGGGCTATGCCCGCACGGCCAGGATCGCCGCCATCGCCCCGCCGGAAGAGCCGCCCGAGGTCATCAGGACCCGGCGCATGGACTATTATCGCCACATGTCCCAAGGCCCGCGCCCGGCGTTGGCCGTGATCGAGGATATGGACGGCGACAACGCCGTCGGCGCCTTCTGGGGTGAGATCAATACGAGTGTTCACAAGGGCTTTGGCCTTTCCGGGGCGCTGACCAACGGGGTGATGCGTGACCTCGGTGATTTGCCCGAGGGCTTTCCGGTGATCGCCGGATCGGTCGGCCCCAGCCATGCCTTTGTCCATGTGCGAGAGATCGGCACAAAGGTCACGGTTTTCGGGCTGGAGGTTGCCGATGGCGACCTTGTCCATGCGGACCGTCACGGGGCGCTGGTGATCCCCGACTCTCATGTGCCGGAGCTGGAGCAGGCGATCCACAAGCTGTTGGAGACCGAACGGCTGGTTCTCGATCCGGCCCGGCAGCCGGATTTCGATTTCGACAAATTCGAAGCCGCCTGGGCCGCCTTTGAACGGGCCCGCACCTAGGCGCCACTTGGCGGAAATCGGCCAGTCCGCAAGCCGCTGAATTGTGAGGGTCATAGCGCTGGCCTAGGCTGGTAGTGTCATGCGTATCAGCCGTCGCCATTTTCTGGTCGCGCTCGGGGCGTGGGGCGTCGCATCCTGCAGCAGCGCCCCGGTCCCCGCGCAAACCACAACGGGCCTTGCCCCCGACCTTTTGCCACAGCCCAATGCACGGTTTGATGCCTGGCTGGCGGCGTTCCGAGGCCGCGCGGCATCCCGGGGTATCTCGGCGGAAACACTTGAGGCGGGGTTGGCCGGGGCTGGCTACCTGCCCGGCGTGGTCCGGCGAGACGGCAGTCAGATTCAGACCCGTCGGACGTTCGAGGAGTATCTCTCGATCGCCACGTCCGACGAAAGGCTGGCCAAGGGACGCGGGGCGCTGTCCCGCCATGGCGGAACGCTCGCGGCGATCGAGGCGCGCTACGGCGTGTCGCAATACATCCTTGCCGCCATCTGGGGCGTCGAAAGCCAATTCGGTGACAAGCGCGGACAGATCCCGGTTGTCTCGGCGACGGCGACGCTGGCCTTTGCCGGGCGCCGCGGGGCCTTCTGGGAGGATCAGCTGCTGGCCGCGCTGCGTATTCTGCAAAGCGGTGACACCACACCGGATCGGTTGCTGGGCAGCTGGGCGGGGGCCATGGGCCATACGCAGTTCATTCCCACATCCTACCTGGCCTTTGCGGTGGATTTTGATGGCGATGGACGGCGAGATATCTGGGCTGAAGATCCCGGGGACGCGCTGGCCTCGGCGGCAAGCTATCTGGCGCGCAATGGATGGAAGACGGGCCTTGCATGGGGTGAAGAGGCTGGAACCGGTCAGATGTCGGGTCGCAGTATCCGGCCTCAGGCGGGCGGCCCGGCCTTCCTCGTCACGCGCAATTTCGACGTGCTGAAAACCTATAACAATTCCGATTTCTATGCCCTCTCCGTGGGCCACCTGGCTGATCGGCTAGCCGGGGCGGGGCCGCTCCGAGGTGGCTTTCCGCCCGATGCCAACGGACTGACCCGCGCCGACCGGATCGCGGTGCAACGCGCCCTTGAGACACGCGGATACGAGGTTGGGACGATCGACGGGGTGATCGGTCCGCTCAGCGAGGCTGCGATCCGCGATTTTCAGGCGTCTCGGGGTCTGGCCGTGACGGGTCGCGCCACGCCGGAGCTGCTTTCTGAATTGCGCTAGGGCGCAACCGGTTTGCCAAAGCGAAAGCCGGGCGCTAGCTTTTCGCGGACCGACCATTTGACCCAACCGGCGCGCCTGCGCCTTCACCTCTGACCACAGGGCTCGAGATGACCAAATTCGACAAATCCAAGCTTCCCAGCCGCCATGTCACCGAGGGCCCGCAACGGGCGCCGCACCGGTCGTATTACTATGCCATGGGCATGACCGAGGACGAGATCCATCGGCCGCTTGTCGGTGTGGCCACCTGCTGGAACGAGGCCGCCCCCTGCAACATCGCGCTGGCGCGGCAGGCCCAGTCGGTCAAGACCGGCGTGAACGAGGCACAGGGAAGCCCGCGCGAATTCACCACGATCACCGTGACCGACGGCATCGCCATGGGGCACGAGGGGATGCGGTCGTCGCTGGCCAGTCGCGAGGCCATCGCCGACACGGTTGAACTGACCATGCGCGGTCATTGCTATGACGCGCTTGTGGGGCTGGCGGGCTGTGACAAGTCGCTGCCGGGGATGATGATGGCCATGGTGCGGCTCAACGTGCCGTCGGTGTTCCTTTATGGCGGGTCGATCCTGCCGGGCAAGGCGCCGCAGGACGATGAAATCCCCGAGGATTTCCGCAGCCGTGACCTGACCGTGCAGGACATGTTCGAGGCCGTGGGTCGCCACCAGAACCAACAGCTGTCCGACAAGGCGCTGGCGCTTCTGGAAAAGGTGGCCTGTCCCAGCTCGGGTGCCTGTGGCGGGCAGTTCACCGCCAACACGATGGCCTGCGTGTCCGAGGCGATCGGGCTGGCGCTGATGAATTCCTCGGGCATGCCCGCCCCTTACGAGTCCCGCGACCAATATGGCGAGGCGTCCGGCAAGGCGGTCATGAACCTGCTGGAAAAGAACATCCGCGCCCGCGATGTCGTGACCCGCAAGAGCATGGAAAATGCCGCCCGCGTCGTGGCTGCCACCGGCGGGTCCACCAATGCCGGTCTGCACCTGCCCGCCATCGCCCACGAGGCCGGGATCGAGTTCTACCTTGAAGATGTGTGCGACATCTTCCGCGAGACGCCCTATTTCGTCGATCTGAAGCCCGGCGGGACCTATGTCGCCAAGGACCTTTACGAGGCCGGCGGTATCCCCGTGGTCATGAAGGAGTTGCGCAAGGCCGGGCTGATCCATACCGATTGCATCACCGCCTCGGGCCGGACCATCGGAGAGGAACTCGACCGGATCGAGCGCGAGGCTGATGGCCGTGTGATCTACCCCATCGAGAAACCGCTGACCGAGACCGGCGGCGTGGTGGGCCTCAAGGGCAATCTCGCCCCGCAGGGTGCCATCGTGAAGGTCGCGGGCATCGCGCCGGAGCACCAGGTTTTCACCGGCCCCGCGCGCGTCTTCGAATGCGAGGAAGACGCCTTTGCCGCCGTGCGCAAGCGCGAATACGAGGCAGGCGAGGTCATCGTGATCCGCAACGAAGGCCCCGCAGGCGGCCCCGGCATGCGAGAGATGCTGGCCACCACCGCCGCCATTTCGGGGCAGGGGATGGGCAAGAAGGTCGCCTTGATCACCGATGGCCGGTTCTCTGGCGCAACGCGCGGCTTTTGTGTCGGCCATGTCGGCCCCGAGGCCGCGCATGGCGGCCCCATCGCCCTGATCGAGACCGGCGACGTGATCACCATCGACGCCATCAAGGGCGAGTTGAGCGTCGACCTGTCGGACGAGGACCTGGCCAAGCGCAAGGAAAGCTGGGCCGGCCCGCGCGAGACGATCTATGCCAGCGGCGCGGTCTGGAAATTCGCCCAGATGGTGGGTGAGACCTATAAGGGCGCCGTAACTCATCCCGGCGCCAAGGCCGAGCAACACGTCTACATGGATCTCTGACCCGAGGGCCCGCGCGGTCCGGGCATCAAGCCCGGCCGCGCATCATCCCTCAGGGCCGCTGCAACCCGCCGGTGTCGATCTCGATACGTTCGGACAGGCTCAGCACGCTGTCATGTAGCAACTGCAACGCATAGCGCGGATTGTGCACCCAGGCCCCGCCATCCTTGGCGACGATCTGGTAATTGTAGGCCGCCATCAGCAGGCGCGGCGTCCAGCTGTCATACTGGTTGGGATAGATCGCCTCGTCCGCGTCGATCGTGCCGTCCCCGTTCCCGTCGATGAAGAAATAGGGATAGCTGTTCTTGTTGTAGCCGATGGGCTGCCCCGTGACCTCGGTCGCGTAGGTGCGGATCGCCGCGTCGAGCCGCGCGTGCAGCCCGTCGATTTCGTCCCGGATGCCGCCGCTGGTCACGCCGTCGCCATCGAAATCCGCGTGCTGGGTGCGAATGGAGGTGATGTCGTCCACACCCTGGTGGCAGGCGGCGCAGGACTCGGTTGCGACCTCGGTCGTATGCGGCTCGTGGCAGGCCACGCAGGAATTGGCGCTGGGCACATGGTTGAAACGCCCGGCATAGCTCTGGCCGCCGTATTCGAAGCCACCGCGCACCTCCGACCCGTGCATCACGGCGGCAGCCACGCCGTAATGGACATTGATGAAGGCCAGGTCCGCCGACACCGTATCCAGATCCATGCCGCCGGTCGCGCCGATCACGTTATCCGTCGAGGCACGGCCCGAATGGCACATGGTGCAGGTGGCATCGGCGCCCAGCCCCGATACCGTCACACCCGAGGGGAAGGGGACCGCGTCCAGCGCCTCGGCCTCGGACACATGGCAGGAGGCACAGCCGATCACGGTATTGATCGTGCCGGGATGGTTGACGACGCCGGGCTCGGTGCCGTCGGCGCCCAGCCAGTCCAGCATCCCGCTTTCCGAATGGCACGCGGCACAGGCCTCGGGCACTGCCCCGTCCTCGTTCCAATGGGTGAAAGAAGGCGAGTCGTAGTCGCCATGCGGCCCCATCAGCCAGGCCTCGGTGATATCGGAGAGGCTCATCTCCTGCGCGGTCACAGGCGCCGCCACGGCCAGCAGAACGGCCGATACGGCCAGGGATTGGAACGAAAAACGCATGATGGACCCTCCGCGATCGGGTATCGTCACCCTGTTGACGTGTAGATCATGTTAGCACGAAACCATGACGAGAGGTTGACTGAAATCAAGGATGCGGGCCGGGTTTGGCTGGACAGATTGGGTCGCAGAGGACACGGGAGGCGAGATGCCGGAGATTGGGAAGGGATCGGATCGGAAAGAGGCGGAGGCCGCCCGTTCCGAGGTAAGACAAGGTTTGCGCCTGCCGGTAGGCCTTGTGGCCATGCTCTATCTTCTCGTTTGCCTGGCGCCGCTGGCGCTGGCGCTCATGCGTTCGGCCGCACCCGCAGTGACCTGGGAAATCGCAGCCGCGGGCCTAGGCCTGATAGGCTTGGCGGCCATGGCGGTGCAGTTCGTGACGTCGGGTCGGTTCGAGGTCATTTCGGGCCGCTTGGGCATTGACCGTGTCATGGCCTTTCACAAGACGGCCGCCTGGTGGGTTCTTCTGGCGCTGCTGGTGCATCCGCTGGCCAATGTGATGCCCACTTATCAGGCCGACCCGGCGCTGGCTCAGGAACGGCTGATCGCCTACCTGACCCTGCCGCAATACCGCACCGGCGTGATCGGGCTGGCGGCCCTGGCGGTGCTTGTTCTGGGGTCGGCCCTGCGCAATCGCCTGCCGCTGCGTTACGAGGCCTGGCGCGGGGCGCATGTCATTCTGGCGATCGTGGCCGTGGGCGGCGGGCTGCACCACGCGGTAACAGTGGGCCGGTTCAGCGCGGAAGGGGTGCTGCATGACTATTGGTGGGCCATCGGCGCGGCAGTGGCTGCGGTCATGCTCACGCTATACGGCTGGCGCTGGGCGCGGCTGCGGACGCGACCCTGGCGGCTGGCCTCGGTCGAACAGCGCGCCGATCGGATGTGGGAGCTTGATATCCAGCCCGCCGAGGGCACGCCGCCTCTGGGCTACCGGGCCGGACAATTCGTCTGGATCACCGCAGGACGCCGCCGCTTTCCACTTTTCGATCACCCGTTTTCCATCGCGGACAGCCCGACGCGGCCCGGCCTGAGCCTGATCATCAAGGAGGCAGGCGATTTCACCAACCATATCGGAGACCTGGCCCCGGGCACGCCGATGGGCATCGATGGACCCTATGGCCATTTCACGCTGGAGGACCATCGCGACGACGCGGTGCTTCTTATCGCCGGCGGTGTGGGGATCGCCCCGATCATGGGGCTGCTGCGTGACCTGCGGGCGCGCGGACACGATCGGCCCGTCCGTCTGGCCCATGCGGTGGGGACGGTTCAGAACCTGGCCTGCCTGGACGAGATTGCCGCCGCCGAGGCCGATCTGGACCTGCGCCCCCTTCTGCTGAGCGAAACCGAGGCGCCCGGCTTTGCCGGAGAGGTCGGGCGACTGGACCGGGCGCGTTTGACCGAAATGATGGAGGGGTTGGACCCGCAGCGCACAACGGCGATGATTTGCGGGCCTGGGCCGATGGTCACGGCGGTGGCTGACCAACTTCTTGCGCTGGGCCTGCCGATGGATCGGGTCATGTATGAACGGTTCGACTATTCCGAGGGCGCCTCGCGCCTCGATATCCGCATGCGCCGCCGCTTCCTGATGTTGGGTAGCGGACTTCTGGTTGGGCTTCTGGGGTTCGTCGCGGCCATGGGCTAGACCAAGCACGCTACCGTATTGTCCGACTTGCTTCGTCAGATCACAGCAGGCAATGATGGACGTACGAGGTGGTGCATGGCGCGGGAATAATGCCGGAATGGATCTTTGAAGCCGCAGGTCTGGCAGGCGTGGTCGTCTACCTGGGCGGATACGCCTTGTTGCAGGCAGGGATCATTCGCGGCACCGGGTATCTCTACGCCTCGCTCAACATCATCGCCGCCTCGCTCGTGCTGGTCAGCCTTTCGGAGAATTTCAACCTGTCCTCCGCGCTGATCCAGTCAAGCTGGATCATTATCTCGATTGTCGGCATCACCCGGTTCTACCTTATCAATCGCGGGGTCAGGTTCTCCGACGAAGAGCTTGAACTTCTGAGCGAGACCCTGCCGCTATCTCCGCGGTCCGATGCGCGTCGGTTCTTTGACGCTGGCCATTGGGAGGACCTGTAGGCGGGCACGGTCCTGATGACCGAGGGCGAGACGCATGGCGTTCTGATCTACCTTGCTCGTGGCGCCGCGACGGTGCGCGCGTCCGGCAAGACCATCGGGCAGTGCGAGGCCGGCACCTATCTGGGAGAGATGACGGTCCTCTAGGATACACCCGCCACGGCGACGGTCGAATTGACCGAACCGTCGCGGGTTTTTCGGATCACCGCGGATGAACTCAAGGCGATCCTTCGGCGGCGACCGGATTTTCGGGTCATTCTCGAAGGCAGCCTGACACGCGACACCGCCCGCAAGCTGGTGGCGGCCAACAGGCGACTGATCGCAGAAGGCTGAGACCTGGGCCCGGACGAGGCGTCGGGCAACTCTCGAATTTCCCCAATGCCCAGGCCTAGCCGCCGTTTCTGGACGCGCCCTAGATCACCATCATTTCCTGTCAAAAAGAGGGTGCCCCTGGGCGGAACGACCACGCGGGCGGCGGAGCATTTTACAGGGCAGGCACCTGCGACTATCATGTCTTCAATGCATGCGGATTTTTCGCGCGTAAACCCGTCGGAGGGGGCGAGCCCCGCGAGGACGGCGGAAACGGGGCCCGTCAGCAGAGGCGGGAAAGATGGGTTGTCGGAATGCGAGAACAAAAAATAAGAACCATGGAGGATTTCGCGGCCGCGAGCGGCATTTCGCGTCCGACGGTGTCGAAATACTTCAACGACCCCGAAAGTGTCCGCCCATCCACGCGTCAGAAGATCGAAGAGGCGCTGGAGAGGTTCGCGTATCGTCCGAACATCTACGCGATGAACCAGAACCGACGGGCGACCAAGAACATCGGGATCGTGGTGCCCTACCTGGCCGACCCTTTCTTTGCCGAGATCGTGCGCGTGATCGAGCGGCGCTGTATCGATGCCGGGTTCTCGCCGTCACTGTTCAGTTCGCATGGTGAGCAGCAGCGCGAGATTGATATTCTAGACAACCTGCGCTCGATCAAGCCGGCGGGTGTGCTTCTGGCCCCATTAGGGCGGCGATCGGACAAAGCCGCGATCGAGGATTTCTGCCGCGCGGTGCCCACGGTGCTGTTCGACAGCAGTATCGAAGGCATGGGTGAGGCGTTTGTCGGGTCTGACAATTACAGCTTCGTGTCGCAAACGGTGGAATATCTCAGCCGCACCGGGGAACCGCCCTGCTTCTTCGAGATGCAGCACCCTGCCAACCCGAATGCCAACAAACGTCGGGACGCCTACCTGAGCATGATGCAGCGCCTGCAGCTGGAACCGCACGTGTTGCGCATAGCGGGCGAAGGTTGGGCCTTCGAAGAGATCGGTCGTCAGGGGGGGCTGAAACTGATCGCAGAGGATGCCTTTCCGACCAATACCGTTCTGTGCTCGAACGACCGGCTGGCGATCGGCTTTCTTGCGGCGTGCTATGAAAAAGGGGTGCGGGTCGGCCGAACAAAAGGCTGCGACCTGCGTGTCGCCTCGCATGATGGACACCCGTTTTCGCAATTTACTTGCCCCGCCCTGACCACGTCGGCGCATGACTACGCCATGGTGTCGGAACACGTGGTCGAGACCCTGTTCCGACTCATCGAAAGCGGCGGGCGATTCGAAAAGCGGGAGGAAACCCTGTTCCCGGCGCGGCTCATTATGCGCGACTCGGCCTGATTTCCTTAAAATTTACGCGCGTAAAAAAATAATTGACGCCGCGACAATTTACGTTCTAGCCTCTCGGCCACGTCATCCAAACTGAGGGAGGATAGGATGAAACTTAAGAACGCACTGCGTGCGGCGACTGCACTGACTCTGGTTGCTGGCGCGGCACAGGCCGAAACCATCACCATCGCGACCGTGAACAACGGCGACATGATCCGGATGCAGGGCTACACCGACGATTTCACCGCCAAGACCGGCCACGAGGTCGAATGGGTCACGCTGGAGGAAAACGTTCTGCGTCAGCGTGTGACCACCGACATTTCCACCAATGGTGGCCAGTTCGACATCATGACCATCGGCATGTACGAAACCCCGATCTGGGGCGCCAATGGCTGGCTGGTTCCGCTGGATGACCTGTCCGAAGAATACGATGTCGACGACATTCTGCCGGCCATGCGCGGCGGCCTGTCCCATGACGGCACCCTCTATGCCGCGCCGTTCTATGGCGAAAGCTCCATGGTCATGTATCGCACGGACCTGATGGAAGCGGCCGGTCTGGAAATGCCCGAAGCGCCGACCTGGCAGTTCATCCGCGAAGCGGCGGCCGCCATGGACGATCCTGAAAACGACATCAACGGCATCTGCCTGCGCGGCAAGGCCGGTTGGGGTGAGGGCGGGGCCTTCATCACCGTCACTGGCAACAGCTTCGGTGCGCGCTGGTTCGACGAAGACTGGAACGCCCAGTTCGACCAGCCAGAATGGAAGAACGCGCTGGAGTTCTACGTCAACCTGATGAACGACTACGGCCCCGAGGGCTATGCCACCAACGGCTTCAACGAGAACCTGTCGCTGTTCCAGCAGGGCAAGTGCGGCATGTGGATCGACGCCACCGTGGCCGCGTCCTTCGTGACCAACCCAGAAGACTCCACCGTTGCTGACAGCGTCGGCTTCGCGCTCGCCCCGAATTCCGAGGGCGTCGAGAAGCGCGCCAACTGGCTGTGGGCCTGGGCCCTGGCGATCCCCGCCGGCACCCAGAAGGAAGAGGCTGCGAAAGAGTTCATCGAATGGGCCACCTCGAAGGAATACATCGAGCTGGTCGCCGAAAACGAAGGCTGGGCAAACGTGCCCCCGGGTGCCCGGACCTCGCTCTATGAGACCCCGGAATACCAGGAGGTGCCCTTCGCACAGATGACGCTGGACTCGATCAACGCGGCTGATCCGACCGATCCGACCGTCGATCCGGTGCCCTATGTCGGCATCCAGTTCGTCGCCATCCCGGAATTCGCCGGTATCGCCACCGAGGTGAGCCAGGAATTCTCGGCCGTGTATGCCGGCCAGCAGACGATTGACGAGGCCCTGGAAAAAGCCCAGGCCCTGACCAACGACGCTATGGAAGCCGCCGGCTACCGCTAAGGTTCTCGGACCTCTCAAGTCCGGGGGCGGCCTCAAGGCTGCCCCCGGCTTTCAAAACCCGCTCATTCCGCGCATTCTTCGTCTATCCCGGCCCCGCTCGGTCCGAAGGAGGAGGTCATCCCATGGCGACCAAAGCTTCCCGATCCGCTGCACGCATCATGATGGCGCCCGCAGTTGTCCTGCTTCTGGGCTGGATGCTGATCCCGCTTTCGCTGACCGTGATCTTCTCGTTCAAGAAATTCCTGCCCCTGCGCGGCGACCGGATCACCGATCGCGGCGAGGGCTTTGGCGATTTCATGTGGGAATATGTGCGTGGGTTTCCCACGCTCGATTGGGTCGGTTTCGAGAACTTTTCCCGTTTCGTGGGGTCCAGCAGTTTCTGGCCTTCGGTCTGGACCACGCTTGTGATCGTAGGCGGCGTGCTGGCCATCACCGTGGTTCTCGGCATCCTGTTGTCGCTGTTGCTGGATCAGCCGATGTGGGGGCAGGGGGTCGTGCGCATCCTTGTCATTGCGCCGTTCTTCGTCATGCCCACCGTCTCGGCGCTGGTCTGGAAGAACATGTTCATGGACCCGGTGAACGGCCTGTTCGCGCATCTGTGGCGCTTTTTCGGGGCGGAACCCGTGGCCTGGCTGTCCGAGGCGTCGATGGGGTCCATCGTGATGATCGTGTCCTGGCAATGGCTGCCCTTTGCCACGTTGATCCTGCTGACCGCGATCCAGTCGCTGGACAGCGAACAGCTGGAAGCCGCCGAGATGGACGGTGCCGGACCTCTGCAGCGCTTTGGCCATATCATCTTGCCGCATCTGGGCCGGGCGATCACCATCGTGATCCTGATCCAGACGATTTTCCTGCTGTCGATCTTCGCAGAGATCTTCGTGACCACCGGCGGCGCCTTCGGCACCCGGACGCTCACCTACCTGATCTTCCAGCGCGTTCTGGAAAGCCAGAATGTCGGGCTGGGATCGGCAGGCGGTGTCTACGCAATCATTCTCGCCAATATCGTTGCCATCTTCCTGATGCGCATCGTCGGCAAGAACCTGGACGCGTGAGGAGGACCTGATCACATGGCACGCGCCGTCACCACAAAACGCAAGACACTGACCACCGCCTTGGCCTGGGCTATCGGTCTGCTGATCTTCTTTCCGATCCTCTGGACGATCCTGACCAGCTTCAAGACCGAGGCGCAGGCCATCGCCAACCCGCCCATCTTCCTGAACTTCGACTGGACGCTGGAAAACTATGCCATCGTGCAGGAACGCTCGGATTACATGCGTTTCCTGTGGAACTCGGTGATCCTTGCCGGAGGCTCCACCCTTTTGGGGATCATCATCGCTGTGCCAGCGGCCTGGTCCAT
Source organism: Salibaculum griseiflavum (assembly GCF_003129565.1). Lineage (GTDB taxonomy): Bacteria > Pseudomonadota > Alphaproteobacteria > Rhodobacterales > Rhodobacteraceae > Salibaculum > Salibaculum griseiflavum. The sequence continues at coordinate 38,573 of NZ_QETF01000010.1, forward strand.
GGCGTTCGTGCCGTCCAAGCGGACCAAGGACATCCTGCTGTGGATGCTGTCCACCAAGATGTTGCCCGCGGTCGGGGTGCTTTACCCGATCTACCTGCTGTTCATCGAATTGGGGCTTCTGGATAGCCGCGCCGGCCTCGTCATCGTGCTGATGCTGATCAACCTGCCGATCATCGTCTGGATGCTCTACACCTATTTCCGTGAAATTCCGGGCGAGATCCTGGAAGCGGCGCGCATGGACGGGGCCACGCTGAAAGAGGAACTGCTCTACATCCTCACGCCGATGGCCATTCCGGGCATTGCATCAACCGTGCTGCTCAACTTCATCCTGGCCTGGAACGAGGCGTTCTGGACCCTGAACCTGACCGCCGTCGACGCCGCCCCGCTCACCGCCTTCATCGCCAGCTATTCCAGCCCCGAAGGCCTGTTCTTTGCCAAGCTCAGCGCGGCCTCGACCATGGCCATCGCGCCGATCCTGATCCTTGGCTGGTTCAGCCAGAAACAACTTGTCCGTGGCCTGACCTTCGGCGCGGTAAAATAAGGAAGATCCGCAATGGGACGTATTCAACTGAAAGACGTGACCAAGAGCTTTGGCGACGTGCAGGTCATTCCGCCTTTGAACCTGACGATCGAGGATGGGGAATTCACGGTCTTCGTTGGCCCCTCTGGCTGCGGGAAGTCCACGCTTCTGCGGCTGATCGCGGGGCTGGAGGACATCACCTCCGGCGTGATCGAAATCAATGGCGAGGACGCCACCGATGTCGTTCCTGCCCGGCGCGGTCTGGCCATGGTGTTCCAGTCCTACGCGCTTTACCCGCATATGAGCGTGCGCAAGAATATCGCCTTTCCGTTGCGCATGGCCAAGATGGGCCAGGACGAGATCGACAAGCGGGTGACTGCGGCGGCCGAGGTGCTCAACCTGACCGACTACCTTGATCGCCGCCCCGGGCAGCTGTCCGGCGGCCAGCGCCAGCGTGTCGCGATTGGCCGTGCCATTGTCCGCGAACCGGCGGCCTTCCTGTTCGACGAACCCCTGTCGAACCTTGATGCCGCGCTGCGCGTCGGCATGCGGATGGAGATTTCCGAGCTGCACAAGAAGCTCGATACCACCATGATCTACGTCACCCATGACCAGGTCGAAGCCATGACCATGGCCGACAAGATCGTGGTGCTGCAGGCCGGCAATATCGAGCAGGTCGGCAGCCCGCTGGAGCTGTATCAGCGGCCCCGCAACACCTTTGTCGCGGGCTTCATCGGCTCGCCCAAGATGAACCTGATCTCCGGGGCGGAAGCGGCCAAGTATGACGCCGCAACAATCGGCATCCGGCCTGAACATATCGACCTTTCGGAAACGGAGGGACCGTGGAAAGGTGTTGTCGGCGTGTCCGAACACCTCGGCTCGGACACGTTCTTCCATATCCAGTGCGATTTCTCGGACGAGCCCCTTACGGTGCGGGCCTCTGGTGAGCTGACCCTTGAATACGGGGCGACGGTTCACCTGACCCCGCGGGCCGAGTACCTGCACCGGTTCGACGCAGAAGGACTTCGGATCGAATGACTCGACTGGCTGGCAAGACCGCTCTGATCACCGGGGCTGCACGCGGTATCGGCCTGGCCTTTGCCAAGGCCTATGTGGCCGAGGGCGCACGGGTGGCGATCGCTGACATCGACATCGCACGAGCGCGCACGGCGGCGCAGGAGATAGGGGATGCGGCCATCGCCGTCGAACTGGATGCCACCCGGCAGGACAGTATCGACGCGGCGGTGGATGCAACCGTCGAAGCCTTCGGCGGGATCGACATCCTTATCAACAACGCCGCGCTGTTCACTGCGGCCCCCATCACCGAGATCACGCGCGAGGATTACACCCGCATCTTCGATCTCAATGTCGCGGGCACGCTGTTCACCCTGCAGGCCGTCGCGAAGCACATGATCGAACGCGGCAAGGGCGGCAAGATCATCAACATGGCCAGCCAGGCCGGCCGCCGGGGCGAGGCGCTGGTCGCGGTCTACTGTGCCTCCAAGGCGGCGGTCATCAGCCTGACGCAATCGGCGGGCCTGAACCTGATCGAGCATGGCATCAACGTGAATGCCATCGCGCCGGGTGTCGTCGATGGTGAGCATTGGGACGGCGTCGATGCCTTCTTCGCCAAATATGAAGGCAAGGCGCCGGGCCAGAAAAAGAAGGAGGTCGGTGAGTCCGTTCCCTATGGCCGCATGGGTCGGGCCGAGGACCTGACCGGGATGGCGGTGTTCCTCGCCTCGGACGCGGCCGACTACATCGTGGCCCAGACCTATAACGTCGATGGCGGGAACTGGATGAGCTGATGACGTCTGCTGCGCCCATCTCTGCCCCTGTGCCGCTGTCGGACGCGACGCTGGATGCCTTGCCTGACGCGGTGGCGTGTCCGACCTATGATCGCGATGCGCTGACCCCCGGCATTGTTCATATCGGTGTTGGCAATTTCCACCGTGCCCACCAGGCTTGGTATCTGCACCGGCTGATGCAGCAGGGCCTGGCGCAGGATTGGGCGATCATCGGCGCGGGGGTCCGGCCCTATGACGCGGCGATGCGCGACAGGCTGCGGGCGCAGGATTGCCTGACCACCCTGATCGAACTCGACCCCCGCGGCAGTTCTGCCGAGGTCGTTGGCTCCATGATCGACTACCTGCCCATCGAAGAGGGCAACGGCCCCCTGATCGCGCAGATGGCGGACCCCGCCATTCGCATCGTGGCTTTGACCGTGACCGAGGGCGGCTATTACATCGACCCGGTCACCGGCGGATTCGACGCCGATCATCCGGACATCCAGCATGACGCGCGGACACCGGATCGCCCGCGCACGGCCTTCGGCGCCATGATCGCGGCGCTCAGGATTCGCCGGGCGGCGGGCCATGGGCCGTTTGCGGCGCAAAGCTGCGACAACCTGTTGGGCAACGGCCGCATTCTCAAGCAGACCGTTGTCTCGCTCGCCCGTCTGAGTGACCCTGACCTGGCCGACTGGATCGAAGCGGAGTGCAGCTTTCCCAATTCCATGGTTGATTGCATTGTCCCCGCCACTGGCGAGGCAGAACGCGCGCTTGCGCAGGGCTTCGGAATTGCGGATGCCGCGCCCGTCACACACGAGAATTTCCGACAATGGGTGATCGAGGACGATTTCTGTGCCGGACGCCCGGATTGGGATCGTGTCGGGGCGACCCTCGCGGACGATGTCCATGGCTTCGAGATGATGAAGCTGCGCATTCTCAATGCGGGCCATCAGATTCTGGCCAATGCCGGGGAAATCCTGGGAATCGAGACGATCGCGGGATGCATGGAGCATCCCGGTATCAACGCTTTCTTTCACAAGGTGCAACGGGACGAGATCGTGCCCCATGTCGCCCCGGTGCCGGGGATGAATGCGTGCGATTACGTGGACCTCGTCGCCCGCCGCTTTGCCAATCCGTCCATCGTCGACACGACGCGCCGGGTCGCATTCGACGGATCTTCGCGCCATACCGGCTTTCTTCTGCCGGTCGTGCGGGAAGCGCTTGCCGAGGGCTCGCCCGTCGAGGGGCTGGCGCTGGTCGAGGCGCTTTGGGCGCGGATGTGCGCCGGGACCCGCGAGGATGGCACGATCATCGAACCCAATGACCCCCATTGGGACAGGCTTTGCCAGGTGGCCGGGCAGGCGCGGGCAGAGCCGCAGGCCTGGATCGCGCAGGACCAGATTTATGGCGACCTTGCCCGCAACGACCGCTTCTCCGAAGCGTTCGCCAGATGGCTGACCCTGATCTGGCACGACGGCACCGAGGCCGCCTTGGACGCCTATAGGCAGTCCTGATCCCATGAGTCGCACCATGCCCGAGCTGACACATGAAACGGTCATGCAGGCCATTCTTCGACGCCTGTCCGACAAGGGCGGCGAGGGCCATCGCCTCCTCGTGGGGATCGCTGGACCGCCCGCAAGCGGCAAGTCGACCCTATCCGATGTCCTGCAGGCGCGGCTGACGGAACGCGGGGTGCCGACGGTGGTTGTTCCGATGGACGGGTTCCATCTCGACAACCGGCTGCTGGATGAAATGGGACTTCGGGACAGGAAAGGCGCGCCGGAAACCTTCGATGTCGGCGGGTTGGTCACCTTGCTGGGCAAGTTGCGCGAGACGGTCGGCTCCGTCTACCTGCCTGTTTTCGATCGGGAAATGGATCTCTCAATTGCGGCCGCGCGGGTCGTGTCGCCAGAAACCGAAGTCGTGATCGTCGAGGGCAATTACCTGCTCTTCGATGAGCCCGCCTGGCGGGGTTTGGCGGACCTCTGGGATGTCACCATCTGGATCGACACGCCGCTCGACGTGGTGCGGCAGCGCTGCATCCAGAGATGGCTGGACCATGGTCATTCCCCGGAGGCGGCCAAGGCAAGGGCAGAAGGGAATGACCTGCGCAATGCCGAACGCGTTTCGGCCGCCCGGCTGCCGGCGGATTTCGTGGTTTCGGACGAAGATGACGGCTCTTAGCCATTGCGTCAGCGACGGTATTCGGGGCGGGTGGCCAGGGCTGTTCGGCGTTCGGAACATCTGCGCTTTCAAAGTGATTGGATAAGGACGGACGGGGTGCCAGGGGCACCTAAGCCATCCCATCAGAGGGTCGCATTTTGCAGGCTGGGATTGATCTTCTCGAACCTCGAAGCACACCGCCGCGCTCCCCATGCTAGAGAGCCGCAACCCCGATGACGGTTGCATGAACATGGAGCAGAAAGACGAAAAGCCCCAGTCCAATCAGAAGCCGAGAGACCAGCGCGGGCCAAGACCGCGGGCTATGGACCCTCGGGGCGGCCTTGCGCGCGGTGTCGAGGGCAGACCAGCGCCCTGCACCGAGCGCCTGTCGCTTGCGGTGGTCGATGAGGCGTCGGCCCGCGAGGGCAAAGCTCCCCAGAACTCCGAATAACAAGACATGGGCAAGGTCGCCGTTGGGCAAGAGGTGCACGCCCGCCCAGATCGCGAGTGCCAGCAGGATCGGATGCCGCGTCCATCGCACGATGCCGGGGCGCGTCGGATCGAAACACTCGTCATGCGCCCCGCCGAAAGAAAACGGGTTCGGACGCCCGATGCTCAAGGCAAGGATCAGGCACACCGCCAGCATGCCCATATGTGCGGCATGACGATGCCATCCCAGCTGCGGCCAAAGCTGAACATGGGGCGCCTCACCGGCCGACCAGATCAACAGTGTCAGCATGGCAAGCGATAGGGCCGAATAGCCGATGCCAAAGCCGCGTGCCCCGATCCAGGCCGTGAACCATGACTTGATACCAGGGCGCACCGGAATGGAATGCGACACGAAAAAGAGCGTGAAGACGGCGGCGAAGCCTGCCCATGTCATCTGGAGCCCCCCTCTTTCGGTCGCAGGAGGAAGGGTCCATAGAACAGTGCAAATCCGCCAAAGGCCAGAAGCCAGAACAGCCCGGACAGATAGCTGAGGTCCAGCCAAATCGGCGACACGGATCGCGCGAGGGCCGCAAGGATGATGCAGATATATATCCCGACCGTGGCAGCCCCTGCTTTCAAATCCTGTCCGGTATGGCCCAGCGTGGCCCGTGTCATGACCGCAAGCGTCATCGCCCCGATCGCGCCCGCCATCCAAAGATGCTGCGCGCCGGCGCTGCCCGGATGTCCAAGCAGCGGGTCAAGGCCAAGGGCAATCGCCCCCATCGGAACGAACAGATAGGCCCCGTGCAGGACAACAACCAGCGGCTCCGCGAGCGTGCGATGCCCCTGCCACCGACCCAACCGGATCAGGTGCAGCGCACCGAACAGAAGCAGCAGCAGCCCGGTGATGGTCTCGAAAGGTCTTATCGTCCAGATGCCAAGGATCGGCAGGCTTGCCAGAAGAACGATCTTGTCCAGTTTCTGCATGGGTGGCGCGGGGCGCACCGGGTCTTGCCGCTTTACCAGCCAATTGCGGGTGAAGGAGGGTATGATCCGACCGCCGATCACCGCGATCATCATGACCGATGTCGCAAGGCCCAGGCGCAAGCCCGTCCCCTGCGCCGGGTTGCCACCGGTCAGCGCCTCGAAATGGAACAGCGCATTGGCAAAGGTGAATGCCGCCAGCAGCGCCAGCACGATCAGGTTGCGCCAGTTCTTGCCGGCGACGATCTCGCGCAGGATCAAAAGGCCCAGTCCGATCGGAAAGGCCAGGTCGATGGTGATGGCCGCAAAGGGCGGAAGCGTGGCAGAGACCAGAACCGCGATCCGCCCCGCGACCCATAGCGCGAAAAGCCCCGCAAGACGCCAGCCGACGATGGGAAAGCGTCCTGTCCAGTTGGGCACGGCTGTCAGAAGGAAGCCGGCCAGCACCGCCCCCAGATAACCGAACAGGAATTCATGGGCGTGCCATGACACCGGGTCGAACCGTGTCGGCAGCCAGACCGCACCGGCCAGCATCGCCAGCCAAAGCACCATGGCCACCAGCACCCAGACCGCCCCGAACAGGAAGAACGGGCGGAACCCGAAACTGAAGAGCGCCGGGCCTGTCCAAGCGCGCATTTGCTCTGCAGATGTATGCGCCATTGTCAGCCTCCTGCGCGGTCCGACCCCGCGTCTGCCTTGTCCATGAGGGCGCGGATGTGCCGGGCGAAATACCATGTCGCCGGGGCCCCGATCAGGCCGCCCAGCGCGATCGACCAGCCGGTCGAGGCGACGGGCCCTCCGACCCAGCTTAAGATCAGCGAGGCGAAGAAGACGTTCACGGCAGCTGCCCCGGCCCCGAACGGATAAAGCGCCAGCGCGATCTTGTAGGTGGGCCAGCCCCGCCGGGTCATCGCCGCGCGACCAGTCTGTGCACCGCGATCATGGCGGCGACCAGCGCAAGGCAGGCCAGGGCATACCAGAATTCCGCGGTCGCGGATTGGGCCTGCGGGATGGGTCGGTCGAATCCTTCGGCCAGGACCGGCGATGCCAACAGCGTGGTCAGCGGGATCATGAGATGTCGCATGTCAGGTCTCCTGTGTCAGGGTGCGGTAGATGTCGGGCAGGGCGCGCAAGAGGCGTTCGGGGTTGGGCAACAGTGTAAAGCCGCCACGCCCGAAAATGCGCGCGAACCAGTCCTGCCCGTCCTCGTCGATGATGATGCCGTGCAGGCTCTGGTTGGCGGCCCGGGCTTCGCGGACGGCCATGTGGCTGTCTTCGATCCCGTGCTGGCCTTCGTAGTGGTCAAGATCGTTGGGCTTGCCATCGGTCAGCACGATCAGCAATTTGCGGGCGCTCGGCTCTTCGGCCAATTGCGCGCTGACATGGCGGATCGCGGCGCCAAGGCGGGTGTAGTGGCCGGGTTTGAGCGCGCCGATATTGGCGGTGATCGCGGGTGACATCGCCTCGTCGAACCCCTTGCAGCGGGTCAGGAAGACGCGGTCGCGGCGCAAGGACGAAAACCCCCAGATACCGCAGCGGTCGCCGGCCTCGTCGATGCCCCCGGCCAGTGCGGCCATCGCGTCGCGGGCCACTTCGATCACGCTGGTGTCGCCGATGGCCGCCTCGGTGGAACGCGAGGTGTCAATCAGGAAGGCAACCGACACGTCGCGGTCCATTTGCCGCGCCGCCTGCCAGATGCGGTCCGAGCCGCGCCCGGTCGCCACCATGTCGGCCCGGGCGGTGAGCAGGGCGTCGAGGTCCAGCTCCTGCCCGTCGATCTGGCGCGGCTGCAGGACGCGCCGGGGGCGCAGCGCCTCGAACTGGCGGCGCACCTCGCGGATATGGCGCGCGTTCGGCTCGAAGGGCATGCCATCTGGTGCCGCAGGGGCATCCAGCACCCGGCAATGCCCCGCCATGTAGCTGCGCGACCGGTGGTTCCATTCCGGATAGGCATGTTTCCCGGCGAGTGCCTCGTGATCGGCGTCGGCAGGCGACAGGTCAAGATGCAGACGCAGGCGGGTGGCGGCCTTGCGGTTCTGCTTGGACAAGGTGATCCGGTCCTGATCGTCGGCGGCCTTCTGGGCGTTTTCATCGTCATCATCATCGACGCTGCGATTGATGTTCATCGACTCGACCCAGGACAGGATCGATTCAAACCGGTGGATGATGAAGCTGTCCTTGCGATTTTGCTGGTCCTGATCCTTGCGTTCGCCCAGCTTGCGCGTGCTCTGTGCGGCCTCGGGCGGCGGTGTGGCGGCATCGGCGTCATCGAGATCCTGTGCCGCATCGCCGGATCCGGGCGCGGCAAAGCGCAACCAGATCGGCACCGGCGCGAACGGCATGAAGCCGCGGGCGGGCGCGACGCTTCCCATTTCGGGCGGGTTGCCGCCCAACTGGTCGCGGATCGCCTGTTCGAGGGCGGCCTCGGGTTCGGGTCGTCTCACCTGAGGGCGCGCGGACAGGCAGAAGGTGGCCATGGCGCCATAGACGTCGCGCAGGCCCGGACAGGCCAGGTAGGCGGCATCGGCGGCCGCCGCGTTGGCGCGGATCTGGACGCAATCCATGACCGGGCCCGTCGCCGAAAAATCGAAACTCGACAGGTCGCTTTTCGCGGCCAGCGCCGTCAGCCAGAAATAGGCCGCGCGATTGAGCCGGGCCTCGGGGAATGCCGCGATCAACGGGGGGAGCGCCAGGCGCTCGCCATCGAAACGGGCCAGCCATTCCCGATCGCGTTCCGCCCCAAGTTTGCGCCGCAACGGGCGGCGATGCGCCGCCAGTGTGGCGGGGGCTTCGCCCAGTTCGACACCTGCCGGCCCGCCCAGCGCGCGGAACAACAGCGCGAGACTTGGGCGCACCGAGGCCAGGGTTACCCCGGCCTCGGGATAGGTCACGGCCTCGGCGATCCCGCTGGCCAAATCGTGCCAAAGGTTGCCGACCGTTTCCTCGGGTTCCATCAGATCGAGCAGGTGCATGGCCCTTATCCGTAGATGGTGGCGACAAGATCGCGCAGCGCCGTCTGCACGTCGGGTTCGTCGCTGAGCGGTTCGATGACCGCCGCCTCCAGCGCCTGATTGACCCCCATACCGCCGGCCATGAGCGTGGCGGCATAGATCAGGAGGCGGGTCGAGACCCCCTCTTCGAGGTCCATGCCGCTGAGGTTGCGGATATGGCCGGCCAGCCGCACCAGTGGCGCGACGCGGCCCGGCTCCAGCCGGCTTTCGCTGGCGACCACGGCGATCTCCGTCTCGGCCTCCGGGAAGTCGAACGAGATCGACAGGAAACGCTGCCGCGTCGAGGGTTTCAGCCGCTTGAGGACATTCTGGTAGCCGGGGTTGTAGCTGGCCACCAGCATGAAGCCCCTGGGCGCGACCAGCTCTTCGCCGGTGCGGTCGATCATCAGGGTGCGCCGCGTATCGGTCAACGGGTGCAAGACCACGGTGACGTCCTTGCGCGCCTCGACCACCTCGTCGAGATAGCAGATGCCGCCCTCTCGCACGGCGCGTGTCAGGGGGCCGTCGACCCAAACGGTTTCACCCCCTTTGAGCAGGTAGCGCCCGATCAGGTCCGCCGCCGACAGGTCGTCATGGCAGGCCACGGTATAAAGCGGCTTGTCCATCTTCGCGGCCATGTGTTCCACGAAGCGGGTCTTGCCGCAGCCGGTCGGCCCCTTCAGAAGAAGGGGCAAACCGTTGTCATGTGCCGTCTCGAACAGGTCGCATTCCTGGCTCGTCGGTTTGTAGAATGGCAGGGTCGGTGTGTTCTGCATGTTCATGGCTCACTCTCCCGGGGCCGGGTTTGCAGGACCGGGCGCGATGACCTCGGATTTGCGCACCACGACCGTCGAATAGATGAACAGCAGCGCCCCGATCACCACCGCGGCCCCGGCGCCAAAGCGCATCAGGTAGAAGACAGACAGGCTGTCCTGCACGCTCATGTAGTAGTCGCCGATGACCCGCTGCATATGCGTCTGGATCGTGCCGGCGAAGGTCAGCACGAAGGTCATGAAGGCCATGCCACCGGTCATCAGCCAGAACGACGCCATGTTGAGCACCTGGTTGTAGGGTGCCCTTTGACGCAGCATGGGCATCGCATAGGTGAAGACCGCGAGGTTCAGGGCCACGTAGGCGCCGTAGAAGGCCAGGTGCCCATGGGCGGCGGTGATCTGCGTGCCGTGGCTGTAGAAGTTCACGCCATGCAGCGTATGCAGGAACCCCCAGACGCCCGCGCCGAAAAAAGCGACGGTGGAGGAGCCCAGCGACCACAGCAAGGCGGCCTTGTTGGCGTGGTTCTTGCGGCCCTTCCAGACCATGACGAAGGCAAAGGACATCATCAGGAAGAAGGGGATCACCTCGAAGGTCGAGAAGATCGAGCCGACCCATTGCCAGTAGCCGGGCAGACCGATCCAGTAGAAGTGGTGGCCGGTGCCGAGGATGCCCGAGAAAAGCGCGGTGGCGACGATGACATAGAGCCATTTCTCCACCACTTCGCGGTCAACGCCGGTCAGCTTGAGCAGCAGGAAGGCAAGGATCGCGGCCATCACGAGTTCCCAGGTCGCCTCGACCCAGAGGTGCACCACGAACCACCAGTACATCTTGTCGAGGCTCAGGTTGTCGGGGTTGATGAAGGCGAACACCCAGAGCAGCGACAACAGCCAAAGCCCCATCAGCAAGACATTGGTGATCGCGGTTCGCTTTCCGGAGAGAACGGTCATGGACACGTTCAGCAGGAAGATCAGCGCGGCGACGAGGATGCCGAACTTGACCCAAAGCGGCTGTTCAAGGAATTCCCGCCCGCCATGGATGCCGACCAGGTAGGACCCCACCGCGCCCAGCGTGCCCACCAGCAGGATGATCAACTGGATATAGGCCAGTTTGGGAGACCAGATTTCCCGCTCCGATTCCTCGGGGATCAGGAAATAGGCGGCGCCGAAGAAGCCCAGCAGAAGCCAGACAATCAGCGCGTTGGTGTGGATCATCCGGATCACGTTGAAGGGCAGGAGTTCGGACAGGAAGTTGGGGGAGACATAGACCCACCCCGCGAGCAGTCCGCCCAGCACCTGGATGCCGAACAGGGCAAGCGCGGACAGGATGTACCAGTACGCGACTTTCTGAGATTCGTATTTCATCGGTTTCGCCTCCTTTATCCGGCGTCGTTGGGCGGCCAGCCCTGGGTGTCTGTCTGATCGGCCCAGCGCAGGAACTCGGCGAGGCCGCGCAGGTCTTCGTCGGTCATGTCATAGGCGGGCATCTGGCGGCGTCCTTCGATGCCGCTGGGCTGGCTTTCGATCCATGCCTTGAGGATTTCGAACGCCCCCTCGGGATCGTCCTGAACGCCCCATCGGGTCATGACGTTGCCGACCTCGGGGGCGAAATAGGCCCCTTCGCCATGCAGCGAGTGACAGTTGATGCAGGAGTTTTCCTCCCAGACATGTTTGCCGTGAACGACCTCGTCGCTCAGCTCCATGCCGGCGGTCGACGTTTCGACCACGTATCTGTGCGAGTGCACCGTCATCCCCACGAAGATCACGACAAAGAAGATCGAGCCCCCGTAGAAGATGTTGCGCGCCCGCGATTTCGTTAAGATTTCAGCCATGACAGGGCCTCCTTGAATTCGGGATGACCATGTCTAGGCAGATGAGCGGGGCCCGAGTTTGCGCAAGCGCAACGTTTGAGGAGATTGCGGCCTTACGGTCCGTGAGGGAAAGGAGCCCGAAATGCGCGCGCCACGTCTCAACGATCCCGACCTGCCCCTTGCGGACATCATGACCCACTGGCCAAAGACGATACCGGTGTTCATACGGCGCCGCATGCTGTGCGTGGGCTGCCTTGTCAGCCCGATCCACACGGTGGCCGATGCCTGTGCCGAGTATCAGCTTGACGAGGACATGTTCCTGGAGGAGCTCAGGCAGGCGGCGGGGCTGAGTTGAGGGCTATTTCTCGCTCAGCAAGACCAGGGCGTGCGGGTCCCGCACAACGATGCGCTTGCGCCGGCTTTCGACAAGCCCCTGTTTCTCCCAGCCGCTCATGAGCCGGCTCACGGTGTGCAATGTCGTCGCCGTCAGTTCCGAAAGGTCCTGCCGCGTGATCGGGAAATCGATCTCGATTCCGTTGTCCACCTTCCGGCCGGTCTGGTTGACCAGCCGCAACAGGGCGGTGGCCACCCGCTGTTCGACATGCAGGGTCGCCATCTCGACCACCTTGTTCTGCACCTCGTTCAGACGCTTGCCCAGTGTCTTGTAGGACTCCGTGGCGAAGCCGTCATATTCAGTCACGAACGTATCCCATAGATGCATCGGCCAGCTCAGTGCCAGCGACTCCGTGGCGGTCATCGCCGTGGCAGGGTAGGTGTCGCGCCCGATCGCTGTCGCCATGCCCAGGATCTGACCGGCGGGGATGTGCAGGGCTGTCACCTGCTCGCCGGACGGGGTGATGCGAACCACCCGCACATAGCCGTCCAGCAGCATATAGAACCGGACAGCGGGATGGCCTTCCTCGAAGATCGCGACGCCTTCATCGTAGCGCCGCGCCGAGGCCTGATCGAGAATCCTGCGGATTTGCCGTTTCTCGAGTCGCGAGAAGGGCGGCAGATGCGACAGCAGGCTCTCGTCGAGTCGCGGCAAGGTCTTTCGGGGCGTTCCGGCGTCCATTCGGGCAAACTCTCATAGTTCTTCGGCAAGACCAACACCCCCTTCGTCCCGACAAACGCGCAGAAGTTTGTGCCAGCACAAATTCCGCGCCGCGCAGTCCGATAATCTTGCCTCAATCGACACAGTGATCTGAAAGGAAAAGATCGATGATCCGCAAACTTGCAACCAGTATCGCAGTCGCGGCGCTCATGGGCGGCGCTGCATTCGCCGAAACCTTCGAAGTCCAGATGCTCAACATGGGTTCGGACGGTGAGCGCATGGTGTTCGAGCCGGCCTTCGTCCAGGCCCAACCCGGTGACACGATCAAGTTCGTCGCCACCAACCCCGGCCACAATGCCGAGACCAATGACGGCATGGTCCCCGAGGGCGCCGAAGGCTTTGCCGGTCGCATCAACGAAGAGATCGAGATCACCCTGACCGAAGAGGGCGTCTACGGTGTCATCTGCAAGCCGCATTTCGCCATGGGCATGGTGATGACCATTGCCGTGGGCGACGTGGATGCCCCCGAGGATTTCTTTGCCGGCCGTGTGCCGCCGAAAGCCAAGCAGCGGTTCGAAGCCCAGCTTGAAAACCTCTGATCCAATTCCAGCGCGGGCCGCCAGGCCCGCCGACACATCCAACCCCGTGGAGGGAACCATGACCAAATTCATCAACCCAGGCCTTTCCAAGACCAGCCGTCGCAACGTGTTGCGCGGGTCCGTCCTTGCCGGTGCCGCCGCCATGACAGGCGCGAGCGCCATGGCCGGTCGCCGCGCCCCGCGCCTCGACATCGCCAACCAGACCTCGGCGCAGCTCTACAAGGCGGCCGGGGAACAGACTGCCGACAGCACCGCGAAACCTGCCGACCTGTCCGGGTATACCCGCGTCAAACAGGAGCTGGTCGCACCACCTTTTGCGCCTGAGCATGAACAAGTCGCCACCGGCGGACCCAAGATCATCGAGATCACGATGGAAACCGAAGAGCGCCTGATGGTCGTCGACGAGGACACCGGCGCCAGCGTCTGGGCGTTGACCTACAACGGCTCGGTCCCCGGCCCGCTGATCATCTGCCACGAGGGTGACATGGTCGAACTGACCCTGCGCAACCCCGTTGACAGCATGATGGAGCACAACATCGACTTCCACGCCTCTACCGGCGCGCTGGGCGGCGGTGGCCTGACCCATGTCTATCCCGGCGAAGAGTGCGTGCTGCGCTGGAAGGCGACCAAGCCAGGCTGCTTCACCTATCACTGCGCCCCCGGCGGTGCGATGATCCCCTATCACGTCACGCACGGGATGAACGGTGCCATCATGGTGCTGCCGCGTGACGGCCTGAAAGATGCGGCGGGCAACCCCCTGCGCTATGACAGCATCGCCTATTTCGGAGAGCAGGACTATTACCTGCCGATGGACGAGAACGGCGACTACAAGACCTATGATGCCGCCGGTGACGACTATGCCGACAGCCTTGAGGCGATGCGCACGCTTGTGCCGACGCACCAGGTCTTCAACGGTGCGGTCGGGGCCCTGACGGGCGAGAACGCGCTCAAGGCCAAGGTCGGTGAAACGGTGCTGATGGTGCACAATTCGTGCAACGTCGACAGCCGCCCGCACCTGATCGGTGGGCATGGCGACTATGTCTGGGAAAGCTCCTTCACCGACCCGCCGCTGACCGGCATGGAGACATGGTTCGTCCGTGGCGGCAGCGCGGCGGCGGCGATGTACACCTTCGAGCAGCCGGGCGTCTATGCCTATGTGAACCACAACCTGATCATCGGTGCGATGCTCGGCGGGACGGCTCACTTCGTCGTCGACGGCGACTGGGACAACGCGCTCATGGAGCAGGTTGTCGCCCCGAGAAGTTTCGAGACCTGATACAGGAGGTTTGAAAATGCGTGCCGCCGCGACCACTCCGAACCCCAGCAAATCATCCCTTCGTTTTGTTGCTTTGGCGATCGCGGCGGCAAGCCTTGTCGGGGTCGCGCTGTTCCAGCGCGGTCCCGATCCTGCGTTTCTGCCGGAAATGGCGCCGCACCCTGTTGTCATGCAGGATGGCCGGATGCTGTTTTCGCAGCGCTACGAGGTCACCGTGGCCGAGTGGAACCGCTGCGCCCTTGACGGAGAGTGCGACCTGACGCTGCGGACCCGACCTGACCAGGATCCGGCAACAACCCCGGCCACGGGGCTAAGCTATGTCGACGTGAAGCAATACGTTGAATGGATCAACACAAAGAGCCGCCATGACTTTCGGCTTCCGACCGCCGAAGAATGGGATGCCATGGCCGCCGCGGTGCTTCCCCACGCGCCGGCCCCCGTCTTTTCCGACCCGGCCCTTTCGTGGGCGTCAACTTACCTGGTCGAAGGCATCGCCCCGAGGGCCCTCAAGCCCCAGGGCAGCTTTTCGACCTCCCCTGAGGGGATCGTGGATCTGGACGGCAGCGTCTGGGAATGGACGATGGAGTGCTACGACGGCCAGTCGAATGGAACGCCGGCCGAAAGCTGTCCGGCCTTCTTCGTCGGCGGCGAGCATATCGCCGCGATGTCCTTTCTCATCCGAGACCCGGCCCGCGGTGGCTGCGCCGTCGGCACCCCGCCCGCGCATCTCGGCATGCGTCTGGTGAGCGACAAGCCAATCGGGTAAGAGGACGGCTTTGGCCGGACCCGAAGGTCTGACCGACCGGGCGGCCTATCGCGCGCGTCTGTGACCAGGCGGGCAAGTTGGTGGTGCCTTCCGGCTTCTCGCACCTCGCTGCTGTCCTGCGTCAGACCCGCTTCGCAAATGTCTTTGCCATTCCATTGCCTCGGTTCATAATCGACCGGCGGGGGTTTGTTCCTTGTTCCCTGAGCGGTCTTCGTCTGATCGTGACGTATGAGTGCCGCCTGTGAGGCAATATCTGGCAAGCTGCCCATAATTTGGGCAGCGCCTCACGTTCTGACGGCGGCATGCCTCTGGGACTCTGGTCAAACTCGCGGAAACCGCGCCCTATTTTTGGGGCATCCGGAAAGGTCAAAGATGGAGAACGGGCCGAATTTCGATGAGATGTGGGGAAGCGACCAGTAGCTTCGGCAGCCCTACGAGCTGTTCCAAAGCTGGTTCGAGGGCGAAGACCCCAAACGGCTTCGCCAAAAGCAGCGAGAGGCCGAAGACCTTTTCCGCCTGACGGGCATTACCTTCAACGTCTACGGGCGTGCCGAGGCCGAAGAAAGGCTGATCCCCTTCGATATCATTCCCCGCATCATTTCCGACCGGGAATGGTCCCGCGTGACACGGGGCATCGAACAGCGGGTCCGGGCGATCAATGCCTTCCTGCACGACATTTATCACCGGCAAGAAATCATCAAGGCGGGGCGGATTCCAAAGGAAATGATCGCCCGGAACGAGGCGTTCGAGCCGCGCATGATCGGGGTTTCTCCTCCGGGCGGGATCTATACGCATATCGTGGGCATCGATCTCGTGCGGACCGGACCGGATGACTTCTTCGTGCTCGAAGACAACGCCCGCACCCCCAGCGGCGTCAGCTACATGCTGGAAAACCGCGAAACCATGTTGCAGATGTTCCCCGAGCTTTTCTCGCAGAACCGGGTGAAGGGGGTTCAGAACTACCCGACGGATCTGCGCCGCTCTTTGTCGGCCTGTGCGCCCGATGCGACCGGCGGCCGGCCCGTCGTGGCCGTGCTGACCCCGGGCATCTACAACTCGGCCTATTACGAACATGCATTCCTCGCCGACCAGATGGGTGTGGAGCTGGTCGAGGGTCATGATCTGCGGATCGTGGACGGGCGCGTGGCGATGCGGACGACGCGCGGCTATACCCCGATCGACGTGCTCTACCGGCGGGTCGATGACGCGTTTCTCGATCCGCTGAACTTCAATCCCGAAAGCCAGCTTGGCGTGCCGGGTATCATGGATGTCTATCGCGCCGGAGGCATCACCATCGCCAATGCACCCGGCACCGGGATTGCCGATGACAAGGCGATCTACAGCTACATGCCCGAGATCGTCGAGTTCTACACCGGCGAACGCCCGCTTCTGCGCAACGTGCCGACCTGGCGGTGTTCCGAACCCGATCAGCTGGCCTATGTGCTCGACAACCTCGAAGAGCTGGTCGTCAAGGAAGTCCACGGCTCGGGCGGCTACGGCATGCTGATCGGCCCGACCGCGACGAAGAAGGACATCGCCGCCTTCCGGCGCAAGCTGAAGGCGCGGCCCGCCAACTACATCGCGCAGCCGACGCTGAGCCTGTCCACGGTTCCGATTTTTGCCCGGCAGGGCCTGACGCCACGGCATGTGGATCTGCGCCCCTTCGTGCTGGTCAGCCCGGGTTCGATCAACGTGACGGCCGGGGGGCTGACCCGCGTGGCGCTCAAGAAAGGCTCGCTTGTCGTCAATTCCAGTCAGGGCGGCGGCACCAAGGACACCTGGGTGGTAGAGGACTGACGACATGCTCGGCAAAACCGCGAATGGTCTGTTCTGGATGTATCGCTCGCTGGAGCGGGCCGAGAACACCGCGCGCCTGATCGAAACCGGGCAGCGCATCGCCCTGACCCGGCTTGAGCTGGGGGACAGCGAGTGGCGTTCGGTTCTGGAATCGGCCGGTAGCCTTGGCCATTTCGAGGCGGTCCATGACGAACTGACCAAGGGCGCCGCCATCGACTGGCTGTTGCGTGACCGGGACAATCCGTCTTCGGTCCTGTCCTCGATCGAGACCGCCCGGCAGAATGCCCGGCTGGTGCGCACCGCCCTGACCCATGAGGTCTGGGAGGCCACCAACGCGGCCTATATGAGCGCGCGGGAGCTGCTGGCGCGCAAGGTGGTCGAACGCGACCTGCCCGGCGTTCTGGGCGCGATGCGCCAGAGCGCGTCGCTTGTCCGCGGGATGACGCATGGCACGATGCTGCGCAACGATATCTACAATTTCGCGCGGCTTGGCACCTTCATCGAACGGGCGGATAACACGGCCCGTATTCTCGACGTGAAATATTACGTGCTCTTGCCCTCGGCCAGTGCGGTGGGGACTTCACTGGACAACGTGCAGTGGGAAACGATCCTGCGGTCGGTTTCGGCGCGCGGCGGGTTTCGCATGGAATACGGCGCCGGGGCCGGCTCACGCGAGATCGCGCATTTCCTGATCCTCGACAAGCGGATGCCGCGCTCCCTGGCCTTCTGCCTGCGCAAGATCCGCGACAATCTGGGCTACCTGAACAACGGGCAGATGCGGCCCGGCCCGGCGCAGAACAAGGCGCTTCATATCGAGCGGACCTACCTGAGCCACGACATCGACGCCGTGTTCGACTACGGCCTGCACGAATATATCCAGACCGTTCTGGGCCTGCTGGCCGGGCTGTCCGGGCAGATTGAAACCGATTTCCGGTTCTATGAGTAAGCCATGCGCCTGACCATCCGCCACGAAACGCGCTACCAGTTCGAAACCCCGGTGAAATACGGATTGCAGCAGTTGCGCAAGACGCCGAAATCCAGCCACCAGCAGACTGTTCTGTCCTGGCGAACCGAGGTCACCGGCGGGCAGCGCGAGGTGAGTTTCGAGGACCACCACAACAACACCGTCGAGCTAATCAGCTTCGAACGAGAGGCAGAGGAGCTTGTCATCGTCAGCGAGGGCGAGGTCGAAGTGCGGGATAATCACGGCATCGTCGGGCCCCATCGCGGGGCGGCGCCGCTTTGGCTGTTCCAGCAGGCGACGCCCCGCACCGAGTCTGGACCGGGTGTGCGGTCGATCCTGCGCGACACTCCGGACGAGGAGCCGCTTCAACACCTGCACGCCCTGGCCGGGGTCATCCGAAACGCGGTCGCCTTCGAGGTGGGCGCTTCCGATCCCGACTGGAGCGCGGAAGAGGCCATCGCCGCTGGCAAAGGCGTGTGTCAGGATCACACGCATATCTTCCTGAGCTGCGCGCGGGCGCTTGGCTATCCCGCGCGTTACGTCTCGGGCTACCTGATGCTCAACCACCGCACTGCGCAGGATGCCATGCATGCCTGGGCCGAGGCCCATGTCGACGGGCTGGGCTGGGTCGGTTTCGACGTGGCGAACGGGATTTCACCTGATACACGCTATGTGCGCGTCGCGACCGGGCTGGATTATGCCGAGGCGGCCCCGGTCATCGGCACGCGCATCGGCGGCATGGGCGAGACGCTCTCCGTCGCGATAGACGTGGTGCAGCAATAGGACGACCCGAATGACATATTGCGTGGGGATGATGCTCGACCGGGGGCTGGTTTTCATGTCCGACACCCGCACGAATGCCGGACTCGACAATATCTCGACCTTTCGGAAAATGGCGATCTGGGAAGACCCCGGCGAGCGCTCGATCACGCTGATGTCTGCCGGCAACCTGGCCACGACTCAAGCGGTTGTCAGCCTTCTGGACGAGCGCAGCAAATCCCCCGAGGACCGAACGCCATCGCTTCTGGGCGTGCCGTCGATGTTCCAGGCCGCGCGCATGGTCGCGGACACCCTGCGCGAGGTGATCGCCCAACATGCCGATACCGGCCAGCGTGCGGACAGCACGTTCAATGCGACCCTGATCCTGGGGGGACAGATCAAGGGCGGTCCGCACAGGCTGTTCCTGATCTATCCCGAGGGCAATTTCATCGAGGCGGCCAAGGACACGCCATTCTTCCAGATCGGCGAAACCAAGTATGGCCGCCCGATCTTGGTCCGCGCCTATGATCCGCAGATGAGCTTCGAAGCAGCGATGAAACTCTTGCTGGTCAGCTTCGATTCGACGCTGAAGGCGAACCTGACCGTCGGCGCGCCGTTTGACTTCCATTGCTATGAAACCGATAGCCTGAAGACCGGCTGGACAGGCCGCGTTGCGAGCGATGATCCCTATTTCCAGTCCGTGTCCGAGCGGTGGGGCGATGCCCTGCGCGACGCGCTGGACATGCTGCCGGATTTCGCGCTGACATCCAAGCCGGACCCGGATGCCCTCTGAGGAACGTTGTCCAAAGGCTTCCAACCGCCGCTTTCCGAGGCGCGGATTCAGTAAGGGAAAAGTGCATCAAGGTCGACTCTGGCCCGTGCTTCCCTCGCGCCCTGTGACAGGGACCGCATCGATCCCTCGCCGAGGGGGCGGCCTGGCGGTGTGCGGCGGCCCTCGGCCTTCGTTCCGCATCATGCACGTCGACCCAATCTCGGCTTCCGTTCCCACCCGGGCTTCGCCCGCCATGCAGGTTTGCTTTTACAGCGCCAGGCGCCTTTGAGCAGCCACATTACCGCGACGGCCGCCACGGTCGAAAGGCGGCGAGTATGATCCATATCCGATTGGCGTCAGTCATAGACGATCCGAAAACCGGTATGGCTTGCCGCTGTATCAGGGGCGCGGCCTGAGCGTGCGGCGATGCGGTATCGCCAGCAATAGCTTGAATGGCACAGGAACGATCCACCCTTCATCACCCTGTCCCCATCTCGCTTGGCCTGTGCGTTGCGCGCCTTGGCCGCGGATTTAAGGGAGTTGATCCGGTAACGATCGGCAGTCCACTCCCACACATTGCCTGAAGTATTGTGAAGCCCTGCCTCGTTTGGTGCGAACGCATCGACAGGGGCCGTCCCATAGTAGCCGTCGGCGCAGGTGTTCGTGTCGGGAAAACGGCCCTGCCAGATGTTGCAGAGGATCGTGTCGTCGTCGGGCTCCTCATCGCCCCAAGGATAGCGCCGATCCTCCAACCCGTTGCGGGCGGCGTGTTCCCATTCGACCTCGCTGGGTAAACGGCCACCGGCCCATTCCGCAAAGGCCTGCGCGTCGTTCCATGAGATTTGGGTGACGGGATGATCCGGTGCGGCCTCGGGCTCACCCTTGCCGGACGGGTATTTCCAAGAAGCCCCCGAAACGGCCCACCACCACCCGGCCTTGTTGTATCCGCCCACGACGTCGGCGCTGTCAGGGCGCGACAGCAGGCCCCGGAATACGTAGGACCATCCGATCCGTTCTGCCTCGGTCAAATACCCGGTCTCCGCCACGAAGTCGGCGAAGCGGGCGACGGAGACGCAGTGGGCTTCGATGGCGAAGGCCCGCAGCGACGCGCGGCGAATGATGCCTTCTCCGTCATCGGGAATGACCGGAGTCCTGGTGCCGGCCCAGGATTTGACGGCGGAAAAACGTGCAACGGGTGGTTTGGTATCGGCCATGCGCTTTACCTTGGTCAGGTGCCGTGTGCCCTGAAGACCGGGATCGACCGGACAAGGTCCCGGGCATGGCGGACAAGCGCCTCGGCAATTGGATGGTCGCCGTTGGCCTTCAGCATGGCGATCCCTGAATCCAGCTGCCAAAGCGGCTCGCTCGTGGCGTGTAACCGGTAACCACGCTCTTGCAGCCAATCGCGCAACAGGGTCGGCACGGACATCACCATGCCTTCAGACTTCAGCAATTCCAGCCCAAGCTGCAATGAGGAGGTTGTCAGTGCGATCCGTGGCGGTGCAAGGCCAAGCTGGTAGAACGTCTTTTCCATGCTTGTCTTGAGCTGCGGCTCGGTCTGGAACAGGACCCAGGACAGATCTTCCAGCGCTTCCATCGGCATCTTCCGATCCTCGGGCAATTCTGGCAGGACGCCGGGCCAATACGCCACGCCATGCTCGATCCGGCAAAGCCGCGTGACCTCGATCAGCGGATCATCGACCTTTTCGATTGCAGCAGTGATGACGAAATCAAGCTCTCCGTCGCGCAGGGCGCGGGCATGATCGTCTGCGGAGCCGGTCAAGACCTGGAACGAGGATTGCGGAAAGTCGTTCCAAAGCCTACGCAGGATGTCCGGCATGAGAAGCAGTTGATAGGTCAGCCCGCAGCCTATGCTGACCGCATCATGATACCCGGTTTTGACGGCGTTCACATCGCGGCAGGCGCGTTGATAAACGGCCTCCATGTCCTTGAGGTGGCGAAAGAGGACCCGGCCTTCTTCCGTCAGTTCCATTCCGCGCGGCTGCCGGAGGAACAGTTTGGCGCCAAAAGATTGTTCCAGCGAGGCGATCGTGCGCGTCAGACTCGGCTGGGCGATGTTAAGGTCATTCGCCGCCGCCGTCACATTTCCCAGTTCGGCAACCTTCAGAAAGACAATGTGCTTTCGGTCCATGATGTGCCCCGGTTCATTCGGCCTGTGCTGAAACCATACGCTCCAGGCATTGATATGCAAGAACGCGATAGCGCTTCACCGACTTCGGGCTAGCCGTTCGTCGGTTCCACGCTCCGTGCTGCAGGGGTCGCGGGTTGGGACAGTATTTGCGGCCCGGCATCGCGCGGTATGGGCAATCCGAGCCGGGCATAGAGCTCTGCCGGGGCATCGTGCCTGCGCATGTGCGTGCGCATGGTCACGGTAAGCTCCAGCTCGATATCCGCGTCGCGAAACGGGCGCTCCTGTTTCGGGTCGGCGGCAAGATCATAGAGCACCGTTTCCGTGTCGAAGAAGACGGGTGGACCGAAATAGGGGTTAAACGGCGACTTCTCCAATGCCGGTGTGCGCAAGAGCCGGGCGCCCTTGGTGAAGTCAAAGGGGGCTACAAGATCGGCCTGCGCCAATTCATCAACCTCGAACAGGAAATTCAGGGTCGTCGGCATGACGGTGTATTGGAACAGCCCCTCGGTTGTCACGTGTTCGGGGTAGAGCATGAAGACATGCCGCCCGTCGCAGATATTCACCGCGCTTCCGAAGGTTCCGAAGATGACCGCATCGCGAATGGGCTGGTCCCTCGCTAGCAAAGGCAGGATCGAGTGCCCGGTGACTTCGGGCGGCACCCCGCAATCGTGGAGCCCGAGGAAGGTCGGCATCAGGTCGGTCGTCTGGGTCAGGGACTGGCGCCGGCTGCCTCCTTGGTCCGCGTAATCGGGATGATAGGCGAAAAGGGGGATATGGGCGATCTCCTCGTAGATGGGCATCCGGTTCTTTGCCCACCAGTCATGTTCTCCCAGCAGGAACCCGTGATCGGTCGAAACGATCAGGGCGGTGTCCTCCCACAGACCGTGTTCATCGAAATAGTCCAGCAGACGACCGAGTTGTTCGTCGCAGAAGGCAAGGTTGGCGCGGTAATGGGCGCTTAGTTCGCTGCATTCGTCCGGGCTTTCCTGCACCCGGCCATAGGGGGGCCAATCAAGGGTCGGCCCGTTGTAATCCGTCGGGAACTCCTCCTTGAACCGTTCCGGCGCGTTGAAGGGTTCGTGCGGATCGAAGGTCTCGATTTGCAGGAACCAATCGTCCGCGGCCCCGTTCTGGTCGAGGAAAGTGATCGCCGAGTCGAAGCATTGGGTCAGCGGATAGTCGCTTTCCTCGTGCAGGTGTTGGCGGTTGATGATGTGATGATACTGATCGACGCCGCGCGTCTCGCTGTATTGCAGCGGGTGATATTGCTGCTTCAGCTTGGGCCAGTCGGGTGCGACTTCGGCCTGCCATGCGTCGCCATGCTGACCGCGCAGGTATTCCCATGTTGTGTAGCGGGTGTGATAGGTGGCCCCGCCGTCGCGGAAATACTGCAAGTGATCGGTGATCAAATGTGAATAGACGCCCGATGCTTCGAGGATCTCGGGGAACGAATTGTCAAAGGGTTCCATCGGCCCCCAGGATCGGTGCATGAAACTCAGTCTGCCGGTCTGCATGTCGCGACGGGCCGGGATGCAGGGCATGGAGCCGACATAGTGATTGTCAAAGGTGACGGAGCGCGCCGCGAGGCGGTCGAAATTCGGTGTCTTGATGGTTTTCGCGCCATAGGGACCAAGCGAAAGGCGGTTCAGCGAGTCGAATAGAACAAATACGGTGCGCATGAGGCCCTTTCCGTTGAGTGCAGAGCCCACGTCCCGGGCCCATGTCGAGCCTAACAAGCAGGGAAATGCTTCGAAAATATTGTTTTTGAATGAGATGATAGCAAAATGTTATACCGACCGTGGTGCGCGGCTTTCCCCATCCCATGCCTAAAAGCTATCAGTTAAGCGCAAAGTGATATTTGAAATAGAAGATTTCGGCTGCCTATAGTCGATCCATCGGGGCCTGCAAGAGGAGATCGGGCCTGCCGAAATCCGCAACAACGCCCGCTAGGGGCGCCCGAATGGGAGGAACATAATGCCTATCTTCAACCTCAAATCGGCTTTGGCAGGTCTTGCGCTTGCCGCTGCCGCCACCACCGCGCAGGCGGAATTCCCCGAGCGGGACATCGAGGTGATTTTCCCGTGGCCGCCCGGTGTCACCATGACTTCCAGCCAGGTCATGGCGGAAGCCATGAGCGAGGAGCTGGGCGTGAATGTGACCGTGATCTCCACACCAGGTGGGACCGGCGTCAAGGCAATGGAAACCGCGATGAACCGGCCCGCCGATGGCTACACGATTTTCGACGGTTGGGTTGCGCCCATGGTCGTGCAGTCTTTGCTTGGCAACATAGATGCCGACCATACCGCTTTCACGCCGCTCTATGCGTTGGGGGCCGTGCCGAATTCGGTGATCGTGCGGGCCGATGACGACCGCTTCCCGGACTTTGAGTCTCTCGTCCAATACATGAAGGATAACCCTGGCGATCTTCGCTACACCTCCGGCGCCTACGGGAACCTGCCCCATGTTGGCCTGGCCAACATGTTCAAGGCGACGGACACCGTGGCGCAGCATGTGCCCTATGCCGGGCTCGAAGAGGCGCTCAAGGATATGCGTGGCGGTATTCTGGACTTCATGGCCGGCAACCCGGGTTTCGTGCGCGCCAATAGCGAGCATGTCCGGGTCCTGACGGCGCTGAGCGACCTGCAGTCGGTTCAGGACATCTTTGGCGGCGTTCCGTTGATCGCCGAGTCCGAGGCGGTGGATTACCCGCTGACCGGCCTCGCACCGATGGGCTGGAGTTGGTATGTTGTGCCCAATGGGACCCCGGAAGAGCATGTGGAGGTTCTGCGTGAAGCCATGGCCGCAGCGCTGGAGCGTCCCGAGGTCAAGGGATACTTCGAAAGCATCGGCCGTCCGCTACTGGGCTATCCGCCCGAGGACTATATCGAGACCGTGGACGCCGTTCGTGAACAGCTCTCTACCGCGACCGATGCGATCGAGTGGGAAGCAGAGAAGCTGGGCTCGATCCAGTAAGCGCGGCCACCTCTCAGCCGCAAGAAACGTGGCCCGGTCGTCCTCTCGCCCGGGCCACGATCCTATCCAGCACCACCAGAGACAGGAGCAGTGTTGCCATGGCCCGTTCGAAGCCCCCGTCCGACGCAACGCAACTGGGAAGTGGTCTGCCGAAGCATCCAATTTGGCGGCACATGCCCGCGGTCTTGCTGACTGTTCCGTGCGGCCTGGTATTCTACGAAGCGGCAACCACGTTGACCGAACAGGGTTATGCCTCGGGAACCCCGATCAGCAACGCGGCCTTATATCCGCGCCTGCTCGCGGGGGTGTTGCTGGCCCTGTTGGCCCTGCAGGTGGTGTCGGATGTTCGGTCAGGTCCCGAGGCTGCGGGGGCTGAACCCGCGGCTGCGCCGGACAGGCCGGGCCAGATGGCATATGCTGCGCTCGGCATGGTCGCCTATGTCTTGCTGTTGCCCGTTCTGGGGTTCCTCCTGGCGACGCCGGTTTTCGTCCTGGCACTATTGCTGACGCTTGGCGACCGTAATCCGGTAACACTGGCCGCTCTGCCACTTGGGGTCACGCTTGGTTGTCTGGCCGTGTTCCAGGGCCTTTTCAATGTCAACCTTCCCCGGGGCCTCCTGGGGATCGCTGTGAATCTCTGAGCCGGAGGTTGCCATGGGCATCGACGCGCTGATCGCAGGATGGGAGCTGTTCGGGACACCGCTCGCCATTGCGATGACCATTTTCGGATGTTTCCTCGGACTCATCATCGGGGTCATGCCCGGGCTGGGGCCACTGATGGGGATCATATTGCTGCTTCCGGCGGTGTTTCACCTGCCGCCCGTCGCCGCGATGGGCGCACTGATTGCGATCTTTGTCGGGGGGTCCTGTGGCGGTGCCGTTTCGGCCATTGTTCTGCGCATCCCGGGCACCCCCATCGCGGCTGCGACCCTGCTGGACGGCTACCCAATGGCACAGAAGGGCCGGGCGGGCGAAGCCATAGGTCTGGCGATCTCCGCATCTGCTGTCGGTGGCATCATCGGCGGCATCATCCTGATCGCATTGGCGCCCGTGCTGGCGGATTTCGCCCTGCGCTTCGGGCCGCCTGAATATTTCGCGCTGACCCTGCTGGGTCTGATCGCCATCGCGGTGGTCGGCCGCGAGGCGCCGCTCAAGGGATTCATCACCGGCGTCTTGGGCCTGTTGATCGCCACCATCGGCACAGACGCGATTTCCAACGCGCAACGGTTCACTTTCGGCCATTTCGAACTGTCGAGCGGCTTTCACATCGTCGCCATCGTCGTTGGCCTTTTCGCCGTATCCGAAGTGCTTTTCCAGGTTCGTGGCGGAGGCTTGCTGGAGGCGCCAAAGGTGCCGCGTGTGCGCATTTCCCTTTTCTCGCTCGTTCTGCTCTTGAAGCACCCGGTCAACCTCGTGCGCTCCAGCGCCATTGGCACGTTCTTCGGGTCGCTGCCGGGCGCGGGCGGGGTGATCAGCGCCTTCAGCTCCTACGCTGTCGCCAAGGCGCAGGCCCGTCCGGAAGACGGCTATGGAGAGGGCGCCGAAGGTGGTGTGGTGGCGACCGAAGCGGCCAATAACGCATCTGCCGGGGGAACGCTGATCCCCACCATGGCGCTGGGCGTTCCAGGCGACGCCTCGGCGGCAGTTCTGATGAGCGCGCTGATCCTGTTCGGTTATTTCCCCGGCCCCGAACTCTTCGAACAGAACCTCGACGTCGCCGGCGGTATGTTCCTCGCCTACATCTTTGCCAATGTCGCGTTGGCGGGTCTCGGTTTTCTCATGACCCCGGTGTTTCTGTCGGTGCTGCGCCTGCGCAAGGTGCACCTGCTGCCCGTTGTCGTGATGCTGAGCGTGATGGGAACCTTTGCGCTGCAATCTTCGGTCTTCGATTTGTGGAGCATGCTGGGCTTCGGCGCGTTGGGGTATTTCCTGCGCCTCCATGGCTATCCGTTGGCGCCCATCGTAATCGGTGTGGTTTTGGGACCGATTTGCGAGTCCAATTTCCGCCGCTCGCTGCTTATCTCTCGCGATGGGCTATCCATCTTTTGGGAGCGTGAGATCACCTTCACCATACTTCTCGTCACGGTTCTTGTTGTTCTTTGGGGCCTGGTCGGAAAGGGTGTGTCCCGTTGGCTGAAGCGGCAGTTCCAGCGCGCAACCTAGATTGCGCCAGCATCCAGTTTGCCGTCGAGAAGTCAGACGTTCGCACAACTGTGACCCTCGTGGTTCGAGAGAGCCCGGGCTGGCACTTGGAACTGGTGATGGCGTCGCCTGAACCGGTGGAACTGACCAGCCCCCATCCGGCCCCCAACCATTGAGAGCTGCCCGCTTGATATAGATGAATTCTTGTCTGATCAGGGTTGGTTAGGCTTTGACCCAGAGGACTATCATCATGACTCGCAGGCTCTGGAAGGCGATCCTGACTTTCCTGTTCGTAGCGGCGACGGCGGTCGTTTCGGCTGAAACTTGCATCCGCTGAGAGGCGCATGAATATCCGTTAGAGGCCGTTGTACGCTACAGCTTGACCCTCACTTGCGCATGAAATACAGACTTCGAGCAGCGAGCGGGTATGGTGAAATGGTATCACACGAGCCTTCCAAGCTCTTGGTGCGGGTTCGATTCCCGCTACCCGCTCCAAGAAGCCCCATTGCACATCCTGCCTGCCGCGACGGCCGTATGTCTCTCTCCTGGTGCGCTGAAGATTAGTGGCTTTCTCTATCGTCGTGTCTGCTGGTCGGACGATGTGGCTCCCTTCGTCACGAGTGCCCCTGCGAGGGCGACACATCGCCAAGAGACGCGGTGAAATGCAGCGTTGGTCGCGCTGCGGCAGGCAGAGACTTGTGCTTTGCCGGGCCTGTGGCTAAGTCAGCCCGGCAACAGGACGACACCGGGGACCCATGGCACGACCACCGCGCAGCAATGACGAGGACCGCGAAAAGTCCAAGCGCGTTGGCGCCCTGGCCGAGCTCTGGCCATTTCTGCGCCCGTATCGGGTGATGATGGCCGCGGCGATCCTGGCGCTGATCCTGACAGCGGTGATTTCGCTTTTGCTACCCATCGCGGTGCGTCGCGTGGTGGACAATTTCGAAACCTCATCGGCGCAGCTGCTGGATCAGTATTTCGGTGTGGCGCTGGCATTCGCGGGTCTTTTGGCGCTGGGGACCGCGGTTCGATATTACCTCGTTACCCGGCTGGGAGAGCGCGTGGTTGCCGATATCCGCACCGCCGTGTTCGACCGGATGATTTCCATGTCTCCGGCCTTCTACGAGAGGATCATGACCGGCGAGGTTCTCAGCCGGATCACCACGGACACGACCCTTATCCTCAGCGTCATCGGCTCGTCGGTCTCGGTCGCCTTGCGCAACGTGCTGATCTTCCTTGGCGGGCTGGTGCTGATGCTGTTCACCTCGGCCAAGCTGACCGGGCTCGTGCTGCTGATCGTGCCGGCGGTGATCGTGCCGATCGTGGTTCTCGGGCGGCGCTTGCGGTCGCTGAGCCGGGAAAACCAGGACTGGATCGCGGCCTCATCGGGCAATGCCTCAGAGGCGCTCTTGTCCGTCCAGACCGTGCAGGCCTTCACCCATGAGGCGCCCAGCCGGGACCAGTTTCATGACGTGACGGAGAAGAGCTTTGTCGCCGCGCGCCGCCGGATCGGCGTCCGCGCCTCGATGACCGCGATCGTGATCTTCCTGATCTTCGCCGGGGTCGTGGGCGTCTTGTGGATCGGTGCGCGGGACGTGCGCGCGGCGGACATGTCCATCGGTGAGCTGGTCCAGTTCGTGATCTATTCCGTCATGGTCGCCGGGGCCGTCGGTGCCCTGACCGAGATCTGGGGTGAATTGCAGCGGGCCGCCGGGGCAACGGAACGTCTGGTCGAGTTGCTCAATTC
This sequence comes from Salibaculum griseiflavum, assembly GCF_003129565.1. GTDB lineage: Bacteria > Pseudomonadota > Alphaproteobacteria > Rhodobacterales > Rhodobacteraceae > Salibaculum > Salibaculum griseiflavum. The sequence goes on from NZ_QETF01000010.1 coordinate 67,031, forward strand.
CGCGGACGCGGTGCACGATCCGGCCGAGCCGCTGCCCGCGCCGGGGACCCGTCAGGGCGAAATCGCCTTCGAGAATGTCACGTTCAGCTACCCGTCGCGGCCGGATCAACAGGCGCTGCACGGCATCGACCTGCATGTGCAGCCCGGCGAGACCGTGGCACTTGTCGGGCCGTCCGGGGCCGGCAAGACGACGATCATCCAGCTTCTTTTGCGGTTCTACGACCCGGCCAGCGGCACCGTCAGGTTCGACGGAGTGGACCTGCGCGACATGGCCCGTGCCGATTTCCGCCGCCATATCGCGCTGGTGCCGCAGGACCCGGTGATCTTTGCCGATACCGCGCGCGAAAACATTCGCTTCGGCCGGCCGGACGCCACCGATGAAGAGGTCGAGGCCGCGGCCCGCGCGGCCGCCGCCGACGATTTTCTGCGCGCGCTGCCTCAAGGCTATGACAGCTATGTGGGCGAACGCGGCGTGATGCTGTCGGGTGGCCAGAAGCAGCGTATTGCCATTGCCCGCGCCATCCTGCGCGACGCCCCGGTGCTGCTGCTGGACGAGGCGACGAGCGCGCTGGATGCGGAAAGCGAACGCGCGGTGCAACATGCGGTCGATACCCTCTCGCAGGACCGCACCACGCTGATCGTGGCGCACCGGCTGGCGACGGTGAAGAAGGCCGACCGTATCGTGGTCTTCGAAGATGGCCGCATCGTCGCTCAGGGCACGCATGACGCGCTGGTGGCCGAGGGCGGGCTCTATGCAAGGCTGGCCCGGCTGCAATTCACCGAAGGGCTGGCCGCCGAATAGTCCGATGCGTGAAGTGACGGCGCGTCGTGTCGGCCGATAACGCTTGTCTTGAGCGGTGCGAATCCGCATCTTTCCCTGCAAGGAGAGGCCCGGCCATGATGGAACGGGCCGCGGGAACAGGGAGGAGACGACCATGAGCTTTGCCTCGATGGCCGATCGCAATGCAATCGAACAGGAAATGCCGTGGGAAGAGCGGGATATGCCCACGACGCTCTTTCAGCTTTTGTCGCAGACCGAGGCAGAACATGGCCGGCGCAATGCGTTCACCTTCCAGATGTTTTCCGATCCCAAGGCCCCGGCCGAAACGCTGACCTGGACGGGCCTCAAGGACAAGGTCAGCCAGGCGGCCAACATGTTCCGCGGACTGGGCATCGGCGAGGAAGACGTCGTCGCCTTCCTGCTGCCCAATTGCACGGAAACCGCGCTGACCTATCTGGGAGGCGCCGTTGCGGGGATCGTCAACCCGATCAATCCGCTGCTGGAGGCCGAACAGATCGCCGGTATCCTGCGAGAGACCAACGCCAAGGTTCTGGTCACGCTCAAGGCCTTTCCCAAGACCGACGTGGCCCAGAAGGCGGCCGAGGCGGTGGCGCTGGCCCCCAACGTGGAAACCGTGATCGAGGTGGACCTTCTGCGCTACCTGACCGGGCTGAAGAAATTCATCGTGCCCATGATCCGGCCGAAAAATCCGGTCAGCCACAAGGCCAAGGTGATCGACTTCAACCAGGAACTGGACCGCCACGCGCCCGTCCTCGCCTTCGAGGACAGCAAGGCCGACCGTGTCGCGGCCTATTTCCATACCGGTGGCACCACGGGCATGCCGAAGGTCGCCCAGCACCGATATTCCGGCATCATCTACAATGCCTGGCTGGGCAAACGGTTGCTGTTCACCGAACAGGACGTGCAGATGACGCCGCTGCCCATGTTCCACGTCTTCGCGACCATCGTGTCGTTGGGGGCCTCTTTGGCCTCGGGGGCGCATATCGTCTTTCCGACGCCGCAGGGCTATCGCGGGGATGGCGTTTTCGACAATCTGTGGAAGCTGATCGAACGCTACAACGCGACTTTCCTGATCGGCGTGCCCACGGCCCTGTCGGCCATGATGCAGCGCAAGGTGAATGCGGACATCTCGTCGTTGCAACTGGTGTTCTGTGGATCGTCGCCGCTTCCGGTCGAGCTATACAAGCGGTTCGAGAAGGCTGCCGACGTGACCATCTGCGAGGGCTACGGCCTGACCGAGGCGACCTGCCTTGTGTCGATCAACCCGCCGGACGGTGAAAAGAAGGTCGGCTCCATCGGTATTCCGTTTCCCTATTCGGATGTCAAGATCCTCGACCACACCGCCGATGGCCCGGCCGAGGCGCCGATCAACCAGATCGGCGAGATCTGCGTCGACAGCCCAGGTGTCTTCGAGGGCAAGACCTATACCCAGACCGAGAAGAATACCGGGCTGTTCCACCACGATCGCTACCTGCGCACCGGCGACCTGGGCCGGATCGACGAAGATGGCTACCTGTGGATCACGGGCCGCGCCAAGGACCTGATCATTCGCGGCGGCCACAATATCGACCCCGCCGAGATCGAAGAGGCGCTTGCCGGTCATGATGCCGTGGCCTTCGCCGCCGCCATCGGCCAGCCCGACGCCCATGCCGGGGAACTGCCCTGCGCCTATGTTGAACTGGTGGATGGCGCCAAGGTGAGCGAGGATGAGCTCATGCTGTTCGCCAACGAACGAATCCACGAGCGCGCAGCCCATATCAAGCACCTCGATATCCTGCCCGAGTTGCCCAAGACGGCGGTGGGCAAGACGCTCAAGAACGAGCTGCGCAAGCTGGCCATCGCCCGTGTCTATGGCGCGGCGCTGTCGGCGGCCGATGTCGCCGCCGAGGTGGCCGAGGTGGAAGAGGACAAAAAGAAGGGTCTGGTCTGCTACCTGCGCAAGACCGGCACCGTGACCGACGCGGACGTGCAAAAGGCGCTGGGCACATTCACCCGCCCCTGGGAGTGGGCTGCGTAGTCCCCGATCCACACCGGGACGTGACGACGGGAAAAGGGCGCCATCCGGCGCTCTTTTTCTTTTCCGACACGGGCAAGGCCCATCGCAGGGGAGGTGCCGGTTCGTTCGCCGCGTCGATACATGTGGGGAAGATGGTGCTGCTGGGGAGGATTGAACTCCCGACCTCACCCTTACCAAGGGTGCGCTCTACCACTGAGCTACAGCAGCGCCGTGAGCCGGGGGATTAGACGTATTCTTGCCGCCTTGCAAGCCCTCTCTGGACGGTTTTTGCGCAGCAATGTAGACGGTGGGTCATGAGCGGAAAAACCGACCCCAAATCGCCGAAGAAGCCGGATCAGGACCGGGATGCGCGGCTGAAGGCGGCGTTGAAGGCGAACCTTCAGCGGCGCAAGCAGCAGGCGCGGGTGCGTGGTGGAGCGGACAAGGGCACGGCCCAAGAGAAAGAGTAGACAGGCATGGATTCCATTATCGTACGCGGCGGCAACCCTCTTTCCGGCGAGATCGAGATCGCCGGGGCCAAGAACGCCGCCCTGACCCTGATGCCGGCGGCGCTGCTGAGCGAAGAGCCCCTGACGCTCACCAACACGCCGCGTCTTTCGGATATCCAGACAATGACGACGCTGCTGCAATCGCTTGGCACCGAGGTGTCGGCCTTGCAGGGCGGCAGGGTGCAGGCCATGGCCTGTCACGGCGAGGTCAATCACGTGGCCGAGTATGACATCGTGCGCAAGATGCGCGCATCGAATCTGGTCCTTGGCCCGCTGCTGGCGCGCGAGGGGCGGGCGGTGGTCTCGTTGCCGGGGGGCTGCGCCATCGGCGCGCGGCCCATGGACATTCACATTCACGGGCTGGAGGCGCTGGGCGCCGAGATCGAATTGAAGGATGGCTACCTGCATGCCACCACGCGCGGTGGTCTCAAAGGAGCGGTGGTCGATTTCCCCTTCGCGTCTGTCGGGGCAACGGAAAACGTGCTGATGGCGGCGACCCTGGCCAAGGGCACCACGGTGATAAAGAACGCCGCGCGCGAGCCGGAGATCGTCGACCTGGCGACCTGCCTGCGCAAGATGGGGGCCCAGATCGAGGGCGCCGGCACGTCGGAGATCACGGTGCAGGGGGTCGATCGCCTGCATGGCGCGACCCATCCGGTCGTGGCCGACCGGATCGAGCTGGGCACCTACATGCTGGCCCCGGTGATCGCAGGGGGCGAAGTGACCTGTATCGGCGGGCGCATGGACCTCGTGTCCGCCTTCGTGGAGAAGCTGGAGGCGGCAGGCGTGCATGTGCACGAAACCGAGCTGGGCCTGCACGTCGCGCGCAAGAACGGTCGCCCCAAGGCCGTGGACGTGACCACCGAGCCGTTCCCGGGGTTTCCGACCGACCTGCAGGCGCAGATGATGGCCATGCTGTGCTTCGCCGAGGGCACGAGCGTGCTGGAGGAAAAGATCTTCGAGAACCGGTTCATGCATGCCCCGGAGCTTATGCGGATGGGCGCCGAGATCGAGGTGCATGGCGGCACCGCCACGGTACACGGGGTCGAGGGCCTGAAGGGGGCGCCGGTCATGGCCACGGATTTGCGGGCCTCGGTATCTCTGATCCTGGCCGGGCTGGCGGCCGAGGGCGAGACGCAGGTGAACCGTGTCTATCACCTCGACCGCGGCTATGAACATGTCGAGGAAAAACTGGGCCGGGTCGGCGCGGATATCGAAAGGGTGCCGGGACAGTGACGGACGACGCCACATTCGAAGAGGGCGCCGAGCGCCCGCTGCGCCTGCGGGCGCTGGATGCCGATGACCTCGCGGTGATCTCGGGCCTTGTTCAGGATGCCGTCTTTCCGGGCACGGAAATGCGTTGGGACCGCAAGGCGCGGCGGTTCGGGCTATTGGTGAATCGATTCCGCTGGGAAGACGCGGATCGCGCCGAGGCGCGGGGCCGACCCTATGAGCGTGTGCAATCGGTGCTGGCCTTCGAAGATGTGCTTGCCGTCCAGAGCCAGGGGGTCACGCCGGGGGATGCCGACACGATCCTCTCAATTCTGTCCGTGGTCTTCGAGCCAGGCGAGGACGGAGAGGGTCAAGTCCTGCTGACCCTTGCCGGCGATGGGGCCATCCGGCTGCGGGTCGAGGCGCTGGAGGCGGTGCTGCGGGACGTGACACGGCCCTATCTCGCGCCCTCAGGTGACAAGCCGCGGCATCCCGAGGGCTGAACCGCCGCCAAAATGCGTGCCTGCGGCACACAGGTTTGGTTTGCAGGGGGCGCTGCCCCCGTCGCGCATGGCGCGACTCCCCCGGGATATTTTCGGTCCAAAGAAGAGCGGGTTCGGATTGCGGGGGCGGGCCGGGCTTTGTATGTCGGCAGGCAAAGGAGAGACCTCATGCCTGCCTTCCTGTCGACGACCGAGGATGATTTCGAAAGCCGTTTCGCCGCGCTGCTGGAGATGAAGCGCGAGGACAGCCCGGATGTGGATGCGGTGGTTGCGGAGATCATCGCCGATGTGTGGGCTCGGGGGGATGCGGCCGTGCTGGAGTTGACGGCGAAGTTCGACCGGCTGGACCTGGCGCCCGATGGCCTGCGAGTAACGGAGGTGGAAATCGACCGTTGCATGGCGGAGGTGCCCGGGGCCGAGCGCGCGGCGCTGGAGCAGGCGGCGGAACGCATCCGGGCCTACCACGAGCGGCAGGTTCCCGAGGATGCCTGGTGGGAGGATGAGACCGGGGCCGGGCTGGGCTGGCGCTGGACTCCTGTTGCGGCGGCGGGGCTTTACGTGCCGGGGGGGCTGGCCAGCTATCCGTCCTCGGTGCTGATGAATGCCATTCCGGCGAAAGTGGCAGGGGTTGGGCGCCTGGCCATGGTGGTGCCGACGCCGGATGGGGTCGTCAATCCCCTCGTGATGCTGGCTGCACGGCTCTCCGGGGTAGACGAGATCTATCGCATCGGCGGCGCGCAGGCCGTGGCCGCGCTGGCCTATGGCACGGAAACCATCGCGCCGGTGGACAAGATCACCGGGCCGGGCAATGCCTTTGTCGCCGCGGCCAAGCGGCGGGTTTTCGGCAAGGTCGGGATCGACATGATCGCGGGGCCGTCGGAGATCCTGGTGATCGCCGATGGCGACAATGATCCGGACTGGATCGCGCTGGATCTGCTGAGCCAGGCGGAGCATGACGAGAGTGCCCAGTCGATCCTGATCACCACGGACGAGGGCTTTGGCCGGGCCGTTGCCGCGGCCGTGGACAAGCGGCTGGAGACGCTGGACCGCCGCGCCATCGCCGGGGCCAGCTGGCGCGATTTCGGGGCGGTGATCGTGGTGCGCGACCTCGACGAGGCGGTGGCGCTGTCCGATCGGATCGCGCCGGAGCACCTGGAATTGTGCGTGGCAGGGGCCGAGGCGCTGGCCGAACGTGTCACCCATGCCGGTGCGGTCTTCATCGGGGGCTGGACGCCGGAGGCGATTGGCGATTACGTGGGAGGACCGAACCATGTTCTGCCTACCGCCCGGTCGGCGCGCTTTTCGTCTGGATTGTCCGTGATGGATTTCGTCAAACGCACCACGCTGTCGCGTATGACCCCCGCCGCGTTGGGTCGGATCGGGCCGGCGGCCGAAATCCTGGCGCAATCCGAAAGTCTGGAGGCGCACGGGCTGTCGGTGCGCGCGCGTCTGAACAAGCTCAACGAGGGCGGGGCATGAGCCGGATCATCGACATTCAGCTGGATGACAGCGGCCTGCCGCCGCCGACGCCCGAGATCGAGCAGGAGCGCAAGGTCGCGATGTTCGACCTGATGGAAGAGAATTCCTTTGCCTTGCCCGAGCGCGAGGGCCGCGATGTGCCGCAGGGGCCCTTCAAGCTGGCCCTTTCCATCCGCGAAAAGCGCCTGGTGTTCGACGTGGCCAGTGAAGACGATACGCAGGTGGCAGAATTCCAGTTGTCGCTGGGGCCGTTCCGGCAGGTGGTGAAGGACTATTTCCAGATTTGTGCCAGCTATTTCGATGCGGTCAAGAACTCCACCCCCGGCCAGATCGAGACCATCGACATGGCCCGCCGTGGCATCCACAACGAAGGCGCCCGGGTTTTGCAGGAGCGGTTGGAAGGCAAGGTTGTGGTGGACAACGACACGGCTCGGCGGCTTTTCACGCTGATTTGCGTGCTGCATTTCGGGGGCTGAGCGATGGACGCAGGAAAACAGCCCCTTCCGCAATCGGTGCTGTTCTGCTGTGATCACAACTCTGTCCGTTCGCCCATGGCCGAGGGCATCATGAAGAAGTTCTATGGCACCGAGACCTATGTGCAATCGGCCGGCGTCAAGGGTGAGCTGGAGGTGGACGGTTTTGCCATCGCCGTCTGCCAGGAGATCGGCGTCGAGCTGTCGCGCCATCGGACCCGGTCCTTCGACCAGATGGAGGAATGGGGCGATGACCTGTCCTCTTTCGACCTCGTGGTGGCGCTCTCGCCGGCCAGCCAGCGCCGGGCGCTGGAACTGACCCGGCATGCGCATCTGGAGATCGAGTATTGGCCCATCCTTGATCCGACAGGGTTGGGCGAAACCCGCGAGGCCAAGCTGGACAGCTACCGGCAGGCCCGCGACCAGATCATCGACAGGCTGCGGGCCCGCTGGGGCCCGGAAAGAGAGGCATGATGGTGGATGCAAAGGCTGTTCTGGGCCGCTATTTCGAGGCGTTCAACGCGGGCGATATAGACGGGATGCTGGCCGAACTGGCCCCGGACGTGGCCCATCACGTCAACGAGGGACAGGTGCGGGTGGGGCGCGATGAATTCCGCGCCTTCTGCGAGCATATGGCGCGCTGCTATGAAGAGACCCTGACAGAGATGGTGATCTTCGCCAACGAGGACGGCACCCGCGCGGCAGCGGAATTCATGGTCAACGGAACCTATCTTGAAACTGACGAAGGGTTGCCCGAGGCGCGCGGCCAGACTTACCGCCTTCCGGCCGGGTCTTTCATGTCGCTGGAGGCGGGCAAGATCACCCGAGTGACCACTTATTATAACCTGGCCGATTGGCTGCATCAGGTCCGATGATCGACGTGCGGCCATTAACCGGGGCCGACCTGGAACGAGCCCTTCCGGATGTGGCGCGGCTGCGCATGGCCGTGTTTCGCGACTGGCCCTACCTGTATGATGGCTCCTTCGACTACGAACACCGCTACCTGCAAAGCTATCGCGACAGCGCCGGGGCGATCCTTGTCGGGGCCTTCGATGGCAACCGGCTGGTTGGCGCGGCCACGGGCACCCCGATGGAAGACCATGCCGAGGATTTCGCCCGTGCCTTCGAGGGGCAGGGCGTGCCCCTGAAAGACATCTTCTATTGTGCGGAGTCGGTGTTGTTGCCCGAGTATCGCGGGCAGGGGATTGGCCATGCCTTCTTCGATGCGCGCGAGGATCATGCGCGTCGCCTTGGGCGGGCCTATAGCGCATTTTGCGGCGTGATCCGCCCCGAGGATCATCCGATGAGGCCTGATGGGTATCGTCCGCTTGACGATTTCTGGCGCAGGCGGGGCTACGAGAAATTGCCGGGTGTTATCGCCCAATTCGACTGGACCGATATCGGCGATGCGGAGCAGACGCCCAAGCCGCTGCAATTCTGGATGCGTGCGCTATGAAGATCGCGGCCTGTGCCTATCATTGCGGGGGCGTGCCGGACCGGGCCGCACTTAGGGCGAAGCTGGATGCGCTTGTGGCCGACTGTGATGCCGACCTTGTGGTTCTGCCTGAATATGCGGCGATGGATGCCGCCTTGGCGGGTGCCCGGATTGATTTCGGCGACATCGGCTGGCGTGACCGGGCGGCGGATCGGGCCGAGGACTGGGTGGACCTCTTCCGTCAGTTGGCGACGCGGCATGATTGCCATATCTTGGCGGGGTCGGGGCCGGCCCGCGCCGAAGGCTGCATCGTCAATCGCAGCTGGCTGGTGGCGCCTTCCGGGGCGGTTGTCCACCAGGACAAGCTGATCCTGACCCCCTATGAGCGGGACACGCTTGCAATGGTGGGGGGTGGCGATTTGCGCCTCTTTGCCACCGCGCTGGGAAAGATCGGGATTCTCGTTTGCTATGACAGCGAATTTCCCATCCTGGCCAGGCGTTTGGCACAGGCCGGGGCGGATATGATCCTGGTGCCATCCTGCACGGATTTTCCCGCCGGACAGACCCGTGTGCGGCAATCGGCGCGGGCGCGGGCGATCGAGAACCAGTGCCTCGTGGTGCAGGCGCCGCTTGTCGGGCGGGTCGAGGGCTGCGGGATCGTCGATGAAAGCACCGGCCGGGCGGGGCTTTTCTGCCCGCCCGATCATGGCCTGCCGTCCGATGGTATCCTGGCCCAGGGCGACACCGACAGCACCCGACCGGTCATCGCCGAGGTCGATCCCGCCGCCATCGCTGCGCCGCGCCAGGCTGGCCAGGTCGGCAATTTCGCCCATTGGGGTGAACAGGAAAGACACGATCGCGACGTCAAAACCATGGTCCTTGCGTGATTAACCCTTGAAAATCGGGCGTCTTGCGCTCATTTAGTGCCGTCCGCGCTGATGCGGAGAACAAATACGGAGTGAACATGGCCAAGGAAGAACTGCTCGAATTCCCCGGTGTCGTGAAGGAACTCCTGCCGAACGCGACATTCCTGGTCGAGCTGGAAAACGGCCATACGATCATCGCGCATACGGCAGGCAAGATGCGCAAGAACCGCATCCGTGTTCTGGCCGGCGACAAGGTGCAGGTCGAAATGACCCCCTATGACCTGACCAAGGGCCGGATCAATTACCGGTTCAAGTAACGCGAAGCCAACGGATTCGCGTCAGTGCGGGTGACCGTTTTGCGCAGCAGAATTAGACCGGCACCCGGCTGCAAGACTGGGCGCTGAAATGATCGACACCCCCAAACTCATCCTCGGCTCGGGCAGCCCGCGCAGGCTCGACCTGCTGGCGCAAATGGGCCTGACCCCGCATGCGGTGCGCGCCCCAGACATCGACGAAACCCCGGCGACGGGTGAAAAGCCGCGCGATTATGTCCGCCGCATGGCCCGTGAAAAGGCCGAGGCCAGCACCTGCGCCGCTGATGAAGTCGTGCTTTGTGCCGATACCACCGTGTGCATGGGCCGCCGTATCCTTGGCAAGCCGGAAGATGCGGGCGAGGCGGCGACCTTCCTGCACGCCCTGTCGGGCCGGAGGCACAAGGTCATCACAGCGATTGCCGTGCGAGCCGGTGACGTGATCCGCGTCAAGGACGTGGTCACGCAGGTCAGGATGAAACAACTCTCGAATATCGAGGTGAACGGCTATCTCGCCACCGGCGATTGGCAAGGGAAGGCGGGCGGCTATGCCATTCAGGGGCCGGCCGGGGCCTTCGTGCCGTGGATTTCCGGCTCTTACAGCGCCGTCATGGGCCTGCCGGTGGCCGAAACCGCCAACCTGCTGCGCTCCGTCGGAATCGAGGTCTGGGCATGAAGGGACGGCGGATCGTTCTCGACACGGTCGGCGGGCGCGAGGCCGCGGCCTTGCTCGTCGATGGCAAGCTCGATGACCTGTTGATCGACGATCCGGATCAGATCCGCCCCGGCGCGATCTTCCGCGCCATCTGCGACCGCCCGTTGAAAGGGCAGGGCGGCATGATCCTGCGCCTGCCCGATGGTGAAACAGCCTTCCTGCGGCAGGCGAGGGGATTGGCCCCGGGACAGCCCTTGCTGGTGCAGGTGACGGGCTATGCCGACGAGGGCAAGGCCGTGCCGGTCACCGCCAAGGTCCTGTTCAAGAGCCGCTATGCCATCGTCACCCCCGATGCGCCGGGCCGGAACGTGTCGCGCCGGATCAAGGATGATGAGGAACGCGAGCGCCTTCTCGAGGTCGCGCACGAGGTCGAGCTGCCAGGGGGGGCCGGCCTGATCCTGCGCTCCTCCTGCGCCGGGGCCGACCCGGAAGAGATCGCCACGGATATCGCCGACATGGCCGCACTGGCCACGGCTGTGATGGGCGACGGGGCTGGCCGTGAGCCCGAAGCGCTGGTCGAGGGTGACGGACCGCATGCGCTGGCCTGGCGCGAATGGACCGAGCCGGCGGATGTCGTCACAAAGCCCGGCAGCTTTATGGACGAAGGCGTCCTGGACCAGGCCGAGGCACTGGCCAGCGGGCGAGTGCCGCTTGGCGGTGGCGCCTTCATGTATGTCGAACCCACCCGCGCGTTGGTCGCGGTGGACGTGAACACTGGTGGCGATACCTCGCCGTCGGCGGGCCTCAAGGCCAACCTCGCGGCCGCCAAGGCCTTGCCCCGCGCGCTGCGCGTGCTGGGGCTGGGCGGGCAGGTGGTGGTGGATTGCGCGCCGATGACCAAGGCCCATCGCAAACAGGTCGACAGCGCCCTGCGCGCCGCCTTTCGCGCCGATCCGCTGGAGACCGCACTGGTGGGGTGGACGCCATTGGGCCATGTCGAATTGCAGCGCAAGAGGGAACGCTTGCCGATCGCGCCGATGCTTGGCAGCGTGCCGTCATGACCTGCCCGATTTGCGCCAAGCCCACCGCACCTGACTACCGTCCGTTTTGCAGCAGGCGCTGCGCTGATCTTGACCTCGCGCGCTGGCTGGGCGGACACTACGCCGTCCCGTCGCAGGACCCCGAGGAGGCGCTTGAGGCGCAAGAGGAAATGGACCGCCTGGAGGCCGGCCAAAAGACGCGCCCACATTGAGGCAAATAGGGTCTGGACACCCCACCAACCATCCCCTAGAACGCGCGCACCCGAACGCAAGACGTTCACCCGTGCCCGGGTAGCTCAGGGGTAGAGCAGTGGATTGAAAATCCTCGTGTCGGTGGTTCGATTCCGCCCCCGGGCACCATTTTACCAATAAAATCAATGACTTAGGCGCCGTTTGATATGCCTCCGCAAGGTGGCGTATACTTACATAGAGTTACGTAGAACACTAGGGGGTTGTTCCATGCCTGAGTCTCGAAGTGCAAACACTGGTTTCAAAGATATCAAGCGTGGTCTGGCAATATTTAAGAATGGGCACTCCCGATACTGGCACTTGCGCCTATGGGACCCTCTTGCCAAGAAATATGTTAGACGCTCCACGAAGGAGACGAACAGACTTGATGCTATCAGCGTAGCAGTCGAGTATGCCCAGAATTTCAAAAGTCCTGTGGACACGATACACGCAACGCAAAAGTCTACGAGTTTTGAATATTTTGCGAAAAAAATGAATGATATCGACCGCATGAGTGGCAAACGTTCTGCGGACGATGAAGCAAAACTACTCAACCGCTCAAAAGATGGGTTGTTACAGTATTTCGGGCCTTGGGATGTTTCAAAGATCAATACTGCGGCAGTTCGAGATTATCTTTACGAACTTGATAAGAACCGTGGAAAGGCGTTGGCAGAGAGCACAAAAGCAAAACATGTGATCATCATTCGCAAAACGCTTAGTCGTGCACTTGAAGAGGGGGTGCTAAGCACACTTCCAGTGATGCCAAAGACAAAGACCGAGGATAAACCTCGTATTGCGTTCACTGATGAGGGATGGAAACGTTTTGATGAGGCAGCAAAGCATGTGATTGATAATCAGGAGGTGGCCAGAGGCGTGAAAGTAACTCGGCGCCATGTCAGCCTGTTTCGATTTATTATTTACACATTTTTACGACCGACAGAAAAGGAATTATTTGGTATTAAGCATAAGGATGTGAAGGTTAAAGGTGATCCTGCGCACCTAGAAATAGTCTTACATAGTAAGACTGGGAAGCGAACCACCGTTACAATGCCAATAGCGGTGCCGATGTATACTGGAACCATAATGCCGGGAACCTCACCCGACCCGGATGAATATGTTTGGATGCCAGAGTATGAGAATAGAACAACAGCAATCAATACTGCGAGACGTATCTTCAACCACATCCTTCATGCTGCCAATATGTATGATGAAAACCAAAAACTGACACCATATTCACTTCGGCATTATGCGCTACAAAAACGGATGATCGAAAGTGGTGGTCAAGTAAACATCTATAACCTTGCGAAAAATGCAGGCACAAGTGTAGATCAGCTCCAGAGATTTTATCTCAAGTCAATGCCACTCACTGGAGAGTTGATCCAAAATCTGCAGTTCGAAAATAAGTAGTTTTGACCCAAGTGTTTATTTCAGACGCCTTCAACGGTCCCAAAGTGAGCTTTTTTGAAAATGCGGTTCAGTGTTGAAATTTTCCACAAAGGTATTGCAAATTTTTTTGCCAAACACGTCAAGATTTTGGGATTCGTCGTATAAATAATAACGTGACGGTGCGCCTCACGTGACAACTAAAATGAGACGATGATTTTTAGTCTAATTTTATGCTTTATAAATCATGGGTGAACGCAGGTTCGGCCCAAATGTTAAATAATGGTATATATATTTATATAAGGAAAGGGTAATGAAAGTTTTAAATGAAAAGAATTTGTTAACAGCAGATGCACATTTCAATATGGCAAGATTAGTTACAGGCAAGAGTTTGAAGAACGATCTAAAAAATCAAGCACTAATTATTACGATACGAGTAACAGATTTCAGACAAGTAGAGCGATTACAGAAAGCAGTTTATAACAAACTATGTAAATTGTTTTATGGAAGAGTTGCTACCAGTTGCGATGATGTTTTTGGATTTTTGATTTCTGCAGATGTTGAGGCATCAAGAACTGGAAGGGTATCTAGTCGCACACTTTCCGCCCCATATGATCCACATTTGCACTGCCTAATGCTGTTTTCAAAAAGTGATTGGTTGAGAGTTGAGGGCAATATAGAGGAATGGTCATCAATGATCAAAAAGGCATTAGATGAACTTGATGAAGTTGAGCGTTCTGGTGTTCACGTTGACCGTTTCGATCCAAGCAAAACGCCGTTAGAGTATCGTGATTGCCCTCTTAATTATTATGCTTCGTATTGTAACAAGTCAAAAAAACATGCTAACCGTTATGGTTTTGACGGTTACGGCGCATCAGTATTTCCTTATGATATTTGTGCAACTGATAAGGAAAAAAGGCAGCAAGTTTATTTAAGAAGGAAATTTGAACAAGGGTTTAAAATATAGGAGATCAAAATGAAATCATATAAACCAATATATATACTGCTTGATCCAAGCCTAGTTAGTGAGATTGATAGTTTTCAGGAGCATGATAAAACCAGATCAACTCTCATCAGAGAGGCGGTTGAAAGACATGTTGACTATTTAAAAGGTAATAGCGGGCGTCCCTCTCGTTGGTCTGTCTAGTGAATTTACTTTTGAAGTAGGTGTTCATTATGAAGTTAATCAATCACAACAGTTCAGAAGTGGTTGCCACGTTTTTCGAACAGTTGTGTAGATTATATGTGAGCACTTGACCTATCTTCAGAATGAGAAAAGGGAGGCGGATCGCCTCCCTTTTTTTATCTGATCAATAAACCTTCAAGATTGCCGCCCTTATCAAGATAATCAATGAGCCAGCGTGGTTTTCGACCCCTTCCACTCCATGTGAGTGCATCATTTTCAGGATGGCGATATTTAGGGATAGCAGGCTTTTTAGATTTCTTTGGATTATCAGTTATAAGTTCTTCAAGCGGATAACCAAGCTGCTGTGAATAAGCCTGCAATTTTTTCATCGCTTCAGCTTTTTGCCGTTTCTCAAAATTTGCTATGGCTTTTTCAACATCTTTTCTGAGCTGCTTGAGATCATCAAGGCTCATATCGTCAAGGTTAATGGTCATGGCGTCATTCTTTCATAGATTGCGTAACAAGTTCAGTTGCCTGTCTAAAACCTGACCGATGGTATATCAGTTCACTGGTTGCAAGGGCAATGTTATTCACATCAATCAGATAGGATGACATTTTCCAAGGTTTTCGTATTGGATACTTGTGGGCACGTAGAAAAATCTTGCCATCCTTCCTTATGATTGCATCAACATTTCCATGTGCGACTTGGTTTCGAAAATCCCATATACCTTTGAAGTCGATCATCCATTGGTCAACATCGATCAAACCATTTTTATCCTCAAGAGACTGCAAAACATCAATGCTTTGGTGAAAGTGTTTTATTAAAGCGATTTTGCCATTGATTGAGGTGGCAGGTTTTTGAGCAAATTTGTGACCATTGTAGTCTGCGGTTTCTAAATGATCTGGAAACAGGTTTGAGGTTGTCCAGAGGAACTTGTCCATAGCAAATTCCGTCTTTGCCATGGAGAGTATGAATTCACCCACAACACGGTGTGCTTTTGCTGTGAAGTCCTCTTGCGCCATTTACTGTGCTCTTGCTGTGCCGTCAGACGTCATAGGGTCACCTGTGACGGCGTTTGTCCACCTTTTGCGGGACATACGCCATCGTGCCGCCTAACATGCCTCTGTGAACGCCTCAGCGCCTCCTATGCTCCGTTACTCCGTTGCGTTCCCCGCCATGATCTTGCATGTTGCTGCTGTATCCATGGGTAGGTGAAGAGCAGATGACAGAAGATCAGAAAAAATCCCTTGAATCAAAACTTTGGGATATCGCCAACACGTTGCGTGGCAAGATGAACGCCGACGAGTTCCGTGACTACGCCTTGGGGTTCATCTTCTACAAATATCTGTCCGAGCGGATGCACATCTATGCCAACAACATCCTGAGCGAGGACGGTATCGAATACCTGTCACTGGATGAAAGCACCTCTGAGGGGCAAGAAATCCTTGAAGCGGTCAAGGTTGAGGCAGTGGAGGCACTTGGTTACTTCCTGAAACCGTCTGAACTGTTCCACCAGATCGCCATGCGTGGTTCCAAGGGTGAATTCATCCTCGAAGAACTCACCAGTGTCTTGAATGCTATTGAACGCTCTACGATGGGCACCGAGTCCGAGGATGATTTTGACAATCTGTTCGAAGACCTCGATCTGACATCAACCAAGTTGGGGCGCACTGAGAACGCCAAGAACGAGATCATTTCAAAGGTTCTGGTTCATCTGGATGCCATCGACTTCAAGTTGGATGATGCCAATGCTGACGTCCTTGGTGACGCATATGAATACTTGATCGGTCAATTCGCATCAGGTGCAGGCAAGAAGGCAGGTGAATTTTACACCCCACAAGAGGTTTCCACGATCCTTGCCCGTATCGTGACCACGGGTAAAACCCGCCTGAAATCTGTCTATGATCCTACCTGTGGTTCTGGTTCCTTGCTTCTGCGAGTTGCCCGTGAAGTCAAAGAAGTTGGTGACTTCTACGGTCAAGAAATGAACCGCACCACCTACAACCTCGCTCGCATGAACATGATCTTGCACGGGGTTCATTATCGCAATTTTGACCTCAAGCAGGACGATACCCTTGAAACCCCCATGCACGAGGGGATGCGATTTGAGGCAATCGTTGCCAATCCACCGTTTTCTGCAAAATGGTCAGCGAAGGATTTGTTTCAGGCAGATGATCGGTTTGCCCCTTATGGTCGCCTCGCACCATCGTCTAAGGCAGATTATGCCTTTGTAACCCACATGCTGCATCATTTGGATGATAACGGTGCCATGGCGGTTGTGTTGCCCCATGGTGCCCTGTTCCGTGGCGGTGCAGAGGGGCATATCCGAGAGTTCATTATCAAGGAAAAGAACTGGTTGGATGCGGTGATCGGGCTGCCTGCCAACATCTTCTATGGCACCAGCATTCCCACTTGCATCATGGTGTTCAAGAAGTGCCGTGAAACCGATGAAGTTCTGTTCATTGATGCGTCCAAGAACTTCGAGAAGGGCAAGAACGAAAACTATCTACGCCCTTCAGATGTCGACAAGATCGTTGAGACCTTCCAGAACCGCACTGAGGAAGACAAGTTCAGTCATCTGGCGCATCTGGATGAGATCGCTGGGAATGACTACAACCTGAACATCCCCCGTTATGTCGACACGTTTGAGAAGGAACCCGATGTCGATTTGGCTGCTGTGACCGCCAATCTGAAACAGATCGAACAGGACATGGTTGAGGTGGATGAAACCATCAAAGCATTCTGTGCAGAACTTGGTTTGGAGGCACCAGTATGAGTGCGGTTCCGAAGTTGAGGTTTCCTGAGTTCGAAGGGGATTGGGACGAAAACTCTTTAGGAGAGATATGCAAGTTTTCCCAAGGCGTCCAAGTAGGAATAGAGCATCAAGGTTTTGTTGATGATGCCAATGCCGTAAGATTCATAAGAATTGTTGATTATATGCGTTCTTCAGAAGTCCCACGCTTTATCAATATTTCTTATGCAAAGAAGGGACGTGTTTCTTTAAGTGATATAGTAATGGTTCGTTATGGTGAGCCAGGCATGTTGTGTCGAGGTATTGAAGGAGTCATTGCGAACAATCTTTTTAAGATCACTCCGAAACCTTCTTTGTTAGATGATTTTTTGTTCCATGGGTTATCGAGGGAGAGGATTAAGAATGAAATTCGTGCTCGCTCAGCAAGCACCTCCATGGCTGCTATTAATTTTTCCTCGTTAAGCTCTCTTCTTTTGATGAATCCCTCCCTCCCCGAGCAACAAAAAATCGCATCATTCCTGTCTTCTGTAGACAAGAAAATCGACTTACTGCGCCAAAAGAAGGATGCACTTGAACTCTATAAAAAGGGTTTGATGCAGAAAATCTTTTCGCAGGAAATCCGCTTCAAGCAAGATGACGGAAGTGATTTTCCTGATTGGGAAGAAGTGGCGTTGGGGGAAGCTTGTTTCATCAAGGCTGGCGATTATTTAGCAAAAAATGATTACAAAAATGGTGAGTTTTCAGTTGAGGGTGCTGGTTCGACAATGGGCCGCCACTCAAAAGGGAATTTCAAGGGTCCAACTACCGTCATTGGTAAGGTTGGGACTGTCGGCAAGCCACGGTTCTTTCCACGTGGATGTTGGGTAAACAACAACGCCGCCGCAGTGCTTCCCAAAGAAGGTTTCAAGGCAGATTTCTTATTTATTGTGTTTACTTTTCTTGATTGGTCTTCTGTTACAGCACAAACAGCTCAACCATTTTTGCTAAATGATGATTTGTTGGGGAAAAAATTTAGATTTCCCGCCGAGCC
Source organism: Salibaculum griseiflavum (assembly GCF_003129565.1). Taxonomy (GTDB): domain Bacteria; phylum Pseudomonadota; class Alphaproteobacteria; order Rhodobacterales; family Rhodobacteraceae; genus Salibaculum; species Salibaculum griseiflavum. Next base: position 84,832 of record NZ_QETF01000010.1, read on the forward strand.
TGAACAAGAAAGGATCGCTTCTGCGTTCTTGGCTGTAAGTTCAAAATTAGCGTTGCTCCAAAAAACTATTAATACTTTTGAAACCTACAAGAAGGGTCTCCTTCAACAGATGTTTGTGTAAGGCGGTGTGTGATGAGTTCTTACCAGAGTGAAAGTCAGCTTGAAGACGCCCTGATCCAACGACTGCAAGGCAAGGGATGGGAAAAGGTTCATCTGGCATCAGAAGATGCCCTCTGGAAGAACGTGCAGTCGCAACTTGGCAAGCACAACAAGACCACGTTCAGTGACACTGAGTTCAAACGCATCCGCAATCACCTTGAAAAGGGATCACCTTTCGAGAAAGCGCACACATTACGAGATCGGTTCCACCTGACCCGTGATGATGACACGTCGTTCTATGTTGAGTTCTTCGACACCGAACATTGGTGTCGTAACGAATACCAAGTGGCGACACAGATTGGCATCAAGGGCCGTCGAAAGAACCGCTATGACGTCACCTTGCTGGTCAACGGTATCCCCCTCTGCCAAATCGAACTGAAGCGCCGTGGGATCGAACTGAAGGCGGCATTTGACCAGATCAACCGTTACCAGAAGGACAGTTTCACAGCGGCGGGTGGGCTGTTCCAGTATGTGCAGATTTTCGTCATCTCGAACGGTGTGAACACCCGTTACTACGCCAACAACAGGCACCAGAGCTTTGCCCAGACCTTCACTTGGGCAGATGTCGATAACAAGGCCATCAACCGCCTTGACGCCTTCACAGACTTGTTCTTGGAAAAGTGTCATCTATCAAAGATGATAGCCAAATACATCGTTCTGCACCAGAGCGACCGCATTCTGATGGTGCTGCGCAGTTACCAATACTATGCCGCCGAAAAGATCAAAGAACGTGTCCAACTTGGCAGGCAGAATGGATACATCTGGCACGCCACGGGTTCAGGCAAGACGCTGACCAGTTTCAAAGCGGCGCAGAACCTCATGGAAATCCCCAAGGTCAAGAAGACCTTGTTCGTGGTCGACCGGGCGGATTTGGATCACCAGACGGTCAAGGAATACAATCATTTCCAACCGGGTTCCGTTGATGGAACAGATGACACCAAATCACTGGTGAAGCAGTTCACAGACCCCAATGTGAAACTGATCATCACCACGATCCAGAAACTGAACAACGCCATCAGCAGCAGTCGCCATCATGAGGCGATGGATGCCCTGCGCAAGGAACGTGTCGTCTTCATCTTTGACGAATGCCACCGCAGTCAGTTCGGGGATGCCCATAAGAGGATCGTGGACTTCTTCCCCGCCGCTCAGATGTTCGGGTTCACTGGCACCCCGATCTTTGCCGATAACGCCATCAAGCGCAGGACCACCAAAGACCTCTTCAATGAATGCCTGCACAAATACGTGGTGACCGATGCCATCCGTGATGAGAACGTTTTGCGGTTTGCCTTGGAATACGTCCAACACATGGATGAGGAGGCGAAAGAGCACCGCTCAAAGGAGTTTTTCGAACATCCTGACCGCATTGCCACGATCACCGATTGGGTGATCCAGAACCACCACAAGAAGTCCCGTGGCAAGCAATTTGGTGCCATCATGTGCGTGGGGTCTGTGGACGCCTTGCTGCAATACTATGAATGCTTTGATGCCAAGCGCAAAGCGGGTGAACATGATCTGAAAATCGCTTCCATCTTCACCTATGCCGCCAATGAAGACGATCCTGATGCCGACGGTCTGATCCCTGAAACACACTTCCCTTCAGACAGCACGTCAAGCGTATCAACGCCAAAGCGGGATCGTCTGGTTGAGATCGTGAACGACTACAACGCTATGTATGGTGTTCAAGAAAGTGTGTTGGATGGTAAGGGGTTTTACAACTACTACAGAGCGGTTGCGAACCGTGTGAAATCCCGTGACTACAAACCATTCGATCCAGAACAGGGTGTCGACATCTTACTGGTCGTCAACATGTTCTTGACGGGATTTGACGCAAAGACGGTGAACACCCTCTACGTCGACAAGAACCTGAAATACCACGGATTGATCCAAGCGTTTTCCAGAACGAACCGCATCCTGAACCTTGAAAAATCCCAAGGCAACATCGTCTGCTTCCGTGATCTGAAAGAAGCAACAGATGATGCCGTTGCCCTTTTCGCCAATAAGAATGCCCGTGAAGAGATCATCATTGGCAGTTACGATGAACACCTTGCCAAGTTCGAAGCAGCAGCAGCGGACCTCTTTGCCATCGTGCAAACGCCTGATGCCGTGGATGATCTGCCTGATGAGAACGCCCAAGCAGCATTCGTGAAAGCGTTCCGTGATCTGATCCGTATCCGCAATGTGCTGGCAACATTCAGTGAGTTTGACGAAACCACCCTGCCTGTCGACCCACAGGATTTTGAAGACTTCAAGAGCAAGTATGTCGATCTGGCACACCGGTTGTCACAGACTGAGGAAGAAGAGGTTCCACCCGCTTTTGACGGGATCGACTTTGAACTTGAACTGATCCGCCGTGATGACATCAACGTGTCTTACATCATTGCCTTGCTGACTTCGATGAACTTGATGGATGCTGAAGGTGAGGACGGGAAGAAAAAGGCAAAGCAATACAGAAAACGCATCTTCGAACTCTTGCAGTCCGAGGTCTCGTTGCGTGGCAAACGACCCTACATCGAAAAATTCATTGATCAGAAACTGCCGATGCTTGGACCAGAGGATGACATCCGCCAAGCGTTTGCGGATTTTTGGTCAGACGAACGGTCCAATGCATTCAAGACCTTTGAAGATGAACACGGATTGAAAGATCAGGAGTTCCAAGCACTCGTGTCGCAGATGATGTTTTCGGGTAAGCAACCACTGGCAGATGACGTCATGAAAGCACTCAAAGAAAAACCGTCCATCCTGCAACGGCGTAAGAAGGTTGAAACCGTCTTGGAAGGGGTCAATGAGTTGGTCGAAATCTTCGATGAAAACGTGGGTGATTTTGAAGATGCAGGTCAGGAAATTGCATAAACACCGATGCCCGTTAATTCTGCTTTCGCAAGATCAGGGATCGTCACAACCAATGACTGTGAGGACGCCAATGAAGGTGGGTTATAAAGTCTGTGACCACCCATCCCGCTGGCAACACTAGCAACTGATCTTGACTGCCTTTACTGAAGATGAACTCGAAGCACTTGAGGCGGCGCTGGATGCCTTGCCACAAGATGGTCTTCCTATGGGGGTGAGTGAACTAAACGGTTTTCTGACGGGTGTTCTTCTAAACCCAGATCAAATCATGCCATCACAATGGATTCCCGTCATCTGGGGCGACAATCCAAGGCAAGCATTTGCATCGCTGGAAGATGCCGACACGACAATCAACCTAATCATGGACCACTATAACACCATCGCAAAAATGCTGTCTTATGGTCCACAATATGAAGCAGTTCTCGCATTTGAGGTTAACCATCCAGATGAAACGCTGTGGGAACCGTGGGTAGATGGGTTCATGAAAAGTATCGACCTGTCACCGGGATCGTGGGAGGTTTTAACACCTGAAATTGATGAAGAGGCACATGCCTCACTGGACTTCATATTCACGCTTGATGAAGTTGCTCGAAATACATCTGTGTTCCCCGATCGTCAGGTTGATGAGATTGATGAAAGAGCACCAGACCTGATCCCCAACTGCGTTGCTGAACTCAACAGATTTTCAAAACATCTGCGAATGATGTCAGCGCCCATGGCAGAAGATTTAAGTTTGGATGGAACGGATAACGTGATTCCGTTCTTGGGTAAGAAACAAGGGCGGAACGATCTGTGCAAATGCGGATCGGGGCGCAAATATAAGCATTGCTGTGGTTCAAATTGAAAAGTTTGAATAAGGCATTTCTGGTTACAACATTTTTCTTGGTGGGCGTCGGAATTGCCAGCGCCACACCGGAATATGATCGTGATACTTTTGGTGGTTGGTCAGACAGTAACAATGATTGCCTCAACACTCGACATGAATTCCTAGCAGAATTGTCCACTGGTCCAGTTCAATTCAGCGCCAATGGATGCCGTGTTGTCCGTGGGCGATGGTTGGACCCATACACGGATCAAATCTTTACAGAGAGCAGCGATTTAGATGTCGATCATCTGGTCCCCTTGTATTGGGCATGGCAACGTGGCGCATGGGCATGGTCGGATGCAAAGAAACAAGAATTTGGCAACGATCCACGAAACCTTTTTGCAGTCGATAACGGGACAAATCGTTCAAAAAGCGCAAAGGGACCATTGGAATGGTTGCCGCCTAACCAATCTTTCCACTGCCAATATGTATCCCGCTTCTACAGGATCGTGCTGATATACGACTTGGACATTTCACCTGATGAGGCATCCGCACTTAAGCAGCAGCGAGAGCAAATTTGTGGTGAATGATAGATGACCCAACTTGCCAGCATCACAAACAACCATCTGGCATTGAAATGCGAGATGTGCGGGCATCAATCCATGATTGCTGTTCAGCACCTGATTGCTAGGTTGGGGCGTGATATCAGCGTCCATCAGGTTGTTCCAAAACTACGCTGTGCAGGGTGCGGGGCGAAGGGCAAGGCAACCTTTGTGATCACCTATGTAGGAGCGTCAGGAACAGCGATGCTGGGCGCAAGGCAAAGCGGTAGTGGCGACTAAGATGTTCGGACTTGGCAAAAAGGACAAAGATGGAAAGCAGGTCCGCATTGAGCACCGGGGCAGATATACCCGTGCCTCAAGAACTGGTGGGGTCTCTGTTCGTGCTGAAAAGAAGGTTGGTCCCGTCAATGCGACTGGTAACACGTCCAAGGGCCTGCGCCTGTCATCACGTGTCGCCAATGGAACCCGTGTAGCCCTCCAAAACGGCAAATTCCGCTCATAGGGCGCTGGAAGTCAGGTCCGATGGGATTCAATCTGTCAAAGTCAGGTGCCAGTGCATCTGTGAAAAACAAGGCAGGCACGTTCAACTTCATCAAACCGCAGTATTCATCCTTCAAGATCGCTGGGGTTCAGATGAGGGGGAAGAAGGCAGCACAACTTCAACTGATTTATATGGCAATTATGGGCACTGTGTTCGTGATGATCTTTGCCTTCAAACTTCTAGTATTCCTTTTGTGGGTGTTCTGGTTGCCGATTGCCTTACTGTTTGACCTCACCACGGGATTTGTTCGAGGTCTGCTTGGTCAACACGATGCTGAAATGAAAAACATGGAGAACAGATAAGATGCAACTCGGGCGCTTAACTAAGGTTGATCCACGAACAATATGGGTCACCGAAGACATGGATTTCACCCCTTGGCTGGCGCAAGAGCACAATATCAGTTTGCTCAGTGAAACGCTTGGACTGGAACTCGAAGTCGAAGCGCAGGAAAAGCAGGTAGGACCATTTCGTGCGGACATCCTCTGCAAGGATGTTGGAAGTGACTCGTGGGTATTGATTGAAAACCAATTAGAGCGGACAGATCACAGGCACTTAGGGCAACTTTTAACCTATTCTGCCGGATTGAAGGCGGTCACGATTATCTGGATTGCTTCACAATTCAATGACGAGCATCGTGCAACACTGGATTGGTTGAATCAGATCACGGATGAAGATTTTAGATTTTTCGGATTAGAGGTTGAACTTTGGCGCATTGGCGACAGCGAACCTGCACCAAAATTCAATATCATTTCAAAACCCAACTCATGGTCACGGCAGGCAGGGCAAGCAGCAAAGCGACTTGAAACAGAACCAACCACGGATATCAAAAAGCTTCAGTTGGAATTCTGGAACTTATTTGAAGAAAAATTGCGCCCTCATCCAATTCTGCGAACTCAGAAACCAAGACCGCAACACTGGATCAATATTGCTATTGGACGTGCAGGGATACGCCTTGGAGGTCTTATCAACTCCAGAGAATCCACCTTTGGCGTTGAACTGTATATGAACGATGAAAATGCCAAAGCTTATTTTCAGGAACTTCAACAGGACGCTGAACGGATTCACAACGAACTTGGCTTTGAACTTGTATGGCAAGAGCTTCCAGAACGCACATCGTGCAGGATCATGCATTCCCTGAAATCTGCACCATTGTCTCAGAAGGATAGATGGCCTGAATATCTTGAATGGATGACCAATACCGTAACTGCATTCGATACCGTATTCAGGCAGCGGGTGAGGAACCTGTCTGGCACTACAGAACCCTTGGATAACGACCACCCATAGCTTCCCATTCACTTGTTGATGTGTTATACACAACCGCATCAACACACAGGTGAATATGAAAGAGCGGTTCTCGCACGACGGGCGTCAATTTGTGGTGGCGTTTCGACAAAACCAGTTCGTTGTTTATGAATTATTCCACCATGACCCCTTATACTCATGGTGGGACGAAACCTCAGAACCCAAGATAAAGAACCCAACAAAACTGGTTCGCAAAATCTGGAATACTGTTCGACAGTATATTTACCGCAACAAGATTTCATATTTTGAAATTCTTGTATCTGATCCCAAGCGGTCCCGTATCTATGAAAAATTTCTGAAAACCCTGAGCGGATACCAATATTTTGAATATGGGTATTCTTTTGCCGTGGTCAAAATGAAAGGAGACCAATGAATAAAATCCGTGAGAAGATCAAAAATAATTTTGATGCCCTAGAGGATGCAGTCAAAGCTCAATCCCATCTAGAAGAGGATGGCATCATTGAAGTGCTGATGTTGATCGAAGCGTGCTCTAAGTATTGGCGAGTTTTGGATGACGAACACAGGGATTTTCTAAATGCTGTCAGGTTTGCAGTTGAGGAACAAAAACGCTGGGAGTAAATATGCAGATTTCTCACTGTAAAGGATGTCGTTACTTGATTTGGAACCTTGGCCTCGGTCAGGGTATCAGGTGCGGCAATCGAAAAAACTGGTCATGTGATCGTCCGCCACAAATTGGCGAAATTCACGATTGCACCCATTATGAAATCAGTCGGGGGTAAGATGCTTGGGCATCATAAAGCGAACTACATTGAGTTTGATTATGTCGATCGCTTTATTAACAATATCGTTGCGCTTGCGGAGGACAATCAGGATTATACCCGCCATCGCCTGTTAACATAAAGTAAGCTAGTTCTAAAATTGAGATTGGTGCCCAAATAGATGACGAAAGATACGCTATACCAGTCAACAATTTTGCTAGCTTCGGACGACTATCAGTTACGACAGAAAGACCTATGGCGGCATAGAATAACCCAAGCGTGGTTGCCGTGAAGACGAGGTAACTAATTAAGTCTGGAAAAATTAACATTTTTTTTACCTGTGCAGGCATGTCATTGTTCTGGAGATAGGTGATAGACACTAACTGTGATGACAGGGGGTCGCAATCGACTCGGTAACGATAGGGTGATTTATTGGGCAAGTTGTTCCTCTCATCCACCTGCATCGCTGCAACGGTCATGTTTTGCTGCAAGTCTTGACCCCATGGGAGCCCAGTCAACGCTTTCAGGTTCAACGTCCAGCACGATCTGTGTTGCATAAGGTTAAGATGAAACAGGTCTCCCCAAACCGCTTCTGGAAATGTTGCACATGGCTAGATTTTCTTCTTATGCAATGATATAAATGCAACGAATCCTTATGCAACAAAATGGAGCAGAACCATAGCGACGATATTATACGCCCGGGTTTCGACATCTGATCAGACCGTTTCACATCAAAAGACCCAAGCGGAACAGGCAGGGTTTAAACTTGATTGGGTGATAGATGATGAAGGGGTGTCGGGTGTATCCGTGCCCTTGAAAGATCGTCCGGGTGGAAAACGGTTGTTCGACAAGTTGAGGGCGGGCGACACCTTGGTTGTCCGCTGGGTAGACCGTCTTGGTCGCAACTATGAAGACGTCACCGCCAATATTCGAGAATTTATGAATATGGGGGTCACGATCAAAACCGTGATCAACAACATGACCTTTGATGGTGCAACAGATGATCCCATGCAGAAGGCAATACGTGACGCCATGATTGCGTTCATGGCAGCAAATGCACAAGCACAAGCAGAGGCTCAGAAGTTAGCGGCGAAAGCAGGTCATGAACACCGTAAGGCAATGGGAGATGATGCTTATAAAGGGCGGAAACCTTCGTTCACCACTCCACAGATTGATCAGATCGTTGCCAAGGTTGGTGAAGGCGTTGGAGTGAACGAAATCGCCCGTCAGGTTGGTCTAAGCAAGTTCGCTGTGTCTCGGGTCAAGTCAGACACAGCAGGTGCGTATGCGAAAGCACAGCGATGGGGAATCTGACCCCAAACTCCAGATTCAGTCCGGGACGCAACCGCAGCAGGAGAGCCAATAATGACAGAGGACAACAAGGACGCATCAAGGAAGTGGGGTGATCCCACAAGTTCCTATGAGGATGCCATGGCGATCAAGCGATTGGTTGAGAAGTTAAAGGATCAGAAAGCACAGGATCAGAGGGAAGGTGACAAAGAGTCATCGTGACCCCCTTAGGCAGGGGTATCATGCGTTTGCTATGGCAATGGTGCCGAGTTAGGTTCTTGGGGGGCATCAAATAATGTTGAAATATCTGCTGCTACGTCCTAAACCTTTCTAAGGTTTTATGCGCCAAAAGTTACATAGATAGTTGCGTAGTTTGCTTGTAAGTGATTGATTTAAATGGTTTTCATGGGATTGAAAATCCTCGTGTCGGTGGTTCGATTCCGCCCCCGGGCACCACTTTTACCAACAAAAACAAATACTTAAGCATCGCACATTTTTACGATATGTGTTGCACACTCATCGCACAGTTTTTTCATGCGTTGGCGCGGGTGATTTGCTGTGTTGAACACAGTGTTTGCGGTTGCTGTGTTGAACACAGTGTTTGGACACAGTTGTTGTGATATAGTGTTTAACCATAGCTGCGTGAAACAGGTGATTTGCACAACTTGCAGTCAAAGATTTATGTGGTTTGCTGCCCCAGCTTGGTCAGTTGGCAGTCACTTGTTCCCACTGCGCATGACACGGCTATAGATGTTCAAAGCGCGAGCAGGACCATCACCGCCATCACTATCATGGCAATGATCTGGAAAAAGTAGAAGGCGAAGCGAACCAATATGACCCGGTCTGTCTGCGTGAGTGTGATGTGAACCAAGCTTTGAATGACCCTTGCCGCTAGAACAGTGATCGCCAGAGTATTCACAAGGGCATTGTCCAAGCCAACATGGTCTATGGCAAAAACGATTGCGCCGAACACAGGAAGGTTTTCAATGCAGTTCATGTGGGCCCGCATTGCGCGAGGGTAGATGCCCGTTCCCACATCTGGATCAGCGGTCCAATGGCTGATCCGTGTGCGACCAGATAAAATGCGGCTCCAGCGGTAAATCCCGACCGTGCCGAACAGGATCAACAGTGTCCAAAGGGCAAAGCCCAACAGCGTTAAAACGGGAATAGTCATGTTGTGTAGCCTTTGTTTTGGTCAGGTCCTGGTTTTTGAGATTTCTTCGAGACTGATCGCGTGTTTGTCAAGCTGATAGCGGCGTGTTGCAATCGCGTCAGACGTCGCTTTTCAGGCTGACAGCGCCAACACAAAACCGTACTGTGCGATGACGCTTGGGGAAACACAGTATGGTCGCACTCAGCCCAAACACACACGTGCTGCTGGACGGCGCTGTAAAGGTCTACCTGCGCGGCAACAGCAAGCGCTGGCAGGCCACGTTCAAGATTGACCAGCACTGGGTGAGGGTCAGCACGGGCAAGACGGTGTTGGAGGAAGCCAAAACTGTGGCCCGTGACCAATACCTTGAATACAAGTTCCGCGCCAAGCACGAGCTGCCTGTTGTGACCAAACGTTTTGAAGACGTGGCCAAGCTGGCGATTGCGGATATGCAAAAGCAGCTGGACGCGGAGGCGGGGCGCAAGGTCTACAAAGATTACATCAAGGCGCTGAACCTCTATTTCATCCCCTTCTTTGGGAAGACCTTCATCACCAGCATCGACCACCAAAAAATTCAGGACTTTAATGCGTGGCGCAAGCGGGTGATCGGGCGCGATCCCAAAGCCAGCACGCTGAACACGCACAATTCCGCTATGAACCGTGTGTACGACGAGGCTGTGGCACGCGGGTTCATCACGCAAGCCAAGGTGCCCATACTCACAAACAAAGGCGAAGGCGCAAAACGGCGGCCTGATTTCAGCCGGGAAGATTATCGCAAGATGATCCGCAAGCTCCCGCACTGGATCGAACAGGGCAAAGGCGGCAAGTCACGCGATATGCGCCACCTGCTGCGCGACTATGTTTTGATTGTCGCCAACACCGGAATGCGACCCGGCACCGAAGCGGAAAACCTGCGTTGGAAGCACGTGACCGTGTTCGAAGACAACGGCTTGGAATATGTGGAATTCTACCTGCACGGCAAGACCAAGCCGCACGAAGCGATTGGGCGGGCTGGCACGATTGACTATCTCAAGCGCCTGCACTCGCGCACGGAAGCGATCAAGCACATCCCATTTTATGATATGCTCAAGCAGAAACTGGACCTGCCCGTGTTCTGCCTGCCTGATGGAACAGTCACAGATAACCTGCGCCAAACCTTCAAAGCGTTTTTGACCAAGCACGATCTTTTGATCTGTCCCAAGACAGGCGACAATCGCGTGCTGTACAGCCTGCGGCACACCTATGCCACGTTTGCTTTGGTGAATGACGGCATGGATATCCACGCACTGGCTCAGCAGATGGGCACCTCGATTGGCATGATCGAACGCCATTACAGCCACCTTACCCCGCGTATGAAAAAGGATATGTTCACGGGCAAGCGCTACGAGCTGTCAGCGGAAGCGTATGCAGCGCAGAAAGCAGAGGGTGGTGCGGGTGTGGGCGACGAAGAATAGGGGAAAACAGTTGTTCAACCCAGTTTACCAAACACAGTTGGCGCGCCACGCAAACGCAACACAGTTTGGCAAACCTGTGTTGTTCCACAGCGATTGGCTGGAAGGCTGGTGTGCCATGGTGTGGCTTGGCGCGCCTGCGAAGGACGCGGGTGGTGAACTTAGCTAGCCGAGGCTGTTTGCAGCTGTGGGGAGGTTCACGCATGAGCAGGCTAAGAATGGAAGCGCTGTGTCGGACGAAAAATACTTGCACAGCAAGTTTGGTCGGGTAGCTTGTCCGCCAAGCGGCGCTCTACTGGGCGGTGTCGAGTGCAAAATATCCGATAAGAATTGGGTTGCAGGGGACGTAATATGGAAGATCAAACAGCCCAGATAATTGGTGCTATTGTAGTTATTGCAATTATTATTGGGCTTATAAAAGGAGCTATAAAAACATTTCAGAGAAATTGGATTGCAGCTCTAATTTTGCTGATATTGCTAACTCCGATATGGGTTATTTGGGCGTTCATTGAATTGTTTACTGGAGAGATTGTTGCGTCTGCGGCACAGCCGAATGCCAACACCCAAAGTGTGAATGTCACACTTGTAAATCAAGCGGATGGTACGACGAGGCAGTTAAAAGACTTGTCGAGTGACCAACTGACCGAGACTGTTGAAGCAAGGCAGATTAAAGAGCCTCCTTTGACTTCTTCTTATGTCTCGGATGCGCAGGTGGAAGATGAAGCAAAAGAGTGCCCTTTTTGTGCCGAAAAAATAAGGAAAAACGCGGTTATTTGTCGGTACTGCAATCGCGATCTATGAGGTCTAGGCATGCAAAGTAAGCTGGAGAGTTTCTTTTTAGGAAAGGTTCAGGCTCTTAAAGATAGCATTCAAAATCGTGATCGTGCAGTTTTTATTGCCGCGCTGCTATCTTTTACGCCTATCTTTCCCGCGTGTATGATTGGCGCCGTTATATCGATTGTAAATCTTTACCTTGTCAAAATCGGAACCTTAAAGCGCTCTGAGCTTAGGCTATCTCTTTTCAGCCTAGCGGCTGGTATGGTGTACACCATTATATGGGTTGTTATTTTATCAAGCCTCAGCGCTACGTTTGGAGCCTTTTTTTCAGGTCTGTTAGATATAATTACAGCCCCAGTCGATTTATTCTTCAGTCCGCCGGGCAGTAATGGCAAGCTAGATGAATACAGCGTGTAATCGCGCTTATACGTCGAAGATGTGCTGCGGTCAGAATGGCGTGCATCGCATTGCGTGGTTTTCCAACCTGTGTGACGCTGCCCTTGCAGCAGACCAGTGGCACGCGAGAGCTTGTGCCAAGGGCTATCAACTTACTGACAGGGTGGTAGCTGGGGCGGCTTGACGCTGATAGGCTATCACAGCAGCTCAACGGCCTCGCTCAGCTGCTCTGCGTTTACGTCAATGTATCTTTGTGTGGTTGAGATGTGGCTGTGCCCCGCCAACTCAGCCAGCAAGCGTACACCCACACCCTTGTTTGCCAATCTGGTGATATAGGTACGTCGACCTGAATGGCTGGATGCGTCTTTCAACCCAACCGCCTTGTATATGTCGAGGAACAGCTGGCACATGGTGTTGGCTGAGAAATGCCCGCCTTTTTGGCTCTCAAACAGGGCACGATTTGGATCGCTCAAGTTCAAGCCAGCAGCATAATCCGCCAATGCCCTGCGCAAGCGCTGGTTCACATATACAGTGCGTGTTTTGCCACCCTTGCTCTGTTCGGGGCTGAGGGTGAATTGTGTGCGTACAGCGCCCGTGTCGTCAAATACGTCCCCACGTGTCAGCGCGGCGATTTCCTTTGCCCGTAGCCCAGCATAGAAGCTGAACAGGATGATGGTTTCGTCGCGTGTTGGATGACGGCGGCTGCGGCAATACTGTATAACCCTGCGCAGTTGAGCTTCGTTCAATGTTTGTGCTTGGCGCATGCTGTAACCCCCAAAAACCTAATCATTTTCTATAAACGACTGTAAAGTCTGAGGTTTTGGTCGGTCGACCGGAAATGGCGGAAGTTTGTCACTCAATGATTTCAACGACTTAGGCGAAAATCTCACAGAATGCTGTTTGTATGAGATTTTCAGCTGTGTCGCGCAGCTTGCTGAAAACCACGCAGCTTGGCCTGTTTTGAGCCGGTTTTTCTGCTTCAGTGATAAATAAACGAGTAAGGCAAAACACGACGAGGCATTTGAACAGGCTACAAACGAGATCAAGGTTGGCACGCCGACGACAATTGTGCTGCAAATCCGTCCTGATGTGAGGGGGTAAGCAAATCCGAACTGCTCGTTGTTCGTCTTCTTCGCACTACCCTGTGCTCAGCGCAGGATGCCTGAAACGCAATCCCACTGGAGAGACATCCTTTTATCCTGAAAGATTGGAAGTGATATGACGTTTGCGAAGTCGTAATGGTTGGTAATCACCCGGTTGGCACCGCCTGCCCATTCCTGACCTGAATGGCTAAGACACGTGCATAGCGACGTCGCTAGGGACGTGTCTGAGACGGAGGGTGTATGCGGGGCGAGGTTCTTGGGGTCGAGCG
>NZ_QETF01000011.1 GCF_003129565.1 Salibaculum griseiflavum
GGGGAAGAAGGGCTCAAGACGCGCCATCTGCGCCTCCGTCAGCCAGAAAAGATCAGACATGGTCACCGCTCGTTTTTCGAACCGTGAATCACGCCGAAATGCGGAAATCAATGGGTCCTGACCCTAGAAAGACTACCAGATGAAAACACAAAAACTGCTGCATGATCGCACCTTTCCCCATCAAGCGATAGGGCCAGCTGGGCAGTCATGGCCGACCGCTGTGTTGCGGCAACATTTTGGATGACCGAGCAACTGTGACACCAGCGCTCCAACAGGGTGAACCTCCCCCTTCGCATCCTTCGACCTTCCATGTCGGCTAGCCTCTTTCCCGTGCCGGCAAATCCGTGCATAAGCGCCGGCATCAAGAAACCTTTGCAAGGACCAGACCGATGCACGATATTCGCGCGATCCGAGAGAACCCCGCCGCTTTCGATGCGGCCCTGTCTCGTCGTGGGGTTGCGCCGGTCTCTTCCGAAATCCTCGCCATCGACGAGGCGCGCCGGGCCAAGATCCTGGAAGCCGAAACCGCCCAGGCCGAGGCCAATGCCGCGGCCAAGGCGATCGGCGCGGCCAAGGCTGCCGGCAATGAGGACGAATTCAATCGCCTGCGCGCGGAAGTCTCTGAGAAGAAAGCCGATATCGCCCGCCTTCAGGACGAGGCCAAGGCCGAGGATGCCCGCCTGCACGACCTGCTCATGGGGCTGCCCAACCTTCCTCATGACGACGTGCCCGAGGGCGAGGACGAAGACGACAATGTCGAGATCCGCCGCTGGGGCACGCCGCGTGAATTCGACTTCGCCCCGGTCGAGCATTTCGAAATTCCCGCCGCCAAACCCGGCATGGATTTCGAGACCGCCGCCAAGCTGTCAGGCAGCCGTTTCGTGCTCCTGTCGGGGGCGATGGCCCGCCTGCACCGGGCGCTTGCGCAATTCATGCTGGATTTCCATGTTGAAAATCATGGCCTTGCGGAAACCATCACGCCCGTCCTTGTGCGAGACGAGATGATGTATGGCACCGGGCAATTGCCCAAGTTCGGCGAGGACAGCTACAAGACCACCAATGGCTGGTGGCTGATCCCGACCGCCGAGGTGACGCTGACCAATATCGTCAACGGCGACACGGTCGAGGCCGCCACCCTGCCCCGCCGCTATGTCGCGCACACCCAGTGTTTCCGCTCCGAGGCGGGCAGCGCGGGCCGCGATACCTCGGGCATGCTGCGCCAGCACCAGTTCGAGAAGGTCGAGATGGTCTCGGTCACGCATCCCGACGAGAGCGAGGCCGAGCACCAGCGCATGACCGACTGCGCCGAGGCGATCCTGCAAGCGCTGGAGCTGCCCTATCGGACGGTCGTGCTCTGCACCGGGGACATGGGCGCCGGCGCGCGCCGCACCCATGACATCGAGGTCTGGTTGCCAGGGCAGAACACCTATCGCGAGATCAGTTCCGTATCCACATGTGGCGACTACCAGGCGCGGCGCATGAATGCCCGCTTCAAGCCCGAGGGCGGCGGCAAGCCGCAATTCGTCCATACACTGAACGGGTCGGGTCTGGCCGTGGGCCGCGCGTTGATCGCGGTGCTGGAAAACGGCCAACAGGCCGATGGCTCGGTCACCCTGCCCACCGCCCTGCACCCCTATCTGCGCGGCAAGACGGGCATCGCTGCCGACGGCTCACTGGTCTAGGTTTTCAAGGCTGCCCGGCCGATAGGCCGGGTCGCCCGCCAGCCTTTGCTCTACGCTCGCATGAAGCTGGTCCCGGCTGTCCGGCCCATCGCGCCATGCCCGAAAGAAACGACCATCGGGCCGCTCATACGGGAAGAGCGGGTCGGGGTCGCAGGTTGGCAGGGCGTCTTCCTCAAGCAAGGCAAGCCGCCCCGCCCCGCGAAACACCCAATCCTGGGCCAGCGCGGCCAGCGGTTGTTCGCTGCCCGACCCGCCGACGGTGCCGTGATGGCCCACGAACCAGAGCTGCTGGTAAGGTCTGAGTGGCCCGGTCCGCCCCTCGTTCAGGCCCTCCGCCCCGTCGAGGTTGTTCCATAGCGCGGGACGATAGAATTTGCGGGTCTCGTCCAGCGCGACCGCATGGCGCGCGCTTCTGACAAGGCTGGACAAGACCATGTCGTGGAACCGGTAGCGCAGGTTCCACAAGGCCGCCACGGGCCCCAGCACCGCCACCGGGATGCCCCTGGCGCCCACCGTATCCCAGACCCCCATATAGGCGATATCCACGATCGGCACGTCCCGGCCCCGCGCCTCGACCTCCTTTTTCGAGGTCGCATAACGCGGCGACATGCGCACACGTTCTTCCCGGATATGGTCGGCATCCGGATGGTTTCGCTCGCCGCGCTTGCGATAAAGCTTGAAGGCGGCATTGATGCTTTCGGGGCTGGTATCCTCGACGATGCCGCATTTGCGGATCATCCCTGCGACCGACCGCGCCGTGTAGGCCCCACGGGAAAAGCCAAAGAGGTAAATCTCGGGGTTTTCGGTGAACTTGTGCGCCTCGGCGATGAACTGGTAGGCGCGCTTGACCTTGCCATCCAGGCCCCAGCCGAACGCCCCGCCGCCCCATTTGTTCAAGAACCGCTGAACGGGCCCATCGAACTCGCGTTCCGTTCCAACGCCGGGGAAATAGGCCACCAGCTGATCACGGGCGGCCTGGTTGACCAGGGCATCGCGGAGCTTGACCACGTGGGTCGGCTCGGCCAACTTTGGCGAATTCCAGGTTCCGTCGCACAATACGACTATCCGGGTCATGACGACCTCCAGAGGTTGACGTTACGGAACCATCATCAGCGTGGCACGTTTTGCGTCAAGTAGGCCTAACCTGACCTGATCCACCCTGCCCGACAGACCCGTAGAAATGATATGAAACACGCAAGCGCTGCCCTGACCCTTCTTCTGACCCTGACCTTCGTGCTGTCGCCTCTGGTCACCGATCCATTCTCAGGTTTTCGGGCCGATCAACTGCCCAACCCCCAAATCGACCCGCCGGTGCAGCCGGCCGGCTATGCCTTTGCCATCTGGGGGCTGATCTATTCCTGGCTGACAGTTTCGGCGCTTTTCGGCTTGTGGAAACGGGCGGACGATCCCGGTTGGAACCGGATGCGCGCGCCGCTTCTGGTCAGCCTTGCCATCGGGACGCCCTGGCTGTGGATCGCCAACCAAAGCGCCATCTGGGCCACGATCACCATCTTCGCCATGGCAATCGCGGCCATCGCCGCCGCCCGGCGCAGCCCAGCCCATGACCGTTGGCTGGCCCATGCCCCCGTGGCCATCTATGCTGGCTGGCTTACGGCGGCCTCTTTCGTGTCACTGGGGAGCACGGCGGCGGGTTATGGCCTGATGACCGGCCCGATGGGCTGGGCCTACCTGGGCATTGCCGGGGCCACGCTCAGCGCAATCGCGGTCCTGTTCGGCCTGCGCTGGCGGCTGGAATATTCGCTGACGCTGGCCTGGGCCCTGACCGGGATCATCGTGGCCAATGGCAGCCAGGCACTGGCCGTCAGCCTGACCGCCGCCATTGCCATTGCTCTGGTCGCCGGTGTCAGCGCGCTACAGGCGCGGGCCTCTCCGGGTTGATAAGACCGAAGAAGCCCGCCAAGGCGCAGCCTGCACCCGGTTGGCTCGGCGTCTTCACCGCAGAAGGCGGGCGGTTGCGCTAGATCGGGTGACGCCTAGTTGTCGGCGGGGCCTTTGCCCAGATGCTTGCGCAGCCGCGACGGGGTCGACTTCTTGCGGTTCTTGTAGGGGTTCTTGTCCGCCTGCGACCGCATGGTCAGGCGGATCGGCGTGCCCGGCATGTCGAAATCTTCGCGCAGGCCGTTGACCAGGTAACGCGTATAGCTTTCCGACAGTTTCTCGGGGTTGGAACACATCACGACAAAGCCCGGCGGCCGGGTCTTCACTTGTGTCATGTAACGCAGCTTGATGCGCCGCCCGCCCGGTGCGGGGGGCGGGTGCGCCTCCATCATGCCGGTCAGCCAGCGGTTCAGCTGTGCCGTGCTGACCCGGCGGTTCCAGACTTCGTAGGCCCGCAGAACGGCATCGTGCAGCCTGTCCAGACCACGGCCCGTCTTGGCCGAAACGGTAATCAGCGGCGCGCCCCGCAGCTGTGGCAGAAGCCGATCGAACGCCTCCTTGAGGCCCTTCAACTTGGCCTGCTTGTCCTCCTCGATATCCCACTTGTTGACAGCGACGACCACCGCGCGCCCCTCGCGCTCGGCCAGGTCGGCAATGCGCAGGTCCTGCTGCTCGAAGGGAATCTGGGCGTCCAGCAGCACGATCACGACCTCGGCGAACTTGACGGCCCGCAGCCCGTCGGAAACCGACAGCTTCTCGACCTTGTCCTGCACCTTGGCACGTTTGCGCATGCCCGCGGTGTCGAACAGGCGCACCGGCGTGCCGCCCCATTCCATCCGCACGGAAATCGAGTCGCGCGTGATCCCTGCCTCGGGGCCGGTCAACAAGCGGTCCTCGCCCAGGATCTTGTTGATCAACGTGGACTTGCCCGCGTTCGGGCGCCCTACAACGGCGACCTGCAAGGGCTTTTCGGGCGTCGGCATCCGCAGGGTGTCGGCGTCTTCGGCATCAGCCTCCTCGTCGATCGCGACATCCGTGTCCGGCGCATCGCGTGCCGCGCGTTCGGCGAATTCATCGGCCAGCGGCTGAAGGATCGCGAGAAGCTCACCCATGCCCTCGCCATGCTCTGCCGACAGGCGCAGAGGCTCGCCCAGCCCCAGCGCATAGGCCTCAAGGACCCCGGCATCGGCGGCGCGCCCCTCACCCTTGTTGGCCCCCAGGATGACGTGGGCATTCTTGCGGCGCAGGATATCGGCAAAGACCTCGTCGGTCGGGGTCACGCCCTGGCGCGCGTCGATCAGGAACAGGCAGATATCGGCCATTTCCACCGCGCGTTCGGTCAGCCGCCGCATCCGGCCCTGAAGGCTGTCATCGGTGGCGTCTTCCAACCCCGCCGTATCGATCACCGTAAAACGCAGATCCCCGAGCCGCGCCTCACCCTCGCGCAGGTCGCGGGTCACGCCGGGCTGGTCATCGACCAGCGCCAGCCGCTTGCCCACCAGGCGGTTGAACAGGGTGGATTTGCCCACATTCGGGCGGCCCACGATGGCGAGAGTGAAGCTCATGACAATGTCCTATCGGATCAGAGCCGCCCGATACACCCTTTGGCCGTCAACGAAAAGCCAGCAATTGCCCCCGCTTGGACAGGACGTAAAGGGTGCCGTCCGCGACCACGGGGTTCGAGGTCGCCCCGCCGCGGATCTCCAGCGTTCCGATCAGGCTGCCATCGACAGGGTCGAATTGCCGGATCAGCCCATCAGAAGACGCGACGATCAGGCGGCCGCCAGCCAGAACGGGTCCGTAATGCTCGTACCGGGTGCTCTGACGACGTTCGCGGCGCTCCACGAATCCGGGCAGTTCCACGCGCCAGATCGTGCTGCCATCGGTGGCATCGAGGCGCAGCACCTCGCCCAGGTCGTTGACCATGAAGACCGACCCGCCCACCGGCCAGACCGGCCCCACGGCGCCTTCGGTCACGGTCCAGATACGATCGCCATCGGCCAGTCTGAGGGCGGCAAGCCGCCCCGAAAGATTGCCGACATAGACCCGGTCGCCGTCGATCACCGGATCACCTGCAAGGTCCGAAATGGTCGAAGCCGCCTGTCCGGGCCGTTGCCCCGTTACATTCGAGGCCCAGCGTCGCAGCCCTCCCTGCGGGAACGCGGCCATGACCTCGCCGGTCGGGAAAGGAAAGACGGCGATGTCGGGCGTCACCGCCGCCCCGGCGCCACCCGCGAAATTCGCGGTGGGCGGTGTGCCCGAAAGCGTCCACCGGACACGGCCGGTTTCCATATCCACGGCCCAGGCGCGGCTGTCTCGGGCGACCACATAGGCCAGCCCGTTGCGGATCGTGGGCGCCGAGGTGCCGGGTGCATCCAGATCCTGCACCCAAAGCTCGGTGCCGCTCGCCGCGTCCAGCGCCACCAGTTCCCCGAACCCCGTGTTTACCAGCACGGTGGCCCCGTCGCTGGCCAGACCGCCACCGGACGCATCCCGCAGGTTGTCCGAAGCCGGGGCCAGGCTGCGGGACCAGAGCGTTTCACCGGCGGTGCTCGTCGCCACGACCTGGCTGCGGGCATCAAGCGTGAAGACACGACCGGCCGCCACGACCGGATCGGCGGTGATCCGGTGCCGACGGCTGTCGCCATCGCCGATATTGACGGCAAAGGCCGGGGCCAGCGCGGCGGGCAGCGCGGGATGGGTTATCGCGTGTTCCGGCCCCCCATTACGATGGGTCCAGTCGCTGTTCCGGGCCATGTCAGGCAGGGAAATCGGGCGTGCTTCGTTCGGCGTGGCCACCACCGGCTGCGGGTCGCCGTCGAGGTCGGCACGAATATCCAGACGTTCGCCGGACAGGATAACGTCCTGGCCGCCACAGGCAGACAGGACACCAAGGGCCAGCAGCCCCGCCAGAAGTGATTTACCAGTCACGCTCTTCCCCCTGTCCCGGTTTCGCGGTCGGTTCCTCGCACGGTCATTGCCCGCCGGGCAGCGCCAGATCGCCGATCTCGCCCCCAAGAGCCACAATCATCTGCAGCGCGCGATCACGCAAGCCCCGCGTTGCCTCGGCATCGACGGCGATGGCGCCGAACTGGTCGATCGCGGCCTGGCTGTTGCCCTGCTCCACGTCCAAAAGCGCCAGTTGCTCCAGTGCCACCATGCGGAACGGCGCCCCGGGCTGTGCCAGCCCGGACAGCGCCGCACGGCGGCTGTCGATATCCTGGGCGCCGCCGTCGATCATCGCGGCTTTCAATGCGGCGAGGTCGCGGTAGACCGGCGGCACATCGGAATCCGCCGACACGGCCCCAAGCGCGTCCAGCGCACCCTGTAGATCGCCGGCCTCCTGCAGGTCGGCCGCGGCCAGCAGGTTGTTCACCGCCAGAGCCGCACCCTCGGTCTCGATTTCGAGCAAGGCCTCGGCGCGGGCTTCCGGGGCGTCCTGCTGGATCGCGGCCAGCATCGCGTCGCCCCGCGCCTGAGCCTCTGCCCGGCTCTGGGCCTTGCGCCATTCGTTCCACGCCGTGCCGCCGACCAGCAGAAGCACGACAAGCACGGCGATCCAGCCATAGCGCCGAAGATACTGGAACAACTGGTCGCGGCGGACCTCTTCGGTCACTTCGTCGATGAAACTGTCGGTGTTGCTCATGCACGCCCCTCTTGCCGCCGCGGACGTTGCGCCGCCGCGATTTGGACCCTCATATCGCGAAGCCCCGCCAAGTGACAAGACCGCCCCGCGCCCGGGTCTTTTCGCATCTGCAGAAGAATGCTTGCGGCAAGGGTTGGTTTTTTCTAAACTGAACTGGTCGGTTTAGCACATGACCGCGTAGAACAAGTAATTTGGAATTCACGTCCTGGATGCCCATCTGCAAAGGGTTCGGACACGAAGGAAAGACCGATCATGCGTTTGATGCCGATCCTCACCGCCATCCTGGTGTCTCTGACGCTCTATTTCCTGATCTTCGAGCGCGAAACCGTGCTGGCCATTGCCCAGGTCAACCCGCCCGAGAACGCTGAGGAGGCTGCCGATGAAACCGGCCCCGCCCCGGTCAGCGTAGTGGTCGAGACCTCGACCGCGCAGTCGGTCGACAGTGCGGTCGTGCTGCGCGGCAGAACCGAGGCCGCCCGCCAGGTCACGGTCGCCGCCGAAACATCCGGTCAGGTGATTTCCGATCCGATCCGCAAGGGGGCCTTCGTCGAAGCCGGCGACGTGATGTGCGAGCTTGATCCGGGCACACGGGAAACCAGTCTTGAGGAGGCGCGCGGCCGCTTGCGCGAAGCCAGGGCGCGTTTGCCCGAGGCCCGCGCGCGAATCCCCGAGGCAGAGGCTGCCCGTGCCGAGGCCGCCGCCCGTCTGGCCGAGGCCAATTCGCGGTTGGTCGAAGCCCGCGCCCGGCTGCGAGAGGCCGAGATCAACCAGAATGCCGCGGCGCGGCTGTCAGAGGACGGCTTCGCCTCCGAAACCCGCCTGGCCAATGCAGAAGCGACCCTCGCCTCGGCTCAGGCCGGCGTGACCTCTGCCGAGGCCGCCGTGGAGGGGGCGCAGGCCCGCATCCGCAGCGCCGAAGCGGGGGTCGAGAGCGCCCAGGCCGGTGTCGAAGGGGCCCGCGCCGGGATCCAGTCCGCGCAGGCGGCCGTGGCCGCGGCCGAACGCGAGCTCGACAGGCTGACCATCACCGCGCCGTTTTCCGGCCTGCTGGAAAGCGACACGGCCGAACTGGGCAGCCTGATGCAGCCCGGCGCGCCCTGCGCGATCGTGATACAGCTGGACCCGATCAAGCTGGTCGGCTTCGTGCCGGAAGCCGATGTTTCGAAGGTCGAAGTCGGGGCCATGGCCGGCGCCCGGTTGACCAGCGGCGAGCAGGTGCGCGGCGAGGTGACGTTCCTGTCCCGCTCGGCCGACGAGAACACCCGCACTTTCCGCGTCGAGATCGAAGTCGCCAATCCCGATCTGGCGATCCGCGACGGCCAGACCGCCGAGATCCTGATCGCATCGGCGGGTCGGTCCGCACACCTGCTGGCCGGATCTTCCCTGACGCTGAACGATGACGGTGACATCGGGATTCGGGCCGTGGATCAGGACAACACAGCCCGGTTCATGCCCGTCAGCGTGTTACGCGACACCGTTGACGGCATCTGGGTGACCGGGCTGCCCGAGAGCGTGGATGTGATCGTGGTCGGCCAAGAATACGTGCGCGACGGCGTGCCCGTCGAGCCCACCTACCGGGAGGCCAAGGGATGACCGGCATCGTAGACTGGGCCGCAAACCACGCTCGTATGATCATTGCTTTCATCGTCCTCTCGCTGGTTGCGGGGGGCGCATCCTATGTGGGCCTGCCCAAGGAAGGTGAGCCGGATATCGAGATCCCGGCCCTCTTCGTCTCGGTGCCCTTCCCCGGCATTTCGGCCGAGGATGCGGAAACCCTTCTGGTCAAGCCTATGGAAGCCGAACTTCAGGATATCGACGGGCTCAACACCATGTCGTCCACTGCCGCCGAAGGCTATGCCGGCGTGGCTCTGGAATTCGAATTCGGCTGGGACAAATCGCGCACCATGGCCGATGTCCGCGATGCCATGAACAGCGCCGAGGGCAGCTTCCCGTCCGGGGCCGATCAGTATTCCATCAATGAGATCAATTTCTCTGAATTCCCGATCATTATCGTGAACCTGACGGGCGAGGTGCCCGAACGAACGCTGATCGAAGTGGCCGAAAGGCTTCAGGACGAGGTCGAAGGCATCGATGCGGTGCTTGAGGTCCAGCTGACCGGTCAGCGCGAGGAAATGCTCGAAGTCGTGATCGATCCGCTCAAACTGGAAAGCTACAACGTCACGGCCAATGACCTGATCAATGTCGTCACCCAGAACAACCTGCTTGTGGCGGCCGGCGAAGTGACCAGCGAAACTGGCGATTTTTCGGTCAAGATTCCGTCCTCTTTCGACGATGCCCGCGATGTGTATGACCTGCCCGTCCGCACAAATGGCGATCGGGTCGTCACCCTCGGCGACCTCGCCGAGATCAAGCTGACCTTCGAAGACAGGGTAAGCACCGCGCGATTCAACGGCACCACGACGGTGGCGTTGCAGGTGGTCAAGCGCAAGGGCTTCAACCTTATCGACACCGCCGCCGAGGTGCGCGACACCGTCGACGCGTCCGTGGCCGAGTGGCCGGAGGACCTGCGTCAGGCCGTTCAGGTCGGGTTTTCAAATGACCAAAGCAGGGTCGTCGCCTCGATGGTCAGCCAGCTGGAAGGCTCGGTGCTGACGGCCATCGCACTGGTGATGATTGTGGTGCTGGCCGCGCTCGGGATACGACCGGCCCTGCTGGTTGGCTTTGCAATCCCGACCTCGTTCCTTCTGTGTTTCGCGCTGTTCGCGGTGCTGGACGTGACGATTTCCAACATCGTGATGTTCGGCCTGATCCTAGCCGTGGGGATCCTTGTCGACGGCGCCATCGTGGTGGTCGAATATGCCGATAAGCGCATTTCCGAAGGCACAGGCCCCATGCATGCCTATGTCGAGGCCGCCCGGCGCATGTTCTGGCCCATCGTCAGCTCCACGGCGACCACGCTCTGTGCCTTCCTGCCGATGCTGTTCTGGCCGGGCGTTGCGGGCGAATTCATGGGGCTGTTGCCGGTCACGATCATTTTCGTGCTGACCGCCTCTCTGATCGTTGCGCTTATCTACCTGCCAGTCATGGGTGGCGTCACCGGTCGCATGAGCCGCGTCTTCGGGCACTGGTCCGATGCCCTTTCGGCCCGCCTGCCCTGGCTGGCTCGGGTGGCGTTGGTGATACCGGCGATCCTGTTTGCCTATGCGGGGGCGATGCTGACGCTCAATCCCGGCTATTTCTCGGGCGAGGCCGTCCAGACCGACGGTCTGCTTGCCTCGCTGCCGGGGATCGCGATGTTCCTGGCCGGGTGCATCGCCGTCGCCGTCACGGTCGGTGCGGCCAAGGTCGCCCGTAAGCCCAAGCGCATTCGGGCCGGTTATCGCCGCAGCCCCTTTGGTCACGTCATCAACTTCATCGCTGGCAACCCGATCATGCCGGTTGTCTCGATCATCGGCATCGGCTTTCTGGTGATGTCCGTCTTCACTTATTTCGGGGCCAACAACAACGGGGTGGAATTCTTCGCCGAAACCGAGCCGGAACAGGCCATCGTCTACGTTCAGGCCCGCGGCAACCTGTCGATCGAGGAAAAGGACGCCCTGGTGCGTCAGGCCGAACAGGTGGTCCTGGCGCAACCGGGAGTCGATACGGTGTTTGCCTTCGCCGGCGAGGGCGGTTTGAACCAGAATACCGGCGGCGGCCAGGGCCCACGCGATACGATCGGCCAGCTACAGCTGGAGCTGATCCCGTGGGAAGAGCGCGCTGGTTATGCCCGCTACAACGACGTGTCACTGGACGCGCTGGACGGCGATGTCGTGATGGAGAACATCCAGACCGCCCTCGACACGATCCCCGGCATACAGACCGAAATCCTGAACCTTTCGCGCGGCCCGGCAACGGCCAAGCCCGTGCACCTGCGACTGACCGGAAATGACTGGGCATCCCTTCGCGAGGCGACAGCCATCGCCCGCGACCGCTTCGACAGCACCACAGGTCTGATCCAGATCGAGGACAGCCGCCCCCTGCCCGGCATCGATTGGGAAATCGAGGTCGACGTTGAGAAAGCGGGCCGCTACGGCGCCAATGTGGCCTCGGTCGGGGGCATGGTGCAACTTGTCACGCGCGGTATCCTGCTGGACACCTACACGCCTCAGGGCAGCGACGAAGAGATCGAAATCCGTGTGCGTCTGCCGCGCGAAGACCGGGTCCTCTCTACACTGGACAGCCTCAAGGTGCGCACCGATTCCGGGCTCATTCCCCTGTCGAATTTCGTCACGCGCAAGCCGGTTCCCGAACTGGCCCAGATCGACCGGGTCGACCAGCAACGCTACTTCGATGTGAAGGCGGGCGTTGAAGAGGGGCTCGTCAAATTCGTCACCGATGGCGCCGATGAGACAACGACAACACTGGGCACGTTCCGTGAAGTTCCCGAGCCGGCCAACGTCTCGGCCGCACGAACAGTCGAGACCACGGACGGCACGCTATATGAACTGGTGAAGCTGGACAGCGCCGGTGCCATCGCCGACGTGCAGCAGGCCCTCTCGGCCGGTGAGGCCCGCCCGGTCGTCCTCAATGGCAATGAACGGATCGCGGTCCTGACCGACTGGCTCGAAGGGGAACGCCCGCTTCCCGCCGGCGTAAGCTGGGAATGGACCGGGGACCAGGAGGATCAGGCTGAAAGCCAGGCCTTCCTGCAAACCGCCTTTGCCGGGGCGCTCGGCCTGATGTTCATCATCCTGCTGGCGCAGTTCAACAGCTTCTACAATGCCACGCTGGTTTTGCTGGCGGTGGTGCTGTCCACAACGGGCGTCCTGATCGGTATGCTGGTCATGGACCAGCCGTTTTCAATCATCATGACAGGCACCGGGATCGTGGCTCTGGCCGGGATCGTCGTGAACAACAATATCGTGTTGATCGACACCTATCAGGAATACGAGAGATACATGCCGCGGACCGAGGCGATCACCCGCACCGCCGAGGACCGGATTCGCCCTGTCCTGCTGACCACGACAACCACGATGGCGGGTCTGTCGCCGATGATGTTCGGGATCAGCCTCGATTTCTTCGGCGGCGGCTATTCGATCGACAGCCCCACCGCGCTGTGGTGGAAGCAGCTGGCGACAGCCGTGGTCTTCGGGCTGGGCATCGCCACGATGCTGACGCTGGTCTTCACCCCCTCGATGCTGGCGCTTCGGGTCTGGGTGACGACTTATGCCCGATGGGCGGCGCAGGGCCTGGCCAAGCTGGGATCGGGGCGTGGCAGCCGCATCGCCCGGGACTGGGCGCTGGAACGCGAGGCGCGCCGCACACGCGTGCCTGAAATCCAGTGGGAGGCCTTCGACGGCTTCACCGAACCGGAAGAAGACCAGGTTATCGCCCCCGCTTCGCCGCCCCTGCGCGCCGCCGAGTAGCCTTTGGGGCCGGATCGCGGGTCAGGACTCACCAGACACAGCCCGCTGGGGGCGGCGACGCGGCATTCGGGTGGCGTTCATGAGCCCATGTCCAACGTTTGTCGGGTGGCCTGTCGACAGACTGCGGGATGGCGACCGACGCCTTTTCTGCGCGCATTATCTCTGCCATGTCCGCGCACCGCATGAGCGATGAACCAAGCTCAACCTGAGCGCCAGCCCCGCAAGCGGTCTGGCGACAGGCCGGCACCTTAGGTGCTTTTCGGCCCGGGCTACAGAATGACCGCTTCGTCCCGCCAAGCCACCCTTTCGATCAGGCGGCCTGTTCCTCGGCCTGCTGGCGCGCCCAGAGCTGGGCATAGCGTCCGGCCCGCGCCAGAAGGGCCTCATGAGTGCCCTGTTCGACGATCTCGCCCTTTTCCAGCACGACGATCCGGTCGGCATCGGCGATGGTGGACAGGCGGTGCGCGATGGTGAGCACCGTGCGGCCCTTGCCCATCGCCTTCAGCTCGGACTGGATATCGCGTTCGGTATCGGTGTCCAGCGCGCTGGTCGCCTCGTCCAGCAGCAGGATCGGCGGGTTCTTCAAAAGGGTGCGGGCGATGCCCACGCGCTGTTTCTCACCGCCTGACAGTTTCAGGCCGCGCTCGCCCACCTGGGTGTCATAGCCCTCGGGCAGACCCATGATGAAATCGTGGATCTTGGCCGCCTTGGCCACGGCGATGATCTCGTCCTCACTGGCCCCGTCGCGGCCATAGGCGATGTTGTAGCGAATCGTGTCGTTGAACAGGACGGTATCCTGCGGCACCACGCCAATCGCATCGTGCAGGCTGTCCTGGGTCACGTCGCGAATATCCTGATCGTCGATCCGGATCGCCCCGCCCGAAACATCGTAAAAGCGGAACAGCAACCGCCCGATGGTCGATTTCCCCGAGCCCGAAGAGCCGACGATCGCGACGGTCTCGCCCCCGGATACGGTCAGCGAAACCCCCTTCAGAATGGCGCGTTCGGCATCATAGCCAAAGGACACCGTATCGAAGACCACTTCACCGGATTTCACATTCAGAACCTTCGCGCCCTTCTTGTCGGCAACATCGGGCGGTTGTTCGAGCAAATCGAACATCTCGCCCATATCGACCATGGCCTGCCGGATCTCGCGGTAGACCGATCCGAGGAAGTTCAGCGGCATGGTGATCTGGATCATGTAGGCGTTGATCATGACGAAATCGCCGGTGGTCAGCGTGCCATCCTGCACGCCCAGCGCGGCCATCACCATCACGAGAACCAGCCCGGTGGTGATCACGAAGGCCTGCCCGAAATTCAGGAAGCCCAGCGTATAGGCCGTTTTCAGCGCCGCCTTCTCATAAAGCGCCATGGCGCCGTCATAGCGACCGGCCTCGCGCGCCTCGGCGCCGAAATACTTGACGGTCTCGAAGTTCAGCAGGCTGTCGATGGCCTTCTGGTTGGCATCCGTGTCCTGCTCGTTCATTTCCTTGCGGATGCGTACGCGCCATTCGGTCACCTTGAAGGTGAACCAGATGTAGATGGCGATGGTCACCGCCACGACCCCCAGGTAGCTGAACCCGAAATGCCACAGCAAGATCACCGCGATCATCAGCAGTTCGAGGATCAGCGGCCCGATGCTGAACAACAGAAAGCGCAGCAGGAAGTCGACGCCCTTGACCCCGCGTTCGATGATGCGGCTTAGGCCACCTGTCTTGCGGGTGATGTGATAGCGCATGGACAAGCGGTGAATATGGGTGAAGGTCTCCAGAGCAAGTTGCCGCAGGGCGCCCTGGCCCACCTTGGCGAAGATCACGTCGCGCAATTGCTGAAAACCGTTGGTCATCAGCCGCGCCATGCCATAGGCCACGGTCAGCCCCACCGCGCCCAGCGCCAGCAGCATCGCGTCGCCCGCCTCGCCCGACAGGGCATCGACGACCAGCTTGTAAAGCATCGGCCCGACCACGGCGACCAGCTTGGACGCGAACAGCGCCACCATCGCCAGAACCACACGCCGCTTCACCCAGGGCTTGTCTTCGGGCCACAGGTACGGCGCGACACGGCGAATGACGTTCCAGCCCTCGATGGGCTGGTTGTTCAGGTTGGCATCTGTCGTCTGGAGGCGGCGCATGGGCAGTCCTTCTAGGGCAAGGCTTGTTAATTAGGCGCCTTGACCGGCAAAGACCAGTGCCGCCCCTAGATCATCTGCAAAAGCCGCTGTTTTTCCCCGCCATCCATCGGGTCCGACAGGGCCTCGGCCAGCCCTTCCAGTGCGGCAATGTTGTGGCCCGCGCGGAAGGCATCCACATGCGGCAGCATCTCTCGGATACCACGGGCCTTGGGGGCGAACTCATCCCAGCGCAGCAGAGGGTTGAGCCAGATC
The DNA here is from genome assembly GCF_003129565.1 of Salibaculum griseiflavum. Taxonomy (GTDB): domain Bacteria; phylum Pseudomonadota; class Alphaproteobacteria; order Rhodobacterales; family Rhodobacteraceae; genus Salibaculum; species Salibaculum griseiflavum. The sequence goes on from NZ_QETF01000011.1 coordinate 14,980, forward strand.
AGCTGACGGCAGGACAGGGCCAGCCGTTCGACCTCGCGGCCCAGCGCGCGCGCATCGTCACGGTCCAGCCCGTCGGTGATCAACAAAACCACCGCCCCCTGCCCGAGCACCCGGCGCGACCAGTCGCGGTTGAAGTCATGCAGGCAGGCGGCGATCCGGGTCCCGCCCTCCCAGTCCTGGGCCTCGGCCCCGGCATCGGCCAGCGCCTGGTCCACATCCCGCGCCTTCATGTGGCGGGTGATATTGGTCAGCCGGGTGCCGAAGGTGAACGCATGCACCTTGGCCCATCCCTGCCCCTTGGCATTGCTGATCGCGTGGACGAAATGCAGCACCGCCCGCGAATATTGCGACATGGAGCCGGAGATATCGCAGAGCACCACGAGGTTCGGGTAACGAATACGGCGGCGGCGGGTCTCGAAGGCGCGGATCTCGCCGCCATTGCGCATGGCGCGGCGCATGGTGCGCCGCCAATCGGCCAAAGGCCCGGCCACCGCCTCGGTCCGTCGGGATTTCACCGGGCGCACCGGCAGGGTCATCCGCGCCAATATGCGCTTGGCCCGGGCCATCTCCTCGGTGCTCATCTGTTCGAAATCGAGCGTCCGCAACCGTTCTTCGGCGGAAATGGTGGCCGAGGCATCGACCTCGATCACTGTCTCCTCGCCGTCCTCTTCCCGGTCCGGCCGGTCCGGTTCGATCCCGTCCAGCAGAGCCTCGGCCGCGCGTTTCTCGGCCGGTTTGGCCAGCTCTTCCTCCTGCATGCCGCGAATGGCGGGCAGCATCATGGACATCATGTGTTCGAGGAATCGCGGATCGCGCCAATAGAGGCGAAAGACCTGCCCGAAGACGCGCAGATGCTCGGGCCGGGAACAGAAACAGGCCTGAAGCGTCCAGTAGAAATCCTGCCGCTCGGTGAAACCCGCCGCCTCGACCGCGCGGATCGCCTCAATCACCCGCCCCGGCCCCACCGGCAGCCCCGCCTTGCGCAGCGCGCGGGCGAAATGGGTGATGTTGCGCGCCAGCTTGCCATCCTCGGGCAGGTCAAGCGGGGGATAATCCACCATCAGGCCGGTGACAGCTCGGCGCGGGCCTCGTCGAGGATGCGCTTGGCTTCGGACCCTTCGATGCGGGCAATGTCGTCCTGGTATTTGAGGATCGCCCCCAGCGTGTCGGCGATGACCTGCGGGCTGAGGTCGATGGCATCCAGCGCAAGCAGGCATTTGGCCCAGTCGATGGTTTCCGCCACGCCGGGGCGCTTGAACAGGTCCTCACGGCGCAGGCGCTGGACGAAGGCCACGATCTCTCGGCTGAGGGTCTCGGTCGCCTCGGGCGCGCGGGCCTGAAGGATCTCGATCTCGCGCTCGAAACTTGGGTATTCGACCCAGTGATAGAGACAGCGCCGCTTGAGCGCGTCATGCACCTCGCGCGTGCGGTTCGAGGTCAGGATGACGATGGGCGGCTCTGCGGCCTTGATCGTGCCCAGTTCGGGGATCGTCACCTGGAAATCCGACAGCGCCTCCAGCAGGAAGGCCTCGAAGGGTTCGTCGGTGCGGTCGATCTCGTCGATCAGCAGGACGGGCGGGCCGGCCTCGTGCGGGCGCATGGCTCGCAGCAGCGGCCGCTCGACGAGGAAATCCCCCGAGAAAAGCGAGCGTTGCAAGACGTCCTTGTCGGCATTGCCCTCGGCCTCGGCGGCGCGGATCGCGACCATCTGGGCGGGAAAGTTCCATTCGTAGACGGCGCTGGCCGCATCCAGCCCCTCGTAGCATTGCAGACGGATCAGGTCGCGGCCCAGGGCGGCGGACATGGCCTTGGCGATCTCGGTCTTGCCGGTGCCCGCCTCGCCCTCCAGAAACAGGGGCCGGCCCAGTTTCAACGACAGGAAAACCACCGTCGCCAGGGCCCTGCCGCAGACGTAATTCTGCTCGGCCAGCGCCGATTGCACCTGATCAATGCTTTGCATGTCATATCCTCCGGCAACCATGCTGCAAGGGGGGCACGCCGGGGTCAAGCGACGCATTGCCCCGCCCCGTCCAACGCGCTAGGCCTCTGCCAGAGCAAGAGGAGATGCAGATGAGCGACCCGCACGCCCCCGGACATGGCCCCGAACTCGGACAGTTTGACTGGGCCGACCCGCTTCGGATGGAAACCCAGCTGACCGAGGACGAGCGTATGCTGCGCGACGCAGCCCACGCCTTTGCGCAGGACCAGTTGCAGCCGCGGGTGCGTGACGCCTACGCGATGGAAGCCGCTGACCCGTCCGTGTTCCGCGAGATGGGCGCAGCCGGGCTTCTGGGGGTTACCATCCCCGAGGAATATGGCGGGCTGGGCGCGGGCTACGTGACCTATGGCCTTGTCGCGCGAGAGATCGAGCGGGTCGATTCGGGCTATCGGTCGATGATGTCGGTGCAGTCGAGCCTCGTGATGTATCCGATCCATGCCTATGGCAGCGAAGAGCAGAAACAGAAATACCTGCCGGGCCTCGCCTCGGGCGAATTGATCGGCTGTTTCGGCCTGACCGAACCGGATGCTGGCAGCGACCCGGCTGGGATGAAGACCCGAGCGGAAAAGACAGCAACCGGCTATCGCCTGACCGGGTCGAAGATGTGGATTTCCAATTCGCCCATCGCCGACGTTTTCGTCGTCTGGGCCAAGTCCGATGCACATGACGGCAAGATCCGGGGATTCGTGCTGGAGGCAGGAACGCCCGGCCTGTCGGCACCCAAGATCGACGGCAAGCTCAGCCTGCGCGCCTCGGTTACAGGGGAAATCGTCATGGACGGGGTCGAGGTGGGAGACGAGGCCCTGTTGCCCGGTGTGCAGGGCCTCAAGGGGCCATTCGGCTGCCTGAACCGCGCCCGTTATGGCATCGCATGGGGTGTGATGGGGGCGGCCGAGGCCTGCTGGCACGCGGCGCGCCAATACGGGCTGGATCGCAAGCAATTCCAACGCCCGTTGGCCCAGACCCAGCTGTTCCAGAAAAAGCTGGCCGACATGCAGACCGAAATCACGCTTGGCTTGCAAGGCGCGTTGCAACTGGGCCGGCTGATGGAACAGGGTCAGGCCGCGCCGGAAGGCATCAGCCTGATGAAGCGCAACAATTGCGGCAAGGCGCTGGAGATTGCCCGCCATGCCCGCGACATGCACGGCGGCAACGGTATTTCCGGCGAATTCGACGTGATCCGCCACATGATCAATCTGGAGACCGTGAATACCTACGAAGGCACCCATGACGTGCATGCGCTGATCCTGGGTCGCGCTCAGACCGGTTTGCAGGCCTTTTTCTAGGCGGAAAACGGCGTATTCCAGAAAATGGCCCCGGTCTTGCAAATTCTGGCCGTATATCCAGATCATGAAAGCCGGGAACGGTGAACAGGCGAGGATCCATGGCCGATCAGGAACTGCTATACGACCTGCAACTCGAAGGGCTCGACGCGAACGCCTGGCTTGCCCGGGTGGAAGAGATCTGCGGCGAAATCGGCTATTGCGAGCTTCTGGGCAATCACCACCTGGCCATGCAGATCGATGCTGGGCCACGCCTGTTCGTAAGCTTCGAAAACATCCCCTCGGCCCGCAAGTTCAACCCCGAAGCCGCGCCGCGCGGCTGGTTACTGGCGCGGGATCGTGGGTGGTCTTGCCTCACGATCCTTTCCAAGGATCCCGAAAACTGGTTCCGCGATCCCGCCATTTATGCGTTTTTCGACCGTTTGATCGACGACGGGTATTTCGACGAGTTCGAGGACGTTCTTTTCTACGGCGCGGGCGGTGCGGGCTATGCCGCCGCGGCCTATTCTGTCAGTGCGCCCGAGGCACGGGTGCTGGCCCTGCGCCCGCAGGCCACGCTCGACCCGGCCCGCGCGCCTTGGGATCGCCGCTTCATGGCCCAGCGCCGCAAGGATTTCACCAGCCGTTTCGGCTATGCCCCGATGATGCTGGAAACCGCCAGCCAGGCCTGGATCGTCCATGACCCGATGGTGCCCGAGGACGCGATGCACGCGACTCTGTTCGAGGCGCCGAACACCACCCTGCTGCGCACGCCGCATCTGGGCCTGACGCCGGAACGCGACCTGTCGCTGATGCGGGTGCTCGACGACATGATCGACGAGGCCATGGACGGCACGCTCGATGCCGCGAGCTTTGCCGGCTACTGGCGCGCGCGCCAGGGGCACCTGCCCTATCTGCGGACCCTGTTTCATATGCTTGAAGAAGATGGCCGCGACCGATTGCTGGCAAAACTGTGCCGCTTCGTGCTGCGCGATACGAACCGCCCGCTCTTCGCCAAGAAACTCGCCCAGATCGAAGCGCGCGGCGCGGACGCCACGACCATGTCCCAGTCCGAGGACGCCTAGCGCCCGCGTTTTTCCAGGGCAGCCTGCGCCGCCGCCAAGAGGCGCAGCGCGAAATAGCCCAGTGCGGCCGCAATGGCGACGCCCAAGGGCGACCCCGTATCGAACAGCGCACACAACACGCCCGCCCCGACCAGCGCCAGGATGAAGGCCAGCAGGCGCGTTTCGCCCTCTTCGAAAGGGATGTGCGGGGCGAGGGCCCGGGCCAGCGGCCGCGCCAGCGGGGCCTCGATATGCGGGGTCAGGAACCCCGCGACGAAAGCGATGATGAAACCGAACATGCCGTTCTCCTTGGACTGTCGTAGATTTGGGCAAGACGGCCGGCCGTTCAAGGTGAAAACGCATGCGCTGTCATCCGGGGAATGCAGGCTGGAAAGCGCGCGCGCGACGGTGTATGGCCACCCCCATGACCAAACCTGCGCCCACACGGTTGACGATCCGCCGCCCCGATGACTGGCACCTGCATCTGCGCGATGGCGCGATGCTGCAGGGTGTCCTGCCCCATTCCGCCGCCCATTTCGGCCGTGCGATCATCATGCCGAACCTCGTGCCCCCGGTGGTGACCGGTGCGCAGGCCGCGGCCTATCGCGACCGGATCATGGCCGCCCTGCCCGAGGGCAGCACCTTTACCCCGCTGATGACCCTCTACCTGACCGAGGACACCGACCCCGAGGACGTGGCCCGCGCCCATGCCGACGGGCTGGTGACGGCGGTAAAACTTTACCCGGCGGGGGCGACGACCAATTCCGCCAGCGGCGTGCGCGATTTCGACAAGGTGCGCCCTGTGCTGGAAAAGATGGCCGAGATCGGCTGTCCGCTGTGCGTTCATGGCGAAGTGACCGACCCGGAGGTCGATATCTTCGACCGTGAAGCGGTGTTCATCGACAAGGTCCTCAAGCCGATCCGCAAGAAGACCCCGGACCTGCGCGTGATCATGGAACATGTCACCACCCAGGACGCGGTGGATTACGTGCGCGACACCCACAAGAACCTGGCCGCCACCATCACCACCCATCACCTGATCATCAACCGCAACGATATCCTCGTTGGCGGGATCAAGCCGCATTTCTACTGCCTGCCCGTGGCCAAGCGCGAACGTCATCGCATCGCCCTCGTCCAGGCCGCGACCAGCGGCGACAAGCGGTTCTTCCTTGGCACGGACAGCGCCCCGCACACCGATGCCAACAAGTTGCAACCCTGCGGCTGCGCCGGCTGCTTCACCGCGCCCAACACCATGAGCTGCCTTGCAGAAGTCTTTGATGCGGCGAAGAAACTTGGCCAGCTGGAGGCCTTCACGTCACTCAATGGTCCGCGCTTCTACGGGTTGCCGGTCAACGAAGAGACCATCACGCTGACCAAGGGCGAACCGGTTGCCTATCCGGCGCAGGTCGATACCGGCGACGGGCCCGTGACGGTCTTCGACCCCGGTTTCCCGCTGCATTGGCGGATCGAGGCCTGAACCGCCGGGCCATGAGTTTATTTGCCAAGATGAAGACAGGAGCACCGCGCCCATGATCCCCGCCTCTTTCCCTGACAAGTCCGAGATCGCGCGCCTGACCGCGCGGATGCTGATCGAGATCGAGGCGATCCATTTCAATGCGCGCGAGCCCTTCACCCATGCCAGCGGCAAGCAGGCACCGACCTATATCGACTGCCGCAAGCTGATCTCCTACCCGCGGCTTCGGTCCGTTCTGATGGATTTCCTGGCCGTGACGGTGATGCGCGAAGCCGGGTTCGAAGCTTTCGACAACATTGCCGGCGGTGAAACCGCGGGCATTCCCTTTGCCGCCTTCGTGGCCGAGCGGCTGGCCCTGCCGATGACCTATGTGCGCAAGAAGCCCAAGGGCTACGGCCGCAATGCACGCATCGAAGGCGCCATGAGCGAAGGCCAGCGGGTGCTCCTGGTCGAGGACCTGACCACCGATGGCGGCTCGAAACTGTCTTTCGTGGATGCGATCCGCGAGACCGGCGCAACTTGCCGGCACACTGCCGTGGTGTTCTATTACGGCATCCATGCCGGGGTCGAGGAAACGCTGGCCGAGCATGACGTGAACCTGATCCATCTGTGCACCTGGTGGGACGTTCTGGCCGAGGCTCGCGCGATGGAAGCCTTCGACGCCGAGACCCTCGATGAGGTCGAATCCTACCTGCGTGATCCGGCCGGATGGGCCGAGGCCCGAGGATAAGCCGAGATTTCTTGGGGACAACCTGTGGGCTGATTGACCGGGTTCCGGGGCTTCGCCGCACCGGGCAGCGCATATATCGTGGGACTTGGACAGGCACCCACCAGATATGCTAGGCTGGCGCCGGCAAAGTCGTGCAAGGCGGCCTTGTCCACAGCCTGTCCACAGGGTTTTGCAGATGGCGCGCGGGCCGCACCGCGGGTAAACCGGGCGCTTACAGGACAGGGCAGGATTCGGGGCGCGGAGCAGATGAACGAGATCACCACATTCAACGCCAGCGGCAGCGAGACCGAGGGCGCCGACCAGATGCCCCATTCGATCGAGGCCGAACAGCAATTGCTGGGCGCGATCCTGACCAACAATGATGTCTTCGACCGCATCGCGTCCATCGTGAAGCCCGATCACTTCTACGACCCGGTCCATGCCCGGATCTTCGAAACCGCCTCCGCGCGCATCCAGAAGAACGCCCTGGCCTCGCCGGTGACGCTGAAGGCGTTTCTCGAAGACGACGAAGGGCTCAAGGAATTGGGTGGGCCTGCCTATCTGGCGCGGCTGGCCGGGGCGGCGATCTCGGCCTTTGCGGCCCGCGACTATGCCCAGATGATCTATGACCTGGCCGTGCGGCGAGAACTGATTCAGGTCGGGCAGGAAATCTCGGCCAAGGCCGCGCGGGTCGATGTGGACAGCGAACCGAAAGAGCAGATCGTCGAGGCGGAACAGAAGCTTTACCAACTCGCCGAGCAGGGCCAGTCCGAGAGCGGTTTTCAAAGCTTTCTCAAGGCTGTAACAGATGCTGTTAATGTCGCCAACGCCGCCTATCAGCGCGAAGGCGGCCTTGCCGGCGTCGCCACCGGCCTGACCGACATGGACCAGAAGCTCGGTGGGCTGCATTCCTCGGACCTGTTGATCCTGGCCGGGCGCCCGTCCATGGGCAAGACCTCGCTGGCGACCAATATCGCCTTCAACGTGGCCAAGGCCTACAAGCGCGGGAAGCTGCCGGATGGCTCCGAGGGTGCCGTGGATGGCGGCGTCGTGGGGTTCTTCAGCCTGGAAATGAGCGCCGAGCAGCTGGCCGGCCGCATCCTGGCCGAAGCCTCGGAAATCTCGTCCCACAAGATCCGCCAGGGCGACATGGACGAAGCCGAGTTCCGCCGCTTCGTGGATGCCGCCAAGGAGCTGGAGGCCTGCCCGCTCTTCATCGACGACACGCCCGCCCTGCCGATTTCCCAGGTCGCGGCCCGTGCCCGCCGCCTGAAACGGACACACGGGCTGGACCTGCTGATCGTCGACTACCTGCAATTGCTGCGTGGCACATCGGACAACCGGGTGCAGGAGATTGCCGAGATTTCCATGGGCCTCAAGGCGATCGCCAAGGAACTCAACATCCCGGTCATGGCCCTGTCGCAGCTGTCGCGCCAGGTCGAAAGCCGCGACGACAAGCGCCCGCAGCTGTCGGACCTGCGCGAATCCGGCTCGATCGAGCAGGATGCCGACGTGGTCATGTTCGTTTTCCGCGAGGAATACTATGTCGAGCGCGAAAAGCCCTCGGATGACCGGCTGGACGAGATGGCCGCGTGGCAGGAACGCATGGCGCGCCTGCATGGCAAGGCCGAGGTCATCATCGGCAAGCAACGGCACGGCCCCATCGGCACGGTCGAGCTGTCCTTCGAAAGCCAGTTCACCCGGTTCGGCAACCTCGTCAAACCATGGCAGCAGGGCGGCGGCGATTTCGGCTGAGGCCGACGCGCAAAACCGCGCTTGCCCCCTTGCCTGCCACCTGTCAAAACCCCGCCCATGTCGACTGGTTTTCTGAATATCGATCTGACAGCGCTGGCCCATAACTGGCAGGCGCTGGATGCAATGACGAGTGTTGAGACCGCCGCCGTGGTCAAAGCCGATGCTTATGGGCTTGGCGTGGACAAGGTGGCGCGTGCGCTGGCGCGGGCGGGGGCAAAAACCTTCTTCGTGGCCGTCGCCGAAGAGGGCGTGAAACTGCGCCAGGCCCTGGGGCCGAACCCGGCGATCTGCGTCTTTTCCGGCCATATGCGCGGCGATACGGACATGATCGGCGATATGGGCCTGACACCCATGATCAACACGGTGGGCCAGCTGACACGCCATCTGGAAAGCCTGCCCGGCCATCCCTTCGGCATCCAGCTGGATACGGGCATGAACCGCCTTGGCATGGAGATCGACGATTGGGCCAGCGTGGCCGAGATCGCGCTGGGGCAGAACTGTCAACTGGTGATGAGTCACCTGGCCTGCGCCGACGAACCCGATCACCCGATGAACCGCCAGCAACTGGACCAGTTCCACCTGATGACCGACGGGATCGACGTGCCCCGCTCGCTTGCGCAGACCGGGGGCATCCTGCTGGGGCCCGAGTATCATTTCGACCTCACGCGGCCGGGGGTCGGCCTCTATGGCGGCCTGCCCTTCGCCGATGCGCAGCCCGTGGCCCATCTCGATCTGCCGGTGATCCAGCTGCGCGACGTGGCGCCGGGCGAAACCGTGGGGTATGGCAACACCTGGACGGCCGAGCGTCCGACCAAGCTGGTCACTGTGGCGGCGGGCTATGCCGATGGCGTCCATCGTATCCTGTCGAACAATCTGCAGCTTTGGCACGGCGCGCATCCGGTTCCCATCGTCGGGCGGGTGTCCATGGACCTGATCACCGTGGATGTCACCGACCTCGACGAGGTGCCGGGGTCACTGTCGCTGTTGTCTGCCAACCAGACGGTCGATCATATCGCAGACCGCGCCGGGACGATCGGCTACGAGGTGCTGACCTCGCTCGGTGCCCGTTACCAACGGCGGTATTCGGGCGGATGAGCCGCCTTCTGGCCGCGATAGGGGCGACGACCCTGGGCCTTCTGGCGGCGATCGGGCGGCTGGCGCTTTTCGTGGGCGAGACCCTGTCGCACCTGTTCCGACCCCCCTTCTACCCGCGCGAGTTCGGCCATGCCCTGATCCAGATCGGCTATTTCTCGCTGCCCGTCGTGGGGCTGACGGCGCTCTTCACCGGGGGCGCGCTGGCCTTGCAGATCTATGCGGGCGGGTCGCGTTTCGACGCGCAGGCCGTGGTGCCGCAGATCGTGGCCATCGGCATGGTGCGCGAACTGGGCCCGGTGCTGGTGGGGCTGATGATCGCGGCGCGGGTGACATCCAGCATCGCCGCCGAGATCGCCACCATGAAAGTGACCGAACAGATCGACGCGCTGGTGACGCTGTCCACCCATCCGATGAAATACCTGACCCTGCCGCGCGTGCTGGCCGCCACGCTGGTCATGCCCGTCCTTGTCGGGATCGGTGACATCATCGGGATTTTCGGCGGCTACCTCGTGGGCACCGAACGCCTTGGCTTCAACGCCGCCGCCTATCTCAAGAACACCGCCGATTTCCTGACCCGGCTCGACATCATCTCGTCGCTGGTCAAGGGTGCGGTCTTCGGCTTCATCGCGGCGCTGATGGGCTGTTATTACGGGATGCAATCGGACCGGGGCGCGATGGGCGTGGGCCGGGCCACCAAGTCCTCGGTCGTGGCCGCCGCCATCCTTATCCTGGCGGCGAATTTCATTCTGACAGAGGCGTTCTTTTCCGCATGATCCGGCTGACCGACCTGCATAAATCCTTTGGCAACAACGCGGTGCTGCGCGGCGTCGACCTGCATGTGCCCAAGGGCGAAAGCATGGTGGTCATCGGCGGGTCGGGCACCGGCAAGTCGGTCCTGATCAAGTGCATCCTCGGCCTGATCACACCCGACAGCGGGGTGATCGAAGTCGACGGTCAGGATGTGACCGAGGCCGACCGCGATGCCTTCCTGGCCCGGTTCGGGATGCTTTTCCAGGGCGGGGCGCTGTTCGACAGCCTGCCGGTCTGGCAGAACGTGGCCTTTCGCCTGCTGCGCGGCAGCCTGAAACGGCCCAAATCCGAGGCCCGCGAGATCGCCATCGAGAAACTGCGCCGGGTAGGCCTGTCTTCGGACGTGGCCGACAGGTTGCCCGCCGAATTGTCAGGGGGCATGCAGAAACGTGTCGGGCTGGCCCGCGCCATCGCCGCCAACCCCGAGATCATCTTCTTCGACGAACCCACGACGGGGCTGGACCCGATCATGGCCGGCGTCATCAACGACCTGATCCGCGAGATCGTCACCGAGATGGGCGCCACAGCCATCACCATCACCCATGACATGGCCTCGGTCCGGGCCATCGCCGATGACGTGGCCATGCTGCATGCGGGCAAGGTGCGCTGGTCGGGTCCGGTTTCAAAGATGGATGACAGCGGCGACCCCTACCTGCACCAGTTCATCACCGGCAGCGCCGAGGGGCCGATCGAGGCGATCCGGTGATGATGACCAGCCTCCGGATCCTGAACCTAAGCCTGCTGGTCCTGTTCCCCGTGGCCTGGTTCGCCCCCTTGCTGCGGGCGGCCTTTTTGCCGTTGTTCGGATTGAACGAGATTTCCATCGTAAGCGGCCTGCAGGCCCTCTGGGACAGCGACGTGTTCCTGGCGGTGATCGTCACCGCGCTGGCCCTTTTTGCCCCCTATCTCAAAACCATCGGACTGGCCCTGGTCCAGTTCCGGCTGCTGGATAGCCGCGCCCTGCCCGCGATTGGCTATATGGGCAAGCTGGCCATGGCCGATATCTTCCTGATCGCGCTTTACGTGGTCGTCGTCAAAGGGGTCAGCCGCGCCCATGTGGAAGGCGCCTGGGGGCTCTATCTCTTCACCCTCTGCGTGCTGTCCTCGATCATCTTGTCGATTCTCACGGAACGCCATATGCGCAAGGGCTGAGCACGGCCCATAGACAGGCCGCGCGAATTGGTCCAAAAGGTGAACATGGCCAAGGATCTGTCTTTCATCTGCACCGCCTGCAACGCCGTCCATTCGAAATGGTCGGGCCAATGCGATGCCTGCGGCGCGTGGAACACGATCGAAGAGGCCAAGCCGCTGTCCTCGGGGCCGAAGTCCAAGGGGCTGGGCACGAAACGGGGCCGCGCGCTGGACCTGACCGACCTGGCGACGGAGCAGCCCGAGCCGCCCCGCACCCTGGCGGGCGTGGACGAGTTGGACCGCGTCCTCGGCGGCGGGTTGGTCAAGGCCAGCGCCCTTCTGGTGGGGGGGGATCCGGGCATCGGCAAATCCACGCTTCTGTTGCAGGCCGCCGCCCGCTTCGCCCGCAACGGGCTGAAGGTGCTTTATGTCTCGGGCGAGGAATCGGCCGCACAGGTGCAGATGCGCGCGCGACGCCTGGAATTGACCGAAAGCCCGGTGCGACTGGCCAGCGAAACCAACCTGCGCGACATCCTGACCACGTTGGACGCCGAAGCACCGGATCTGGTCATCATCGATTCCATCCAGACCATGTGGCTGGATACGGTCGAGGCCGCGCCCGGTTCGGTCAGCCAGGTGCGGTCGGCCGCGCATGAGCTGACGACCTTTGCCAAGCGGCGCGGCATTGCCGTGGTCATGGTCGGCCATGTCACCAAGGAAGGCCAGATCGCCGGTCCCCGCGTGGTCGAGCACATGGTCGATACCGTTCTCTATTTCGAGGGTGAGCGCGGCCACCAGTTCCGCATCCTGCGCGCAGTAAAGAACCGCTTCGGCCCCGCCGACGAGATCGGGGTGTTCGAGATGACGGGCCGTGGGCTGGTCGAGGTCAAGAACCCCTCGGCGCTGTTCCTGTCCGAACGGGGCGAGCCGGCGCCGGGGTCGGTGGTCTTTGCCGGGATAGAAGGATCGCGGCCCATGCTGTGCGAGTTCCAGGCCTTGGTCGCCCCCTCGCCCCACAGCCAACCTCGCCGCACGGTCGTGGGCTGGGATGGCGGCCGGCTGGCGATGATTCTTGCGGTTCTGGAATCGCGCGCCGGCATCCCCTTTACCGGGCTCGACGTCTACCTGAACGTCGCCGGTGGCCTGCGGGTGGGCGAACCGGCCGCGGACCTTGCCGTGGCGGCCGCGCTTATCTCTGCCCGCGAGGACGCGGCGCTGCCCAAGGATTGCGTCGTCTTCGGGGAAATCTCGCTTTCGGGCGCCTTGCGTCCGGTCGGACAGACCGAAAATCGGTTGAAAGAAGCCGCGAAACTTGGTTTTAGAACGGCGGTAACCCCTGTGCGCGCAAAACGCGTGGGGTCCGGCGGGGTCGAGTTGCGCGAAATGCGTGACCTGCCGGAATTCGTCGAAGAGGTCTTCGGGGCACGATAGGCGCCAAGGCCCACCAGAACAGGAAGGGCCGGCACATGGGCGATTTCACCCTCATTGATGGCATCGTCGCCGTCGTCATCGTCTTGTCGTCCCTGCTGGCCTACAGCCGCGGCTTCGTGCGCGAGGCGCTGGCCATCGCGGGCTGGGTCGTTGCGGCGGTGCTTGCATTCATCTTCGCCGACCAGGTTCAGCCCTTGGTTCGTCAGATTCCCGTTCTTGGCGAATTCATCGGCGACAGCTGCGAATTGTCCATCATCGCCGCCTTTGCCGCGGTTTTCGCGGTGGTGCTGGTGATCGTCTCGATCTTCACGCCGCTGTTTTCCTCGCTGGTGCAGCGGTCTGTGTTGGGCGGGGTCGACCAGGGCCTCGGATTCCTTTTCGGGGCGCTGCGCGGCATCCTTCTGGTTGCGGTGGCCTTCTTCGTCTACGACACGATCCTCGAAAGCCAGAATGTCGAGATGGTCGATGACAGCCGCGCCAAGGCGGTTTTCGGCAGTTTCACCGAACGGCTGCAATCGGAAGATCCCGAGCAGGCCCTTGGCTGGATCACCACGCAATACGAACAGCTTGTCGGGGGATGCGGGCCGCAGTGATCGGGCGCGCCCTCATGTGATAGTTTCGTGACAGTGCGGGTCCATGCCAGTATGAGGGGGCCAAGGTTCAATCCGTGAGATTCGGAGGGTCCATACGTGACCAAATCGCTGCCACCTGCCCACCCCTTTGATGATGACAAGCTGAAAGAGGAATGCGGGGTATTCGGCACCGTCGGCGTATCCGACGCCGCCTCGATCGTGGCGCTTGGCCTGCACGCGCTGCAACATCGCGGGCAAGAGGCCGGGGGCATCGTCACCCATGACCCCGAACAGGGCTTCAACTCCGCCCGGCGCTTCGGGCTGGTGCGCGACAATTTCACCTCGGAAAAGCTTCTGAACACCCTGCCCGGCCCCATCGGGATCGGCCATGTGCGCTATTCCACCGCCGGGTCCAAGGGCGGCACGCAGATCCGCGACGTGCAGCCGTTTTTCGGCGAATTCGCCATGGGCGGCGCGGCCATCGCCCATAACGGCAACATCACCAACGCCCTGCAACTGCGCAAGGAACTGATCGAGCGCGGCTCGATCTTCCAAAGCTCCAGCGACAGCGAATGCATCATCCACCTGATGGCGCGGTCCATGGGCCGCAACATCCCCGACCGGATGGAAGAGGCGCTGCGCAAGGTTGAAGGCGCGTTTTCCGTCGTCGCCATGACCCGCACCAAGCTGATCGGCTGCCGCGACCCGCTGGGCGTGCGCCCGCTGGTGCTGGGCAAGCTGGGCGACGGCTGGGTGCTGGCCTCGGAAACCTGCGCCCTCGACATCATCGGCGCCGAGTTCCTGCGCGAGATCGAACCGGGCGAGATGGTCGTCATCTCGGCAGAGCATGGCATCCAGAGCCACTATCCCTTCCGGCCGGCCAAGTCCCGCTTCTGCATCTTCGAGCACGTCTATTTCAGCCGCCCGGACAGCATCCTGGGCGGTCAGTCCGTCTATTCGACACGTGAAAACATCGGGCGCGAACTGGCCAAGGAAAGCCCGGTCGACGCTGACCTCGTCTGCCCGGTTCCCGACAGCGGCACGCCGGCGGCCATCGGCTATAGCCTCGAAAGCGGTATTCCCTACGCGATGGGGATCATCCGCAACCAGTATATGGGCCGCACCTTCATCGAACCGACCGAACAGATCCGCAACATGGGTGTGCGGCTGAAACTGAACGTCAACCGGGCGCTGATCCGGGGCAAGCGGGTAATCCTTGTCGATGACAGCGTGGTGCGCGGCACCACCAGTCGCAAGATCAAGGATATGATCCTTGATGCCGGCGCCGCCGAGGTGCATTTCCGCATCGCCAGTCCGCCCACGGCCTGGCCCTGCTTCTATGGCGTGGACACACCGCAGCGCGAAAAGCTGCTGGCTGCCACCATGTCCGAGGACGAGATGTGCGAGCATCTGGGCGTCAACAGCTTGAAATTCATCACGCTCGACGGCCTCTACCGGGCCGTGGGCGAGGCGCGTGGCCGCGATGCCTCTTGCCCGCAATATTGCGACGCCTGCTTTTCGGGCGAATACCCGGTGGAACCGGCGGACATGCTGGAACAGGGCTTTCGGATGAAAGCCGCCGAATAGCCGGTCGGCTGTTTTCCGCTGCATTGCAGCATCGCTATCGCCTGCTCCCTTTTCTCTGCCCTGGCCCGGCCATATGTGCCGACCGTTCGCACGGACAGGTGCACACGAAAAGGCTTTCCACATGACCCAGACGACCAACGAGGTCACCGCCCAGGCGGCGACCGAACGCGATGCGCTGCCGCTGCATGGCACGCGCCTGATCGGAACGATGACAGGCAAAACCCCGGCCCGCGCGTTGCTGCGTGACGGCAATGGCCGCATCTTCTCGGTTTCCGCCGGGCAGGATACGCGTGCCGGCAAGGTTCACGCCATCGGCGAGGATCATGTCATATTGCGCCGCCGGGACCGGCTTCACCGGCTGGCGTTGGCCGGCTGAGACACCGCGCGGGATTGCCAAGCCCGCGCCGCTGTCATAACAGCGGCTCATGACCAAGATCGCCCTCATCACCGGCGCCAGCCGCGGCCTTGGCGCCGCCCTCGCCGAGGCCCTCTCTTCCGGCTTTCACATCGTCGCCGTGGCCCGCACCACCGGCGCGCTGGAGGAACTGGACGACCGCATAAAGGCCAGGGGCGGCGATGCCACTCTGGCGCCCATGGACATCACCACCGATGCGGCCATGCAGCAACTGTGCCGGTCCATCCATGACCGCTGGGGCAAGGTGGATCTGTGGGTGCATGCGGCGGTCCATGCCGCGCCGCTATCGCCTGCCGCAGCCACGGGCGCGAAGGATTTCGACAAGTCGATCGAGGTCAACGTGACTGCCACCCAACGCCTGATCGGCTATGTCGCCCCGCTTCTGGGCGCCGAGGGCCGGGCCGTCTTCTTTGACGATCCGCGCGGCGGCGAAACCTATTTCGGCTCCTATGGGGCCTCAAAGGCCGCGCAGATCGCGTTGGCCCGATCCTGGCAGAGCGAAAGCGAACGCACTGGCCCGCAGGTCCGGATCCTGACGCCCAAGGCGATGCCCACAGGCACGCGGGCCCGGTTCCACCCCGGTGAAGATCGCGGCGAACTGACCAGCCCTGCCGAGGAAGCCGCGCGCCTGTTGCCCGAAATCATCGGCTGAGCCCTTCCGTCACAGGTTCTTGCCGCCCAAGCCGCCCTGAATTACTAGGGCTGTAAAGGGGGCGGATATGCGCATTCTCATCACCAATGACGACGGGATCAACGCGCCGGGTCTGGCGGTTCTGCACGATATCGCGAGCGAAATCGCAGGGCCGGATGGCGAGGTCTGGACCGTGGCCCCGGCCTTCGAGCAATCTGGGGTCGGGCATTGCATTTCCTATTCTCACCCCACGATGATCGCCGAGCTGGGCGAACGCCGTTTCGCCGCCGAAGGCTCGCCCGCCGATTGCGTGCTGGCGGGGATCTACGACGTGATGGTCAATGCCCGGCCCGATCTTGTCCTGTCCGGCGTCAACCGGGGCAACAACGCCGCCGAGAACACGCTCTATTCCGGGACGGTCGGCGGCGCGATGGAGGCGGCCCTGCAAGGCCTGCCCGCCATCGCCCTGTCACAGTTTTACGGCCCCGCCAATGCCAGCCTGCCCAACCCGTTCGAGGCCGCCGCCGGTCATGGCGTCGCGACGATCCGCGCCCTTCTGGACCGCGCACATTGGGACAACGGCGCCGATTACCGCCTGTTCTACAATGTCAATTTCCCGCCGGTCCCATCGGCCGAGGTCAAGGGAATGCGGGCGACGACGCAAGGCTATCGCGCCAACACGTCCTTCTCGGTCGAACCGACCCATTCCCCCGCGGGGCGACGGTTCCTGTGGGTCAAGGGCGGCGCACAGCACGAACCGACCGCGCCGGGCACTGATGCAGCCGCCAATCTCGACGGCTATATCTCGGTGACGCCCATGCGCGCGGACCTGACCGCCCATGACCATATCACCGCGCTGAAGGAGGCGCTGGAGTGACCCCCGAAGAGCAGATGCAGTTCGTTTATGCGCTGCGCTCCAAGGGGGTGACCGATGCCCGCACGCTGGTGGCGATGGAACGCACCGACCGGGCGCGGTTCGTGAAGGGCCA
This sequence comes from Salibaculum griseiflavum, assembly GCF_003129565.1. GTDB lineage: Bacteria > Pseudomonadota > Alphaproteobacteria > Rhodobacterales > Rhodobacteraceae > Salibaculum > Salibaculum griseiflavum. Next base: position 31,904 of record NZ_QETF01000011.1, read on the forward strand.
TTTCGCAAACCGTGCCTACGAGGACATGCCCCTGCCCATCGCCTGCGGCCAGACGATCAGCCAGCCCTCGGTGGTCGGGCTGATGACCCAGGCGCTCAAGGTGCAGCCACGCGACAAGGTTCTGGAGGTCGGCACCGGCTCCGGTTACCAGGCGGTGATCCTCAGCCACCTGGCACGGCGCGTCTACACGGTGGACCGGCACAAGCGGCTGGTCCAAGAAGCGCGAAAACTGTTCGAAGAGATGGACCTGACCAATATCACCGCCATCACCGCAGATGGCAGTCACGGTTTGCCCGAACAGGCCCCGTTTGACCGCATCGTCGTCACCGCCGCTGCCGAGGACCCGCCGGGGCCGCTTCTGGCGCAGCTCAAGCCCGGTGGCATCATGGTTCTTCCGGTGGGCCAGTCAGACACCGTGCAATCCCTGATCCGTGTGACCCGAACAGACGGCGGCTTCGACTACGAGGAATTGCGCCCGGTGCGCTTCGTGCCACTTGTTGAGGGCTTGGGCGCGGACTGATTTTCCCCTATAGTCTCGCCAACAGGCGACGTTACAAGAAGATCGCCCCAGTCCGAGGATCGAGCCCATGTCCAAACGCCCCCTTTCCCGCCCCGTGCGCTGTCTGCTTGCCGGCACCGCGCTGGTGGCTCTTGCAGCCTGCGACTCCGACGGCAACCTGGCCGATTTCGACCTGCGCGACCTTGGCGGCGGCTTCGATACGTCGGACTCGGTGACCAACCTTCCCAACCGCCCACGCCCGGACAATCGCGGCGTGATCTCCTACCCGGGCTACCAGGTGGTGGTGGCGCGCCAAGGGGAAACCGTGCGCCAGATCGCGGGCCGGCTGGACGTGAATGCAGAACAATTGGCCAATTACAACGCCATCGACCCGGACACGCCCCTGCGGCGCGACGAGATCGTCGCTCTGCCGGGCCGCGTCGCCGAACCATCGCCCGCGACCGGGGCCGTGGCGACCGGCCCGATCCAACCGCCAAGCCAGATCGATGTGACGACGCTGGCCTCGGACGCGATTGATCGCGCAGGGGACCAGCGCAGCACACCCACGCCCCAGCCCACGCCCGCCGCCGACGCCCCGACAGGGGTCGAGCCGGTGCGCCATCAGGTGCAGCGCGGCGAAACCGTCTATTCCATCGCCCGGCTCTACAACGTGCCGGTGCGGGGGCTGGCAGAATGGAATGGCCTCGGTGCAGACCTGACCATTCGCGAGGGTCAGCAATTGCTGATCCCGGCCACCGGGGCCACGCCGCCCTCGCCGGCAGCCGTTACCACCCCTGGGCAAGGCACCCAGACGCCGACACCGCCCAGCGCCGCCGCCCCTCTGCCGGCGGAGACTCCCGAGGTCGCCCCCGAGGCCCCGCCCGCCCCGGACATCGGCCAACAGAGCAGCGCCGCGACGGACGCGCCCCTGATCTACCCGGTCTCGGGCAGCATCATCCGCGAATACAGCCCGGGACGAAATGAAGGGATCGATATCGCCGCAGATGCCGGCACGCCGGTCAAGGCCGCAGCCGACGGCACCGTCGCCGCGATCACCGAGAACACGAATGGCGCGAAGATCGTCGTACTGCGCCATACGGGTAATATCCTGACCGTCTATGTGAATGTCCAGGATCTGACCGTGACCAAGGATGACAGCGTGTCCCAGGGCCAGACGATCGCCTCGATCGCAGCAGGTTCGCCAAGCGCCCTGCATTTCGAGGTGCGCGACGGGCTGGAAAGCGTGGACCCGGCCGACTACCTGCCCTGATCCAAACCCGAGGTTCCTGATCGCGCAACGACGTTCTGGACCGTCGTTCAGATCCGCACCCCCTGGCGACCGGCGAGGTCCGTGAAGAATTGCCAGGCCACGCGGCCCGACCGCGCGCCGCGCGTGGCCTGCCACTCGATCGCCTCGGCGCGCAGCGTATCGGGATCGATATGCAGCCCATAGGCGGCGCAATAGCCCTCGATCATTGCCAGGTATTCGTCCTGGTCGCAGGGATGAAAGCCCAGCCACAACCCGAACCGGTCCGACAGCGACACCTTCTCCTCGACCGCCTCGGACGGGTTGATCGCCGAAGACCGTTCATTCTCGATCATGTCGCGGGGCATCAGGTGGCGCCGGTTCGAGGTCGCATAGAGCACCACGTTATCCGGCCGCCCCTCGATCCCCCCATCCAACACCGCCTTCAGGGCCTTGTAATGCTGGTCGTCATGGGAGAAGGACAGGTCATCGCAGAACAGGATGAAGCGTTCCTCGCACCCCCGCAGCAACTCCAGGCAGCGGCCGATGCTGGGCAGGTCCTCGCGCTGGATCTCGACGATCTTCAGCCTCGCATGGTCCTGCGCCACGGCCCCGTGAACAGCCTTCACGAGCGAGGATTTCCCCATCCCACGCGCGCCCCAGAGCAGGGCATTGTTGGCGGGCATGCCGCGCGCGAACTGCTCGGTATTTCGGCGCAGCGTATCACGGGACCGGTCGATGCCGACCAATAGGTCGATATCGACCCGGTTGACCTTGTCCACGGCAATCAGGCGGTCAGGGTCCGGATGCCAGACAAAGGCCGGCGCGGTGCGGAAATCCGGGGCGGGAATGGGCGCCGGAGCCATCCGCTCCAGCGCCCCCGCGATGCGGAGCAGAGCCTCCTCCCCGCTCACTTCTCCGCCTCATCCTCGTCGTCGCCCAGAAGCTCGTCGGTGGCGGCGTCGAAATCCTCTTCGGTATCCGCTTCTGCCTCGGCCTCGTCTTCGTCAAACCACAGCCCTTCGGCCCGCAGGCGTTCCTCTCGCTTGCGTTCGACCCGGGCAACCAGATGGATGGAAATCTCGTAAAGGCCGTAGACGACGACGAACAGGATCACTTGGGTAATGACATCCGGTGGCGTCACCAGCGCGGCCAGAACGAGGATGCCGACCACGGCATATTTGCGCACCGTGCGCAGGCCCGGCGCGCTGACCAACCCCGCCTTGCCCATGAGGGTCAGCAGAACCGGCAACTGGAAACACAGGCCAAAGGCCACGATGAACTTGATCGTCAGGTTGAGGTATTCCTGGGCCGACCCCTGGAACACCACGGACAGGCCTTGTTCGACCTCTTCCCCAACGACGGCTTCGCCCTCGGCGCCGAATTGCTGGAAGCCAAGGAAGAAGTCATAGGCCAGCGGCGTGACCACGTAAAATGCGAAGGCCGCCCCGAGGAAGAACATGAATGGCGACGCGATCAGGAAGGGCAGGAACGCGCCCTTTTCGGACTTGTAGAGCCCCGGTGCCACGAACCGCCACATCTGGTGGGCGATGGCCGGAAAGGCCAGGATGAACCCGCCCAGCAGGGACACCTTGATCGCCACGAAGAACCCCTCTTGCGGCGAGATGAAGATCAGGTCGCAATCCTGTCCGCGCTGGTCCAGCACCTGGCAAAGCGGCGCGGTCAGGAAATTGAAGATCGGCGTGGCCACGGTGAAACAGATCACCATCCCGATCAGGAACGCGATGACCGACCGGATCAGCCGGGTGCGCAGCTCGGCCAGATGCTCGATCAGCGGGGCCGAGCTGTCCTCGATCTCGTCCTGGGTGCTCATGCGCTGTCCTTCGTGGGTTTGGCCGGGGTATCGGTCGCGGTTGCGTCACCCTCTTCCGCTTCACCCGCCGCCGCCTCGGCCTCGGCGGCCTCGCGCGCCATGCGTTCTTCTGCCATCCGGGCGGCATTTTCCCGGATCTTTTCGGCGGCTTCCTTGCGTTCCTTGGACAGGCGCTCGGTCTCTCCGCCGGGCTTCATGGCGGACTTGGCCGTGCCCTTGACCGCATCGCTGGCCGCCTTGGCCGGGTTGGCCGCCGCACGGATGGTCTTGTCGATATCCCGCACACCGGATTCATCGGCTGCCGCGTTCATGGCCGAAGAAAACTCGCGCGCCATGCGTCGCATCTTGCCGGTGAAGCGCCCGAAAGCGCGGAAAAGCCCAGGCAGGTCCTTGGGGCCAACCACGATCAGCGCGACGATTCCGATAACCAGAAGCTCGGTCCAGCCAATATCAGGCATGTCGGTTCAGCCGGTCAGGCTTTGGTGTCTTCGTCTTCGGGGGTGACATCCTTGGCCACCTCGTCCGACAACTGTTCATCCAGCTCTTTCTTGCCGTCATCCACCCCCTTCTTGAAGGCGGTGATGCCTTTGCCGACTTCGCCCATCAGGGACGAGATCTTGCCGCGCCCGAAAAGCACCAGCACCACGACGGCGATCAGAAGAAGGCCGGGAAGGCCGATATTGTTGAGCATGTGTTCTCTCCGCTCTTGCGGGCCCGTTTGACCCGCCTTGTTGTATTCCAAGGCCGAGGATTAGGCCCATCGCGCGGTCGAGGAAAGTCACAATTTCTTCCTTGGGGGCAAGAAATGCAGGGGTTTGCCGATTCCTGTGACGATAACTTGTCAACTGACAGAAAAATGACAAAAATGACCCGACCGAGGGAAAAGAAATGCGCCGATCCGACCGACTGATGACCCTGATTCGCCTCCTGCGCGGCGGCACGATGCACAAGGCCGGCGATCTGGCCCGCGCCACCGGTGTTTCGCTGCGGACCATCTATCGCGACATGGAAACGCTGGCCGCTTCCGGCGTGCCGATCGAGGGCGAGCGCGGCATTGGCTACCGCGTCACCGCGGCGATCACCCTGCCCCCGCTCAACCTCACCAACGAGGAACTGGAGGCGTTGCATGTGGGGCTTGCTGCCATGGGCCAGGCCGCGGACCCGGACCTGTCGCGCGCCGCCCGATCCTTGGCGACCAAGCTGGACGCGGTGCTGCCAGAGGACCGCCCCGCCCGCCACAGCGCTCTGGCCGTCTACCCCTTTGCCGATGCCGCGCGCGGCTTCCAGCACCTGCCCCGCATCCGCCAGGCGATCCGCGCGCAACAGAAGCTGGACCTGACTCATGACGGGCGCAGCCGCACGGTGCGCCCACTGGCGCTGGACTATTGGGGACGCCTGTGGACCGTGGTCGTCTGGTGTGAAACCGCCCGCGAATTCGACGAGTTGCGCGTCGACCAGATCAGCGCCCTGCGCATCCTGCCCAGCCTGTTCGTCGAGGAAGAGGGCAAGCGCCTGTCCGACTATCGTGGCTGACTCTCATCTCGCCCGAAATACTCCGGGGTGAATTGGCCGCAAGGCCAAGAGGGGCAGCGCCCCTAGCTGCGATGCGGGAAGACGAAACAGCGATCCCGGCGGATCATCAGCCAAAGGGCCGTGCCCGGCTTTGGCAAAAAGACCGACGGCACCGCCGCCTTGAGCACCGAGCCGTCATAGTCCATCCGGAATTCCACGAGGCTTTCCGATCCCATGAAGCGCGCCCGTTCCACCACGCCGCGCGCCGGGGTGCCGTCCTGGGCGGTCGGGTTGGGTCCGCGTCCGTCGCGGTCGAAATCGATCTTCAGGTGCTGGGGCCGGATCACGATATCCAGCTCGGTACCGTCCGGCGTGCCGGGCGCAAGGAACTGTCCGAAGGCGGTCTCGGTCAGCGCGTTGCGCACGGTGCCCCGGATCACGTTGATATCACTGAAGAAGGCCGCGGCCTCCTTGTCGGCGGGGGCGTTGTAGACATTGTAGGGCGCGCCGCGCTGGACGATCTTGCCGTCGCGCATAAGCGCAATCTCGTCGGCCATGCGCATGGCCTCGGCCGGCTCATGCGTAACCAACAGCACCGCCGCCCCGGCCTCTTTCAGAAGGTCCAGGGTTTCGTCGCGGATGCCGTCGCGCAGCCTGTTGTCCAACCCGCTGAAGGGTTCGTCCATCAGCATGATCGAGGGTTTCGGCGCCAGGGCCCGGGCCAGCGCCACGCGCTGTTGTTCGCCGCCCGACAGCTCGTGCGGGTAATTGTCCGCATAGGCAAGCATCCCGACCTTCTCCAGCTGCGCCTCGGCCTGTTGCCGCAGGACGCCACGCGGGCCACGCAGCCCGAAGGCGACGTTCTGCGCAACGCTGAGATGCGGGAACAGCGCGAAATCCTGGAACATCAACCCGATGCCGCGCCCCTCGGGCGGAATACGATGAACGGTATCGCACAGCAACTTGCCATCGGCCCAGATTTCGCCGCGGTCCTGCATCTCGATGCCGGCGATCATGCGCAGCGTCGTGGACTTGCCACAGCCCGAGGGCCCCAGCAGGCAGGTCACCTGCCCCGGTTGCACCGCCAGGGAAACGTCATCGACGACGCGCCGCCCCTGGTAGGACTTCACGAGCGACTTGATCTCCAGCCTTGGGGTCTTCGGTGCCACCTGCGCCTCATTCTCCGACCGAAAAAATCGGGTATCCGGGGGCAGATAGCAACCCGCGCCCCCGGGAACAAGGTCAAAGCGTGGCGTTCACCGCGCCACCGTCGAGCAGGATGTTCTGGCCGACGATGAAACCGGCCTTGTCGGAGCACAGAAAGGCGCACATGGCGCCGAACTCTTCCGCCGTCCCATAGCGGCGGGCGGGAATCGTGGCCTGACGCTGCGCCCGGGCCTCGTCCATGGAGATGCCCTGCTGCTCGCTCACGCCGCGATCAAGGCTGTCGGCCCGGTCGGTGGCGTGAATGCCGGGCAGAAGGTTGTTGATCGTGACGCCATGGGGCGCCACCTGCCGCGACGTGCCGGCCACGTAGCCCGTCAGCCCCGCGCGCGCCGAATTGGACAGGCCCAGCACCGGGATCGGCGATTTCACCGATTGCGAGGTGATGTTCACCACCCGGCCCCAGCCGCGTTCCATCATCCCCGGCAACAGCGCCTTCATCAACGCGATCGGAGTCAGCATGTTGGCATCCAGGGCCGCGATGAAATCGTCGCGGTCCCAATCCGTCCACAGGCCTGGCGGCGGGCCACCCGCATTTGTCACAAGGATATCAACATCCTGCGCCGCCTCGATCACCTGCGCCTGACCCTCTTGCGTGGTGATATCGGCCGCCACGGTCCTCACTTCGACCCCGTGGGCCGCGCGAATCTCGGCCGCCGCGGCCTCCAGCGCCTCGGTGCCGCGGGCGTTGATAACAAGGTTGACACCCTCCGCGGCCAGCGCCTCCGCACAGCCGCGTCCCAGCCCCTTGGACGCTGCGCAAACCAGCGCCCGCTTGCCCGTGATCCCGTAATTCATCGGAACTCTCCCTTTCGTTGTGGCGTCGGTCGCAATCGCCCCGGATCGGGCAGATCGTTGACCTGCTTTCGCCCCAATCCTTATGTAGTGTGAGGGCAATTCACCAGAACCATGTTATCGAGGATTCATGTCCACACGCGCCAGCCACACGATCCCGGTTTATCCCTGCGACGGGTTTCGCGTCAGCTATGGTGTGGCCGAGGGCGATCCGATTTCCTTCATGGAAGAGCTGGTGATGGACGACATCTACCAGCTGTCGAAATCCGCGCGGCGGGTTTCGCTGGCCTATCGCCCCGACCCGGAAAACCGGTGCTTCCGGATCGAGGACGGTTCGGAAACGGGCGGCGTTGGAAATGCGCTCTACCTCGATTGCTGCCTGACCTTCATGGCCAGCGACGGCACGACACTCGAAGCCATCGTCCTGGTCGAGGTCGAGGACGGGGACGCGGCCGATATCTACCTGCTGCCCCTGGCCACGCTGGCGGTCGAAAGCGATTACCGCCTTGTCGGTGCGGATCGCGAAGGCGCGCAAGCCAAGTTCGGCGAGGTCGCCTTTTGCAGCTTTGCCCGCGGCACGCATATCACGCTCGCGTCCGGTGCGCAGGTGCCCATCGAAGCCCTTGATGTCGGCGACAAGGTCCTGACGCGCGACAGCGGCCCTCAGGAGATTCGCTGGATCGGGCAGACGACCCTGCGCGCAGTCGGAGATTTCGCCCCGGTGGTGATCCGCGAAGGCGCGCTGTTCAACACCCGCGACCTGCTCCTGTCGCCCGAGCATCGCCTCTTCATCTACCAGCGCCAGGACGACTTTGGCGTGGGCCGGGCCGAAGTCCTGGTCAAGGTCCGCCACCTCATCAACGGCGAGACCGTCTATCAACGCGATGGCGGCTTCGTCGATTACTTCCAGCTTCTCTTCGACGATCACCAGATCATCTATGCCGAAGGCATCGCCGCAGAGACCCTGTTGGTCGACAGCCGCACGCGCGCCGCCCTGCCCGGCGACCTGGCCGCACGGCTGGGAGACAACCTGCCCGGGCACGAGGGTCGACCACACCTGGATTTCGAAGTTCAGGAGGACGTCGTGCGCGCGCCCGATGCGGTCGACAGGCTCAGACGCGCCTCGTCGAGCTAAGTTGCCCTTTTCCGTGGCGCGGGCTATGGGAGCGCCATGACAAATCGCCCCGATCTTCCGCCCGAAATCGCCCGCCGCCGGACCTTTGCGATCATCTCGCATCCCGACGCCGGCAAGACGACCCTGACCGAGAAATTCCTGCTTTACGGCGGCGCCATCCAGATGGCCGGACAGGTGCGCGCCAAGGGCGAAGCGCGGCGCACCCGGTCGGACTTCATGCAGATGGAGAAGGACCGTGGCATTTCCGTTTCGGCCTCGGCGATGTCGTTCGATTACAAGGACTTCCGATACAATCTTGTGGATACCCCCGGCCACTCGGACTTTTCCGAGGACACCTATCGGACACTGACAGCGGTGGACGCCGCCGTCATGGTCATCGACGGCGCCAAGGGTGTGGAGAGTCAGACCAGAAAACTCTTTGAAGTCTGCAGGTTGCGCGACCTTCCTATCCTGACCTTCTGCAACAAGATGGACCGCGAAAGCCGCGAGACCTTCGAGATCGTGGACGAGATCCAGGAAAACCTCGCCATCGACGTCACCCCGGCCAGCTGGCCCATTGGCATGGGCCGGGATTTCATCGGCTGCTACGACCTGCTGCGCGATCGTTTGGAGCTGATGGACCGCGCCGACCGCAACAAGGTCGCGGAAAGCATTGAAATCAATGGGCTTGATGACCCCAAGCTGGCCGAACACGTGCCCGCCCACCTGCTGGAGCCGTTCCTGGAAGAGATCGAGATGGCGCGGGAATTGCTGCCGCCGCTGGATGTGCAGGCGGTGCTGGATGGCACCATGACACCGATCTGGTTCGGCTCGGCGATCAACTCCTTCGGGGTCAAGGAACTGATGGAAGGGATCGGCGATTTCGGTCCGGAGCCGCAACCAACCAGCGCCACCCCACGCCAGATTTCCCCCGAGGAAACAAAGGTTTCCGGCTTTGTCTTCAAAGTCCAGGCGAACATGGACCCCAAGCATCGCGACCGGGTGGCCTTTGTCCGACTGGCCTCGGGCCACTTCAACCGCGGCATGAAGCTGACCCATGTCCGCACGAAGAAGCCGATGGCGATTTCAAACCCGGTCCTGTTCCTGGCTTCGGACCGGGAACTGGCCGAGGAGGCCTGGGCCGGCGATATCATCGGCATCCCCAACCACGGGCAATTGCGCATCGGCGATACCCTGACCGAGGGCGAGGCACTCAAGGTCACGGGCATCCCCTCTTTCGCGCCCGAACTGCTGCAAGGCGTGCGGGCGGGCGATCCGATGAAAGCCAAGCACCTGGAAAAGGCGCTGATGCAATTTGCCGAGGAAGGCGCGGCCAAGGTCTTCAAGCCGATGATCGGGTCGGGCTTCATCGTCGGCGTCGTGGGCCAGCTGCAATTCGAGGTGCTGGGCAGCCGGATCGAGATGGAATACGGCCTGCCCGTCCGGTTCGAGGCTTCGCAATTCACCAGCGCAAGATGGGTGCACGGCCCCAAGGACGCGGTGGAGAAATTCGCCCAGGCCAACAAGCAGCATATCAGCTACGACAATGACGGCGACGTGGTCTACATGACCCGCCTGCAATGGGATATCGACCGGGTCGAACGGGACTATCCGGAGATCACCCTGTCGGCCACCAAGGAGATGATGGTCTAGCGTCGCGCGTCCGGGCGGCGCCGCGCCCATGGTTCGCCCGGGGCCAGACCTGGGTCAAGGGGCGAAACAGTCGATTTCCTTGACCTTTCCCCTCCCGGGGCGTATGCCCAGCGCACCAAGACGCTCCGGCAATACGGCCGGGCGGGCCGCGTGTGTATCTGCGGCCGTCTCAAAACGCCGCATCCGCGCGAAAGGCTTGATTTGACAAAATTTTCCGACCTGAAACTTGACCCCAAGGTCCTCAAGGCCATTGAGGAAACCGGGTATGAAACCCCCACCCCGATCCAGGCTGGCGCGATTCCACCCGCGCTGGAAGGCCGCGATGTGCTGGGCATCGCCCAGACCGGCACTGGCAAGACCGCCAGTTTCACCTTGCCGATGATCACCATGCTCAAGCGGGGACGCGCCCGGGCGCGTATGCCGCGCAGCCTGGTCCTGTGCCCGACGCGCGAACTGGCCGCGCAGGTCGCCGAGAACTTCGACACCTATGCCAAACACACGAAGCTGACCAAGGCGCTGCTGATCGGCGGCGTCAGCTTCAAGGAACAGGACCAGCTCATCGACAAGGGCGTCGATGTGCTGATCGCAACGCCGGGTCGCCTTCTGGACCATTTCGAGCGCGGCAAGCTGATCCTGTCCGACGTCAAGGTCATGGTCGTTGACGAGGCCGACCGGATGCTCGACATGGGGTTCATCCCGGATATCGAGAAGATCTTCGGACTGACGCCCTTTACCCGCCAGACGCTGTTCTTCTCGGCCACCATGGCCTCGGAAATCGAGCGGATCACCAGCACCTTCCTGTCGAACCCCGCCCGGATCGAGGTGGCCCGTCAGGCCACCGCGTCGGAGACGATCGAACAGGGCGTGGTGATGTTCAAAGGCTCGCGCCGCGACCGGGCCGACAGCGAAAAGCGCAAGCTGCTGCGCGCGTTGATCGACGCCGAAGGCGAGACATGCACCAACGCCATCATCTTCTGCAATCGAAAGATGGACGTGGATGTCGTGGCCAAGTCATTGAAGAAATACGGTTATGACGCCGCGCCGATCCATGGCGACCTGGACCAGTCCCAGCGCACCAAGACGCTGGAAGGATTCCGCGAGGGCACGATTCGCCTGTTGGTCGCCTCGGACGTGGCCGCACGGGGGCTGGATATTCCGGCCGTCAGCCACGTGTTCAATTTCGACGTGCCCAGCCATGCCGAGGACTACGTGCACCGCATCGGCCGGACCGGCCGTGCCGGACGCTCTGGCAAGGCCGTGATGATCTGCAACCCGCGCGACGAGAAGTATTTCGAAGCGGTGGAGAAGCTCCTGGAAAAGGAAATCCCACGGATCGAGAACCCGCTGGCTCAGGGCAAACCGGAGCAGGTGCAAGAAGATGCGCCCGCCGAGGAAAAGCCCAAGCGCAGCCGTTCGCGGTCGCGCAAGAAGGACGAGGCGCCCACGGCGGATGCCGCCCCTAAGACCGATACTCCAAAGTCTGAGCCGAAGGCGGACGCCAAGCCCGAAGAAAAGAAGACCGACAACCGCACCAAGCGAGGGCGCGGCGGGCGTGGGCGCGACCGTGACGACCAGGTCGTCGGCATGGGCGAAGATGCCCCCAGCTTCATCCTGAAAAGCTTTGCCGAACGCCGCGCCGGCTAGAAGGGACATTCCAGAATTTAAGCCCCTTCGGGCAAATTCTGGAATGTTGTCTGCGCCTAGCTCAACCGGCTGATCACAACCGTGACTTCGGGCTTCTTGCCGATCTCGTTCTCGGTGGTTCGCCGACACAGGATACGCAGGTCCTTCTCAAGGGTCTCGTCATCGCGCAGGACCTTGGCGTCAGCCCTCTGCAGCCAACCGCCAAGCGCATTTTCCAGCGTTTCGACCAGGTCCGCATTGTTGCGCCCGGTTTCGGGCAGGCCCATCAGCTCGCACCAAGGGTCGCCCAGCGGCTCGTTTTCCTCGTCAAGGATCAGCGTGACCGTGACATGGCCATTCAGCGCCATGCGGATACGGTCCCGGATGATGCCGTCGAACTGGCCCACATGGGCACGGCCATCCAGGTAGACGCGGCCGGTTTCGATGAACTCGACCGGCTGCCCCGCCCCGATATCGACCATGGTGCCATTCACGGCCAGAACCCCCGGATAGTCGTTTTCTCCGGCCAATTTCACATGTTCACGCAGGTGGCGGTGTTCGCCATGCATGGGGATCACCTTCTCGGGGTGGCAGATCTCGTGCATCGTCTTCAGGTCAGGCCGGTTGGCATGGCCCGACACGTGGTAAAGACCGGAACTGTCGTCGATCACGTCCACGCCCATTTCCGAGAACTGGTTCATGATCCGGATCACGCCGCGTTCATTGCCGGGGATCGTCTTGGAGGAAAACAGGAACGTGTCCCCTTCCTTCAACCGCAGTCCCATATATTTGCCATTGGCCAGTTGGGCACTGGCGGCGCGGCGTTCGCCCTGGCTGCCGGTGACCAGCAGCAGGAGGTTCTCGCGCGGGATGCTCTTGGCGTCCTCGGGGCTGACCACCTTGGGGAAATCGTCAAGGATGCCGGTCTCGACCGCCGCCTCGATCATCCGGCGCATGGCCCGACCCAGCAGGCAGACCGACCGGCCCGCAGCCACGGCGGCCTGGGCAATCGTTCGCACCCGGCTGATATTGGAGGCAAAGGTCGTGGCGACCACCATGCCCGGCTGGGCCTTCATCAGCTTCTCGATCTCGGGGCCAACGCTGGCCTCGGACCGGCCGGGATGGTCGGAAAAGACATTGGTGCTGTCACAGACCAGCGCCTTGACGCCCGGTTCAGCCACCTGGGCCCAAAGCGTCCGGTCAAAGGGTTCGCCCACGCCGGGGGTCTCGTCGATCTTGAAATCGCCGGTATGCACAACGCGGCCGGCGGGCGTGTCGATCACCAGGCCCGAGCTTTCCGGGATCGAATGGCTGATCGGCACGAACCCAACGGTGAAGGGCCCTGCCGTGACCGCCTCGGGCCAGGCCTCGACTGTGCGCACGCTTTGTTCGGAATAGCCGTGCTCGTCCATCTTGCGCCGCGCGATATTGGCGGTAAAGGCGCGGGCATGAATCGGCGCACCCAGCTTTTCCCACAGGTGGCCCACCGCACCGACATGGTCTTCGTGGGCATGGGTGATGAAGATCGCCTCAATCCGGTCCTTGCGGGCCTCGAGCCAGGAAATATCGGGAAAGATCAGGTCGACCCCCGGCGTCGTGTCCATGTCCGGGAAGGTCACGCCCAGATCGACGACGATCAGGCGCTCCTCGTCCGGCTTGCCATATCCGTAGACATAGCAATTCATCCCGATCTCCCCCGCGCCGCCGAGGGGAAGATAGATCAATCTTTCGCTGCTCATGTTCAGGTAGTTTCCTTGTTATAGCGATGGATGACCGTCAGGCCATGCATGGTCAGGTCGTCTTCGACCGTATCAAATAGCGCCTCGCCCGTGCTGAACAACGGGGCGAGACCGCCCGTTCCTATGACTTTCATCGGGCGGCCATATTCGCCCCTGATCCGGTTGCAGATGCCGTTCACGAGGCCGACATAGCCCCAGAAGACACCCGATTGCATGCAATCCACGGTGTTGGTGCCGATCACATGCGGCGGTTTGGTCACGTCCACATGGGGCAGCGCGGCGGCGGCGCTGTGTAGCGCCTCTAGGCTCAGGTTGACGCCCGGGGCGATCACGCCGCCCACATAGGCCCCGTCGCTCGCCACCACGTCAAAGGTCGTGGCTGTCCCGAAATCCACAACGATCAGGTCACCGCCATGCCGGTCAAATGCCCCCGCGGTATTCACGAGCCGGTCCGGCCCGATCGACGTGCCCTCGTCCACGCGCGGCGGGATTGGCAAGGCGCATTCGGGTTTGCCGACCACGATGGGGCGGCAGCCGAAGAACCTGTCGGCGAAGACGCGCAGGTTGAAGACCACGCGCGGCACGGTCGAGCTGATGATGACATCCGTAATGTCAGGATCGATCCTGTAGTGGTTCAGCAGGGTCGAAAACCAGGTGAAATAGGCATCGGCCGTGCGCGCGTGATGGGTGCTTGTGCGCAGGGTGCAGAGGAATCTCTCGCCATCCCAGAGGGCAAAGACCGTGTTCGTGTTGCCGCAGTCGATACAGAGAAGCATACGCGTTTCGCCTTTCAAAAGAACACGTCCGCAGCCGCGATCCGCCGCCGACCCTTTGGCGTTGTCAGCACCAGATAGCCGTTTTCATCAACGGTTTCAAAGGTGCCGGTGATCTCTTCCTTGGCAAGCCGTGCCGTTATGACCTCACCCAGCTTGGCGGCATCCTGCAGCCATGCCTCGCGAATCGGGGCAAAGCCATAGGTGACAAAGCTGGCCTCGCGGACGGCATAGGCGGCGGCAAGCAGGTCCAGGAAGTCTTCGGGGGTCACATCAGCCCCGGCTTCGCCGGCCAGCGACACGGGGCGCAGCGCCCCTGCTTCAACCTCATGGCCGTCGGGTGCGGCGGCGAGGTTGACCCCAACGCCGATCGACAAACCGGCGATGCGTCCTCGCTCGGCATGGCTCTCCAACAGGATCCCTGCCAGCTTGCCGCCGTTGAGCAGCACGTCGTTGGGCCATTTGAGGCTGAGCCCCGCGGGCCGTCCGGTGATGGACGCAACCGCATCAAACAGCGCCAGCGCCATCACGAAACTGCGCAACGCCGCACGCTCGGTGTCAGAGGACAGCGGCATCACGTAAGTGGCGGCGAAATTGCCCCGTGGCATTTTCCAGGCACGGCCACGCCGTCCGCGGGCCGCTGTCTGTTCGTGGGCCAAAATCCATGTGGGACCGGGCAGCGTCGGAAAAATGCGCGCGGCCTCTGACAAGGTGCTGTCTGTGCGGAGCAGAACGATCCGCCCTACCCCGACAGGCCAATCAGTTGGCAAGGGCCAGCGCGGCGGCTTCGGCGATGGGTTCCACGCCGAACAGGTTCACAACACCCACCAGCATGACAACGGCCGAACCCATGAGGAAGGTCCACAGCACGGGCGAGCCGTTGCGGTCCAGCGCCTCGTCCTGATCCTTGCCGAAATACATGTAGTAGACGATGCGCAGATAGTAGAAGGCCCCGATGACCGAGGCCACAACACCGGCGATGGCCAGCCAGATCAGCCCACCTTCGACCGCGGCGCGCAGCACGTAGAACTTGCCGAAGAAGCCCAGCATCGGCGGCACGCCCGCCAGGCTGAACAGCAACACCAGCATGGCCAGCGCCTTACCCGGTTCGGCCTTGGAATACATGTTGAGCGAGGCGATATCCGTCACCGGGCGGCCGTCCTTTTCCATCGAGATGATGAAAGCGAAGGTGCCCACGTTCATCGCGATATAGATCGCCATATAGATCAGCATCGCTTGCACACCGAAGGCTGTGCCGGCGGCCAGGCCCATGAGGGCAAAGCCCATATGTGCGATCGAGGAATAAGCCATCAGGCGCTTGATGTCGGTCTGGCCGATTGCGGCGATCCCGCCGATGAACATCGACGCGACCGACAGGAAGGCAACGATCTGTTGCCAGTCACCCACGGACCCGCCGAAGGCATCGTGCACGACGCGAGCAAAGAGGCCCATGGCGGCCATCTTGGGGGCGGTGGCGAAGAAGGCCGTGACGGGCGTCGGCGCACCTTCGTAGACATCCGGCGTCCACATGTGGAACGGCGCGGCCGAAACCTTGAAGGCGAAGCCGGCCATCAGGAACACAAGACCGAAGAGCAAGCCCAGCGACACGCCGTCCGAGGTCGCCTCGATGATGCCCGAGAACAGGGTCGTGCCGGCATAGCCATAGGTCAGCGACGCACCGTAGAGCAGCAGGCCCGAGGACAGCGCCCCAAGGACGAAGTATTTCAGCCCTGCCTCGGTCGATTTCGCACTGTCGCGGCGCAGCGAGGCGACGACATAGAGCGCGAGCGATTGCAGCTCCAGCCCCATGTAAAGCGCCATCAGGTCACCGGCGGCCACCATGACCATCATGCCGACGACCGCGAGCGCGATCAGCAGCGGATATTCGAAGCGCAACAGGTCGCGCCGGGCCATGTAGCTTTCGCTCATGATGAGGACGGCCGCCGCCGAGGCCAGGATCACCACCTTGGCAAAACGCGCATAGGCGTCATCCACGATCATTCCGCCGAAGGCTGTGGTCGTGCCCTGCCCGGCGAAGCCGATCCACAGCGCCAGCGCCAGGAACAGCGCCGCGGTGACCCAGGTCAGAAGACCGGCCATCTTGTCCTTGGTCGTGTAGACGGCCAGCAGCAGCGCGGCCATGGAATAGACCGCAAGGATGATTTCGGGAAGGATGGTATTAAGATCGGCAGAGATCATCGCGCGAAATCCTTAGTGCTGGGCCATCAGGGTGGCGGGCTCGAACGCCGCTTGCGCGGTCGTGACCTGGCCCACCAGCGCCTCGACCGAGGGGCCGATAATGTCGGTGACAAGGCTGGGATAGACACCCAGAAGAATGGTCATGACCACGAGCGGCGCAAAGATCCAGCGCTCGCGGGGGGTCATGTCGGTGATCGATTTCAGGCTTTCCTTGATCAAGTCGCCCATGACCACGCGGCGATAGAGCCACAGCGCATAGGCCGCCGACAGGATCACGCCCGTGGTGGCCACGGCGGCAACCCAGGTATTGGCCTTGAAGACGCCCATCAGGGTCAGGAACTCGCCGATGAAACCGCTGGTTCCGGGCAAGCCCACATTGGCCATGGTGAACAGCATGAAGATCAGCGCATAAGCCGGCATCCGGTTCACCAGCCCGCCATAGGCGTCGATGTCGCGGGTGTGCATCCGGTCATAGATCACGCCGACACAGAGGAACAAAGCGCCCGAGATGAAGCCGTGCGACAGCATCTGGAAGATGGCGCCGTCAATGCCCTGCTGGTTCACAGCGAAGATGCCCATGGTGACATAGCCCATATGGGCCACCGACGAATAGGCGATCAGCTTTTTCATATCCTCCTGCACCAGCGCGACAAGCGAGGTGTAGACGATGGCAATGGCCGAGAGCCACAGCACCAGATCGCCCAGAACCTCGGTCCCGACGGGGAACATCGGTAGCGAGAAGCGCAGGAAGCCATAGCCGCCCATTTTCAGCAGGATCGCGGCCAGAACGACCGACCCCGCGGTCGGTGCCTGAACGTGGGCGTCGGGCAGCCAGGTATGGACCGGCCACATCGGCATCTTGACTGCGAAGCTTGCGAAGAAGGCCAGCCAGAGCAGCGTCTGCAAGCCGCCGATGACGTGAATGCCCATCACGGTCATCGTCTCCGAGCCGAACTGGAAAGTCAGCAGGGTTTCGATATCCGTGGTGCCCGACTGGTAGAACATGGTCACCATGGCGACCAGCATCAGGACCGAGCCGAGGAAGGTATAAAGGAAGAACTTGAAGGCCGCATAGATGCGGTCCTTGCCGCCCCAGATGCCGATGATCAGGAACATCGGGATCAGGCCGGCCTCGAAGAACAGGTAGAACAGCACGAGGTCCAGCGCCATGAAAACGCCCAGCATGAGCGTTTCCAGAAGCAGGAAGGCGATCATGTATTCCTTGACCCGGTGGGTGACGTTCCAGCAGGCCGCGATGGTGATCGGCATCAGGAAGGTCGTCAGCATCACGAACAGCACGCTGATCCCGTCCACGCCCATCTTGTATTGCAGGCCCAACAACCAGTCGCGTTCCTCGACGAACTGGAAACCGGTATCGGCGGGGTTGAAGCCGAACAGGATGAACAGCGACACGACGAAGGTCATGATTGTCGCGGCCATGGCCACCCATTTGGCGTTGCGTTGCGCCGCCTCGTCCTCGCCCCGCAGGAAGATCGCAAGGATCAGCGCCGCGATGGTCGGGATGAAGGTGGTGATGGTTAGAAGGTTGCCCATTACTCGACCCCCCCGGTGATCGTGACATAGGTGAGGATCAGGGCGATCCCGATCACCATGGCGAATGCGTAGGTAAAGACGTAGCCCGACTGCCAGCGGCCCGCGAGCCGGGTGAAGAACGGCACGATCCCGAGCGCCAGCCCGTTGATGCCTCCGTCGATGACGTTGCCGTCACCGCGCTTCCACAGGAACCGACCGATGGATTTGGCAGGCCGCACGAAGACCAGGTCATACAGCTCGTCGAAATACCACTTGTTGAGCAGGAACAGGTACAGCGGGCGCTGGTTCTCGGCCAGTTTGGCCGGCAGGTCCGGACGGCGGATATACATCTGGTAGGCGGTGGCCAGCCCGATCAGCATCGCGATGAAGGGCGACAGCTTGACCCAAGTGGGGACGTAATGCGCCTCGTGCAGGACGGTGTTTTCCGGCGCGATGTAGATGCCCGCCTCGCCCGGTGCGCTTTCCATGACGTAATGCAGTTCCGATGCCTTGGGGCTGCGCTCGGCCACGGCTTCGACCAGTTCGGCCGTCGGCTCGCCGTATTTGCCACCGAAGAACTTCACCACCTCGTTGGTCTTGCCGAAGAAGCTGGAATACCAGACCGCCCCGGCAAAGATCGCGCCGATCGCCAGAACGCCCAGCGGGATCAGCATCACATTGGGGCTTTCATGGGCGTGCTCATGCGTGTGCTTGTCGCCACGCGGCTTGCCCCAGAAGGTCATGAACATCAGGCGCCAACTGTAGAAGCTGGTGAAGAGCGCGGCGACGACAAGCAGCCAGAAGGCATAGCCGCCCGCGCTGCCGACATAAGCGCTTTCGATCACCGCATCCTTGGAGGCGAAGCCGGCAAAACCGATCCAGCCGGTCAGCGGGATTCCCACACCGGTAATGGCCAGCGTGCCGATCATCATCGCCCAGAAAGTCTTGGGCAGCTTGTGGCGCAGCCCGCCATAGTTCCGCATGTCCTGTTCATGATGCATGCCGTGGATGACCGAACCGGCCCCCAGGAACAGCATCGCCTTGAAGAACGCATGGGTCAGCAGGTGGAACATGGCGACCGAGTAGACGCCGACGCCCGCTGCCACGAACATGTAGCCCAGCTGCGAACAGGTGGAATAGGCGATGACACGCTTGATGTCGTTCTGAACCAGCCCCACGGTGGCCGCGAAGAACGCGGTGGTGGCGCCAAGGAAAACGATGAAGCTTTGCGCATCGGGAGCGAATTCGTAGATCGGCGACATGCGGCAGACGAGGAAGACACCGGCGGTCACCATGGTTGCGGCGTGGATCAGGGCCGACACCGGGGTCGGGCCTTCCATCGCGTCGGGCAGCCAGGTGTGCAGGATCAGCTGGGCCGATTTGCCCATGGCGCCGATAAACAGCAGGATGCCGATCAGGTTGGCCGCGTTCCATTCCGCCCAAAGGAAGGTGATCTGGGTCTGGGCCAGCTCGGGCGCGGCGGCGAAAACATCGTCGAGCTTGATCGAGTCGACGAGGAAGAAGATCGCGAAAATGCCCAGGGCAAAGCCGAAATCCCCGACGCGGTTGACCACGAAGGCCTTGATGGCGGCAGCATTGGCGGTGGGTTTCTTGTAGTAGAAGCCGATCAGCAGATACGACGCAACGCCCACGCCCTCCCAGCCGAAGAACATCTGGACGAGGTTGTCGGCGGTCACCAGCATCAGCATGGCGAAGGTAAAGAACGACAGGTAAGCAAAGAAGCGGGCCTTGTAATGCTCGCCTTCCTTGAAATTCTCGTCATGGGCCATGTAGCCGAAGGAATACAGGTGGACCAACGCGGACACCGTGGTGATGACGATCAGCATGATCGCCGTCAGCCGGTCCATGCGGATGCCCCAGGATGTGTCCAGCGTGCCCGACTGGATCCAGCGCAGGATCTCGACATGCTCGGTGGTGCCGTCGAAGGTCAGGAAGACGATCCAGGACAGCAAAGCCGACAGGAACAAAAGCCCGGTGGCGACCCATTGGGCGGCATGTTCGCCGATCATCTTCCAGCCGAAGCCCGCGATGATGGCCCCGACAAGCGGCGCGAAGAGGAGGATGGTTTCCATGTCGCCTTAGCCTTTCATCACGTTGACGTCTTCGACGTCGATGGTGCCACGGTTGCGGAAGAAGCAGACCAGGATGGCCAGCCCGATCGCGGCCTCGGCGGCGGCGACGGTCAGAACGAACAGGGTAAAGACCTGTCCCACCATGTCTTGCAGGAAGCTGGAGAAAGCCACGAAATTGATGTTCACCGCCAGCAGCATCAGCTCGATGCTCATCAGCAGGATGATGACGTTCTTGCGGTTCAGGAACAGCCCGAAAATCCCGATGACGAACAGGGCCGCGGCGACCGAAAGATAGTGTTCAAGTCCGATCATGATTACAGCCCCTGCCCCGGTTTCACGTCTTTCAGTTCCATCGCCTTGGCCGGATCGCGATACATCTGGGCCAGGATATCCTGGCGTTTGATGTGGGTGCGGTGGCGCAGGGTCAGGACGATGGCCCCGATCATGGCGACCAGCAGGATCAGCCCGGCCAGCTGGAACAGGATGAAATACTTGTCGTAGATCAGCAGGCCCAGCCCGGCGGTGTTCTGGATGCCGCCCTCGACCGGCGCGGCCAGGCGGCCCTGCGCGCCCTCGTCAAAGCCCCATGCGCCGAATGCGATGGCCAGCTGCATCAAGAGGATCACCCCGATCACCAGCGCCAGTGGCATGTATTTTGCCATTTCGGCCTTGAGCTCGGAAAAGTCGATATCCAGCATCATCACGACGAACAAGAACAGCACGGCCACCGCGCCGACATAGACGATCATCAGCAGCATCGCGATGAATTCCGCCCCCAGCAGCACGAACAGGCCCGCCGAAGACAGGAAGGCCAGGATCAGCCAGAGGACCGAATGCACGGGGTTGCGGCTGATGACGGTCATCAGCCCGCCCACGAGCGTCGTGGTCGCGAAGGCATAGAATGCCAGAACCATGGGTGTCATGTGTCACCGTCCTTTTCCATGACGTCACTGGCGATCTCCATCGCCTTGGTCATTGCCGGAACGCCGCCGAACATGCCCGCAAGGGCGATAGTCTCGGCGACTTCCTGTTGCGTGGCCCCGGCTTCAAGCGCGTGGCGCACGGTCAGTCTGATCTGTGCCTCGGCCTGGGCGCCCATGATGGTCAGACCCTGAAGCGTCAGCAAAAGCCGCGTTTTGGAATCCAGCCCATCGGGATTGAACCCCTTGCCCATGGTCGCTTCCATCAGGTCGCGCGGCATTGTGGGAAACAGGGCCTCGAACCCTTTGGGCGTGAACGACTCGAGAGCGGGATTGAGCGCCTTCGCCCAATCCTGCCCGGCCTTCATCATGGCCTCGAAAGGGTTATCGCTGCTCATCGGTAGGGCGCATCCAGTTCAAGGTTGCGGGCGATCTCGGCTTCCCAGCGCTCGCCGTTCGCCAGCAGCTTTTCCTTGTCGTAGTAAAGCTCTTCGCGGGTCTCGGTCGAGAACTCGAAATTCGGCCCCTCGACGATGGCATCCACCGGGCAGGCCTCTTCGCAGAAACCGCAATAGATGCATTTCGTCATGTCGATGTCGTAGCGGGTGGTCCGGCGGCTGCCATCCTCGCGCGGCTCGGCGTCGATGGTGATGGCCTGGGCCGGGCAGATCGCCTCGCACAGCTTGCAGGCGATGCAGCGCTCCTCGCCGTTGGGATAGCGGCGCAGGGCATGTTCCCCCCGGAAACGGGGGCTCAGCGGCCCCTTTTCATGGGGATAGTTGATCGTCTTCTTGGGCGAGAAGAAATAGCGCAGACCCAGCTTGAACCCCTTGAGGAAGTCCACCAGCAGGAAGTATTTCGCCGCACGGGTATAGTCGATCTGGGTCATGTCAGCCCCCCATCGCGTAACGGGCCCAGAAGGCACCGAGAATTTCGAACTTGGCCAGGAACGCCACCAGCACGACCCAGGCCAGGCTGAACGGCAGGAACACCTTCCAGCCCAGACGCATCAGCTGGTCGTAGCGGTAGCGCGGGGTGATCGCCTTCACCATCGCGAAGATGAAGAAGAAGAACACCATTTTCAGCACGAGCCACATGATCCCGTCGGGCAGGCCCGGAATGGGCGACAGCCAGCCGCCGAAGAACAGCAGCGACACCAGCGCACACATCAGGACCACCGACAGCAATTCACCGATCATGAACAGCAGGAACGGGGTCGAGGAATACTCGACCTGGTAGCCCGCCACCAGTTCCGATTCTGCCTCTGGCAGGTCGAAGGGCGGGCGGTTGGTTTCGGCCAGGGCCGAGATGAAGAACAGGAAGACCATCGGGAAATGTGGCAGCCAGTACCAGTTGAAGATCCCGTAATCGCCATCCTGCGCCGCGACGATCTCGCCGAAGTTCAGCGACCCCGTCGAGATGATGACACCGACGATGATCAGGCCGATCGAGACCTCGTAGGAAATCATCTGCGCAGCGGACCGCAGCGACCCGAGGAACGGATATTTCGAGTTCGACGCCCAGCCGCCCATGATGACGCCGTAGACCTCGAGCGAGGACACGGCGAACACATAGAGGATCGCGACGTTGATGTCGGCCAGCACCCAGCCCTCGTTGAACGGGATCACCGCCCAGGCGATCACCGCCAGAACGAAGGTGATCATCGGCGCCATGAGGAAAACGAACTTGTCGGCCCCCGCGGGCACCACCACTTCCTTCAGGATATACTTGATGAAGTCGGCAAAGCTTTGCAGCAGACCGAAGGCACCGACCACGTTGGGGCCTTTGCGCATCATCACCGCGGCCCAGATCTTGCGGTCGGCATACATCAGGAAAGCCAGCGCAACCAGCAGCGGCACCAGCACCAGAAGGCACTGGCCGATCACCAGAAGCACGATCCCGAGATTTGTGGTTGTGAAGAACTCGACCATTGATGTCCCCTCAGACCGTTGGGATGCCGTTTCGCGCGCATTCGGCGACGACAACCTCGGCGTCAATCGTTCTTAGCCCATCCGGCAAGGCCGGGGAAATCGTGTAGACCGCGTCCCCCGTCCAGAGCCTGCCGTCCTGTTCGATCTGCGTGCGGACATGGCGGGCAAAGCCGTATCCGCGGATCAAAGCGTATTGTGCAGCGGCGCATTCCGCATAGCGCGCGACCTGCTCGCGGCTTTCCGGATTTTCCACGCGGACGTCGAAATTCACCAGGTCACCGTCCAGCAAGCGGGTGTCGACCCCCGCGTAGCGCATGGCGCCCGGCTGGGCCGTGCTTTCGCACCCCGCCAGCGCCATCGCTGCTATGAGCCCCGCCCGCTTCATGACCTTATTCCGCCGCCATCCGCGCAGTGGCCCGCGCCTTGGCATCCGCCGAAAGCTGGGCCATCAATTCGCTGGCCCGCGCGATCGGGTTGGTCAGGTAGAAGTCCTTGATCACGTTGCGGAAATCGGCCTTGCCCAGCGTGCCACGCTTGAGGGGCTTCCAATCGTTTTCCGGCACTTCGTCGATCGCTTCCAGATGCGGCACCTCGGCGACCAGCGCCTGCCGCAGCTGGGCCAGGGTGTCCCAGGGCTGGGTCGCGTCCAGTTCCGCGGACAGCGCCCGCAGGATCGCCCAGTTTTCCTTGGCCTCGCCCGGCGCGAACCCGGCGCGCAGCGCCAGTTGCGGGCGCCCTTCCGTGTTCACGAACAGGCCTTGTTCCTCGGTATAGGCGGCGCCGGGCAGGATCACGTCGGCGCGGTGCGCGCCACGGTCGCCATGGCTGCCCTGGTAAATCACGAAAGCGCCATCGGCGATCTCGATCTCATCCGCACCAAGGTTATAGACCACGTCGGCACCGTCGATATCGGCCATGCCGTTCGGGGCCACGGCGCCAACGTCCATCGCGCCCACGCGGCCGGCAGCGGTGTGGAGCACCAGCATCCGGCCCGATAGGCCCATCGCGGCGGCCAGCACGGCCTCGCCATCGGCTTCGTTCAGGGCGCCCTGACCGACGATGACAATCGTATCGTCGTCGACCCTGGCCGCATCCAGCGCCGCCCGATCCGTGCCAAGATGGTCATACTCATATGTCAGATCGACGCCGGCGCCGATCAGCGAGACCTGCGCCCCCGACAGCCACGCCTTGCGGATGCGGGCATTGAGAACCGGTGCTTCCTCGCGCGGGTTGGTGCCGACCAGCAGGATCGATTTCGCGGTGTCGATCTCCTCGATGGCGACATTGCCGACATAGGCAGACCGGTTCCCGGCGGGCAGTTTCGCCCCATCGGTACGGGATTCCACGACACCGCCCTGCCCTTCGATCAGTTGCTTGAGGCCGTAGGCGGCCTCGACCGGGGTCAGATCACCGACCAGACCGGCCAGTTTCGATGCGCCCTTGATCTTGTCGGCGGCCACAGCCAAGGCCTCGGGCCAGGTCGCGGCGCGCAGCTTGCCGTTTTCACGCACGTAAGGACGGTCCAGCCGTTGGCGGCGCAGGCCATCCCAGACGAAACGCGTCTTGTCGGAAATCCATTCCTCGTTCACGCCATCATGGTTGCGCGGCAGGAAGCGCATCACTTCGCGCCCCTTGGTGTCGACGCGGATATTGCTGCCCAGCGCATCCATCACGTCGATGGATTCGGTCTTGGTCAGCTCCCACGGACGGGCGGTGAAGGCGTAAGGCTTCGACACCAATGCGCCCACCGGGCACAGGTCGATGATGTTGCCCTGCAGGTTCGAATCCAGTGTCTCGCCCAGATAGGCGGTGATCTCGGCATCTTCGCCACGGCCGGTCTGGCCCATCTGGTGAATGCCGGCGACCTCGGTTGTGAAGCGCACGCAGCGGGTGCAGGAAATGCAGCGCGTCATGTGGGTTTCGACCAGCGGGCCGAGATCCAGATCGTCCACCGCGCGCTTGGGTTCGCGGAAGCGGCTGAAATCCACACCATAGGCCATGGCCTGGTCCTGCAGGTCGCATTCGCCGCCCTGGTCACAGATCGGGCAATCCAGCGGATGGTTGATCAGCAGGAATTCCATCACCCCCTCGCGGGCCTTCTTGACCATGGGCGAATTGGTTTTCACGACCGGCGGCTGACCTTCCGGCCCCGGGCGCAGATCCTTTACCTGCATCGCACAGGACGCGGCCGGTTTGGGCGGGCCACCGACAACCTCGACCAGGCACATGCGGCAATTGCCGGCAATGGACAGGCGTTCGTGGTAGCAGAAGCGCGGGATTTCGATGCCGGCCTCTTCGCAGGCCTGGATGAGCGTCATCGCTCCGGGCACCTCGATTTCCTGACCGTCGATAATGACCTTGCGCAGATCGGACATGGGCATTTCCCTGTAGCCGTTTGCGTCCCGGACAGCCGAAAGCCGACCCGGGGCGGTTGCAGGGCGTTCTAACGCGGGATGCCTTGGTATGCCAGCGCGAACCGGCCAAAAATCCGGGAAAATTCCGCGTGGATCGGGGGTATTACGTGAGTGATTTTGTCGGAAACCGCCCTAGCGCAGCAAACGTCCAATCTGGGAACCCGCCGCGATCTCGCGACGACCCACGTCGCAATAAGTTTCGGGCTGGCCTACAACGGCGCCCATATCCGCCAGTCGCGCCCGGGCGATGGCCTCCAGGCGCTCGGCCTCCTGCTTGTTGTCGATATAGGCATCGACCTCGTCCCGGCTGTAGCCGATGTCGAGCGCATGGCGTTCAAGAGACAAGAGGAATCCCAGGCCGCGCAGCATGCGTGCATGGATATCATCGCATACCTCGCTGATCTCGTAGGCGATCCCGGTGTCGATCAGACCCTCGGTAATGAACGGCACCTCGCTCAGCGGCGGTTTCGCGGCCAAAGGGGTCGCGGAGAGGGTCAGGCCAAGAGCCAGGGCGGGAATCGGGTTCATGTCGATTAGCCTCTTTCCAATCAGGACAGCTTCGGCCCGTCCGTTGCCCAAGAGGTCGCCCTTGCGCGACTGATATTCAATAGCGAGACAAGGATCCGGCCCGAAACGGCGGATTCAGGCGCAGGTCCGGGCCTTCCACATCTCGGCTTGCGGCAGGTCGGCCCACCCGAAAGCACGATCACTGGGGCCGTTCTTTTTGAGGTCATCCAGCCGGTCCAGCGCCTCGTCCAATGTCGGCCGATGCCCCTCGTCCACCCACCACATCACGAAATGCTGATCCCCCATCAACTCGAACCACTCGCGACGGCGGTCATAGAACTGCTTGTGAATCGTGCCGAAGACGAACCGTTCAAGGCTTTCCACGTCTGCCCACACGGTCAGGTTCGACACGTATTGCGGGTCGCCGTCGATCTTGGCCTCGGTATTGCCGGTGCCCGGCTCGCCCGACCCTTCCATCATCCAGACAAAGCCCGGCATCCGTTTGCCCAGGCCGTTCACCCGGTCCAGATTGTCCATGAAGTCCTTGACGCGGGGGTCATCCGTGGGGGCCAGAAGGCGGCCAACGTTCAGTTCGGCAAG
Source organism: Salibaculum griseiflavum (assembly GCF_003129565.1). Lineage (GTDB taxonomy): Bacteria > Pseudomonadota > Alphaproteobacteria > Rhodobacterales > Rhodobacteraceae > Salibaculum > Salibaculum griseiflavum. The sequence continues at coordinate 58,113 of NZ_QETF01000011.1, forward strand.
GTGCATGGGCAGGTCTCCTTGGGTCCGAACCTGCCCCACGCGGCGCCAATTGAAAAGGGCGGCCAGAGGCCGCCCTGTCCCGTCGATCTACCGCGGTCTATTCCGCCGCGATGGCCTTGCCCTTTACGCGGTCTTCGATCTCGTCGCGGAAATTGCGGATCAAGCCCTGGATCGGCCAGGCCGCCGCGTCGCCCAGCGCGCAGATGGTGTGGCCTTCGACCTGCTTGGTCACGTCCCACAGCATGTCGATTTCCTCGACGCTGGCCTCGCCTTTCACCAGGCGATCCATGACCCGCATCATCCAGCCGGTGCCTTCGCGGCACGGCGTGCACTGGCCGCAGCTTTCATGCTTGTAGAATTTCGACAGCCGCCAGATCGCCTTGATCATGTCGGTCGACTTGTCCATCACGATCACAGCCGCGGTGCCCAGGCCCGAGCCCAGCTCGCCGCGCAGGTAGTCGAAATCCATGATCGCATCTTTCATGTTCTCGCCGCGCACGCAGGGCACGGAAGACCCACCGGGGATAACCGCCTTGAGGTTGTCCCAGCCGCCACGAATGCCGCCGCAATGCTTGTCGATCAGCTCTTCGAAGGAGATCGACATCGCCTCTTCGACGACGCAGGGGTTGTTCACATGACCCGAGATCGCGAACAGCTTGGTGCCCGCGTTGTTCTGGCGGCCGAAGCCCGCGAACCAGTCCGGCCCACGGCGCAGGATCGTCGGCACGACGGCAATCGATTCGACATTGTTGACGGTGGTCGGACAGCCATAGAGGCCGGCCCCCGCCGGGAAGGGCGGCTTCATCCGGGGCATGCCCTTCTTGCCTTCGAGGCTTTCAAGCAGCGCGGTTTCCTCGCCGCAGATATACGCCCCTGCCCCGTGATGGAGATAAAGGTCGAAATCCCAATCGCTGCCGGCGGCGTTCTTGCCAAGCAAGCCCGCGTCATAGGCTTCGTCGATCGCGGCCTGAAGCGCCTCGCGCTCGCGGATATATTCGCCGCGGATATAGATGTAGCAGGCATGGGCATTCATTGCGAAAGACGCGATCAGGCATCCCTCGATCAGCGTATGCGGATCATGGCGCATGATTTCGCGGTCCTTGCAGGTGCCCGGTTCGGATTCATCGGCATTGACCACAAGATAGGCGGGACGCCCATCGCTTTCCTTGGGCATGAAGGACCATTTCAACCCGGTCGGGAAACCGGCGCCGCCACGGCCGCGCAGGCCGCTCGCCTTCATCTGATCGATGATCCAGTCGCGGCCTTTCTGGATGATCCCGGCAGTGCCGTCCCAATGACCACGGGCCTGGGCACCTTTCAGTGTCCGGTCATGCATGCCGTAGATATTGGTGAAGATGCGGTCTTTGTCTGCAAGCATGGGCGGGTTCCCTATCTTGCCCCTACGCGGGGCACCGTCATTTGTCGCGGGTCTTTTGCCAGAGTTTGAACGTGACAACCAGACACCAAATGAACCCCGCCAGCGCAAAGAGCGTCAACAGCACGACATAGCGGGGGGCAAGACCCAGCGTGTCGACAATCGCAGGGGCGAATATGGACAGAAGCGCCGAGGCCACCATCACGAGTGCGACCCGGCGGCCGGTAGCGGCGATGGCGTCTCTGTCCTTATCGGCCAAGTCGGTCCTACTGACTGTCTGTCTTCTTTTCCGGGGCCGGCATCGCAGCCAGCGTCACGGAACCGGACTTACCAGAGTTCGCCTTGGGTTTGTAGACTGTTGTCGCAACCTTTTGACGCGGCGCCTCGGCTTTCTTCTCGGTCTTGGTCGCTGGCGTCACCTTGGCCGTAGACTTGGCCGGGGTGGCCGTTTTCGCGGGCTTCGCGCGCGGTGCGGCAGCGGGCTTGGACGCGGGGGCTGTCTTGGGCGCCGGTTCTTGTGCGGCGACGGGCTTGGGCGCCTTGGGCTTGCTGGCGGGCTTGGAGGCCGTGGTCTTTGGCTTGGCCGGGGCCGCCTTGGGCTTGGCCGGCGCCGCCTTGGGCTTGGCCGTGGTCGCCTTGCGGGTAACAGGCTTGGCCGGGTCGGTCGCCGATTGCCGCGCGGCGGGCTTGGGTGCCGGACGCTTGGCCTTGGGAGCCGCCTTGGCGGGTTTCGGCTTCACTTCGGTTCCGGGCATCTGCGCCGGTTCAGCCGCCGGTTCCAACGCACGGCGGCGCATGGCGACGGCGGCGGGCGCAACGGCCCATTTCACCAAGCTGCTTTGGCTGGCGAGCATGGCGGCGGCGGGGGCTGTGGATTGCAGGCCCAGGCGCAGCATCGCACCCGGCAAAGCCACCAGGGAGTCAGAGGAGAACATCGCAAACATCCTTTCAGGGCCCGTCAGGAACCCGTTTCATGATCCGCGCCGATCCTCCCCGATCGGTGCAATTCGGCCTGCCCACGTCACGCCGGGCAGGCCGATTGTTGCACTGCAGCATCCGTCTTTCAATAGACCTCGTGGCTTTTCACTTTTTCGAGGCTTCGGCGGAGCCGCCCTTGGCCAGAGCCTTTGCCTGCTTGACCCACTCATCGCGAGAGACGCGGCCCTTGAACCCTTGAAGGTTCTCATCGACCCATTCGACCTCTTTCTTGCGCCACCCGGCGATCTGGTCGAAATGAAAGACGCCCATCGAGTTGAGCAGCTTTTCCAGCTTGGGCCCAACACCCTTGATCTGCTTGAGATCGTCGGCTGCACCGTCGCGCGGCGCGCTCAGCATTTCGGGTTTTCCATCCTTGGCAGCGGGCTTGGCGGCCGGTTTCGGCTTGTCCGCTTCCATGGGCTCGGCGGGCGCCGCAGCCTTCTGCGCCGCTGGGGCGGGTTTCGGCATCGGTTCGGGTGCCGTTTCCGGGGTCGGGTCCGGGTTCGGGGGGGCGACGGTGGCCGCCGATGGTGACGCAGCCGCGCTGGTCGTGGACGGTGCCGCGTCGGACTGAGCGCCGGGGCTTGCGGTCGCTGACGCGCCGTTGCCGCCGCGCAGAAGCAGCCACCAGACGATCACGCCCACGATGACGCCGATCAGGAACGAGAGGAAGCCCCCGAAATCAATGCCGAACCTGGCAATTGCAAAAGCCACGACGCCACACAAGATCGCGATGACGATCGCGAAAGTCGATCCGATTGGTCTGTCGCTCATTAGTCTACCTTTCCCTGTCGTGACTGCCCGTCAATCGGACAGCGAGCATGGGCCGCGGGCTCATGCCCCGGCCTTGGCGACAGCTTAGGCAGACACACCCCTTTTGATAAGGGACTTCATCGGTGCGGGCCGCGATGTTGGCATTCTGGCCACGCCGGGCGCGACCCCTGCCCTATTTTTCGGCAAGCTTGCGGGCCTGGTCGACCCAATCGTCCCGCTCGATCCGGCCCTTGAACTTCAGGCGGGTATCGACCCAGGCGATCTCTTCCGGACCCCATTTGGCGATCTGGTCAAAATGCCAGAACCCCATTTCATTCAGCACGCCTTCGAGCTTGGGCCCGACGCCAGAGATCTGCTTGAGATCATCGGCCCCGGACTTGCGCGGTGCTTTCATGGTGCGCGGCTTTTTCTCGGCCACCGCATCCGCCTGCTGGCCCGCCGGTGCGGTCTTCGAGTGCGGCTTGGCGGGGGTCGCGGCCTCCGCTTCCTGCTTGGTTACGCCGGTCTTGTCGGCCTTGGCCTTGGCGGCAGGCTTGGGCGCGGACTTCTTCGCGGCGGTCTTGCGGCCCGCGCTGGCCCCCTTGCCCTGCCACGGCGTGAGCAGCGGGACTTCTGTCCCGTCGATCCGCTTGACCGTATCCCCCAGATCATTGGCCAACTGTACGGAGGCGTTGTATTGATAATGCCCGGACTCGAAATCCTTGAGCGACGTCAGCCCCTTGAGCGGCTCCGCCCCGAAGCGGCCGTTCTGCGGGCCGGGCGTGGGAACCTTGCCCGCGGCGAGATCGTCGATGATCTCGGCCAGTCGTTCGGCCGTCAGGTCTTCGTAGTAATCCTTGCCGATCTGGGCCATCGGCGCATTGGCACAAGAGCCAAGGCATTCGACTTCTTCCCAGGAAAACTTTCCATCGGCGGACAGCGCATGGGCCTTGTCGGCGATCTTCTCACGGCAAACGCCGACCAGGTCCTCGGCGCCACAGATCATGCAGGACGTGGTGCCGCAGATCTGGATATGGGCCACGCTGCCGACCGGCTGCAGCTGGAACATGAAATAGAACGACGCGACTTCGAGCGCCCGGATATGGGCCAGGTCCAGCATGTCGGCCACATATTCGATGGCCGGGCGGGACAGCCAGCCCTCTTGTTCCTGGGCACGCCACAACAGCGGAATGATCGCGCTGGCCTGGCGGCCTTCGGGATACTTGGTGATCTGGGCCTCGGCCCATTTCTGGTTGTCAGGCGTGAAAGCAAAGCTTTCGGGCTGGTCAGGATGAAGGCGGCGGAGCATTTGTACTTCGTCTTTCGTCGCTGGGCCGCCCGGTCAGGGGCAGGCCTCGTTCGTCAATTTTGCGGAACTGTCCTGTTGGAGCGTCAACGCGCCGGAGGCATAGAGCTGCGCGATCACCGCATTCACCTGTTCCGGAGCGAGGCCCGAGGCGGCCATGATCTCATCGCCGTTTTCAACGGTGACAACACAACCCGCCTCTTCGATGGCCCGGGTCATCGCCGCCACGGCTTCGGGGTCGGCCTCTTGCTGGGCAAGGGCCGGCATGGCGCACAAAAGGCCAACCGCAGTGGCGGCACGGATCATCTGTCGATCTCCCCGAACACCACGTCGAGAGAGCCGAGGATCGCGGATACGTCGGCCAGCTGGTAGCCACGGCCGATGTGATCCATCGACTGCAGATGCGGATAGCCGGGCGCGCGGATCTTGGCGCGATAGGGTTTGTTGGTCCCGTCCGAGACAAGGTAGACACCGAACTCGCCCTTGGGCGCTTCGACCGCGGCATAGACATGGCCCTCGGGCACCTTGAAGCCCTCGGTATAGAGCTTGAAGTGATGGATCAGAGCTTCCATCGAGGTCTTCATGTCAGACCGGGTCGGCGGGGTCAGCTTGCCACGCGCCAGCACATCGCCCTGGTTTTCCGGCTCACGCAGCTTGGCACAGGCCTGACGCATGATATGGGCCGACTGGCGCATCTCTTCCATGCGGCACAGGTAACGGTCATAGCAGTCGCCGTTCTTGCCCACGGGGATCTGGAAGTCGAACTCGTCGTAGCATTCGTAGGGCTGGGCGCGGCGCAGATCCCAGGCGAGGCCCGATCCACGCACCATGACACCGGAATAGGCCCAGTCGAGGATGTCTTCCTCGGTGATGATGCCGATATCCACGTTGCGCTGCTTGAAAATGCGGTTTTCCGTCAGCAGCTCGTCGATATCGTCCAGCACCTTCGGAAATTTCTCGGCCCATGCGTCGATGTCGTCGATCAGCTCGGGCGGCAGGTCCTGATGCACGCCACCGGGGCGGAAATAGGCCGCGTGCAGACGTGCACCACAGGCCCGTTCGTAGAAGATCATCAGGTCTTCGCGGGCCTCGAAGCCCCAAAGCGGCGGGGTCAGCGCGCCGACGTCGAGCGCCTGCGTGGTCACGTTCAGCAGGTGGTTCAGGATGCGGCCGATCTCACAGTAAAGCACACGGATCAGGCTGGCACGGCGCGGCACCTCGACCCCGGTCAGCTTCTCGATGGCCAGGCACCAGGCATGTTCCTGGTTCATCGTGCCGACATAGTCCAGCCGGTCGAAATAGGGCAGGTTCTGCAGGTAGGTCCGGCTTTCCATAAGCTTTTCGGTGCCACGGTGCAGCAGGCCGATATGCGGGTCTACCCGTTCGACGATCTCGCCATCCAGTTCCAGCACCATGCGCAGCACGCCGTGCGCCGCCGGGTGCTGAGGCCCGAAGTTGATGTTGAAGTTGCGGATCTTCTGTTCGCCGGTCTGGGCGTCTTCGAAGCCTTTGGTGCCGTCCATCATTTCGCGGCCTCCTCGGATTTTTCATCGCCCGGCAGGATGTAATCGGCCCCTTCCCAGGGGCTCATGAAATCGAATTGGCGGTATTCCTGCACCAGCTTCACCGGCTCGTAGACCACGCGCTTTTCGACCTCGTCATACCGCACCTCGGTATAGCCGGTCGTCGGGAAATCCTTGCGCAGGGGATGCCCGCGGAAGCCGTAATCGGTCAGGATGCGGCGCAGGTCCGGGTGGCCGGAAAACAGGATGCCGAACATGTCGAAGATCTCGCGCTCGAACCAGTTGGCCGCCGGGTAGACCTCGGTGATCGAGGCCACCATCTCGTCCTCGTGCACCGCCATGCGCAGCCGGATGCGCTGGTTCTGATACATGGACAGGAAGTGATAGATCACATCAAACCGTTTGGCCCGGCCGGGATAATCGACGGCGGTGATGTCCACCAGCGTCGAAAACTTGCAGGTCGCGTCGGTCTTGAGGAACTCGACAAAGCCCTTGAGGCTGGCCGGGGCCACGTCCACGGTCAGCTCGTCCAGGGTGATTTCCCATCCCAGCACGCTGTCGCCACGCTTCAGCTCCAGGTGGGTACCAAGGTCTTTGAGGGCTTCGGTCATGAATTGCGCCTTTAGCGGGTAATGGTGCCGGTGCGGCGGATTTTGCGGGCCAGCTGCAGGATGCCGTAAAGCAGGGCCTCTGCGGTGGGCGGGCAGCCGGGAACATAGATGTCAACGGGAACGATCCGGTCGCAGCCGCGCACGACGGAATAGCTGTAGTGATAATAGCCGCCGCCATTCGCGCAGGACCCCATCGAGATCACGTAGCGCGGCTCGGGCATCTGGTCATAGACCTTGCGCAGCGCCGGGGCCATCTTGTTGGTCAGGGTGCCGGCCACGATCATCACGTCGGACTGGCGCGGGCTGGCGCGCGGGGCAATGCCGAACCGTTCGGCGTCGTAGCGCGGCATGGAGGTGTGCATCATCTCGACCGCGCAACAGGCCAGCCCGAAGGTCATCCAGTGCAGCGACCCGGTGCGCGCCCAGTTGATCAAATCCTCGGACGAGGTGACGAGAAAGCCCTTGTCCTGCAACTCGCGGTTCAGGTCTTGCGTGGCGACATCCTTATCGAAGCCCGCGGTATTGGATCCGGTCATCACTCCCATTCGAGCGCCCCTTTCTTCCATTCATAGGCAAATCCCACGGTCAGAACCGCGAGGAACACCATCATCGACCAGAACCCGACCATGCTTATGTCCTGGAACGCCACGGCCCAGGGGAACAGGAAGGCCACCTCGAGGTCGAAAATGATGAACAGGATCGAAACAAGGTAGAAACGAACGTCGAATTTCATGCGCGCGTCGTCGAAGGCGTTGAACCCGCATTCATAGGCGCTGACCTTTTCGGGGTCCGGGTTGCGCACGGCCAGGACCACGGCGGCCAGGACCAGAACAAGGCCGATGCCGATCGCCAGGCCCAGGAAAATGATGATGGGCAGGTATTCCCTGAGAAACTCTTCCACGTGGCGGCTCCCTTAGGCGTGGGCGGAATGGCTCGTAAGGGCCAGCCCGCTGCAATTGCCCCCTCATGTATCCCCGTGGTCCAGAGGGGTCAACGCCATCGCAGGTGAAAGTTTGTGCGATGGACGCGTGATCCCCTCGGCTTGGCGCCGGTCGGACCGCCCTAGCCGGGCCCGGCCTCCTGGGCGCCGAGCAGCATCGACGCGCCCACGGCTTTCAGCAACTTGCGCCAGGCCAGTTCGATGCGCGGCTCCCAACCCGCACCGAGGGACCGGGCCAGCGCGGCAACAAGGGCGTCAGCCACGGCGTCATAATGCGCGGTTTCGACACCCTTTTCCTGGTGCAGCGCCCCCAACGTCACAAGGTCTCGATGCAGCGTTTCACGCTGCTCCAGCTGCGCCACTGCAAAGCTGAGCGTATGGGCGAGCTTGGCGACCTGTGGGCCCAGGTCATCGGCAAACAGGGCCCGCAGTTCGGCATTCTTCCGGAAAAGGATCTCGTAGAAATCGGCTGCCAAAGGGACGAGATCCATCGAGACATGTTCGAAACTGTCCCTGACAAGGCGGACATCGGAATCGGAGAGCGCGAGGACTGGCTGGTCACGAGTCATTGCGGCAGGATCGGGCGAAATCCTTGCCACCCGCTTAACCTCTCACGGCTTGGCCCAGGCCGCCGGCCTTTTCTCGAAGAAGGCCGCTATGCCCTCTGACACTTCACCGCTTTCCCAGCGCCCAACCAACGCATCGATCGAGGCCTCTATCGCCGCCGCGTCGGGGGCGCTGCCAAGCCCCAGTGCCAGTGCCTTGGCATCGGCCACAGCGCCCGGAGCGCAGGACAGGTAGGGCGCCACTTCGTCTTCCACAGCCGCATCCAGGGCCGCGTCATCGACGACGCGCGACACGATTCCCAGGCGTTCGGCCTCGACCGCGCCGAACAGGCGCGAGGACATGAAGACCTGCCGGGCCCGCCCCTCGCCCATGCGGGCAATAACGTAGGGGCCGATCGTGGCGGGGGTCAGACCCAGCCGCGTTTCCGTCAACCCGAACCGTGCCCCGTCGACCGCCACGACCGTGTCACAGACGCAAGCCATGCCGACACCGCCGCCGAAGGCATTTCCGTGGACCCGTCCGATCAGCGGCTTCGGCAAGCTGTTGAGCGCGCCCAGCATGCCGGCCAGCTTGCGCGCCGCCGTGGCGCGGGCGGCGGCGTCCGCCTCGACCTGTTGCTTCATCCACCCCAGGTCACCCCCCGCGCAGAAGGTTCTGCCCCGCGCGGCCAGCACAACCACGCGCACCGTCTCATCATTGCCCAGCGCTTCGGCGGCCAACGTGATCTCGTCGATCATCTGCGCGGACAGGGCATTGTGTTTCTCGGGCCGGTCCAGCCAGAGCGTCGCGACCCCGCGCGGGTCAGTCTCGATGACAAGGGTTTCGTAATCGCTCATACCGCCCCTTCCATTTTTCGCGCGAATGCCGCGGCCTTGTCCAGGGCCACCGGATCCAGACCTGTCTCATACCCGAGGGCCGTCAGCCGGGCCTGCACCGACCCGGTCGCCACATTGCCCGATGCGCCGGGCGCATAGGGGCACCCGCCGAGGCCCGCTATGGCGGCGTCGAACACCCGCAGGCCGCGGTCCAGGGCTGCTTCGATATTGTCCAGCGCGTGACCGCCGGTGTCGTGAAAATGGCCCGCCAGAATCTCGGCGGGGGCCTCCTGGAGAACGGTGTCGAGCATGGCGTCGATCCGATCCGGCGTGCCCTGCCCGATCGTGTCGCCCAGGGAAATCTCGTAGCAGCCCATGGCGCGCAGCGCGGCCACGACACGGGCCACCTGGCCCGGTGCCACGGGTCCGTCATAGGGGCAGTCCGTCACGCAGGACACGTAGCCGCGCACCGGCAGGCCCGCGTCTTGCGCGGCGCGGACCACGGGGGCGAAGCGGTCCAGGCTTTCGGCGATGCTGGCATTGATATTGGCCCTGGAAAACCCCTCCGAGGCCGAGCCGAACACCGCCACCTCGTCCGCCCCGGCGGCCAGCGCATCCTCCAGCCCGCGCATGTTGGGGGTCAGCGCGGCATAGCGCACGCCGGGCGCACGGGTGATCCCGGCCAGAACCCCGGCGCTGTCGGCCATCTGCGGCACCCATTTCGGGCTGACGAAACTGGCGCATTCGATGCGCCGAAACCCGCAGGCCGATAACAGGTCGACCAGTGCGATCTTTTCTGCCAACGAGACATGGCGCGGATCGTTCTGCAGCCCGTCACGTGGACCGACCTCGAAAATCTCGACGCGCTCAGCCACGCGGGTCCTCCCACGGCGGATAAAAATCACGGGCATAGAGCCGGTTGCCCTCATCCTCGGGCGGTAAGGATTTCTTGAACTCCTCGCGTTCCGTGATCCGCTGATACCACTTGGTCAGTTCGGGGTAGCCATCCAGTTTCACGAAGTGCTGCCCCATGTAGACGGCCTGCCCCACGCCGATATCGGCCGCCGAAAAACCCGACGTCAGGATGTAGTCGCGGTTCTCCACAGGGGTCGAGAGCCGCCCCTCGATCACCTCGTAGCACTTGGCCAGGCGCCGCGCTTCCAGCTTCATCACCGTGGGCGAGCGCATGCTGTCCTCGAAAATCGCGATGTGCTGCTGTGTCAAGGCGGCAGTATGCTGGGTGATCGTTTCCGCGAAGTGGATCCAGACCAGCCAGTCCATCCGGTCCAGGTCGCCGGGCGGGCGTCCCAGCCCGGCATCGGGGAAGGCCTCGCACAGGTATTCCGCGATGGCGCCGGTCTCGGTCATCACCTCGCCCTCGATCTCCAGCGCGGGCACGCGACCCAGCGGGTTGAGCGTGCGGTAAGCATCCGTGCGCAGCGTGTCGTCAAAAGGATAAAGCACCAGATCGAAGTCGACCTCCAGCTCGTACAGCAGCCAGAGCGTGCGCATCGAGCGGGTCTGGTGACAGTGATGCAGGCGGATCATGTTTCGGCCTTCTCCAGTTCGATCAGCGGGGTTCCGGCGGCGACCTGTGCCCCAGCCTGCACGCCAATGCGGGCGATGCAACCGTCGCGCGGGGCGCGCAGGACATGTTCCATCTTCATCGCCTCCAGCACGGCAAGGCGATCGCCCTCGGCCACTTGCTGCCCCTCGGCCACGGCCATTTCCCGCAACAGGCCGGGCATCGGCGCCTCGATCGTGTCGCCGAGGGCCCCGGCATAGGCGGCGCGTTCCAGCAGATCGACCAGGGTGATCTCGTGGGTGACCTCGGCAAAGACCGTCACCGCGTTGCCATGACGCACGGCCGGCCAGGCGGCCTGCCCGTCGAACCGCCAGCTGTCGCCCTGCCGGATCGCGCGCACCTGCTGGTCGGCGACGATCACGCGGGCCCTGTCCGGCCCCTCCATGATCAGGGTGCACGGCCCCGCGCTGGTCTCGATCCGGCGGTGCAACGGCGCCCAGAGCGTGAACCCCTGCCCCGGCTCGGCCAGCGTCACCACGGCCTGGGCGATCACCTGCGGGCCGGGCGCGGGGGCCTCGGTCAGGGCGTCGATGTCACGGGCGATCAAGCCGGTATCGACTTCGCCCGCCGCAAAGCCCGCGTGCAGGGCCAGCGCCTTGAGAAAGGCAAGGTTGGTGACGGTCCCCGCCACCTGTGTCCGGGACAGACCGCGCAGAAGGGCCGCAAGCGCGCTCTCGCGGTCGGCGCCATGCACCACCAGCTTGGCGATCATCGGGTCGTAATAGGGCGTGATCTCGTCGCCCGCGGCAACACCGCTATCTGCGCGGACACCGTCGGGAAAGTCCAGGTGCGCCAGCCGCCCCGTGGCGGGCAGGAAACCGGCCGGAACGTCCTCGGCATAGAGCCGCGCCTCGAAGGCGTGACCGGACAGCGCCAGGTCTTCCTGCGCCGCGGGCAGCGGTTCACCCGCGGCGACACGCAACTGCCAGTCCACCAGGTCCACGCCCGTGACCAGTTCCGTGACAGGATGCTCCACCTGCAGGCGGGTATTCATCTCCATGAACCAGAACCCGTCCGGGCGCAGCCCGCCGGCGCCATCGACGATGAATTCGACGGTGCCCGCCCCCTTGTAGCCGATCGCCTCGGCCGCGCGGACGGCGGCGGCGCCCATGGCAGTCCGCACAGCGTCGGTCATGCCCGGCGCGGGGGCCTCTTCGATGACCTTCTGGTGGCGGCGTTGCAGGGAACAATCGCGCTCGAACAGGTGCACCGCGCGTTCGCCGTCGCCGAAAACCTGCACCTCGATATGGCGCGGGGTCTCGATGTATTTCTCGATCAGCATGTCCGTATTGCCAAAGGCCGCGCCCGCCTCGGCCCGGGCGCTGGCCAGCGCCTCGTCCAGCCCGGCGGCCTCGGCGACAATCCGCATCCCCTTGCCGCCACCGCCCGCCACGGCCTTGAGCATCACCGGATAGCCCACACGCGCGGCCTCGTCGCGCAGGCGGGCATCCGACTGGTCGCTGCCATGATAGCCGGGCACGGCGGGCACGCCGGCCTTCTCCATCAGCGCCTTGGCCCGGTCCTTGAGACCCATGGCCCGGATCGCCTGCGCAGACGGGCCGACAAAAACCAGCCCGGCCTGTTCCACCGCCTCGACGAAATCGGGGTTTTCCGACAGGAACCCATAGCCGGGATGGATCGCGCCGGCCCCGGTCTCCAACGCGGCGTCGATGATGCGGTCGCCGCGAAGGTAGCTGTCCGCCGGTGCGGCGCCGCCAATCCGCACCGCGGCATCGGCCAGGCGCACATGCAGCGCGTCGCGGTCGGCATCGGAATACACTGCCACGCAGCGCAGGCCGCGTGCCTTGGCCGAGCGGATGACACGGCAGGCGATCTCGCCCCGGTTGGCGATCAGAAGCGTGTCGAACATGGCGCTAGTCTCCGTCCTTGTTCCCGTCCAGCACCGAGTATTTCCGGTATCGGTGACGGTAGATGAAATTCGGCCGGTCGCCCTCGACCAGGTAGAAGATGATGCCGACCGATACGATCCCGTCGAACAGCAAAAGCAGACCGGGATCGGCCCCCACGTTGCGCACGAAGGCATAGAGGTTGAACCCCGCCATCACCAAGGTCACCACCACGGCCCAAGGCATCCGTGCCCAAAGCCCCAGCCCGGCCAGCACGGGCAGCAGGCCACCCAGAAGGATCACGCCGGGCGCATAACCCGCCCCCCAGAAGACCCAGAGTTTGAACAGGCCGATCACGACCAGGTAGCCGGCGATCACCCGCAGGGCGAAGGTCAACTGACCCTTGGGATGCGCGCGCGCCACCTCAGGCTCCACGTGAACCCAGGGGATGCCGGAATAGGCGCCGGGCGTTTGATCTTCGGGCTTGTTGTCGTCGCTCATGCGGCGGCTCCTTTCAGCTGGTCGCACCAGGATATGTCGCCGGTCAGGTAGGGCCGGGCCAATCCCGCGTCGAGAAGGTGGTCCGAGACCGGGGCACCCTCCACCAGCACACGGCCCAGCGCCCTTTCATAACGGTCGGTTTCGCCCGACAGTGCCAGTCCGATCCGGCCCGCGCGATAAAGCTGCCAACGCAGAAACAGGCTGGCCCGCACCGCCAGAAGCCGTTCCTGCCAGCAATCGCCGCGCAATTCAGGGGTGTCGATCCCCGCAAGACGCAAGCGGGTTTGTGGCGCCTCGGTGCAGGCCATGACCAGCGTGTCGCCGTCGATGACCCGCACCACCCGGCAGTCTCCTTCGGCTTTCATCCAGCCGTTGACGTAATCCGCCACCACCGGTGCCGCGATGACCACGAAAACCGCGGCCGCGATACGACCCACCGGCCGCCGGCCCCGCCCCGGACCGCGATAGCCGCGCATGCGCGGCATCAGGTTGCGGCGCAGGACCATTACATGCGGAACACGCCGAAGCGCGTCTCCTCGATGGGGGCATTCAGCGCAGCGCGCAGCGACAGCGCCAGCACCTTGCGGCTGTGGCGGGGGTCGATCACGCCATCGTCCCAGAGCCGGGCACTGGCATAAAGCGGATGCGACTGTTCCTCGAACATGTCGATGGTGGGTTGCTTGAAGGCGGCCTCTTCCTCGGCGGACCATTCCCCGCCCGCCCGCTCGATCGCGTCGCGCTTGACCGTGGCCAGCACGCCCGCCGCCTGTTCTCCGCCCATGACCGCCGTGCGCGAGGTTGGCCATGTCCAGATGAAATTCGGACTGTAAGCCCTTCCTGCCATGCCATAATTTCCGGCTCCGAAAGAGCCGCCGACAATCATCGTGATCTTGGGCACGGCGGTCGTCGCCACGGCCGTGACCATCTTGGCGCCATGCCGGGCGATACCTTCGTTTTCGTATTTGCGACCCACCATGAATCCGGTGATGTTTTGCAGGAAAATCAGCGGTATCTTGCGCTGGCTGCACAATTCGACGAAATGCGCGCCCTTCTGGGCCGCCTCTGAAAACAGGACGCCGTTATTGGCGACGATGCCGCAGTCCATGCCCTCGATCCGCGCGAAGCCACAGACCAGCGTTTCGCCAAAGCGCGCCTTGAACTCGTCAAAGCCGGTGGTGAAATCGGGGCCGTCGATGATGCGGGAAATGACCTCGCGGATGTCGTAGGGCGTGCGCAGGTCGGCAGGGATCACGTCGAACAGGTCGTCGATGGGCCGGGCCGGGTCCGGGCCGGCGGTGTCGGGCGCGTCGCCGCCCGCCGCGCCAAGATTGCGCACCGCTCGGCGCACCAGCGCCAGCGCATGGGCATCATCCTCGGCCAGGTAATCGACCACGCCCGAGAGCCGCGTGTGCACGTCGCCGCCGCCGAGGTCTTCGGCCGTCACCTCCTCGCCCGTCGCGGCCTTGACGAGCGGCGGGCCGGCGAGGAAGATCGTCCCCTGTTCGCGCACGATGATGGAGACATCGGCCATGGCCGGCACATAGGCGCCCCCGGCGGTGCAACTGCCCATGACGGCGGCGATCTGGGGGATGCCGGCCGCGCTCATCTGCGCCTGGTTGTAGAAGATGCGCCCGAAATGGTCGCGGTCGGGAAAGACCTCGTCCTGGTTGGGCAGGTTGGCGCCGCCGCTATCGACCAGATAGACACACGGCAGATGGCATTGCGCGGCAATCTCCTGGGCGCGCAGGTGCTTCTTGACGGTCATCGGGTAGTAGGTGCCGCCCTTCACCGTCGCGTCATTGGCGACAACCATGACCTGCCGCCCCTCGACCCGGCCGATCCCCGCGATCACCCCGGCGCAGGGCGCGGCCCCGTCATACATGCCATGAGCCGCCGTCGCGCCGATTTCGAGGAAGTCCGAACCGGGGTCCAACAAATTTGCAACCCGCTCGCGCGGAGGCATCTTGCCGCGTGCGACATGGCGTGCGCGGGCCGCCTCGCCGCCGCCCTCGGCGGCCTGTGTCGCCGCCTCGGCCACCCGGGCCAGTGCCGCTTCGTGGTCTTGTCTCATCGCATGTCGTCCCAAAGGAATTTGAGGTGAATGGTCCGCTGCGCGGTCATGTCCAGATGGCAGGACGCGCCGGCGATCTGTCGCATGGTCCCCGCCCCCCATTGCGCATGGGCAAATCCGCATTCGGCATCACGGAACGCGATCCAGGCGCGTTGCGCCTTGCGCAGGGCATCGGCCATGACGGCATGTTCGGGAAAGTGCTCGGCTTCGGCCACATCGGCAGCCTGCGCCGCCGCCATCGCCGCCCGGTATTCGCGATTCAACAGGTCATCCCAGGCGTCGTGCTCCGCCAGGGTGCAGAACATCATGCCCAGGGTGGTCTGGCCATCCGCTTCCGCCGTCATGCAGCCTTCGGCGAAACGGCCGATACAGGCTTGCGCTGCCTGTGTATCGGCGGCGGCGTCGAGGCATGCCGGCACACCCTCCATATGATGCGCCAGCCCGGCAACCTGCGGCTGCGGCCCGGCCCAGGCAACAGGGCCCAGCAGGACAAGGATCAGCGCCAGTCTCATTCGCTGAGATCCCGTTTCAGCAGCTCCAGCTCGCGGTCGAGGAAATACGAGATGATCGAGCGGATGATGACCAGCAAGAGCAGGAAGACGAGGTCGGTGAAGGCCAGGCTGAGCGCAGTGTGGATCACATCTGTCACGATGAACAGTTCCAGTCCGGCCAGAATGTAGCGACCCAGCTCGATACGCTGACGATTGGTCCGGCGCACGCGCTCGGCTTTGCTGTGGGTGATCTCGGCACGGGTCACACCGATCATGAAACGGACCGCCCCGACCACCAGCAGGAGGCAGGCAAAGATGTCGATAAAGGCCGCCGCCCATTCCAAGCTATCGACAAGCCAGGGCAGTCGGCCATGCAGAATGCCGCCCTCCTGTTCGACGTCGATCAGCGATCCCATGGTCAGCCCATCGCCCCCATCAGTTCGCGCCCGATCAGCATGCGGCGAATCTCGCTGGTGCCGGCGCCGATCTCCATCAGCTTGGCATCGCGGAACAGCCGGCTGACCACGCTGTCATTCATGAACCCCGCGCCCCCCATGGCCTGCACCGCCTGATGCGCCTGCACCATCGCCTGTTCGGAGGCATAGAGACAGCACCCCGCCGCGTCCTGACGGGTGATCCGCCCCGCGTCGCAGGCCTTGGCGGCCTCGTAGACATAGGCCCGGGCTGAGTTCAGCGCGACATACATGTCGGCGATCTTGCCCTGCATCAGCTGGAAATTCCCGATGGGTTCGCCGAACTGTTTGCGCTCGGCCAGATACGGCATGATCTCGTCCAGGCAGGCGGCCATGATGCCGGTGCCGATCCCGGCCAGCACCACGCGTTCGTAGTCGAGGCCCGACATGAGTACGCGGACGCCTTTGCCCTCTTCGCCGAGCACGTTCTCGAAGGGAACTTCCACGTCCTCGAAGACGAGTTCGGCGGTATTGGACCCGCGCATGCCCAGCTTGTCGAAATGGGGGCTGGTGGAGAACCCCTTCATGGTCTTTTCAACAAGGAAGGCTGTGATGCCCTTGGCCCCGGCCTCGGGATCGGTCTTGGCATAGACGACCAGAGTATCGGCATCGGGGCCGTTGGTGATCCAGTACTTGTTGCCGTTCAGCCGGTAGTGATCGTTGCGCTTTTCAGCCTTGAGCGACATCGACACCACGTCGGATCCCGCCCCGGCCTCGGACATGGCCAGCGCGCCGACATGATCCCCCGAAATCAGGCCCGGCAGGTATTTGCGTTTCTGGTCCTCGGTGCCGTTCAGCTTGATCTGGTTGACGCAGAGGTTCGAATGGGCGCCGTAGGACAGCGACACGCTGGCGCTGGCGCGGGCGATCTCCTCGATCGCGACCACATGGGCCAGGTAGCTCATCCCGGCCCCGCCATAGTCCTCGGGGGTCGTGATGCCCAGCAGGCCCAGCTCGCCCATCTCGGTCCAGAGCGCGGGGGGAAAAGCGTTGCTTTGGTCGATCTCGGCGGCCATGGGCTTGACGCGGTCCTGCGCCCAGCGATGCACCATGTCGCGCAGCGCGTTCACGTCCTCGCCAAGATCGAATTCCAGTGATGCGGTGAACATCGGGCGGCCTCATTTATTGAACACTTGTTCAATTCTATGCCGCCGCAGACGATTCCGTCAATCACCTATCTCGATCCCGAAATCCGACAGGTCCAGGCGCCGCGCATTGGCGCGCTCTTGCGGGGTCAACGGGAAGCGGGCCAGCATCTCTCGGTAGTGATGGTGCAGCCGCGCGCCCCAGTCACGTCGCAGGTGCGCCATCAGGCGTTCATGGGCCTCGATCCAGGTCTGGCGGCTGTAGTCGTCGTCGATGGTCGGGCGCGGGTCCGGCCGGGCCGGTGCGTGAACCTGCCGCGTCGCCGCTTCCATGTCCTGCACAAGTTTGCGGGTGATGTCGGACAGGGTGTGAAACAGCCAGTCGTCCGGGTCGCCCAGCGGGGCGGGAATCTCTGCCTCCAGGTCGGGCCGGCCCAAGTGTGCAAGCGCGGCACGCAACGCCGTCCTGACCTCGGCCTCGTTCACTGGGCGGCGACCCCGGCCTGCCAGACCGCCCCCACCTCGGCCCGAATGATCCGCGCGATCTGGGCGCAATCGTCGGTCGAGAAGGTCAGCGGCAGGCGCATGTCGACGATACCCCGCAAGACCCGGTCACTGGCAGGCATCGGGTCGGACGGCGCATATCGCCAACTGTCATAGCGGCTGGTGAAGCCATGCGGTTCATCGGCCCCGAACCACTTGAGCTCGACCCCGCGGCGGGCGCAGCGCGCCAGCACCTCTTCGATCGCCGGTCCGGACCAGTCCAGCAAAAGGAACTGGTAAGAGGACGCGACGAACTGCTCGGCGTGGGGGCGGTCGATCCGGGTCAGGCCGGGCGTGTCGGCCAGACCGTCCTCCATCGCCGCATAGAGCGCGTTCCAGCGGGCGCATTGCCGGTCGAGGTCGGCCAGTTGCGGCCGCAGGATGGCGGCACGCAGGTTGTCCATTCGGCCGGAGACGTTCGGGGTCTCATACTTGATCCGTGCAAAAGTCTCGGGCGGCGGCGCGGCGCGGTGCCGGTCGAACAGCATGTAGGACCCCGACAGCATGATCGCGCGGGCCATCGCCTCGGCGTCGTCCGAGATCAGCAAGCCACCCTCGCCGGAGTTCATGTGCTTGTAGGTCTGGGTGGAATAACACCCGAATTTGCCCCACCGGCCCGAGGGCGTGCCGTTCCACGCTGCGCCCATCGTATGGGCGCAATCCTCGATCAGGGTCAGGCCGTGGGCCGCACATAGGGCGGTCAACGCCTCCATGTCGCAGACATGGCCCCGCATATGGGACAGCATCAGCACATCCGCCTGCCCGGCCTTGGCCGCAAGATCATCGAGGTCGATCACCAGCCCCTCGGTCACGCCGACAAAGACCGGCACCGCGCCGACGCTGGCGATGGCACCGGGCACGGGGGCCAGCGTAAAGGCATTGGTCAGAACCTTGTCACCGGGGCCGACCCCGCATGCGCGCAGGGCTGTGGCAAGTGCATAGCCGCCCGAGGCCACGGCAAGGCAATAGGCCGCCCCGACCGATGCGGCGAATTCCTCTTCCAGCAACGCGGTTTCGGCCACTTCGCCCTCGGCCACGTTGTAGCGGTGCAATCGCCCGTGACGAAGCACGGCCAGTGCCGCCTCGATCCCGGCCTCGGGGATCGGCTCCTGCTGGGTGAAACTGCCTTTGAAGACCTCTTCCATCCGCCTGTTTTGCGGGGTCCTGCCGCGCCCGTCAATGGGGCGACATGTCGGTTTCAGGACAGAATCGCGGCACGACTGAGATCAGCCTCGCCCCATGGACCCGGTCGACTTCATCCACGACTTCGCGCTGGCCGATGCGCCCGCCGCACTACGTTCCCGCCTGCCAGTAATGCTGCTGGACCTGATCGGCGTTGGCATCGGCGGGGCTGAAACGCCATTGTCGGCCCTCATTCGCGGCCATGCCGCAAGTCAGTTCGGCGGTGATGTGCCCCTTTTCCTGGACGGTCGCACCGCCTCGCCGGTCGGCGCGGCGCTGGCGGCGGGCATGACCATCGATGCGTTGGACGGACATGACGGGTTCAATCCCTCCAAGGGCCATATCGGCTGCCCGCTTTTCGCGGCACTTCTGCCCTTTGCCCGGGGGCGATCCGGCCAGGACCTGCTGGCGGCCATGGCCATGGGCTATGAATTCGGGGCGCGCACCGCTATGGCCCAGCATGGCACCGTGCCCGACTATCACACATCTGGCAGCTGGGGCGCTGTCACGGCGGCGGCGGGCGTGGCGCGGCTGTTGCGGTTGAACCGGGACCAGACCCGTCACGCGCTGGGAATCGCCGAATACCATGGGCCCCGCAGCCAGATGATGCGCTGTATCGACCACCCTACGATGGTCAAGGACGGGTCCGGGTGGGGCGCAATGGCCGGGGTCTCGGCAGCACTGCTGGCGCGCGACGGCTTCACCGGCGCCCCGGCCCTGACCGTGGAAAAGGCACCGGACTTCTGGGCCGACCTGGGCCAGCGCTGGTATGGATTGGAACAGTATTTCAAGCCCTACCCTGTTTGCCGCTGGGCGCAGCCACCGATCGAAGCCCTGCTGAGCCTGCGCCGCGCCCACGCGCTGACATCCCGGGACGTGACCCGGATCGAGGTCGAGAGCTTTCACGAGGCCACGCGGCTGGCCACCGCCGAACCTCAAACCACCGAAGAGGCGCAATATTCCACCTCGTTCCCCTGCGCTGTGGCGCTGGTTCATGGCACGGTCGGGCCGGCCCATCTGACTAGCGCGGCGTTGCACGATCCCGAAACCCTGCGCCTGTCGCGCACCTTGGCGTTCCGCGAAAGCGCCCACGCCAACCGCGCCTTTCCGGTCAAACGCTTTGCCCGCGTGACCCTGCATCTGGCCGATGGACGAAGCCTTGTCAGCGACTGGCACGAGCCGCGTTGGGACCATGACGCGCCACCGACCGGGAGTGAGCTGCGCAACAAATTCCGAACTTTGGCCGTTCCCGGGCTGGGCGCGGATCGCGCCGCGGCCATCGAGGCGGCGGTGGATGGCTTGATCGACGGGCCTGCGGATGACCTTCTGACCCTTCTGGCTCAGCCGATCAGCCGCTGAACCTCGGCGCCCAGATCGTTGTAGCTGCCAATCGTCCCGTCCGGCGCCATATCGTGCACGCCATCTCCGTGCGGCCCGAAGGTGACAAGGATCACCGGAACCCCGGCGGCGCGCGCCGTATCGCGGTCCGTCACCGTATCACCGATCAGAACCGACCGGTCCAGCGCACCCTGCGCCCGCTCGACCGCCGCCAGATACGGGGCGGCATCGGGTTTGCGCGTGGGCAAGGTATCGGCCCCGATCAAGGACGCGAACAACCCCCGCACCCCAAGACTGTCCAAGAGGCGGTCAGCCAGCCCCTCGGGCTTGTTCGTGCAGACCCCGACCGCATAGCCCCCGGCACGCAGCCCCTCGACCGCCTCGACCGCGCCGGGAAACAGCCGGGTATGGATGTCGAGCGCCTGCCCGTAATAGTCCAGCAGCCGGGGATATTGCCGATCGATCTCATCCGGGCCATGGCCACCCGTGCGTTCGAACCCGAGGGTCAACATCGCCCGTCCGCCCCGCATGGCGGTGGCCGCATCGGCCAGCGGATCCAGCACATCCCCCAGCCCGAGATCCCGGAAACAGGCATTGGCGGCGGCCACAAGATCGCCGCTGGTATCGGCCAATGTGCCATCGAGGTCGAAAATCACGGTGCGCATGGGCAGTCTCCGGCAAGGTTTTGCCTTCTGTAACCTGCCGACACGGGATGTGAAGCCCCCGCGGCTTGCCAAGACGAGCATGCGCGATAGAAGGGACGCAAACGAGCACGAGGTGGGGCGAAATGGCCACAGCACTGGTAATCCTGGCCGCGGGCAAGGGCACACGGATGAAATCTGATCTGCCCAAGGTCCTGCACGAGGTCGCCGGCGCGCCGATGCTGGTGCATGCCATGCGCGCGGGCGCGGCGCTGGACCCTGCCCGCACCATCGTCGTGGCCGGGCACGGCGCCGATGCCGTCGAAGCGGCGGCACGCGCCTGGGATGAAACAACCGAGATCGTGCATCAGACCGAACAGCTGGGCACCGGCCACGCCGTCGTCCAGACCCGCACCGCACTTGCCGATTTCGACGGTGACGTGATCGTGCTTTACGGCGATACCCCGTTTATCCGGCCCCGGACCCTTGCGGCCATGCAGACCGCCCGTGCTGAACATGATGTGGTCGTCCTCGGGTTCGAAGCGGCCGATCCGGGCCGCTACGGTCGGTTGAAGATGTCCGGCCAATCCCTTGATGCCATTGTTGAATTCAAGGATGCAACAGATCAGGAACGGGCGATCACCCTGTGCAATTCCGGCGTCGTGGCCGCCGATGCGCAAACACTGTTTTCGCTTCTGGACGAGGTCGGAAATGACAATGCCAGCGGCGAGTATTACCTGACCGATATCGTCAGCCTGGCACGGGCGCGGGGCTTGTCCGCCACCGCCGTGACCTGCGACGAGGATGAAACCCGCGGCGTCAATTCCCGGGCCGAGCTGGTATCCGCCAATGCCGCCTATCAGGCCCGTGCACGGGCCGAGCTGATCGAGGCCGGGGTGACACTGCAGGCGCCGGACACTGTGCATCTCTGCTTCGATACCCTGCTTGGCCCCGATACCGTGATCGAGCCGAACGTGGTCTTCGGCCCCGGCGTCACCGTCGAGAACGGCGCGACGATCCGGGCCTTCAGCCACCTGGAGGGGTGCCATGTCGCACGCGGCGCCGTGGTCGGCCCCTATGCCCGTTTACGCCCCGGCGCGGAACTGTCGGAGGATGTCCGCATCGGCAATTTCGTCGAGATCAAGAACGCGCAGATCCATGCCGGCACCAAGGTCAATCACCTGTCCTATATCGGCGATGCGGAACTGGGCGAGAAGACCAATGTCGGGGCAGGCACGATCACCTGCAATTATGACGGGGTCTTCAAGCACCGCACGGTCATCGGCAAGAATGTCTTCATCGGGTCGGACACCATGCTGGTCGCGCCGGTGACGCTGGGCGATGACAGCATGACAGCGACCGGCACAGTGGTCACACATGACGTGCCCGCAGGGGCCATGGCCGTAGGCCGGGCGCGGCAGGAGAACAAGCCGGGCT
This sequence comes from Salibaculum griseiflavum, assembly GCF_003129565.1. GTDB lineage: Bacteria > Pseudomonadota > Alphaproteobacteria > Rhodobacterales > Rhodobacteraceae > Salibaculum > Salibaculum griseiflavum. The sequence continues at coordinate 80,175 of NZ_QETF01000011.1, forward strand.
TTGCCCGCAAGATGTTCGAAAAGTTAAAGTCTGCGAAGGCAAGGCTCAAAAAGGATGGCCAATAATGTGTGGAATTGTCGGTTTTCTAGGCCAACACGAAGCCGCGCCGATGCTTGTCGACGCCCTGCGCCGGCTGGAATACCGCGGCTATGACAGCGCCGGGATCGCCACCGTTAACGCTGGTGTCCTGAACCGTCGCCGTGCGGTCGGGAAGCTGGTCAACCTGCAGGACCTGTTGGTGCATGACCCGTTGGCCGGCAAGGCCGGGATCGGCCATACCAGATGGGCGACCCATGGCGCGCCGACCCTTACCAACACGCACCCGCACCAGGCCGGCCGCGTCGCCGTCGTGCACAATGGCATCATCGAGAATTTTCGCGACCTGCGCAGCGAACTGGGGGCGCTTGGCATCGACCACCATACCGAAACGGATACCGAGACCGTTGCGCTTCTGGCCGAGCATTACCTGGACGGGGGCCTCGCCCCCGTCGAGGCCGCGATGCGGACAATCGGCCGGCTTGAAGGGGCCTATGCGCTCTGTTTTCTGTTCGAGGGCGAAGACGATCTCTTGATCGCGGCGCGCAAGGGCAGCCCGCTGGCCATCGGCCATGGCACGGGCGAGATGTTCGTCGGATCCGATGCCATCGCACTGGCCCCGATGACCGACCGGATCACCTATCTCGAAGAGGGTGACATCGCCATCATCGCCCGCGACACACTGGAAATCCGCGACGCCACCGGGGAACTGGCCAATCGCGAGGTGAAGCACATTCAGATCGATGCGGCCCAGGTCGACAAGGGTGGCCATAAACACTTCATGGCCAAGGAAATTGCCGAGCAGCCCACTGTTCTGACCTCGGCGCTGAACTACTACCTCGATGAAACGGGGATCACCCTGCCTGATCCGGGGCTGGATTTCGCGCGGATCGAGCGACTGACCATGGTGGCCTGTGGCACCGCCTATTTCGCCTGCCTGACCGCCAAATACTGGTTCGAACAGCTGGCCGGCATCCCGGTCGAGGTCGATGTGGCGTCGGAATTCCGCTATCGGGAACCGCCCATCGCGCCAGGCACCGTGGCGCTGTTCGTCAGCCAATCGGGCGAGACCGCCGATACGCTGGCCGCCCTGCGCTACTGCAGGGACAAGGCCGACCGCATCGTCTCGGTGGTCAATGTCGCCGAAAGCTCGATCGCACGCGAAAGCGACCTGCCCCTGCCGATCCTGGCCGGGGCCGAGATCGGGGTCGCCTCGACCAAGGCCTTCACGTGCCAGCTTGGCGTCCTGATCACGCTGGCACTCAAGGCGGCGCGGGACAAGGGCCGGATCGACGACACCGAACTGGCCACCCATTTGACCGCCCTGCGCGGCTTGCCCGGCCTGATGAACATCGCCCTGGACCAGGCGGATAGAACCCGCGCCCTGGCGCGCAAGCTGGCCGAAGCCCGCGACATCCTGTTCCTTGGGCGCGGACCGATGTATGCCCTTGCCCATGAAGGTGCGCTGAAGCTCAAGGAAATCAGCTATATACACGCCGAAGCTTATGCGTCTGGCGAACTCAAGCACGGGCCGATCGCGCTGGTCGACAAGACCGTGCCGGTGATCGTCATGGCGCCGACCGATGCGCTTTTCGACAAGACCGTGTCGAACATGCAAGAGGTCATGGCGCGGGGCGGCAAGGTGCTGTTGATCACCGACCGAAAAGGGGCCGACCAAGCCGCCGAAGGGGTCTGGAACACATTGATCCTGCCCGAGGTGGACCCGCTTCTGGCCCCGATCCTCTATGCGATCCCGGCCCAGCAACTGGCCTATTTCACCGCTGTCGCCAAGGGCACGGATGTGGACCAGCCGCGCAATCTGGCAAAGTCCGTCACGGTCGAATGAGGCAGAGCTAAGGTGCGCGGCGGAAAGCCGCCGGCGCTTTTACGGCCCTTGAATGTCGTGACGCCTTCCGCGAAACACCTCGAAAAGGCCAAGGACGACCGCGCCGTGCTCAACCTGACCCCGCAGATAAATCTACTGGCCGAGCGTATTCATGCCATGCGCGGAGATGGCAGGTTGCTGGTGGCCATCGCCGGTGCGCCGGGTAGCGGCAAGTCCACCCTGGCCGCCGAACTTGCCCGCCGCCTGAACGCGCAGAAATGTGCAACCCGCGTGGTATCGATGGACGGGTTTCACCTGGACAACGCCATCCTGAGCGAGCGCGGTCTACTCGTGCGAAAGGGCGCGCCGGAAACCTTCGACGGCGCAGGGTTCCTGCACCTCGTGCACCGGATGAAAGAACAGATCGAGGTCATCGCTCCGGTTTTCGACCGAAGCCGCGACCTCGCAATAGCCGGGGCCGAAGTGGTTTCCGCCGAGACCGAGGTCGTTCTTGTCGAAGGCAATTACCTGCTGTTCGACGCGGCGCCATGGTTCAATCTCGCACCGCTGTGGTCGCTGTCCGTCCGCCTTGAGGTGCCGATCGAGGATTTGCGGGCGCGATTGATCCAGCGATGGTTGCGCCTCGGTCATACGCGCGTGGCGGCGACCCGGCGCGCCGAGGCCAACGACATTCCGAACGCCGAAGCCGTGATCGCCCGCGCCCTGCCCGCCGATATCGTGCTGGCCCCGGACGGGCGCGTCCTGAACACGCCATAGCGACTCGGCGCCAGGGCGCATATGGTGGCGGGAAATGAGCATGACACCAGATATTGCCAGCGATTCGGGGCACGCCTTTCTCGGCGTTGACAGCTCGCTGACAGGTCGGCGCTGGATCGGCCCCGGCATCGAGGAAGACCGGCTTGCCGAAGGCATGGCCCAAACCACCGCCCTGCCCTTGCCCGTCTGCCGCACGCTGGTCCGGCGCGGCGTGGCGGATCAGGATGCCCCCGCTTTCCTCGCTCCGACCCTGCGCGACCTCCTGCCCGACCCGCGCAGCCTGCACGATATGGAAACGGCCGCCGCTCGCTTCGTCACTGCCGTGGAGCGCCGCGAACGGATCGCCATTTTCGCCGATTACGACGTCGATGGCGGCTCCTCGGCGGCGCTCTTGCTATCCTGGCTCGGCGATTTGGGCCTGGGCGCGACGCTCTATGTGCCTGACCGCATCGACGAGGGCTATGGCCCGAACGTGCCCGCCATGCAGGCCCTCGCCCGCGATCATGACCTGATCATCTGTGTCGACTGCGGCACGCTGAGCCATGAGCCCATCGCCGCGGCCAAGGGTGCGGACGTGCTTGTCCTCGACCACCACCTGGGCGGAGAGACGCTGCCACCCGCGCTGGCCGTGGTGAACCCCAACCGTCAGGACGAAAGCGGCGATCTGGGCCATCTCTGTGCCGCCGCCGTGGTCTTCCTGATGCTGGTCGAAGCAACCCGGCAACGCCGCGAGGCGGGTCGCGCAGGCCCGGACCTCATGGCGCTTCTTGACCTTGTCGCACTGGCCACGGTGGCCGACGTCGCCCCCTTGCAGGGCGTCAACCGTGCCTTCGTGCGCCAGGGGCTGACTGTCATGGCCCGCCGGCAGCGTCCCGGCCTGGTGGCGCTGGCCGATGTGGCGCGCATGGATACCGCGCCCAATGCCTATCACCTCGGGTTCCTGCTGGGGCCGCGGGTGAATGCGGGCGGAAGGATCGGCCGGGCCGACCTCGGGGCACGCCTTCTGGCCTGCACCGACCCGCGCGACGCGGACGGCATGGCCGCGAAACTGGATGAGTTGAACACCGAACGCCGCGAGATCGAGGAGCAGGTCCGCGACGCCGCCCTGGCCCAGGCCGAAGAGCGGGGGTTCGACGCGCCGCTGGTCTGGGCGGCCGGTGAAGGCTGGCATCCGGGCGTTGTCGGCATCGTCGCCTCGCGCCTGAAGGAACGCACCAACCGCCCCGCCATCGTGATCGGCCTGGAGGGCGACGAGGGCAAGGGGTCGGGCCGCTCCGTTTCGGGCATCGACCTTGGGGCAGCGATCCAGCGGCTGGCCGCCGAAGGCCTGCTAATCAAGGGCGGCGGTCACAAGATGGCCGCCGGGCTGACCGTGGCCCGCGACCGGCTGGACCCCGCGATGGACCGACTGGCCGACCTCTTGGCCAAGCAGGGTGCCGACCGGATCGGCCCTGCGGACCTGCGGCTCGACGGGCTGCTGATGCCGGGGGCCGCCACGGTCGAATTGATTGAGCAGATCGAACAGGCCGGCCCCTTCGGCGCCGGGGCGCCGGCGCCCCGCTTTGCCTTTGCCGATTGCCAGATCCTTTTCGCCAAGGAGGTCGGAAAGGGCCACCTGAAACTGACATTCGGCGATGGTCTGGGCGCGCGGATCGACGCCATTGCCTTCGGGGCGATGGACGGGCCGCTCGGGGCGAAACTCATGGCCCATAACGGCGCGCGCTTCCACCTGGCGGGGCGGCTGGAAATCAACACCTGGCAGGGCCGCAGCACCCCGCAACTGCGCCTGGAGGACGCCGCGCCGGCAAGTTGAAAAAAAGCGCACGAATCCTCTTGCACAGGTCAGCGGCTTTTTCTAAAAGCCCCCTCACCGACCAAGTGGCCCGTTCGTCTATCGGTTAGGACGCCAGGTTTTCAACCTGGAAAGAGGGGTTCGATTCCCCTACGGGCTGCCACTTCTTCCCTATTTGTCGAACAGCTTTCCCGCGCCTAGATCGCCGCGTCGATCATGGCATCCGCGCCCATGGCGAAGGACGCCAGAAGCGACAGGGTCAGCACCACCGAGGCGCCGCCGAAGACCAGGCCGATCATCGTGACCATCCCGTCGCGTTCCACCAGCCCGACGCCGATGATGAACATCGACACGGCCGGGAACCAGCCGCTGAACGGCACCGGCAGGAACAGCGCAAAGGCGATCACGAACAGCAGCACGCCCAGCGCGCGTTCGTTGCGGCGGGCGAAAATCCAGGTTTGGCGTGGCACCAGCACCCGTTCCAGACGGCGGGTCACCGGGCGCAGCCGCAGCACCGCGCGGCGCAGCTTTTCCGGGTCCAGTGCCTTGCGAGACAGGAAACGCGGCAGCCGCACATAGCGAAAGCCCAGCATCATCTGAAGGGTGATCACCAGCAGCGGCAGCGCGGTGATGAGCGACGAGCCGGGCGGCAAGGGCAGAAAGGTCAACAGCGAGAACACCACGAGCGCCCAGCCGAAAGAGGCCTCGCCCAGCGCGGCCAGCAGGTTGCCGATGGTCAGCGCCCCGGTCTCGTGCTGATGGCGCGCGATGCGCAGGATCGGCATCGACAGGGAAGGCCGACGCCGGTGTTCGTCCTCGGGCTGCATCTTGGTCCTTTCGCTCCGATCGCCTGCATATCGGCGCTCGGGCGCGAAAATGCAATCATGCGGGGCTAGCTGCGCTCGTCCTTGGAGGTTCCCATGACCATGTGGCTGGTGATCGCACGGACATGGGGCACGGTGCCGAGCGTATCCGTGTGAAAGGCCTTGTAGGCGGCAAGATCGGCGGTTTCGACCCGCAGCAGGTATTCGAAGGCGCCGGCGATGTTGTGGCACTCGGCCACTTCGGGCGCGCGCGCCATGGCCGCCTCGAATCCTTCCTGGGCGGCCTTGGAGTGCTCCGACAGGCCAACGGTCACATAGACGACGAACCCCCGCCCTGTCTGGGCCGGGTCGAGCCGCGCGCGATAGCCACGGATCACGCCGCGCCGCTCCAGCTCTTGCACGCGGCGCAAGCAGGCAGAGGGCGACAGACCCACCCGCTCGGCCAGATCGAGGTTCGACAGGCGGCCATTGGCGGAAAGCTCGCGCAATATTTTGCGGTTCAGGGCGTCAATTTCGGTCATCAATTGCGCATTTACCCGAAAAGGTCGCATCTTCGCAATTTCATTCTTGGGGAAACCGCGCAGTTTGTCCGCCATGTCCCAGGAATTGCTGACCGCCTTCGTCACCTTTGCCTTCGTCGCCTCGATCACGCCGGGGCCAAACAACCTGATGTTGATGGCCTCGGGCGCGAATTTCGGCTGGCAGCGCACGGTGCCGCATCTGCTGGGGGTCAGCCTTGGGCACGGCTTTCTTGTGCTGGTGCTGGGGCTGGGCCTGGCTCAACTGTTCGAGGCCTATCCGGGGGTCAAGACCCTGCTGACCCTGCCCTGCGCGGCCTACCTTTTGTGGCTGGCATGGAAAATCGCCCATGCCGCCCCGCCGGAAAAGGCCAAGGCCGAAGGCCATCCCCTGACCTTTCTTCAGGCTGCCGCGTTTCAATGGGTGAATCCAAAGGCTGTCTACATGGGCATCACCGCACAGACCACCTATGCGCCGCAGGGCGCGGGCTGGACCGGCGCGATACTGGTGGCCGCTGTGTTCATCTGCGTCAACATCGTCTCGGTGAACACATGGGTCATGGGCGGCACGCAGCTGCGCCGGTGGCTGGCCCACCCGACCCGCCTGCGCGTTTTCAACTGGACAATGGCGGTATTGCTGGTGCTGACCTTGGTGCCGATCGTGATGGATCTGGTCTGAATGTCCGGACTGTGAGAGACAGAAGGAAATTCCAGAGTTTCCTTCGGCCCGTTCAGAACGGCACGTCGTCGGCCTGGCCCGCGCCGACCACGAATTTGCCGACCACGCGCTTGGTGCCGGCCTTGTCGAATTCGATCAGCAGCTTGTCGCCCTCGATCTCCATCACCTCGCCATAGCCGAATTTCTGGTGAAAGACCCGGTCGCCCTCGGTGAAAGAAGACACGGCCTGTGCGTCGATGGTCAGGTTGCGCGCCTCCGAGGGTTGCGACATCGGCCGCCGGTCCATCCGGGACTGCATCCGCCGCCAGCCGGGCGAATTGTAGCCATCGGCGCTGGCGGCGCGGTTGGGCAGGTCCGATTGCGGCAGGTCCATACCGCCCCCGGTGCTGCCATAAAGGCCCGAGGGCGTCAGAACCTCGACATGGGCCTCGGGCAGTTCGTCGATGAACCGGCTGGGCATCTGGCTTTGCCACTGGCCATAGACCCGGCGATTGCCGGCAAAGGAAATGGTGCAGACCTCTTCGGCCCGGGTGATGCCGACGTAAGCCAGCCGGCGTTCCTCTTCCAACCCCTTGAGCCCGCTTTCATCCATGGACCGTTGTGACGGAAACAGCCCATCCTCCCATCCCGGCAGGAACACGGCGGGAAATTCCAGCCCCTTTGCGGCATGCAGCGTCATGATGGTGACCTTTTCCTCGGTCTCCTCGCTTTCATTATCCATGATCAGGCTGACATGTTCGAGGAAGCCTTGCAGGTTCTCGAACTGCTCGAGCGCCTCGACCAGCTCCTTGAGATTCTCCAGCCGGCCGGGTGCCTCGGGCGTCTTGTCGTTCTGCCACATCGTGGTGTAGCCGCTTTCGTCGAGGATCATCTCGGCCAGTTCGACATGGGTGTCGGATTCCTCGCGCAGCTGGCGGTGCCAGCGGTCCAGCCCCTGCACCAGTTCGGCCAGGTTGGCGCCGCCCTTGCCCTTGATCAGCCCGCCCTGCACGCAAAGCCGCGCGCCCTCGACCAGGCTGACGCCGTTGGTCCGCGCGGTGCGCTGGATGGTCTGCACCGCCTTGTCGCCCAGCCCGCGCTTGGGCGTGTTGACGATGCGTTCGAAGGCCAGGTCGTCGTCCTGGCTGACCGCAAGGCGGAAATAGGCCATGGCATCGCGGATCTCCATCCGCTCGTAGAAGCGCGGCCCCCCGATGACCCTATAGGGCAGTCCGATGGTCAGGAACCGGTCCTCGAAGGCGCGCATCTGGTGGGAGGCCCGCACGAGGATCGCCATACCATCGAGCGACAGCGAATCGCGGCCCCTTGTGCCGCGCTGCATCGCCTCGATCTCGTCCCCGATCCAGCGGGCCTCTTCCTCGCCATCCCAATGGCCGATCAGGCGCACTTTCTCGCCGTCGCCCGCATCCGTGAACAGCTCTTTGCCCAATCGGCCCTTGTTGGCGGCGATCACGCCCGAGGCAGCACCGAGGATATGCCCGGTCGAGCGGTAATTCTGTTCCAGCCGCACGACCTTGGCGCCCTCGAAATCCTTTTCGAATTTCAGGATGTTGCCCACCTCGGCCCCGCGCCAGCCATAGATCGACTGGTCGTCATCACCCACGCAGCAGATATTCTTGTGCCCCTGCGCCAGAAGACGCAGCCACAGATATTGGGCCACGTTGGTATCCTGGTATTCGTCGACAAGGATATAGCGGAACCAGCGCTGGTATTGTGCCAGAACGTCCGGATGATCCTGAAAGATGGTGACCATGTGCAACAGCAAGTCACCGAAATCGACAGCGTTCAGTTCCTTCAATCGGCGTTGATAGGCGGCGTAAAGCGGCACCCCGCGCCCGTCATAAGCGGCCGTTTCGGCCACCGGCACGGTGTCCGGCGTCCAGGCCTTGTTCTTCCAGCCGTCAATGATGCTGGCCAGCATCCGCGGCGGCCAGCGCTTGTCGTCGATATTCTCGGCGGCGACCAATTGCTTGAGCAGGCGCAGCTGGTCATCCGTGTCGAGGATCGTGAAATTCGATTTCAGCCCGACCAGTTCGGCGTGCCGGCGCAGCAGCTTCACGCAGATCGAGTGGAAGGTGCCCAACCAGGGCATTCCCTCGACGGCCTCGCCCATCAGGGAGCCGATGCGCTGCTTCATCTCGCGCGCGGCCTTGTTGGTGAAGGTCACGGACAGAATTTCATTGGGCCGCGCCCTGCCCGACGCCAGCAGATGCGCAATGCGGCAGGTCAGCGCCTTGGTCTTGCCCGTCCCTGCCCCCGCCAGCATCAGGACCGGACCATCCAGTGCCTCGACCGCCTCGCGTTGCGCGGGATTGAGCCCCTCCAGGTAAGGCGCGGCACGGCCTATCATGGCGCGCTGGCTTAGCGGAACGGCGGCCTCGAAAGCGTCATCTTCGGAAAAACTGCTCATGGGCGGCAATCTAGCGTGACTCGGATCGAGGGGGAAGGACTGTTCCCCAAATGTTCTGCCACGCGGCACAAATTGACTGTTATCGCTAACAAATACCCGCTCCTCCGCTGTTTACACCCGTCGCGAAATCTTCATAGATTGCTGCGACTGCAAAAAGGGGAGCCTGACCCGTGGCCGATTTCCAGAAGATCCTTGTCGCCAACCGAGGTGAGATTGCCATCCGCATCATGCGGGCCGCCAACGAGATGGGCAAGAAGACCGTCGCCGTCTATGCCGAGGAAGACAAGCTGGGCCTGCACCGGTTCAAGGCGGACGAGGCCTATCGTATCGGCGAGGGGCTGGGCCCCGTGCAGGCCTATCTGTCGATCGAGGAAATCATCCGCGTGGCCAAGGCCAGCGGGGCCGACGCAATCCATCCCGGCTACGGCCTTCTGTCGGAAAACCCCGACTTCGTGGATGCCTGCACCGCGGCGGGAATCACCTTTATCGGCCCCAAGGCCGAAACCATGCGCGCCCTGGGCGACAAGGCCAGCGCCCGGCGCGTGGCGATCGAAGCTGACGTGCCCGTCATTCCCGCCACCGAAGTGCTGGGCGATGACATGGAGGCAATCAAGAAAGAGGCGGCCGAGATCGGCTATCCGCTGATGCTCAAGGCCAGCTGGGGCGGCGGCGGGCGCGGCATGCGCCCGATCCAGTCCGAGGATGAGCTGGAAGAAAGGGTGCTGGAAGGCCGCCGCGAGGCCGAGGCCGCCTTTGGCAACGGCGAGGGCTACCTGGAAAAGATGATCACCCGCGCCCGCCACGTCGAGGTTCAGATCCTCGGCGACAAGAATGGTGAGATCTACCACCTGTGGGAGCGCGATTGTTCGGTCCAGCGCCGCAACCAGAAGGTCGTGGAACGCGCCCCTGCGCCCTACCTGTCCCCGGCGCAGCGCGAGGAAATCTGCAACCTCGGCAAGAAGATCTGCGCGCATGTGAATTACGAATGCGCCGGCACCGTCGAGTTCCTGATGGATATGGAGACCGGCAAGTTCTACTTCATCGAGGTGAACCCCCGCGTCCAGGTCGAACACACCGTCACCGAAGAAGTGACCGGCATCGACATCGTCCGTGCGCAGATCATGATCGCCGAGGGCAAGAGCCTGATGGAGGCCACGGGGACCGCCAGCCAGTATGACGTGAAACTGGACGGGCATGCCCTGCAATGCCGGGTCACGACCGAAGACCCGCAGAACAACTTCATCCCCGATTACGGCCGCATCAGCGCCTATCGCGGCGCCACCGGCATGGGCATTCGCCTCGACGGCGGCACCGCCTATTCCGGCGCGGTCATCACCCGCTATTACGACAGTCTTCTGGAAAAGGTGACCGCCTGGGCCCCCACCCCCGAGGCGGCGATTGCCCGCATGGACCGCGCCTTGCGGGAATTCCGTATCCGGGGCGTCAGCACGAACCTCGATTTCGTGATCAACCTGTTGCGCCACCCGACCTTCCTCAACAACGAGTATTCGACCAAGTTCATCGACGAGACCCCCGAGCTGTTCGATTTCAAGCCGCGCCGGGACCGGGCCACCAAGATCCTGACCTATATCGCCGACATCACCGTGAACGGGCACCCGGAAACGGCGGGCCGCCCGAAGCCGGGCGCGGCCGCGATAGAGCCGAAGCCCCCGGTGCGCTCGGCGGACAGCGTTCCGGACGGAACGCGCCAGATCCTCGATCGTGATGGGCCGGAAGCCGTGGCGAAATGGGTGCAGGACCAGAAACACCTGCTGGTCACCGACACGACCATGCGCGACGGGCACCAGTCGCTGCTGGCCACGCGCATGCGCTCTATCGACATGATCAACGCCGCGCCCAGCTACGCGGCGAACATGTCAGGCCTCTTCTCGGTGGAATGCTGGGGCGGGGCGACCTTCGACGTGGCCTACCGCTTCTTGCAGGAATGCCCGTGGCAGCGCCTGCGGGACATTCGCGCCAAGATGCCCAACATCCTGACACAGATGCTGTTGCGGGCTTCCAATGGCGTGGGCTACACCAACTACCCCGACAACGTGGTGCAGGAATTCGTGCGCCAGGCCGCGGAAACCGGCGTCGATGTCTTCCGCGTCTTCGACAGCCTCAACTGGGTCGAGAACATGCGCGTGGCCATGGATGCGGTGCAGGACGCCGGCAAGATCTGTGAAGGCACGATCTGCTACACGGGCGATATCCTCGATCCCGACCGGGCCAAGTATGACCTGAAATATTATGTCGGCATGGCGAAAGAGCTGGAGAAGGCCGGCGCGCATATGCTCGGCCTCAAGGACATGGCCGGGCTGCTCAAGGCTTCGTCCGCCGGGCAGTTGATCCGGGCGCTGAAGGACGAGATCAGCATCCCGATCCACTTCCATACCCATGATACCAGCGGCGCGGCGATTGCCACGGTGCTGGCGGCCTCGGAGGCGGGCGTCGACATCATCGACGCGGCTATGGACAGCTTCTCGGGCAACACGTCGCAGCCGACGCTGGGCTCCATCGTCGAGGCGCTGCGCCATACCGAGCGGGAAACCGGGCTGGATATTGCCGCCATCCGCGAGATCTCCAATTACTGGGAAACCGTGCGCGCCCATTACGCGGCCTTCGAATCCGGCCTTCAGGCCCCCGCCTCCGAGGTCTACCTGCACGAGATGCCCGGCGGGCAATTCACCAACCTCAAGGCGCAGGCGCGCAGTCTCGGCCTGGAAGAACGCTGGCACGAGGTCGCGCAGGCCTATGCCGACGTCAACATGATGTTCGGGGATATCGTGAAGGTGACGCCCTCTTCCAAGGTGGTGGGCGACATGGCGCTGATGATGGTCAGCCAGGGTCTGACCCGCGAAGAGGTCGAAGACCCCAAGGTCGATGTGTCCTTCCCAGACAGCGTCATCGACATGATGCGCGGCAACCTGGGCCAGCCTCCCGGCGGCTTCCCCGACAGCATCGTCAAGAAGGTGCTGAAGGACGAGAAACCCAACCTGGAACGCCCCGGCAAGCACCTGGAACCGGTCGATCTGGAAGCGGTCCGCAAGGAAGCGAGCGAAAAGCTGGGCGGGATCGAGATCGATGATGAGGACCTGAACGGCTACCTGATGTATCCCAAGGTCTTCACCGATTACGCCACGCGCCACGAAACCTATGGCCCCGTGCGCACGCTGCCGACCTCGACCTTTTTCTACGGCATGGAACAGGGCGACGAGATCAGCGCCGAGATCGACCCCGGCAAGACGCTGGAAATCCGCCTGCAAGCCATCGGCGAGACGGATGAAAACGGCGACGTGAAAGTGTTCTTCGAACTCAACGGCCAGCCGCGCACGATCCGGGTGCCCAACCGCAAGGTCAAGGCCGAGACCGTCCAGCGCCCCAAGGCCGAGGCGGGCAACCCCGCCCATGTCGGCGCCCCGATGCCAGGCGTCGTGGCCAGCGTCGCGGTCAATGCCGGGCAGAAGGTCAAGGAAGGCGACATGCTGCTGACCATCGAGGCGATGAAGATGGAAACCGGCCTGCACGCCGAACGCGACGGGGTGGTCAAGGCCGTGCACGTCCAACCGGGCGGCCAGATCGACGCCAAGGACCTGTTGGTCGAATTCGAGTAATCGACGGATCAGGATCTGTGCAACGCGCGCCCTTGTGGCGCGCGTTTCTGTTTCTGTGGACCGCACCAGGGGAACAGGCTGTTTCCTGCCATATCGCCCCTCGCCGCCGGCAGAATTGCGCCGATATTTTCGATATTATTTCATTGACTTATCGGTTTTCCGCCGAAATTTGCCGGGTTGAGCGATCACGCGTCACCGGCGCCGAAAACCGCGCCGATTTCCCCCTTTTCGCCCCCCGGTACGCGTCATAGTTGGCCCGTGGAAAGCAGGTTTTCCGCCTGCCTCACAAGGGGGCGTCGCCGCCTCCCAACCAGAAGGACACGAGTATGTACAAGACGATTATGCTTACCCTCGCCACGGCCGCGGCCACGTCGACCGCAGCGCTGGCGCAATCCGCCCTCGATACCTCGGCCGCGGAGGATCGTATCGAGACGCTCAACGAAGATATCGCCGACGATTTCGAGCGCGACACACCGCAGTTCGGCAACGAAGGGCGCGCCACAGGCTTCAGCGGCAGCTTCGCGCTGCAAGGCTCTGCGACCAGCGGCAACACCGACACGGCCACGCTGGGGATCGGCGCCAATATGGGCTATTACGACGGGCTCAACGGTTACGACCTGCAATTGAGCTACCAGTTCTCGGAAAACGAGGGCGTCACTGACGAGGACAGCCTGCTTTACGAGCTGGAATACACCCGCGATTTCGGCCGCAGCTACTACGGCTTCGCCAAGTTGCAGGGCAATGTCGAGCGCCTGCCTTTCGACACCAGCGACAACTTCCTGGGCGTCGGTGTCGGCTATCGCGTCTTCGACACCCCCGACGTGCAATGGGCCGTGCAGGCCGGTGCGGGCTACCGCGTGGCCGAGTTGAACAGCGTCGATGACCTGAGCGAGGGCGCGCTGGCGCTGTCTTCGAACTACTACAACCAGTTCACCGACACGATGGCGTTGACCAACGATACCGACATCATCGCCTCGGACTCGGACACCGTGGTCTACAACGACCTCGGCGTGAACGTGCGCATGACCGAAACGCTGGCCCTGCGCACCAGCGTCGTGACCGAGTATCACACCGATCCCGAGCCCGGAAAGAAAGACACCGACAACACCTTTGGCGTTTCGGTTGTCTACAGCTTCGACTAGGGGCGGCCGGATTCCAGTTTGCATCTCCGAACCCGGGGCGGCCGCAGATCGCGGTCGCCCCATTTGCGTCCGGCCCGAAAGGACAGGCAAAAATTTGTCCCGTTGCCGGCATTTTCCGCTTGCAGCCCTGCCCGTCTTTTCCTAAATCACGCTTCACGAAACGGACGCGGGTGTAGCTCAGGGGTAGAGCATTACCTTGCCAAGGTAAGGGTCGTGAGTTCGAATCTCATCACCCGCTCCATTCGTATTTCCCAATACGTGCAAAACCGTGCAAAGCGTTTGAAAAATAACGCTATTCCCTTTTCGCCAAAAGCGAAACTATGCAAAATAGTGCAGGGTTGTGCAGACGAATTGGGCTAAAAAAGGGCTAAAATTTCATGCTCCTGACAGACTCAAAAATTCGCGCTGCAAAGCCCGCCGAGCGCACCTACCGAATCGCCGACGGCCACGGGCTATACTTGGAAGTCTTGCCATCCGGCACGAAGACATTCCGGCTCCGCTACTACTTCCCAGCCGGTAAGCGCCGATGGTCCAACCTGGGCCCCTACCCCCAGGTGAAACTTGCGGACGCAAGAGGGCAGCGGGACCGTTATCGCGAGACTATCCGGCAAGGCGAAGACCCGGAACCGGAACGCAAGCCGAGGCGAGCCCCCGCCCAGGCGAGCCCAAAACCCCCGACGCTCGGCCCAGCGGTGAGGGACCCGGGCTTGGTTGCTACGGTTTGCGACCACTACCTTCTGTTCCGAAAACGGGACGGCGCGAACCAACGAACTCTGGTCAAGCTGGAACGGCACCTGGAGACCGTGAAGGCCGGGATCGGGGACCGCCAGATCACGGACATCAGCGGGCCCGACATCCTGGCCCTGGTTCGACCCATCGAAGAGGCCGGCAAAGTCGAGACAGCCCATGAGGTCCGGTCCCGGTGCTCGCAACTCTTCCGTTTCGCCATTGCCGAAGGACGCGCGACGGCGGACCCGGCCCGTGCCGTGACCTTCGCGATGGCGAAACGGAAGCGCGGGTCCTTCCAGGCGATCACAGACCCGGAGAGGGTCGGCGCGATGTTGAAGGCGATCCGGCGCACCGACCGGGCCACCGACCAAGTGAAAACCGCACTCCTGCTCTCGGCCTATCTCTTCCCGCGCAGCAGCGAACTTCGCGGGATGCGCTGGAACGAGATCGACTGGAACGCGGGCCTCTGGGAGATACCGGCAGAGCGCATGAAAATGAAGCGCCCTCACCTGGTCCCCTTGTCGCCCCAGGCGAAGGCGATCCTCGAAGGCATAAGGCCGATCACCGGCCACGCGGAACTGGTCCTTTGTTCTCCCAACGACTCAAGCCGTCCGATCAGTTCGACTATAATGAAAACCTGCCTGACCAAGGTCGGGTTTTCCGATCACACCCAGCACGGCTTTCGGACGACCTTTTCCACGAACATGAATGAGATGGGATGGAATAGCGACTGGATCGAGAAGCAACTTGCCCACGAGACGACCCAGAAAGTCCGGGCGGCCTACAACAGGGCGGAGTATCTGGCGGACCGCATCCGCATGGTTCATGCCTACGGCGAATGGCTGACGAAACTAGAGAAGAGTTGACCCCTAAACCCACTCTCATCAAATCAGCGAACGCTCTCCCATTGGCGCTGATGTCAGACAGTTTCCCCGACTTGAAACCATCTCGATCATTCATATTGGACCAGGCTGCGATTGCGGCCCTGAGCTGCCATTGGCCATATGGCTCAGATGCTGCGCCGCAGCCCGTCAGACCGGTCATTCGTTACACCATTTAAGGGAGGTGTTTCTAATTGCTCTTGAAAAACGCAGCAAGTTCCGAGACACTTACTGCCTATGGCGACACAAGGGTGGCATAGTGTAACGGTAGCACGCCTGCCGATTAGAGGATCATACTTTGAAAGCAGGAAGTGCGGGTTCGAATCCCGATACCACCACCAAGCGCCCAAGCGCTTCACAACCGCTTAGAGATTTTCTTATTGAAACAGGTGAGGCCGTGGCTCATCTGAACACCATTTTTGTTGGCCTAGATTGTCTGACGTCAGGGCCTATGGGACAGATTTGAGGTTTTCGTAACGGAGGATTTCTGGTTCATCGCAGCTATCAAGCGGCGAAGATGAACAAGAAATCCGGAACATCGAAGGACGCGGCCGACAAGCTGGTCAAAGGGATCAAGCGCAAGACGCGCAAGCATTATTCTGCG
>NZ_QETF01000012.1 GCF_003129565.1 Salibaculum griseiflavum
CCCGCTCCGGCAAGATCATGCGCCGCATCCTGCGCAAAATCGCCGAGAACGACTACGGCAGCCTCGGCGACACCTCAACCCTCGCAGACCCCTCCGTCGTCGATGACCTCATCGAAAACAGGATGAACAGGGGGGACGCGTGATGGACGGCGCAGACATGAAACCGACCGCCCCCGTCCTGATCCTGCTTGGCCCGCCCGGCGCGGGCAAGGGCACCCAGGCGCGGATGCTGCAAGAGCGTCACGGCTTGGTGCAGCTGTCTACCGGTGACCTGTTGCGCGCCGCCGTGGCCGCCGGCACCGAGGCCGGCAAACGCGCCAAGGCGGTGATGGAATCCGGTGACCTTGTCAGCGACGAGATCGTCATCGCGATCCTGCGCGACCGCCTTGCCGAACCCGATTGTGCCAAGGGCGTGATCCTTGACGGTTTCCCGCGCACCGCCGTGCAGGCCGAGGCGCTGGACGATCTGCTGGCCCAGACCGGTCAGCGGATCAATGCCGCGGTCAGCCTCGAGGTCGAAGACGCCGCCATGGTCGACCGTGTTTCCGGTCGCTTCACCTGCGGCGGGTGTGGCGAGGGCTATCACGACAGGTTCAAGCCGACAGACAAGCCCGGCACCTGCGACAAATGCGGGTCGACCGACATGCAGCGGCGTGCCGATGACAACGCGGCCACGGTCGCACAGCGATTGCAGGCCTATCACGCGCAGACCGCGCCGCTGATCGCCTATTACGAAAACGCCGGCGCGCTCGCCCGTGTCGACGCTATGGGAGCGATTGAGGAGATCGCTGCCGACCTGAGTGCTGTCGTGTCGAAGGCTACGACCTGACGCGCGACGCAACCTGGTCCTGACGGGGCCGGTGGGAACAACAAAGAGGGGGTAAAGCCCATGTCCCAAGACAACGACAACAACGCTTATTGGTCCGCCAATGTGCGTCTCATCCTGATCAGCCTCGTTATCTGGGCGCTGGTCTCTTTCGGGTTCGGAATCGTCCTGCGCCCGTTGCTGGCAGGCATCTCTGTCGGGGGGGCCGATCTCGGCTTCTGGTTCGCACAGCAAGGATCGATCCTGGTCTTCCTGGCCCTGATCTTTTTCTACGCCTGGCGGATGAACAAGCTCGACCGTGAACACGGCGTGGAAGAGGAATAGGACCCATGGATCAGTTTACACTCAACCTGCTGTTCGTGGGCGCGAGTTTCGCGCTCTATATCGGCATCGCGGTCTGGGCCCGCGCCGGGTCGACCAGCGAATTCTACGCCGCCGGTCGCGGCGTGCACCCGGTCACCAACGGGATGGCAACGGCGGCAGACTGGATGTCGGCGGCCAGCTTCATCTCGATGGCGGGCCTGATTGCTTTCACCGGTTATGACAACAGCTCGTTCCTGATGGGCTGGACCGGCGGCTACGTGCTGCTTGCCCTGCTGCTTGCTCCCTACCTGCGCAAGTTCGGCAAGTTCACCGTGTCCGAGTTCATCGGCGACCGGTTCTACAGCTCGACCGCGCGCATGGTCGCCGTGATCTGCCTTCTGGTCGCCTCGATCACCTACGTGATCGGCCAGATGCAGGGCGTGGGCATCGCCTTTGGTCGCTTCCTGGAGATCGACGCCTTCTGGGGCCTGATGATCGGCGCCTGTGTGGTGTTCGCCTATGCCGTGTTCGGCGGCATGAAGGGCGTGACCTACACCCAGGTGGCGCAGTACTGCGTTCTGATCACCGCCTACACGATCCCGGCGATCTTCATCTCGCTGCAGCTGACCGGCAACCCGATCCCGGCCCTGGGCCTGTTCGGCGAACACGCTGCCTCGGGTGAGCCGCTTCTGGCCAAGCTGGACCAGATCGTCACCGACCTTGGCTTTGCCGAGTATACCGCCGCCCATGGCTCGACCATCAACATGGTGCTCTTCACCCTGTCGCTGATGATCGGCACCGCGGGTCTGCCCCACGTCATCATGCGCTTCTTCACCGTGCCGCGTGTGTCCGACGCACGCTGGTCCGCTGGCTGGACGCTCGTGTTCATCGCCCTGCTCTACCTGACGGCCCCGGCCGTGGGTGCCATGGCGCGCCTGAACATCTCGGAACTGATGTGGCCGAATGGCACGGATGGTGAGGCGGTCAGCGTTGAGGCCATTGAAACCGATCCCGAATATGCCTGGATGGCAACCTGGGAAAAGACCGGCCTGCTGGGCTGGGAAGACAAGAACGGTGACGGGCGTATTCAGTACTACAACGACGCCAATGCCGACCTGCAAGCCAAGGCTGCGGAGAACGGTTGGGAAGGCAACGAGCTGACCAACTTCAACCGTGACATCCTGGTTCTGGCCAACCCCGAGATCGCATCCCTTCCGGGCTGGGTCATCGGCCTGGTCGCGGCCGGTGGGCTGGCCGCAGCCTTGTCCACCGCGGCGGGTCTGCTTCTGGCCATTTCCTCGGCCGTCAGCCACGACTTGCTGAAGGGTCAGCTGACCCCGAACATGTCAGAGAAGAACGAGCTGCTAGCCGCGCGTATCTCGATGGCGGCCGCGATCGTCGTCGCCGTGATCCTGGGTCTGAATCCCCCGGGCTTCGCCGCCCAGACCGTGGCCCTGGCCTTCGGCCTGGCAGCGGCCTCGATCTTCCCGGCGCTGATGATGGGGATCTTCTCGACCCGCATCAACAATTCGGGCGCCGTGGCCGGCATGCTGGCCGGTCTGATCGTGACCCTGCTCTACATCTTCCTGCACAAGGGCTGGTTCTTCATCCCGGACACCAATTCGTTCACGGATGCTGACCCGCTGCTGGGCCCGATCAAGTCCACCTCGTTCGGTGCGATCGGTGCCGCGGTCAACTTCGCCGTCGCCTACGTGGTGTCCGGCATGACCAAGGAAACCCCGCAGGAGATCAAGGACCTTGTCCAGAGCGTCCGCATCCCGCGTGGGGCCGGCGGCGCCGTCGACGGGCACTAAGAAAGGGCTCGGGGCGCGCGCGCTTTTGCAGCGCCCCGTATTCCAAGATCGTCCTGTCCGCGTCATAGTGGGCAGGACTTTTTCCTAGAAGGCACATCGCCATGCCTCTGCCGACCCAGCTGATCCAGTTCCTTGCCTCGGTGCACCCCTATGACAGCCTGCCGGATGCAGCGCTGGATGACTTGGCGCAGGTGGCCCAATCCGAGGAGTTCGCAAAAGGCGACACGGTTTTCGCGGTCGGGGAAAAGGTTCGCAATCTCTACGTGATCGCCGAGGGCGAGATCGAGATCACCGACGAAGCCGGCGTTCAACTGTCCATTCTGGGCCCCCGGAATTCCTTTGGAGAGCGCGCCCTGCTGCGTGGCGACGCGGCGAGCCGGACCGCCACGGTGCAGGCCCCGGCCAGGATGATCAGCATCCCGGCCGCGACGTTCTTCGACCTGATCGAGACCCATGCTCCGGTGGCCCGCTTCTTTGACCGCCGCCGCCCCGAACGAGCCGGCGGCAACGACGTGGCCACCCTGCCGGTCGAACGTCTGATGACGCGGGATCCGGTCACCTGCACGCCCGACACGCCGATCCGTGACGCGGCCCGGCAGATGCATGAGCGGCACATTTCCTCGATCTGCGTCAATGACGAAGGCGCCTTCCGTGGCATCGTCACCCTGCGCGATCTCAATGGCCGGGTTATCGTTGGCGGCGCCGATGCCGCCGGGCCGGTCTCGGATATCATGACCGAGGCACCGCTGGCACTGAGTCCCAAGGCGTTGGTGACGGATGTTCTGCACCTGATGGTCGAGCGCGGCATCGGCCACGTTCCCATCGTCGAAGACAACAGGCTTCTGGGTATAGTCACTCAAACGGACCTGACCCGCGCCCAGGCCATGTCCTCGGCCGATATCGTGGGCAGCGTCGCCAAGGCCGCCGATGCCGGTGAAATGGCGCGCGCCACGGCACAGATCCCCAAGCTGCTGGTGCAGCTGGTTGAAACCGGCAACCGGCACGAGGTCGTCACCCGCCTGATCACCGATATTGCCGATACCGCCACCCGGCGCCTGCTGGCCCTGGCAGAGTCAAAGCTGGGTCCGGCGCCAGTGCCCTACCTGTGGCTGGCCTGCGGGTCGCAAGGCCGGCAGGAACAGACCGGCGTATCGGACCAGGACAACTGCCTGATCCTTTCCGACGACGTGACCGATGCGGACATGCCCTATTTCGCCGACCTCGCCAAATTCGTCAGCGATGGGCTGGACCGCTGCGGCTACTTCTATTGCCCCGGCGACATGATGGCCACGAACCCGCGATGGTGCCAGCCCATGAGTGTCTGGCGCGACTATTTCGAAGGCTGGATCGCCAAGCCCGATCCCGAGGCGCAAATGCTGGCCTCGGTCATGTTCGACCTGCGCCCCATCGGCGGCGACGAAAGCCTCTTCGAAGGGTTGCAGACCGAGACACTCAAGGCGGCGGCCAGGAACTCGATCTTCACCGCGCACATGATTTCCAACTCTCTCAAGCACCAGCCGCCGCTTGGCCTGCTGCGCGGGTTGGCGACGATCCGGTCGGGTGAACACCGCAACCAGCTGGACCTGAAGCATAACGGTGTCGTGCCGGTGGTGGACCTTGGTCGCGTCTATACCTTGCAGGGACAGTTGCCACAGGTGAACACCCGCGCCCGGATCGAGGCCGCGATCGCGGCCGGTGCGGTATCGAAATCGGGCGGCGCCGACCTGTTGGATGCCTATGACCTGATCGCCACCATGCGGCTGGAACACCAAGCGGCGCAGATCAAGGCAGGCGAGCCGCCCTCCAACTATCTCGACCCGTCCGACCTGTCCGATTTCGAGCGCAGCCACCTCCGCGACGCCTTCGTTGTGGTCAAGACCATGCAATCCGCCGTTGGGTCCGGCAAAGGTGCGATAGGATAAACCATGTTTCTTGAACTGATCGCCACAGTCTTCGCAGGGATCGCCTGTGCGGGTATCGTCATGGTCGTGAACCTCATGACAGGGCGCCGTTTGCCGCGCTGGCTGATGCCCGTTGCCGCCGGTGCGGGCATGATCGCGATGACGATCTCGAACGAATACACATGGTTCGACCGCACCGCAGAGCGCCTGCCCGAGGATGTTGTGATCGCCACCACCGTCGAGGAAAAGGGCTGGCTGCGCCCGTGGACCCGGATCTGGCCCTATACCAAGCGCTTTGCCGCCGTGGATACCGGCACCATGCGTCGCAATTCCGCGCTGCCCGGCCAACGCATGGCCGACCTCTATTTCTTCGGCCGCTGGTCCCCTGTCAGCCAGGCGCCGATGCTGTTCGATTGCAATGCGGGCCGTTCGGCCCTTCTGATCGATGGCGCCGCCTTTGCCGAGGACGGCAGCGTCGCGGATGCCGACTGGGAAGCCATGCCCGAAGACGACCCTATCCTGAGACTTGTCTGCGAGACCTGACATGCTGACCCGCCTTGGCCTGCGCCTGCGCATTTTCCTGTTCTTCTGCCTGCTGGCGGCGGGCGGGGCGGCGCTGGCGGGCGGCGCGCTCTGGTTGGGGTGGTCACGTGCCGAAGCGACGCTGCCGACCGCGCCTTTCGTTACGGCCTTTATCGTCTTCGCCTTCGTCAATACCGGGCTGGCGCTGGGCGTGTGGCTATTGTTCGACGAATACGTCGCGAAACCGATCAACACGCTTTCCGCTGCGCTGCGTCTTCGGGCCCATTCCGGTATCGACAGCGAGGTCGATGCCGAAGCCGCGCGCTATCTGGGCGACCTTGCGCCCGCCGCGCAGGCCCTGACCGAGAGTTTCAGCAGCTCGGTGATGGATTCCGCGGCACATGTCGCCCATGAAACCCAGCGCCTGCGCGCGGAAAGCGAACGGCTGACCGCGCTGCTGACGGAAATGCCGCTGGCCACGATCCTGTTGAACCCGTCGCTGGAGATCGTGCTTTACGATGCGCAGGCCGCCGGCATCCTGTCGCTGGTCGCACCGCCGCGCCTGAAAGCCCCCCTTTCGGACTACTACGAGCTGACCACGCTGCGCGCGGCCATGGAAAGGCTGTCCCCGGACCAACCAGAAGTCGCGTTCGAGTTACAGGACACCGCCCGCGGCACGGCCTATGATGCCCGGCTCAAGGCGTTGGGCAAGGATGGCTACATGGTCTTCGTCGAGATCACCGCCCATGACAGCCCGCGCCCTGCCCCGCGCCCGCTGGTTTTCGATTTCGACCTGATGACGACCACCAAAACGCAGGAAATCTCCGATACCTCGTTGCGCGATCTGTGTTTCGTGCCCTTCGATACCGAAACCACGGGGCTGTCGGTGGAAAAGGATGCCATCGTGCAGGTCGGCGCGGTCCGGATTTTGAACGGCCGTATCGTCGAAGGCGAAGCGATCGACAGCTATGTCAATCCGGGCCGGCCGATCCCGCCGGCCTCGACAAGGATTCACAAGGTCAGCGACGATCACGTGGCCGGTGCGCCTGGGGTCGCAGAGGTGGGCCGCGCCCTGCACCATTTCGCCCGCGACTCGGTGCTCGTCGCTCATAACGCGCCCTTCGATATTGGACTCCTGCGCAAATTCGCCCCCGAGATGGGGGTCGAGTGGACCCATCCGGTGGTCGATACGGTGCTGTTGTCGGCCGTCGTTTTCGGCACCAACGAAGACCATTCTCTGGACGCGCTGTGCGACAGGTTGGCGGTCTCCATCCCGCCAGAGCTGCGCCACACCGCCATGGGCGATGCCCGTGCCACCGCCGAGGCGCTGGTGAAGCTGCTGCCCCTTCTCGAAGGCAAAGGCATCAAGACATTCGGCCAGTTGGTGCAGGAAACCAGCCGCCACGGCCGGCTGTTGGAAGACCTGAACGGCTAGGCTACCACATCCGGCCTTTTGCATAATCCGGATAGGTAACATCGTAGGTTTCCCCGTCGAAATCCGGCTCGACCTCTTTCAGGAAAGCGCCCGCACTCGGCAACCCCGCGGAATCGTCGCGCGACCAGAGGCCGGCGCGCATGACCGCCTTGGCACATTGGAAATAGGCCTCGTCGAGTGTCACCACCGTTACCGTCTTGGGGTGCCGACCCTTCTGCTCGAACTGCTCCGTTAAGGATGGATCCGCCGTGACCACGGCACGGCCATTAACCCGCACCACGTTGTCCGACCCCAGCACCAGGAACATCAGGCTGACGCGCGGATCTCGGACGATGTTGCGCAGATTGTCCAGCCGGTTGTTGCCTTTCCAGTCGGGTAGCAGAAGCGTGCGGTCATCGGCGATCTTCACCACCGGGCCGTCATCGCCACGCGGCGTGGAGTCGGTCCCCTCCGGTCCGACCGTGGACAGGATCACGAAGCGGCTGGCCCCGATCCATTTGCGATAGGCCGGGGTCAGCCGGGTGACGACCTTGGTCAGAGACCGGGGCGACGGGGCGCCATAGATCGCATCGAGCGCATCGAGGGTCTCAATCCGGGTCATGTTTCGATCTCCTTGAGCCCAGCCTCGGCCATCAGGGCGTTGGACCGCTCCTCGACCTCATGCTCCAGCCTGTTCATGAAATCACGGCCTGTCAGGCCCTGTGGTATCGGATCGAGGAATTCGACCACCGCGGTTCCGGGCCGCCGCATGATTCCCTTGCGCGGCCAGAACAGGCCGACATTGCAGGCCACGGGGACGCAGGGCTGGCCCAGTTCGGAATAGAGAACGGATGAGCCGACCTTGTAGGGTGCCTTGACGCCCGGTGGAATGCGCGTGCCCTGGGGGTAGATGATCAACTGGCCCGGGTCGGCCCGGCCCGCCTCGACATCGGCGACCATGCGTTGAACGGCCTGCGCCCGTTTACCCCGATCAACCGGGACACAACCGATGCGCAGCGCGTACCAGCCCAGGATCGGTGCTTTGGTCAATTCCTTTTTCATGATGAACTTGCCACGCGGCACGCTGGAATAAATCAGGATGATGTCGAGGAAACTCTGGTGCTTGGCGGCGATCAGGCATTCGCCGGTAGGGGGCGTGCCGCGCACCTCGGTCCGGATGCCGACCATCCACGGAGCAGTCCATTTCACGAAACGGCACCAGGCATGGCAGGCGGCGATGGCCCCGTCCCGGCTGCGCAGGGCGGCAGGCAGATAGATCAGGCCATAGGGGATCATGGCGAAATAGATCACCACCACAAAAACGAAAGACCGAAGCCACTGGATGAATTGCATCAGGATTGTTCCCCCAGACTGCGCAACGCCGCCTGCCGGGTCGCGAAAAAGGACACCAGCGCGGCCAGCGGCGGGATGGTCAGCGGCCACAGCCAGTGCCAGCCCTGGAACCCCAACCCGGTCAGGAAACCGCCCGCCACGTCCGTGGATGGCAACGCGAGCACCGCCAGCAGCCCCAGCACCGTTCCGACCGCCGCCCCCACCAGGGCCCGCAAGGTAAAACGGCGCACGAAGGCGCGGGCGATATAGACATCGCGGGCACCGACCAGTCGCATCACCCGGATCACCTGCGCATTGGCGGCCAGCGCCGCGTTCGCAGCCAGCGTGATCATCGCCGCCGTCGTCAGCGCGATCAGCCCTATGGACACCCAGGCCAAGAGACGCAGCCGGCCGGCGGCCTGCACAAGCGGTTCGCGCCAGCGTCCGTGGTCGTCGAGGATCGCGCCGGGCACCTCGGCCTGCAGCCGGGCCCGCAGACCGGCCGGATCATAGCCCTCGCCCTCCTCGATGATCTCGATCAGCTGCGGGATCGGCAGGGTCTCGACCGGCAGGTCGGGGCCGAACCAGGGCTCCAGCAGAGCGCGTTGTTCCTCGGCGGTCAGGGGCCGGGCTTCGGCCACGCCGGGCGTGGTGCGCAGAACCTCGACCGCCGCCGCGGTCTGGGCCTGCATCTGGTCGGCGGGGGCCGAGATGCGCAAGGTCGAAGTGCGCGCCAGTTCCTCGGACCAGCGATCGGCCAGCCGCCCGGTGGCAAGCGACATGGCCAGCGCGAAGACTGCCAGAAAAGCCATGGCCGCTGCCGACATCAGCGTCAACCGCGCCGTGAACCCGGTCGGCGGCACCGCCCGGTCGGCCTGTGGGTCGCCGGCCAGCAGGCCCAGCATGCGGCGCAGCATCTCCATCACAGATTCGCCCCCGCCGCCTGAATACGGCGATCTTTGAGCCGCAGCACCCGCGCCTCGACCTCGGATTTGGCGGCGCGGATCAGCGACAAGTCATGCGTGGCGATCAGCACCGTCTTGCCCATCCGGTTCAGTTCGATCAGCAGCGTCAGCAGGCGCTGCGACATGTCCCAGTCAACATTGCCGGTCGGCTCATCCGCGAGTATCACATCCGGCGACATGATCACCGCCCGGGCCAGAGCCGCGCGCTGGCGTTCACCGCCAGAGAGTTCAGGCGGCAATTGCCCCGCCTGGCGCCGCAAACCAACCCAGCCCAGCAAGTCTTCGAGATCCTCGGGCGCGCCATCGCGGCCTGCAACCGTCAGCGGCAATGCGATGTTCTCGGCCACGGGCAGATGATCCAGAAACTGGCAATCCTGATGCACCACGCCGATGCGCCGGCGCAGTTGCGCGATGTCGTCGCGGCCAAGGCTGCGTGTATCCTGCCCGAACAGGCGCACCTGCCCGGCAGTCGCCGTCAACTCGCCATAGCAGAGCTTCAGAAGCGTGGTTTTTCCCGCCCCTGATGGGCCAGTCAGGAAATGAAAGGACCCCGGCGGCAAGGACAGCGTGACAGAGGAAAACAGCTCTCCGCCGCCATAGCTGTATGCAACATTATCCAGCTCGATCACGCCCGCATCTCCCTGCTGGACGATGTTCTGGCCGAAAAGCCACCTGTATGCAATTGGCCACGGGGGAATTCCGCCTTTGGCCCGTTAGACGCAAATCCTTTGCGCTGGCACCCGCGGATCGCTAAGAATCCAGTGCAAGAGCAGGAACAAAAGCCCCGAAATCAGGGGAAAGGACAAGACCGATGCGGCTGGTATGCCCCAATTGCGGCGCTCAATACGAAGTGGCCGACGACGTGATCCCGGATAGCGGTCGGGATGTGCAGTGTTCCAACTGCGGTCACACATGGTTCGAAGAGCCGGGCATCGCGGCGCAGCCGGCCCCGCACCAGCCCGAGCCCGAACCAATACCCGACCCCGAGCCAACACCCGAACCGGAGCCGGAACCGGAACCTGAGGAGGCTCACGAACCGGAGCCAGAACCGGAACCGCTTGACCAAGCCGAGGACACCGAGACACCCGACGACGCGCCTCAGCCGGAAACCGGCCCCGAGCGGCGCACCATCGACCCCGAAGTCGCCCGGATTCTGCGCGAAGAGCGGGAACGCGAAGAAGCCGTTCGTCATGCCGAGGCCGACAGCCTGGAAAGTCAGCCCGACCTGGGGCTGGACGACGCCGCCAGCCCTGATGACCAACGCAGTGAAGAGGCCCGGCGCCGCATGGCGCGGTTGCGTGGCGAGGAGTCCAAGCCCTCGGGCCCCGCTGCCGCAGCAGCAGCAGCCGCAGCCACGGTCGCGGCCAGCAAGGACGGCGATCAAGTCCGGCGCGACCTCTTGCCGGATATCGACGAGATCAACTCGACCCTGCAATCGGATGGCGAGCCGGGTCCTGCCCAAATGGAGGACAGGGCGCAGTCGTCTCGCTCGGGCGGGTTCCGTCGCGGCTTCCTTCTGGTGGTCCTTCTGGCGGTGATCGCGGCGCTCGTCTACGTGTTCGCGCCTCAGATCGGTGACGCCGTGCCCGCCCTGGCTGATCCGCTGGACGCCTATGTGGTGCAGGTCAACGAGTGGCGGTTGTGGCTGGATGCGACGCTGCAGGACCTCATGGCCGGCATGGAATATGGCCCGGATGCGGCGACCGACAGCACGCCGACCGTATCCCCCGAGGCCCCTGAAACACCGGAAACGCCCGAGGCGCCAACCGAGTAACGCGCATGATAACGGACATCGAAGAGTATTTCGCGCGCGGCTGCGGCCGCTGCGCCCGCTTCGGCACGCCCGATTGTTCGACCCGGACATGGGCTGACGGGCTGGCAGCGCTGCGTCGGCTCTGCCTGGAGGCCGGGCTGGAAGAACGCGTCAAATGGGGGCATCCCTGCTACCTGTATGCGGGCCGCAACATCGTGATCATCGGCGCGTTCCGGGGCGATTTCCGGCTCAGTTTCTTCAACGCTGCGCTTATGAGGGACCCCGATGGCGTTCTGGAACGCCCGGGTCCGAACACGCAGCATGCAGACATGATCCGGTTCATGACCAATGGGGCGGTGGATCGGCTGGCCCCGGTCATTGGCGCCTACCTGGCCGAGTCCAAGGGCTATGCCGAGGCGGGGATCAAACCGCCCAGCGCCACGCAGGAGCTGGAGTTGCCCAAAGAACTGATCGCGGCGCTCGATACCGATCCGGTCCTGGCCGAGGCCTTTCACGCCCTCACCCCGGGGCGCCGGAAAAGCTATGTCCTCAACCTGGCAGGCGCGAAAAAGCCCGAAACCCGCATCGCCCGGATCGAGAAGTTCCGCGACCGGATCCTCGCCGGCAAGGGCGCGACGGAGCGATAGCGGACTGGCGCCGGCCGGACCATTCGCGGTATCATGTTCGGGTCAGGGCCATTCGCCCGCTCCAGTTGCGATCCGTGAAAGCAGACCAATGCCACATGCAGAAATCACATTCTCGACGCGCATCCTGCGCAAGCAGGATGACCTGCCACGTTATGTCGTCGTCAAACCGGCGCATGTCCCAGGCCGCAATTCGGCCTTTCCGGCAGAGGTGACGCTCAATGGTATAGGCCCGTTCGAACGCAATATTCGCCCCTGGGGTAAGGGGTCGGATGTCTTCTTTTTCAACCTGACCGCGGCCCAATGCGCCAAAGCCGGCCTGAAGACGAACGACACGTGCCAAGTGACCATCACCCCGAAGGGCTAGCCGCCCGTCAGGCCGGCGGCGACCACTTGCAGGTCGATCCGGGCTGAGGGCAAACGCGGTTCAAAAACGCTCCAGCAACCGCTTCAAGTAGTCCAGCTCCAGCTCGGGCCGTTCCTGGTCGGCGGAGCGGTCGCGCAATTCCTTGAGCAGTTCCTCGGCCCGGCGGTAGATATCCTCGCCCTGGAGCATGTTCTCGTCGCTGCCGAACTGGCCGGAATTGCCCATCTGGCGACCCAGCGGATCGCGGCGGCCCGGCTCGGGGCGACCATCGGCACGACCGGTCTGGGTGCCCTGCCCCTCTTCAAGTTGTTCGCGCTGGTTTTCGGCCAAGGCCTCGCCCAGGTTGCGCATGCCGTCGCGCAAGGCGTCCATCGCCTCGGACTGGCGGTCGATGGCCTCGGCCATGTCGCCCTCGCGCAACGCGTCCTCGGCACCTTCCATGGCGTCCTCGGCCCGGCCCAGCGCCTCGCCCGCGCGGTCTGCCGCCTCGCCGTCCAAGCCCGGCAGCGCGTTGCGCAACTGGTTCAATCCCTGCCGCAAGGCGTTTTGCCGGTCAGCCAAAGACCCCTCGCCGGTCGCCTCGCCCCCCTGGCCACCTTCGCCGATCATACCCTGCTGGCTGTTGTCACCCTGCCCCAGACCCTGCCCTTGCTGGCCCTGTTGGCCCTGGCCCGGCTGATCCTCGCCGCCGGGCTGTTGGCCCTGCTGCTGTCCCTGGGGTTGCTGACCCTGTTGCCCCTGCTGGCCAGGTTGGCCCTGATTGAACCGCTCCTGTAGCTCCCGGAAGGAATCGTCGTTCAACTGCTGTTGATCGCGCAGGGTCTCGGCCAGGTCCTGCATGGATTGCTCACCGGGGGTTTGCGGCCCATCACCGCCTTCGCCCTGAGTGACGCGCATGTTTTCCATCATCTGGTTGAGCTGTTCCATCAGCTCCTGCGCCTCGGCCATGCGGCCTTCTTCCATCAGCTCCTGGATGCGGTCCAACAGGGCGTCGATTTCGCTTTGGGAAATCTGCCGGTTCTCCTCGCCGCTATCGGGCTGATCGGTGCCATTCTCGCCCGGCTCGGCGTTTTCGGCCAGCATGCGCATGTACTCATCCATCGCGGCACGCAGCTCATCCATCAACTCCTGGATTTCCTCCTCCGAGGCCCCGTTGCGCATCGCCTCGGCCAGCCGTTCCTGCGCCCGCTCCAGACGGTCGCGCGCATCGGCGAGCGAGCCGTCCTCCAGAAGGATCGCCAAGTCCCAGAGCGCTTGGGCGATCTCTTCCTGCGCCGCGTCGGACAGGCCGCCTTCCATCTCGGCCTCCAGCCGGCGCAGGGTAATGCGCAACCGCAGATAGCTGGTCTCGTTGTTGAACAACTCGTCAGGTCGGTGCGATACGGCGCGCAGCACCATCGCCACCCGCGATGCATTCGCTTTGGACCAAAGCAGGTCACGGCGCTGTTCGATCACCGCCTTGGCGACCGGCTGGAAGAACCGCCGTCCCGGCAGGCGCATGGTCTCGGGCGTACTGCTGCCGGACTGGCCGACGGCATCCTCGACAGTCAGGGTCAGCGTCACCGGCAGGTTCGCCCAGGGATGCTGCGAGAAATCGTCGATCAGTCGCTCCTCGAAATCCGCGCGATCGCCGGAAAACGGCATCGGCAGATCCACCACAAACGCCTCGCGCGGGTCCGGGTCCACGGCCAGCCCATGGCGGCGATCTACCGCCCCCAGATCCAGGTCGATCCGCGCCTCACCGGCGAACACGCCGTGATCGTCGCTGGCCCGGAACGGCTGGGCCATCTCGCCCGAGGCCTCGACCTCGACCGGCCCGGCCAGCTCCACCATGGGTGCCTCGTCGGGCAACATGACAACATCCCAGGCCGCGCCGCCATCGCCCATGATTTCCAGGCGGCCCGATTGCGCCACCTCGAAGCTCTGCTGCACATCCGAGGCCGGCGGCACCTCTCCGGTTCGGCCGGAGACGGTCTCGGCCACGGTCAGCTCGCCGACCTCGCCATAAAGCCGCACGGTGATAAGCGATCCTTCCGGCGCGCGGATCGCCCGGCCCTGAAGGTCGGCCAGGTAAAGGGTCGGCTTGCCGGTATAGCCTGGCGGCTCCACCCAGCCTTCCCAGACCGGACCGGTGGCAATCTGGCCAGTGCCGCCAATCCCGGCCTCGACCACGCTGCCGACCCGCAAGAGCGAGCCGAACATCAGCGCCACGACGAAGACAAGCAACGCGATATATCGAAGGCCGAACGGGTCTGACCGTGACAGGCGCAGATCAGGCTCGACCGGGCGCGCGTCGCGGGTCCGGTCGGCCATGCGTTGCAGATGCACCCGCCAGACAGTCTCCGATGCCGCATCGCCCGCGCCGATGGCCTGCTGGTCCTCGAGCGCGGCGATCGGGCGGCCCGGCAGGCGCGCGTCGACCCGTGCAACGGCTTCATCGCGCGTGGGCACCCGAAAGCCCCGGACCCCGCGCCACAACGTCCAGCCAAGGACCAGGACGACCA
Organism: Salibaculum griseiflavum; assembly: GCF_003129565.1. Classification (GTDB taxonomy): domain Bacteria; phylum Pseudomonadota; class Alphaproteobacteria; order Rhodobacterales; family Rhodobacteraceae; genus Salibaculum; species Salibaculum griseiflavum. The sequence continues at coordinate 14,346 of NZ_QETF01000012.1, forward strand.
AAACCGCGAAACCCCAGACGAGTTCCAACGGCAGCCGATCCTGCCAGCCCATGATCAGCGGAGCCAACCCGACGAACAGCACTGTCCAGACCGGCCAGAATGCGCGCGTGATCCGTTCGGCCCAAAGGCCGATCCGGGTCAGGGCAATGGGCATGCGCAGATGCCGGGGGGTCTGCTCTGGGCGGATGTCAACCTCACCATTCGCTGGGGCCGTTCGGAATACCCGCTACAGCCACTTGGGGATGGTATCTCGATTCAGCATCTCGTCAAAGGTCGGGCGTCGGCGGATAACCGCGAATTGATCCCCGTTCACCAGCACCTCGGGGATCAGGGGCCGCGAATTGTATTCGCTGGCCATGACCGCGCCATAGGCGCCGGCGGACCGGAACGCGATCAGATCGCCCTCGCCCAGTGCCGGCAACATGCGCCCCTTGGCGAAGGTATCGCCGCTTTCGCAGACCGGGCCGACAATGTCATAGGGGGTCATGACGGCCCCGGCTTCGGCTTCGCGCACCGGCACGATATCGTGCCAGGCGTCATACATCGCGGGTCGGATCAGGTCGTTCATCGCCGCATCCGCGATCAGGAATTCGCGGCCTTCGCCCTGCTTGACATAGATCACCCCGGCGACCAGCAGCCCGGCATTCCCCGCGATCAGCCGACCTGGCTCGATCTCGATCTCGCAGCCCAGATGGCCCACGACTTCGCGGACCATCTGTCCGTATTCCAAGGGCAAGGGCGGCGCCTCGTTCGACCGCTCATAGGGAATGCCCAGCCCGCCTCCCAGGTCGAGCCGCCGGATATCATGGCCATCGGCACGCAGCGCCTCGGTCAGCTCGGCCACTTTCTGATAGGCCAGCCGGAACGGCTCCAGGTCGGTCAACTGGCTGCCGATGTGCACGTCGATCCCGATGGCCTTAAGGCCCGGAAGTCCCGCGATCTCGGCATAGACCTCGCGGGCACGGGCAATCGGGATACCGAACTTGTTCTCGGCCTTGCCGGTCGAGATCTTCTCGTGCGTCTTCGCATCCACATCCGGGTTGACCCGAACCGTCACGGGCGCGACCACGCCCATGGACTCCGCAACCTCGGACAGCGCGCGCATTTCCGGTTCGCTCTCGACATTGAATTGGCGGATTCCACCTTCCAGCGCCAGACACATCTCGTCGCGGGTCTTGCCGACCCCGGAAAAGACGATCCGCTCGCCGGGCACACCCGCCGCCCTGGCGCGCCGGTACTCGCCGCCCGACACCACGTCCATTCCCGCGCCCGCCTCGCCCAGCAGCTTGACCACTGCCAGGTTCGACAGGGCCTTCATGGCATAGCAGACCAGGTGATCGGTGCCCGCCAACGCCTCGTCGAACAGCCGGAAGTGACGCAGCAGCGTGGCGCTGGAATAGACGTAGAACGGCGTGCCCACGGCCGCCGCAATCTCGGAAATCGGCACATCCTCGGCATGCAATGCGCCATCGCGATACAGGAAATGGTCCATCCCGGCCCCCTTCGACATCCTCGCGGGTTTAGCAGGTCTGGCGAAAACCCCAAGGCTTCTTTGGGTCAAAAATACCGCATCGCAACGGGGCTGACCGCGCGACAGGGCGGCGGCGCGGCGCCTGACCGATTTCGTAAATGAAAGCGTCGCGGCAGCGACACCGCCTAGCTGCGTCCCATCCGAAGGAAGAGGTAGAGCGGCAGGCCACAACTGACCCCGATGCAAAAGGTCGCGGGCACCGCGAGCAACCCGGCCCAGCGCCGTGTCGTCACGCTTTCCCAGATCACCCAGATGGTCAGCGCCACGGCCGCGATGGTCAGGTCCCAGACCAACCCGGATGCTGCATCATTGGCGTGCCAGGCATCGACCATGGCCATGATCGACCAGGTATTCTCCTGAAACCAGGAGATGAAATACCACATCGGATGCACCGTGCCCCAAACCGCCAGTGCCAGGAACAGCCACCGCATCAGAGGTTCAAGCCGACCGAGACGGTTCCGTTGGTCGCGCCGACGCTGGCATTGGTGCTCACTCCGCCACTTCCGACGGAAACGCCGACACCGGCGGTCGGCTGGAACGGCGGGTCATCCGCGCCACAGGCGGCAAGGCCGAGCAGGGCGATCAGTGCAAGGGTCTTCTTCATGTCAGTGCCTCCTTCCAGCGGGCGATCTGGTCCCGGACGCGGTCCGGGGCCGTGCCCCCGTAAGACGTGCGGCTGCGGACGGAATTGTCCACGCCCAGCACATCATACACCCCTTCGGTGATTCCCGCGTGGCTGGATTTCATGACCTCCAGCGGCAGGTCCGGCAGGTCGCAGCCGCGCTTTTCGGCTTCGGCGACCAGCGCACCGGTGACGTGATGCGCCTCGCGGAAGGGCAGGCCCAATTCTCGCACCAGCCAGTCGGCGAGGTCAGTGGCGGTCGAGAAACCTGTGGCGGCCGCGGCCCGCAGGTTCTCGGGCCGGGCACTCATGTCCGCCACCATGCCCGCCATGGCCGCCAAGCCCAGCATCAGGTTGTCGGCGGCATCGAAAACCTGTTCCTTGTCCTCCTGCATGTCCTTGGAATAGGCCAAGGGCAGGCCCTTCATCACCGTCATCAGCGCCACGTTGGCGCCGAAGATGCGCCCGATCTTGGCACGCAGCAATTCGGCCGCATCCGGGTTGCGCTTCTGCGGCATGATCGACGATCCGGTGGACCATTTGTCGGACATGGACACGAACCGGAACTGGGCCGAGGACCAGATCACCAGCTCTTCGGCAAGGCGGCTCAGATGCATCGCGCAGATCGACGCGGCGGCCAGGAATTCCAGCGCGAAATCGCGGGCCGAGACGGCGTCGAGCGAATTGGCCATGGGGCCGTCGAAACCCAGCGCCTCGGCGGTCATCTGACGGTCGATGGGAAACGGCGTCCCCGCCAGCGCCGCCGCGCCGAGGGGCGACTCGTTCATCCGCTTGCGGGCATCGGAGAACCGGGCGCGGTCGCGCCCGAACATCTCGACATAGGCCATCATATGATGGCCCCAGGTCACCGGCTGCGCGGTCTGCAGATGGGTGAAGCCCGGCATGACCCACTCCACCCCCTGTTCAGCCTGGCCCAACAGCGCCTTCTGCAGCGCCACGAGGCCCGCCTCGGCCGCATCGCACTGATCCCGCACCCAGAGCCGGAAATCCACGGCCACCTGGTCATTCCGACTGCGGCCCGTATGCAGGCGCCCGGCCGGTTCGCCGATCACCTCTTTCAGGCGCGCCTCGACATTCATGTGAATGTCCTCCAGCGCGGTGGAAAAGGTGAAAGTCCCGCCCTCGATCTCTGACAAGACCGTGAGCAGCCCTTCCCGAATGGCTTCGGCGTCCTTTTCTGAAATGATACCTTGGGCCGCCAACATGGCCGCATGCGCACGAGACCCGCCTATGTCCTGTTTCGCCAACCGTTTGTCGAACCCGATCGAGGCGTTGATCGCCTCCATGATCGCATCCGGTCCGCTGCCAAAGCGCCCGCCCCACATTGCATTCGATCCCGTTTTGTCCGACATGGGTCCCCGCGTTCCAAAGGTGGTTACATGAACAAAGCCCTCATCCTGACAGCTGCCGCCGCCATTGGCCTTGCCGGTGGGCTATACTTGGCCTTGAGCGACAGGGAAAGCCCCGCGCCTGCCACCACGGTCTTGGATTTCACCGCGCTCGAAGAGATGCGCGGCGGCGACATGACCAAGCTTCAATTCGCCCAGGCCCCCGGCTCGGCGGTCGCCTTCGCCTCGGAAACGGGCGAGGACATGACCTTCGCCGCCTACGAGGGCAAATACGCGCTGGTCAATTTCTGGGCCACATGGTGCGCCCCCTGCCGCAAGGAAATGCCGCAACTGGCCGAGTTGCAGGCCGAGTTCGGCGGCGAGGATTTCGAGGTTGTTACCATCGCGACCGGCCGAAACCCGCGCCCGGCGATGGAGGCGTTCTTTGAAGAGATCGGCGTCGATAACCTGCCGATGCACACAGATGCCAGCAGCGCGCTGGCCCGCGACATGGGCGTTCTCGGCCTGCCGGTGACACTGATCCTCGATCCCACTGGCCAGGAAATCGCCCGCCTTCAGGGCGACGCCGACTGGGCCAGCCCCGAAGCCAAGGCCATCATCGCTGCACTGATCGACGGGTAGGGGCGGTTGGATGCGGCGAGTGGCGGGTTTGAGCCCATCTGTGCCGCCCGTTCGGCGCAACTGGCCGGCTAACAGTCGCGCAGCGGCCCGGCCATCGTCAGCCCCTCCCGAGGGCTGGCGATTGGGAAATGGACGCGCGAGGCTCGGTCTGGTGCAGTGTGCGGCAGCCATAAAGCGCCCCTGATAGTTTCGTTGGATCGCCACCCCAGGGGCTGACCATGGCCTCAGTCGAACGGCAGGAAAGTCCCGCCAACCAGCCTTTGTTGCCCGGCCTCTACCCGGCGTTCTGGCGCTCGATATAGGTGCGCAATTCCTCGGCTTCGCGGCGGGCGTCGCGCAGCCCGTCCATCGCGGCGCGCAGTTCGGCCTCGGTCTGGGCCATCTGGTTGGTCATCTCGGCTTCGCGCTGTTGCAGGTAGGTGATCGCCTGGTCGCGGGTTTCCTCGGCCTCGTGCAGGGCCTGCGCCATCTTGTCCAACTCGCCCACCTCGGACTTGCTGACCCGGGTGAAGCGGTTGATCAGCCAGCTTGCGAACCAGCCAAGGCTGAAGGCCACGAACAGCACGATTGCCGTGGCGATGATGAACTCGGTCCTATTCATTCGTCTCTCCCGTCGCGGCCGCGTCTGAGCCGCCCTCCCCTGACCCGTCCGTCGCGCCTTCGGCGGCCAACTCGTCCAGCGTGCTGGCTTCTTCCGTCATTTCAACTTCGATCAACGAGAACTCGATCCGGCGGTTCGCCTCGCGACCTTCTTCGGTCTCGTTGTCGGCGATCGGGTTGTCCTCGCCATAGCCCACGGCGCGGAAACTCGATGTCGGCACCCGCCGCATGCGCAGCGCGGTCAGCACCGCCTCCGCCCTTTGCTGGGACAGGCGCTTGTTCATTTCCTCGCGGCCCTGGCTGTCGGTATAGCCCGCGATCTCGATCCGCAGGTCGGCACAGCGGCGCAGGATCTCGGCAATGTCGTCGACCACGGAAATCGCCGCGCCCGAAATATTGGCCGAGCCGGGGTCGAAGGTGATCTTGCGATCCAGCGTCACGGTTTCGATGCGCGACAGGCATTCCTCGTCCGTGGGCATCGCCTCGATCGGGTCCAGCGCCTCGACATATTCGACCTCGACTTCGAAATCCTGGTCTTCGCCGAGCTTTTCGATCAGCAACCGCGAGACGCGGGCGCCGGCTTCCTCGTCGCCGGATTTGCCACGCACGACAACGGTATCCGGCTCGACCACGAGCGACCCGTTCGACAGGATCGACAAGGCCTCGATCCCGGCCAGAACCCGCACGCCCCAATTGCCGGGCAATCCGTCGACCACCCGGGTGCCCATCGCGATATCGGCTGTTCCGAACCGCGCCCGGGCGTAGTTCTGTGCGGTAGTGTTGAGCAATTCGTCGGTGACCCGCCCCCGCAGCTGCACCGTGCCCTCTGGGCTGAGCGTGGCGATGAATTGTGGCGGGCCCTGATCGGCATCTTCGGGGGCCTCGGGCAACACCGCTTCCAGCGCGAAGAGCTCCGGAAGCTCGTTTTCCAAAGCCCCGACGATACGGTCGAAATTCCCCTGCACGGTGCCCTCTGACGCGATCAGGGTGATATCGGCATCGGAAATCGTAACGGTCCCGCCGCCCAGTTCGCCAATGGCCGCAATCGAAAGCGACACAGCCTGCCCCCAGGTGCCGGACGGGGCGCCAAGCGCCAGGGTGCAGCCCACACGCCCCTCGGCCCCGGCAGCGCGGGCAGCGGCGACGATACGGTCCTCCGCCTCTGTCGTATCGGCCACGCAACTCTCGAACCGCGCGCCCTCGGCATCCTTGACGAAACGGGTTGTGAAGGGGGTGATCACCGGGCGCGGCGCCATGATCTGCAACGCCACATCGACGCCCTCGGGCTGGTTACGGGCCAGGTCGCTTTCCATGCGGGCCTTTTCCGCATCGGAATCGACGATGGCCTCGACGGCAACGCGGTCGGCGCGCACGGAAACCTTGGAGCGTGGCAAGGCGCGCAGGGCCCGAATGCCGTAATCCACGGCCGCCTGCCAACCCTCTGGCTGGGGATAGTCTGCCACTTCCAGCAGATCCGCCACACGGTCGGGCGAGTCGGTCAGCCCCTCCAGACGGGCATTCAGCCTTTCCCGATCCGAGGCGGCGGGGATCAGGCCGATGATCGAGATCCCACTGTCATTGCGCAGAACCTCCATCGAGAATTCCGGCGGCGCGATCCCTGTCGGGTCGCGGACTGTCATGTTGTCGATGACGCGGCTGGCATCCACCATGGTGCCTGCCGTGGAAATCGCCCGGAACCGCTCGGCCTCGCTGTCGGCCTGGCCTTCCAGAACGATCTGCAGCCCATCGCCGATGACCGAGGCAAAGCCGAGGCTGCGTTCTTCAAGTGCGGTTTCCACCGCCGCGACCGAGGTGCTTTCAACCGTCCGCACCGCCGCCTGCGCCGCGAAGACGCAAACCAGCGCGGCAAGGGCGAAAGCACCGATACGAATGAAGAGTTCCGAAAGACGCATTTGGCCTCGACAACGGCAGGGATGCCCTTCCTTAGGCCCTAGCCGAACAGGGTTCAATCACAGGAACAGAGCGACGGCGAAAAATGGCACGGGGATCAGGCCCGCGTCGCGGTTCGACCGGAACAGGCGCAGAAGGCCTGGGTTGTCCTCGGGGTCGAATTGCCGCAACTGCCACAACAGGTGCCAGCCCATCGCCCATGGCCCGCACAGGGCCACCACAAGCGACAGGACAGACCGGTCAATGGCGACAAGGATTACCGCCAGCGCCATCAGGCTGACCGTGGCGACAAGGAACCAGCGCAGCCAGCGCGGCGTGGCATCACCGAAAAGCCGCGCGGTGGACTTCACCCCGATCAGAGCGTCATCCTCGGCGTCCTGATGGGCGTAGACCGTGTCATAGAAAAGCGTCCAGCCCATGCCCGCAAGGTAAAGCACCACGGCGGGCCAGCCCAGGCTGCCCGTATGGGCGGTATAGACAAGCAGCGCGCCCCAGTTGAACGCCAGGCCGAGGAAAACCTGCGGCCACCAGGTGAATCGCTTGGCAAAGGGATAGATGCAGACCGGCACAAGCGAGAGCACGCCCAACAGAATGGCATTCATGTTGAAGGTCAGCAGGATCAGCAGCGCCACGAAACTTTGCAGCGCCATCCAGACCAGCGCCGCCCGCACCCCGACCTGCCCCGACGGGATCGGCCGCGACCGGGTGCGCTCGACGCTGCCGTCGATATCGCGGTCGGTGATGTCGTTCCACGTGCAGCCCGCCCCGCGCATCAGGAACGCCCCCAGGGCACAGCCCAGCGCGATCCACAGGTCGAACCAGCCCGCGCGCCCGGTCTGCAACATGCCCAGGAGCAAGCCCCACCAGCAGGGCAGCAGCAGAAGCCAAGTGCCGATGGGCCTGTCCGCGCGGCTCAGCCGCAGGTAGGGCCGGGTTTCGGGCGGGGCGTGGCGATCCACCCAGTTGCCCCGGTAGGCATCGGCAACGGTTCCATCCTGCTCTGGCGTCTCTGGCGTCCCGGTCATATGGTCCCCGCATGTCCAAGGTTCGGCTTTTTGTAGATCACCCGCTGGGGGCGGGGCAAACGGTTCCGCTGGACCGCGATCAGGCGCATTACCTGTTCGGGGTGATGCGGCTGGGGCCGGGGGCGGTGCTGTCATTATTCAACGGGCAGGACGGGGAATGGGACGCCGAGGTCACCGAGGCGGCCAAGCGCCGTGGCACGCTGACCTGCATTGCCCAAACCCGTCCCTTGCAGGAACCGCCCGACCTTTGGCTGCTTTTCGCACCCATCAAGAAGGCGCGGACCGATTTCATCGTCGAAAAGGCGACCGAGATGGGCGCGCGGCGGATCTGCCCGGTGCTGACCGAGTTCACCAATTCCGAACGGGTGCGGGTGGATCGTTTGCAGGCCCACGCGGTGGAGGCCGCCGAGCAATGCGGGGGCACCTATGTGCCTGAGGTTGCCGAGCCTGTGAAACTGGACCGGCTGCTCGATGGCTGGGACCCGGCGCGCGCGCTGATGTTCTGCGACGAAACCCGGATCGGGGCGGCCGATGACCTGCCCGACACGTTGCGCGCGCCGACCGCCATCCTGATCGGGCCCGAAGGTGGCTTTTCCCCGCGCGAGCGCGACCGGTTGCGCGGCATGGACTGCGCCACGGGCGTTTCGCTCGGGCCGCGTATCCTGCGCGCCGACACGGCGGCCGTCGCGGCGCTTACCCTGTGGCAAAACGCGCACGGAGACTGGTGATGCGCCCCGAGGTCAAAGCCCTGCTTCTGCGCTGGCGCGAGGCCCTTATCGGCCTGGCCGTTGCGGCCCTGGGCCTCTATTGGGGCCTGGTTTCCTTCGGTATCCTTCGGTGGTTGGGCTGGGTGATCGTGGTCGCCGGTCTGGCGCTGATCGTCACCGGCATCCAGCGCGGAAGATTCCGGCGTGCGGGTGACGGGCCGGGGATCGTCACGGTCCGAGAGGGCCGCGTCGCCTATATGGGCCCCGAGGCGGGCGGGATCGTGGATATCGATGCGCTGCTCCGGCTGGATCTGTCCCCGGATGGACCGGCCTGGGTGTTGATCAGCGAGGATGGCAGTCGCCTGACCATTCCTGCAGATGCGCGCGGGGCGGACCAGCTCTTTGACCTCTTCGCGACCCTTCCGGGGCTGGGGTTGGATCACCTGCTGCACCTGCTGGATCATCCAGGCGAGACGCCGCAAACGCTCTGGCAACGCGGGCGGAAGCAATTGCACTGACCCGCGCCAAATCGCACAGCCTCCGTGCATTGACTTGGGCTGATACAGGCGGCACCAAGGTTTTCTGAAAGAAACAAGAAGGGCCGCGTGCCATGTCCATTCCCCAATCCGGTGGCGGCCCCATCGAAAGCCGCGACCAGCTTGCCGAATTCCTTGAAAAGGGCTGCAAGCCCAAGGACGACTGGCGCATCGGCACCGAGCACGAGAAATTCGGCTATTGCACCGACACGCTGCGCCCGCTGCCCTATGACGGGGAACGATCGGTCAAGGCCATGCTGGAAGGGCTGCGCTTTCGCTATGGCTGGGACCCGGTCTTCGAGGGCGAGAACATCGTCGGGCTGGAAAAGGGCGGGGCGAACGTATCGCTGGAACCGGGCGGACAGCTGGAACTGTCCGGCGCGCCGCTGGAAACCATCCACCAGACCTGCGACGAGGTGAACACGCACCTGCGAGAGGTCAAGGACATCGCTGACGAGATCGGAGTCGGTTTCATCGGGCTGGGTGCGGCCCCGATCTGGTCGCACGAGGACATGCCGATGATGCCCAAGGGGCGGTATCGGTTGATGACCGATTACATGGACCGGGTCGGCACCCACGGCAAACAGATGATGTACCGGACCTGCACCGTGCAGGTGAACCTGGATTTCGGGTCCGAGGCAGACATGGTGCAAAAGCTGCGCGTCGCGCTGGCCCTGCAACCCGTCGCCACCGCGCTCTTCGCCAATTCCCCCTTCTTCGAGGGCAAGGTGAACGGCCACAAAAGCTGGCGCAGCCGCATCTGGCGCGATCTGGACGCGGATCGCACCGGCATGCTGCCCTTCGTCTTCGAGGATGGCATGGGGTTCGAACGCTGGGTCGATTACGCGCTCGATGTGCCGATGTATTTCGTCTACCGCGACGGCAGGTATATCGACGCGCTTGGCCAGTCTTTCCGCGACTTCCTTGACGGCAAGCTGCCGGCCCTGCCCGGCGAAACCCCAACCCTGTCGGACTGGGCCGACCACCTGACCACGATCTTCCCCGAGGCGCGCATCAAGCAATTCATCGAGATGCGCGGCGCCGATGGCGGCCCGTGGCGGCGGTTATGTGCGCTTCCGGCCTTCTGGGTCGGGCTGATGTATGATCAGGGCGCGCTGGATGCCGCGTGGGACCTGGTCAAGGACTGGGATGCGGAAACCCGCGAAGCGTGGCGCGTCGAGGCCTCGGTGCACGGGTTGCAGGCCAAGGTCGGCGGTCGGACCATGCAGGAACTGGCCGGCGACGTGGTCGACATCGCGCGCGGCGGGCTCAAGGCGCGGGCCCGGCCCGGGCTGGGCGGTATGGTCGCCGATGAACGCCACTTCTTGCATGCGCTCGAGGACACGATCGAAACCGGCAAGGCCCCGGCGGATGAGTTGCTGGACGCCTACCACGGCGACTGGAACGGCGACCTGACCCGGATTTACAGGGACTTCAGCTACTAGGCGACAGCCCGGCCCCGCGAGGGAACCGGGCGTTTCACGTCCCTATTCGAAGGTCTGCGCCGGGTTGGACGGGCCGCCCGGTTCCGGGCCCCAGTCATTGGTGCGCGGCTCGCTCGGCTGGATGAAGAAATAAATCAGGATGATTGCCCCGATGATCGGGATGAAGGCCAGAAGAAGCCACCAGCCGCTTTTTCCGATATCATGCAGGCGGCGCACCCCGACCGCGATCGCGGGGATCAGAAGGCCCAGGCTGACGATCAGCGACAGGATCGCAAAGATCGCGGCGATCCCACAAGAACGTTCAACACGATATTCACCAGGATGTTGAACAGGAAGAACCACCAGTATTCCGACCGGCTCGAACGACCTTTGAAATCAAGGTAACGCTCCAGCAGAGCGGTGCGAACAGCTGTCATGAAATCCATCTAACAAACTCCTTTTCTGCATCGTGAGTTGCGAGAAGCGTCCGCCACCTTGCGGCTTCGGTCAACGCCAATCTTCTGTGCGGTATGGTTTTCCCTACGCCTCTTGTGGTCGCGAAAACCCGACTACCTTGCGCGCTCTGCTGCTTGCTAGGATTGCGGTGGCCCGCCCATTTTTCGCGGCCGCAGATATTTGGAGAAAGTCATGTTCAATAAACCGTCTCGTTTCGTGGACCGGGTTTTTATCCACTGTTCCGCATCCGATCACGCCAATCACGACAACGTCGCCACCATGCGACGCTGGCACCTGGAAAGGGGGTGGCGCGATGTCGGCTATCACCTGTTCATCCGCAAATCCGGGATGCTGGAAGACGGCCGTTCACTGGAAGAAACGCCAGCGGCCCAGGCCGGCAACAACATGGGCACGATTGCGATCTGCCTGCACGGTTTGAAAGAGGACAAGTTCACCGAGGCCCAGTTCGACAGGCTGCGCCAGCTCTGCCTGGAGATAAACAACGCCTATGGCGGCGCGCTGACCTTTCACGGCCACCGCGAAGTCGCGGCAAAGGCCTGCCCGGTCTTCGACTACAAGTCTGTGCTCAAGCTCGATCGGTTCGGGCGGCTTAGCCTGAACGGGGCCGATCTGCAGGACCTGGCCGAAGATGCCGGCGACGATCCCGAAACGCTGCCGGTCTTGCGCCGGGGGGATCGCGGCCCGGCCGTTGCCCGCATGCAGAAACTGCTGGTCGTCAAGGACGACGGTATTTTCGGCCCGCGGACCGATGCCGCGGTCCGCGATTTCCAGTCCTCGAAGGGCCTGACCCGCGATGGTGTCGTGGGGCCGATCACCTGGGCCGCTCTATTGGCCAATGACCGGATCGAGCACGACGGCAGCTAGGATTTCTGGCCGATCCGCTTCTCGGTCCCGTTCAGGAGGCGCCGGATATTGTCCGCGTGCCGGATCAGGATGACGACCGCCAAAACAAGGCACAGCCCTGTCAGGCCGGGCAGGCCTAGAACCTGCGCCCAAAGCGGGGCTAGAACGGCGGCGACCAACGCCGATAGCGAAGAGATGCGGAACAATGCGGCCGTCACCAGCCAGGTGGCGCAGGCGGCCAGACCCAGCGGCCAGGCCAGCGCAAGCAATGTGCCAAGGAATGTCGCCACGCCCTTGCCGCCCCGAAAGCCCAGCCAGACCGGGAAGCAATGGCCGATGAAGGCGGCCAGCCCAGCCAGTTGCACCGCGTCCTCGGCCACGAAGACCCGCGCCAGCAAGACCGCGATGGCCCCCTTGCCCGCATCCAGAACGAGGGTCAGGAGGGCGGCCAGCTTGTTGCCGGTGCGCAGCACGTTGGTGGCCCCGATATTGCCCGACCCGATCTGGCGCAGGTCGCCCAGCCCGAAGATCCGGGCCATCAGCAGCCCGGCCGAAACAGACCCGATCAGGTAGCCGATGATGGCCCAGAGGCCCAACGTGGGCAGGCCGGACATCAATTCAGGCATCGGCAGTCACCTTCTGTCCGCCAACCCATGTGCCCAGAACCTTGCCCTGCAGGATGGCGCCGTCGAACGGGGTGTTCTTGGATTTCGACAACAGTTTGAAACGGTCCAGCTTGAGGCTCGCATCGGGGTCGAACAGCACCAGGTCCGCCGGTGCGCCCTTGGTCAGCCGCCCGCAGTCCAGCCCCAACCGCCGCGCCGGGTTCAGCGACAGCGCGCGGAACAGCTGCGGCAGGCTGAGCGCCCCGGCATGCACCAGTCGCAACGCGGCGGGCAACAGCGTTTCAAGCGCCACGGCACCGCTGGCAGCCTCTTCATAGGGCAGGCGCTTCGACTCCTCGTCCTGCGGCGTGTGCATGGACGAGATGATATCGATCAGCCCCGACCCCACGGCCTCGACCACCGCAAGGCGGTCTTCCTCGGCACGCAACGGCGGTTTGAGTTTGAAGAAGCTGCGGTAATCGGCCACGTCCAGCTCGTTCAGCGTCAGGTGGTGCACACCGACCCCGGCTGTGATGTTCAACCCGTTGCGCTTGGCCCGCTCCAATGCGGGCAGGGCGCGGGACGTGGTGATCTGGTCGGCGTGATAGGCCGCGCCGGTCATTTCCAGCAGCGCGATATCCCGGTCCAGCCCCATACGTTCGGCCATGGGCGACACACCCGGCAAACCCCGCAGGGACGCGAATTTGCCCGAGGTCACCGCCGCGCCCTCGGACAGCCGGGGTTCCTGCACATGGGCGATCACCAGCGCATCGAGCGAGCGCGCATAGGTCAGCGCCCGCGAAAAGACCTTGGTATCCGTGACCACCCGGTCAGCGTCGGAAAAGGCCACGGCACCCGCATCCAGCAGGAACCCGATCTCGGTCATTTCCTTGCCTTCGCGCCCCTTGGTAAGGGCCGCCATGGGCAGCACGTTCACCGGGGCATCGGCACTGGCGCGGCGTTCGACGAATTCGAGCGTTTCCGGCGTATCGATCGCCGGCACCGTATCCGGGCGGGTGACGATCGTGGTCACGCCCCCGGCCACGGCGGCACGTCCGGCGCTGGCAAAGCTTTCCTTGTGGCGCTCGCCCGGCTCGCTGACCTTGACGCCTATATCGACGATGCCCGGCGCGAGGCACGCACCGCCTGCATCCACACGGTCGGCGTCGATCCCGCCGGGATCGCCGGTGATCACGTCGGCAATGCGGCCCTTGTCGATCAGCACCGCGCCGGGTGTTTCCGTCCCGGCCTCGGGGTCGATCAGCCGCGCGTTTTCGATCAGCGTCTTCATGTCATCCCCCTTTTACGCGCTCCAGGTCCGCCATCACCGCTGCACTGTCGGCCTGGTACTTGATCAGGTGCTTGTCGCCGCCACGCGTAATGACTTGCACCGCACTTCCAAGCCGGCGAACGGTTTCGATATCGCGTAGCGGAATGTCCCGCCCCGCAGGCCCGAGAAGGCGGCGATCGGTCAGATCCCAGCGTATGCCCATCTCGTCGCTGTGGGCATACCAACCGCGCAGCCCGATGGCCGCCAACCCGCCCACCGCGCCGGTCCAGACATGCGGGTTGCCAACGGCCCAGAGCACGGCCATCCCGGCCAGCATGGCGACAACCGCCATCCAGGCCATGTCCCGCCAATAGGTCATGCGGTCGGCCCGGAAACTGGCCTGGACCCTCTCGCCGGGGTCCAGGTCGACGGTCGGTGTCAGTTCATAATCCTTCATGCGCCTACCCAGATCATGACAGCGACCAGCAGGAAAAGCACCAGCAAGGCCAGCGCGGCGATCCGCCCGGACATCGCGGCGTCCGACGGGCGTTTGGTCGGTGGATCCTCGACCGCTCCCGCCGCCGTTTGCGCCCGCAAGGGCGGGCGCAGCGTGAAATTCATGGATTCGGTGTAGCGCCCCACAAGCGACAGCGGCGCCTTCGGATCAAGCCGGTCGATCCCGTCTCTGAGCGCGCCGGAAAAGACAAGCAGAACCGGCCCTGTCAGTGCATCAAGCCTGTCGCGATCCGGGCCGACACTCTCCGCGTCCATTCCGTTGGCATCGGTCAGATAGGTCGACAGGCCGTAATCGGCGAGCGTATCGGACATGAAAAGCTCCACATGGGACGCTTCCAGCGGACCGGCGCCAACCGCCTGTTCCAACGGCGACAGGCGATCCGGCCCGCCGGGGCGATCATCGCCGCGAAATCCGGGCAACTCCTGTTCCGCCAGGTCCACGCCAAACACCCAGACCGTGCGGATCGACCCGGCGGGAATGGCCAGCTCGTCGGTCATTCGGCACCTCCTGCGGCAATATTGATGGCATCGGCCAGCGCGACCCGGTCGGCGGCATAATGCAGCTTGACGGGTCGTGCGCCGTCCGTGCGGGCCACGCGCACGCCGTTGCCGCGCGGCTCGGCCCTGTTGACCTGTGCCATGCCCACCTCCTCGCCGCCCTGCAGGATGATCCGGCGGTCGGTGATCCAGGCCCGGTAACGGCCCAGTCGGAACCGTTCCTGCAACAGGATCATGCAGGTCAGGAAGACCGGCAGCGCGGGCCAGATCGTGTCCGCAAAGACCACACCGAAGACCACCGCCACCGGCAGGGTCAGGCCGATAAGAACCAGCGCGGTCAGCTGGAAGGACCGGAGCGACGGGATATGGTCGAAGATCACCTCTTCCCCCTCCTGCAGGGCCGGGCCCGTGCCTGCTCTGGCCGTCACACCATCACCCCGGCGGCCTTGGCCCCGCGCCGGGCGCGCAGGTTGCGGGCCAGAAGGTCCATCGCGGCCATGCGCACGGCGACGCCCATCTCCACCTGCTCCTGGATCACCGAGCGATTGATGTCGTCGGCGATGGTCCCGTCGATCTCGACCCCCCGATTCATCGGACCGGGATGCATGACGATGGCATCGTCCTTGGCGCAGGCCAGCTTTTCCGCGTCCAGACCATAGCGGTGGAAATACTCGCGCTCGGACGGGATGAACCCGCCATCCATCCGCTCTTTCTGGAGCCGCAGCATCATGACGACATCGACGTCCTTGAGGCCCTCTTTCATGTCGTGAAAGACCTCGACCCCGAAGTCCTGCACGCCCGAAGGCATCAGCGTGGGCGGCCCGACGAGCCGTACGCGGTTTTCCATTTTGCCCAGCAACAGGATATTCGACCGCGCCACGCGCGAATGGGCGATGTCGCCGCAAATGGCGATGGACAGGCGGTGCAAACGGTCATGGTGACGGCGGATTGTCAGCGCATCCAGCAACGCCTGCGTCGGGTGCTCGTGTCGCCCGTCACCGGCATTCAGAACCGCGCAATTCACCTTCTGCGCCAGAAGGTCCACCGCCCCGGAATGCGGGTGCCGCACCACCAGAAGGTCCGGCCGCATCGCGTTCAGCGTCAGGGCTGTGTCGATCAGGGTCTCGCCCTTCTTCACCGAACTGGCCTGCATCGCCATGTTCATCACGTCCGCACCCAGCCGCTTGCCGGCGATCTCGAAACTCGCCTGGGTGCGGGTCGAGTTCTCGAAGAACATGTTGATCTGGGTCAGCCCCTCCAGCACGTCCCGATGGGCGCGACCCTGGCGGTTGTGCTCGGCATATTGGTCGGCAAGGTCCAGAAGGGTGGTGATGTCCGCGGGAGAGAGGTGCTCGATCCCCAAGAGGTGTTCAGCGCGGAAAGTCATCGGTCCCCCCGTATCGGTCCTCGGGGCTTATAGTTGCGCCCCGGCGCGGGGGCAAGCGCGGCATGGCTTTTGCCCGGTCAAGCCAAGGGGTAGGGTAACGCCATGGAATCGGCACTGGACTACTGGACGGCGAAGGCGCTTCTCGACTGGCAAGTCGAGATGGGCGTCGATGAGGCCATTCAGGACGCCCCGATCAACCGCTACGATTTGCCGGACAAACCGCCGAAAGCCACGGCTTCGCCGCAAGCGCCGGCGCCCAGAGACCCTGCCAGTGCGCCCGCCGCACCAGCTGCCGCACCCGGTCCCGAGGATGCCGTCGCCGCCGCGCGGCAGGCCGCCCGCGCCGCGCAGGATCTCGACGGGCTGCGCGCGGCGCTCGCCGCCTACGAGCACTGCGACCTGAAGGCCGGGGCGCGCAATCTCGTGTTCGCGGATGGCATTGCCGGCGCGCCGGTAATGATCCTAGGCGAGGCGCCGGGCCGGGACGAGGATCGCGAGGGGCGTCCCTTCGTGGGGCGCGCCGGGCAGTTGCTGGACAAGATGCTGGCCGCCATCGATATGGGCCGCGCCCGAGAAGACGCCCCAGTCTACATCTCGAACGTGCTGCCCTGGCGGCCACCGCAGAACCGCACCCCGGAAAAGGCCGAGATCGCCATGATGCTGCCCTTCGTGGAACGCCATATCCAGCTGGCCGCACCGAAGCTGCTGGTTCTCATGGGCAACACACCCTGCCAGGCCTTGCTGGGCCGGTCGGGCATCACACGGATGCGCGGACAGTGGGCAGAGGCGCTGGCCCTGCCTGTCTTGCCCATGTTCCACCCGGCCTACCTGCTGCGCACCCCCGCGGCAAAGCGCGAGGCCTGGGCGGATTTGCTGGCGCTCAAGGCCAAACTGAAGGAACTGGCATGACCCGCATTGACGAGACCCGCGATTTCATCCCCGTCCGCATCGCCATTCTCACCGTCAGCGACACGCGATCGTTGGAGGAGGACCGATCGGGGCAGACGCTGGTGGACCGGCTCGAAGCGGCCGGTCACGTTCTGGCCGACCGGATGATCGTGCGCGACGAACGCGACGCGATCCGCGCGCAATTGCAGGAATGGATCGACAGTGCGGAGGTCGATGTCGTCATTTCCACCGGCGGCACCGGCCTGACCGGGCGCGACGTGACGGTCGAGGCCCATCGCGATGTCTATGAAAAGGAAATCGATGCTTTCGGCACGGTCTTCACCATGGTTTCGATGCAGAAAATCGGCACCAGCGCGATCCAGTCCCGCGCCACCGGCGGCGTGGCGGGGGGCACCTACCTTTTCGCCCTGCCCGGCAGCACCGGTGCCTGCAAGGATGCCTGGGACGAGATTCTGAAATACCAACTCGACTACCGGCACATGCCCTGCAACTTCGTCGAGATTTTTCCGCGCCTTGACGAACACAAGCGACGGAAATGACAGCTGCGCGCGTAGGACGGACAATGGCCTTCACGTGATCGGGTACACGTCCGGGGGCGTAGAAGTATAACAACGGACCGTCTGGGCCAGCAGGGCTTGCGTCGGGCATTTGATCAAAGAGGTTGCACATGCAGTTCCTTCGCCGAAGCCTTGTGGGCATTTTCCTGCTGGCGATCACGCTGGCCCTGTTCGCCTGGGCGGGAAACACGGTTCGCCTGGCGGTCCAGGAACGCATGAATGCCGAGCCGCGCAGCTTCGAGCAGCGCGAACGCGTGCTGTCGGTCAACGTGGTCGAGGTGCAGCCGCAGACCATCGCGCCCGATCTGACCCTTTTCGGGGAGCTGGAAAGCGCCCGGACACTGGACCTGCGGGCCGTGGTCGGCGGCACGGTTCTGGAGGTCTCGGAGAATTTCAGAGATGGCGGACGAGTCGAGGCGGGCGAATTGCTGGTGCGGATCGACCCGCGCGATGCTCAGGCGGCGTTGAACCGCACCCGCGCCAACCTGCAGGATTCCCAGGCCGAGCTGCGCGATGCCGAACGCGCCCTGACCCTGGCCAGCGACGAACTGGCCGCCGCCGAGGACCAGGCCGACCTGCGCCGCCGGGCACTGGCCCGGCAGGTGGACCTGGCCGATCGCGGTGTCGGCACCGCGGCTGCGGTCGAGAATGCCGAACTGGCCGCATCCAGCGCCGAACAAGCCGTGCTGTCGCGCCGTCAGGCCCTGGCGCAAGCAGAGGCACGCGTGGACCAGGCCCGCACCCGCCTCGCTCGCACCGAGATCGACCTCGACGATGCCGAACGGACGTTGGCCGATACGGAAATCCACGCCGCTTTTGCCGGATCATTGGCCGAGGTCGCGGCCTCTCCGGGTATCCGGGTCACCGCGAACGAGCGGCTGGGCCAGTTGATCGACCCCGACCAACTGGACGTCTCGTTTCGCCTGTCGACCTCGCAATACGCCCGGCTGCTCGAATCCGACGGCACGGTCATCGGCGCGCCGGTCACGGTCTCGCTGGCAGTCGAGGGGCTGAACCTGACCGCGCAGGGCAGCGTCTCTCGCGAGAGCGCGCTGGTCGGCGAAGGGCAGACCGGCCGCGTCCTGTTCGCGCGGCTGGACAATACGGCCGGCATGAGACCGGGCGATTTCGTCACGGTCACCGTTACCGAACCGGCGCTTGATGGCGTGGCGCTGGTGCCAGCAACCGCTGTCGCCGCCGATGAAACGGTGCTTGTGTTGAACGAGGAAAACCGGCTGCGCGAGGCGCCCGTGACCCTGATGCGGCGCCAAGGCGATGACGTGATAATTCGCGCCCCGGACCTGGCTGGACAACGCATCGTGGCCGAACGCTCACCGTTGCTGGGGGCCGGTATTGCCGTGCAGCCGCTCAACCTTGATGAACAGCGCTCGGCTGCACCGGCCGAACCGCAGGTCATATCGCTGGACCCCGAGCGACGCGCCCGACTGGTGGCCTTTGTCGAAGGCAGCCAGATGCCCGACGAGGCCAAGGCCCGCGTGCTGTCGCAACTGGAACAGGACGAGGTGCCCGCCGATGTCGTGACCCGTCTTGAAACCCGGATGGGGGGCTGACGCATGGGCACTGGCATCCTGTCCTATTTCACCCGCCATGCAACGCTGGCGAACCTGTTGCTCGTGCTGCTACTGGCCGCCGGTATCTTTTCCTATCCCAAGATGCGGGCTCAGTTCTTTCCTGACGTGATCGTCGATACCGTTTCAGTCTCGGTGCGCTGGGACGGTGCAGGCGCCGAGGATGTGGACGCCGCCATCGTCCAGCTCATGCAACCGGCCTTGATGGCCGTGGAAGGCGTCAGTGAAACCAGCGCCACCTCGCGCGAGGGCAGCGCCCGTATCACGCTGGAATTCGAACCGGGCTACGACATGGCCAAGGCCACCGAGGATACACAGCTGGCCGTGGACACGATCAGCAACCTGCCCGAGGACGCCGAAGACCCCGAGGTGCGCCGCGGCAGCTGGTCGGACCGGGTCACGGACGTGGTCATCACCGGCCCGGTTGGCGTCGATCAGCTGGGCCGTTTCGCCGATGAACTGGTCACTCGGCTTTTTGCCGAAGGCGTAACCGGCACGACCATTCGCGGTGTCGCCGCACCCTCCACGATCGTCGAAGTGCCGTCCCTGTCACTGATCCGCCATGACGTCACCATGGCCCAGATCGCCGACGCCATCGCCGAAGAGGTCAGCACGGACCCCGCCGGTGACGTCTCGAGCTCGGCTCGGGTGCGCACGGGCGTGGCCAAGCGCAGCGCCGACGAGATCGCGGGGATCGTCCTGCGTTCCAATCCCGACGGCAGCACGCTCACGATTGGCGATGTCGCCAGCGTCCAGGTCGAGGGTGTGGACCGCGAACGCGCCTATTTCGTGGGGGATGACCCGGCGATCACCATTCGCGTGGATCGCTCGGCCCGGGGCGACGCCATCGAAATCCAGGAAACGGTCGAAGAGGTCGCCGCCGCCATGCAGGCCACGCTGCCCCAGGACGTCAGCATCGACCTGATCCGCGCCCGCGCCGATTACATCACCGGACGCCTCGACATTCTCTATAGCAACGGGCTGCTGGGGTTGGGGCTTGTCGTCGGGCTGCTGTTCCTGTTCCTCAACGCACGCACGGCCTTCTGGGTCGCCGCCGGTATTCCGGTGGCCATGTCCGCGGCCATCGCGCTGATGCTGCTCGCGGGGCTGACGATCAACATGATCTCGCTGTTCGCACTGATCATCACCTTGGGCATCGTGGTCGACGACGCGATCGTCGTGGGCGAACATGCCGATGCGCGCTATCGGATGGGCGAACCCCCGGCCCTGGCTGCCGAGAATGCCGCGAAACGCATGTTCCAGCCGGTCTTTTCGGCCACGCTGACCACGATCATCGCCTTCATGGGCCTGATTGCCATTGGCGGGGGCTTCGGCAACCTGATCGCCGATATTCCCTTCACGGTGATCGTTGTGCTGGCTGCCTCGCTTGTCGAGTGTTTCCTGATCCTGCCGCACCACATGTACAAGTCGCTGGAGAAATCCTCGGACACCGCGTGGTATGATCTGCCTTCGCGCGTGGTGAACCGGGGGTTCGTGTGGATACGCCACAATGTCTTCCGCCCGCTGATGGCCGGGGTCATATGGGCGCGCTACCCGGTCATCGCCGGTGTCGTGGTTATCCTCGCCAGCCAGGCGGCGCTTTTCGTCAAGGGCGACGTGCAATGGCGGTTCTTCAACGCGCCCGAGCAGGGGTCGGTCACCGGGAATTTTGCCATGCTGCCCGGCGCCACGCGCGAAGACACGCTGGAAATGATGCGCCGGATGCAGGAGTCGACCGAAGAGCTCGGCCGCGAATACGAAGCCGAATACGGCGTCAACCCGCTGGACTACGTGATCGCCGAGATCGGCGGCAATGCGGGTCGGGGGCTGTCGGGGGCCGATACCAAGGATGCCGACCAGCTGGGCTCGATCTCGATCGAACTGATCGACGCGGATCTGCGGCCGTTTTCCAGCTTTGCCTTCGTGGCCGACCTTCAGGACCGCGTCAGCCGCCATCCGATGGTGGAAACCGTCAGCTTCCGATCCTGGGCCAGCGGCCCCGGTGGCGACGATATCGACATCCAGCTTTACGGCGCAGACTCCGAAACTCTCAAATCCGCCGCCGAGGCGCTGAAGGCGGAATTGGGGCAATTCCCCGAGGTTTCGGCGGTCGAGGACAGCCTGTCCTACGACAAGGAGGAACTGGTTCTGGATCTGACACCGCAAGGGCAGGCCCTGGGTTTCACCATCGACGGGCTGGGCCGGGTCCTGCGCAACCGTCTTGGCGGGATCGAGGCGGCGACCTACCCGCTGGGCGCACGCAGCGCCGAGATCCGCGTTGAACTACCCGCCGGCGAATTGACGGCCGATTTCCTTGATCGCACCCAGATGCGCAGCCCCGAAGGCATCTATGTGCCCCTGGCCGATATCGTCACGGTGGACACCCGCACCGGCTTCTCCACGGTCAACCGCGAAAACGGCGTCCAGCTGATCACCGTGAGTGGCGACCTGACCGACGATGACGCGGAACGCGCCGCCGAGATCACCCGCATTATCCAGGAGCGTATCCTGCCGGACGTGCAGGCACGCTACAACGTGGACACGTCCCTCTCCGGGCTGGCCGAGCAGGAAAACGAATTCCTCAATGACGCTCGCAACGGACTGATCCTGACGCTGACCGGGATATTCCTGACCCTGGCCTGGATCTTCTCCAGCTGGACCCGGCCGCTTATCGTTATGGCGATCATCCCGTTCGGCCTGGTGGGTACGATCTATGGCCATTACCAATGGGGTGTGCCGCTGAGCATGTTCACCGTCGTCGGCCTGCTGGGCATGACAGGGATCATCATCAACGATTCCATCGTGCTGGTGACGACGATCGACGAACACGCCAAGACGCGCGGCATCATTCCGGCGATCATCGACGGGGCCTGCGACCGCCTGCGGCCCGTCCTTCTGACCACGCTGACGACCGTGCTGGGCCTGATGCCGCTGCTCTACGAAGGCTCCAGCCAGGCAGAGTTCCTCAAGCCCACGGTCATCACCCTGGTCTACGGGCTTGGCTTTGGCATGGTCCTGGTGCTGATCGTGGTGCCGGCCCTGCTGGCCATCCAGGAGGACGTGGGCAACCAGGTGCGCGCGGCCAAGCGTGGTCTGCGCGCGCGGCCCGGGGCCATCCGCTGGCCCAACTGGGTCGGTGCGGGCGGGGCCGCCGCGATCTTTGCCGCATTGGTGGTGCCGGTTCTGGCCACTGGTCAGGCGCTCGGCCCGGTGGCCGCCGCCCTGCCGATGCTGAACGGCGCGGCGATGGCAATCGCCGGGTTCGCGGGCCTGACGCTGGTCTGGCTTATCCTGGTCTATGTGCTGACGGGGCTTTTCTGGGCCCTGCGCGGCGGCGGGCCGGATCAGTCGGCAGTGCAGCCCTGAATATCCACCGCTGTGCCGCCACCGAACACGGTGACACGGACATCGGACCGGTCCAGCCCGAACGCCCCGCCCGAGACATGCACCATGTCGGCGCTGGCGATCAGGGTCCGACCGTCGCGCCGGGTTTCGGGTTCCGACACCCAGATATCGGGTGTGCCAGCCTCGATCACGACCTCTTCGCTATCCCCCAGGGACGGCATGTCGATATGCGCGGTCAGCCCGATGCCATCCGCGGTCGGATCGAGCGTGCAGCGCGCCGCGCTTACCCCGCCCTCGGCTGCCGTGCGGGGTCGGTCCAGAAGCGCGGCGGCGATGTGCGCGTCGCGCCGGTCCGCATCCGGCAACACCACGTCGAAGTCCAGCTGAACCGGCACGCAGATATCCTCGCACACGCCCAATTGCACCGCGGCCATCACCTGCGCGGGTCCGCTGGCCTCGGACAGGTCGAATTCCATCGGGATCACCACCCTGTCGCTATAGACGATGGACCGCATGCCGTTGGACCATGACAGCTCCGGCACGGGCCAGTGAAAGGCCACGGTCTCGATATTGCGCGATCCCGACCAATCGAAGAGCGGCGGAATGCCGGCATCGCCGGGCGCACGCCAGTAGGTCTTCCAACCCTCGGCCAGGGTAATCTCCAGCCCGGCCATGTGGTGCCCGTTCTCCATCCGCCAGCCCGGCAACACACGCAGCTCGACCACGTCCTCGATGGGATTGGCCCAAAGCGGAACGGCCATCACGGCCAGCGGAAGAAGCGGGAACGCCAAACGGATCATTCGTTCTAGATACGCAAGACCCGGCAAATGAAAAGTCACGTTTGGGTCAATCAGCGGTGACCCGGCCCTTGCACGTGGCGCGGCTGCACCACATGATCGGATCATGGAAACCGCGCCCAGTGACCTGACCGGACAGCTACTGATCGCCATGCCCGGCATGGGCGATCCTAGATTCGCCAATTCGGTGGTTTTCGTGTGCGCCTATTCGCGTGACGGGGCCATGGGGCTGATCGTCAACAAGCCCGCGCCCGAGATTCGTTTTGCCGAGCTTCTGCAACAGTTGGAAATCGAGGGGGCGAACCCGCCGGACGTGCGGGTGCATTTCGGTGGGCCGGTGGAAACCGCGCGGGGCTTCGTGCTCCATTCCGACGATTTCACCTCGCAAGAGGGAACAATCACGGTGGGCGGCGGCGTCGCCATGACCGCCACGCTGGACGTGATCGAATCGCTCGCAAGGGGTGACGGGCCACGTCGCAGCCTGCTTGCCCTGGGTTATGCCGGCTGGGGGCCGGGGCAACTGGAGTCGGAAATCGCCCAGAACGGATGGCTGACCGTTTCGGCCTCGGACGACATCCTGTTCGGGCGCGCCAACGAGCACAAGTGGACCGCCGCATTGAAGCGCCTTGGGGTCGATCCACTGACCCTGTCGGACACCGCCGGTCACGCCTAGGGCGGCCGCCGGACGCCCTGTTGGTGCCGCCTTTCGCGACCCGTCCTAACGGGGCGCGGCCGCCCGGCGCAGGCGGTCGTTGATCGCCCGGCCGAGCCCGGTCTCCGGGATCGGCGCCACCGCGATGCGGTCCGCGCCCATGTCGTTCATCTCATGCAGACGCGCGAACAGGCTCGCCGCCGCCTCGACAAGGTCGCCGCTGGCCGAAAGCGTCAGGTCACCGGCCACGTCGCCGAAACCAAGCATCGTTTCCCCCGGCTCTGCGGCGGTGGCATTCAGGCGCACCGCGCCTTTCGGCGCGTAGTGCGAGGCCAGTTGCCCCGGCGAAATCGGCTGTCCGGCCTCGCCGCCGATGGGCAAAGGCGCGCCCAGGCAGGCCTCAAGCGCCTCGACCGGGAGGCCCCCGGCGCGCAGCAGCACCGGATCCGGAAGAAATCCGACGATGGTGCTTTCGACACCCACCGCGCAGGGGCCGCCATCGACCACGGCGGCGATCCGGCCCGACAGGCCATCAAGAACATGCGCCGCGCTGGTGGGGCTGACCTGCCCCGAAGGATTCGCCGAAGGCGCTGCCAGCGGCCCGGTGCGGCGCAGCAGGCCCTGTGCCAGCGGATGCGCCGGCACCCGAACCGCCAGCGTTTCCAGCCCCGCCGTGACCAATGGCGAAATCCCCGAGGCCGGGCGGAGCGGCAGAACCAGCGTCAAGGCGCCGGGCCAGAAGGCCTCGGCCAGGCGTTCGGCATCCGGCGGCATCTCGACCAGCGCGCGGGCCTCGTCGAGACCGGCGACATGCACGATCAGCGGGTTGAAACTGGGCCGCCCCTTGGCTTGATAAAGCCGCGCGACGGCCGCATCATCTGTCGCATCCACGGCCAGGCCGTAGACCGTCTCGGTCGGTATCGCCACCAGCCCGCCCGCCGCCAGCAAGGCAGCGGCCCGGTCCAGCCCGCTGCGGTCGGCGGCCAGGCGCTCGGTCTCTATCTCGGGCATATCAGCTGTCATGACGTGGCGTTTCGGTTGCGACAAACCCCGCGCCAGCTAGCGTGAGGCGCGCGTTAGGGTGGGCTTACCCCTGCTCTTGCGCGAATCCAAGCACCATCGCCAAGAGGTCCAGATGCCCTATCAAAGCCCGGTTCCGCATATGCGCTTCCTTCTCGACAAGGTGGTGGGCTTCGATGCCGTCCGGGCCACCGACCGCTTTGCCGAGGCCACGCCCGACATGGTCGATGCGATCCTGACCGAGGCCGGCAAGATGTGCGACGAGGTTCTTGCCCCGCTGCAACGCGTGGGCGACCAGCACCCGGCGACCCTCGAAAACGGCAAGGTGCGCACCCCGCCCGGCTTCGCCGAAGGCTATCGCGCCATTGCCGATGGTGGCTGGATCGGCATGTCCGCGCATCCAGACACAGGCGGGCTGGGCCTGCCGATGACCCTGACCAACGCGGTCAACGACATGATCTGTGGCGCCTGCCTTGCGATCCAGCTCAATCCCCTGATGACCCAGGGCCAGATCGAGGCGCTGGAACACCATGCCAGCGAGGATATCAAGGCGCTCTATATCCCCAAGCTGATTTCCGGTGACTGGTGCGGCACCATGAATCTGACCGAGCCGCAGGCCGGGTCCGACGTGGGTGCCCTGCGCACCAAGGCCGAGCCGAACGGCGACGGCACCTACGCGATCACCGGCCAGAAAATCTATATCAGCTGGGCCGACAACGATTTCACCGAGAACGTCTGCCACCTCGTGCTGGCCCGCCTGCCGGACGGGGCGCCGGGCACCAAGGGGATCAGCCTGTTCATGGTGCCCAAGATGATCCCCGATGAAGATGGCAACCCCGGCGCGCGCAACTCCCTGCGTGTGGTCAGCCTGGAACACAAGATGGGCCTGCACGGGTCGCCCACGGCGGTGATGGAATATAACGGGGCAACCGGCTGGCTGGTCGGCGAGCCGCATGGCGGGATGGCCGCGATGTTCACCATGATGAACAATGCGCGCCTCGGCGTCGGCACCCATGGCATCGGCGTGGCCGAGGGCGCGTATCAGCACGCGCTGGCCTATGCGCTGGATCGCAGGCAAGGCAAGGTCGGCGGCACCGGCACCATCGTCGAACACCCCGATGTGCGGCGGATGCTGGCCAGCATGAAGGCCGACACCTTCGCCGCCCGCGCCATCGCCTTCGCCAATGCCGTGGCCATCGACATGGGCACGGCGACGGACGACCCGGCCTGGCAGGCCCGCGCCGCCCTTCTGACGCCGATCACCAAGGCCTTCGGCACCGAGGTCGGGATGCGGGTGGCGGAACTCGGCGTGCAGGTGCATGGCGGCATGGGCTATATCGAGGAAACCGGCGCCGCCCAGTATTCCCGCGATGTGCGCGTTTCGGCGATCTACGAGGGCACCAACGGCATCCAGGCGATCGACCTTGTCGGGCGCAAGATGATGGACGGGGGCGAGGCCGCCATCGCCCTGATCGACGAGATCTGCGAAGGGGCCGACGCGGCCAAGGCAACCCTGCCGGACCTGGCGCAGGATGTGTATGAGGCCGCCGAAACGCTGCGCGAAGCGGTTGAATGGCTGGTTGCGCAGGAAATGCCGGACCGGCTGGCCGGGGCCACACCGTTTCTGATGGGCTTTGCCCGCGTTCTGGGTGGACACTTTCACCTCATTGCGGCGCGTCAGGGCGATGACGGCCACGAAAGGCTGGCGCGATTCTACATCACCCGACTGTTGCCGGAATATGCGGCCCACCTGGCCGAAGCCCGCGCCGGGGCGGCAGACCTCATGGCACTGACGCTTGACGACCTGGGCGCGTGATGGTCTGAGGCGGCCATGACCGGCATCCGCTATCCTTGGGACACACCGCCAGAGCACGGCGCGGCTACGGAGATTGCCGAAGGCGTCCTATGGCTGCGCCTGCCCCTTCCCATGGCACTGGACCATGTCAACGTCTACGCACTGGACGAGGGCGACGGCTGGACCCTGATCGACACCGGCTTTGACAGCCGCAAGTCGCGGGGCATATGGGAAACGATCCTTGCCGGACCGCTGGCCGGCAAGCCCGTCACCCGCGTCATCTGCACCCACCACCACCCCGACCACATGGGCCTGGCCGGCTGGTTTCAGGAGGCGGGCGCGGACCTGGCCATGCCACGCACCGGTTGGCTGATGGCGCGGATGCTGCAACTGGACGAACAGCCGGCCTATCCGGCCCGGTCGATCACCTTCTACGAACGTGCGGGCATGGACCCGCAGATCTTGGAAAGTCGCCGTAGCGAACGGCCCTTCAACTTTGCCGATTGCACGCATCCCTTGCCGCTGGGCTATACCCGGCTGCAAGAAGGACAAGTGATCCGCATGGGCGGCCGCGACTGGGACGTCCGGATGGGGAATGGCCACGCCCCGGAACATGCGACGTTCTGGTCGCGCGACGACGACCTTGTGATTGCTGGTGACCAGTTGCTGCCCTCGATCAGCCCCAATATCGGGGTCTATCCGACCGAACCGGAGGCGGACCCCCTGGCCGAATGGCTGGACAGCTGCGCGCGGTTTCAACCCTTGGCCGAGGACCGCCATCTTGTCTTGGGCGGGCACAAGCTACCCTTTACCGGACTACCCTTGCGCCTGACGCAGCTGATCGAGAACCACCATGGGGCCTTGCGGCGGCTGATGGATCACCTGGCCGAACCGCGCCGCGCAGGCGATTGCTTCCTTCCGATCTTCAAGCGCGAGATTTCCGGCGGCCAATACGGGCTGGCCCTGGTCGAAGCCTTGGCCCATCTGAACCACCTGTATCAGACAGGACAGGCCACTCGGGAATTGCGGGAAGACGGCGCCTGGTGGTTTCAGGCCGCCTGACGCTATTGCCCCCGGTTGGCCGTGCGCGCGTATAGCCGTGCCACGATGCGGCTGGCGGTCTTCTCGCACAGCGCCGGCACCACGGCATGAATCAGCGCAGCACCCGCCGCAACGGCCAGCCAGAAGGCAAAACGCAAGGCAAAGCCCATATGCTGCAGATAGCTCTCTTCGACGCTTGCGGGATGGTCGAGGAACACCCGGCGGGCAAGGCTGGCGCGATGGGATTGGTCGGTGGTGTCGGTCATGGGACCTCCTTGATCTGAACTGCCGCCATCTTAGCGCTTGCACCGCGACGTCTGATCTCAAAGAATGGGGCGGTAGTCGAAATTCTTGGGATATGATCTCACATAATGGCAGAATTGGACGATCTGAGCCGCAAAATCCTTGCATTGCTGCAGCAGGACGCCACGCTGACCGCCGACGAAATCTCGGAACGGGTGGCCTTGTCGCGCAACGCGGTCTGGCGGCGCATCCGGCAGATGGAAGAAGCCGGCATCATCACCGGGCGCGTCGCCCTGGCCGATCCGGTCAAGCTGGGTTGCCCGTTGGAGGTCATGGTCCTTGTGCGCACCAACACCCATGACGCCCGCTGGATGGACAGGTTCCAGCGCATCGTTCGCGCCATGCCCGAAGTGGTGGGCGTCTACCGCATGTCCGGCGACCTGGATTACCTGCTGCGGGTGCGTGTCGCGGATGTGGCCGCCTATGACGCCTTTTACAAACGTGTGATCGCGCAGGTTCCGGTCTCGGATATGTCGGCCAGTTTCGTTATGGAGGAAATCAAGGAAACGACGGCCCTGCCGTTGTGACACAGCCGGAGGCCGGAATGGAAAACGACATCAAGACCACAGCCGAGGCGATAGAGGCCCAGGCCCTGCCCCGCCGCCATGAGGTCCACGCGGATGACGAGTCCCCCTCGCAAAAACCCTTGCCGGATGCGATCGCCAAGACCCCGGTGCAGCAGAAGAGCCCGGCGGAATGGGCTTATGAGCGCCTGATTCTCTACATCCAGAACTTCGAGGAACAGCTCGATGACGAGCACGAGATCGCCATGGGCTTTGCCGGCAGTGACAGCGGCGTCATGCGGATCGAGGGGATGGGGTTCTTCGATCCTGACATCATTACGTTTTACGGATCCGACGCAAACGGGATCAAGACGCAGCTGATCCAGCATGTGAGCCAGCTCTCTGTGATGCTCCGGGCCCTGCCCAAGCATATCGACCGCAAGGAGCCAACCCGGATCGGATTCCGACTGGCGCGCGATCTCCAGGACGAGGCCGGAGCGGGTGAAAACGAGGATGCGACAGGCTGACCGCCGGATCGGGGCTGACAGGGCCGCCGGAATGGGCTACATCCGCTGCATCGAAAGCTGGATTTCCGAGGGAACGACATGGCAGACCACAAGCACGGTGAGATGGACATCACCGAACAGGAAAAGACCTTTGCCGGGTTCATGACATTCACGGTGCGCACCACCATCGTGATCATCGTGGCGCTGATCCTGCTTGCGCTGATCAACGGCTGATCGGGCAGCCCCGTCATGGACCGCCGCAAATTCATCCTGACCGCGCCGCTGGCCCTTGCCGCCTGCGGGGCGCCCCGCGTGTGGGCACCCGATGAATTCGTGGCGGCAAAGGCCTATTCCCATCCCGGGCCGAAGTCCCTGACGCTGTTCACCATGAAGAATACCGGTAGCGACAACGGTGCGCATACCGGTCTGATGATCAATGCCAGCCAAAGGGTGCTTTTCGATCCGGCCGGCACATTCGGCCACCCCTCGATCCCCGAACGCAACGACGTGCATTTCGGCATCACGCCGCGGATCGAGCAGTTCTATATTTCCTATCATTCGCGGATCACCTACTACACGCTGATACAGTATGTTGAGGTTTCACCCGAAACCGCCGAACTGGCGATGCGGCTGGTGATGGAAAACGGCCCCACGCCGAAATCGCTGTGCACGACGCATACCTCGCGCATTCTCGCGCAATTGCCGGGGTTCGGCTTCATCCGGACGACGATTTTCCCCAACAACCTGGCCGATCAGTTTGCCCGTGTGCCAGGAGTGCAAACCTCGGAATACCGCGAGACTGACAGCGACGACAAATCCGTCGCTGCCGCACAGATCGACCGGGCTATCCGGACAGGCCAGTAAGCCACAAAACTGCGTAGAGCGTGATTGCCCCGGCACCCATTGCGCCGATCACGTTCCGTGTGAGATAGCCCACCCCCACAGTCACAACCGCCGCCGCGAAACGTGGCAGGTCTGGTGTGCCCCCGGTGGCAGCGGGCCACAGAACCAGCGGCGCCACCAGCCCGGGCAGAACCGCGACGGCGGTATAGCGCAGATGCCGCAGCACCCAGTCCGGCAGCCGCGCGGCCCCCAGGACCCCGAGGAAGGAAAACCGCAGAAGGAAGGTGCCGATCCCCACCGCCACGATGATCGTCCAGATCGTCGCGTCGCTCATGTCTGAACCCTCCGCGCCTGCCACAGCTCGACCTGGGCACCCACCATCATCGCCACAAGAGCCGCAACAAGCAGGCCAAGATTGTAGGGCACCCCTGCCAACACAAGGGCCAGCACGACCGAGGTGAAGGCCGCCGCCAGATGTGCCAGCGTGCGCATCATGGGGCCGATCATGGCCAGAAAGCAGATCGGCAGGGCAAAATCCAGCGCCAGCCAGTCGGGGATTCCTTCGCCCAACCACAGGCCCAGCGCGGTCATCGCCACCCAGAACGGTGCGATGGGGGTGACCACGCCGAAAAAGAAGCCCAGGCGCTGCGACACTGTCCAGTCGGGGTATTGTTCGAAGCGCATCGCAGAACAGGCAAAGCTCTGGTCCACGTTCAGATAGCCCGCCAATGCCCTCTGCCAGAGCGGCGCGGCGCCCAGCCAGGGCGCCAGCCATGCCGAATACATCGCCATGCGCAGGTTCACCGCCAGCGCGGTGGCGACGATGATCAGCACCGGGGCGTTCTCGACCATCAATTGCAGGGCGGCGAATTGCGCTGCGCCGGCGAAGACAACGGTGGAAAAGGCCAGCGCCTGCGGTGTGGTCAAACCGGCCTCGGCCGCCACCACACCGAACAGCAATCCGAAGGGCCCAGTCACCAACAGGAAGGGAAGCCCGTCACGCAGGCCCAGGTAATACGTGTTTTTTGGCTTGGTTCGGGCCAAGGGACTGACCTAAGGTTCGATAGCGACGGTTCGGACTATCGCGCCGCAAGGAGCAAGGCAACCGATGACACAGCCGCTGGGCGTGATACTGGCAGGCGGGCGCGGCACGCGAATGGGGCACACGGACAAGGCCACCTTGATCCTGGGCGGCCAAACGCTGCTGCAACGGGCGATCGACCGGCTGGAGCCGCAGGTCGCCGCCTTGGCGGTAAACACCAATACGGACTTGCCGACCGAGTTCACGCGGCTGCCCGACAGCATCACTGGCCACCCCGGCCCGTTGGCCGGGATTCTGGCCGCCCTGGACTGGGCGGCGGCGATGGGCGCACGCCACGTCGTGACCGTGCCGGTCGACGTGCCCTTCTTTCCCTGCGATCTGGTGCCGCGGCTTTTGCTGGCGGCCGAGGCGCACCCTGTGGGGCTGGCCATCGCGGCGGACGAAAGCGGCCTGCACCCGACCTTTGGACTCTGGCCCGTGGACCTGCGCCCGGACCTTTCCGCCGCCTTGGACAGTGGGGTTCGCAAGGTCACCGACTGGACCGACCAGTTTGGCGCTGCACAGGCCCATTTCCCGACAACCGAGCCCTCGGCCTTTCTCAATGTAAACCGGCCCGAAGACCTGGCGCGCGCCGAAGCTGCCTTGGCCAACGCTACATGAGCATCAGCCGCGGCTTCGCTGATGAGGAGCGGCCACGTATCGCGGCGCTCTACTGGGAGGCCTTCGGAGAAAAGCTCGGGCGGGTGATGGGGCCACGCGCCCGCGCCCTTGGTTTCCTGCAGGACGTGATGGACCCGGCCCACGCGATCACCATGCGCAACCCGGCGGGTGAATTGCTGGGACTTGTGGGCTTCAAGACCTATGAGGGCGCCTTTGTCGGTGGCGGGTTGGGGGACATGACGCGCCATTACGGCCGGCTTGGGGGGACATGGCGGGCCGGGATGCTCGCCCTGCTGGAGCGCGAGGTGGAAAATCATCGCTTCCTGATGGACGGGATCATCGTCGCGCCCGAGGACCGCGGTCGAGGCATCGGCACCGCCCTGCTGGACGCCATCGCGAAAGAGGCCGCGGGGCGCGGCTATTCCGAGCTTCGGCTGGACGTCATCGACAGCAACCCGCGCGCCCGCGCCTTGTATGAACGGCAGGGTTTCGTGCCGGGCGGCGAACACAGGCTGGGCGTGCTGCGCCATGTCTTCGGATTTCGCAGCGCCACGACGATGATCCGGCGCGTGGGCTGAACGGCCGACGCCGCCCTTGCACCCCGATCAGCGCGGCGGGCCGTCGTGCCGCTCCGCGCGCACCCCCGCGACCCGAATGCACGCCACTTGGCCGCCCCCCGAGCGGCAGCTTTGCGCAGGGAGCGGGGCTTGCAGAGTTCGGAGCGACCCTTCGCGAACGGCACGTGCCGGCCCGGGCGGACACTCAGGCCGACTGCGGCGAAAGGCAGGTCGAACCCATGTCCGACGTTTGTCGGGTGGCCTGTCGACAGACCGCGGGATGGCGACCGACGCCTTTTCTGCGCGCTTTATCCCTGCCATGTTCGCGCGCCGCATGAGCGATGCACCCAGCCCAACCTGATCGCCAGCCCCGTGGGCGGTCTGGCGATAGGCCGGCACCTTCGGTGCTATTCGGCCCGGGCTACAGAATGACCGCTTCGTCCCGCAAAGCAGCCGTCCGATTCTCTTCCTCAAGGAAGCTGAACGGGTGTTCAGGCCACCGCTTTCCCCCGGCATCTGCTGTCCGGGGGGCGCCGCCTAGTCGAAGGCCCCCGTCACGCGCCCCAGCAGCATGAAGGCCCGCGCCGTGCGGGTCTCGGCAAGGGCGGCGATATCCTCGTCGCTGGCCTCGGGCTCAAAACTTTCGAGCATCTGGTCGAACTTGCGCAGGAAATGGTGCGCCGCATCGCGAAAGATCGTGTCCTCGCGCATCCGGCCCGCCGTCAATGCCAGCGAAGAGCGGTCACGCACACCGCCCAGAGCGGCCACGGCCTTGCCACGCTCACCCCGTGCAAAGCGGCGCCAGAATTCCGGGCGCGCCCGATCGGGGCGCAGGTCGTCCATGTAAATGCCGTCCTGGCTGAGCAGGGTCAGCACGTCCTGGCTGGCCTGGATCAGCTGGCGGGCGGAATGGTCCTTGAGCGCCCGGCGCAGGGCGGCGAAGCCGACTTCGTCATCCTGGGTGTCGGGAAAGTTCAGCGCGCGCACAAGATCGGACCGCTGGATCGGCGGGGTCATGTCCTCGGCGCTGGTGCCAAGGGCAAGGGTCGGCTGGTCGTCGCCCGGTTCGGGCTTGGGCGCGGGGGCAAGACGCGTGGCAGCCTGGGCGGGCCGCGCCGAGGTGAAGGTCGCCAGCGCGGTCTCTGTCTTTTGCGCGGCCTTGGCGATCTCGTTGAGCTTCTTCTCGACGGTCGGGTCCATGCCGCCCGCCCCGCGCGCCTGCCGGTCGGCCACGTAGGTCTGACGCATGGCGTCGATGGCCGCCTGCAACCGACGCGATTCCTCGCGCACGATCCGGGCCGAGCGCATGGCAATGGCGGCCACCCAGATCACCGCAATGGGCAGGAACACCGCCAAAAGGGTCATCACGAACCCCATGGTGTCGAACCCGCCGCCCTCGGTTTCCGTGGGCAGGATGAGGAAGAACAGCGCCGCCGCCGCCAGCCACACCAGGCTGAGCGCGCCGGCAATGATTTCCACAGCCGAGAGGCGCAGCCCCTCGGGCTTTTCTCCTGCCTTGAGGGCCGCGTCGGCCTTGGTGGGGCGCATCGCCATTATCGCGGGTCTCCGGCCCTAGAGGTAGGAAATCTTCAGGATCTCGTAGCTG
The DNA here is from genome assembly GCF_003129565.1 of Salibaculum griseiflavum. Taxonomy (GTDB): domain Bacteria; phylum Pseudomonadota; class Alphaproteobacteria; order Rhodobacterales; family Rhodobacteraceae; genus Salibaculum; species Salibaculum griseiflavum. The sequence goes on from NZ_QETF01000012.1 coordinate 48,014, forward strand.
CGGTCGCCGCCGGGCGTGCGCACTTCGACGCTGTCGCCCTCTTCCTTGCCGATCAGGGCACGGGCAAGGGGCGACTTTATGTTGAGGCGTCCGTTTTCAAGATCGGCCTCGTATTCACCGACGATCTGGTAGGTCTTCTCCTCGTCGGTATCCTCGTCCACGATCTCGACCGTGGCGCCGAACTTGATCGCGCCCGACATCTTTGCCGGGTCGATCACGTCGGCCAGCGACATCACGCCCTCCAGCTCCTTGATGCGGCCCTCGATGAAGGACTGCTTTTCCTTGGCGGAATGATACTCGGCATTTTCGGACAGATCGCCATGTTCGCGCGCCTCGGCAATGGCCTTGATGATGGCCGGGCGTTCCTCGCTCTTCAATTGCTTCAGCTCGGCTTCGAGCTTGGTGTAACCGGCACGAGTCAGCGGTATCTTTTCCATTGGTCCGTCCTGAAAAGGTAAAACAGCAAGTGGGCGTTCATAACCCCTTGGACCATTGGGCCTCAAGGGGGCATGCGCCATGCAGGAGAATATGGGCTGAAAGCGTGTCCGCAAGCCCCGCACAGGTCGCGACGCGACAATTTAACGTCGTGTCTCGATTGCCCTTGAATTGCCGGTCCTGTAACCAAGGCGAAACATAGTTGCGCGCATGACAGGGGAGGCCCGGAATGGCCGAGATCGAACGCGAATCCATGGAATATGATGTCGTCATCGTCGGCGCAGGGCCTGCCGGCCTGTCGGCTGCGATCCGGCTCAAACAGCTCGATGCCGACCTGAATGTCGTGGTGCTGGAAAAGGGCTCCGAGGTCGGGGCGCACATCCTGTCGGGCGCGGTTCTTGACCCCTGCGGTCTCGACGCGCTGATCCCGGACTGGAAGGAAAAGGGCGCGCCGCTGAACGTCCCCGTCAAGGATGACAATTTCTACATGCTGGGCGAAGCGGGCCAGATCCGTATCCCCAACTTCCCCATGCCACCGCTGATGAACAACCACGGCAACTATATCGTCTCGATGGGCAATGTCTGCCGCTGGATGGCCGAGCAGGCCGAGGAACTCGGCGTCGAGATTTTCCCCGGCATGGCCTGTTCCGAACTGGTCTACGGGGACAATGGCGAAGTGAAAGGCGTTGTCGCGGGGGTCTTTGGCCTAGAGGCCGATGGCAGCATTGGCGAAAACACCGAACCGGGGATGGAACTGCATGGGCGTTACGTCTTCCTCTCCGAGGGCGTGCGCGGGTCTCTGGCCAAGGAAGTGATCGAGAAATACGACCTTTCCGCCGGGAAAGAGCCGCAGAAATTCGGCCTCGGCATGAAGGAAATCTGGGAAATCGACCCCAACAAGCACCGCGAGGGGTCGGTGACCCACACGATGGGCTGGCCGCTGAACGGCAACGCGGGCGGCGGGTCGTTCATCTACCACCTGGAAAACAACCAGGTCTATGTCGGCTTCGTGGTTCACCTGAACTACAAGAACCCGCACCTTTATCCCTACATGGAATTCCAGCGCTTCAAGCATCACCCGATGGTGGCCGAGCTGCTGAAGGGCGGCAAACGCGTGGCCTATGGCGCCCGCGCCATTTCCGAGGGCGGCTACCAGTCCATGCCCAAGATGGTTGCACCCGGCGTGGCGCTGCTGGGCTGTTCGGTGGGCATGGTCAACGTGCCGCGCATCAAGGGCAATCACAACGCCATGCTGTCCGGCAAGGCCGCGGCCGAGGCCGCCTTTGAGGCGATCAAGGCCGACCGCGCGGGCGATGAGCTGACCGCCTATGAGGCCGAAGTGCGCGAAGGCGCCATCGGCAAGGATCTCAAGAAGGTCCGCAACGTTAAACCGATGTGGTCCAAGTGGGGACTGACGGCATCGCTTGCCCTCGGCGGCGTCGACATGTGGACGAACAACCTGTTCGGCCTGTCGCTGTTCGGCACGATGAAGCAGGGCAAATCCGACGCCGAGGCCACCGAGCCGGCGGACAAGCACCAGCCCATCGACTATCCCAAGCCCGATGGCACGCTGTCCTTCGACCGGCTGACAAATGTCAGCTATTCGATGACCAACCACGAGGAAAGCCAGCCAGCGCATCTGCACCTCAAGGATGCCAGTGTGCCGATCTCGGTCAACCTTCCGACATACGCCGAACCGGCCCAACGCTATTGCCCGGCCGGCGTCTACGAGGTCGTGGAAAAGGACGGCACGCAGCAATTCGTCATCAATTTCCAGAACTGCGTGCACTGCAAGACCTGCGACATCAAGGATCCGAGTCAGAACATCAACTGGACGGTCCCGCAGGGCGGCGACGGACCGAATTACCCGAATATGTGACTTCAAGAAGGGCCCCGCGCGGGGCCCTTTGATATAGCAGGCGGCGCATTGCCGTCCCCCAAGCTTGTGATTTGCCCCGAATGAGAGGGCGCTATACTCATGAAAAGCCGCCCTTTTACGGAGAGACATGTGCCCAAGCCCCTGAGCCTCGCCCTGGTCGCCGCACTCCTGGTATCGGGACCCGTGGCCGCTGAACCGGACCTCGGGTCTTACCTGGCAGCGCGTCAGGCTGGTCTGACGCAGGATTTCGATGCCGCAGCCAAGTATTTCGGGCAGGCGCTGACGCGCGATCCGGCCAATCCCGCATTGCGCGAAAACGCGCTGACCTCGTTCATCGCCATCGGCGAGATGGATGCCGCATTGCCCGTCGCCCAAGCCATGCATGACGACGGCCAGACCAGTCAGATGGCCAACCTGACCCTTCTGGCCGAAGCCGCCCGGACCGAGGATTGGGACGGGATCTTCGATCTGCTGGAATCCGGCCACGAGGTCGGGCCGATGATCGACGGGATAACGCAAGCTTGGGCCTTCGTCGGCAAAGGGCGAATGGATTCGGCTCTGGACACGTTCGACGAGATGATCGACACGCCCGGACTGCAGAGCTTCGGTTACCTTCACAAGGCCTTGGCCCTTTCCATGGTCGGCGATCTCGAAGGCGCCGATGCGATCCTGTCGCGTTCGCCCGATCAGGGTGTGATCCCGACCCGGGCATCGGTGCTGACCCATGTGCAGGTGCTGGCCCGGCTGGGCCGGTTCGAGCAGGCGCACGAGGTGCTGGAACAGGCCTTCGGCCAGAGCCCCAATCCCGAATTGCAGGCAATCCGTGAAAGCCTCGCCGCCGGCATCGCGCCGGAGGGCATCGGCGTGGCCGAAACACCGCGCGAGGCCATGGCCTACCTGTTCCTGAGCCTGGCACAGGCCCTGCGGGGCGAGGCCGAAGACGCTTACCTGCTCATGTATGCGCAGTCTGCCGCCCATATCGACCCGGACCGCGCCGATGCCCATATCGCGGCGGCCAACCTGCTGGACGATATCGGCCAGCATGACCTGGCCGCCGCCACCTTCGCCAAGGTCGCCACGGACGATCCCGCCTTCCTGGCCGCCGAACTGGGCCGAGCCGAGGCGCTTCGGTCTGATGGCAAGACTGCCGCGGCGATCGAGGTGCTTTCGCAACTGTCCCGCAGCCATGCGGATTTTCCGATGGTGCATACCGCATTGGGCGACATCCTGCGCCGGGAACAGGAGTACGAGAAGGCCAATGCCGCTTATGATACCGCCTTGTCGCTCTATCCCGAGGACGACCCATCGGTCTGGTGGGTCACATATGCGCGCGGCATCACCCATGAAAGACTGGGCCAGTGGGACGCCGCCGAGGCCGATTTCCGCGAGGCCCTTCGCCTCAACCCCGGCCAGCCTTCGGTGCTGAACTACCTCGGTTATTCCATGGTAGAAATGGGCATCAACCTGGACGAGGCTCTGGCCATGATCGAACAGGCTGCCAAGGCCCGCCCAGACAGTGGCGCCATCACCGACAGCCTCGGTTGGGTGCTGTTCAAGCTGGGCCGCTATGACGAAGCCGTCACCCACATGGAACGGGCCGTTGAACTGGAACCGCTTGACGCGATCATTACCGATCACCTCGGCGACACCTACTGGATGGTGGGCCGCGAGGCCGAGGCGTATTTCCAGTGGCAGCGGGCCCTGTCCTTCGACCCCGAGCCCGACCTGGCCGAGCGCATCCGCCGCAAGCTGGAGGTCGGGCTGACCGAGGTTCTTAGGGAAGAGGACCAGGACCCAGCCGACATGGCCTATGACCGCCAGTAAGGACAGCGTCACCGCCTTTGCACCGGCCAAGTTGAACCTTTGCCTGCATGTCACGGGGCAGCGGCCTGACGGCTATCACGAGCTCGATTCGCTTGTGATGTTTGCCGCCACCGGCGATACGATCACCGCCACACTCGCAGACGACCTGAGTCTGACCATTGATGGCCCGTTTGCGGACAGCCTGTCGATGGAGGCGGACAACCTGGTGCTGCGCGCGGCGCGGTTGCTTGACCCGGATCGCGGCGCACGGATTCACCTGCACAAGGCCCTGCCCGTTGCCGCCGGGATCGGTGGCGGCTCCTCCGACGCCGCAGCGACCCTGCGCGCGCTGGCTACCCTCTGGGACATGCCACTTCCCACCGCCGCCGAGGTCCTGCCGCTGGGCGCCGATATACCCGTCTGCATGCACCCAGGATTGCTGCGGATGGAGGGAATCGGTGAGGCCCTGACCCCGCTCGGCCCGGCGCCGATGCTTGACATCGTTCTGGTCAATCCCGGCATCGCCCTGTCCACGCCAGAGGTGTTCAAGGGGCTGCGGTGCAAGGACAATCCCCCCCTGCCCGGTGACATGCCCGACCCGTTCGAGATCGATTCGTGGGTCGGCTGGCTGGCAGAGCAGCGCAACGACCTGCAAGAGCCCGCTATCGCCGCGGCGCCGGTCATCGGCGAGGTGTTGGAGGCGCTGGACGCCCAGCCGGGCAACCAGTTGGTGCGCATGTCCGGATCCGGGGCGACCTGTTTCGGCATCTTCGAGGATGCAGCGACCCGCGACGCCGCCGCAGCGGCCATCCGAACCGCCCGTCCCGACTGGTGGGTCGCGGCCAGCGAGGAATGGAACCTCTAGCGCAGCCGCGCCACCACGTAGTCGGCCAAGTCGATCAGCATGCCCCGGATGGGATGGTCCGGTAGCCCGGCCAACGCTGCCTTGGCACGATCCGCCCAGGCGACGGCCTCGGCGCGGGTCGCGTCGATCGCAGCGTGCTTGTCCAGCAGGGCCAAAGCGGTTCCGAGGTCACCGTCGTCCTGCTTGCCCTTCTCGATGGTGCGCTGCCAGAAGGCGCGTTCCTCGGCATCGGCCTTTGCCACCGCCTTGATCACCGGCAGGGTCAGTTTGCGTTCGCGGAAATCGTCGCCGATGTTCTTGCCGGTCGCATCACTGCCCGCATAGTCGAGGATATCGTCCACCATCTGGAAGGCGATGCCCAGCGCATCGCCATAGTCGAACATGGCCTGCACGCGCGCGTCATCCTGACCGGCGATCACACCGCCCACCTCCATCGCCGCCGAGAACAGCGCTGCGGTCTTGCCGCGCACGATCTTGAGATAGGTCTCCTCGGTCGTGGCGAGGTCGCGTGCGGCGGTCAGTTGCAGCACCTCGCCTTCGGCGATGGTGGCCGCCGCATTGGACAGGATGCGCAAAACGCGGATCGAGCCTGTTTCGGTCATCAGCTGGAAAGACCGCGCGAACAGGTAATCCCCCACCAGAACGGACGAGGTATTGTCCCACAACAGGTTCGCCGTGGGCCGCTCGCGCCGCTGCTGGCTTTCGTCCACGACATCGTCATGCAGCAGGGTCGCGGTGTGGATGAATTCCACCGTCGCGGCCAGATGCACATGATAAGGTCCGTCATAGCCGCACATCCGCGCCGCCCCGAGCGTCAGCATGGGCCGGAGTCGCTTGCCACCCGCTTCGACCAGGTGGGCCGTGACCTCGGGGATGCGCGGAGCGTGTTCCGAGGCCATCCGCTCGCGGATCATCGTGTTGACGCGCCCCATGTCCTCGGCCAGCGCCTCGGCCAGGCGGTCGTGGGGTTTGGTGGCGGTATCGACGCTCATGAACTCTCCGTCAGATGCTCGACAAAGGCGTATGTTTCGCCTTAGGTCAATGGGATGAAGGAACTTCTGCGCAGCAACGACCCGACCGTGATCGCCTTTGCCAAGGCCCTTTTGGACGGTGAGGGTATAGTGGTCTTCGAATTGGACGTAAATATGAGCGTCCTCGAAGGCAGCGTCGGCATTTTGCCGCGCCGCATCATGGTGCGTGACGCCGACCATTTCATGGCCAGCGCCATCCTGCGCGACAATGATATCGATCTTGGGCAATAGCGGATGGACGTGACCCGCGATGCCTTCCTGGGGGGGCGGTTGGTGCTGCATCAGCCCCGGCGGGGCTACCGGGCTGGGGTCGATCCGGTCCTGCTGGCCGCCGCGACACCGGCACGGTCGGGGCATTCGGTGCTGGAGTTGGGCTGCGGTGTGGGCGCGGCGCTGTTCTGCCTGGCCGCGCGGGTTCCGGACCTGGATCTGACCGGGGTCGAGTTTCAGCCCGACTACGCCGACCTCGCCCGCCGCAATGCCACCGATAACCGCATCAGCGCCCGGATCGAGACCGCCGACCTGCGCGCCCTGCCTGCCGATCTGCGCAACCGGTCCTTCGACCATGTCATCGCGAACCCGCCCTATTTCGACCGCAGGCTCGGCACCTCCTCGGATACTGCGGGCCGCGAGATGGCATTCGGCGGCGACACACCGCTGCGCGACTGGCTGGACGTTGCAACGCGGCGCCTTGCGCCCAAGGGCTACCTGACCCTGATCCAGAAGGCCGACCGCCTGCCGGACCTTCTGACAGCGATGGATGACCGGCTGGGCAGCGTCGTGATCCGGCCGATCGCCGGGCGTGCGGGGCGCGATGCCGACCGTGTGCTGGTCTCGGCCCGCAAGGAGGGCCGCGCACCGTTTCGCCTCTGCGCGCCACTGATTCTCCATGACGGACCCGAGCACGGCGCGGATGCGGAGGACTACACCGCCGAGATTCGCGCGGTGCTCCGCGACGGCGCCGCCTTGCCGATCATCGCTTAACCATTCAGCAAGGGTTTGCGGGTTTCCTGCGACAAGGTGCCCATGCCGTCCCGGGTTTCTGCCCTGCGGCGTGACAGACCGGCCAAGGTGTGCTGCACTTGTCCTGAACTCAACAGCACGGAGGAATCCCATGAGCATGATGTCGCATCTTCAAGAGCTCAAGAAGAAGCACGACCAACTATCCGAAGCCGTTGAGACCGCCCAACGCGCCCCGGGAAGCAACGATCTGGAAGTGGCGCAAATGAAGAAGAAAAAGCTGCAACTGAAGGAAGAGATCGCGCGCATCGAAGAAGGCGCATGATCCACCGAGGCACTCACGGAAAAGGCCGCCCACTGGGCGGCCTTTGTTATTGCAGCGGCAAACTATCCGTCAGACGAAGAACTGCGCCCCGTTGGCCGATATGGTCGACCCGTTGATGAAGCCCGATTCGTCCGAGGCCAGGAAGGACACGCAGCGCGCGATTTCCTCGGGCTCACCAAGGCGCCCGGCCGGGATCTGGCCGATGATCGCCTCGCGGACCTTTTCCGGCACGGCCATAACCATTTCGGTGGCGATATAGCCGGGGCAGACGGCATTGGCGGTGATGCCCGCACGGGCGCCTTCCTGGGCCAGCGATTTCACGATGCCGAGGTCACCGGCCTTGGTGGCGGCATAGTTGACCTGCGCGAACTGACCCTTCTGGCCGTTGATCGAGGAAATCACGATCACCCGGCCGAACTTGCGTTCGCGCATGCCGGGCCAGACCGGATGCACGGTGTTGAACACACCGGTCAGGTTGGTGTCGATCACCTGGTGCCATTGTTCCGGGGTCATCTTGTGGAACGGCGCATCCTTGGTGATGCCGGCATTCGCCACCACCACGTCGATCGGACCCAGTTCCGACTCGACCTTTTCGATCCCGGCTTTGGATTCGTCGTAGTCGGCGACGTTCCACTTGTAGGTCTTGATGCCGGTTTCCTCGGTGAACTTGGCCGCGGCCTCGTCATTGCCGGCATAGGTCGCGGCGACCTCGTAGCCGTCTTCCTTCAGCTTCTTGGAAATGGCGGCGCCGATGCCGCGGCTGCCTCCGGTAACCAGTGCAACACGTCCCATGATCATTCCTCCTTCGGGGTATTGGGGTGGGCGCACCGGGCGGTGCGCCCGCAAATCTTAGCGTTCGACGCAGAGCGCGACGCCCATGCCGCCACCGATGCAGAGGGTCGCCAGACCTTTCTTGGCGTCGCGGCGCTTCATCTCGAACAGCAGCGTGTTCAGGACACGGCAGCCCGAGGCACCGATCGGGTGACCGATGGCGATGGCGCCGCCGTTCACGTTCACGATCTCGGGGTCCCAGCCCATGTCCTTGTTCACGGCGCAGGCCTGCGCGGCAAAGGCTTCGTTGGCTTCGACCAGGTCCAGGTCGCCCACGGACCAACCGGCCTTTTCCAGCGCCTTCTTGGACGCATGGATCGGACCCACACCCATGATCGACGGGTCCAGACCGGCCGTGGCATAGCTGGCGATACGGGCCAGCGGCTCGATGCCGCGTTTCTCGGCCTCTTCGGCGCTCATCAGCAGGGTTGCAGCCGCACCATCGTTGATGCCCGACGCATTCGCAGCCGTCACCGTGCCGTCCTTGGTGAAGGCCGGACGCATCTTTTCCATCGCCTCAAGCGTCGCGCCGTGGCGGATATACTCATCCTTGTCGACCACGATATCGCCCTTGCGGGTCTTGACGGTGAAAGCGACGACCTCGTCATCGAACTTGCCGGCCTTCTGGGCGGCCTCGGCCTTGTTCTGGCTGGCCAGCGCAAAGGCGTCCTGCTGGTCGCGGGAAATCTGCCACTTCTCGGCAACGTTCTCGGCGGTCTGGCCCATGTGGTAGCCGTTGAAGGCATCCCACAGACCATCGCGGATCATGGTGTCTATGAACTTCATGTCGCCCATCTTCTGACCCTGGCGCAGGTTCGCGGCATGGGCGGACATCGACATGTTCTCCTGCCCCCCGGCGGCGACGATGCTGGCATCGCCCAGCATGATGTGCTGCGCGCCCAGCGCCACGGCCCGCAAGCCGGACCCACAGACCTGGTTGATCCCCCAGGCCGCGCTTTCCTGCGGCAGACCCGCATTGATATGCGCCTGGCGGGCGGGGTTCTGGCCCTGCGCGGCGGTCAGCACCTGGCCGAGAATGGTTTCCGATACCTCGCCCTTGTCGACGCCGGCGCGTTCGACCACAGCCTCCAGCACGGCAGCGCCGAGGTCATGGGCGGGTGTATTGGCGAAGGAACCGCCGAAACTGCCCACGGCGGTGCGTGCGGCAGATGCGATAACGACGTTGGTCATGGGTGAGTCCTCTCCTGATCCGTCAATTCAATGGCGGCAAGGAGCCAGACGCGGAATCGCACGGGCCCCGACCCGCCGTTCCCCTCCCTCTTAGGGGGTACATGCTGCAACTGCAACATGGATCACGGCATGTGAGCGTAATTTTATTGCGCGAACGGCGGTTGGTCCACTCAGATTCGAAGCCGCGGCACGCCGTAGAGGTAGCCTTGCAGGCAATCGACACCGAACTGTGCCAACTTCGCGGCCTCAGCCGGGGATTCCACCCCCTCGGCCACGGCAAACATCTCGAACTGGTGCGCAACGGTGATCAGCGCCTCGGCGATCACCTGGTTGTCCGGGTCCTGGTCAATACCCCTGACGAAGCAGCTATCCACCTTGACCAGGTCGAAGAAGAAATCCTTGAGATAGCGAAAGGCCGTCAGCCCGGCACCGAAATCATCCAACCCGAAGGCCACGCCGCGCGGCTGCATCTCTTCCATGAAGCGGATGACCACCTCTGGCAGCTGCATGGCGCTATCCTCGGAAATTTCGAGGATCAGGCGATGGCCAAGATCGGGATCGTCGTGAAGGTTGCGTTCCAGAACACGACGCCATGTTCCATCGCCCAGGGACCGGGCCGAAACGTTCACCGCCAAGCGCAGACCGGGCAGCTCGCGCAGGCGGTCGAAGCCCAGTGCCAGCGAGGCGCAATCAATGTCGCGGCCAATCGTATCATCCTCGACCTGGCCCATGAATTGGGCCGCCGGAATGACCCGCCCGGTTTCATCCAGCACGCGGATCAATCCCTCGTAGAAGGCCGTATCGCCCCCCTGCCCGGCCAGTACGACCGGTTGAAACGCCAGGGCGCAATGATCCTGTGCCAAGGCGTCGCGCACCATGCTCATGACATCCTTGTCACGCACGCTCACCGCGTAATCCAGCGGATCCTTGGGCACCTGTTCGTCCAGCGCCGACCGGGAAAGATCAAAGGCGGGCATCGGCCACTCCGTTCCAGTCCCTCAGGTTTGCCAGATACCCGATTAAGGGCTGGTAAAGCTTTGCGGTTTGAGTTGAATTGTCCCGGTAAAGGAGGGCCGGAATGGAACGATGCGGCTGGGCCGGACCGGATCAGATCTACCTGGATTATCACGACACCGAATGGGGTGTGCCGGAATATGACAGCCGCGCGCTTTGGGAAAAGCTGATCCTCGACGGGTTCCAGGCGGGGCTGAGCTGGATCACCATCCTGAAAAAGCGCGAAGGGTTCCGGGCGGCCTTCGACGGTTTCGACCCCGAAACCATCGCCGGATGGGGTGAACCACAGGTCGCGCGCCTGTTGCAGAATCCGGGCATCATCCGCCATCGCGGCAAGATCGAGGCCACGATCACCAATGCCCGCGCCTACCTTGAGATCGAGGATTTCTCGGCATTCTGCTGGGGCTATGTCGGCGGCAAGCCGATTCAGAACCGCTGGGCCACGCTGGCCGAGGTGCCCGCTTTCACGCCCCTGTCCGCGCGCATGTCCCGGGACCTGAAGAAAGCCGGCTTCAAGTTCTGTGGCCCAACCATCGTCTATGCCTGGATGCAGGCCTGCGGGCTGGTCAATGACCACCTGACAACCTGCCCACTCCACGCCCCCTGCGCGGCCCTGGCCTAGACGGGTCGCTTGCCCGGCTCTTCCCGCCCGCTACCTGACAGTGGCCACCAAGACAGGAGTCGGGTCATGCCCAAACCACACCCAGGCCGCACCGGCGGACTGCCTGTGCCCAGCCGCCGATTGGGACGCAGCGCGCGACTGGGCGGGCTGGCGATCGGGCTGGCCGGCCGGATGGCGCGCGACGGGCTGGCCGGGCTCGGCCGCGGCGAACGCCCCGACCGGCGCGATCTTTTGCTGACCCCCGCCAACCTGCACCGGATCACCACTGAACTGGCCCGGATGCGCGGTGCGGCCATGAAGGTGGGGCAATTGGTGTCCATGGACGCGGGCGCCATCCTGCCCCCGGACCTGGCCGAGATCATGTCCCGGTTGCGCGACGGGGCCGATTTCATGCCCCCGAAACAGCTGAAATCCGTGCTGAACGCCGCCTGGGGGCCGAACTGGCTGCACCGCTTTGCGCAATTCGACGTGCGCCCCATCGCCGCCGCCTCCATCGGGCAGGTCCACAAGGCCGGCCTGCGCGACGGGCGCACCATCGCCGTCAAGGTGCAATACCCCGGCATCGCCCGCAGCATCGACAGCGATGTCGCCAATGTCGGCAGCCTGATGCGCCTGTCCGGGCTGGTCCCCCGGGGATTGGACCTTGCCCCCTTGCTGGCAGAGGCCCGCGCGCAGCTGCACGCGGAGACGGACTATGCCGCCGAGGCCGCGCACATGACCCACTTTGCAGACCTGCTTGCGGACGATCCGCGCTTCGCCCTGCCGCGCCCATTGGCCGACCTGACAACGCAAACCGTCCTGGCCATGGACTTCGTCACTGGCGCCCCCATCGAGGCGCTTTGCGAGGCCCCGCAGCCCATCCGGGATCAAGTCGCCGAAGCCCTTTTCGACCTTCTGCTGCGCGAGATTTTCGAGTTCGGCCTGGTTCAGACCGACCCGAATTTCGCCAACTACCGCCACGACGACAAAACAGGCCAGATCGCCCTGCTCGATTTCGGCGCGACCCGGTCGCTGGCCCCCTGGGTGGCCCCGGCCTACGGGGCGCTGATCCGGGCGGGCATGGCCGGCCGGCGCGAAGAGATGGTGATGGCGGCTACAAGGCTGGGCCTTCTGGACGACTCGCTGCGACCGGATCACCGTGCACGCGTCATCGCCATGATGGAAACCGCCTTCGGCGATCTAGCGTGCCACCCGGTCTACGATTTCTCCGATCAGGGCCTTGCCCACACCCTGCAGGCCGAAGGCATGGCCCTGGCACAAGAGGGCCTCGCCCCTGCCCCGCCACCGGCCGACGTCCTGTTCGTGCAACGCAAGATCGGCGGGCTCTACCTGCTGGCCGCGCGGCTTGGCGCGCGCGTTCCGCTGCACACCCTGCTGGAGCGCCATCTGCCCTGATCACCAGCGCTTCAGCGCATCCTCGTCCTCATCGCGCGCGGCGACCCAATCGGCCCCGGAGCCGCTGCGTTCCTTCTTCCAGAAGGGCGCGCGGGATTTCAGGTAATCCATCAGGAAATCCGCCGCCTCGAAGGCATCCTTGCGATGGCGCGATGCGGTGGCGACCATCATGATCACCTCTCCCGGCGTCATCGCCCCGTAGCGGTGGATGACCAGCACGTCGGCCAGTGCCCAGCGGGCCATGGCCTCGTCGCGGATCTTGGCCAGCGCCTTTTCGGTCATGCCCGGGTAATGCTCGATCTCCATGGTCTGAAGGCCGCCATCCACATCGCGCACCAGCCCCGAAAAGCTGACAACAGCCCCGGCGCCCGCGACTCCCGCGCTGAACGCGTTCAGCTCGGCACCGGGATCGAACCTGTCGGATTGCACCCGGATCGACATGCCCTCAGCCCCCGGTCATGGGCGGGAAAAAGGCAACCTCGCGCACACCGTCCAGCGAATCCGTGAACTCGGACAATTCCTGGTCCAGCGCCACGCGCAGCGCCGACAGGTCGGCAAAGGCGGCGGCATAGCGCTCCTCGCGTCCGCGCAACTCCTCGACCAGCTCGGCCACCGTGGCGGCATCGCTCTGCACCTCTTCGCGCGGACGTCCGATACGCTCGCGCACCCAGGCGAAATAGAGAACCTGCATGGCTACCCCCTCAGATGCGGCAGGGATTTTCGGAGATAATCCCAGCCCGTCAAAAGCGTCAGGATCATCGCCGCCCAGAGCAGCACGATCCCGATCCACCAGCTAATCTGCATCCCGCGATATTTCCAGACGATGCCCAGCTCGTCGGGGATGGTGCCGGCGAAGACATCTCTTACCACGTCTTCACTCATGCCCCAGGTCTGCATGATGTAATAATGCTCGAATGCGCCCGTGGAAAACAACACGGCAATCGCGGTCATCTGCGCGGCCGTCTTCCACTTGGCCAGGCGCGTCACTTTCAGGGTCCCGGCGGTATCGCCCAGGAATTCCCGCAGCCCACTGACAAAAGTCTCACGGAACATGATCAGCGTGGCCGGAAGCAGAATCCACGGGTTCATCCCGGAAAATCCGCAGATCACCAACAGCGCGATCACCACCATCGCCTTGTCGGCGATCGGGTCCAGCATGGCACCGAACTTCGATTCCTGGCTCCAGGCGCGGGCCAGGTAACCGTCGATCCAGTCGGTCACCGCCGCGCCCGCGAACAAGGCAAGCGCGATCCAATCCGCCCAGGGGCGGTTGAAATAGAGGAACAGAATCGCAACACCTGGCGCGGCCAGAAGACGCAAAACCGTCAGGATATTGGGCAGGGTCCACTTCATACGCGTTTCCTAGCGCCATTCCCGTTCCCGCGCCACACCCCCTGCTTCTTTGGGTCGAAAATACCGCGGGGGTTTGGGGGCTGGCCCCCATTCCCGAGGAGGCGCACAGCGACGACGAGACATCCTGCGTGCCGAAGGCACCCCACCAGGTCAGCCTTTCTCGTGAAAATGTCCGTGGATCGTCTCTGCCATGGCCTCGGAGATCCCGTCCACAGCCTTCAGATCCGCAAGCGCAGCACGGCTCACCGCCTTGGCGGACCCGAAATGCGCCAATAGCGCCCGTTTGCGCGCGGCTCCGACGCCGGGAATATCATCGAGCGGCGTGGCCCCGATCGCCTTGGCGCGCTTGGCGCGGTGGGTCCCTATGGCGAACCGATGCGCCTCGTCGCGCAGGCGCTGGACGAAGTAGAGCACCGGGTCATTATGGCGCAGCGCCATCACGGGTTCGCCCGTCCGGTGGAACTCTTCCTTGCCATGGTTGCGATCAACCCCCTTGGCCACGCCGATCATGGGCACATCGTCCACGCCCAGCTCTTCCATGATCTGGCGCACGGCGCTCACCTGCCCTGCGCCGCCGTCGATCAGCAGGAGTCCCGGCCAGGCGCCCGATTTCCTCTCGGGGTCTTCCTTGAGCAGCCGTTTGAAACGCCGGGTCAGAACCTCTTTCATCATCCCGAAATCGTCGCCCGGGGTCAGGTCCTCACCCTTGATGTTGAACTTGCGATACTGGCCCTTTTCAAAACCTTCGGGGCCGGCAACGATCATCGCCCCAACCGCATTCGAGCCCTGGATGTGGCTGTTGTCATAGACCTCGATCCGTCGAGGCACCTCGGGCAGGTCAAAGGCCTCGGCCAGTCCCTTCAACAGCTTTCCCTGCGTCGCCGTCTCGGACATCTTGCGCGCCAGGCTTTCGCGGGCATTGCGCATGGCCCCGCCGACAAGCTCGGCCTTCTCGCCGCGCTGGGGCACGATGATCTCGACCTTGCGGCCGGCTTTCTCGGCAAGGGCAGCGCCGACAAGGTCCACGTCATCCACCCCATGGGACAGCAGCAATTGCCGGGGCGGCTCCCGCTGGTCATAGAACTGACCGATGAAGGCCTGCATGACTTCGGCCGGGTCCTCGTCACCGCTGACGCGGGGGTAGTAATCGCGGTTGCCCCAATTCTGGTTGGCCCGGATGAAAAAGACCTGCACGCAGGCCTGTCCGCCTTCGCTATGCAGGGCGATGATGTCGGCCTCGGCCACGCCCTGCGGGTTGATGCCCTGTGCGGTCTGCACGGAGCTCAGCGCCCGGATCCGGTCGCGCAGGGCCGCGGCGCGCTCGAATTCCATGGCTTCGGCGGCCTCCTCCATCTGGCGGGCCAGCGCCGCCTGCATCTCGGTGGACTTGCCCCGCAGGAACCGTTCGGCATCCCTCACCAACCCGGCATAGTCCTCACGGCTGATCTTGCCGACGCAGGGCGCGCTGCACCGCTTGATCTGATACAGCAGGCAGGGTCGCGTGCGGGTTTCGTAATCGCTGTCCGAACAGGTGCGCAGAAGGAACGCCTTTTGCAGCGTGTTCAGCGTGCGATTGACCGCCCCTGCACTGGCAAAGGGGCCGTAATAGGCGCCCTTGGCCTTCTTTGCGCCGCGATGCTTGTCTATGCGGGGAAAGTCATGGTCTTTGGCGACAAGGATATTAGGAAAGGATTTGTCGTCGCGCAGCAGCACATTGAATTTAGGCTTGAGCTGCTTGATCAGGTTCTGCTCCAGCAACAGCGCCTCGGTCTCGGTCGCCGTGGTCAGGAACATCATTGAGGCGGTTTCGCCGATCATCCGCGCGATGCGCGGGCTATGCCCGGTGGGGCGGGCATAATTGCTGACCCGCGCCTTGAGATTTCGCGCCTTGCCGACGTAGAGAACCCGGTTCTGGGCATCGAGCATCCGGTAGACGCCGGGGCTGGCGTCCAGCGTCCTGAGATAGGATTGGATGACCTCTGGACCGGTCTTTGTCTGGCTTTCAGCGTCGCTCATGGTCCTAGACTATGATTCCCCGCGTTCGCTGCAATGGGACCGACGCGGGATCAAGGGCGAACATACCCACGAAACCTGTGGACAACCCGGTGGGCAAGCTTTTGGGCATCCGGATTTTCCCTTGTTTTGTGACGGTTTCGTGATGATGCCCATTTTTTGGGCACGCAATCAAGTGGCTGAAAACACTTGGAATTTTTTTGCGCAATCCACAAGCCCCTGAGATTGTTACGAAAATGTTAATCGCCCGACCCCGCCAGCGGGGCCAGTGCACAACTGGCCCCAGGGTTACTCCAGCCCAAGGATGTCCGGCGTCTGCCAGGCAAGGTGCTGGCCGCCATCGACGCAGAGCAACTGACCGGTCACGGCGGGCGCATCCAGGAAGTATCCCAGCGCTGCGGTAATGTCCTCGGGGTTCGATCCACGCTCCAGCGTGGTGGCCGCCCTTTGCCGCGCGAAGTGCTCCTCGCTCTGGCGCGCACCCTGCATTGTCGGGCCGGGTCCGATGGCGTTGACCCGAACGGCAGGCGCCAGCGCCTGTGCCGCTGTCTGCGTGAAAGCCCAAAGACCCATTTTCGCGATCGTGTAGCTCATGAAAGCCGGGGTCAGCTTGCGCACACGCTGATCAACCATGTTGACCACCAGCGCCTGGGCCTGCGGCTCGCCCTTGGCATCCGTGGCCGCGGCCGGTGCCTGAGCGGCCAAGGCCTGTGTCAGAACCACCGGCGCGCGTAGGTTGGACTCCAGATGCCGATCCCAACTGTCGCGGGTGATCGTGTCGATCTGGTCGTATTCGAAGATCGAAGCGTTGTTCACCAGGCAGGTGACCTGGCCAAGGGCCTCGGCCGCACGCGGCAACAAGGCTTGGGTTTCGGCCTCGGTCAGAAGATCGGCCTGCAGCGCCACGGCCTTGCGCCCCATCGCCCGGACCTGACCGACGACATCGTCTGCGCCCTCGGCGCTGCCATTGTAATGCACCGCGACATCGTATCCTCGCCGCCCGAGATAGAGCGCCATGGCGGCTCCCAGCCGCTTGCCACCACCGGTGACCAAAGCAACACCCGTCATAGAACCACCCAAACATAAGCCACGTAAAGCACGGACAGAGCCACGCCCCAGACCCTGTTGATATTCATGCGCAGGAAGACGAATGGGATCAGGATCAGGGACGACGCCAGCATGACCCACAGGTCGAACCGCAGGATTTCCGATGTCACCGGGATCTCGCCCACGAGCGACGCCACGCCGATGATGCCCAGCAGGTTGAACATGTTCGACCCGATGACATTACCCAAGGCGACGTCTGCCTGACGCCGCAATGCGGCCATGACCGTCGTCGCCAGTTCCGGAAGGGATGTCCCGATGGCGACAAGCGTCAGGCCGATGGCGGTCTCGGAAACCCCGAAATCACGGGCGATGTTGCTGGCGCCGTCCACCAGCAGGCTCGCCCCCAGGGGCAGACCGACAAGGCCCAGCGCCAGGAACAGGAATATCTTGGGCCAGGGCAGTTCTGGATCGGCGCCTTCCAGATCTTCGATCTCGTCCAGTCCGGCGGCCTGGCCGGCCTTGCGGTGGGCATTTGCAGCACGGGCGGCATGGATCAGCATCGCCGCGAGCGCCGCGAGAAGCACAAGCCCGGAAATCCAATCGAACTGCCCGCGGAAGGCCAGCGCGATGAACAGGAAACTGGCCGCGATCATCTGCAGGTAGCTGTGCCGCGTCTCGCATTCTCCGGTATGCATCACCGCAAGCAGCGCAGGCACCCCCAGCACCAGCAGGACGTTGGCGGTATTCGACCCGACGACATTGCCCAGCGCCAGACCGGGCACATCGTCCCAGATCGCCTGGACGGAAATCAGCAGTTCAGGCGCCGAGGTGCCGAAGGCGACGATGGTCAGCGAAACGATCAGGGCCGGGATACCGATGCGCAGCGACATGTTGACCGCGCCCTTGACCAGGCTGTCACCAGCCAACAGCAGGATCAACAGCCCAAGCCCCGTATAGATCCAGTCCATCAGCATCAGCCGCGCCCCTTGCAGTCACAGGATTTGCCGAACGTGTATTTGCCGCAGCGCGGACACTTGGCGCTGGACAGCCTGTCTTGCGCCCGGCGCACGATCCTGGGGGCACGCAGCTTGCCAAACATGCCCAGCACGCCGATGAAGACGAGAAACAGAAGGACGATCTTGGAAATCACGTCAGAGGCCGAAACGGGCAAAGGCCGCCCGCTCCTCTAGGCCGGCAACGGCATCATCGACGACCTGGGTGCCGAACCGCTGGAAGAGCCCGCGCTTCTGCCCATAGCGGCGAAAGCGGACCTTGTCGCCGAACCGGTCCTTCATCACCGGCACCATCTGGCCCAACTGGTCGGCCAGGCCGACCTCGATGGCCCTTTCGCCGACCCAGACCTCGCCGGTGAACAAGTCCTTGTCATCGGCCAGCTTGCCGGCCCGGCGTTCGGTCACATGATCCTTGAAGTAGCTGTGCAGCTCATCGAGCATGCCGCGCAGCCGTTTGACATCGGCCGGCTTCTCGGGCTGGAAGGGGTCAAGGAAACTCTTGGATTTGCCTGCGGTATGGATGCGGCGCTCGATGCCGATCTTGCCCATCGCTTCCTGCACGCCGAACGTTGCCGCAATCACGCCGATCGAACCGACGATCGACCCTCGGTCGACATAGATTTGCTCGCCCGCCGTGGCCAGCCAATAGCCCCCAGACGCAGCGATATCCTCGACGAAGCTGAACACGGGAATGTCCTTTTCCCGCGACAGGCGCATGATCCGCGCCGCGATCAGGGACGACTGCACCGCCGAGCCGCCGGGCGAGTTGATTTCGAGCGCGACGGCGGCGGGCTTGCCCCGGCTGAACGCCTTCTCGATGGCGTCAGCCATGGCACGATCAGACAGGCCGCGCGCCCCGCCCGCGCCAATGGCGCCCTGAAGGCGCACCACGGAGACGACAGGCTCGGACTTCAGGAACGGGATCCAGCGTTTCATGCGCTCACATGTAGGCCGCGACAGGGATGGGAACAAGGCAGCATTGACCGCAAATCCCGCCTCGTCACCCTAATCCCGCAGCCGCCAGCCCGTCTTGAAGATCCAGGCGATGGTCGCGAGGCAGATCGCGGTAAAGCCCGCGATAGCCAGAAGGCTCAGCCCGACCGGCACGTCGGCGGTCCCGAAGAACGCCCACCGGAAGCCCGAGATCAGGTAGACCACCGGGTTGAACAGGGTGATGGTCTGCCAGACCGGCGGCAGCATCGAGATCGAGTAGAATGACCCGCCCAGGAAGACCAGCGGCGTGATGACGAGAAGCGGGATCAACTGCAATTGCTCGAAATTTCCGGCCCAGATGCCAATGATGAAGCCCAGCAAGGCGAAACTGGTGCACGTCAGGATAAGGAAGGCCACCATCGCAAGCGGATGCTGAATCCGGATATCCACGAAAAGATAGGCCGTGAGCAGGATCACCGACCCTATGAACAGCGCCTTTGTCGCCGCGGCGCCCACGTAGCCCAATGTGATTTCAAGGAAACTGACCGGGGCCGAGAGGTGTTCGTAGATCGTGCCGATGAATTTCGGGAAGTAGATTCCGAAACTGGCATTTGTGGTGGCCTGCGTCATCACCGAGAGCATGATCAGCCCCGGCACGATGAAGGCGCCGTAGCTGACGCCCTCGACCTGGTCTATGCGGCTGCCGATGGCGGCGCCGAAGACCACGAAGTAAAGCGAGGTCGACACAACGGGCGAGACGATGGATTGCCAGAGCGTCCGGAAAAAGCGGCTCATCTCGAATATGTAGATGGCCTTGATGGCATAGAGGTTCATGCGTCCTCCTTCACGAGGCTGACGAAGATTTCTTCCAGCGAGCTTTGCCGGGTCTGCAGGTCGGTCATCTGAAGCCCCGCATCGCGGATTTCATTGAGCAGGCCGGTGATGCCCGTGTGATCCGACTGACTGTCATAGGAATAGACAAGCCGCCCGCCCTCGGCGGTGAGCGGCAAGTGCGACAAGGCCTCGGGCACGGCTTCCACCGCCTCCGCCAGTTCGATCTGCAGCGTTTTCTGTCCAAGGCGGCGCATCAGTGCGTCTTTTTCCTCGACCAGGGAAATCTGACCCTTGTTGATGATGCCGATCCGGTCGGCCATGGCCTCGGCTTCTTCGATATAGTGGGTCGTCAGGATGATCGTCACACCCTGCTCCTTCAGGCCGCGCACGACCTCCCACATGTCCTTGCGCAGCTCGACATCGACGCCCGCGGTTGGCTCGTCCAGAAACAACACGCGCGGCTCGTGGGCCAGCGCCTTGGCGATCAGGACACGCCGCTTCATGCCGCCCGAAAGCTGCATCAGCTTGCTGTCCTTCTTCTCCCACAGCGACAGGCTGCGCAGCACCTTCTCGACAAGGGCATCGTCCCGCCGCTTACCGAACAGCCCGCGCGAGAACTGGACGGTCCTGACGACCTTCTCGAAGGACTCGACATGGGTTTCCTGCGGCACCAGCCCGATCATGGACCGGGCCCGGCGGTAGTCCTCGACGATGTCGTGCCCGCCGACGGTCACACTGCCCGCGCTGGCCTGCGTGATCCCGCAGATGGTTGAAATCAGGGTCGTCTTGCCGGCCCCGTTCGGGCCCAGCAGGGCGATGATCTCACCCTCGCGGATGTTCAGGTTGACGCCGGACAGGGCCTCGAAGCCGTTGTCATAGCGCTTGGTCAAATCCTTGACCTGGACGATATCTGTCATCTCTGCTCCCTTTGGCGGAGACATTAGCCCGCCCTCTGCCAAAGGAAAAGCGAGAGGGGACCCTGCACAGACGCACCGCCCCGCGCGGAAATGAAGCCTGTAAACCGTCCCACATCCGCGCTAGATACGCGAAATCTGGAAAGGGCAATACCGGGCAGGAAAAGAACGGCACCGATGGACAGACATTTCATATCGGGCGTGGCGCTTCTGGTGGTTGCGATCTGCTTGCTGCCCATCATCGGGGTCTTGGCCGCGGCCATGCTGGGCAGCCTGGACACGCTGCGGCACCTGGCGGACACAGTGCTGTGGCGCTACACTTGGACCACGCTGGTCCTGGTTACGCTGGTCGGCACGGGCAGCATCGTCATCGGTGCGGTCACGGCGTGGCTGGTCGTCACGACGGAGTTCCGAGGCCGCCGCCTGCTGGAAATCGCGTTGGTCGTGCCGCTGGCCTTTCCGGCCTACGTTCTGGCTTATGCCTATACCCACATCCTGGACCATCCCGGCATTGTTCAGACGACGCTGCGCAACGTGACGGGATGGGGCCCGCGCGACTACTGGTTCCCCGAGATCCGGTCGGTCGGCGGGGCGGCGGCGATGCTGACGCTGGTGCTTTATCCCTATGTCTACCTGCTGGCGCGGGCGGCCTTCCGGCTGCAGGCGACGGGGCCCTATTTCGCCGCGCGCTCGCTGGGGTCTTCTCCGATGCAGGCCTTCTTCCGTGTCTCCTTGCCCATGGCGCGCCCGGCCATCGCCGCCGGGGCCTTGCTGGTGATCATGGAAACCATCGCCGATTTTGGCACCGTCGCGCATTTCGGCGTCCAGACCTTCGCCACGGGCATCTACACAAGCTGGTTCTCCATGGCCGACCGCGCAGCGGCGGCGCAGTTGGCCATCGGGCTGCTGGCCTTTGCCCTGCTGCTTGCCGTGCTGGAACAGAACAATCGCGGCGCGGCGTCCTACGCATTGCGCGGGCGGCAGGAACCCTTCAGCCGGACCCGGCTGACGGGGCGCAAGGCGCTTGGCGCGCAGCTGGTCTGCGGTGCGCCGGTGTTGCTGGGCGTGATCGTGCCCACAATCGCGCTGTTCGTGATGGGGCTGCGGTCCGAACAGAACATCTTCAGTCCGCGTTACCTGGATTTCCTGCAGAACACGGTGAAACTGGCCGGTATTGCCGCCATCGTCACGGTTTCGGCCGCAGTCTTCATCGGCACATTCCGGCGGATGCGGCCGAATCGGGTCTCCACCCTTTCGCTCTATGTCAGTCGGCTGGGCTATGCCGTGCCGGGCGGGGTGATCGCGGTGGGGCTGCTGGTGCCCTTCGCGGGGTTCGACAACTGGCTGGACGCCCGGATGGAAGCCTGGTTCGGCATTTCCACCGGCCTGCTGATCACCGGGTCGATCTGGCTGATGATCGCAGCCTACATGATCCGTTTCCTGGCCGCGGCGATCGGCGCCTATGATAGCGGGCTGGCCACGGTGACGCCCAATGTCGACGCCGCCGCACGGGTGCTCGGGCGCAGCTCCATGGGCACCGTCCGGGCGGTCCACCTGCCGATCCTTCGGCCCAGCCTTCTCACCGCCCTGCTCATCGTCTTCGTGGACACCGTCAAGGAGCTGCCCGCCACACTGATCCTGCGGCCCTTCAACCACGACACCCTGGCCGTGCAGGCCTTCCGGCTGGCCTCGGACGAGCGGTTGACGGGGGCGGCGGTGCCCAGCCTGATCATTGCCGGCCTGGGTTTGCTGCCCGTCTTCTTGCTATGCGCTCAGATCGCCGAGCGCCGCAGCGGCAGCGCAATCACCGTCTAGGGCGGGTCTTCGAATTGCAGGAAAAGCAGCCGTCCCCGGCGATCGGGGCGGGCCGGTTCCTTCGGTCCTGAATAATTACCGATAATTTTTGTCGGTCATTCTTGACACAGCCGCATGATCCTTTATCCGATAAAAACACTAGGTTTAACCAAGGAGATCCCAATGACCTCGATTCGCAGCCGCTTGCTGACGACCGCCCTGGCCGCCACGATGGCGGTTCCGGCCTTTGCCGAGGGTGAGCTCAACCTCTATTCGTCGCGCCACTACGACACCGACGAACGCCTCTATTCCGACTTCACCGAACTGACCGGCATCACGATCAACCGCATCGAAGGCAACGCCGACGAGCTGATCGCCCGGATGAGTGCCGAAGGCGAGAACAGCCCCGCCGACGTGTTCCTGACCGTCGACACCTCGCGCCTCGAACGCGCCAAGGATGCGGGCCTGTTCCAGTCGATCGACTCGGATGTCCTCGAAGCCCGCGTGCCGGCCTATCTGCAGGACGCCGACAACCAGTGGTTCGGCTTCTCGCAGCGCGCGCGAATCCTGTTCTATGACAAGAACGATGTCGAAAACCCGCCGATGACCTACCAGGATTTGGCCAAACCCGAATACGAGGGGCAGGTCTGCATCCGGTCCTCCTCGAATGTCTATACCCAGACCATCACCGGCGCCCTGATCGCGCATCTGGGCGAAGAGGCCACGAAAGAGTGGGCCGAGGCCGTTGTCGGTAATTTCGCCCGTGATCCGCAGGGCGGCGACACCGACCAGCTGCGTGGCATCGTGTCGGGTGAGTGCGACATCGCCATGTCCAACACCTATTACTTCGCCCGCGCGATCCGCAAGGACGTGGACGGCCTGTCCGACAGCCTCGACATGATCGGCTGGGTCTTCCCCAACCAGGACAGCATCGGCGCTCATATGAACCTGTCGGGCGGCGGCGTGGCGGCCCATGCGCCGAACCGTGACAACGCGGTGCGTTTCCTCGAATACCTGGCCTCCGACCAGGCACAGGAATACTTCTCGGCGGGCAATGACGAATATCCGGCCGTGCCGGGTGTCGGTCTGAGCCCCTCGGTCGCCGCGCTCGGGTTCTTCAAGCCCGATGATCTGGATGCGTCGGTCATCGCCGACAACATCCCGGCGGCCCAGATGCTGCTGAACGAAGCCGGCTGGGAATAACCCCCGCCAACATCCCGCCATGGCCCCTTGGTCATGGCGGGTTCTGACAAAGGTTCAGGTCACACGCGACTTGGTCTGGTATTTCGCGTCGCGCCACGCGTCGGTGTCCAGCACCTCTTGCAAGACCTTCGCGGCCGCAACCACGTCCCCTTCATCGATATAATGCGGCGTGAACCCGAAGCGCATGATGTCCGGCGCCCGGAAATCGCCGATCACGCCCCGGTCGATCAGCGCCTGCATGGCCGCATAGCCGTGTTCGAAGGCAAAAGAGACCTGGCTGCCGCGCTGCGCCGCGTCGCGGGGTGAGGCGAGGGTCAGGGCGGGGCAGCGCGCCTCGACCTCGGCGATGAAGAGATCACCCAGCCGCATGGAGGCCGCCCGCAGGTCGCCCATATCGACCCCGTCCCAGACCTTCAGCGCCTCTTGCAGAACCGCCAGTTGCAGGATCGGCGGTGTGCCCACGCGCAGGCGTTCGGTGGACATCGCCGGGCGGTATCCCAGCTCCATCGCGAATGGCGCGTCATGGCCCAGCCAGCCTGAAAGCGCCGGGTCGATGTCCTGTACGATGTCCGGCCGCGCGTAGATGAAGGCCGGCGCGCCGGGCCCGCCATTTAGGTATTTGTAGGAACAGCCGACGGCAAACTCGGCCCCCGAACCGGCGATATCGAGGGCCGTTGCCCCGGCCGAATGGGCGAGATCCCAGATCATGACAGCACCCGCCGCGTGCGCGGCCTCGGTAATGGCGGCCATGTCGTGCATCCGGCCCGTGCGATAATCGACATGGGTCAGCATGACCACGGCGACCTCTTCGGTGATGGCACCGGCCACGTCCTCCGGTGCGGGGGTCCGCAGTTCGTGCCCCTTTCCGATTGTGCCGATCAGCCCCTGCGCCATGTAGAGATCGGAAGGGAAATTGCCATTGTCAGACAGGATCACACGGCGGTCAGGCCGCATCTTCAAGGCCGCATCAAGCGCCTGGTAGACCTTGATCGACAGCGTATCACCCGTGGCGACCGACCCCTCCGGCGCGCCGATTAGCCCGGCGATCCGGTCACCCACCACACGGGGCAGGTCCATCCAGCCCGCGCTGTTCCAGGCTCGGATAAGCTCCTGTCCCCATTCCCGTTCGATTGTGTCGGTCACACGGGCGGCGGCCCCTTTGGGCAATACACCCAGCGAATTCCCATCGAGATAGGTGACGCCCTCGGGAATATCGAACAGCTCTTTTCTTGGCAGCGACGCGCCCATGTCCAGCTCTCCTCTTGTAGTCGGCGGTGCAGGGCCGGGCCCTGCCAAAGCAGACGATACGGATATTGCGCCAGGGATCGTCATGCGTAAGCTTCGGCAATTCGAACGAAAGCAACCCAGAAGTCAACCGAGTCGAGGCCGACAGACCGATGACCGACCCAGCCGCCCTTTCGGGCTCCGATCTCAGTGGCATCGACTGGGAAGACGCCTTTGCCAATGGCGTCCATATTCCCGGTGGCGACGCGTATCCCGCGCGCTGGAAGAAGCGGGCCGCAGGCTTCCGGAAAAATGCACGCGCGCAGGTCGATCTCCCCTATGGCACGGGCCGTCGTGACATTTTGGATCTCTTCCTGCCGGACGGAGCCCCGCGCGGGCTCGCAATCTTCATTCACGGTGGCTTCTGGAAGGCGTTTGACAAGTCAACTTGGTCGCACCTGGCGGCCGGGCCGCTGGCCCGTGGCTGGGCCGTGGCCATGCCCAGCTACACCCTGGCCCCCGATGCGCGGATCTCAGAAATCACGGCGCAAGTCGGATGCGCGATAGCCCATGCAGCGGATCTGACCGATGGCCCCATCGCCGTGGCCGGCCATTCGGCGGGGGGACACCTGGCCACACGGATGGTGTGCGAGGATGCCCCTCTGCCAGACCCGGTTGCCGACCGCATCAGCAGCGTCCTGTCAATCAGCGGGGTTCACGATTTGCGACCTCTGCAATTGCATTCCATGAATGAAGACCTGCGATTGGACCCTGAGGAGGCCATCGCGGAAAGTCCTGCCCTCAACCGCGCACGCCCCGGCCTGCCCATCACCGCGTGGGTCGGCGCTCGGGAACGACCCGAATTCCTGCGCCAATCCGCCCTGCTGGCCGAGGCATGGCGGGCGCCGTTGGTGGTCGAACCGGAGCGCCACCATTTCGACGTGATCGAAGGGCTGGCCGACCCCGACCACCCGATGACGCACGCCCTGTTAAAGGAGGACGCAGACTCGTGAAGCCGTGATGCTTGGATGGGCATTGAACCCGAAAGGTGTCGCGCCCCCGAAAACGAAAAACCTCCGCGGCAGGACCGGCGGAGGCTTTGAAACAAGGGATTGGTTGCGGGGGTAGGATTTGAACCTACGACCTTCAGATTATGAGTCGTAACTACTTGATTTTGCTTTATTATTTTAAACCAGCGACTTAGTCTATAAGCCTATGTTTTCATTCACACTGCTCACCGACTTGGACCGACATTGGGTGCGTTAAGACGCTTTGAGATGTAGGCAAAAAGACGTTGAGTGGTTGACGTGGTGTTGACGTAAACCAGCGCGATTATAATCGCAAGATGGGCTGCTTACGGTTCCCTGAACCGGCCATTTTGGCGACGATCTAGCCCGTTTCCATCAAATTCCTGAGCACGAAGCGCAGAGTATCGTGTGGCGGACCACAATGCGGGGAGGCTCACCTGAAACCCATAGCGCGCCTGGGCCTAATGAGGCATGTGTGGCGCCCCGGCTGACCCGCCAACCCGATTTCCGGAATTCATTCCGTACTTATGAGTTGTTCCTGGTTTCATTAAATTCCGTCGGCAGTGACTGGTCATAGGAAGGAGCTTGTGCCAAGTGCAAATTGCATCTCGCTTAGTCCCGACAATCTAACATGTCGCCTTGGCGTGTTCACAATGTACATGCGCGACAGTTGTTACGCCTATTTCATTTGTTTCGATCGTTTCGCTTGCTTCGAATGTTTCAAGTGATACATAGGAACCACAAGAGAAGCGCAGACAATGCGTGTACCGACCGCAATCGAACGACTGTAGAACCTAGATTTTAGAAAGGCGGAGAGCCTCCATGCAACAAACACTTGAGAAGAGGTTGCCAACAAAGGAAGAAATTCAGAACGCGGCTGAAGCCGCGACCGCACTTGCAACTGCGATGGATATTGATGACGGCATCGTCATCAACGGACAGGATGGCAGCCCTATCAGCATCGCGCCTACGATTGGACGTCAGCTCATTGAGCTGTTGGGCCACATCAGCAACGGCGAGATGGTCACCCTTGTGCCGACCGGAGCAATGCTTACGACCCAGCAAGCCGCAGACATGCTGAACGTATCTCGCCCTTTCCTGATCAAGCTGATCAAGCGGGGCGAAATCGAATGCGAAACTGTCGGCTCACACCGGCGCATCAAGACGACCGACCTAATGGACTATCGCGAACGGCGAAGCCAAGCGCAGCATGACGCGATGGCGCAGCTCGTTCAGATGGGACAGGAGGCGAAAGCAAAAGGAAAGTAATCGTTGGGCCACATCGCGAACCCATTCGTCGCAATTCTCGACGCCTGCGTCCTGTATCCGTACCGGATGCGGGACGTTCTGCTTACATTTGCCATTCAAGGCATCTTTAGGGCGCGTTTCACTGATGAGATCATGGACGAATGGTCGCGCAATGTGATCAAGGACATGCCGGATACTGAGGAGAGCGTTAAGGGGCAGTTGGAGCTCATTACTACAAAGTTCGAGGAGTGTTTCGTTACCGGCTACAAGCCCTTGATCGCTAGCTTGGATCTACCAGACCCGGACGACCGTCATGTTCTGGCGGCGGGCATCAAGTCCTCAGCTCAGGTGATCGTCACGAAGAACCACACGGACTTTCCCGAGGATGTGCTTGAGGAGTTCGACATTATCACCGTGGATCCGGACGAATTTCTGGCGGATGCATTCGAGCTGTTCCCGATGGAAGCCACCGGCGCACTGCGTACTCTCAGAACCAGACTAGAAAGACCTCCGATGGATGTATCGGAGTTCCTTTTGGACCTCACCCGTGCAGGGATGCCTCGCCTCGCAGCGAAGGTGCGCGAGCACATCGAGTTCCTTTAGGGAAGCATCTCCATGCCTGCTTACTTTCTAGACATTGCATATGCCCGAGAAGTGAGCGCCGCAATGGATGTGGCGTCGCCGTGAATGCGACAGCGAGCGCTGTGCTGGCCTTCTCCTGAAATTTCCTCCGCATAGCTACCGTTCGAACAGGGCATGTCGGAAAGTCAGCTCTCCGCCCACTAGGTCGGTGGTGCAGCAGCCGGACGCTGAAAACGTCAGCAAGTGTCACACCCGAGCGCGCCGCCCGCAGCCACTCTCAAGCTTCCGGAATTCATCCCGCGCTTATGAGTTCCGAGTTCTTCCTAAATTCCGGCGGCACTGACGTGCTCTAACTTGATTCGAGCGCGGATCTACGCCTCATGTCACGGTTAGAAGGAGGCTGGAACTCATGCGCAACCGATTGAAACTGAATGAAAAAGAAGTGCGCGGCCTGCAACCTGTCGAGGGTCGTGACTATCAGGTTTTCGACCGCGAGATCAGCGGCTTCGCTATCCGCGTCTACAAGTCCGGCAATAAGGCGTTCACGCTGGATTACCGCATCAACGGTCGGCAGCGACGCTACAAGCTGGGTGCTTGGCCGGAATGGACCACCACGGCTGCGCGCGAACGCGCCAAAGAGATCCGGCGACAGATCGACGAGGGTGTTGATCCGCTCTCTGTTCGTGAGACCGAGCGCGAGGCCCCGAAGGTCAGCGACATGATCGACCGCTATATTGAAGAGCACCTGCCCCGGCTGGCGCCTCGGAATGCATCGGACCAGATTTCCATGTTGCGCAAGATGGTCGAACCCGAATGGGGCAACCGACTGGTAACCGAGATCACCAAGCGAGATGTGGAGCGGTTTCTGAACAAGGTCGCCGAAGGGCGGCCACGGCCCTCAAAGCTCAAACCAAACAACCGCGCCCGCAAGCTGCAGGGCTGGAAGCCGACACCGATACGGGCCAACCGGGTCGGACAGCTTCTGCGGAAGATGTTCAACCTTGCCATCAGCTGGGAATGGCGCAACGACAATCCGGCAGCGGGATTCCGCATGCGCATCGAAAACAGCCGCGAACGCTTCTTGAGCCATGAGGAGTTGGCGCGGCTCGCCACCGCACTGGACCACGCTGAGGATCAGCGCGCGGCAGGGATCATCCGCATGTGCATGCTGACCGGCGCGCGCGTTGGTGAGGTCCGCACGGCTCGGTTTGAGCATTTCAATCTTGACTATGGCAGCTGGGCCAAACCCGCTGACACGACCAAGCAGCGTAAAGTTCATCGCATCCCGATTTCTGATGACGTGGCCACGATCGTGCGACAACGCAAATTGGTCGTGCCCAAGGGATGTCCATGGCTTTTTCCCGGCGACACGCCGGGCCAGCCCGTGAAAGAAATTCGCAGGTTTTGGCGCAACATGCAGCGCGAAGCGGACATTTCCGATGTCCGTATCCACGACCTGCGCCACACATTCGCATCACTCTTGGTAAGCAGCGGCGCCTCACTCGAGATGGTGGGCCGCCTCCTGGGCCACACACAAATGTCGACCACACAGCGCTACGCCCATTTCATGGACTCGCCCCTTCGCGCCGGCGTCGATGCGGTAGCCGAAGCCTTTCGGCCGCGCCCCGTCCTTGTGCACAATACGAAGACCAATCGTGCTTCTGGGTAACACCATCACGCCAGCTCGGCGAGACGACGCCAGACCGCGGCAACCCGTTTCCGAATGGTGCTTTCATCGGGGATCTCACCAGTTTCGGACTCTTCATGAAACCACTCGATGATCAGGGACACGAAATCCGCCTGCTTTTGCGGGATACCCTGTTCGTTGATGATGCGCACCATCTCCACGAACATGCCGTCCCAATCGTAGCGCGGCTCGCTGCCCCCGGCACCGCCCTTGCGGCCACCTTTTCGCCGAAGCAGATCGCATTCCTCCTCAAAAGCCAGCACGTCATCCGCCTTGAGCAGCAGGTCCGCTCGGCCGAGCCGCAGCCCTTGTTTCGGGTGCGTGACATACCGCCAGATATTACTTCCGTCGGGCAGAACGTGCCGCACGGTGCATGATTTTTCGCTCCGTGCATAACGCCGGAACATCGCCATGATGTCAGCAGCGTTGACTTGGATGAGGCCAGCGACGGGCTCGGCACCACAAACGATGCGGCCAACTGCCGTCATCATCGGCAAATGGCCTGTCAGTGCCCAGCCTACAATATCGCTCGGGCAACACCCCCAACGCGCGGCAACCTCGTTGAGCGAGTAAATTGATCGAGGTGGTAGGGACATCTAGTGCTCCTTTCATCAGCCGATCGAGCGCCCCGCCCGTCACGGCCATAATGATATCAACCACCGAAAAGCAGGACGACATTTCGGCAGAAACCATCAGCGCCGGAGCTGAACCCGATCCCTCACGCGCAGCACGTGACGACCTGCAACTTCCCTTCAGGAGAATCGCTGAGGCTTCGGGTCCGCGATTATTGTTCTGAAGATCAGGAATGCACTAGGCTCAACGTCAAGTCCTGACGTTGAGGGGAAAATATTTGATCCATGAGAAAGGTTCTTGACGTCTTACGCGTGGCAGAAGCCGCCCTCGCAAGGGAAAATGGCATCAACCTGAACGATATCCAGCAGCTTCTGAAACTCCGCACCCGGACTGCCCAACGCCTCATTCATCTGTTTGAGGAGGCTTTCCCAGCGGTGGAAAAACGCAAGGATCCAGACCGGACCCGATGGTGGAAGCTGCACGATGAGCCTTTAATAAGATATCAAGGCATCCGGGAGAAAGAGCTGGCCTCGATGGAAACGGCCATCCAGCGCGCGCGCCAACATGGATCGCCCCTAGAGGTCCACCACCTTGAATCCATCCGCGATCGCATGCTGGCCAGCATGACACCGATGGAAGCCCGGGTCATCAAGCGCGATGCCAAGGCCGTGCTGGAGGCGCGCGGCCATGCATTTCGCCCGGGCCCTTGTGCGCGCCTGCACCCTGATGTTCTGGCTGCGATCGAGGAAGCTCTGGAAACCAGCATGCAGCTTTCGGTCAGCTATCAAGGCAAGGAGGATAAGGTCCCCACGGATCGCACCCTCGACCCCTACGGCCTGTTGTTTGGGATCCGCGAGTATCTCATTGCCCGCGATCCGGACAAGGATGACCGGCTGCGGAGCTTCCGCCTTGATCGCATCACTTCCATCGCCGTTACCTATCAGTCTTTTCAAAAGGACCCGGAGGTTGATCTGCAGGCCCACGCAGCAAAGGGGTTTGGGTCCTACTATAGCGAGGAGGAGTATGGGCCTGTCGCGTGGCGGTTCAGCCCGGAAGCCGCGAAAGTTGCGCGCGAGTTCGAGTTCCACCCAGACCAGAGCGTCGAGGACACTGACGATGGTGGGATGATCGTTCGCTTCTGCGCGAGCGGCTGGTTGGAAATGGCTTGGCATCTCTACAAATGGGGCGATGGCGTCACCGTGCTGGAACCTGCCGGGCTTGCAAAGGTTGTTGCCGAGTACCGGCGCGGCGACTTTCCCTCCTTTCCGTAGACGAAGCGTTGCAAATCTTAGCGTTGCTCGGCTCAAATGATTCCCGCAACGGGCCGGAATTCAAATCCGGGGTCGCTGTCGTTATGACCGCCGGTTTCTGGGTTGGGAACGCGTAACACGCCAAATCCCATATTTTGTTGGCCGGAACTCAGGCCGCCTTATGACCGCCGGTCACTGCCTAGGGGCCGGTCGGTTCGCGATGTTTCTCTGCCTCTGCTGGCGATGAGTGCCAGCTTTGCAATGGAGACATCAATGCCTGATCAGAACCTTCCGCCCCCGGCACGCCCTGCGCCCTTGTTGTCGGGAATGTACACACGCCAGCAGCTGGCCATAGAACTGGGGTTTACCTGTGACACGCTCTGCCGCTGGGAAGCACGCCAAATTGGGCCGCCGTGCACGCGGATTGGGCGACGGGTCTTGTATCGCCGTGACGCGGTCGAGGCCTGGCTGCTTGAGCAGGAGAATGCCCGCACCAATCGTGCACGCCGTGGGGGGCGCTGATGAGCATCCCCCTTCCCTTCCGCAAGTCCAGTGCGCGGGACCGCGCGCGTCAGGACTGGATCGACGAGCGCCGGCGCGAGGCGCGCATGGTGGTGGCTGATGTGGCGCACCATTCCGATTACCTGGTGCGGCTCGCCTGCAAGGTGCTGGTGCAACATGGTGAGACCTTTGAGGAGCGCGAGGATGCGCGCATCCTGCTGGTCGTGCTTGACGCCAAGACGCCAGGGCGGTTGCCCGCGCCAGATCGGGAGGGCCGCTCATGAAACGACGCGGTACACCCGAAGCGGATCTGCAGCGTGCTGTCGTGACCGCGCTGCGCTTTGCCCTCCCCAAGGGCGCGATCATCCATCACTGCGCCAATGAGGTGACCGAGGCCAGCCCGCACGGGGCCAAGCGACAGGCCATCCTGGTCGGCATGGGCGTCCATCCGGGCTTTGCCGACTTGATCATCCTGTGTCGCGGTCGCGCGCTCTTTCTCGAACTGAAATCCCTCAAAGGCCGTCTCAGCCCAGCGCAGGAGGCGTTTCGTGATGCCGTGAAGGCGCAGGGCTTTGGCTGGGCGCTGGTGCGGTCGTTGGATGATGCGCTGGGCGCGCTGGCTGATCATGGCCTCACAACGCGCGTGGCCGCTCCAGGTCGGAGGGCCGCACCATGAGCCATGCTGCCACCAACTGGGCAATTCAGCAACGCGGTTTGAAGCCAGCCACCAAGATCGTCCTCTGGCATCTTTGCGATCGGCACAACCCGGACTTCGGCTGCTTCCCAACACAAGCCCGCCTGGCCGCGGACGCTGAAATGTCGATCTCCTCGCTGAACGATCACCTCAAGAAACTTGAAGCCCTGGGGCTCATTCGGCGCATTCAATGTCAAAACCATCGGACCAAACGACGCCAAGCCACACGCTACATCTTGGGATTTGAATTGGTAGGCCCACAAGAGCCACTTCCAGAAATCGGAGATGGGCAGGAGGGCCCAGACTGGGAAAATGACACCGAGCCGTGTCCAGAATTCGGAGACGGAGCCAACTCCGAATTTGAGGCCGACCCATCTCCGAAAAATCGCCAAAGCCATCTGCGAAATTCGGAGACTAACCTTGTAAGGGAACCTTTAAGAGAACCAGTAAAGGAGGAGGAGAACGCGCGAGCGCGCGAAACCGGTTTTGATGATTTCTTTGGAAAGCTGCTCTCAGCGCTGGGCTTCGATCATGACGGGCCTCTTCCTGGCTGGTGGCAGGGCTGGCCTCCGCGAGAGCATGTTCAACGCTGGCAGACCGACCTCGGGCTGACTAAGGCTGAAATCCTCGAGGCGGCTGAGGCGTCGCGGCGAGATCACCCCGAGCCACCCGACGGGCCCAAGGCGCTGGATCGGGTCATGCAACGCGCTGCCCAGCGCAAAACGACTTCGAATGGGTCCAACGGCCAGGACGGCAAAAGGCGGCGGGGAAAGGCGGCTTCAGGGCCTGCCCCCAGCATCGATGAGCTGGCAGCCTTCTATGCAGACCGCGTGAAGTGCGACGGCTACTTGCCACCTAGCATGATCAGCACTGCCATGTGCCAAGCCATGCTGGAGCGCGGGTTAGTGACCCATGACCAGCTGCGGATGCGGGGGGTGCTATGAGCAAGATTGATAGAACGCTGCATGCGCACCCACTCGCCTCAACTCGCAAAGGCGGCAACCAATCATATAACGGCCGCCCAAAGCGCGTGATGACCGTGCAGCAAGCGCTGGAATGGGCGTTTCGCACCGAATGCGCTCAGCTGGAACTGCCTGAGCCGCCTGATCCAGAGCGCGGAGATGGGTTTGGATTTGGTCTTGAATATGTGCTCATGCAGCGCGCGGCGCTGGGCTGTAAAATTGATGGCGGCCGGTACAAGTTGGGCGATTACACTCACGAGGATGCTGAGGTGATCGCGGCCACAGTGGCCGGGATGCCTGATGATCTTGGCGGTAAGCGTATAGCCATCCGGGTGGCAGAGCTCGCGCGCGCTGGGCTAACACCGGATTGGATGCCAGGGGCCGTGCCCCGATGTGTGCCGGTGGACATGAAACGTAACCGGCATGGCGATCGCGCGGTGACCGAGGTGGTTGGGACCGAGCGCGTGTTGTCGCGCGGCAAGTGGCGGACAGTGGAGGTGCGGGCCTGTCCTGTTACTTACTCGCCCCACCCAGAGCAGATTGAGGCAGCGAGGCGGGCGTATGGGGATTGGTGGCAGGCACTGGAATGGATCCAGGAAGGCCTACAAGTCGGGAATATGCTGCGGGATGTTCAAATAGCCGCAGCCCTGCCGGCACAGCGACCTTGGAAGCCGAAACAAACGCGCCTACGATCAGCCAACGCATCATCAAAATAACAATTTGCTGCCTGAACTCTTCGAGGCAGGAGCAGGATTACAAGCTCAAGGAGTATTCAATTGGTAGCCACCGCCACAATCGAACTCAAAGACTTGGTGCTGCAAACAGTCATCGGGACTTACGGCGAAAACGACACGGTTCCGGAAGCCCATGTCCTAGACATGACCTTATCGATCGCTTCGGAGAAAGTGTTCGTGTCAGAAGACGGCATGAGCCAGGTTTTTGATTACGATCCGTTGATTGCAGAAATTGATCACTTGGCACGTGATGGCCATTACGAGACGCAAGAATGGCTTGTAAGCAGGATTGCAAAAGCATGTGCTCCACACCCAGAGATCACTGGTCTCGATATTGGCTTGCACAAACGTCCTGTGAAGGACGGAAGCGGAACTCTGGGCATACGCCTCAGACTGGATGCACAGGACCTTGAAAGCCTGCGCTGAAAGACAAGCTCAGCCCAAAAACGAGCGCTAAAATCGGTCTGACGACACACAGTTTCGACACCCGAAAAAGGTAAGCTCAAGGCGGCCTCACGGTCGTGTTCGGCCTGTCCAGCGCTTTGCTAGACCTGAGATGCGGCTCAGGGCGGAAAATGTTCGTTCAGCGGCCAGACACCAGCGATCTTTATGTTTGACATCACGTCATTGGGGAAATGTCGACTTGGAGCCATCGGGACCTTGGAAGCCATGAATTGCACCCAGAAAGTCCCTGTATGACTTTTAACAGGTACGGCGTTGAATTTAGACGAAATAGTCAGTCAGCATCGGTTTCGGCTCAAGTGGCGAAAAGCGGCATAGCCACAAGATCTAGGGGCAGACGCTAAGTCTTGAAAATTGAACGTTGCGCCTGAGGCACACTCACGAACAGGCGCGGAATAACACATTGATTTATTGCTATTAATTTCTTTCTGTACCGCAAAAAACATCGTGCAGAGTAAGTCAATGGCATATCATGCGAAAAACAGCTCAGACTTTGTGGGCCTGCGCACTGCATATGGTGGTCGTAAGCAGGTGGTTTATGATGCGCATGGCGACCGGCGTGTCATCTTGGATATCTGTGACCCAACAGCGTCTGAAGCGAAGATCGATGAGGCGCTCAAAGAAGGCATCAACACCAGTAACGTTTTGCGTGGGGTTATCACAGCCCTGAAGGCACGCGATATTCCCATCGATATCGCGAGCTAAGAATTTCAGGGGCTGAAGAATCGCTGCCTTATGCTAAATAAGCGTCAACTCCAGGCGAACTGGGGATTCGAGGCAGCATGCAACCACTCATCCATAAAGCTTCCGTCAAACTGACGGCGGACAAGCTTCCCAAAAGCGCATCGCCCGGCGATGCTGTTAACCTATACCTGCAAGAAGACGGAAAGATTGTCGCAACCTACATGGTTCCTTCTCGCCTGCCCTTTGGCTTGGGTAGACCTGCTGAATTGGCCTTGGGATATCTGGGACAGCAAGCAACTGAAATTCTACGACCTGCGCTTCAGCGCTACGCCCATCTAAGAGTGCGCATAGTTGAAATTGAGCCTGCTCACTTACGCTCTTCTGGGAAAACCAGTCTGTTCATCTCCGTATGGGGGGATCCGGCCATCTTGCAGTCTGCTCGGCCACGCCATCAGATTTTTACCCCAAGCAAGATCAATGATGACCCCGCTCCAGAAGGTGACGATTAACCGGCCTCTACGAATACGAAACTTTGCGACCCTGACAACCAGAGGTGGTCGCGGAAATTCGGACCGGTTGTTAAGTTGGATCGCATGACGAGAGAGACGATCCGAAATGGCAAAGGGAAAGACGCATACGCCTGATTTCAAGGCGAAGGTCGCGCTTGAAGCGATCCGCGAAGAGATGACGCTGGCCGAGCTGTCGAAGAAGTATGGCGTGCATCCGAACCAGATCAGCACATGGAAGCGGGCGGCGATTGAGAACATGGCCACGGCGTTCACCCGGCGGGGTGCTGATCCCGGGAAGGTTAACGAGTCGGGGATCGATAAGCTGCACTCAAAAATCGGGCAGCTGGTGGTGGAACGGGATTTTTTAGCCAATGCCTCGGTTCAGCTGCTCGGGACGCGAGGCAAGAAATGGTGAGCAAGGATCATGAGCTGAGCCAGCGGCGGCAATGCGCGCTGCTGCAATTGTCGCGCTCTACGCTGTATTATCGTCCCAAGGGTGAAAGCGCTGAGAACTTACGTTTCATGGAGATCATCGACAAGCAGTTCCTGGAGACCCCGTGGTATGGCTCTCGCCATATGGCGCGTCACATGAAGCGGCGGGGTCACAAGTGCGGCCGTCATCGTGTGCGGCGCCTGATGCGTCTGATGCGGTTGGTGCCGATCTACCAGGAGCCCAACACCAGCAAGAAACACCCGGCGCACAAGATCTACCCCTACCTGCTCAAGGGGCTGGCGATCACCCGGCCCAATCAGGTCTGGTGTGCCGATATCACCTATATCCGGATGGAGCGGGGGTTCCTGTATCTGGTCGCCATCATGGATTGGTATAGCCGCAAGGTTCTGGCCTGGCGTCTGTCGAATACCTTGGAGGCAGACTTCTGTGTCGCGGCGCTGAAAGAAGCGCTGGCCACCTATGGCCCGCCAGAGATCTTCAACATCGATCAGGGATCGCAGTTCACCAGCAGCGACTGGATCGATGAACTGAAGGAGGCCAAGGTGACGATATCGATGGATGGCAAGGGCCGCTGGATCGACAATCGCATGATCGAGCGCCTTTGGCGGTCGCTGAAATACGAATGCGTTTACCTGCGTGCCTTCGAGACCGGGTCACAAGCCAGGGAGGGTATCGGGCGATGGCTGGCCTATTACAACGCCGAGCGGCCCCACTCGACCTATGGCATCTTGACCCCGGATGAGGTCCATGCCAGCAAAACGGAACCCATGAAAATGGCAGCCTGATCTGAAACCTTGATCCAACTTAACTGGGCTGCAATCTGGTCGAAAAAGCAGGACCACCTCTGCGTTCGCTTAAGTTTCCGGTCCGTCGGTTTCGACCATTGTTCGTACAAGCTTGGCAATTTGTTGTCGCAGGCGCGGGTTTTCGACACGGGAAAACATCGTAACCAACTTTGTTGTATCGTCATCTAAA
Source organism: Salibaculum griseiflavum (assembly GCF_003129565.1). Classification (GTDB taxonomy): domain Bacteria; phylum Pseudomonadota; class Alphaproteobacteria; order Rhodobacterales; family Rhodobacteraceae; genus Salibaculum; species Salibaculum griseiflavum. The sequence goes on from NZ_QETF01000012.1 coordinate 85,036, forward strand.
ATAGGTGCGGGATTCGAGATGTTCTCCAGTCCCTCAAAAAAATAGCCCGGAGTAACCTCCAGGAATTGGGCAGCTTCGAAAAGCTTGCTCGCCGATAAGCGATTTTTTCCTTGTTCGTATTTCTGAACCTGTTGGAAGGTGATGTTGAGTGACTGAGCGACACATGACTGGCTCAGCCCCCTTAAGCGTCGCACTTCTCTTAACTTTTGACCAACATATACATCGACGGGATGAGACATAGAGGGACCTTACAAGGTTACTGCATTTGTTTAGCGTTGGGTCGCGATGTGTTCGAGGGGAGGCGTTTTAGCCCGATCCGACGAACAACTATGGCGGCGAGGACAACGAAAATAAATGTGTCTTTAGAATGAAAAGTAAACTTTTAGTACAATCCGTTGCGACTGCCCACTCTCTCTGTGGGGTGAGGAGCGGATCGAAGGGCTTCATGAGGTCGCAGCTTATGGTACGATCGTTCTCGTCGCCGGGCATGTGATCGGCGTGATCGTCGCTAGGGTCAGGACCCATTGATTTCCGCATTTCGGCGTGATTCACGGTTCGAAAAACGAGCGGTGACCATGTCTGATCTTTTCTGGCTGACGGAGGCGCAGATGGCGCGTCTTGAGCCCTTCTTCCCC
>NZ_QETF01000013.1 GCF_003129565.1 Salibaculum griseiflavum
TGGGGAAGAAGGGCTCAAGACGCGCCATCTGCGCCTCCGTCAGCCAGAAAAGATCAGACATGGTCACCGCTCGTTTTTCGAACCGTGAATCACGCCGAAATGCGGAAATCAATGGGTCCTGACCCTAAGGGCATCGAGATAGGTGCCGCTTTCCACCCCGGCACTGAAGCTGTCATAGGTTTGTTGGGTCACCTCCATATTCGTGAAACCCCAGGAATTGTTCAATGCGATAGCGCCCTGCTGCGCCGCAACTCTCGCCGTCTCAGCAAGTTGACCGTAGGAATCGAAATCACCCAAAATCAGGTCGGCCCCAGGAGCGACGCCGATCATGCTGCCAGAGGCCCCGGCGGCAATGGATGCGACCGCAGTGCCATGTCCATCGACCACGTCGCTGAGGTCCGTGACCACCTTGCCGTCGAAGACCTCATGAGACAGAAGGTATCCCCCATCAGAGAATGCGATGACCTCTCCGGAGCCGGTCAGGCCGCTCGCATGTGCGTAGTGAACCCCAGCATGTTTCAATGGATCACTCAGCAGGACAACATCGATGCCTTCCTCGAACACTTGATTGCCATTACGATCCACCCACCACTCGCCATCGGCAACCTGAAGCAGATACCTTGGATCGTTCTCGATCAAATCCAGTGCTGCATCTCGGAAGGCGTCGAAGTTCTCCACGTAGTAGGAGGAAAGGATTGAACCTGCGCTCGGCGGATCTTGACTGTCCAGATCTCCAGCGCCGTCACCTTCACTGCCCGACTGACAGGCCGAGAGCAGAGTGACCGCAAAGGCAGCGAGAATTGGCAGATTTGATCGAGGGACCATCATCCCGAGACAATCGCCGACAATTCGCATCGGTTCAAGTATGGCGCACGCCAGGAGGATAAGTTTCGCGCTTGTCGCGCCGCAGAGCGTCCGCGGCCGACGGACGGCAATTCCCTGTTGCTGATCGAACAATGGTAGCCGCGAGGATCCCGTGATTGCCCGGACGCGTTGACAGAGCCCAGCCCATGGTCGAATACCGGGCGTGAACGGTTTGGAGCAGTTTCATGAAGATCGCGGTCGTCGGCACCGGTTATGTGGGCCTTGTCTCGGGTGTGTGTTTTTCGGATTTCGGGCATGAGGTGGTTTGCGTCGACAAGGACGCCGACAAGGTCGCACGACTGAAATCCGGTGAGGTTCCGATCTACGAGCCCGGCCTCGACGAGCTGATCGCGAAGAATACCGAGGCCGGACGTCTGTCCTTCACCACCGATCTGACCGAAGCGCTGGAGGGGGCAGAGGCTGCTTTTATCGCCGTCGGCACCCCGACCCGGCGCGGCGACGGTCATGCCGACCTGACCTACGTAATGGCCGTGGCCGAGGAAATCGCGCAGACGGCGAAGGATTACATCGTCATCGTCACCAAGTCGACGGTGCCGGTCGGAACCAACCGCAAGGTCAAGCAGGTTGTTCAAAAGGCCAACCCGGACCTTGATTTCGACGTAGCCTCGAACCCCGAATTCCTGCGCGAAGGCGCGGCCATCGACGATTTCATGCGCCCCGACCGGGTGGTTGTCGGGGTCCAGACCGACCGCGCCGCCGATGTCATGGCCGAGATCTACCGCCCGCTTTTCCTGCGTGATTTCCCCATCGTCACCACCGATCTGGAAAGCGCCGAGATGATCAAATACGCGGCCAATGCCTTCCTCGCGACCAAGATCACCTTCATCAACGAGATGGCCGCCCTGTGCGAGAAGGTCGGGGCCGACATCAAGCAGGTCAGCAAGGGGATGGGTCTGGACGGGCGCATCGGCAACAAGTTCCTGCATGCCGGGCCCGGCTATGGCGGATCGTGCTTTCCCAAGGACACCAAGGCGTTGGCCCGGATCGGCCAGGAACATGCCGCGCCGATGCAAATCACCGAGACCGTCATCAAGGTGAACGAGGAAACCAAGCGCCGCATGATCGACAAGCTGCTGGACCTGTGCGACGGCAGTTTCAACGGAAAGCTGATCGCGGTCCTGGGCGTGACCTTCAAGCCCAATACAGACGACATGCGCGACGCCCCGTCCTTGTCCATCGTGCCCGCGCTGGTGGGTGGCGGGGCCAAGGTGCGCGTCACGGACCCGCAGGGCCGGCACGAAGGCGAGGCGCTCCTGCCCGGTGTGAACTGGGTCGAGGATGCCTACAAGGCCGCGCGAAAAGCCGACCTCGTGGTCATCCTGACCGAGTGGAACGAGTTCCGCGGGCTCGACCTCAAGAAGATCGCCCGCCACATGAACACGCCCCGCCTGGCCGATCTGCGCAACATCTACTCCGTGAAGGACGCCAAGCGCGCCGGGTTCGAACGCTACGATTCCATCGGCCGCGCACCGCTTGAGACAAATTAGAACCAAGCGTCGAGAGCGCGCCACAATCGCGGCGCATCCCCGGCACTAGGCCTTGGCAAACCCGATCTGGGTCAATCCGGTGAGGGGGTTCGGCATGGCCGAATTGGAACACGTGACGACGATCACAGCGGGGCCGCATGACATTGGCCTCGTCGCGCTTGAGATCGCCTGGATTTCCGGCACACCCTATCTCTTGACTGGGTCAGAGATCGATGGCGGCCTTGTTTCCTACGCGATCTCGACCAGCGGGCTGACCTACACGGACCATGAGAGCCAGGGCCCGAATAGCGGCACCGCCGGCCTGAGTGATATCGACGTGGTCGACATCAACGGACAGCCCGTGCTGATCCCCTCCGGGCGTGCCGATGACAACACGGCCCTGCATGTTCTGGACCCCGCCGGCGCGTTCGACGGCTTTTTCCTGCCCGATGATGCTGCGGGGTGGCTTTCAGGCACCGAGGTCGCGACCACCGCCAGCGTTCTCGGCACGACGTTCGTCATAACCAGCCAATGGGGCCAACCCGATCTTCATGTCTTTTCCATCGGGTCGGACCTTAAGCTCGACCTGACCCATTCGACCTCCACATCGGATACGCCTGCTGCGTCGGATGTCACCGATCTTGAAACCATCACCATCGGCGACAGGGCTTTCGTGTTTTCACTTTCAGGAAGCGACGGGACGATCACGACCCACTGGCTCGGCCACCTGGGCGACATGCGTCTGATGGGCGTTATTGGGCCAGATCAGGGGCTGTGGGTTTCGGCCCCCACCGCCTTGGCCACGGCCGAGGTCGGCGACCTGGGGCTCCTGATTGTCGGCGCGGCGGGCAGCAACAGTCTCAGCGTGGTCAGCGTCGGGCCTTATGGCGAAACCACCGTCCTGTCACATTACCTGGACAGCCGCGACACGCGGTTCGGAGGCGTCCAGGCCGTCGAAACATTCGAGATCGGCAACCGGAGCTTCGTCATCGCGGGGGGCGGCGATGACGGGCTTTCGGTGTTCGAGATCCTGCCCGGCGGCGCGCTTTACCATCTCGACACGATCGCGGATCAGACCGATACAACCCTGATGAACCTGTCTGCTATCGCCGTGGCCGTTCTGGATGGCGTTGCCCAGATATTCGCCAGCGGCAGCGATGAAGGCGTTACGCAATTCGCGCTGGACCTGTCGGACCTGTCGGACAGCCAGATCGGCAGCGATCAGAGCGATGTAATCTCGGGCGATGGTGGACAGAACCTGCTGGCCGGGATGGCCGGTGACGACACCCTGTCCGCCGGCGGCGGCGATGACCGCCTGATCGATGGATCGGGACAGGACACCCTTTTCGGCGGCGCCCGAGCGGATGTCTTCATCTTCGTCGCCGACGGCGAACACGACATGATCGCGGATTTTGAGAACGGTACGGACTCGATCCACCTGGGCGAGATTCCCATGCTGTACGGCTTCGACCAATTGACCCTGACCCCCCAAGGCGATGGCGTGCACCTGGCCTTCGGCGACGAAACCCTGTTGATCATGCCCGACAGCGGAACCCTGGAGGTGTCGGATCTGACAGCCGATGATTTCATCTTCGGCTTCTGATCAGCTGCGGCTGTAGACATCCTCATGCCGGATGATGTCGTCTTCGCCCAGATAGGCGCCCGTCTGCACCTCGATCAGGGTCAGACCAACCTTGCCGGGATTGGCCAGGCGATGCACGGCGCCTTGCGGGACATAGATCGACTGGTTCTCGAACACCATTCGCACGTCATCCCCCACGGTCACCTCGGCGCTGCCCTCGACGACGATCCAGTGTTCGGCCCGGTGCACATGGCTTTGCAGGGACAAGCGGCCGCCGGGATGAACAAAGATGCGCTTGACCTGGAATCGCGGGCCAAGGGCCAGGCTTTCGAACCATCCCCATGGGCGATGATCGCGCGTAAAGGTATCTGCCTGGGGCGCTTCGCGATCTCGAAGCACCTCGACCACCTGTTTCACGTCCTGGCTGCGGCTACGATCTGCGACCAGCACCGCGTCGGGCATGGCCACAGCCACGATATTGTCCAATCCCAATCCCACCAGGGCCTGACCTTCGCCCTCGCTCCAGAGCAGGCTGTCGCGGCAATCAATGGCGGTGACATCGCCGGAACCGGCTACGCCGTCCGCATCGGCATGGGTGATGCGCACGGCTTCCCAATCACCGAGGTCCGTCCATTTCCCGGGGAAAGGCACGACAACAAGATCCTTGGTCTTTTCCATGATCGCGTAATCGATGCTGACCTTGCGCACCTCGCCCCAGGCCCCGGCCTCCGGCCGCAGGAACCCAAGGTCCGGGCGGGCCTTGTCCAATGATGCCTGCACCGGCTCGACCAGGTCCGGGGCATGGACGGCGAAGGCCTCCAGCAAGGTGCCGACTCGCATCAGGAAAATGCCCGCATTCCAAAGGTAGCGCCCCGTTGCCAGCATCTCCTCGGCGCGGGCCTTGTCGGGCTTTTCGACAAATCGCACCAGGGGCCGCGCACGGGTGTCTTCGGCGGCATCATGCAGTTCGAGATAACCATAGCCGGTTTCGGCACGATCCGGGGCAATGCCGAAGGTGACGATCCGGCCCTCACGCGCCGACACGGCGCCCTCGTCCACGGCAGCGCGGAACGCCGCCGCATCGGGAATCGCGTGATCGGACGGTGCGACCAGCATCAGCCGGTCGGGATCGTCAGCCAATGACAGGGCGGCCAGCAGGATTGCGGCCGCAGTATCGCGCCCTTCGGGTTCCACGAAAACCGTCTCCGGCGGGATACCGATTTCGCCCAGCTGTTCGGTGACGATGAAACGGAAGGCCTCGGAGGTGACGACCACGGGGCGCCCCATGCCGGCCCCCGACAGTCGTGTCACGGTATCTTGGAACAACGACTGCGCACCACCAAAGGCCGCGAATTGCTTCGGATAGCTTTTGCGCGACAGCGGCCAGAGCCGGGTGCCAGAACCGCCTGCCAGAATGACCGGAGTAATCACGTTTCCTCCTCCGTTATGATGCGCCGGGGCGCGCAGGTGATAGCCTGGCCCGACTGCAACAGGCCGTTTTGGGGTTCGTTAGCATGTTGCAAATGGATTTGGCACCTATAGACGTGATGCAAACACGATTTCGGAGGGGTCATGGCCAAGGCGCTTGTCACCGGGTCTGCCGGGTTCATCGGCTATCACCTGTCGCGGCTTTTGCTGGACGAGGGGATCGAGGTCATCGGGCTGGATGCCATGACCGATTATTACGACGTTCGACTCAAGGAACGGCGGCAGGCGAATCTTCTGCAATCGGCAGGGTTTCGGGCGGTGAATGACCGGCTGGAAACCGAGGGCCTGTTACACGATCTTCTGGCCGAGGAACGGCCCGATTTCGTCATCCACCTTGCCGCGCAGGCCGGGGTGCGTTACTCCATCGAGGAACCGCGCTCTTACGTGGATGCCAATATCATAGGCACCTTCAACCTGTTGGAAGCAGTGCGGGCGACGCCGGTGAAGCACCTGCTGATGGCGTCGACCTCGTCGGTCTACGGGGCCAACACAGACATGCCCTATGCCGAGACGCACAAAGCCGACACCCAGATGTCCTTCTATGCGGCAACCAAGAAGGCGAACGAGGCAATGGGCCATTCCTATGCCCATCTCTACGGCATTCCGACGACCATGTTCCGGTTCTTCACGGTCTACGGGCCTTGGGGGCGGCCCGACATGGCCTTGTTCAAGTTCACCAAGGCAATCCTGAACGGCGACCCGATCGACGTGTACAACCACGGGGGCATGCGCCGCGATTTCACCTATGTCACCGACCTTGTGCGTGGGATCCGGCTGTTGATGGACGCCACGCCCGAACGCTCCGAGGGTGAGGTTGCAGAGGGCGACAGCCTGTCACCGGTCGCCCCCTATCGCGTGGTCAATATCGGCAACTCGGAACCGGTCCAGTTGATGGCCTTCATCGAGGCGGTCGAGGCCGCCACGGGCCGGACCGCCGAAAAGAACTTCATGGACATGCAGCCGGGTGACGTGCCTGCGACCTGGGCGGATGGAACCTTGTTGAAGGATCTGACCGGTTATCGCCCGCAAACCCCGGTGACAGAGGGCGTGGCGCAATTCGTAGCCTGGTACAGGGATTATTACGCGGTCTGAGCAAGGTGCTTGGCAGCCGCCCGACCCGCCCAGCGCCCCGTCGCCATGCAGGCGGTCAGGAGGTATCCCCCTGTCGGGGCTTCCCAGTCCAGCATCTCGCCGGCCGCAAAGACTCCGGCCCAGTCGCGTAACATCAGCTCCGGTGTCAGCGCATCGAAACGCACGCCACCCGCCGTCGAGATCGCCTCGTCCATCGGGCGCAACCCGGCATGCCGGACCGGCAGCGCCTTGACCGTTCTTGTCCATTCGGATCGCGGGAGCCCCGCCCCGCCAGTCATTTCGAAGAAGAATGCGGCCTTGGCAGGTGGCAGTTTCAGCGTGTTCTTCAGCCAATGCGCCAACCGCGCCTTGGCAGGAAGGCGCGCGGTCAGCGCCGCGGCGTCAAGATCGGGCACGAGATCGACAGTCAGGGGCAGGCCCGCCCGCAAGGCCGGGGTCAGGCCGTATACGCCGCCCCCTTCCAGCCCGCGGACGCTGATCACCGCCTCGCCCCGCGAGGCAAGATCGCCCGCACGCCATTCAACGGCTTTCAGCGGCGCACCCAGATGGGGCGCCATGTGATCGGTCCAATCGACCGCAAGCGCGGCATTCGAAGGCGCAAAGGGCGCTACCTCGGAAAGCCAGTCTGCCCAGGCCCCATCCGAGCCAAGCCGCGCCCAGGACGCACCCCCGCAGGCCAGAACAATCGCGCGCGGATGCAAGGCGACCGGTCCGTCCGGCGTCTCGAATTGCGGCGCACCTGACGGGTCCCAGCCTGTCCAGCGCCAGCGCCGCCGAAGTGTCACCCCCTGTGCCTCCAACTGGCCCAACCAGGCCCTGAGCAGCGGTGACGCCTTCATGGCCTTGGGAAAGACGCGCCCCGTCGTCCCGGTGAAGAGCGGCTGGCCCAGCGCCTCGGCCCAGTTCATGACCTCGGGCGGTCCGAACCCTGCCAGGATCGGGCGAAGGACCTCGGCCCGACCGTCATAGGCCGACAGGAACTGCTCGAGCGGTTCGTTCTTGGTGAGGTTCAGGCCCGACTTGCCCGCCATCAGGAACTTGCGCGCCGGCGATGGCATCGCCTCGGCAATCGTCACGGAGTGGCCCGCCGCGGCCAGTTCCCCGGCCGCCATCAGGCCCGCTGGCCCGGCCCCGACGATCAGCGCATCGCTCAAGTCTCGGCCCTGGGGAAACCGCCCTTGATCTCGACCACGCGCTGCGGGAACGGGATCTCGATGTCATGGGCCTTGAGGGCGTTCCAGATCGCGAACAAGACCTGGCTGGTATATTTGTGCCGCCCGTCATCAATGCCGTTCACCCAGAACTCACAGGCGAAATCGATTCCCGAGTCGCCAAAGCCGCGCAGCTCACAATCGGGGGCCTCCGGCTCGGACAGGACGAAATCCAACTCGGCCACCGCCTTTTCGATGATGTCGGGGATCAGGTTGATATCCGTATCATAGCTGACCGAGAAGGGCGCCTCGTAGCGGTTCGCACTGCCCTGGTCGGAATAGTTCACGACGCGGGTGACGATGAAATCCTCGTTCGGAACCACGATCCAGCGGCCGTCGAAGGTTTCCAGGATCGCCGCCCGCGCGGTCATCTTGACGATGGTGCCCGCCTCGCCGCCGTCCAGTTCGACATAGTCGCCAACTGTCGCCTGACCCTCCAGCAGCAGAATGATCCCGGAAATGAAATTCGAAGCGATCTTCTGCAGGCCGAAACCGATCCCGACACCGAGCGCACCGGTCAACACGGCCAGCGAGGTCAGCGGGATACCCATGATGTTCATCACCAGCAGGAAGGCGATGCCGAAAATGGCGATCTCGGCGGCCTTGGCGGCCAGCTGACGGGTGGCCGGGCGCATGTCCCGCTGTTTCTCGATCAGCGCCACCGATTGGTCATTCGACCAGCGCCCGAACCAGAACATCACCGCCGCGACCACGATGAATTGCAGCGCCTTGAGCACCGAGAAGGACAGGTTGCCCAATGGCACGACCGTGGAATCGAGCCATGTCATCACCGGCCCGATCAGGCCGACGACATAAAGCGCGGCAACGGGAACCAGCACGAACTTGCCCAGAACCTTGAGGAACGGATCCTTCAGCATGTCGCGGGCGAAGGCCTGCACTGCGAGGAACAGGAAGACCCGCTTGCCGAAAGCAATGATCGCGCCGGATCCGAACAGCGACCGCGTCACCTGTTCCCCCACCGCGGTCAGCGCAAAGGCCAATAGCGGCAGCAGAAGGGGCAGAAACAGCAGGACGAACCGCCTGGTCTTGGCAAGGATGTTCACCGCCTCCTCGGGCGGGGTCAGCAGCTTTTCGATGCGGGGGTTGGCCTTTCGCGTGATCACAAGGGCCGCAAGATAGGCGACGACCAACAGCGTCAGCTGTGACCAGAAGGCGGGGCTGAGCAACCAATCGCGCGCCACCTCCACCCAACCCATGACCATTGGTCCATACTCATTCCAGATCGACTCGAACATGGTTTACCCCTTGAACCCTTGGCGTATCGGGACAGGGTCTTACACTAGCTTCATGAACAGCGAAACGCCCATCTGCGCGCTATGCGGGCGGCCAATTCCGCCGGAAGCACCGCAAAGCCTGCATCACCTCGTGCCCAAACTCAAAGGCGGCAAGGGCGGGCCGACAGTTCTGCTGCATCACATCTGCCACAAGGAGATCCACGCAACCCTGAGCGAGGCCGAGCTGGCCCGCGCCTACAACACCGTGGAGACCCTGCGCGCCCATCCCCGGCTGTCGAGGTTTATCGGCTGGGTCCGCAAACGCCCTCCCGGGTTCAATTCCCGAAGCAAGGGCGGCCGGCGCAAACGATAAGGCACGGCTGGCAAGCCCTAGATCATCCCTTTGATTGCCGTAACGTGGTCGGCCCTGGCAGCAAGAACATCTGCTGCAATCCCCTGCGCCACGTCCGCCGGGGCGTCGCAAATCCGGTCCACCAGGCCAAAGGCAAACGCGTCGTCAGCCGCGATCTTCTGTCCGCCCATGAGGATCAGCTTGGCCCGCGCGGGGCCGACCAGCGCCGACAAGCGGCGCGGATCGGTCGGTTGCGGCAGGTAGCCCAGCTTCATCACCGGGTAGAAGAACTTGGCCCCCGGCACGCAGAGTCGCAGGTCACAGGCCAGCACCATTCCCATGGCGCCCCCGGCGACGGTGCCGTTGAGCGCAGCGACGGACAGCCCACGAAATTCGGCAACGGCCCATGACAGACGTTCCCATTGCGGCGACAGGGCCAGCCCCCCGGCCTTGACCTCGTCCAGGTCGGCCCCGGCGCTGAAGACCTTGCCCTTACCTGTCAGGACCAGCAGCTTTTCACGCGCCTCGGATACAGCATCGGCCAGCGTCGCCAGCATATCTTCGGTCAGGGCATTCGCCTTGTCGGGCCGGTTCAGCGTCAGGGTCAGAACATCCCCATTGCGGTCGATTTCGATCATGACAGCCCCACCTTTCGACGCACGTCTTCGTCACGCAACGATACATCGTCCCCCAGCCACGCATCGGCCTCGGCCCCGCACATCCAGACCATCGCCTTCGCGGGCCAGTCGGGCGGGATATGGTCGGACCAGTCAAGCTGGCTGACCGGGTTGATCCCTGACGCCTTGATTTCCCGTTGCATCTCGGTGGCGACCGTCCCGGGGGATAGGCCAAGGGCACGAATGCCCTTGTCGCGGTATTCGTTGTCCACCGACCGGGTCAGCATGTAGGCGCCCGCTTTCGAGGCGCAGTAGTGCGACCAGGCCTCGACCGGGTTATGTGCCGCGCCCGATGATACGGTCAGGATCGTGCCGCCGCCCTGGTCCAGCATGTGCGGCAGGACCGCGCGCATCCCGTTGAACACCCCCTTGAGGTTGATGTCGATCACCTTGCCCCATTCCTCGGGGTCGGCCTCGGCCAGGTGGGAAATCGGTTCGATGACCCCGGCATTGCCCACAAGAACATCGATCCGGCCAAAGGTCTTCAAGGTCGCATCGACGGCCGCCTGCATTTCCCAGAACCGGCTGACATCACAGGGAATGGCGATTGCCGCGGGGCCGATTTCACCGGCCAGCTCCGCGATCCGGTCCTCGGACCGCGCCAGCAGCGCCACCTTGGCACCCGCCTCTGCAAAAGCGCGCGCGGCCTCTGCGCCGATACCACGGCTGGCGCCGGTGATCAGCACCACCTTGCCATTCATCGTCTTGTCACTTGCGTCCTGCATGTTTTCGACACCTCTCGATTGCCTGCGCCAGGGAATTGATATCCCGACCTTGACCCGGAGGACAGGGCTTGGAAAGCTTGGTCCTGAATTCTTGATAGGAGCACCCGTGATATGACGAAACCGATTTTCCTGCGCGCCGGCAGCCTCGGGGCCGCCCTGTTTTGCAGCACAGCCGCCTACGCCGATGTCACCGCCCAGCAAGTCTGGGACAACTGGAAAACGCAGATCGAGGTCTACGGAGACGGTGGCGTCACAGTCGGGAATGAATCCATGTCCGGCGACACCCTGACCGTCGAGACCCTGACACTGTCCATGTCAGACGACGACGTGACCGTGAATTCCGAGATGGGGCCGCTCACCTTCACCGAACAGGGCGATGGAACGGTGCGTGTGGGAATGCCGGAAAGCTATCCGATGAGCCTGGAGATCGAGGGCAGCCCCGTGGAACTGACCATCAGCAACGAGGGACTGGACATCGTCGCCTCGGGCACGCCCGACGCATTGTCTTATGCGCTGGTGGCTGACAGCTATTCCATCACGGTGGACAGTGTTGGCGGCGAAATCGAGGAAGAGGTCCTGCTGAACGCCGCCACGATCACGATGGAAGTCATCAGTGGCGATTACATCGTGCGCAGCGGTGACCTACAGAACATGGACTATTCCCTGACCATGGCCGGTGTCGATATCAATGTCGACTTGCGCGAAAAGGGCGGGTCCGGCGTGATTCAATTCAACGGCGACATGGCTGACCTGATGCTTGCCGCCAAGCTGGCCATGCCGATGGATATGGACATGGATGCGCCCGAGACCATGTTCGCGGACGGCTTCGCCTTCGAAGGGGGCTATTCGATCGGTGCCGCCCAATATGATTTCAATATCGACGCCGACGGCGAATCCGCTTCTGGCAATGTCAGTACGGACAGCACCGCCCTGTCGGTGTCCGCGGATTATGACGGCATGCTCTACCAAAGCGAAAGCACCGGCATCGCCCTCGACATGTCGATCCCCGAAGAGCTGCCCTTCCCCATCCAGGCTTCGATGTCGACCTTCGGCTTCACCATGGATGTGCCCCTCAGCCAGGCGAACGCCCCGCGCGGGTTCGAACTGGGCTTCGAGTTGCGCGACCTTGCCGTGGGCGACGGTCTGTGGAACCTGTTCGATCCCGGTGAAATCCTGCCGCGCGATCCGGCCACCGTGGCACTGAACCTGACGGGCAATGTCACGCCCTTCTTCGACTTCATGGATCCCGAGCAGGCCCAGGCGGCCGCCATGGCAGACCTTCCCGGTGAAATCCATGACGTGACGCTGAACGACCTTACGATGCGTGTTGCCGGTGCCGAGGTCATGGGCGAAGGGGCCTTCACCTTCGACAACACCGATTTCCAGACGATCCCCGGCATGCCACGCCCCGAGGGCCAGGCGGATTTCCGGATCAACGGGGTCAACGGCCTGATCGACAAACTGATCCAGATGGGCCTGATCCCCGAGGACCAGGCGATGATGCCGCGCATGATGCTCGGCATGTTCGCAACGCCGGTGGGCGATGACCAACTGACCTCGACCATCGAGATCAATGACCAGGGCCACATCCTGGCCAATGGCCAGCGTATCCAATAACGCTGGAATACCACGATCGGGCGGGGCGGCCGGGCAACCGGACGCCCCGCTTGCCGTTCGGGGGCGCACTTGCGGTAACTCGGCGGTCGGACTACCTGTGTGACGATCCATGAGGTGCAGATGATACATTCCCTTCCCGACCTGGCGGACCGCCTCTTGCAGGCTGCCAAATCCGCCGGGGCCGACGCCGCCGATGCCATTCTCGTTGCGGGGGCCTCTGCCTCGATCGACGTGCGGGCTGGCGCCCTCGAACAGGCAGAACGCGCCGAAAGCACCGATCTTGGGCTGCGTGTCTTCATCGGGAACCGGCAGGCCAATGTCTCGGCCTCGGACACCAAGGACGAGACGATCCGCGAAATGGCGGAACGCGCCGTCACCATGGCCCGTATCGCCCCCGAAGATCCTTATGCGGGGCTTGCCGCACCCGAACAGCTGGCGACGGACCTTGATACCGAACGGCTGGACCTTGTCGATGGCAGCCCCGAACCCGACCCCGCCAGGCTGCAATCCTGGGCCGAAGAGGCCGAGGCCGCCGCATTGGCGGTTGACGGTGTCACGCAGGTCCAATCCGCCAGCGCCACCTATGGTAGCCGATCCGTGCACTTGGCCACCAGCGCCGGGTTCTCGGCCGGATATGATGGCACCGGGTGTTCCGTCTCGTGCGTCGCCATCAGCGGCACGGGCACCGGAATGGAACGCGACTACGATTTCGACAGCCGCACCCACATGGCCGACCTGCGCAGCCCGGCCGAGATCGGCCGCCGCGCCGCCGAGCGTGCCGTGGCCCGGCATGGCGCCCGCAAGCCGGCGACGGGCAGCTACCCGGTTCTGTTCGATGAACGCATTTCAAGCAGCCTGATCGGACACCTGTTGCAGGCGATCAACGGAACCGCCATCGCGCGCGGGTCGTCCTGGTTGCTGGACGGGTTGGGCAAAGAGGTTCTGCCAACTGACCTGTCGCTCGTCGAAAGCCCGCACCGCGCCCGCGTGCAGGGCTCGCGCCTGTTCGATGCAGAGGGGCTGCCGACGCGGCGGCGCGCCATCGTCGAAAACGGCGTTCTGACCGGCTGGACCCTGGACCTTGCGACAGGCCGCAAGCTGGACATGGACAGCACCGGCAACGCTGCACGCGGCGTATCCGCCCCGCCATCTCCGGGCGTCACCCATGTGGCTCTCACTCAAGGCGAGCGCAGCCGCGAGGACCTGATCGCCCAGATGGGCACCGGGTTGCTCGTCACGTCGATGATCGGATCGACCATCAACCCCAATACCGGGGATTATTCTCGCGGCGCCTCGGGATTCTGGGTGGAGAATGGCGAGATTGCCTATCCGGTCAACGAATGCACCATCGCGGGAAACCTGCGCGACATGCTGCGCCGGATCGTGCCCGCCAATGATGCGCAAACGCATCTTAGCCGGGTTGTTCCCTCGCTTCTCATCGATGGGTTGACCCTTGCCGGTAATTAACGACCTCACCCTGCTGGAGCAGGCCGCGCAAGAGGCCGGCGACATCGCTCTGCGGCATTTCCGGGCCGATCCACAGGTCTGGGAAAAGGACAACGCCGCCGGTCCCGTGACCGAGGCCGACCTGGCCGTGGACCGCTATCTGCGTGACAAGCTGCTGACCGCGCGCCCCGGCAATGGCTGGCTGTCGGAAGAAACCGAGGACGATGCCGACCGTCTGAGCGCCGATCACGTCTTCATCATCGACCCGATCGACGGCACACGCGCCTTCATCGACCACAGCGAGGACTGGGCGCTGTCGCTTGCCGTGGCCGAACGGGGCGCCATTTCGGCCGCGGTGGTCTACCTGCCGGCGCGGGGGCTGCTGTATCGGGCTGCACGGGGGCGCGGGGCGACGCTGAACGGTGCCCCGATCACCGTCACCGGAACACAGGATGCGACAGGGGCCGAGGTTCTCACGACCAAGCCGAACCTTGCCCCCGGGTTCTGGCGCGGGCCAGTGCCCGGCTTTCGCCGCAGCTTTCGCACCTCACTGGCCTATCGGCTTTGCCTGGTTGCCGAGGGCCGGTTCGATGCCATGTTGACCCTGCGCCCGACATGGGAATGGGACGTGGCCGCCGGAAGCCTGATCGTGGCCGAGGCCGGCGGCACCGCGACCGATGGCAATGGCGGACCCGCCCGGTTCAACAACCCGCATCCGCAGATTGCGGGCATGGTCGCCGGAGGCGCCTTGCATGGGGCGCTGATAGGGGAGTTGCGCCGCGATCTTTCCCAGCCCGGTCCCTTTACGCTGCCCGGTTGACCCCCTAGGGTCTGCCGCAATCGCAGCAATGGCAGGAGCATGGCAATGGCCCAGCGCCTTCATCTGGTGTTCGGTGGCGAACTCGTCGATCCAACCAAGAACACCTTCAAGAATGTCGAGGATATCCACCTTGTCGGCATCTACCCCAACTACGACGCCGCCTATGACGCCTGGAAGGCCGAGGCGCAGCGCACCGTGGACAATGCCCATATGCGCTATTTCATCGCCCACCTCCATCGACTACGCGAAGAGGGCACCGAGGCCTCCCCGACGGAGGAGCTGGGCTGAACGGCCAAGCGACGGGCCAGATCCGCGATGACCACCCATCCCCTTGTCTGGATCGGTTGCGACGATGCCTCGAACCTGGCCGCCGCGGTCGCGCTGGCCCGGCACCTGATCGGGTCCGAAACCGAGATGCGCCTCTTGCTGGGCGCCCCACATGGAGACCTGGATCAACTGAGGTTGCTGGACTGCCCCAGGATCGAGGCAACCGGTCTCCCGGCCGATAACGGCGCCTCCGTGCGCAGCTTTCTCGATGACAGCGCACCGTCTGTCGTGGTCTGGTTCGGCGGGCCGCGCCCGACCCTGATGAATACGGTCGCCAAACGCGAAATCCCGGCCATCCTGGTCAATACCCGCCTGGACCAGCTCCGCCCACGCGGGTTGCTTGTGCGAAACCGCATCCTGCGACAGCCGCTCTCCGCCTTCGCACGGATACTCGGAGTCGATGGCGCCACCAGCAGCTGGCTGCAAAAGATGGGCATTCCTGCCAGCCGGATCAGCGTGACCGGCCCGCTGCAGGAGGACGCCGACCCGCCCGAACATGACCCGAACGAGCTGACGGTCATGGCCGAAGCGGTCGGAAGCCGGCCGGCCTGGTTCGCCGATGCGGTCGTGCCCGGCGAAATCGCCCAACTGGTTGCCGCGCACAAATCCGCCAGCCGCCGAAGTCACCGCTTGCTGATGATCATCACACCAAGGGATATCGCCGACGGACCTGACTTCGTCCGGCGACTGTCGCGCGCGGGTCTGCGCACAGCGCTCCGCTCGGCCGATGAGCCGCCACAAGAGGACATCCAGGCCCTTGTCGCCGACATGCCGGGCGAAGCCGGGCTCTGGTATCGCATCGCGCCGGTCAGTTTCATGGGTGGCACCTTGTCGGGCCCCGACGGGCCACCGCCCTTCCCCGCCGCCGCCGTCGGCTCCGCTGTTCTGCACGGCCCGTTCACGCAGCCTTGGCAAACCCAGTACCGCCGCCTGTCGCAAGCCGGCGCCCTGCGCAAAGTGCGCAGCGGCTCTGAACTGGGTGTCGCCCTGGGCGAATTGATCGGTCCGGAACGGCCTGCGACCATGGCTCATGCCGGTTGGGAAGAGGTTACCCGAAGTTCGATGGATTATCGCGACCTGAGCATGGTGATCGAGGACGCGGTCCTTGACGGGATGGTGCAGTGATGCGGGCGCCGGCCTTCTGGGACAGGGACCCGTCGCATCCCGGCCTGCTGGCGCGCCTGTTGGCGCCTTTGGGTTGGCTCTATGGCACCTTGACCGCGCGGCGCGTGGCCCGAGCCCCGGCATACCGGGCGCAGGTGCCGGTGATCTGTGTCGGCAACATCAATGCCGGAGGGACCGGCAAGACACCGACGGTCATCGCGCTGTGCCAGCACATCGGGCGGACCGGAAGCGCGGTTCACGTGGTCAGCCGTGGCTATGGCGGCCAACTTGCAGGGCCGGTGCAGGTCGATCCGACGCGCCACGGGGCGCACGCGGTCGGGGACGAGCCGCTGTTGATTGCCGCCTTCGCACCGGTCTGGGTGTCAAAGGACCGGGCCGCGGGCGTGCGCGCCGCAGAGGCAGCGGGCGCGGATGTCATCGTAATGGATGACGGGTTCCAGAACCCGGCCGTGGCCAAGGACCTGTCAATCGTGGTGGTCGATGCGGTCAAGGGCTTCGGAAATGGGCGGGTCCTGCCTGCGGGGCCGCTGCGCGAACCGGTCCCTGCAGGGCTGGCGCGGGCCGATGCCCTTCTCGTGATCGGTGCACCGGCACATCGCGAGGCATTTGCACCGGACCTGCCGGATCACTGCCTGCGGCTGGACGGTGCGCTGACCCCCCTGCCCACCGGAATGCCCTGGCAAGGGATGCGCGTCCTGGCCTTTGCCGGGATCGGCCACCCTGAAAAATTCTTTGCCACCCTGCGCGGTCTCGGGGCCGAATTGGTGCGTGGCGAGGCGCTGGAAGATCACCAACCGCTGACGGATGCGTTGATGCTGCGCCTGGAAAAAGAGGCGGCCTTGCTGAACGCGCAATTGGTCACGACCGAAAAGGATGCGGTGCGCCTGCCGGCCGCCTTCCGGCAGAAGGTCATCACCCTTCCGGTGCGCCTGGACCTTGAAGATTGGTCGGCACTGGATGACAGGCTGGATGCGCTCTTGGGTCAGGACTCTGCCAGATCCTGATCCTGGCCCAGGCGCGGCGCGGCGCGATCCGTCGCAAGATCCGCTCCGGAAAACCGGATCGGCGCCCGCACGCCCGGCACGCCTTCGGGGTCGATACGAAGCCCCCGCGCCACGACTTGCGGGTCGGCGAAGACCTCGGCCATGTCATTGATCGGCCCGGCGGGCACGCCCGCGCCCTCGCAGGCTGCCAACAGGTCCGCCTTGGTCCATTCGGCCATGGCTTGGGCCAGTTGGCCCACCAGAAGCTCTCGATTTTCGAGCCGCGCCGGGTTGGTGGCGAACCGGGCATCGCCCGCCAGTCCGGCTAGGCCAAGAAGGTCGCAGAACCGCCGGAATTGCCCGTCATTGCCCACGGCGATGATCACGTAACCATCGGCGCAGTCAAACACCTGATAAGGGACGATGTTAGGGTGCGCATTGCCGAGTCGTTTCGGCGCATCGCCCGTGGCCAGGTAGTTCATCGCCTGGTTGGCCGTGGTGGCAACGGCCACGTCCAGCAACGCCATGTCGATATGCTGCCCTTCACCAGTTCGGCCACGCTGGTGCAAGGCGGCCAATACCGCGTTGCTGGCGTAGAGTCCGGTCAGGATATCCGTCACGGCAACACCGACCTTCTGCGGCTGGCCGTCGGGCTCTCCTGTGACCGACATCAGGCCAGACATGCCCTGGATGATGTAGTCATAGCCCGCACGCGCGGCATAAGTCCCATCCTGCCCAAAACCGGTGATCGAACAATAGATCAGGCCGGGATTTACGGCCTTCAGACTTTCGTAGTCCAGCCCGTATTTCGCCAGCCCGCCCACCTTGAAATTCTCGATCACCACGTCTGCCTCGGCGATCAGGCGCTTGGCCGTTGCCAGGTCCTCGGGTGCCTTGAAATCCAGCACCACCGACCGTTTACCCCGGTTGCAGCCATGGAAATAGGCAGCCGATCGGTCTTGATCTCGCTCGATGAAGGGCGGGCCCCAATGACGGGTATCATCGCCGGCCGGGGCTTCGATCTTGATCACCTCGGCCCCAAGGTCGCTTAACAACTGACCCGCCCAAGGCCCGGCAAGGATGCGGGCCAGTTCCACGACCTTGAGACCGTCCAGAGGTGTCATTCGGCGGCGTCGGCCTCGGCCAGCTTCTCGTCCAGGATCGCGGCGAAATCATCATAGGACATGTTGGAATACTTCTCGCCATTGATGACAAAGCTGGGCGTGCCCTGAACGTCGTCGGCCTCGGCATTGGCCAGATACCAGCCATAGAGGTTCTGCGCGGTCTCGCCGTCAGTGAGGCAGGCATCGAGGTCTTCGTCGGTCAGGCCGGCAACCTTGCCGATCCGGCGCAGGTCCGAAATGATCTCTTCGCCGCTTTCGCGACGGGCCCATTCATCCTGGCGCTCATAGATCAAGTCTGTGATCCCGAAGAACCGTTCCTCGCCACCACAACGGGCCACCATCGACGCCCACAGGCCGGGACGGTCGAAATAGACCTCGCGATAGACGAAACGCACCTTGCCGGTGTCGATGTAGTTTTCCTCGATCTGGGGATACTGGTTGTCGTGGAAATTCGCACAATGGGGGCAGGTGAACGAGGCGTATTCGATCACCTCGACCGGGGCATCCTCGGCCCCTTTCACCATCTCGATGATCTGGCTGGCGTCGTATTCGGCATCCTGGGCCAGCGCGGCCCCCAGAACCGGATCGGCCGGAACGGCGGGACGGGACAGGAACCATGCACCACCGGCAACGGCAGCGACAGCGACAGTGGCGAGGAGGGCATTTTTCATGGGATCTCTTTTCACTTATCTGGTGTTACGCTTGCTAAGCACATTGGTGCCCAGCGCTTCAAGGGCAAGTCTCAGACTGTCATCGCCCACATCACCGGCAATCTCTTGCGCGGTATGAATCGTGGACGGGTCCGGCGCCTGCGATTTCTTGGGGGCAGGATCGAAGGCCAACTGCCCCTCGGCAAAGCCGGTCGGCGCGGTCTGGGTGATGTGAATGCGTGCGATTGCGTTGTAGCCATAGCAGGCGTTCACCTTTTCGCGGATCTGGGCTTTCTGCATTTCCAGCATCGGCGCCTGCGCGCCACTGGTCAGCAACGAGAGCGTCGCGCCCATTCCACCCTGGGCATAGCTGACCTTGACCGGATGGCAGACCTTCGCGGTAGCCTCACCGACGATCTCGGACCAATGGGTCAGAAGGCGGGACACGGCAAAACCACGTGATTCCGAGGCAGAGCGAATCCGCCCCTGCATCAACGTCGCCGCACGGGAAAAGCCGCGCGTGGTGCCGGTTTTGCGTGGTTGTTTCATCGTCGCGCCCTAGTCTAAACCTATGTGCGGCAGACGCCAGAGAAACCCGGTCGGGGCAGGAATAAAGAATGCGTGACACGTTGTTATCGGAACACCTGCTGGCTTGGTATGACCGGCACGCGCGCGACCTGCCTTGGCGGGTGGGGCCTGCGGACAGGGCCGCAGGTATCCGGCCCGACCCCTATCGCGTCTGGCTGTCCGAAATCATGTTGCAGCAAACCACTGTCGCCGCCGTGCGGTCCTATTTCCATGCTTTCACGACGCGCTGGCCCAACGTCGCGGCCCTGGCCGCCGCCGAGGATGCCGATGTCATGGCCGCATGGGCCGGGCTGGGCTATTACGCCCGTGCCCGCAACCTTCTGAAATGCGCGCGGCAAGTGGTGACGGAGCACGGCGGACGTTTCCCGGAAACCCGCGAGGCGCTGCTGACGCTGCCCGGCATCGGCCCCTATACCGCCAGCGCCATTGCCGCCATCGCCTTCGACGAGCCGGCCACGGTGGTGGATGGTAACGTGGAACGGGTCATGGCCCGACTGCACGACGTTCAGACCCCGCTGCCCACGGCCAAGAAAGAGCTGACAGCGCTCGCTGAACGCCACACACCCAACGAACGGCCCGGCGACTATGCGCAAGCCGTGATGGACCTTGGCGCCACGATCTGCACCCCGAAATCCCCGGCATGCGGCATCTGCCCCCTGCGGGAAGACTGTGACGCCCGCCGCGCCGGCCATGCCGCCGAGTTGCCCCGCAAACTGCCCAAGAAGCCCAAGCCCACCCGCCATGGAATCGCCTATATCGCCCGGCGCGACGACGGGGCGTGGCTTCTGGAAACCCGGCCCGACAAGGGGCTTCTGGGCGGCATGCTGGGCTGGCCCACCACGGACTGGAGCGATGACCCGGCCCCGGCCCCGCCCTTGCCTGCGGATTGGCAGACACTGGATGCCGAGGCGCGGCACACATTCACCCATTTCCACCTGCGGCTGGCGGTGCAGATCGCGACGGTCCCGGCCACCTCGGCGCCGGATCGCGGACAATTCCACCCCGCGAACAGCTTTCGCCCCGCCGACCTGCCCACGGTCATGCGAAAGGCCTTCGATTTGGCCGCCGCGACGCTGCGTGACCTTTGAGCTTGGCGCTGGATGCAATACGGTTGGCGTGAAGCCCCACGAGGTAGAGTGCCATGGCGACAAGTGACCAAATCCCGAACAGCGAACTGACCCGGATCGGTCGCGCCTTGCCCTTCTGGGCCTCCCTCATGCTTGTGCCGCTGGCCTGGGTTGCGGCCCTTAAGGGGGGATGGTTCATCGCACTTCTACCGCTCGCGACCTGGCACCTGTTCACGGTGCTGGACGCGATCCTTGGCCGATATACCGAGAATGCCGACCCGGAGACCGACACCTCGGACCTGTTCTGGTATCGCGCGATCACGCTGATCTGGACACCGATCCAGTTCCTGACAATTTTCGGCATCCTGGTCTACGTCACCCGGACCGGCCATCTGCACTGGGCCGAGGAATGGCTGCTTTTCGCCGCACTCGGCATCGCGTCGGGCACGATCGGGATCAACTATTCCCACGAATTGCTGCACCAGAAACCGAAACTCGAACGCTGGTTGGGCGACATTCTGCTAGCCATGGTGATGTATTCGCATTTCCGGTCCGAGCACCTTCTGGTGCATCATCGCTATGTCGGCACGCCGCGCGACCCGGTCACGGCCCGCTATAATGAGGGCTTCCACCGGTATTTCCCCCGCGTTCTGCGAGAATGCCCGCCCTCGGCCTTTCGTGCCGAAAAGGCCATGCTGGCGCGCAAGGGGCTGCCCTGGCACCATCCGTCCAATCCGTTCTGGCGGTATCTTGCCTTGCAACTGGCCTTCGTCCTTTTGGCGCTCTGGATCGGCGGGCTCTGGGGCTTGTTCCTGTTCCTGACGCAGGCCTTCTGGGCCGTCTTCCAACTGGAACTGGTCAACTACGTGGAACACTACGGGCTGACGCGGAAACACCTGGGCGACGGCAAATACGACCATGTTCAGCCACGTCACAGCTGGAACGCCGCGCACAAGGCATCGAACTGGCTTCTGATCAACCTGCAACGCCACTCCGATCACCATTACAAGCCCGACCGGCGCTTTCCGCTGCTTCAGAACTACGAAGAGGACGAGGCGCCGCAATTGCCCTATGGCTATCCTGTGATGACCGTCGCAGCGGTGATCCCGCCGCTTTGGCGCAAGATCATGAATCCGCGGGTCAAGGCCTGGCGCCGGCAATACTATCCCGAGATCGACGACTGGACCCCTTACAGGCTCGGCACCACTCCGATGCCGCGCGGCGCCAGTTGACCAATTCGGTCAGGGCTTGAGATCGTTGGACAATTGCCCGCTGACCCAGGCCCAACTGGACCGGCACATGTCTTCCAGGCTGCGCTTGGCCTCGAAGCCCAGCACGTCGCGCGCCTTTTCGGGTCGCGCCGTCAGAACCGCCACGTCACCGTCCCGACGACCAACGATGTCATAGGGCAGATCCCGGCCACAGGCTTCGGAATAGGCGCGGATCACGTCGAGCACGGACGAGCCCTTGCCGGTTCCAAGGTTCACCGCATGGCTTTCGCCGGTCTCGATCAGGGCGGCGATGGACAGAACGTGGCCATCTGCCAGGTCCTCGACATGGATGTAGTCCCGCACGCCAGTACCATCGGGCGTATCGTAATCATCTCCGAAGACGCGCAACCTGGGCAAATCGCCCGTCGCCACCTTGGCGATATAGGGCATCAGGTTGTTTGGAAGGTCCGCCGGGTCTTCGCCGATCAGGGCTGATTTATGCGCGCCGACAGGATTGAAGTAGCGCAAAACACCCACGGCCCATCGCGGATCGGCGGCCACCACCTGTTCCAGCGTCAATTCACCGGTGATCTTGGTATAGGCATAGGGGGACGTGTAGGTGCGCGGGTGATCCTCGGGGATGGGCTGGATATCGGTTTCGCCATAAACCGTCGCCGACGACGAGAACACGATGCGCCGGACCCCCGCCGCATCCATCGCGGACAAGAGGGTCAACAACCCGCCCACATTGGTATGGATGTAGTCCAAGGGCCTCTGCGTGCTTTCCCCCACGGCCTTGAGTGCCGCGAAATGCACAACGCCGTCGATCCGGTGCTCGGCAAACACCCGATCCAGCAGCGCGCGGTCCAGCACATCACCGCGATAGACGGTCACCGGCTGCCCCGTGATCCGTTCCAAACGGGCCGGAACATCGGCCTTGGCATTCGAGAAGTTGTCCAGAATCACGACGTCATACCCGGCCTCCACAAGGCCTACATAGGTATGAGACCCGATATAGCCCGCACCACCGGTCAGCAGAATTTTCGCCATGTCCGGACCCATCTTTAGAACTCGTCCCCTTCTTGTGCGGACAGCCGCACCGGATCAAGCGAAAGCGCAACGACCGGCAATGCGAAATAGGGACGTGATCCGCGTTCAACGGTGACGATGCCCAGAAGCCGCGCCCCGGGATCGTGCTGGCGCGCCGTTTCCAGCAGGTCAAGGGCAAGCCCCTCGGCTTCGGTCAGGCGCGTGATCCCGATCAGCCGGGCGGCGCCTCCCATGGACTGGCCGGGCATGAAGGCAAAGTGATGCGCGCGGCCGTCAATCACGCGCATGGGGTGTTCTCGCCCAAGGGCGGCCGCGATGTGCCCGGCCTCGGTCCAGCCCGTCGCCGCGAGCAGGTCGGCCCCGTTCAGGTGCCCGCTGGCCGCCATCGCGGCCCTTGTCTCTGCCATGGGGATCAGCGGCACGGAATTGTCCCATTCGGGCAGCGGGTCACTGGCGGCCGTCAGAAAGCCGGTCTGCACATGCAGCGCGATGCCCGCCAAAAGCAGATGAATGGGCACGGCAATGCCGATCAGCCACCGGCCCGCGGCCGTGCCCGCGCCTTGCGCGAGCCATACCCCCATCAGCGGCAACAGGACCATCCAGCCGGGCATCGACCAATGCGGCAGCGTCCCGCCGCTGAACAGGTAGATCGCGTTGAACATCACGATCGGTCCCAGGGCGATCAGGATCAGCAGGCGCACCACCGGATCGCGCCACAGGTCGCGCGACATCAGGCGCCCGACGCCCCAGACAAGGATCACCGGCAGTAGGTAAAGCGCCTGAGCCAGCACCATCAGCGCGAAATTGGCGGGATTCACACCGCCCCCGGCCCGCCCGCCGTGAAACGCGAACGACGCCCATCCATTGCCGATATTCCACAGCAGGACCGGCAGCAGGCCGAGCATCGCCAGACCAACGGCCAGCCAGAAACCCGGCCGTGCCAGCCAGCCCCAGGCGCTGCGGGTCACGGCGATCCAGATCAGAAGGCTGATCGGCAACAATCCCGCCTGGTATTTCGAGGCCAAAGCCACGGCCAGGCACAGCCCGCCGAACACCCAAAGCCAAAACCGGTCGGTTTCCCCCTGCGCCAATCGGATCAGCGCATAAAGCGCCCCGGTCATCCCCGCATAGAGCGGCGCGTCCGGCAGGATCATCACGCCCGACAGGGCCATGAAGGGCGCCAGCGCCGCCAGCAGCGCGGTCCAAAGCCCGGCCTTCTCACCGCCCAATCGCCGGCCGCTCAGGTAAAGAAACCAGACAGCAAGCGTGCCAAGGGCAAGGTTCGGGATGCGATAGCCCAACGGACCGGCGGCGCCCAGAACATCCTCGGCCAGGGCTGGCGCCCAGAAGCCCAGCGGCGGATGGTCATAGAAGCTGATGGAATAGCTCCGCCCGACGGCCAGCGCATAGGCCTCATCCGTGCCAAGTGGCAGGACGGCGGCGAAGAACACCCGCCACAGCAGCGACAGCGCAAGGATCCAAAGGATCGGGGCGATCCCCAATGGTCCGCGCGCCGCCGCCATCGTCTAGCGCATCCGCCAGGTCACCAGCGCGCTGGCCACGAAGTTCCACAAGGCCCCCACGACGGCACCCGCGAAACTGGCCACGGCCCAGTTCGGCCAGGTCTCATACAGCAGTTCGGCCACGCCGACATTCGCAAGCGCACCGATGAAACAGACCGCGTAGAAGGACAGCAGCCCACGAAACCAGGCCAGCCCCCGCAACATCCGGTCACGATAGGTCAGGATGTTGTTGAGCGCGAAATTAGAGGTCATGGCGACCCAGACGCCAAAGCTCTGGGCGATGTAGAAGGGAAACCCGGTTGCCCACAGGGCGAAGCGGACCGCGACCAATTGCACGGCGACGCCACTCAAGCCGACCATCAGGAACAGGATCAGGCGGATCGGGAAAATCCCGCCGGTCAGGCGCGACAGGATCAGCCCGAGGAATTCCAGGGTGATCGCCGTATCCATCTTGCTTTCGCCATGCTGGCGCGTGCGGAACTCATAGCCGACCTCGGCCACATTCCAGCGCCCGCGCGAGGCCGCCAGCATGTCGGCCAGAATCTTGAAACCCTGGGTCTGTAGGTCTGTGACGACCTCGTTGAACCGTTCGCGGCGGATCATGAAAAAGCCTGACATCGGGTCGCTGGCGCTGATTTTCAGAAGCCGCCGGGCCAGTTTCGTGGCCAGGTCGCTGCCCCATTCGCGCAGCGCGGACAGCCCACCGCTGGCCGAACCGCCCTCGACATGGCGCGAGCCGATGACCAGATCGACCTCGGACCTGTCGCGCAGAACGGCAAACATGTCGGCCAGCTTGGTCTCGTCATGCTGCAAATCGCCATCCATGACGGCAACCACCGGGCTGACCGAAGACAGGATACCCTCGATACAGGCACCGGCCAGCCCGCGCCGCCCGACCCGGTGCAACAGGCGCACGTCGCCGCGTTCGCGCGCCAGCGCCCGGACCTCTTTCGCGGTGCCGTCGGGGCTGTCGTCATCGACAAAGAGAACATTCCACCGAATGCCTGCCAGTGCCTTGTCCAGCAGATCCACCAGCGGCCGCACGTTGTCACGTTCATTGTAGCAGGGGACCACGACCGTCAGGTCAGGCAATGCGTTCGGGTTTTGCTGCATCGGCTCGTTTCTCGTGGTCTGTCGATCATGTCCCTAAACAGCCCCCCGCACGAATGCAATGTTTGGGCCGGATGCAAAAAGCCCCGCCGAACCCGAGGGACGGCGGGGAAGTCGTGCCGTGGTCTGGCCACAGGCACAGGCGGTATCTCTTGGGGCTAGTTCGCCCGCATCTCGGAGCGGATCTGCTGACGCAGCAGGTCGATCGGAACCTTCTTGCCGTCCTTGCGGAAGTGCCAGTAGGTCCAACCATTGCAGCTGGGCGCCCCTTCCAGATGGGCGCCGACCTGGTGGATCGACCCCTTGACGTCGTCCCCGATCAGCGTGCCATCGGCGCGCACCTTGACCTTGTGACGGCCGTTCATGCTCCACAATTCCTCGCCGGGGCGCAGCATGCCGCGCTCGACCAACTGGCCGAAGGGCACGCGCGGTTCAGCGCGTTTGGGCGTGGTAACCTGAAGCGCATCGCGATCATACTTGCGAACCTTCGACAGGCGCTTGGTCGCGGCTTCGCGATAGGCTGCCTCGCGCTCGATCCCGATGAAATCACGTCCCAGCATCTTGGCGACCGCGCCGGTGGTGCCGGTGCCGAAGAACGGGTCGAGGACCACGTCGCCGGGATTGGTCGTGCCGACCAGAACGCGGTGCAGCAGGCTTTCGGGTTTCTGCGTCGGATGCGCCTTGTCGCCCTTGTCGTCCTTGAGCCGCTCATGGCCGGTGCAGATCGGCAGAACCCAGTCCGACCGCATCTGCGTGCCTTCGTTCAGCGCCTTCAGGGCCTCGTAGTTGAAGGTGTATTTCGACTTGTCCGATTTCGACGCCCAGATCAGCGTTTCATGGGCATTGGTCAGGCGCTTGCCACGGAAATTGGGCATCGGGTTGGACTTGCGCCAGACCACGTCATTGAGAATCCAGAAGCCCTGGTTCTGCAGTTCTGCCCCCATGCGGAACACGTTGTGATAGCTGCCGATCACCCAGATCGCCCCATCGGGCTTCAGCAGACGGCGCGCGGCCTTCAGCCAATCGCGGGTGAACTGGTCATAGACCTGGAAGCTGGCGAACTGGTCCCACTCATCATCCACGGCATCGACCTTGGAATTGTCGGGCCGGTGCAAATCGCCGCGCAATTGCAGGTTATAGGGCGGGTCCGCAAAGATAAGGTCGATGGAGCCTTCCGGAAGGCTGTTCATCACCTCAATGCAATCGCCATCGAGAATCGAATTCAGAGGGAGCGCCGACGCGCCCGCTTCGGTGTTTTTCTTCGTCATTTTCTGCCTCTGTCCCGGCGGATTGTCCGCTCGTTCGTTGTCCTAAAGATGAGTCAGAGGCGATTCGCTGTCAAAAGTATTTTTGAATCAAGGGGTTACGTTTTTATCTTGATACAAGATATTGTGGACCGGTTTGAAGGACCGTCTATGGTGTGGGGTCACACCGATATTTCGAAGGGCCTCCATATGGCTTTTGGACCCGTAGCCGGCGTTCGTCTCCCAGCCGTAGCCGGGATGCTGTTGCGCCAAATCCACCATGATCGCATCGCGACACACTTTTGCCACAATTGACGCCGCCGAAATCGACAGCGACCGGGCATCGCCCTTGATGATACATTCGGCCGGACACGTCAGCTCGCGGGGGATCATGTTGCCGTCGATCAACGCATGATCGACCCCGCTCAGCCCAGCCAGGGCGCGTTCCATCGCCAGATGCGCAGCACGCAGGATGTTCAGCTTGTCGATCTCTTCGACGGTGCAATGTGCGATGCTGACCTCGGCGTTTGCATGGATCTCGGCAGCAAGCTGGACCCGTCGCCGGGCGGTCAGCTTCTTGCTGTCCTGCAAACCATTGGGAATCCGGTCTGGGTCCAAGATCACTGCCGCCGCCGTCACAGGCCCTGCCAGTGGGCCGCGTCCGACTTCGTCGACGCCGGCGATACGCCGTGCGCCGGCCTGCCGGGCGGCATCCTCGAAATGGAAATCCGGGGCATCAACCATGGCAGGCCTCCAAGCAGGTCGCACCGGAAATGGCAAGGGGCCGGTTGCCCGACCCCACGCCGCACAGGCCGAATGGCCCGTGCCCTGCTCGATGCAGATCAGTTGGGCAGACGCTCCAGCCGGAACCCGGCATGGCGCAGGCAGCGCGGCACGTAGCCATGGCGCATGTGGCGCGGCCCCCGCACCGAAATCTCACATCGCGCGGGCAGCCGGTTCACGTGGTCATAGTGACGGCGCAGGCAGCGTTCACCGAACATCCGCACATCGCCCCGGCGGGTGGACACGCTGGTCAAGCAGCGCGCCGGAAGCTCTCGCCACCTGTTGTCACGCCGGTCGCGACGGGCATCGCTCTTGTCGTCATTGTTCTGGGCGATCGCGGCCCCGAGAAGAAACAGGCTCAGCAAGCCGATCACCTTCTCCTCATCGGACAGGGTTGCATGGGCCGGTGTCGCCGTTACGGTGCCCAGTCCAAGGCTCAGGGCCAGCAGACCGGCGGTCAGGGTCTTCATCATCGGTCAATCCTTTCGATTGCATCGGCGCGGGCCGACGGAATGACCCAAGGCTGACGATGTGTGTCGCCGTCGCTCAATAACGCGGGGATGCTATCGGTTGACGAACCGGGACCCGCGCGGAGATATTGAATAACACTGCGCCGAAAGGGCATCGTCCGGGCATGAAACGCGTTCTACCCCTCTTGCTTGCCAGCCTGCTGGCCGCCGGTCCCGCCGGGGCCGCCTGCTATGCCGACTACAAGGCCAAGCGCGACGATCCCCTGCGCCTGCATTATGGTGTCGCTGAAATCCGCGGCGACTGCACCGCGACCAATGCCGCGGATCAACTGGAGACACGCCTGTCCGACGAGGATTGGCAGCTGTTGAACATCGTGGGCGTCTTCGACGATGCCGGGTTAGAGGAAAGACGTGACAGTGCCGGAGAATTCTTCCTCCGCTATTGAGGCACGGCAAACGGGCAACCGTGTCGTGCTGGCGGGCATCATCGCCATCGTGGTCATCCTTGCGGTGGCCGCGGCGGTCCTGTTTCTGAACCTGCCCGACGCGAACGCCTTCAACGCGCGGGTCGAACAGCTTTTCATCGAGAACGACGACCTGACGGGCCAGGCCGAGGTCAAGCTGCTTGAGATCCTGGCCCAGTCCGGCACGGCCTTTTCCGAGACCCTGGACAGCTACCGCTTCGTCATCTTTGTGCTGCTGGTTTTTGCGACCGCCCTACTGATCGCCGCCGTGGCCTTCCTGGTGATGCTGGTCGCGCTGAACCGCCGGATGAGCATGATCGAACGCCAGGGAATCGAGGTGAATTCCCTGCTGATCGCCCGCGACCAGAAGACGGTGATGCTGAACAATTTCGAATTCAAGCTGACCGATGCGGCGATCGAAACCCTGTCAGTGCTGGCAGAGGCCCGCATGGATGACGAGGTTCTGTCCGGGTCCGAGATCGAGGCGGTTATCTCCGGACGGAACGCCGCCGATTGCGACGAGGCCGCTGGCGCCACGCGGATCAAGCGCCTGCGCGACAGCCTGGGCAACCAGATGATCAGTGAATTGCTGGTCAAGAACATCGCCCGCAAAGGCTATATGCTGGCCATCGACAAGGACGTGATCCGCATGGTCTGAACCAGCTCAGCGGTTCAGGAACCAGGGATCGACCCGTCGCCAGAAATGCAAAAGGTCCGAGGCGCGGGCCGGCACCTTGCCCATGGATTGCACCGCATGCACATCGGCCGCAACGAGGGCCGCAAACTTGTAGGCACGCATCAGGACCACGGGCGGCGTGGTTTCGGAATCGACCATTTCCTCGATGGAGGCGGCAGCGTTGGTGAGGGCAAAGGCGATGGACAGGGCCGGTTCATTCGGCCAGCGCGTCGCCAAGAGCCGCACCAGACCGCCGATCCGGTCTTCATCGCCCTGTGTCAGCGTCTCGACCGAAAGGGCAATCATTCGATCGAGGGAAGCATCATTCATAACCGCGTCTACTCAACACCACAGGCAAGATTCTTACTCTCTGCATGCCAAGGTGCAAGGCGGTCGAGACGTTCATTCAGATAATCGCGCTTTCGCCGAAGCGCTCGCCACGCAGTACACGGTCGAGGTGAAACGGGCCGAGATCAAGCGTTTGATACGCACCCGACGTGATCCATTCCGCCAGACCTCGCCCCATCGCCGGCGCCTGTTGAAGCCCGTGGCCTGAAAACCCGTTCATGTAGAGGAAGTTCGATACCTCGGGGTCCGGCCCTACGATCGCATTCTGGTCGAACGTGTTGAACGCGTAATGCCCGGCCCACTCGTTGATCACGCGGATCGCCTCGAATTGCGGGATCCGCGTTGCAATGGCAGGCCATGCGACGTCCATCCAGAAATCGGGGTCCATCTCGAAATCATCGGGATCTGCCGCCGGGTCATCGGCCAGGTGACCGCCGGCAAGATAGGTATCCGGCCCGTCCTGGCGCACGTGAACGCCCGAGGTGTCGATGGTCAGGGGCAACTCTCCGGACAAGGGCTGCTCGGCCTTGAACACCCAGGAAAAACGCTTGCGCGGCTCGACAGGGATATCGCGCCCGATCATGCCGGCGACACGCGCCGCGCGCGGCCCGGCCGCGTTGACCACGACACCGCAGGCGATGCGTTCACCGGATGACAGCTGCGCCGCCTCGACACGGGACCCTGACCGGTCTTTCTCGAGTCCGGCCACCTCGCCGGCGATGAACTCTGCCCCGTTGTCCTGCGCCTTGCGCCGGAACCATTCGAAGACAGCACCGCCATCCCAATAGCCTTCGTCGCGCGCGTTGTGGCTTCCGAGGATCACATCGTCGAGGGCATAGAACGGGTAGGCCTCGGCGATCTCGCCGGGGGTCAACAGGCGCGAGGGCACGCCGCACTCCTGCTGCACCGCATGGGCCCGGCGCAGCCGGTCCGCCCCCGCCTCGTCCCCGGCCAGGTACAGGTAACCGAAGGACTGAATATGCTGGTCGGGCACCCGGTCATCCCCGCCCAAATGCGCCCGGAAATCGCGCAGGATTTCGGCGGTATATTGCGAGATGCGGATGTTCAGAGCGTTACCGAATTGCTGCCGGATGCAGGAATTGGTGTGCGCGGTAGAGCAGGCAGCGTAGCTCGGGTCGCGTTCCACCACGAGCACCGAACCGTCAAAATCCGGCGAGGTGGACAGGTGCCAGGCCAGCGACGATCCCATGATCGCGCCACCGATGATCACGACATCATAGGAGTCCTGCCCCGGATCTGTAGGAAATTTCGCCATATTCTGCCTGTGTCTTGTCTGCCCGATCAGCATGGCGTGGCCGTGGTGCCGCCGTAAAGCGGTTTCCGCACTGACCGGCATGTTCAAGCCGCGCGGGCTTTGCTACGCATTATCAACGCAATGCGAAGGACGCGAAGATGAGCAATCTGGTCTATATCCTGAACGGCCCAAACCTGAACCTGCTGGGCCGGCGAGAGCCCGAGATCTACGGCGCCGACACGCTGGAGGATGTCGCCGGCCGTTGCACGGAAGTGGCCAAAACAGAGGGGCTTACGGTCGAGCAGCGGCAATCCAATCACGAAGGACAGCTGATCGACTGGATCCACGACGCGCGCGACAAGGCGGCGGGGATCATCATCAACCCAGGCGCCTACACACACACCTCGATCGCGATCCTCGACGCTCTGAGCGCTTTCGGCGGGCCGGTCATCGAGCTGCATATCAGCCAGGTTCATCGACGGGAACGGTTCCGCCACCATTCCTATGTCAGCCGCCGCGCCGACGTTGTCATAGCCGGCTGCGGCGTGCATGGCTACGAACTGGCCGTCCTTCACATGGCGAAACTGCTGCAAGGGTGATTGGCGATCCCGGCAGGATTCGAACCTGCAACCTGCCCCTTAGGAGGGGGCTGCTCTATCCAGTTGAGCCACGGGACCGCTGGCCCCTGAATGCCGCGTTTGGCGGATCGGGGCAAGGGCTTGGACAACGCCCCGCAAGCAAGGTAACAAGGTGGCAAGGGACAATGGACAGGCCAGCACATTGAACAGTTCGAACAAGCGCCCGCTCACGCTTCGCGATGTCTCCGAGGCATCCGGCGTCAGCGAAATGACCGTCAGTCGCGTCTTGCGCAACAAGGGCGATGTCAGCCAGGCGACCCGTGAACGCGTGCAGGAAGCGGCGCGAACGCTCGGCTACGTGCCCAACAAGATCGCGGGCGCCTTGGCCTCGCAGCGGGTCAACCTCGTCGGAGTCATCATTCCAAGCCTCAAGAACATGGTCTTTCCGGAGGTGCTGTCCGGGGTTTCCGCGGCGCTGGAAGGCACCGAACTGCAGCCGGTCGTGGGCGTGACGGATTACTCACCCGAGAAGGAAGAAAAAGTCCTGTTCGAGATGCTGTCATGGCGACCTTCGGGGATCATCATCGCCGGTCTGGAACATACCGAACCCGCGCGGGCCATGCTGGAACGGGCCGGCATTCCGATCGTCGAGATCATGGACACCGATGGCGACGCTGTGGACGCCAATGTCGGCATTTCGCACCGCCGCGCCGGGCGACTGATGGGCGAGGCGATCCACGAAGCGGGCTATCGCAAGATCGGGTTCCTGGGCACCAAGATGCCCCTCGATCACCGCGCCCGCAAACGGTTCGAGGGCCTGACCCGGGCGCTGGCAGGCCACGGGATCGAGATCGCCGACCAGGAATTCTATTCCGGTGGTTCGGCACTCTCCAAGGGGCGCGAGATGACCCAGGCCATGCTGACCCGTAGCCCGGACCTGGATTTCCTTTATTACTCCAACGACATGATCGGCGCGGGTGGTCTGCTATACCTGCAAGAGCAGGGGATCGACATTCCCGGCCGGATCGGTCTGGCCGGGTTCAACGGGGTCGAATTGCTGGACGGTCTGCCGCTACAGTTGGCGACGATGGATGCCTGCCGTGCCGAGATCGGCGAGGCCGCGGCACGGATCATCGCCGACCGCAATTCCGGCGCGGTCAAGGAAGGCGGCCAGCGAATCGAGCTGGAACCGAAGCTGGCCTATGGCGATACGCTCAGGCGGGACTGACCAGCCGACCGCCGGGTCGCTGACGGGGTCCTGGACGGGTCGCTATGACTATGCCAATCCCGCCGATGGAGAACCCGTTGCCTTTGACGCGGTGCTTACGCAGACCGGACCGACCCTGCGCGGCGAGACCGTCGAGACCAACACCTTCTGCGACAGCGCCGGCGATACATTGATGGCCGTGCTTTCCGGCACGCGCCGGGGCGGCAGCGTACGCTTCCTCAAGACCTACACGGATTTCGACACCAATTCTCGACCGACCTATGAAGGGGAAGTCAACGCAACGGCAACCCGCATCACGGGTCGGTGGTATTTTCCCGATGCCCCGCATGTGCACGGAACGTTCCTGATGGCGCGCACGCGCTCCGCCGCCGTGCGCCGGCCGGCAGAGGCGGCCGCGGTGATCGACGCCTGAGACGCCTTTGAGCGCGGCACGTGAATCGGCTCTGACCATACCCACATCCCTCGAATTCTGTGAAACCCAAGCCGCTTTTTGATCTGCATCAAGGAAACTTGGGCGATTTATGCCAAAAGCAACATGTTTTTATATTTCCCTTGCGTTGCAGCCGCAGGGAAGGAGCGCAAGGCAGCCCGGTTTCGGTGCCTGCCTTCCCCGCAACGATCACCTGGTTCCCTCGATCGTTGCGGGGCGCGTTCCCAAATCGACGAACGGAGAGCGCCTTGCCCAAAGACACCCGACTCCTGCCCGGACTTGATCCGAGACCCAACCGCCGCGCATTTCTCGGTATGGCCGCTGGCGGTGCCGCCTTGGCCGCAGCGGGCGCCGGGCAGGCCCAGCCGGTGCCCACCAATGCAAAGATCGTCATCATCGGCGCAGGCGCTGGCGGCACGTCGCTTGCCAACCGCTTGGCGGACCGCCTGGACGGGGCCGATATCACCCTGATCGATCCACGCCCGCAGCATCTTTACCAACCGGGCCTGTCTCTCGTCGCCGCCGGGTTGAAGCCCGCCGATTACGTTGTCTCAGAGACGACGGACTGGCTGCCCTCGGGCGTGACCCTGATTGCCGAAACGGCCACGGCGATCGACCCCGATGCGAGGACTGTGGCAACCGAGGGCGGACAGACCGTCTCCTATGACTTCCTGGTTGTCGCCCCCGGCCTCGTTCTGGACCACGATGCAATCGAGGGCTTCAGCCTCGACATGGTGGGTGAAAACGGGATCGGCGCGCTTTACGCGGGGCCGGACTACGCCGCGCGCACATGGGCCGCTGCCGGGCGCTTTGCCGAAGAGGGCGGCGTTGGGCTGTTCACGCGCCCCGCCACGGAAATGAAATGTGCAGGCGCGCCACTCAAGCACACGTTCCTGATCGACGACATCGCCCGTCGAGGCGGCAATCGTGGCAAGGCCGAATACATCTATGCCGCGCCGCAAGGGTCGCTTTTCGGTGTGCCGATCGTGGCCGAGAAGGTGCGCATGTTGTTCGGTGATCGCGGCATCGACACTGCCATGCAGCATACACTCAAGGCCATCGAACCGGGCACGCGCCGCGCCACCTTTGCCGACAAGGACGGGTTCGATGTGGAGATGGACTATGACTACATCCATGTGATCCCGCCACAGCGCGCGCCGGATGTGATCCGCCAATCGGGCCTGTCCTGGGCCGACAAATGGGCCGACCAGGGCTGGGTGGAGTGCGACCAATACAGCCTGCGTCACCTGCGCTACGACAACATCTGGGCGCTGGGCGATGTGGCCGGCGTGCCCAAGGGCAAGACCGCGGCCAGCGTGAAATGGCAGGTGCCCGTCGTGGAGGATGGTATCGTCAGCGCCATTGCCGGCATGGATCCGACTGAGACCTATAACGGCTACACCTCTTGTCCGATGATCACCAAGGTCGGTCGCGCCATGCTGATCGAGTTCGATTACAACAACGACCTTGTGCCGTCCTTCCCGGGCATCATCGCTCCGCTGGAAGAGCTTTGGATCAGCTGGCTGATGAAGGAGGTCGCCCTGAAAGCCACCTATAACGCCATGCTGCGCGGCCGCGCGTAAGGAGACAGACCCATGCAAGAGATGACCCTTTCCACCATGCTGGCCGTCTTCGAAGAGATTTTCGGACGTGGCCTGTTCTGGATCATGGTGGCGCTGGCGGGGCTGGTCACACTGGCTTACCTCTACGTGCTGATCCGCGACCACGCCGTCAGCTGGCGCAAGTTTCTCTGGGCGCAGGTCTCGATGCCCGTGGGCGCGGTGCTGGCCGTGTGGTTCACGATGGCGATGACGGACTCGCAACTGGCCGATATCGGTGGACCGATCGACCTGATCGTCCTGCTGGGCGTCGCGGCCCTTGGCGCGGTCGGGGCAGCGATCCTGGTCTACACCGTGCAATCCCTCGTCTGGCCACCTTCGGAAGAGAGCTAGTCTCTCTTCCACTGGGGCCGACACGCGTGCTAGAAAGCCCGCGATCTTCCCTGCCCCGAAAGGCCCGCATCCCATGAGTTTCGACCGTTCGATCAAGATCGCCCCGTCGATCCTGTCCGCTGATTTCGCGAATTTCGGCGCGGAGATTCAGGCGATTGAAGCGCAAGGGGCCGATTGGGTCCATGTTGATGTGATGGACGGCCATTTCGTGCCCAACCTGACCTTTGGCCCGATGGCCGTCAAAGCCTTCCGGCCACATGTCAAAACGGTCATGGACGTGCACCTGATGATCGCGCCGGTCGATCCCTATATCGACGCCTATGCCGAGGCCGGGGCCGATATTCTGACCGCCCATGTAGAGGCCGGGCCGCATATTCATCGCACATTGCAGGCGATCCGTGCGGCGGGAATG
This sequence comes from Salibaculum griseiflavum, assembly GCF_003129565.1. GTDB lineage: Bacteria > Pseudomonadota > Alphaproteobacteria > Rhodobacterales > Rhodobacteraceae > Salibaculum > Salibaculum griseiflavum. The sequence goes on from NZ_QETF01000013.1 coordinate 35,195, forward strand.
AAGGCGGGTGTCGCGCTGAACCCCGGCACCCCGGCCGAGGCGGTCACGCATGTTTTGGACCTGACCGACCTGATCTGCGTGATGACCGTGAACCCTGGGTTCGGCGGCCAGAAATTCATCGACATGACAGCCAAGGTGCGGACGCTGCGCGACATGATCGGCGACCGACCGATCCATATCGAGATCGACGGTGGCGTCGATCCAACGACCGCCCCCCTCGTCGCGGCAGCCGGGGCGGATGTCCTTGTTGCAGGGTCGGCGGTTTTCCGCGGCGGCTCTGTCGCCGATCCCGCACCCTATGGCGCCAATATCCGCGCGATCCGAGAGGCGGCTGTTAGCCACTGAATTTGCAGGATTATCTTTGCAACCTGGCTCACTGAGTTGCGGCGGGCCTCACCTCTACGTTGCAGAAATGAATCAATCATAGGTGGATTCCCGCCACAAAAACGCCCTGTTCCAAACTCTCTCTTGTCATAACGCCGTGGTTTTCTGACAAAGCGTTCAACTTAACGCTGAAGTTAAGACCAGAGGTAGGTTATGGCTTGGAAACCATCGCGCATGGCGTGGGTGGTCGTGGGTGCACTATTGTCTTTGACCCAAGGCCCCCAGGTGTCAGCCCAGAATGCAAACAGCCGCATCCAATCGTCTGCGGAGCCTGAACAGGTCATTCTGGCATCATCCGGCAGTTACGACGCATTCTTCGGCGCATTGCGGCACCGGGAATCCAGCGGAAATTACCGGGCCGTCAACACGTTGAACTTCATCGGTGCCTACCAATTCGGCGAGGCTGCTCTGATCGACCTGGGCTATGTGCGCCGCGACCGTGATGTCTATGACAACAATTTCAGTGGCGGATTCACCGGTAAGAACGGAATTCGTTCGGTCGCCGACTTCCTTGCCAACCCTGCGGTTCAGGACGATGCCGCACGCGAATGGATGCAGATCATGTGGCGCTATATCGAGGCCGATGGCCTTGATCGCTATGCATGGCGCCAGGTTGGTGGCGTCACGCTTTCGCCCAGCGGCATGCTGGCGGCGACCCACCTCCTGGGGCCAGGCGCGCTGCGTCAGTTCGTGAACTCGAACGGGCGCGCCGATATCCGCGATCCATATGGCATGCCGCTGCGCAACTACATCGTCGATCTTGGCGGATATTCCATCCCATTCGCGCCGCGCGGTCCGGGACTGTCCTGATCCTGTCTCGCTAACTTTCCAGTCGAGCCGTCCCTGTCCGTTCGAGCTTGTTCCAAGCCGCCAGCTTGCCCATCAAGGCCGCGTGGATGGCTTTGATCGAGGCAAGATACAGAAGTTGCCGATAGCCGAACCGGGCCAAGGGACCGACCAGCAGAAGGACCCATTCCCACCGGCGCGCCAGGTACATTGCGAACACGATGTTCACGAATTCGAACGTGATGATCAAAAGGTAAGCGGCCGAGATTTGCATGGACAAATCGACATCGCCGGCGCTGCCCGTGGTGGCATAGCTGAAGCCGAGCCGCAGCAGGAAGACAATGAGGTAGATGTCGAAGAACGGATAGATCACGCTCGTGATCAACTGATACCAGATCGCATCCACAATCGAGATGAAGCCAACCGTCTTGCGCTCCAGGATCGATCGTTTGTGCTTCCAGGACGCCTGAAACATGCCGAAGGTCCACCGGAATCTCTGCCGCAGGTACCCGGATATCGTATCCGGTGCCTCGGTGTGGGACTTCGCATTCTCCTGGTAGCGGATGCTGTAGCCGGCTCGGTGAACGGCGATCGTCAGGTCGGCATCCTCGGTGATCGTATCACCGGATACCAGACCGGCCTTCTTGACCGCTTCCACCCGCCAGGCCCCCATGGCGCCGGGAACAACAATGATGCCGTCAAACACCTCGTAGGCGCGGCGCATCACCTGTTGGGTGTGCATATACTCCAGCCGTTGGAACGCGCTGAGGATGCCGCCGCGGTTTCCGACCTCGACCGTCCCGGCCACGCCCCCAACAGTTTCGTCCTTGAAGGGCTGAACGATCTCACGCAGTGCCATGGGCTCGATAAGGGAGTCCGCGTCAAGGATCGCGATCAGCTCCGTTTCGGTTACCGCGATGGCGTGATCCAGGGCACTCCACTTGCCGCCATTCGGTTGTTCCACAAGGTGGACGTTTGGCCAAAGCTCGACATATTCCATGACGATCTGCCGAGTATCGTCCGTTGATCCGTCGTCGACAACCACGATTTCCAGCCCAGGATAATCGACGGACAGGGCGCTGTCCAAGGTCCGCGCGATCACCTTTTCCTCATTGAAGGCCGGGATCGCGAGGGTAAGCGGCGGGTGATAGTCCATGTCGAGATCGAAGCGCTTACGCCGGGCGAAAGCCAGCAGAAGGTAAACCGGTGATCGCAGGGCCACGATCAATGCCAGGACGAAAATGATACCCTGGATCCCCGCCCAGCTGACGGCCAGAACACCGTAAGTCACGTCGTCGCGGCGAAGCGGAGTCATTTGAACCGCCGGCGTCGCCTCGGCTGGCGCGATTTGAGCAAGATCGGCCAGCGCGCGATACTCGAACCCGTCGCTGCGCAGACGGGCGAGAAGGTCTGGCACCGTTTCGTTCAGCACCCGCCGATTTGCCCCGGAGATATCGAAGGCCAGCACGTTGGTAGACCGGGCTAGCGCCTGATCGTAGATCGTGTCGATCAACGCATCGACCCGGTCGGCGTCGATGGCCGTAGCGATTGTGGGGTGGACGACGAGATAGCCGTCCGTTTGCATCTGCTGAACCTGGGTGAACAGTGCCGCGTTCGTGTTCGTGCCTGGGCGTGCCTCGAGGTCCAGCACGAATCGCGCCCGCCAGCCTTCGTCATGGGACAGAAAATGCTGGACCAGCTTGTTGCACAGCCGAGCCGTGTCCCGCGCTACGGTCGAACTGGACCCTTGGGGAACGAGCTTGACACCGACCTGATGACCGGCCTCTTTCAGTGTATCCACCGCGCCACGGGCGCCCAGGATATCACGGAAGGAAAGGAAGAAGGTCGCTGGAACCTCAAGCAGATCGAGTGTTTCAAGAAGTCGCTCCAGATCGCCCCGACCGGGCAGCCCGGTAAAAGCCAACGAAAGTGTATTCGTCTCCGTGGAAGCCCCGAAGAAGCGTACGAAATTCTCCATCGGCACATCGTCCAGCGTCGCTCCGGTCCGTTCGCCGGTCGCCGGATCAATCTGGTAGGCAATCCGACCGGTCTGCGCAGTCGATACCGTAGTCGAAAACGGCCCTGCGCCCTCAAAGACGCCGTAATGGCCGAGGTAGTCAGCGGAAGACGCCGCGGCATCAGTGGCGTCGGGCTGGTCAATGATCCACCGGAAGGCGGGGTTCTCGTAGCCGATCGGCCACAGGACGGCAGGCCCGCCACCGTGGCTCGTGTGAATGCGATGAAGCACCTCGGCGTCCGGCAGCCAGATCTGGTTGAATACACCGTCCGAATCCACGTAGCGGATCAACAGCAGACCGGACTCGGCGGCGATCGTCGTGGTTGCGTCATACCGAGATGCGAGGAACATGGCCTCGGCATAAGACACCTTTCGGGGCGTTCGCTCACCGGTTCTGAAGGCGAGGCCTTCGGTCACATAGGCGAAACGCAGTCGATCCCCGGAAATGGTGGCGTCGACCCGCTCGACAGCCTGCTCGATTTCCCGCAGCGACATCGGAGAGCCGACCGGCGTCTGGCCGGCAAGGGCAACCCGGGCCACAACGCGATCCACATCGGGTATGGCGGACGGCTCATGCAAGGCCGACATGGTGACATCCGCGATCAGGCAGGATTCAGCGCCATATGGCAGCGTCGCGTTCCGCAAACTCGCAGATGCCGCCGCGACTGCGGAAACCGAAAGGTCGGGATGCGCAGACAGGTCGACGCACAGGCCCCGCCCGGCGAGATCGGGCATGATCCCGGCCAGTTCGGACGCAAAATCCGATCCGCTGACGTCACTGAACAACGCCTCAAGATCTGCCGTCGTCTGCCAACTGGCCGGCGCAAGGGTTGCGAAACCGTTCGGCCTGTTCAATGCGTTCCAGCCGACACGGTGGTCGTCGAGCGGATAGGCCGCGCCTCCGGTCCGAGGGGCTGAATCTCCCCCCCCGTCGCCGTGATTGTCCACGCCTCGTAGTAGATATCCTGCAAGTCCGCGCAGAAGGCCCGCGCGCCACTCAGCGCCAGTTTGTCACCGAAGGGCAGGAAGGCCGACACACGGTTGTAGTCTCGTCCTGGTTGCAGAACCGACTGACCACAGCGAGTTTCCAGTCCCGGCTGAAGCACCCGGACGTCCAGCTGGCCGGACGCAGCAGCGACACTCTCAACGACCGGCACAGTTGCTGCATTTGGCAAGGCATCCAGCTGATCGACCCGAGAGAAGAATTCGACAAACCAAAAAACGGAAAAGACGATCAGGAATAGCACAAGCCCCAAGACGATCTTCGCCCGCCGTCCGAATCGGTCAAAGAACACCGGCTGCGGCACGGGCTTGGGAAACCAGCCGACAATGAGAGTTTGTCCCTCTTTTTCCAGTTCAATCTTGGGCCGTTCGCGCAAATGATCGCCCTATGCAAAAGTCAAAGGATGTGTATATTTAACATCAACCAATATTAATATATCCTCTAAACACGTGAAAAGAATAGTTTTTTCGGAGGCATAGGTCTTGGAGGTCACACGGCGACAATACTTGGCCTCGGTCTCGGCACTGGCGTTGGCCCTTTCCGGACGGCGGGTCGCCGGCCAGTCCCTTGGAGCCGGAAGCCTTTTCCTGGTCATTCAAGGAGTCGAGAAAACACCCAATTCTGATTTTCCCGCGCGAATACTTCGCTCTTTTTCAAATCGCTTAATTCCACTTACGGTTGTTTTTTCGGAATACCGAGGTGATGAGAATTCGTCCCGTCAGACCGACAGACTAAAGGCACTTCTGGTCACGCTCGGCGCGGACAAGGGGATTGTCGAACTTGCCGTCAACCATGTCCCGATCGACTCGGCGCATCGCTACCTTCACCTGCGCGAGGCAACCCGGCTGCGCGATCGGATCGCCGACCTTCTGGGCGATACGGCCTTCGCGCTCGATGACGCCGTCTCGGTGTTTCTTCCTGATGGTGCGCCTGGGATCGAACCCTTCGCCTATCGTGCGGCCGGTTTCAGGATCCAGATTGATGCCGGTCAGACTGATAATGCGCCCGACCGGACCGAGGTTCAGCCCGTCGATTGGGGCATCCTGCGGCTCTCCGGTGGCATCCGACGGCGGCTGAATGACGACCCGGCCAAGACGATCCCCGACCTCGGTCTCACCGCGCAACCGCAAATGCTGGTTCTGGATATTTCGGATGTGGATCCGTCGCGCGCCATCGACTGGGCAGAAGCCTGGGCCAAATCGCTGGATCTTGCCTTCGGAAACGGTCGGATCGTGCCGACCCGACCCAAGGATCACCTGTTGCAGGGTAATCCGGGCGCGTCGAAGAACATGGCTCTCGCCTTCGAAACCGACAGGGGCAGCGAAGTGCAGGCGGACTTTGCCATGATGCTGGACGAAATCGAAGTGCCCTATTCCCTGATCGGTGCGGATCCAGACACGCCGCCGTCGTCATCAACCGGAACCTGCCTGACAACGGCCACGCGACTGGCCCGTTTTTCGGAGCCCGGCAGCGCCTGTTTTCGGTCAGATGATCCAATCGACCAATTGTCGGAAGACAACATCGCCGAGATCGTCCTCTCCCCGCGTCAGGCTGGATATGCAGAGATCGGACCGCGCGCCGATGGTCGCTTTCACATCGGCCATGATAGCCCGAGCCTTATCCCTGTAGGGGACCGGATCAGGGAAAACCCGATGACGGATGCGCTGGCGATAATTTCACCGGATGAAATAGCAACCCGGTTCCAGCGGATACAGTTGCAGCGGACGATTCAAACCGCAAAGCGCGAGGGATTGGTCACATTCACCACGATCGAGGGGCTGCGTGATGCACTGGCGGCACCAGACCAGGTCCTGCGCCGGTTCTGGTCAGCCCGCCGACGCGAGGCGCGGGGGGCAGATGAACCATCGCCACCCAATGCCGCGGCCCGCACGGCTTTTCTGGAGGATGCCCGACAGGCATATTCGTTCATCGATCGCTTCACGCGCGCGGATACCGGACTTTGTGCCGGGACCGCGCAATCAGGTGCCGCGACGCTCGTCATCAATGCCGAAATCACGCTCTGGGACGTCGCCAGCCAGGTTCAGGGTCTCATGGCGGCGGCGCATCTGTCGCTTATCCCTCATGAAGAGGCCCGGGTCCGCATCGAAAAGATCCTGCGCGCCATCCCGACCATCGAGCTCGATGGCCACCGCCTTCCACCAGCCCTGTTCGATGCCGGAACGCTCGAGCCGACCCGAATGGCCTTCGACGCCTGCGATACAGGGCGTTTTCTGATCGCACTGCAACGGGCTGAAAAGGATGGTTTCGCAACACCCGAACAGGCTCGAAAACTGATCGATGGCTGGGATCTCGCAAGAGCGATCAGGGGAGGGCACCCCTTTAATGGGACATCCACCGGCTGGGTAGACACCCAACAATCCCACTGCACGCACTATATTCGCAGAGGGTTCGCCTTTGCGGGTCTCTCGGTCCATACGCCCTATCCGACGCTCTCGGACCGGCCCAGTGGTGATGACCGGATACGGTTGCTGTATGCGGCTGCTGATCTTGGCCATTTCGGACCTGAACCGGCACTCCTGGAGGCGATAGAGTTCGGTCAGAGCCCGGAGGCTCGCTACCTCGCGGATGTCCTGTTCGATGCACAACTTCGCCTGTTCGAGGAAACAGGGCGCTACAGATGTGTTTCCGAGGTGCCGCTGAACAGGCCGCCCTGGTTCGCCTACCAGGGCCTTCGCGTCGACTTGCCGGGAGACACAGCGTGGATAATAGCCGCAACCGGCCCGGGCCAAGAGGCCGGAAGCGACCCCGCACTGGAAGACCGTCGCATGATCAGCACCAAGGCAATCTACCTTTGGGCGGCCACCCGCTCCCATGACTTCATAGACGATCTCCTCGCCCTGGCACGGTCCCGCGCGCGCCTCGACAGCTGGGGCTTTGCATCCGGCTTGCAGGAGGACGACCTGACGCCGATGGAGGGCTACAGCGACCTGAACACCAACGGCATCATCCTGACCGCAATTCAACACATCCTGTCGCGGCGCGCCTGATCAGGCGTTCATGGATATCGAGGAAACAGTGGTGAGCCGTGCAGGATTCGAACCTGCGACCCACTGATTAAAAGTCAGTTGCTCTACCAACTGAGCTAACGGCCCACTAGGCGGCGTCTTTAGAAAGAGTGTGAGCGGGGGTCAACCCCGGAATCGTTTCAATCTCTGGATTCGTCCGGGTGCCTCCTCTATACGCCCGCGTATGGGCGCGACCGATCAGAAATCATTGGCCTTCATGAAGATGCACGGGCTTGGAAACGACTTCGTCGTGATCGATGGGCGTGCGGGTCGCGCATGGCCGTCAGATGCGACCGTGATCGCGATGGCGGATCGGCATCGCGGCATCGGGTTCGACCAGTTGGCCGTGATCACGACCTCGGACGAGGCGGACGCACACCTGACATTCTACAACGCCGATGGCTCGCGTTCGGCGGCCTGTGGCAATGCGACCCGCTGCATCGCCCGGCACATCATGGACCAGACCGGCAAGACCGAACTGGCACTGGCGACGGACCGGGGGCACCTGATCGCCCGCGATGCAGGAAAGGGGCTGACCTCGGTCAATATGGGGCCGGCCCTGACCCGCTGGGACGAGGTGCCTTTGGCGCGGGAAATGGATACCCTGGAGTTGCCCATAGACGGCACCCCGACTGCAACCGGCATGGGCAACCCGCATTGCACCTTTTTCGTTGCCGATGCCGAAGCGATCGACCTTGCCACGCGCGGCCCCGGAATCGAGCATCACCCGCTGTTCCCCGAACGCACCAATGTGCAATTCGCCCATGTCATCGGGCCGGACCACCTTCGGATGCGGGTCTGGGAACGGGGAACGGGGATCACCTTGGCCTCCGGCTCGTCATCTTGCGCCACCGCCGTGGCCGCGCACCGGCGCGGGCTGGTCGGACCAGAGGTGACGATCGAATTGGATGGCGGTCCGATCCATATCCAGATCACCGAAGACGGGGTCTGGATGACAGGCCCGACGGCACATGTCTTTGACGGGGTCTGGCATGGCTGAGGCACCGCACTTCACCACTTTGGGCTGTCGCCTCAATTCCTACGAAACCGAGGCAATGAGAGACCTGGCCCAGGCCGCCGGCCTTGGCGACGCGATGGTCGTGAACACCTGCGCCGTCACGGCCGAGGCTGTGCGCAAGGCGAAAAAGGAAATCCGCAAGCTGCGCCGCGAGAACCCCGACGCGCCCCTGATCGTCACCGGCTGCGCCGCCCAGACCGAGCCCGAGACCTTTTCTGCCATGCCAGAGGTCACCCGGGTGATCGGCAACACCGAAAAGATGCAGCCCGAGACATGGGCGGCGCTGGCCCCCGACCTGATCGGGGAAACCGAAAAGGTGCAGGTCAACGACATCATGTCCGTGACAGAGACCGCCGGCCACCTGATCGACGGGTTCGGCACGCGGTCCCGCGCCTATGTGCAGGTGCAGAACGGCTGCGATCACCGCTGCACCTTTTGCATCATACCCTATGGCCGGGGCAATTCTCGGTCGGTGCCCGCGGGCGTGGTGGTGGAGCAGATCAAGCGGCTGGTCGGCAAGGGCTTCAACGAGGTTGTTCTGACCGGCGTGGACCTCACCAGCTGGGGCGCCGACCTGCCGGCCGGGCCGAAACTGGGCGATCTTGTCATGCGCATCCTGAAAATGGTGCCGGACCTGCCGCGCCTGCGGATCTCCTCCATAGATTCCATAGAAGTGGATCCGGCCCTGATGCAGGCGATTGCGACCGAACCGCGCCTGATGCCGCATTTGCATCTGTCGCTGCAACACGGTGACGACCTGATTCTGAAACGGATGAAGCGCCGCCACCTGCGCGATGACGCCATTCGCTTTGCCGAAGAGGCCCGCAAGCTGCGCCCCGACATGACATTCGGCGCGGACATCATCGCCGGCTTCCCAACCGAGACCGAGGCCCAGTTCGAAAACTCGCTGCGGCTGGTGGAGGACTGCGGCCTCACATGGCTGCATGTCTTTCCCTATTCCAAGCGCGACGGGACTCCGGCGGCGAAGATTCCGAACCAGGTTCCCGGCCCGGTCATTCGCGACCGCGCCGCCCGGCTGCGGGCGGCGGGCGACACGCGGGTTCAGGCGCATCTGGCCGACCAGGTCGGCCGGACCCACGCCGTTCTTCTGGAAAACCCGCGCATGGGTCGCACCCCCCAGTTCACCGAGGTCGCTTTTTCCGAGGACCAGCCCGAGGGTCGGATCGTCACCGCCCGCATCACCGGCACAGCCGGCAAACAGCTGGTGGCATGACTCCGATCCTTTGGTCCTTCCGCCGCTGCCCCTATGCCATGCGGGCCAGGTTGGCACTTGCCAGCGCCGGACAGACTGTAGAGCTCCGCGAGGTGGTGCTGCGCGACAAGCCCCCGGCTTTCCTTGCCACCTCGCCCTCGGCCACGGTGCCCTGCCTCGATGGCCCGGACGGGGTCATCGATGAAAGCCTCGACATCATGCTTTGGGCCCTGCGCCGAAGAGACCCCGAGGCGCTGTTGGACATGCCGACGGAGGGCTTCGATCTGGTCGAGATTTGCGATGGCGCGTTCAAGTCGGCCCTTGATCGCTACAAGTACGCCAGTCGCTATGAAAACGCGGATCCCGAGACCGAGAGAGCGCGGGCCGGCGATTTCATCATCCGGCTGAATGACAGTCTGTCTGGACAAGCGTGGCTGTTCGGACCGGGACCGACGCTTGCCGATCTGGCGATCCTGCCCTTCGTCCGGCAATTCGCTCATGTCGATCTGGATTGGTTCGCCGCACAGCCATGGGACGACGTCCAACGCTGGCTGGACGCGTTCAAGGCATCGGGCAGGTTCCGTTCTATCATGACCAAATATCCACCCTGGCCGCCGGGAACCGTTTTTCCTGAACCCGACCCGGGTTGAAGCCCTGATTGGAAACCGTCTAGCATCAGTCCGTCCCGGCCAGAGGTGTTGCCGATGCAACTGATCATGTCCCCCGCCTCTCCTTACGTGCGCAAGGTAAGGGTCCTGATCCGCGAGGCAGGATTCGAGGATCGAATCTCGGAAGTGCCCGTGACCACGACCCCGTTCGACAGCGCAGAAACAGCCTTGGCTGCAAACCCGTTGGGACGTATTCCCGCTTTGGTCAGGCCTGATGGCCCGGCGCTTTATGACAGCCGGGTGATATGCCGCTACCTCGACAGCCTCTCGGACATGAATTTCTACCCCAAGGCCCGTCTGTGGGAAGTGCTGACCCTGGAGGCAACGGCCGAAGGGATTATCGACAGCGCCGTGTCCATGACCTACGAATCCCGGTTTCGCGGCGACGCGGCATGGCCCGACTGGCTGGACGCGCAGTGGGCCAAGATCGACCGCGCCTTGACCGCACTGGAAGACCGATGGACCAGCCACCTGTCCGGGCCGGTCACGATGGGCCAGATCGCCACCGCTTGTGCGCTGGGCTATCTTGATCTGCGCCATGCTGGGCGGGGCTGGCGCGCGGGGCGGCCGACCCTGGCGGAATGGGCCGAGCGATTCTCGGCTCGGCCATCCATGCAGGCCACCGCCGCTGAATGAACCGTCACCGCGACGATTTGGCCCTCTGGACCACCGGGCCAATCGCCGCACCTCTGCCCTGAGACCGATTGGAAACTGGACGACACCGAAATGTGCCGCTAGAAGCGGCGCGAATGGCGTCTTTTTCGGGGCGCCGTATTCTATGCGAGCGACCCAGCCTTTTTGGCCGGGTCTGAAGAAAATCGGAGATGAACACCGTGTCAAACGCAGAAGACCATCAAGGAACTCGCCGCGACTTCATCTATTATGCGACTGCCGGTGCCGGCGCCGTCGCGACCGGCGCCGCTGTCTGGCCGCTGGTCAATCAGATGAACCCGTCGGCGGACGTGCTGGCCCTGGCCTCGATCCGTGTCGATGTCAGCACCCTCTCGGCCGGGACCCAGCTTACCGTGCTGTGGCAGGGCAAGCCGGTGTTCATCCGCCACCGCACCGAGGACGAGATCGCTCTGGCGCGCAGCCAGGATGCCGATCTGGACTCGATGCCGGACCAGATGGCCCGGAACGAGAACCTGGCCAATCCGGCCGATGCGTCAGACGCAAACCGCACCTTGGACGAAGAAGGCAAGTGGCTGGTCCAGATGGGTGTTTGCACCCACCTCGGCTGCGTGCCGCTGGGCGATGGCGCCGGCGACTTCGAAGGCTGGTTCTGCCCCTGCCACGGTTCGCACTACGACGCGTCGGGTCGTATCCGCCGCGGCCCCGCCCCGGAAAACCTTCCGATTCCCGTCGCGTCCTTCGTGGACGAAACCACCATTCAGCTGGGTTAAGGAGAGCCGAAGATGTCCGGAATTCCCCACGACCATTACGAACCGAAGACGCGCGGCGAAAAGTGGCTGGAAAGCCGCCTGCCCGTCATCGGCCTGATCTATGACACCCTGATGATCCCCACCCCCAAGAACCTGAACTGGATGTGGATCTGGGGTATCGTCCTGGCCTTCTGCCTAGTGCTGCAAATCGCCACCGGCGTCGTGCTGGTCATGCACTACACCCCGCATGTCGACCTGGCCTTCGCCAGCGTCGAACACATCATGCGCGACGTGAATGGCGGTCACATGATCCGCTACTTCCACATGAACGGCGCCTCGCTGTTCTTCGTGGCCGTCTATGCCCATATCTTCCGTGGTCTTTACTACGGGTCCTACAAGGCCCCGCGCGAGGTCACCTGGATCATCGGCATGCTGATCTACCTGATGATGATGGGCACCGCCTTCATGGGCTACGTTCTGCCCTGGGGTCAGATGTCGTTCCACGGCACCGCCGTTATCACCGGCCTGTTCGGCGCCATCCCCTTCATCGGCGACGAGATCCAGACCTGGCTGCTGGGCGCATCGTCCGTGGGTCAACCGGCCCTGAACCGCTTCTTCTCGCTGCACTATCTTCTGCCCTTCGTCATTGCCGGGCTGGTGATCGTGCACATCTGGGCCTTCCACTCGACCGGCAACAACAACCCCACAGGTGTTGAAGTGCGCCGCACCTCGAAGGCCGAAGCCGAGAAAGACACCCTGCCCTTCTGGCCCTACTTCGTGATCAAGGACCTGTTCGCGCTGGCCGTGATCCTGACCGTCTTCGTCGCGATCGTGGGCTTCATGCCGAACTACCTGGGCCACCCGGACAACTACGTCGAGGCCAACCCGCTGGTAACCCCGTCGCACATCGTTCCGGAATGGTACTTCCTGCCCTTTTACGCGATCCTGCGGTCCTTCACCGCTGACGTCTGGGTCGTGATCCTGGCCAACTGGATCTCGTTCGGGATCATCGACGCCAAGTTCTTCGGCGTGCTGGCCATGTTCGGTGCGATCATCGTCATGGCGCTGGCCCCGTGGCTGGACACCTCGTCGGTGCGCTCGGGTCGCTACCGCCCGATGTTCAAGTGGTGGTTCGCCCTGCTGGTCGTGGACTTCTTCGTGCTCATGTGGGCCGGGGCCATGCCCGCCGAAGGCATCTACCCGATCATCGCCCTTATCGGGTCGGCCTACTGGTTCGCCTACTTCCTGATCATCCTGCCCCTGCTGGGCGTGATCGAGAAGCCGGACACGCCGCCCGCCACGATCGAGGACGATTTCAACGCGCACTATGGCAACAAGGCCGCCGATAGCTCGGCGACCCCGGCCGAGTGAGAAAGGACCGTAAGACAATGATCCGCACACTCACCCTTACCGCAGCCGTCGCCCTCGGACTGGCCACCGGCGCCAACGCCGCCGGGGCCGAGGACACGCATATCACCGACTATTCCTTCTCTTACGAAGGGCCGTTCGGTGCATTTGACCAGTTTCAGCTGCAGCGTGGCCTTCAGGTCTACACCGAGAACTGCTCGGCCTGTCATGGTCTGAAATATGTCAGCTTCCGCAATCTCAGCGACGAGGGCGGCCCGCACCTGCCGGAAGATCAGATGCGCGCCTACGCGGAACAGTTCTTCATGTCGGATTTCGATTCGCCCGAGAACTTCGACCTGATCGACCCGGAAACCGGCGACCAGAAGACCCTGACCCCGGCCGACCACTTCCCGGCCAACAACACCCAGGGCGCGCCGGACCTGTCGCTGATGGCGAAGGCCCGTGCAGGCTTTCATGGCCCCTACGGCACCGGCCTCAGCCAGCTGTTCAACGGCATGGGCGGCGGCGAGTACATTGCCTCGATCCTGTCTGGCTATACCGGCGAAACCAAGGAAGAAGCAGGCGTCGTTCTCTACCAGAACGAGGCGTTTCCGGGCGGCTACATCTCGATGGCCCCGCCGCTCTTCGAGGATGGCGTTGTCTACGCCGATGGCACCCCCGCCACCGTCGAGCAACAGGCGCAGGACGTGGCCGCATTCCTGATGTGGACGGCCGAACCCAAGATGATGGCCCGCAAGCAGGCCGGTCTGACCGGCGTCATCTTCCTGACGGTTCTGTCGGTTCTGCTCTACATGACGAACAAGCGTCTTTGGGCCCCGCACAAGAAGGCTGCCAAGAAGGCCTGAACGGTCCAGGACACGATTTGAAAGGCCCGCCCGACCCGGCGGGCCTTTTTATTTGCCCAGATAGGACCGCAGGGGACTGGCCGGATCTTCCAGCACCTCGGCCGCGGGTCGCGGGGGCGAGACCGTGCCGTCGATCACGACGCTGATCGCATCCGCCTGCGCCGCATCCTCGGGATCGTGACTGACAAACAGCACCGTGCGCCCAGCCCCGCCCAGCACGTCACGGCACAGCGCCAGCATCTCGCGCCGCTGGCCTGGCCCAAGGGCCGAAAACGGCTCGTCCAGCAGAACGAGGGGCTTGTCCTGAAGCAAGACGCGCGCCAGCGCCGCGCGGCTCTGCTGCCCACCCGAAAGCGTGCCCGGCATGCGCGCGCCCATCTCGCCCAGCCCGACACGCGCCAGGGCCTCGTCAACCTGCCGGGTCTCGTTGGCTGTCGGCCGGGCGCGGGCTGTCAGGGCCAAGGCGATGTTGCGCGCCACGCTCAGATGGGGAAACAGGTTGTTGTCCTGGAACAGCGTCGCGACAGGCCGTTTTCCCGGCGGGAGAGTGTCGATCCGGGTGCCGTTCCAACGCACCGAACCCGACGCTACCGGCACGAACCCGGCCACGGCATTCAGAACGGTCGATTTGCCCGCGCCTGACGGACCCAGAAGCGCGATGAACCCGCCTCCCTGGACCGTCAGATCGGCGGCAAGCTCAAACCCGTCGAGAGCAATCTTCAAATTCTCAAGCGCCAGCGCCAACGCGGCCTCCTCTGTCGAACAACCAGAATACACCAAGGCTAAGCGCCACCAGCAGCACCGCGGCACCGGCCGCGGCCTCCATCTGGTAGGCGGCCATCAAGCGAAACATGGCAAGCGGCAGGGTTTCCTGCCCTCCCGACGCGAACAACGTGATCACCCCCAGATCGCCCATGGACAGCGCCGCCGCAAGGCCAGCGGCAAAGCCGAGCGGCCGCCGGATACGGGGCAGGATCAGCACCCGCATCCGCGCCCAACCGCTCAACGCCAAGCCATCGGCCAGCCGCCCGAACTGCGCCTCGGCATCGTCTCGCGCCGTGGACAGAATCCTTACCGCGAAGGGCAGCGCGAAAAGGGCATTCATCAGCGCCGTGACCGGAAGCGCCACGCTTGAGGGTCGCAGGAACGGGAAAACGACGATGAACAGGCCCGTGCCCAAAACCAGCGCCGTCACGGAGAGCGGCAGGGTCGCCACCACGCGCGGCCAGTTTTGGCCATGGGTCACGATCGTGATCGCAAGCAGGATACACAGCGTCATGGACGCCAGCGCGACGATAACCGAGCGGCCGGCGGCCGCATAGACCGAGACCGGCACCTGCTGCAGGCCGGGCAGGCCGGACAGGATGATCGCCGCCAATGGCAGGATGAGGAAGAGCGCCGCCAAGGCCATGACCAGACCGTCCAATCGGGGCGAACCGTCCCACCGCTCCACCGTGCGATCCAGCCCGGCGCCCAGCGCGTCCGGCGCCTCGACCACGATCAGGGCCGCCATGGCGAGGACGCAGACGCCAAGCTGAATCAGCGCCAGCGTAGCCGCACCACCAAGGTCGAATTCGAAGCGCACCGCCTGATAGATCGCCAGTTCCAGCGTGGTTGCCCTCGGCCCGCCACCAAGGATCAGGGCCACGGCGAAACTGGTGGTGCAGACAAGGAAGATGACCACGAAAACCCCCGGCACGGTGCGGCGCAGCATCGGCCATTCCAGCAAACGCCCCACTGGCTGCCCCAGTTGCGCCGCGACGCGGAACCGCTCGGCCGGGATGGACAGCCAGCCATGCACCAGCATGCGCACGGCCAGCGGCAGATTGAAGAAGACATGGGCCAGGATCACGCCCTGGGGTCCATAGATCGTCACCGGGGGCAGGCCGATCCCCGCCAGCACCGTATTGACGAGCCCCGAGCGGCCAAAGATCGACACCAGCCCCATGACCGCGACGATCACCGGCAGAACGAAGGGCGCGCCCAGCAAAGTGATGAGGGCCGCACGCCCCCGGAACCGCCGCCGCGCCAAGGCTCGGGCCACGGGTATGGCCAGCAGGACGCTCAGCCCGGCCGAGACAAGCGCCTGCCAGATGGTAAAACGGAACGCTGCCCAATCAGCGGCGCTCAGCCCGGCGATGCCCCCGGCTGTCCAGATCACGGCCCCGATGGGGACCGCGATCAATGACAGCACAAGAAGCGCCGCTATCGTGCCAGCGCCGCGCGCCATTCTTCCAGGGCCGCGTCACGCGTGGCAGAGGCCTCTTCCGGGGACAGCAGGAGGGCCGTTTCCGGCTGGATCAGGGTCTCGAACCCGTCCGGCAGGCCGTCCTCGGGCACGACGGCGGGATACATCCAGTTGGTCGTCGGGATGGCCGACTGGAACGCATCGGTCAACATGAAGGCAAGGAACTGATCGGCCAGGTCGGGCACATCGGTGCTGGCGACCTTGCCGGCCACCTCGACCTGCATGTAGTGGCCTTCCTCGAAGGCCCAGGCCACCTTGCTGTCATCTTCTTCCGCGATCAGGTGGTAGGCGGGCGAGGTGGTGTAGGACAGAACCGCGTCGGCCTCGCCTTCCAGGAACAGGCCATAGGCCTCGGACCAACCCGGCGTGACGGTGACGATATTGTCGGCCAGGTCTTCCCAAAGGGCGCTGGCCTCATCGCCATAGGCGGTCTTTACCCACATCAGAAGCCCAAGCCCCGGCGTTGACGAACGCGGGTCCTGAATGACGATCTGGATGTCGCTGTCGGCAAGGTCCCGCAGCGAGGTCGGCGCCTCGGCGCCGGCATTGCCGACAAAGGCGAAATAACCCCAGTCGAAGGGCAGGAAATGGCTATCGGTCCATTCAACGGGCAGGTCCAGATCCGGCGACAGCCCATGTTCCGCGAAAAGCCCCGTTTCCCGCGCGGCGGCGGTCAGGTTGGTGTCCAGCCCCAACACGATATCGGCGTCGGTGCGCGGACCTTCCAGTTGCAGGCGCGACAAAAGGGCGGCGCCATCCCCGGCGCCTTCGAATTGCAGGTCGCAACCGCAGGTCTCTTCGAACGCCGCCTCGACCGCGGGGCCGGGGCCCCATTCGGTGACGAAACTGTCATAGGTGTAGACGGTCAGCACGTTTTCCTGGGCCATGGCACTCGTGGCCAGAAGTCCCGCGATGACGGAAAGGGTGGTTTTCATGTGCATCCTCCATATCGCCGGACGGAAGTCGGAATAATGAGGATCGCTCACAAACCTTCCCTCCGCCGGTCTTAACCGGTTCAGGTTCAACGGGTTCGCCGGATTGGCATCTCAGCTTCGTTTCCGAAGCACCCCGAGGTAGCGCGGAACCTAGGGCCTGCCCCCGGGCTTGGCAAGACCCGCAGTGGCCGCTAGACGGGGCGGGCAAACGGAGCGTCCAACATGAGCCTCAACAGCTACGGTCATCTTTTCCGCGTCACCACCTGGGGCGAGAGCCACGGGCCCGCCCTGGGGGCCACAGTCGACGGCTGTCCGCCGGGCGTGCCATTGACGGCGCCGATGATCCAGCGATGGCTCGACAAGCGGCGTCCGGGCCAGAACAAGATGACCACCCAGCGCAATGAACCCGATGCGGTGGAAATCCTGTCCGGCGTGTTCGACGACACGACCACCGGCACGCCGATCCAGCTGATGATCCGCAACACGGACCAGCGGTCCAAGGATTACGGCGAGATCGCGCAGACGTTTCGCCCCGGCCATGCCGACATCACCTATCACCAGAAATACGGGCTGCGGGACTATCGCGGTGGCGGGAGGTCTTCGGCCCGCGAAACGGCGGCCCGCGTGGCGGCCGGCGGTGTCGCGCGCGAGGCGATCAAGCAACTCGCGCCGGGGGTGGAGATCAAGGGCTACATGGTCCAGATGGGCGAAAAGACCATCGACCGCGCCCGGTTCGATTGGGACAGCATCGACGACAACGATTTCTGGTGCCCCGACCCGCAGGCGGTACCGGACTGGACCGACTACCTGAACTGGTTGCGCAAGGACGACCACAACTCGGTCGGGGCGATGATCGAGGTCGTGGCCCGCGGCGTGCCCGCCGGCATCGGGGCGCCCGTCTATGGCAAGCTGGATACCGACCTGGCCGCCGCGATGATGAGCATCAACGCCGTGAAAGGTGTCGAAATCGGCGAGGGCATGGCCGCCGCCGCCCTCACCGGGCGCGACAATGCCGACGAGATCTTCATGGGGCCGAACGGACCTGAGTATTCATCGAACCATGCCGGGGGTGTCCTGGGGGGCATCAGCACCGGTCAGGACATCGTCGTGCGCTTTGCCGTCAAACCGACCAGCTCGATCCTGTCGCCGCGCAAGTCGATCCGGATCGACGGCACCCCGACCGAGGTCGTGACCAAGGGCCGCCATGACCCTTGCGTCGGCATCCGCGCCGTGCCCGTGGGCGAGGCGATGATGGCCGCTGTTATCCTTGACCACATCCTGCTGGACCGCGGCCAGACCGGCGGCCTGCGCGGCCAGATCGGCTAGGCCGCCTGCTTGGCCGGGCTCGCCGGTTTCTGCCTGGACAATTGAACGGCAAGGATGCCGAAGGTGATGATCGCCACGCCGATCACGTCGCTCCAGCCAAGGGGTTCACTCAAGAGAACCCATGCCGTCAGGACCCCGAAGAAGGGCGTCAGGAAGTGGAACACCGCCGCGCGCACGGCCCCGATCCGGTTGACCAGCACGAACCAGACCAGGGTCGCCATCAGCCCCGGTACGACCACCGTGTAGGCGAAGGCCACGCCCAACTGCCAGGACCAGGTGACCTGGAATGTCTCGAAAGACAGGGCCGCGCCCCAGAGCAGCGCGCTACCAACCAGCATCTGAAGCCCGACGATCATCAGGAAGTTTCCGCCCGAAGACGCCCCGCGCACACTCATCGTGGCCACGGCCAGCGACAGAACGGCAATGGCACACAAGGCAATCCCGTAGAGATCAGCCCCGCCCTGCACCCGCGCGCCCATGATGATCGCCACGCCGACAACCCCCGCGAACAACCCCGCGACACCCAGCAGCGGCAGCTTTTCCCCGAAGACCGCCCAGCCGGCGATGGCGACGATCAGCGGCATGGTCGAGGCGATAATCGCAGCCAAGGAGGCCTCGACCGTCTGCATGGCCACGAAATTCAGGCCGAGATAAAGCGCGTTCTGGCACACCCCGAACACGATCGTAGCCGTCCATTGCCGGCGAGTCAGGTGCCAGCTCTGGCCCAACATCCGCGCCAGCACCACACCGATCAGCCCGGAGATCAGGAAGCGTATCGCCAAAGCATGCAGCGGCGAAGCATATTGAACGATGACCCTCGCAGAGGTGAAGGCCGAGGCCCACATTACCCCGAAAGCCACGCCCAGCGCGATGGCCCTGATATCCACCTGGGTCTTCATGTGTCGGAAAATCCCTGCCCTTGTTTCCTGCAAGCTGACCACGAATAGCCGCCATTGGAAAGGCCCGGAGGGCAACGAAAAAGGGCCGCCCGCGGGCGACCCTTTCACGATCTATTCGGCAAGGATCAGGAGTTCACGCTGTCCTTGAGCGCCTTGGCAATGGTCATCTTGACCACCTTGTCGGCGTCCTTCTTGATCTGCTCGCCGGTGGCGGGGTTGCGCACCATGCGCTCGGGGCGCTCACGGCAGTAGATCTTGCCGACGCCGGGCAGGGTCACGGCACCGCCGCCGGACACTTCCTTGGTGATGATGCCGGTGATGGCGTCCAGCGCGGCGCTTGCGGATTTCTTGTCAGTCCCCATTTCTTCGGCCAGGGCAGCGACAAGCTGGGTCTTGGTCAACGGTTTTGCCATGATGTGGTCTCCTCATTCCGCCCGATTGGTTGGGCTTTTCTGGCATTATTTAACGGTATCTTGTGTTCGTCCACAACGGTTAGTGTGTTTGAGAAGGCAAAAAAACCCTATTTTGTGGGCTTTTTGGGCCTTTACAGGAAGGCCGTTTCCTCGAAAGAGCGCAATTTCCGGCTGTGAATCCGCTCCAGCGGCATTTCACGCAGGTGTTCCATGGCCCGTATCCCGATCATCAGGTGACGCGCGACCTGCGTTTTGTAGAAATCGCTGGCCATGCCCGGCAGCTTCAATTCGCCGTGCAGCGGCTTGTCACTGACACAAAGCAGCGTGCCATAGGGCACTCGGAACCGAAACCCGTTCGCGGCGATGGTGGCGCTTTCCATATCAAGCGCGATGGCGCGGGATTGCGACAGGCGCTGGACGGGTCCGGTATGCTCGCGCAGTTCCCAGTTGCGGTTGTCCAGCGAGGCCACCGTGCCGGTCCGCATCAAGCGCTTGAGCTCGTAACCTTCCAGCGCGGTTTCGCCGGCAACGGCGGTTTCCAGGGCGATCTGGATCTCGGCCAGGGCCGGAATCGGAACCCAGACCGGCAGGTCGTCGTCCAGCACCTTGTCTTCGCGCAGGTAGCCGTGGGCCAACACGAAATCTCCCAACCGCTGCGAATTCCGCAGTCCGGCGCAATGGCCCACCATGAGCCAGGCATGTGGGCGCATGACGGCAATATGGTCGGTGGCGGTCTTCGCGTTGGATGGACCCACCCCGATATTGACCAGGGTGATCCCCGCATTGCCGGGGCGTTTCAAGTGGTAGGTCGGCATCTGCGGCAGCTTCTCGGGCAAGCAGAGCGGCGCGTCCGGGTCGGTGATTTCGTCACATCCCGGCGCCACGAAACCACTGTAGCCGCTGTCGGGGTCGGCCAGCATGGCGCGGGCATAGGCCTCGAATTCCTGCACGTAGAACTGGTAGTTCGTGAACAACACATGGTTCTGGAAATGCTCGGGCGCGGTGGCGGTGTAGTGCTGCAACCGGGCGAGCGAATAGTCGATGCGCGGCGCGGTGAAGGGCGCCAGCGGGGCCGAGCCATCCTCGTGCCGGAACCCGATTCCGTTGACGATGTCATCATGCATCATGGCGAGGTCGGGCACGTCGAACACGTCGCGCAGAATGTATTTGATGGCGCCGTCCTGGGGCACGGTGATCTCTCCGCGCACCGCGAAATGCACCGGCATCGCCGTATCGGACACGCCCACCGTGACCGGCTGGCCGTGGTTCTGGATCAGCAGGTCGATCTGCTGGGTCAGGTAGCCTTCGAACAGGTCGGGACGCGTGATCGTCGTGGAATAGGTGCCCGGCCCGGCCACGTGGCCAAAGCTCAGCCGGGTGTCATTTTGGGCGAAGGTCGTGGTCGTGAACCGCAGTTCGGGATAAAAGGCGCGGAACCGTGTGTCGGGCCGGTCCCCCGCGACGTTGTCCTGGAACGTGCGGGTCAGGTATTCCACCGCGATTTCATAGATCTCGCGCAGGCGGGCAACCGCGCTGGCCGCATCGGAAAAGGCTTCTGGCTCCGGCACATCGGGTGACAGGACCGGCAGGTTCGCATCGGACGGGATCATCGCGCATCATCCCCTTGGCAGTTATCAAAACGCACCGCCAGCGCCCTGCGATAACGGTGCGAAACAGGTATCATGAATGTCATCCGTCACAGTGACACCAGTTTCCCCGGACCCGCAAGCCATTCCCCATGTCGTTTTTTCGCTAGTCACGCGAGGTCAGGCCGTGCTTGGCTGAGGGCATCGACCTTTCGGAGACCCCATGACCGTCACGACACTCAAGCCGAACATGGATCATTGGTCCGAGCGTGTGGACCTGGCCGCCGCGTTCCGCTGGACCGCGCGGCTGAACATGCACGAGGGCGTGGCCAACCATTTCAGCCTTGCCATCAGCGACGATGGCACACGGTTCCTGATGAACCCCAACCAGATGCATTTCGCGCGGATCAAGGCCAGTGACCTGATCGTGGTGGATGCCAACGACCCCGAGACTCTGTCCGGACCCGACGCCCCCGACCCGACGGCCTGGGGCCTGCATGGCGGTCTGCACAGGCATTGCCCCCATGCCCGCTGCGCCATGCATGTGCATTCGATCCACGCCACCGTTCTGGCCTCTCTGGCAGACAGCCGCTTGCCGCCCATCGACCAGAACTGCGCGACCTTCTTCAATCGCTACGTCATCGACGACGGGTATGGCGGATTGGCCTTCGAGGACGAGGGCGAACGCTGCGCCGGCCTTCTGACCGACCCCAGGAAGAAGGTCATGATCATGGGCAATCACGGGGTCATGGTGATCGGTGCCACCGTCGCCGAGACCTTCAATCGGCTTTACTATTTCGAGCGCGCGGCCGAGACCTATATCCGCGCCCTGCAAACCGGCCAGCCCTTGCGCGTCCTGTCTGACGAGATCGCCGAAAAAACCGCGCGGGAACTGGAAGACTACCCCGAACAGGACGAGCGCCACCTGTCGGAACTCAAGGCGATTCTTGATGAGGAAGGCTCTGACTATGCCCGGTAGGCTGTTCTTCGAGGACCTGTCGCGCTGGACCAGCACCCGGCGGCTGGGACGGAGCTAGGGTCGGACCCACCCTTTCCCGTCCCTACAGAAGGCCCAGATGATGACAACCTATGGTCTGACCGACGAACAGCAGATGATCGCCGACACCGTCCGCAACTTCGTCGAAAAGGAAATCTACCCACACGAAGAACTTGTCGAACGCACTGGCGAAGTCCCCGGGGAAATCGCGGACGAGATCAAGAGAAAGACACTCGATCTGGGCTTCTATGCCTGCAACTTCCCCGAAAGCGTCGGCTGCGCGGGGCTGAACCACCTCGAATTCGCCCTGGTGGAACGGGAACTGGGGCGTGGCTCCATGGCGCTGACCCATTTCTTCGGGCGCCCCCAGAACATCCTGATGGCTTGCGAGGGCGAGCAGGTGGACCGCTACCTGATGCCCGCCGTGCGAGGTGAGCGGATGGACGCGCTGGCGATGACCGAACCCGGCGCCGGGTCGGACGTGCGGGGGATGAAATGCAGCGCCGTGCGGGATGGTGGCGATTGGGTGGTGAACGGGACAAAGCACTTCATCTCGGGCGCGGATCATGCGGATTTCATCATCGTCTTCATCGCGACCGGAGAGGACCAGACCCCCAAGGGCCCCAAGAAACGCATTACCGCCTTCCTTGTCGATCGGGGCACGCCGGGCTTCACCATCCGCGACGGCTACAGGTCCGTCAGTCATCGCGGCTACAAGAACATGATCCTCGACTTCGACGATTGCCGCCTGCCCGACGCCCAGGTCCTGGGCGAGGTCGATGGCGGATTCGAAGTGATGAACACGTGGCTCTATGCCACCCGGATCACCGTAGCGACAATGTCGGTGGGCCGCGCACGGCGGGTGTTCGACTATGCCCTGAATTACGCCGCCGAACGTGAGCAATTCGGCCAGAAGATCGGCAGGTTCCAGGGCGTCAGTTTTCAGCTGGCCGACATGATCACCGAGATCGACGCATCCGACCTGCTGACACTTGCCGCCGCCGACCGGCTGGACCGGGGCCTGCCCGCAAACCGCGAAATCGCCAGCGCCAAGCTCTTTGCGAGCGAGATGCTGGCGCGGGTGACCGACGCGGCGATCCAGATCCATGGCGGGATGGGCCTTATGGATGACTACCCGCTGGAACGGTTCTGGCGGGACGCGCGGGTCGAGAGGATCTGGGACGGCACATCGGAGATCCAGCGCCATATCATCAGTCGCGACCTGTTGCGGGCGCTGGGCGCATGACCCGATTTCGAATTGGCTTCGCCAATCCGACCGGGGCGAGGGGCGCTGCCCCTCGCGCTCCCCGGGATATTTCCGGTCCAAAGAAAGGCGAACGGTAATGCGCGACCTGTCCAGAGTGCTGCGCCCGGACTCCGTGGCGGTGATCGGTGGGGGCGCGTGGTGCCGATCCGTGATGGAACAGATTGAAAGGGCCGGTTTTTCCGGCCCGGTCTGGCATGTGCACCCCCGAAACGGCGCCTATGCGCGGATCGAGGACTTGCCCGGCGCGCCCGACGCGGCCTTCGTGGGGATCAACCGGGATGCGACGATCGAGGCGGTCCAGAGCCTCAATGACGCCGGCGCGGGCGGCGCCGTCTGTTTTGCCAGCGGGTTTGCCGAGGTCGGTGACGGGGCCGAGCGGAACGCCTCGCTGCTGCGAGCGGCGGGTGACATGCCGATCATCGGGCCGAATTGCTACGGCATCATCAATGCGCTGGACGGCGCGCTTCTGTGGCCCGATCAGCATGGGTGCCGGATGGTCGACCGGGGGGTGGCGATCCTGACCCAGAGCTCGAACATGGCGATCAACCTGACGATGCAGAAGCGTGGATTGCCGATCGGCTATGTGGTGACATGCGGCAACCAGGCCCAGACCAGCCAGGCGCGGATTGCCATGGCGCTTCTGGACGATGCCCGTGTCACGGCGATCGGCCTGCATGTGGAAGGGTTCGGGGATGTGGGGGAATGGCAGGCCCTGGCACGCAAGGCGAAGATGCGGCATGTTCCGTTAGTGGTTTTGAAAGTGGGTCAATCCGAGGCCGCCCAGGCCGCGGCCGTGTCCCACACCGCGTCCCTTTCCGGTTCCGATACAGGGGCTCGGGCCTTGTTGGATCACTTGGGCATAGGGCAGGTCGATGACCTGTCCACCTTTCTCGAAGCCCTCAAGCTGCTGCATATCGCCGGTCCATTGCCCAGCGCGCGGATTGCCTCGATCAGCTGTTCGGGCGGCGAGGCGAGCCTGGCCGCGGATACGGGCGCGCGGTTCGGGCTGGAGTTTCCGCCACTGACCCGGCGCCAGACCGACCGTCTGGCCCAGGTGCTGGGCCCCCGCGTAACCCTGGCCAATCCCCTGGATTATCACACCTATATCTGGCGGGATGTTTCGGCCATGACAGATGCGTTTTCGTCCATGGTCGAGCCTGATCTGGCCCTGACACTGTTGATCGTGGATTTTCCGCGCACCGATATATGTAACGACACCGACTGGGACAGCGCCGTTGCAGCTGCCCTCGCCGCGCGCGCGCAAACAGGCGGGCGACTGGCCATGGTGTCGACCCTGCCCGAATTGATGCCCGAAGACCGCGCCCGGGAACTCGCGGCCGGCGGGGTCATTCCGCTGGCCGGCTTGACCGAGGCCATGGGGGCGATCCGGGCCGCCATAATGCGCCACATGGCCGATGCCGACCTGCCTCGACCCGGACCGGCACACCCAGCCGATTTGATTGAAGAAGACGCGGCCAAACGCGTGCTCGCGGACCATGGGGCAACGGTTCCATGGGGGTGCAGGGGGGCGCTTGAGGAGGTGCTGGATCAGGCAAGGGATCAACCCGGGCCGTTCGTTCTGAAATCCACAGGCATTGCCCACAAGACCGAGGCAGGGGCGGTCATGTTGAACCTTGAAGACGCCGATGACATTCGTGACGCGGCCAACCGGATGCCTGACGGCGATCTGTTGCTGGAACGGATGGTCACGGACGGCGTTGCCGAATTGCTGATCGGAGTCCTGCGGGACCCCGCCCATGGATTTGTTCTGACCCTTGGGGCGGGCGGTGTTCTGACCGAGATCATGCAGGACACCGCGCATTTGCTTGTCCCCGCCTCCCGAAACAGGGTGAGACAGGCTCTGCAATCCCTTCGGATCGCCCCCCTGCTTTCGGGTTATCGTGGCAAGCCCGCGGCCAAGCTCGAAGCCGTTCTCGATGCGATCATGGCCATTCAGGACTATGTTCTTGCCAATACCGCCCATCTTCAAGAGGTTGAGATCAACCCCTTGATCTGCACCCCCAGCCAAGCCGTCGTCGCCGACGCCCTGATCCGGAGAACGCAATGACAGACCCCGTGAAACTGCACCGCGATGGCACGATCCTCGAGGTGACGCTGGACCGTCCCAAGGCCAATGCGATCGACCTGCAGACCAGCCGTCGCATGGGCGAAGTGTTTCGCGATTTCCGGGACGATCCGGAGCTGCGCGTGGCGATCCTGACCGGTGGGGGCGAGAAGTTCTTCTGCCCCGGTTGGGATCTCAAGGCCGCGGCGGACGGCGACGCGGTGGACGACGATTATGGCGTGGGCGGCTTTGGTGGCCTTCAGGAAATGCGCGACATGAACAAGCCCGTGATCGCGGCCGTGAACGGCATCTGCTGTGGGGGCGGCCTGGAACTGGCACTGTCGGCCGACATCATCCTGGCCGCCGATCACGCGCAGTTCGCCCTGCCGGAAATCCGGTCGGGCACCGTTGCGGATGCCGCGAGCGTCAAGCTGCCCAAGCGGATCCCCTATCACATCGCGATGGAGCTGCTGCTGACCGGGCGCTGGTTCGATGCGGACGAGGCGCATCGCTGGGGAATCGTGAACCATATCCACCCGGGTGATCAGCTGATGGACAAGGCCTGGGAGATGGCGCGCCTGCTGGCCTCGGGGCCGCCGCTTGTCTACGCCGCGATCAAGGAAATCGTGCGGGATGCCGAGGACAGCAAGTTCCAGGACGCGATGAACCGTATTACCGGGCGGCAATTGCGCAGCGTCGATGTGCTCTACGATTCCGAGGATCAGCTCGAAGGGGCCCGCGCCTTTGCCGAAAAGCGCGACCCGGTCTGGAAGGGAAAGTAATCTCGGGGGCCCTGAAAAAGGGCAATTGTCGAAAACCCGCCTTGAGAAGGCGACCGAGTATTCGAATGGCCCTTGCCACGGTGGCCGCCTTGTCCCACCTAGAACGCATGGCAAAGCTCATCTCATTCGGCCACGGGTATTCAGCGCGGGCACTCTCGCGCAGGCTGGTGCCGCGGGGCTGGACCGTGTTTGGCACCACCCGCGACCCGGACAAGGCCGACATGTTGCGCGCCGAAGGGGTTACGCCACTGCAATGGGACCGCCGCGCAATCGAAGCCGCGCTGGAGGGCGCGACGCACCTTTTGGTCTCGACCGGCCCGACCGGGTCCGGCGATCCGACCCTGGAGCTTATGGGGGATACCCTGCGCGCACGCGCGGCGCAGTTCGACTGGGTCGGCTACCTGTCCACCACCGGGGTCTATGGCGATCATGGCGGTGACTGGGTGGACGAAACAACACCGCTGACGCCGGGAACCGAGCGCGGCCAGCGCAGGGTCGAAGCCGAGGCGCAATGGGCCGAACAGGGCCTTCCACTGCATATATTCCGGCTCGCCGGTATCTACGGGCCCGGCCGAGGCCCATTCGCCAAGGTGCGCAACGGCACCGCGCGCCGCATCATCAAGCCCGGGCAGGTCTTTTCCCGCATCCATGTCGAGGATATCGCACAAGTGCTCGACGCCTCGATGCACCGCCCGAACCCCGGCGCGGTCTACAATGTCTGCGACGACGACCCGGCGCCGCCGCAGGACGTGATTTCACACGCGGCGCAGCTGCTTGATCTGCCGGAACCGCCAGCCGTCGATTTCGACAAGGCCCAGATGTCGCCCATGGCCCGCAGCTTCTATGCCGAGTCGAAGAAGGTCCGAAACGACAGGATCAAGTCCGAACTCGGGGTCGAACTGCTCTACCCCGACTACCGAACCGGACTTGAGAGCTTGCTGACCCAGGAATCCGCCTCGTCCAAGACCGTTTAGCCCGTCCTATTTGAAAAGCCCATCATGACCCTGAGACACAAAACCAGCCTGTTTATCGACGGCCCGTTCTTCCGAAATTTCATCATCGGCGTGATCATCTTCAACGCCATCATCCTCGGCCTGGAAACATCGGACCGGGTGATGGCGCAATGGGGGTCGGTGATCTACGCGCTGGATACGTTGTGCCTTGTGATCTTCGTGATCGAGATCGTGGCCAAGCTGTTCGCCTACCGGCTCCGGTTCTTCGCCTCGGGCTGGAATATATTCGACTTCGTGATCGTCGGTATCGCCCTGATTCCGGCGGCACAGACCCTTTCCGTGCTACGCGCCCTGCGTATCCTTCGGGTGCTGCGCGTGGTTTCGGCCGCACCGCGCCTGCGCCGGGTGGTCGAAGGCTTCATCACCGCGCTGCCCGGCATGGGCAGCGTCTTCCTTCTGATGGCGCTGATCTTCTATATCGGCTCGGTCATCTCGACCAAGCTCTTCTCCGATGCCTTCCCCGACTGGTTCGGAACCCTGGGCCTCTCGGCCTATTCCCTGTTCCAGATCATGACGCTTGAAAGCTGGTCCATGGGCATCGTGCGCCCGGTGATGGAGGTCTACCCCTATGCCTGGGTCTTCTTCGTCCCCTTCATCCTGCTGACAACCTTCGCGGTCGTGAACCTTCTGGTCGGCCTGATCGTCAACTCGATGCAGGACGCCCACCACGAAGAAGCCGATGCCGCGACAGATACCTATCGGGACGAAGTGCTCAAACGGCTCGACGCAATCGAACGGCGACTATCGGACAAGGGCTGACCGGCCCCTTCATCTTGGCGAATAAACTCACGGCACAGGCCCATGGGCCGAGCCCGCCGGACCAACGGCGTTGTGCGCTCAAGATGTCTCAGGGAAACCTGCGCGGCGCAGCCGCACAATCGGATCACGCCCGTTTGCCGATCACGTCCACGCCCAGCACGTCCAGAACCTTGGCTTCGATATGTTCGGCATTCATGCCGGCGACGTCATACATGTCGCGCGGGCTGGCCTGGTCGATAAAGATATCGGGCAACACCATGGACCGGAACTTCAACCCGTGGTCGAACACGCCTTCCTCGGCAAGAAGCTGCGCCACATGCGAACCGAAGCCGCCGATGGCACCTTCCTCGATGGTGATAAGGGCGTCATGATCGGCCGCCAGTTTCAGGATCAGGTCACGATCCAGGGGCTTGGCGAAACGGGCATCGGCCACCGTGGGCGTAATCCCCTTCCCGCCCAGCGACTCGCAGGCCTTTTCGACCTCGGCCAGGCGGGTGCCGAAGGACAGGATCGCGATGCCCTTGCCCTGCTGCATGATGCGACCCTTGCCGATCTCCAGCGGCTGCGCATCCTCGGGGATCTCGACCCCGACCCCCTCGCCCCGCGGAAAGCGGAAGGCGATGGGGCCGTCATCATGGGACGCGGCCGTGGCCACCATCCGCACCAGCTCCGCCTCGTCCGCCGCGGCCATCACGGTAAAGCCCGGCAGGTTCGACAGGAATCCGATATCGAACGACCCGGCATGGGTCGCCCCGTCCGCGCCGACCAGCCCGGCGCGGTCGATGGCGAAGCGCACCGGCAGGCGCTGGATCGCCACATCATGCACCACCTGGTCGTAGCCGCGTTGCAGGAAGGTGGAATAGAGCGCGCAGAACGGCTTCATCCCGCCGGCGGCCAACCCGGCGGCGAATGTTACGGCGTGCTGTTCGGCGATGCCCACGTCGAAACAGCGGCTGGCATAGCGCTCCATGAACCGGGCCAGACCGGTCCCGTCGGGCATCGCCGCCGTCACAGCGACGATCTTGTCGTCGGCGTCGGCCTGTTTGATCAGCGCCTCGGAAAAGACACTCGTATAGCTGGGCGCGTTCGACGGGGCCTTCTTCTGCTGGCCCGTGATCATGTCGAACTTGGCAGTCGCATGACCCTTGTCCTGGGCACTTTCGGCCGGGGCATAGCCCTTGCCCTTCTTGGTGATCGCATGAATCAGGATCGGCCCGGTGGCGCGTGCCTTGACCGTGCGCAGTACCGAAAGAAGGCTGTCCATGTCGTGCCCGTCGATCGGACCCACATAGGAAAAGCCCAGCGCCTCGAACATCGTGCCGCCCACGGTCATGTGCTTCAGCAAATCCTTGGCCCGCCGCGCGCCTTCTTGCAGGGGCGGCGGCAGGAAGGACACCGCGCCCTTGGCCGCGGCTTTCAGGTCCTGGAAAGGCGCGCCGGCATAGAGTTGCGACAGGTAGGACGACATCGCCCCCACCGGCGGGGCAATCGACATCTCGTTGTCGTTCAGGATCACGATCAACCGTTTACCCAGGTGGCCGGCATTGTTCATCGCCTCGAAGGCCATGCCGGCACTCATTGCGCCGTCACCGATCACGGCGATCGCGTCACCGCCGGCACCCCCGAGGTCGCGGGCCACGGAAAAGCCCAACGCGGCACTGATGGACGTGCTGGAATGCGCGGCGCCGAACGGGTCGTAAGGTGACTCGCTGCGCTTGGTGAACCCCGACAGGCCGTCCTTCTGGCGCAGGGTGCGGATGCGGTCGCGGCGCCCGGTCAGGATCTTGTGCGGATAGCACTGGTGGCTGACATCCCAGATCACCTTGTCCTTCGGCGTATCGAAGACCGAATGCAGCGCCACGGTCAGTTCCACAACGCCTAGTCCCGCGCCCAGGTGCCCTCCGGTCTCGCTTACGGCGGCGATGGTTTCGGTCCGCAGCTCATCTGCAACCTGCCGCAGCTGGGCGTCGGAAAGACCTTTCAGGTCCGCCGGAATCCGGACTTTGTCCAACAGGGGCGTTTCGGGTGGCTGGCTCATCACTTGTCCCGCGAGATCACGTAGCGGGCCAAGTCCCGCAAGTTGTCCGCGTCTTCATCATAAATACATAGGGCATCGCAAGCCTCTGTCACAAGGTCGGCAGCGCGGCGCTTGGCCTCATCCAGCCCCAGAAGCGACACGAAGGTCGCCTTGCCGGCCCCGTCATCCTTGCCCACGGCCTTGCCGACCGTGGCGGCATCGCCTTCGACATCCAGCACATCATCCCAGATCTGGAAGGCCCGGCCGAGCGCATCGCCGTAGCACGCCAACGGGTCGGTATCCGCACCCGCCAGCAGGGCGCCCGCCGTCGCGGACCAATGGATCAGCGCGCCGGTCTTGCCCGCCTGCAAAGCCTCGATCTGCGCCAGGTCCAGGGGCTGGGCAGCATTTTCGGCGGCGATATCCATCGCCTGCCCGCCGACCATGCCACGCACACCGGCCGCGCGCGCCAAAGCGCGGCCAAGGGCCAGAACATGCGCCGGATCGCCCTTTGCCTCGGCCAGCAGCTCAAAACCAAGAGATTGCAGCGCATCGCCCACCAGAACCGCGGTCGCTTCGTCCCATCTGACATGCACGGTGGGCTGGCCGCGCCGCAGCGCATCGTCGTCCATGCAGGGCATGTCGTCGTGGACCAGTGAATAGCCGTGGATGCACTCGATCGCGGCGGCGGGTGCGATCGCATCAGTGATCCCGTGCAACCGGGCGCTCTCGGTCACCAGAAAGGCCCGCAGCCCCTTGCCCCCACGCACGGCATACAGCATCGCTTCGGCCACCGGCAGTTCGACACCGACCAAGGCCGACTCGATTCGTGCCTCGGACGCCTCACGGGCGCGCTCCACCGCCGCTTTCAATGTCACGGGATCAGCCCGCGTCCAGCGGCTCGGTTCCAGTCGGTGTGCCGTCGCCATCCAGCGTCAGTTTGGCGACCTTTTCTTCGGCTTCCTGCAACTTCGCCTCGCAGCGCTTCCGCAGTTTCGCGCCACGTTCATAGAGCGCTATGCTCTCGTCCAGCGGCACCTCGCCGCGCTCCAGCTTGCCCACGACCTCTTCCAGCTCGCGCAGGGCGTCTTCGAAACTCATCTCGGCGACGGGACGGTCACTCATCGGGCTCTCTCCATCAAGACATTCACATGGGCCGCCACGCAGAGGCCCAGGGCCTCCAGATCATAACCGCCCTCAAGCGCCGACACCACACGGCCGCCGCAACTCTCGTCAGCGATGTCACACAGCGCCCCGGTCAGCCAGACGAAATCCT
Source organism: Salibaculum griseiflavum (assembly GCF_003129565.1). Lineage (GTDB taxonomy): Bacteria > Pseudomonadota > Alphaproteobacteria > Rhodobacterales > Rhodobacteraceae > Salibaculum > Salibaculum griseiflavum. The sequence goes on from NZ_QETF01000013.1 coordinate 66,488, forward strand.
CTACCTCCCAGTTCAGCTGGGCCAGCGGATCAGCGTGATGCGCGTCGAACCCCGCCGAGATCAGCAGCAACTCGGGCGCGAACGCGTGCAGGCGCGGGAAGACCTCGGCCTCGTAGACCCGCCGCATATGGGCGCCATCACTCTCGGGCGGCAAGGCCAGGTTCAGCACGTTGTCATGGGCACCGGTCTCGTCGGGCCGCCCCGTGCCGGGCCAGAGCGGCATCTGGTGCGACGAGACGAACAGGGTCCGCGCCTCGTCCCACAGAAGGTCTTGCGTGCCGTTGCCGTGATGCACGTCGAAATCCACAACGGCGACGCGGGACAGGCCGTGATGGTCAAGGGCATACTTCGCGGCGGCGGCCACGTTGCCGAAAAGGCAGAACCCCATCGGTGTTTCGGTTTCGGCATGGTGCCCGGGCGGGCGCACGGCGGCAAAGGCATTGCCCACCTCGCCTGACAGCACCATGTCCACGCCCCGCAACACAGCACCGGCCCCACGCCAGGCCGCGCCCAGAGATCCGGGCGACACATGGGTGTCGGCATCCAGCGCCCGAATACCCTTCTCCGGGATCGCGTCGGCGATGCGGTCAAGATAGGCCTTGGGATGCACCCGCAGCAGGTCCGCCTCGGCGGCCAGCGGGGCGACCACGCGGGTCAGGTCCAGGTCCTCCAGGGCGCCATAAACGGAATCCAGCCGCGCCACCTGTTCGGGGTGGCCCGGCGGCGTGACATGATCGAAAAAATCGTGATGGGTGATCAGGGCAGTGCTCATGGCGTCAGGAAAACCGCATATTCCAGGTCCGCACAAGGGCTCAGTTCATTCTGAACGCGGAACAACAGGGGTCAGTCCGGTGCAAGCATGTAGCCCGCGCCGCGCACCGTTTGCAGGTATCGCGGCTGTTTGGGGTCTTCCTCCAGTTTGCGGCGCAAACGGGTGATCTGCACATCCACCGCCCGTTCCTGGGCTTGCCCACCGCTGCGCCCCAGCTTCTCAACCAGGTCAGCACGGCTGACAGGTTCTCCCGGCTGGCCCGAGAAGATCTGCAAGAGCTGGTTCTCCGTCGCTGTCAGACGCACGAGGTCTTCGCCCCGCCACATCTCGCCGCGCTCGATATCATAGCGCAACGGACCGAGATGCAGCACCTTGGGCAAGGCCACGCCGGTATCGGTCGCGGGCATCCGCCGCAGGATCGAATTGATCCGCAGCAGCAGTTCCTTGGGTTCGAACGGTTTGGGCAGGTAGTCATCGGCCCCCGCTTCCAGCCCGGCGATCCGGTCGCTGGTTTCGGCCTTGGCGGTCAACAGCAGGATCGGCGTGTCGCGCTGCCGGCGCAATTCGCCGCACAGGGTGACGCCATCGTCGCCCGGCATCATCACGTCCAGGACGATCAGGTCGAAATCCAGCCCCGACAGGATGCGCCGGGCATGGTCCGCATCCCGCGCCGAGGTCACGAGAAACCCGCTCCGCACCAGGAATTTCTGCAACAGGACGCGGATGCGTTCGTCGTCATCGACCACCAGCAAATGCGGATTGTCACTCATCATGTCACACCTTCGCGTCCTTCATCGCCCTGTAATGGCGGTGCAGGTCCTCATCCATCATCGCCTCGAGCACCTGCCGGAACCCGGCGACCGCTTCGGGTCCCGCGGCGCGATAGGCTGCGCGCATCCGGTCCCTCTGGGCGTCCGAGAGACGCTGTTCCAGCGCCCGGCCTTGCTCGGTCAGGTAGAGGTTCCTCTCCCTCTTGTCGGTCTTGCCGACCTCGCTGATCACAAGGCCATCTTCGATCAGCGTGCGCAACACACGGTTCAGAGATTGCTTTGTAACACCGAGGATCGACAGCAGGTTGTTGACGGTCGTGCCGGGGCTGCGCCCGATGAAATGGATGGCCCGGTGATGGGCCCGCCCATAGGCAAGGTCGGCCAGAATACGGTCTGGATCGGCGGTGAAGCCGCGATAGGCGAAGAACATCGCCTCGATGCCCTTGCGCAGCTGGTCATCCGTCAGGAACAACAGCGCCTGTCCGCCTTCAGGTCCGTCGGCCATGGCCCGCCTCCTCATCACGCTTGCGGTAATAATACGTCAGTGTTGTTGACATTCCAAGGCGCGATCAGTATCGAATCAAGGATTTTGCGAAATTTTGTGTCCGGAGCGGACCTAAATGACGCAACAAATGCAAAGCTGATGGAGGATGCTATGGCAGGGGCCTATGATGATCGCGACGGGAAAATCTGGCTGGACGGCCAGTTGGTCGATTGGCGCGATGCGAATGTGCATATCCTGACCCATGCGCTGCACTACGCCTCGTCGGTGTTCGAGGGCGAACGCGCCTATGGCGGAAAGATCTTCAAGAGCCGCGAGCATTCGGAGCGGTTGCATTTCTCGGCCGGGGAGCTGGATTTCGAGATCCCCTACACCATCGACGAGATCGAGGCCGCCAAGCAGCAGGTCCTCGCCGCCAACGGTCTGTCCGATGCCTATGTCCGCGCGGTTGCCTGGCGCGGTGCGGGCGAAGACATGGGCGTCGCCTCGGCGCGCAACCCGGTCCGGGTTGCCATCGCGGCCTGGGAATGGGGTGCATATTACGGTGATGCCAAGTTCAAGGGCGCCAAGCTGGACATCGCCCAATGGAAGCGCCCCAGCCCCGAAACGATCCCGGTGCATGCGAAGGCTGCGGGTCTCTACATGATCTGCACGATCTCCAAGCACGCGGCCGAGGCCAAGGGATGCTCCGACGCGTTGTTCATGGATTATCGCGGCTACGTGGCCGAATGCACCGGTGCCAACATATTCTTCGTCAAGGACGGAGAGGTGCATACCCCCAAGGCCGATGTCTTCCTGAACGGTCTGACCCGCCAAACCGTGATCGGGATGCTCAAGGAAAAGCAGGTTCCGGTGCATGAACGTGTCATCATGCCCGAGGAGCTTGAAGGCTTCCAACAGTGCTGGCTGACCGGGACCGCGGCAGAGGTCACGCCGGTGGGCCAAATCGGGAATTACAATTTCGAAGTTGGTTCGCTGGCCAAGGACATGGTCGAAAGCTACGAGAAACTGGTGCGCAGTTGATCGCGCCACATGGCAAGGCCAAGCCCCCGGAACACCTGTTCCGGGGGCTTTTCGTTTCAGATCAGGCCTCTTGGCCCTTCTCGATCCGCAAGAACTGCCGCAGCCGCCCTGCCCCCTGCTTGCGTGGTTCGCGCTGCAGGCGGCGGGTCGCATCGCTGGGCCGCTCTTCCCGTTCGATCTTCAGGAATGCCTTTGCCCGGGACGCTTGGCCCTGGGGTTTCCGATGGTCGATGATATGGCGTGTCATGAGCACCTCCTCTCTCATGAATGGGGTCTCTTCATACCATGTGGGGGCGCGAAATGCACCCTTTCAACCCCCCGGGGCCTATTGCAGCCCCTTGGCGCTGACCTTGCGGCGGGCGGTTGCGTTGCTGCCCAATTGGCGTTCGCGCAGCACGATGACCACCCCGGCGAGGATCACCAGCGCGGCGCCGAACAGCATCGGCAGAGTCGGGACCTCGTCGAACCAGATATAGCCGATCACGACGGACCAGAGCATCGAGACATAGGTGAAGGGCGCCAGAACCCCCGCATCGGCCAGCCGGTAGGACGAGGTCAGCAGGATCTGACCCATGCCACCGACAAGGCCGGCACCGACCAGGAATGCCGCCTCACCGGGGTTCGGCCAGACCCAGCCGAACGGCACCGTCAGCAGCGAGGCCAGCGTCGAAGTCAGCGAGAACCAGAAGACGATGGCCGCCGTTGTCTCTGACCCGCTCATGCCCTTGACGAAGACCTGTGCCAGAGCGGCAAGGCAGGCCGACCCCAGCACCATGATCGCGCCCAGCGCCTCGGTATTGTCCAGACCGAAGCTGAGCCTCGGCCAGATGATGATCAAGACACCCACGAGGCCCGTCGCCACGGCGCTGATCCGGATCAGGCGCAGCCGTTCCCCCAGCATCAGCGCCGCAAGAATGACCATCACCACGGGCGTCGCGAACCGGATCGCCGTAACTTCCGGCAGCGGCAGGTATTTCAGCCCGGCAAAGCCCAAACCCATCGCCGCCGACCCGACCAATCCACGCACCGCGTGATTGCGCACGCTATTGGTGCGGATGCCCCCCGGCCATTCCCCCTGCCAGATCAACCAGATCAGGATGATCGGCATCGCCATGATCGACCGAAAGAACATGGCCTCGCCCGCAGGCACATTCGGCACGGCCTTGATGAAGGCGGACATGACCGTGAACACCGTCACGGCGGAAATCATCAGGAAGATACCCCGAACGGGGCTGGTTGCGGGTGTCGCGGCGAACATGCGCTCTGCTTACGCCCCGATCCGGCGAATGGCCAGTCAACCCGCCGGCCGCACCCGCATGATGCCCCCATCAGGCGCGTCGATCAGCAGCAGGACCGTGCCATCACCCAGCACCTCGACATCGCGGACCCGGCCGATATCGCGCAGCAGGCGCTCTTCACCCGCCACGCGGCCCTCGGTAAAGCGCAAGCGGACCAGCCCGCCGGGATTGAGCGACCCGATCAACAGATCGCCATTCCAGTCGAACCCGCCGCGCCCGTTATGGAACATCATGCCGCCCGGGGCGATGACCGGATCCCAATAATAAACGGGTTGCTCCATCCCCTCGCGCACAGCCTCACCGGACCCGACGCTGCTCCGGTTGTAATTCACACCATAGGAAATCACCGGCCAGCCATAGTTGCGCCCCGGCAGGGGCCGGTTCAGCTCATCGCCCCCGGCCGGGCCATGTTCTATCGTCCAGAGCCGGCCCTGCGGCCCGATCACCGCGCCCTGCATGTTCCGGTGCCCATAGGACCAGATCGTATCCAGCCCGTCCTCGCCCACAAAGGGATTGTCCGGTGGCACGTCACCCATCGGCGTGACGCGCACGACCTTGCCATAGGTGGTGTCGAGATCCTGCGCCAGCTGCCGCTCGGACCGGCTGAAATGCTCGCCCGTGGTGATGAAGGCCATGCCGTCCGGGCCAAAGACGATGCGGCTGCCGTAGTGCATCGGGTTCGGTGATGGCGGCTCCTGCACGAAGATGTCCTGCACGTCCTGCATCCGGGTGCCGTCTTCGCTGAGCCTGCCGGTCGCCGCTGCCGTCACCGTGCCCCCGTCAACACGTTTGGCATAGGTCCACCAGACCTGGCGGGTTCGGTCGAAATCCGGCCGAACCGCGACGTCCAGAAGCCCCCCCTGCCGCCGGGCATCGACCTCGGGCAGGCCGTTGATCGGCTCCGAAACACCCTCGGGCCCGATCAGCCGCAGACGGCCAGGGCGCTCGCTGACCAGCATCCGGCCATCGGGCAGCACGGCAATTCCCCAGGGATTGGACAGGCCGCGCACCAACCAGTCCGCCTGCACGGCGGTCTCCTTTAGCGCGGGCGCGCGCGTCTGAGCCGGGAAAGCCGGCTCGAACTCCGCATTGGGTGGGCCTTGCTCCACTTGTGCTGCCAGCGGCGTCGCCAGCAGCGCCCAGATCATCACAAGTCGTCTCATTCGAACCTCCGTTCGGTCAAGCGCCCGACCGCCCATTGCGCCGCATCGGCGACGGTATCGTCCGGGTCCGTGCACAGCGCCCGAACAGCCTCAAGCAGTGTCGGGTCACCGGAATTGCCGATCGCGTAGGCGACGTTCCGCACAAAGCGATCTCGTCCGATCCGTTTGATAGGGCTCCCTGAAAACATGGTGCGAAATCCCGCGTCGTCCAGTTTCGCCAACTCGGCCAGCTTGGGGCCGCGCAGATCCTCGCGCCCGACATAGCGCATCTCGGTGGCCTGCTGTGCGAACTTGTTCCACGGGCAGATCGCCAGGCAATCGTCGCAGCCATAGATGCGATTGCCCATCAAAGGGCGCAGTTCCTCGTCCACCGGCCCCTTGTGTTCGATGGTCAGGTAGGAAATGCAGCGCCGCGCATCCAGCTGGAACGGCGCGGGGAAGGCATCCGTGGGGCAGATATCGAGACAGGCGGTGCAGGATCCGCAATTTTCCTGTCCCGGATCATCCGGCGCCAGTGCGACGGTGGTGAAGATCGCGCCCAGAAAGAACCAGTTGCCCAGATCGCGGCTCAGCAGGTTCGTGTGCTTGCCCTGCCAACCAAGACCGGCGGCCTGCGCCAGCGGCTTCTCCATCACCGGGGCGGTATCCACGAAGACCTTGATCTCGCATCCCTCTTCCTCGACCAGCCAGCGCCCGACCCGCTTGAGGCGCTTCTTGACGATATCGTGGTAATCCCGGTTCTGCGCATAGACCGAGATCGCCGCCCGGTCGCGCTGCGTCAGAACCTCCAGGGGGTCGTGATCGGGCGTATAGGGTTCGGCCAACATGATGACGGACCGGGCCTCGGGCCAGAGCGCCGAGGGATCGCCGCGCCAGCCCATGCGCTCGGCCATCCACCCCATCTGGCCATGCCGCCCCTCAGCCACGAAACGATCCAGCCGCGCGGCCATCTCGGGCACTGCATCGGGTCGGCACACGCCGACCTTGGCGAACCCTTCGGCCCGCGCCCGTTCGATCAGCCGGGCCTTAAGATCCGCCAAACCGTCCCCGCTTCTTTGGGGCGAAAATACCGTGGGGAGCGCGAGGGGCAAAGCCCCTCGCGCGGGTCGGCGCCGAAGGCGGCGAAACCGGATCAGAAATCCAGGTCGGCATAATGCGCAGGTTGCGGAAAGCCCGGCACCTGGTCGGCCAGGATCGACCGGAAGGCGGGCCGCGACTTGATCTTGGCATACCAGTCCTTGACCACCTCGGACCGGTTCCAGTCCACGTCCGAGATATAGTCCAGGCAGCTCAGATGCGCGGCGGCGGCGAAATCGGCAAGGCTCATCTGGTCGCCGGCCAGCCAGCGCCGCTGGTCCAGCAACCAGGTCATGTAGTCGATGTGATACTTGATCGCCTTGGCGCCGGCCTTGACGTTGGTGCTGTCGGGATAGCCGGTGCCCATGACCTTGCGGAACACCCGTTCACCCATCAGCTTGGTCGTCACCTCGGCATTGAACTTGTCATCGAACCAGGCCACCAGCCGACGCATCTCGTAACGGCCCTCGGGCGTTGCAGGCAGTAGAGCCGGAGTGGGATGGGCATCTTCCAGATACTCGCAGATGGCGGTGCTGTCGGCCATGGTGCGGTTGCCCATCTTCAGCACCGGCACCTTGCCGGCCGGATTGCGGCGCAGGAAATCCGGGTCCTTTTCCCAATAGCGTTCCTCGACCAGCTCCACCTCGATCTTCTTTTCCGCGAGGCTCAGGCGCACTTTGCGGCAGAAGGGCGAAAGGGGATAATGGTAGAGGCGGTTCATGAACGGGTCTCTGCAAGGGCTATTCTCCCTTCAATGCCCGAAGGGCCGGACTTGTTCAATCCCGGCTCAGTCCTCGAAACACTCTGCGCGGCCATCCACGCGGATCGTCGCCGCCCCGTCGAGGATGCTGGCCGCCCGAGATCGCACGAAGGCTGACGGCTGCGCCGCCGACCGCGCCTTGGGGTCGGGCAGCACCGCAGCAAGACGCGCCGCTTGGGTCGGGGTCAGATCCCGCGCTTGGACACCGAAATAGTGAACCGCCGCGGCCTCGACACCGAATACACCCTCATCGAACTCGGCCACGTTCAGGTAGACTTCGAGAATCCGCCGCTTGGTCCAGACGGCCTCGACCACAGGCGTAAGCAATGCCTCAAGGGATTTGCGGAACCAGCTGCGCCCCTGCCAGAGATAAACGTTCTTGACCGTCTGCTGGCTGATCGTTGACCCCCCGCGCCCGGTCCCGTCATTCATGGCGGCGCGGATCGCGGACAGGTCCAAACCCCAGTGCAGGCAGTAATCGGCATCCTCGGCGGCGACGGCGGCGCGGGCCATGACCGGCGCGATTTCTTCCATGGGGACCCAGGTATGGTCCACCCCATCCAGACGGCTGCTTTCCGAGAACATGTATGGCGTGGTCGGCGGGTTCACCACCGTGAAAAGCCCGACCACCAGAACCGTAGCCCCAAGCACGATCAGCCCTCCCCTCAGAAGCCAGCGGCGCAGGAACAAGCGCAACCTGCGCAGGCGCGGCTCCTTGCTTGTGTCTTGCTTGCGGGATGCAGTCTTCCTGGCCATGAGGCCCATTCACACCGTTCCAACGGTCCGGTCAAGCAGCGGCTCTTATCGGCTGCGAAAACTGTCTCGAACAAAGCACTTCGGCCTCTGGCCGCTTGAGAACATAGCGCGCGGTCTGCCATTGTTGTGTTGGTGTGCCGACCAGTTCCGGAAACAACGCCGTGATTTCGTCGTGCATTTCCGGGTGTTCCGACCGGATGAAATCGCCGGGATACAGGCTTTCCGACGCCTGCCCATCGGCGAAAACAACTTCATGCCGGTCGAACATCAGGTGGTGATATGTCACCGACCGGCTCGGGACCCGGTTGATCGTGTCCCCATTGACCAGGTGCTTGGCCGCAACCAGCACCTCGTCCTGTCCGAAAAGAAGTTCAGCGCGCCACCCCGTGACCAGAACCCTGTGATTGGGCGAAAGAAGCATGGCCCTGTGATTGTTCATCGCGCCCGGCGCAAATCGGATCGGCGCGAAATCCGTCAATCCGGATACCGTCCGGGCACCCCGCCAGCGCACCGGCTGCAACCCACTGTCCAGCGTCTGAACAAGGTCACCTTCGGTGATCCGTTCGACCGCCACCGCGCCCCTGTCGGTTTCGATCATCGTGCCGGATGCGAAACAGGGCGGTCCAAGTTCAGAGGCGAGCAAAGGCCCCTCGCCCGACACCCAGGTTGTGCTGACAAGAGTCCCGTTCTGCAGCACCTGACCGTCATTGGGCGTGAAGACTCGCGAACCGTCGGCCAGGTAAAAGGTGACGCCTGTATAGGTCACGTTGCCGACGCCCGGCACGTTCAACGTTACCGAGTCCTCCGCGTAAGAGGCCGTTATGTCGATTCCGTTGATATTGTCGTTATCGAACCGGTCGAAATCCGAGTCGTCGTTCTGGTCCGTGAGTGTCCGAACGGAGTAGGTCATCGCCGTACCCGACGGCGGCGGCGCGTAGGGATCGATGGTCAGGAACTGGTCTGTGTAACTCGTCGGCATGATTGAACTCGCAGGGTTAATGCTTGTTCAACCATGACCTTCGATTTGGTCGGATTTCGGGAAGAATTGCGGAGCAAAAAAGAATTCACCCCGCGCGGCAATCAAGAAGATCCTGCCGTTTTTTCAATTACAATCAGCGCCTTGCAACGGCCTGCAGCGCAAAAGGATTGTCCCAGCATGTGAAACGACCCGCCGATTGGCGGGTCGATTGTGTCATATATGTGGTCATTCCGCAGGAACGGCGCTGTCTTCCAGCGAGAGCGGTGCCGACAGGTGCGGCAGCATTTCCTTCGGGCAGACCTGCAGGAAATTCGGCTTTTCGACATCCCAATGCTGCAGGATATCGGCGGCCTTGCGGCTACCGGTTTCGGCGGCGTGGCGTTCGATCAGGCCTTTCAGCTCTGCCTCCCAATGGTCAACCGTGACCGGGCAGGTCACCAGCGTTTCCATGTTCATCAGGGCCTGGGATTTGCCCTCGGGATCGTAGAGATAGGCCATCCCGCCGGTCATGCCGGCCCCGAAATTCGCGCCGATTCCACCAAGGATCACCGCGACGCCGCCGGTCATGTATTCACACCCGTTGGAGCCGCAGCCCTCGATCACGACATGAGCACCGGAGTTGCGCACGGCGAACCGTTCACCGGCACGACCGGCCGCGAACAGGTAGCCCGCCGTCGCCCCGTAAAGCACCGTGTTGCCGATGATCGTATTTTCCGACGCCACCAGCGGCGATTGCATCGGCGGGCGCACCACGATCGTGCCACCCGAAAGGCCCTTGCCGACGTAATCGTTGGCGTCGCCCGACACTTCCAGCTTCAGACCCGGCGCAAGGAACGCACCCAGCGACTGACCCGCGCTGCCCTTCAGCTTGACGGTCAGGTGGTCCGGCTGAAGATCGTTGCGCATGCCGAAATTGCGCACGATGTGGCTGGACGTGCGCGTGCCGATGGTCCGCAGCGTGTTCTGCACCGCATATTCCAGCTGCATCTTCTCGCCGTCTTCGAGGAAACGCGCGGCGTCCTTGACGATCTGCGCATCCAAAGTGTCCAGCACCTCGTTGCGCGGCTTGTTCCGGTCATAGACGATGTCCTTCGCCCCATCGACCGTGATCAGCAGGGGGTTCAGGTCGAGGTCGTCCAGATGCGCGGACCCGCGGCTGACCTGGGCCAGAAGATCGGCCCGGCCAATCACCTCATCAAGGCTGCGCGCCCCGATTTCGGCGAGGATTTCGCGCACCTCGGATGCGTAGAAGGTGATCAGGTTGACCACCTTGTCGGCATTGCCGGTGAACTTCTCGCGCAGGCGTTCATCCTGCGTGCAGACCCCGACCGGGCAGGTGTTCGACTGGCACTGACGCACCATGATGCAGCCCATCGCGATCAGCGCGGCGGTGCCGATGCCGTATTCCTCGGCCCCCATCATCGCCGCCATGACGATGTCGCGGCCCGTGCGCAGCCCGCCATCGGTCCGCAATGTGATGCGGTCGCGCAGGTTGTTCATCGACAGGACCTGATGCGCCTCGGTCAGGCCCATTTCCCAGGGAAGGCCCGCATACTTGATACTGGTCGCCGGGCTGGCGCCGGTGCCACCGTTATGGCCTGAGATCAGAATCACGTCAGCCTTGGCCTTGGCCACGCCGGCCGCAATCGTGCCGACACCGGAGGACGCCACCAGCTTGACCGTCACCTTGCAGCGCGGGTTGATCTGCTTGAGGTCATAGATCAGCTGCGCGAGGTCCTCGATCGAATAGATGTCGTGGTGCGGCGGGGGCGAGATCAGCGTCACGCCCTTGGTCGAGTGCCGCAAACGCGCGATCAGATCGGTGACCTTCATGCCGGGCAGCTGGCCACCCTCGCCGGGCTTGGCGCCCTGGGCCACCTTGATTTCCAGCTCTTCGCACTGGTTGAGGTATTCAGCGGTCACACCGAACCGGCCCGATGCCACCTGCTTGATCTTGGCGGACGGGTTATCGCCATTGGGCTCCGGCACGAAATGCGCCGGATCCTCGCCACCTTCGCCGCTGTCGGACTTGGCACCGATGCGGTTCATGGCGACGTTCAGCGTCTTGTGTGCCTCGGGCGACAGCGCACCCAAAGACATGCCCGGCGTCACGAACCGCTTGCGGATGCTGGTGATGCTTTCGACCTCTTCGATCGGCACCGGGTTGCCCAGCGGCTTGATCGCCAGCAGGTCGCGCAGGTGAATCGGCGGGTTCGATTGCATGGCGTTGGAATACTGCTTCCAAAGCTCGAACGACGCCCGATTGCAGGCCTGCTGCATCAGGTGCATGGTCGTCGCTTCCCAAGCGTGTTTCTCGCCCGAGCGGCGCGCCTTGTAGAAACCACCGATGGGCAGAACGTCCTGGCCACCCTGCCAGCCCTGCGCGTGGACCTGTTCGACCTTTTTCTGCAGGCCGGTCAGGCCGATGCCCGAGATGCGGCTGTGCATGCCCGGGAAGAACTCGTTGACCATGGCGCGGGACAGGCCCACGGCCTCGAAATTCAACCCGCCACGATAGGACGAGATGACCGAGATCCCCATCTTGGCCATGATCTTGAGCAAGCCCTGGTCGATGGCGTTGCGATAGCGGGCCACGGCCTCGGTCAGGGTCATGTCCAGCAGGCCGCGCTCGATGCGATCATCGAGGCTGTCCTCGGCCAGATAGGCGTTGACGACCGTGGCGCCACAGCCGACGAGCACGGCAAAATAATGCGGATCGATGCATTCCGCCGAGCGCACGTTGATCGAGGAGAACGTCCGCAGACCCTTGCGTGTCAGCCAGCTGTGCACGGCACTGGTGGCCAGGATCATCGGCATCGGCACCTTGTCCGGGTTCTGATGCTGATCGGTCAGGATCAGGTGCCCGGCACCGGAGCGCACGGCGTCCTCTGCCTCTTCGCGGATTCGGGCCAATGCGTCGCGCAAGGCGTCTTGCCCGCCACCGGCCGGGAAGGTGCAGTCGATCTCGACCGACGGGGCATTGAACGCCTCGACCAGAGCATCCCATTGGGCATTGCCCACGAACGGGCTCTCCAGCACGAGAATCTCGGTCTGGCTGCTGTCCTCGTCCAGCACGTTCTTGAGGTTGCCGAAGCGGGTCTTGAGGCTCATCACCCGGAATTCGCGCAAGCTGTCGATCGGCGGGTTGGTGACCTGGCTGAAATTCTGGCGGAAGAAGTGGCTCAGCGGACGATACTTGTCGGACAGGACCGCACTGGGCGTATCGTCGCCCATCGAGGCGATGGCTTCTTTGCCATCCTCTGCCATGGGAACAAGGATGCTCTCCAGTTCTTCGATACTGTATCCGGCGGCGATCTGGCGCTTGCGCAGCTCGGCCCCGGAATAGAGAGGCGTCTCGGTCACGCCGGACAGCTTCGTTTCAAGGTCGTTGATCTTGCCGACCCAATCACCGAAGGGCAGCGCGCGGGCCAGCTTGTTCTTGATCTCGGTGTCATGGAACAACTCGCCCTTGGCCATGTCGATGGCCAGCATCTGGCCCGGTCCCAACGCGCCCTTTTCAGCAACGGTGGCTTCATCCGTGGGCACCATCCCCACCTCGGACCCGGCAATGACCAGCCCGTCGCCGGTGACGACGTAGCGCATGGGACGCAGACCGTTGCGGTCGAGCCCCGCGCAGACCCAGCGCCCATCGGTCATGGCCAGGGCGGCCGGGCCGTCCCAGGGCTCCATCACGGAGTTGCAGTAGGAATACATGTCGCGCCAGGCCTGCGGCAGTTCGGTGGCCTGCTTCGACCAGCTTTCCGGCACCATCAGGGTCTTGGCCATCGGCGCCGAGCGGCCCGACCTCACCAGGACCTCGAACACCGCATCCAGCGCGGCCGAGTCCGACGAGCCTTGCGGAACGATTGGCTTGATATCCTCGGCCATGTCGCCGAACGCGGCGCTGGCCATGCGGATCTCGTGGCTTTTCATCCAGTTCAGGTTGCCCTTGAGCGTGTTGATTTCGCCGTTATGGGCAAGCATCCGGAAGGGTTGCGCCAGCCACCATTGCGGGAACGTGTTGGTGGAATAGCGCTGGTGATAGATGGCGAAGGCGCTTTCGAACCGCTCGTCCTGCAAATCGGGATAGAATTCGGCAACCTGCTCGGCCAGCATCATGCCCTTGTAGATGATCGACCGGCAGGACAGCGAGGCAAGGTAGAGTTCCTTGACGCCAGCCGCAGCGGCAGCCTTCTCGATCCGGCGGCGGATCACGTAGAGCTCGCGCTCGAAGGTTTCTTCGTCCACGCCCTTGGAATTGGAAATCAGGATCTGCTCGATCTCGGGGCGGGTGGCGTTGGCCTTTTCACCCAGGCACTCGATCGCCACGGGCACATGCCGCCAGCCATAGATATAGTAGCCCATGCGCAGCACTTCGGATTCCACGATGGTCCGGCAGGTTTCCTGCGCGCCGAAATCCGTGCGCGGCAGGAACACCTGGCCCACGGCCAGCAATTCGTCCTTGCGCGGCGTGTGGCCGGTGCGTTCGACCTGGTCGTAGAAGAAGGGCACGGGAATCTGCACGTGGATGCCCGCGCCGTCGCCGGTCTTGCCATCCGCATCGACCGCACCCCGATGCCAGACGGCCTTGAGCGCATCGATGCCGTTCTGCACCACCTGGCGCGACGGTTTGCCATCAAGGGACACGACAAGGCCGACGCCGCAATTGGCTTTCTCGTCTTCTGGCCGATACAGGCCGTTCTCGGCCATCCAGTCACGCTTCGCCTGTTCCTGTGCGGCCCAATCGGCGTCAAACTTGGTCATGGTCTTGCTCCTCGTTTCGCCCATTCGGGCGCGCTTGATCGGTTATGCGGTCAATCCGTGCGGTAGGACGACATGACGACGCCACAGCCATATTTCGGATTGACGGATAGAAAGCCCGGTTCGCCGGGAAAGATGAATTCGACGGGAGTGCCGTCACTTTCGAAACTGCCATCGGACGTCTGGTACTCGCTGACCCCCGAAAGGAAGACGCGCCACTCAGGGTGCACGAATTCACGCCCCTGCCCGCGCCAAAGCTCTTCGCCGTCGGCGCTGCGCGACACGATTTCGTATTCGGTGCGTAGAAGCGTCACGTCGTCGATCACGACGCGTTCGCCGGTCAGTCGATCTTCGCCAGTGTAGCGGGTCGGCCCGATCTCGTCGCTTTCGGTCACGAAATCCCAGGTGTCGCGGTCATTCGCCAGAAGCTCGCTCAACGACGCACGGTCGGCCGGATTGGATTCGAGGCGTTCGGAATGGCCGGACAGAAGATGAAAGCTCTCGATCCACTGGGCCTCGGAATCGACTCGGCCGACATAGGTAATCATCTCTTCATCCAGGTCGGCGCGGCGGGTATGGCCCGCCGGGTCTGCCTCGCAGGTGAACATGTGGCTAACGGTGCAATCCTTGCCCTGAACGGTCACGAAGGCCTCGCAGCCGTCGGGCATCTGGAACGTCTGGCCAACCGCCCAACCGGGCGCTGCCAGCATCGCGGCGATGCTCATTATTGCGACTGTCTTCATCCTGCGCTCCTGTTTCTGGCCGACCACTCGGGCCGGCGAGGCACCCGGCCTATTCCGCGGCGACCGATGCCCCTTGGGACAGATCCTCCAGGATCGCGTCGGCCGCATCGCGACCGTCCTTGATCGCCCAGACGACAAGGCTGGCCCCACGGACGATGTCGCCGGCGGCATAGACACCGTCGAGGCTCGTCAGACCCGTGGTGAACGCGGCCTTCACGGTGCCCCAGCGGGTCACCTCCAGCCCGTCAACGCCCCACAGCCGCGGCAGATCCTCGGGCTCGAAGCCCAGCGCCTTGATGACCAGGTCAGCCTCTTCGACATAGTCGCTGCCCTCGATCAGCTCGGGCATCTGGCGACCACTGGCATCGGGTGCGCCAAGGCGCATTTGCTGAACCATGACCCCTTCGACCGCGTCCCCTGTGAACCCCTTGGGCGCGGACAGCCAGACGAATTCGACACCCTCTTCCTCGGCATTCTGCACTTCGCGCTGCGAACCGGGCATGTTGGCCCGATCCCGGCGATACAGGCACTTGACGCTTTCGGCGCCCTGGCGGATCGCCGTGCGCACGCAATCCATGGCGGTGTCACCACCGCCGATCACGACAACCTTCTTGCCTTGCGCATTCAGCTCGCCGCTTTCGAATTCCTCGACATCGTCGCCAAAACTCTTGCGGTTCGAGGCGGTCAGGTAGTCGATTGCCCGAACGATCCCGTCGGCCCCCGACCCGGGGGCGGGCAGTTCGCGCGACTTGTAGACGCCGGTGGCAATCAGCACGGCCTCGTGCTTGCCGCGGATGGCATCGAACGAGATATCCTCGCCCACATTGCAGTTGGTGACGAATTCGACACCAGCATCTTCAAGCTGCTTGATGCGGCGCATGACCACGTCCTTCTCAAGCTTGAAGCCCGGTATGCCGTAGGTCATCAGCCCGCCCGCGCGGTCATAGCGGTCATAGACGGTCACCTGCACGCCAGCACGACGCAGCCGTTCGGCGGCGGCCAGCCCGGCCGGCCCGGCACCGATGATCCCGACGCTTTCCGACCGTTCCGCATGGGGGGTGATCGGCTTGACCCAGCCCTTTTCCCAAGCGGTGTCGGTGATGTATTTTTCGACCGAGCCGATGGTCACGGTGCCGTGGCCCGACTGTTCGATCACGCAATTCCCTTCGCACAGGCGATCCTGCGGGCAGATCCGGCCGCAGATTTCCGGGAAGGTATTGGTCGCCTGGCTCAACTCGTAGGCTTCTTCCAGACGATTCTCGGCGGTCAAGCGCAGCCAGTCCGGAATGTTGTTGTGAAGCGGGCAATGCGACTGGCAATAGGGCACACCGCATTGGCTGCAGCGCGCCGCCTGTTCCTTGGCCTTCTCGTCCGCGTATTCGGCGTAGATCTCGTGGAAATCGGTCCGGCGCAGGTCGGGGGCGCGCTTTTCCGGCATATCCCGTTCCACGTCGACAAACTTGAGCATCTTCTGATCGGCCACGTCCCATCCTCCAACAGAGCCCCGAGAGCGCCCCGTTTAAACCGAACCGGAACAGAATAAAAGTCATTATTGTTGACCTAGTTTGTGGAAATAGTCGCTTGCGGTGACTTGCGCCAGTCATCAAAGGGCATTTTTATGTCCGTTTCGGACCTATTGCCCGGCTTTCGCTTTTTCGCACCTGATGTAGAAACGTCGGAAACGAATCAGGCACCCCGCATGTCGCTATTCACGCTGATCCTTGTCTCTGTCGTCCAGGGCATCACCGAGTTCCTGCCGATCTCTTCGTCGGGTCACTTGATCCTGATCCCGCAGGTGACGGGTGGCGCGGACCAGGGGCAGGTGATCGACGTGGCTGTGCATGTCGGAACCTTGCTGGCCGTGATCGGCTATTTCTGGCGCGACGTGCGCGGGGCGCTTCTCGGGCTGCCCAGGTTGCTGCACGGCAAGGCCGATACCGAAGGCGCGCGGCTGGCATTATTGCTGATTATCGCGACAATTCCGGCGGTTCTGTTCGGGCTGGCTCTGAAACTGACCGGGCTGGACGACATGATGCGATCCATGGCGCTGATCGGCTGGACCATGCTGATCTTCGGCATCGTCCTTTACTGGGCCGACCAGACCGGCGGCACCAGCAAGCAGGCCGGCGACTGGACCCTGCGCGACGCGATCATCATGGGGTTTTGGCAGGCCTTGGCCCTGATCCCAGGCACGTCGCGATCCGGCATCACGATCACCGCGGCGCGGCGACTGGGCTATGGCCGCGAAGACAGTGCCAAGCTGGCCATGTTGATGTCGATCCCGGTGATTCTGGCCTCGGGCGTGCTTCTGGGGGCGGAGGTTGCGCTGACCGCCAATGCACAAGCGGCCCGCGATGGCGCGATTGCCGCGCTGCTGTCATTCCTGGCCGCATTGGCTGCACTGTCGCTGATGATGCGGCTTCTCAAATCCGTCAGCTTCACGCCCTACGTGATCTATCGCGTGATCCTGGGACTCGTGCTGCTCGTGGCCGCTTACAGCTAGGTGTTCAGATTGCGCGCCGATTCCTTGATCGCCGCATACTGGCCCGAGGGGCGGAAACGCCACAGGTAGTCCGGCAGGATCGCTTCCATCGATTGCGGCTTGATGCCCAGATCGGCAAAGCCCTTTGCATCCTCCGGCACCACGTTATCGACCTTGAGCGACAGAACCTGGTCCTTGGTGATCGGCCCCTTGACGAGGCCAAGGCTGATCACCTCTCCGATCCGGAAGATCCGCGCCATCAGACCCGCCATCCAGAACGGCATGTTGAAGATCAGGCGGCGGCGGCGGATCACGCCCAGCATTTGCCGCATCAACTCTCGGAAGGTATTCACGTCCGGCCCACCGAGCTCGTAAACCCCCGGCGCGGCCTCGCCCAACGCCCCCTTGACTGCGGCCTCGGCCACGTCGTCCACATGGGCCGGCTGAAAGCGGGTGTCGCCGCCGACGATGGGCAGGATCGGGCTGATCGTGGTCATGCCCGCGAACCGGTTGAAGAAATTGTCATCCTGCCCGAACAGGATCGAGGGGCGCAGGATCACTGCGCCGGGCATATGAACCAAAACACCGGCCTCTCCCTCGGCCTTGGTTCGGGCATAGTCACTTTCGGCTTCGGCGTTGGCTCCGATAGCCGAAACATGAACCATGCGGGCCACACCCTCTTCCGCAGCGATACGGGCGATCCTCTCTGCGCCCTCGGACTGCACGGCGTCGAAATTGTTCTTGCCGAACGCGTCGAACGTGCCGACGCAGTTGATCGCCACATCGGCCCCATGCACCACAGCGCGCACGCTGTCGTCATCCCGGATATTGCAGAAGACAGGCTCGACCTGCCCCACCACGCCATAGGGCTTCACGAACATGGCCTCGTTCGGGCGCCGGACGGCAACGCGGACCCGCCAGCCTTCCTTGGCCATGCGCCGGGCGATGTATCGTCCCAGAAAACCAGACCCGCCGAAAATCGTGACAAGATTGGACATGGTCTTACCCCTCGTGGCTATCGCTCCCTTGCGTTTATCGCCCGCGCCCCTGACAAACAAGGCGGATTTGCCGGAAGGCTGCCGATCCGCGCCCGGCGGCAAAAACATCGCGGAATCGCGTTGACAGCATCGGCGTGCAGGCGTAAACGCCCTGCTCACGACATCTGTGCCCAGATGGCGGAATTGGTAGACGCGCCAGCTTCAGGTGCTGGTGTCCGTATGGACGTGGAGGTTCGAGTCCTCTTCTGGGCACCATTTCTTCAGTCTAAATATCTGTAAAATAACAACTTTTTGTTTGGCGGGAACCAACCGTAGAACAAATCGTTGAACAAATCCCCAAAACATACCTTTAAAAAATCGGGCATTTACTACTTCGTGCGTCGGATTCCTAAGCACGTCAGAGAATTCTATTCTGTTGATAAGATTAGCTTTTCTCTGAAAACTACTTGTGATGCTGTTGCGAGCAGGCGGGCACAAAGACTGACAAACCTACTGGATGAACAGTGGTTCGCCATGGGCATACAGCAGGATGT
>NZ_QETF01000014.1 GCF_003129565.1 Salibaculum griseiflavum
GCACTGGAGGATGTGGTAGTCGTCTTCATGGTGTTGCTTCCTTTTTGGTTTGATCACCCCGAGCCTACGGCTCAGGGGAAGCAACGCCACCCTTTTTCAAAGTTTCAACATCCGTCGGGACATCCCCATGCCGTGCACCAATTGGATGAGGAGGTCTTCTTGGATGGCTTTGTCACGTTGGGCGTTGGCAACAATGATCTGGAAATGGCCAATGACGTGCTGGCGCTGGAAAGCGACTACACCACGCGCGCGGCCACTCTGGGGGCGTCTCTCTCCGGCGTTTATGAGCACAAGCAGTACGAGTTCCGCCCCGAGCTGGCCTTCAGCTACGGTAAGACCTGGATTGGCACTATGGACTTCACGGGCCGCGCCTATGGCTTGGTGGACGACACGCTGAGCTTGGATGCAGGAACTGTGTCGATTGCAAACCTGACGCTGCGACCTGAAATGATTTTGGCGCTGGACGCCGGCACGGTGGCCGAGAGCAACTCCCAGTTCAGCTTTGCGCCGCGGCTGATCTGCGAAAGCCGCAAGATCACGCAGACCACCGAGGACTGCGGGGGGGGTGCAGAACTGGGGCTGAGCAGTCAATCCGAGGATGGTCGCAGCCGGACCAAACTCCGCATCATCATGGACCGCGTGGGCGATACCACACGCTCCAGCCTCGCGTTCAACCTCGAACATCGGTTCTAAACACCACTCACAAGCACCAAAAAGGGGGCGGCCTAAGGGTCGGCCCTTTTTACGTCAAGATGGCTTAGGGGAAGCAGCGCCCACCCGGCACCGGCCCGCTTTGGCCAACTCAACTTTGCCTCCCTAAGCCGCACGCCACTTGGCCTGAGCCGGACAGCTCACTGAGCTGCGCGTGCTGAGAGGCGGGTTGTAAGCGCGCCGTGGGCGAGGCCCCAGTAACCTTACCACCGGGCAACGCGCGGTATTTATAAAGCCCGCGTCGCGGGATGCGACATGCCAGTTCAGCCTAGGGCTGTTGCACCACTCGGGCAAACGAAAGTGACGGTGTCCTCGGCCACCATTGGTACGACCAGTTCGTTGAGGGCGAACATAGGCCTTTGGCGCGCGGTTCCTCTTCTGGATTCCACTCGGGCAGCTTGGTTTATGACGCGCCGATTCTTGGGGGCGCTTGCCGTTGCTGGATCGCTTCAGCTGCCCCGAGTTGGGTGGGGCAAGGGTCGCCACGGGGGGCGAGCTGAGCAATTTAATAACTGCTTAATAAATACCAAAATATGGGAATTTGGCCATATATAACGGTTATTAAGTGCTGACACACGTGTTCACCTCCCCTTCATCTCCTGAAATGAGGGGTTCATCTCCTATTCATCTCCCCCTCCACCTCAGCTTCGCCTCCTATTCATCTCCCCTTCATCTACCCTGTTCTTCCACCCCCCATACCCCCCTAGGGGCTGCCCGCCCCCTTTGGGGGCGGGCGGGCAGCCCTTAACTCGTTATTAAGGTGCGTCACCACCTTCAGCTTGATCGCCCCCCGGTGGAGACGATGCGAGCACAAGTTGGCTCACGCGCTTGGACGGCGGCCCACTCTGTTCGTTGCGGATAGCGCCATCGGACATGAGTTGATACATGGCCTGCTTGAATGCAGCCTTTTGCACTCCTTCGCTGTCCGGATGCTCTGCGAACTGTTTGGGGGCATAGTTGGGCCCGGAGGAGGCGTTGACCTTGAAACCGTTCGCGTTGAACTGCCGCAACAGCACCACAAACACCCTCTTGGCTTTGTCCGTGATGTTCTCGCCGCCATTGAGGCCGGACGTGCCTGCGCCCGTGCAGCCCCCCGTAGGAACGAACACGCCCCTTTGGTAGCGCAACCCAAGCGCGCCGCCTTTCGGGCCGTAGTTGGCTTTCATGGTCGTGAGGATGCGCGCGTCGGGGTCCGGCTCATATCCATCACGCATGTCGCGCGACAGATACAGCCGCGACCGGGCCGAGTTGCTCCATGCAACAGACCCGCTGTCACCGCTGCCGGAACTCATGCCGCTCTTACTCGGGTGCGCCAAGAGCACTACCGCGCAGTTATGCTGGATTGCCAAGCCGCGCAAAAGACCGATGAACTGTCTGGCCTGAGACTTGTCGTTCTCGTCGCCTGCATAAAGATCGTTCAGCGTATCGAGCACGATCAGCGCCGGTGCATCGCGCAAAACTTGCGCTTCGATCTCCGCGAACAACCCCGTGGCGGCCAAACGTCCCGCGGGATCAAACGTCCCGAGAATGGCATCCTCGCCCGCCAAGCTGCGCACGGTCAGCCGGTCCAAGTCCTGCAAGGTCAGACCTGAGCCAGTTGCAGTTAAGGCCAGACGTCGATGCAATTCAGGCACATCGTCCTCTGCTGAGATGAACAGCGCGCTACCGCTGTGAACGTCCTGGCCAACCCAGTCCTTTCCGCTGGCCGTTGCCACGGCCAACTGAAGCGCCAAGAGACTTTTACCTGTGCCGCCATCGCCATAGAGCATCGTTACGTTTTCCAATGGCACCAAATCCTCAACCAACCATTTCCGCGGCGGAATGGCCTGGCCGTGCAGTTGGGAAGCTGGGAAAAACGTGCTCGTATGTTTGGCGTTTTGGGCCCCTGTTGTGGCGCTTTCAATTGCCCTCAACGCTTCGAGCGTAGCTGTTCGCTCGGGTTCTGCCTGTTGGTCCATAGCAGCCAAAGTCAACTCACCGAACACATGCTTCGCCTCGTTCCACCCGTGCTCCTTGGCTTTTGCAAAAACCGTGGCAACTGACACACCCCCGGCGCGCTCTGAGCTGAAGCTATTCCAAGTCTTGTCGTTTTCGTCGGTTGGGCCTCC
This sequence comes from Salibaculum griseiflavum, assembly GCF_003129565.1. Taxonomy (GTDB): domain Bacteria; phylum Pseudomonadota; class Alphaproteobacteria; order Rhodobacterales; family Rhodobacteraceae; genus Salibaculum; species Salibaculum griseiflavum. Next base: position 2,820 of record NZ_QETF01000014.1, read on the forward strand.
TATCTCGTTGCACCAGTCGTCCCAAATCGCGCGAGCGACATCCTCCCCCAAATCTGAGATCGCGCTATGAACCGCAGCCGAGATTTTGATCCAGTGTTCGCGGTCGTTATATCGAATATAGCGGAGGGCGTCTGTGAGAGCCGCTGCGCGGCGCTCCGGCGGTATTCCGTACCATTTGCCACGTGTAGCCCTCTGCGCCCCTGAGGAGGGGCCTGAAGGCGCTTTTGGCCCCATTGACATGGGTGTGCCGCCAGAACCCAGTTCCCGGCGCTCCAGAAGGCGCTCACGCAGCCCAGAGGCCTCCGTGATCTCCCCCGTGGAGCCAATCCGCTGCCCAGTGCTCGTGAAGAACTTTTTGCCGTCCGCGAAGAGGCCGACACCATTGCGTTCTGCGCCGTTGATAGCCTCATCGCCCGGCTGCCGCTCCATCAGCACCCGAAAGCCATTTTGCGACGGGGACCATTCTAAATAGCTGTCGGGGTTTGCGATCAGCCCGCGCGCCCACTCATGCAGTTCGCCTTGGTCGTTGAGCACCTCATCGATATCGCCGCCCACCATCGCAGAGCCGGGACGCGGCAGGTAGCCAAGACCCCACGCGCCGGTTTTATTGGCCTCAATCCCGCGGCGGGTGTTGAACGCTTTGCAGGCCTTGGCGGCTTCCGCGAAGGTCAGCTTGGCCGCCTCATCCTTGCCAACCTGCTGACCAGTCTCAGCATCCACGGGCAGCTTGTTCATTTTGCCAGGTTTGCCGTTGGCCTTGGCCTCCAACCGGTAGACCAGCCAATTCCGCTCCTGCTTGGCTATTTCCCAAACAGCACCGCTTGGCCCCACCGGGTGTGTCTCGGCCCGATTGGCTTGGATTGCGTTTTTTTGGCAGTCTGTTGAGGTTTCTACCCCCGTGGTATTCAAACAGCTATTCATGGCTGCACTCCTGCGCGCTTGGCGATCTTACGCACGATGAATTCACTGAAGGTCTTGGCGTCTTTTTGGCGATGCGGATTTTGGGCCAATTTGTAGATGTATGTCAGCCAACACACCGCTTCATAGAGTGTAGGACCGGTTTCGTTGTCATCGACGGCGTTACGGGCCGCCTTTTGGGCCGTCGCTGCGAACAGCTCAATCTCCTCGGTTTCGACCCGGACCCCCTTACGCCAATTAGACACGGGAAGCAGTTCAGGGCCGTTGGGGTCACCAGTAGGTTGATCCAAACCGAGGAAGTGTCTGTTCAGCTGCCACGTAAACTCGGATATCCAGCGCTTTTTCTTTGGGAACTGGATGCGATATTCGACAACCCCAAATGCCTCATAGAGCTGCCGCAAAAGGTCTCCTGGCGTGCATTCATTGAACGACGTTGGCACCAACCAAACCTTAGCAAACTTTGTGGCATGCACCCGCGCCGCCTTAACGTAGTGGCTGGGAAAGGCATCCTCCACGGCAGTGATTGCATCGTTTTTGCAGAGGGCTATCCCATGTGAGCTAAGGCAAAGAGATAGACCGAGCGATTCGGTTTCACGCTCAAAGATCGTCTTTGGCAGCTCGTCGGCATCAATGATTTGCTTGGCCGTCGTGTTAGTTTCATGTATATCAATCATAGTGATTGTCCTTCGATCACATAGCGTTGCCTTCGGCCTCTATTGATCGGCAAAGAGGCAGGCATAGGTTTAAGCGGCGGGTCCTATGGGAGCCGCCGCTACCCTTCACGCAGCCCGGCTTTCCTCGATGCGGTCTTCGATCCACTGGTGAACTTCATGCTCCAACCAGACCGACAAACGCCCGAGCTTCACCGGGGCCGGAAATACCCCGTTGCGAATGTCGCGATAGATCGTCGAGCGCGCCAAGCCGCAAAGCGCTATCACTTCAGGCAAGCGTATAAGCCGACTTGTTTCAGGGCGCTGAGCAACCCCAGTGTTGGAATGTTCAATGATATCCGAAGGGAGTGCCCGCGGTGTTGCGGCACCGGGAGAACGCTGTTTCATGCTGATGTCCCATAGATTTTGGGTTATTTTGGAACCCAAACTTTTCCGTACACGTCGAGTAAGCCGGCGCTCGTGCACGATCGTTAGAACAACGGTCAAAGCGTAGCGCTTTGACATGAGCGTTGCCAAGGTGGCTGGCAAGGCCACCTTGATTTATGTCCACATATTGCCATTTGGGGCCACAGGCTGTCAACATGTGGTGCCATTCGAGATGTGACAGCCATGCAAAAATACCTTGGCTATCGCTATGCCGAACATTTCATCAGGTCATCTTCGCATGGTCACCACGTTTTTCGCCCCCGTGGTGACGTCTTGGCCGTCCAAGTGAGACGCCCAGGCTTCCATCATCGGACGGCGACGCTCAACCGCAGAAACGCGCATATAAGCCCGTTCCACGGCCCCCAGCTGGTGCGCCAGCTGCTCTTCAATCAGTTCACGCGCAAACTCCGTACAGGTGGCGGCCCAGCCTTTGAACGTGGCCCGCAATCCATGCACGGTGTACTGGCCATAGTTCATGCGCTTGAGCTGCATGATCGCAGCCATCTCCGACAGCGGCTTACCTTTGCGTGGACCGGGAAACAGCCAGTCCTCCGGCGCCACATCGCGCCCATGCCGCCGTTTGGCTTCCTCCAAAATCACCGCCATGCGTTCCGTGATCGGCACCACATGATCGCGACGCATCTTCATACGCTCGGCCGGGATCGTCCACACCATCCGGTTCAGGTCAAGTTCCGCCCAGGTCCCAAAACGAGCCTCCCCCGTTCGGCAGGCCGAAAGCGCAATCCATTCAAGCATCAGAGCCGCAGTGCTCTCCGCCTGTCGGGTGCGCAGCTCCGCAATGAACGGTGAGATTTCATCATGTGGGATGCTGGCGTGGTGCCCACGGGTCAGTTTGCGCGGCGCAGGCAGGGTCGCATCAAATTGCCGCCATGCAGCTGGGTTATCCGCATGAAAGTAACCATTCTGCGTGGCATGGCTGAACAGCCGCTCCAAACGCTCTCGGCTGCGTGTGGCTGTGACGCTTTTCGTGGTCCAGATCGGGCGCAACACGGCCAACACATCATCACGCGTCACCTTGGCCAAGGGCAGCGCGCGCAAACTTGCAGCATGTTTGCGAAACGTCGCTTCCCACTGCTGGATATGCGCTGCGTTGCTGAAGTTGGGCAGAACCGTTGGCAGGAAAATCTCGTCCGCATAGCGGCCAAACGTCATCTCTTCGGCTTGAGCCGCTTGCGCCTCCGCTTTGGCGGCCTCTGCAGCCTGCTGGGCCTCCTCGATAGGGTCGAGCCCCGCTGCTACCATGTCACGCGCTGCTGCGGCTTTCTTACGCGCCTGTGCCAAGGTTGTGGCCGGAAAGGACCCAAGACCCATTTCCCGTTGGTTCATCTTTGGCCCAGGTCTGTAGCGCAGCACCCACCGCGTGTTGCCCCTGGCCCCGCATCGCAGCGTCAGCCCGCCGCCGTCACTGAGCGTGGTGCCGGGCTTAACGCTTTCGACCTGCTTCACCGTCAGAAGGTGCAGTCCCTTTACCATGACCTCACCCCCCGCATTGCCTCAAAATTCATGTTCGCCCCTCCGTCTGACCAAATCCCAGCCCCTCAATAGCCCCTCAAAAACCGTGGCTGTCAGAAGTCAGTAGCAGACAGGCATGGACAAGGCAAATAGCTAAGTAACTGTTTTAATGTATATTTTGTGTATATGATGTTTTGAGATGGACAGTCCTGGACGTGGGTTTACCGGCCTGTCTCTCCGCCACTAGCAGAAGGCAGCACAGCGATTGCGCGCTGTCCTAATTGCTGACCAAACCAGCCAGAATCAGGAAAATGAGCCACCCTAATATAGTCGAACCAGTCGCGCCGACTGCGGTTTGGCCTTCTATCTCGAAAAAGGTTCGAAGTGGTTCTTGAGACAAGATCCAGTCTCCCGGGTAAGTCCAGATCCATGAGATCGCGCCCCAAACATCTGAAATCGTCAGACCCGCTTCACAGTCAAAGAACTCTATGCCATCAGACGGCCACATAAGCCGCCAACCTGGCATATAATCTTCCATCCTTTCAGCGCACTGGGCCCAATTCATGGCTAAACTCCAAAAAGCGAACGCTAAACCTATTTAACTGCTCCCAGTCATTTGAGAGTCGGTTGGCTCGGCATTACCTGGATCTAGTGCGCCCGATCGCGTCCTGCCATCCAGCGTAGCGGCGGTCGCGGGTGTCGGCGTCCATTTGCGGCTCGAAACGGCGTTCCAGTGCCCAATTCGCGGCAAAACCGTCCCGGTCGGGATAGAGCCCCACCGACATGCCCGCCAGCCAGGCGGCACCAAGCGCCGTGGTTTCCAGCACCTTTGGCCGATCCACCGGCGCGCCGAGAATGTCCGACAGGAACTGCATCGCCCAGTCGCTGGCGCTCATCCCGCCATCGACCCGCAGCACGCCATCGGCGGCGCCGTCCCAGTCGGCCTTCATGGCCTCCAGCAAGTCTCGGGTCTGGAAGCCCACGCTTTCCAGGGCCGCGCGGGCGAATTCCGCCGGACCGGCATTGCGCGTCAGCCCGAAGATCGCCCCGCGCGCCTGCGAATCCCAGTGCGGCGCGCCCAGACCGGTGAAGGCGGGGACGAGGTAAAGTTCCACATTGGGGTCGGCCTTCTCGGCCAGCGGGTGCGTGTCTGCCGCCTTGGCAATGATCCCCAGCCCGTCGCGCAGCCATTGCACCACGGCCCCTGCGATGAAGATCGAGCCTTCCAGCGCGTAGGTCGGTTTGCCGTCGAACTGGTAGGCGATGGTGCCCAGCAGGCGGTTGCGGCTGGTTACGAGGTCGTCGCCGGTATTGAGCAGCGCGAAACAGCCCGTGCCATAGGTGGATTTCAGCATGCCCGGCTCGAAACAGGCCTGGCCGATCGTGGCCGCCTGCTGGTCGCCGGCCACCCCGCGAATGGGGATCTCGCCCCCCTCGATCCGGGCGGTGCCGAAATCGGCGGCGCAATCCTTGACCTCGGGCAGCATCGACATCGGGATGCCGAGGCGCGTGCAGATCGTTTCGTCCCAGGCGCCCTCGCGGATGTTGTAGAGCATGGTGCGGGCGGCATTGGTGGCATCGGTCGCGTGGACCTTGCCACCGGTCAGGCGCCAGATCAGGAAACTGTCGATGGTGCCGAAAAGCAGCTCGCCCGCCGCGGCCCGCGCCCGCGCGCCCTCCACGTTCTCCAGCAACCACCTCAGCTTGGTGCCCGAGAAATAGGGGTCGGCCAGAAGCCCCGTACGCGTGGTGATCTCCGCTTCGAACCCTTCTGCGCGCAGGTCGTCGCAGAATTCGGCCGTGCGCCGGTCCTGCCAGACGATCGCGTTATGAATGGGCGCGCCGGTGGTCTTGTCCCAGACAAGGGTGGTCTCGCGCTGGTTGGTGATGCCGATGGCGGCAACGTCGTCGGACTTGCCCAACACCTCCTTGCAGGTGGCAAGGACACTGTCCCAGATCTCCTCGGCATCATGTTCGACCCAGCCGCTCGCCGGATAGTGCTGAGTGAACTCCTGCTGCGCCACATGCGCCGGGGTCATGGTTTCGTCGAACAGGATCGCGCGGCTCGACGTGGTGCCCTGGTCGATGGCAAGGATATGGGTCATGTCTGTCCTCCCTCAGCCCCGGAAGCCCGTGGCCACTACGAATTTTTCCGAACTGTCCGACCGCGACGCGGGCGGCTTCACGTTCACGACCTTGGTGAATTTCTGCTTGAGCAGTTTCTGCAGCTCGCCTTCTGCGCCCCCGGCCAGCACCTTGGCGACGAAAGTGCCGCCCTCTTCGAGAACGTCGAAGGCGAAATAGGCGGCGGCCTCGCAAAGGGCGATGATGCGCAGATGGTCGGTTTGCTTGTGGCCCGAGGACGCCGCGGCCATGTCCGACATGACCACGTCGGCCTTGCCACCCAGCCAGGCCTTGACCTGGTCGTCGGCGCCCTCGTCCATGAAATCGAGCTGGTGGATCTCGGCCCCGGCAATCGGCTCGACCTCCTGCAGGTCGATCCCCAGCAGGGTGCCCTGGGGCTTGCCCTTTTTCTCGCCCAGGGCATTGACCCGCGGCACGGCAACCTGCAGCCAGCCGCCGGGCGCACAGCCCAGGTCGACCACCCGCGTGCCGGGCCGCAGGAAGCCGAACTTGTCGTCCAGCTCCATGATCTTGAAGGCCGCGCGGCCGCGATAGCCCTCGGCCTGGGCGCGCTTGACGTAAGGGTCGTTCAACTGCCGCTGCAACCAGCGGGTGGACGAGTGCTTGCGCCCACGCGCGGTCTTGACCTTGACGGTCAGGTCACGCTGACCGCGACCGCTGGTGTTCTTGCCGGGTTTCTTTGCCATGGGATGCAGAGGTAGCGGCCATTCGGGGTGTAGTAAAGCCGCCAAAGCTGCGGCCGGGCCCGGTTTCGCCCTTGCAACGGGGCCGTCCCCCGGCCTATCACGCTAGCGCTAACGGAACCTGCCCGGATCGAGGCCCAGATGACCCATCCCGCCAATACCCTGTCGCTCGTTGCCGATATCGGTGGCACGAATACACGCGTGGCGCTGGCCGAGGGGCGGCGCATCCTGCCCGAGACCGTGCGGCGCTATGCCAATGCCGACCATCCGGGGCTTGAGACCGTTTTGCGCCGCTTCATCGACGACGAAGGCGGCGTGGACACCCGCGCGGCCTGTGTCGCTGTGGCCGGGCCGGTGCATGACGGGCGTGCCTCGATGACCAATCTCGACTGGTCTATCGACACGCCCACGATCGCCCGCGCGACCCGGGCCGAGACGGTCTCGGTGCTCAACGACCTGCAAGCGCAGGGTCATGCCTTGGGGCATATCGATGATGAGGCCGTGCGCACCGTTCTGCCGCGCAGTGCCGAAGCTGCACCGGGCGCGCGTGCGGCACGTCTTGTCGTCGGCGTCGGAACCGGGTTCAACGCGGCGCCGGTCTACGAAACCGCGACCGGACGGCTGGTGCCGCCTTCGGAATGCGGCCATGCCAACCTGCCGATCCGCACCGAACAGGAATTGCGGCTTTGCCAGTATGTCTCTACCGCACACGGGTTCCCGGCGGTCGAGGACGTGCTGTCCGGGCGCGGGCTGGAGCGGGTTTATGCCTTTCTCGGCGAAGAGGCCGGTGATCCGGCAGAGAAGCAGGCCCGCGACATTCTGGCCGCCTGCGAGGCGGACCATGATCCCCGCGCCACCGAGGCGGCCCGGCTCTTCGCCCGGATGCTGGGGACGGTCTGCGGGAACCTGTCCTTGATCCAGCTGCCCTTCGGGGGGGTCTTCCTGATCGGTGGTGTGGCGCGGGCCTTCGCGCCGCTGCTGGACCAGCTCGGGTTTGACGAAGCGTTCCGCGACAAGGGGCGTTTTGCAGGCTTCATGGGAAATTTCGCGGTGCATGTGATCGAGGACGACTATGCCGCGCTGACTGGATGTGCCGCCCATCTCGTGGGGCTGGAAGGCCGGCCGACAGCCTGATCGGACGGCGCCAAGGCACGCGCGTTCCGCACCCTTTTGTCCGCTCACCCGGCGGCCGTATCGCGCAGGCCCGTTGGAAGAGAGGCCCGGTCTGCCCCGGCATCGCCGATGGTCAAAACGAAGGCCACCAACCTTAATGCGGCTGCGCACCCCGCATCTGCGCATCGACGGTGCGCGTGAGTTCCGTCAAAGAGAACGGTTTGGGCAAAAAGACCGAGTTGGGAATCCGCTTCTGATTCTCGCCGAAGGTTTCCTCGGCATAGCCCGAGACGAACACGACGCGCGATCCGGGCCGGGATTGAAGGGCCTCGCGCACCCAGGTCGGGCCGTCCTTGCCGGGCATGATCACATCCGTGACGAACAAGTCGACGGACAGGGCCGTGTCCTCCAGCATTTCCAGCGCGGTCTCCGCACTGTCGGCTTCCAGAACCGTGTAGCCCCGCATCTTGAGGGCACGGGCCGCGAAGGCGCGCACGGGGGCCTCGTCCTCCACCAGAAGGACCACCCCCTCGGCCTGTTCCAGCGGCAGTACAGGCTCGGCCAGCGTCGCGGGTTCCGCGATCTCGAACGGGCCGTCATGGGCGGGGATGTAAATTGTGAATCGCGCGCCCTGCCCCACCTCGCTGTCGGCGAAGATGAAGCCGCCGGTCTGCTTGATGATGCCATAGGCCGTGGACAGGCCCAGCCCGGTGCCTTCGCCGGTCTTTTTCGTTGTCACGAAGGGCTCGAACATCTTGGCGCGGATCTCGGGCGGGATGCCGCTGCCCGTGTCCTCGACCGAGAGGCAGACATATCGGCCCGGCGGAACGCTGGCCCGATCCCGCTCCAGCGGTTCTGACAGGGTCACGTTTTCCGTCAGGATGCGGATATCGCCCCCCTCTGGCATGGCATCGCGCGCGTTGACGACCAGGTTCATCAACACCTGTTCCAGCTGGCGCCGATCGGCCTTGATCGGATCAAGGCCCGGATCGTGGTCCAGCGTCAGGGTGATCTTTTCCCCGACCAGCCGGTTCAGCAGATGCGTAGAGTCCGAGAGCGTGTTGCGCAGGTCCAGCACCTCGGGCTGCAGGTTCTGTTTGCGCGAATAAGCCAGAAGCTGCCCGACCAGCGCCGCGGCGCGGTTGGCGTTCTGGTTGATCTGAACGAGGTCGGCATAATCCGTATCGCCCTGGTCATGACGCAGCAGCAGAAGGTCGCAATGACCCGATATGGCCGTCAGCAGGTTGTTGAAATCATGTGCCACCCCTCCGGCCAATTGTCCGATCGCCTGCATCTTCTGGCTTTGAACGAATTGCTGTTCCAGAGATTTGAACTCGGTCACGTCATTTAGGACCGCCAGCAGGTATTCGTTTTCCGCATCACCGGCCGGGTTCAGGGAAACCTGAATGAACTGTTCCTCGTCACGCCCCTTGGCCTGCAGGAATTCCGGCTTCAGCGTGCCCTTGCCCGAGGCGGCTTCTTCCAGCCAGTCGACGATGGGCCGCCCAAGCCCCTCGAACAGTTCAGTGACCAGGGTCTTGTCCCCGATCGGCCGGTCCAGCAGGACCCGCGCCTCGCGGTTGGAGCCGAGGATTTCCCCGGTCGGCGCGATCTTGAGCAATGGCACAGGCAATTCGTCGATCGCATCCCAGGTCTGCGGGGCGTCACCCATGTCGACCGGGGCCTCGCCGCTGCCCTCGCCTGGCAGCAGATAGACCTCGCGGCGACCGCCATGGCTGGGAATTTCCGCCACGAGGCTTTCGATTTCGCCCTGGGCGGCCATGACCTTGTGCACCTGGCCCGACACCAGCGGCAGGTCCCGGAATACGCCGTCCAGCTTCTTGGCGCGCCCCCCGAGAAGACGGCGGAACGCCTCGTTCATGTAGAGCACCGTGCCCGATGGCCCCGCGGTCAACATCGGCAAGCTCAGCGCATCGGCCGCCCGCAAGGCTCCGCCCCGATCCGTGAGGTCTTCGAGCCGCCACAGATAGCGATCCTCCTCCAGGTGATTGACGCAGAGCCGCAGGTGACCCCGCCGGGTCACGACATCTTCACGCGCGGATCCGAGCGCATGGGCCTTGCTTTGCAGTCGGTAAATGACTGTGCCCGGATTGGCGAAAAGTTCGGAAAAGGCGAAGCCCAGCGTATCGGCCCCACGTGACTTGAACTTGGCCTCCGCCGCCTCGTTGCGGGTCAGGATGCGCCCCTCCTGGTCGCTGACGAGGCTGACGGTTGCATCATTCGCAACGATCCGGTCCACCGTTTCGCCGGCCATCCGCAGCCGCGCGGTCCTCCAGGCCAGCCGCGCGCCGACGAAAGCCGAGGCGGCAACGAGCACAAAACCGAAGACCTGAAGCGACAGGCGCAGGGAGGAGTCGGCCTGGAACAGCGCCAGGATCAACGCGCCGATACCGGGCCCTGCCAGCACCCAGACCGGCAGCGGCCGGGGCTTGTCCATCTTCGCCGTCCCCACGGGGCGCATTTCCGGGGCAAGTTCTGTCTGGGTCACGCACCACACCTCTCGATTCGGGTGCCTTGAGAGTCAGGGCAGAACTCTTAAGGCGACCTTAAGAGCTGCGCTTACCCTAGCAGTGGTTGCCTCAAATACAATCTTAACGTGTTTACCTCAGACAATCATACCGGCCAAGTAGAACCCGTCCTGTCGCACGGCGGGGTCCAAGCGCGTGGGTGGGTCCGGCATCGCCGCACTCCGCGAGGCAAGGAAAGCATCGGTGCGCGCCTCGTTCTCGCACCGGAAGACCGAGCAGGTCGCGTAGGCCAATGCCCCGCCCGCGGCCACGTGCTCTGCGCCCTGCTCCAGCAAGCGGGACTGGATCGCGGTCAGCTCGGCAAGGCGGGCGGGCGTCAGCGCCCATTTCGCCTGCGGCGCACGGCGCCAGGTGCCAGACCCCGAACAGGGCGCGTCGATCAGCACCAGGTCGAACCGGCCCGGGATTTCACCCGGCGCCACTGTGTCGATCCGCACCCCGGCTCGCGCCGCGCGGGGCGCGATGTCGGCCATGCGGGCCGGGTCGATATCATGGGCGACAACCTGCACATCGGCCTGCGCGGCCATTGCCAGCGCCTTGCCCCCACCCCCGGCGCAGAGATCCAGCACCCGCATCCCGTCCCGCAGGTCGAGCCGCGAAACGGCGATCTGCGACGCCGGATCCTGAAGCTCCACCAGTCCCTCGGTATAGGCGCGCGACGAAGCGACCCGGCGCGGATTGGTCACAACCTCAAGCGCCGAGGGCACACCCGTGACCGGGGCGGTTTCGATTTCGTCCTCAAGCAGGACCGCCTGCGCCTGCGCCAGGTCGCCCATGCGCGCATTCACCCGCAGGAACACCCCGGCCCGGTGGCGCAAGCACGCCATGGCCGCGTCCGGATCGGCAGGGCCATCGTCCCAATGGGGCAACTGCCAGTCGGGCATGTCCAGCCGCACGCCACGCGGCGCCGCGTCCAGCGGTTGCCCGGCCTCGTCGGGTGTCAGAGGCGCCGGGGCGAAGCGGCTGCCATCGAAGAGCGTCGCGGGGTCGATCCCGCGATCACGGCAGGCCCCAACCATTAAGCCCCGCCCGGTCTCGGCGCCCCCCAGCCAGGCATAGGACCGCCGACAGCGCAGCGCGTCGAAAACATGATCGCGGATCGCGGCGCGATCCTTGGAGCCTGCATAGCGATTGGCCCGCGCCCAACCTGTCAGGGCAGGTTCCGCAGCCTGCCCCGCCAGTATGCTGTCGAGAATCTCTATTGCCGCCGCAACCCGCGCCGCCGGAACCATCAGGCCATCCGGTAATTCGGGCTTTCGCGGGTGATCTGCACGTCGTGCACGTGGCTTTCCTTGAGGCCCGCCCCGGTGATCTTCACGAAATTGGCGTTCTGGCGCATCTCGTCCACGGTGGCATTGCCGGTATAGCCCATGGCAGCCCGCAAGCCGCCAACCAGCTGATGGATCACCGCATTGGCGGAGCCTTTGTAGGGCACCTGGCCCTCGATCCCTTCGGGCACCAGCTTGTCGCTGGCCGCATCCTTCTGGAAATACCGGTCGGCCGAGCCGCGCGCCATGGCGCCAAGACTGCCCATGCCACGGTAACTCTTGAAGCTACGCCCTTGATACAGAATGACTTCTCCGGGGCTTTCATCCGTGCCGGCGATCATGCTGCCCACCATGGCACAGGACGCGCCCGCCGCGATCGCCTTGGCGAAATCGCCCGAGAACTTGATGCCGCCATCGGCGATGACCGGCGTATCGCCGGCGGCCTTGGCGCAATCCATGATCGCGGTCAGTTGCGGCATGCCGACCCCGGCCACCATCCGCGTCGTGCAGATCGACCCCGGCCCGATCCCCACCTTGACCGCATCGGCACCCGCGTCGATCAGGGCGCGCGTGGCCTCGGGGGTGGCGACGTTGCCGGCGATGATCTGAACTTCGTTGGACAGCGACTTGGCCCGCGTCACCGCGTCCAGAACGCCCTGCGAATGCCCGTGCGCCGTATCGACCACGATAATGTCGCAGCCCGCCTCGACCAGCGCCTGCGAGCGTTCATAGCCCGCATCCCCCACCGAGGTGGCGGCGGCCACCCGCAACCGGCCCAGATGGTCCTTGCAGGCGGTCGGGTTCAGCACCGCCTGTTCGGTGTCCTTCAACGTCAGCAACCCGGTCAGCTTGCCGGTGCCGTCATGCACCAGCAGCTTCTCGATCCGCCGCGCCCGCATCAGCGACTTGGCCTCTTCCCGGTCAGCCGGTTCGGCCAGCATCGCAAGGTCGTTCGAGGTCATGACCGCGCTGACGGGCATGTCGTCCGAGGTGGCGAAGCGCATATCGCGATTGGTCAGGATACCGACGATCCGGCCATTCCCGTCGACAACGGGAAAGCCGGTGAAATTGTAGCGTTCGACCAGAGCGCGCGCATCGGCGATGGTCTGGTCCACGGTCAACGTGACCGGGTTGTAGACGATCCCGGATTCAAACCGCTTCACCCGCCGCACTTCGCGTGCCTGTTCCTCGACATTCAGGTTCTTGTGGATCACCCCGATGCCGCCCGCCTGGGCCATGGTGATCGCCATCCGCGATTCCGTCACCGTGTCCATGGCGGAACTCAGCAGGGGGATATTCATCTCGATCTGCTTGGTGACTTTGGTTCGCGTATCGGCGGTGCTGGGCAGCACGGCAGACGCGGCGGGAACAAGCAGAACATCATCGAAGGTCAGGGCCTCACGAATCTCCATGGCGCACTCCATCGGCAGGGATCGTTTGGCGCTTCCCTATTACATGTATCGCGGCGCGGTGAAAGCACCAAATCGGCTGTGTCGCGCCACATTGATCACAATTGCTGCCGCCATCACCGGCCTCATGACGGTCTTGAGCAAAAAGAGGGCGCGGACCGGCTTTCACCGGCGTGGCAAAGGTCTATCTTGGCGCGACACGCGCGAACATGAAAAGGCCCGGGCATGAGCACCAGCGATCCCCTCGTCGTCTTCACCCCCTCCGGCAAGCGGGGGCGCTTCCCCGTCGGCACCCCGATCCTGACCGCCGCCCGGCAATTGGGCGTGGATCTCGATTCCGTCTGCGGCGGACGCGGCATCTGTTCGAAATGCCAGGTCACGCCGTCTTACGGCGAGTTTTCGAAGCATGGCGTCACGGTTCATGAAGACGCCCTGTCCGAATGGAACGCGGTCGAGGAACGCTATGACCAGAAACGCGGCCTGGCCAAGGGCCGCCGCCTGGGCTGCCAGGCGACCGTGCAGCGCGACGTGGTCATCGACGTGCCCGAGACCAGCCAGGTCCACCGGCAGGTCGTGCGCAAGGATGCCAGCGACCGGGTCATGGTCATGGATCCGGCGACCAAGCTCTATTACGTCGAGGTGGCCGAGCCGGACATGCACGAACCCTCGGGCGATCTCGAACGGCTGGCCGAGGCCCTGAAGGCCCAATGGGATATCGCGCCGGTAACGGCGCCACTTTCGATCATGACCCGCCTGCAACCGGTGCTGCGCAAGGGCAAATGGGCGGTCACCGTGGCGCTCCACAAGGGTCATACGGATGACAGCTACCAGATCCTCGACATCTATCCCGGCTTTAACGAGGAACGCCTGTTCGGGCTGGCGATAGACCTCGGCTCGACCACCATCGCCGCGCATCTGACCGACCTGCGCAATGGCACCGTGGCAGCCTCGGCCGGTGTCATGAATCCGCAGATCCGCTTTGGCGAGGACCTGATGAGCCGGGTCAGCTATTCGATGATGAATCCCGGCGGTGACAAGGAAATGACCCGCGCGGTGCGCGAGGCCATCAACGGCCTGGCCCAATCCCTCGCCGAAGAGGCCGGGATCGACGCCGGCCAGATCATGGAGGCGGTCTTCGTCTGCAACCCGGTCATGCACCACCTGCTATTGGGCATCGACCCGGTCGAACTGGGCCAGGCGCCTTTTGCGCTGGCCACGTCGCGCTCGGTCTCGGCCCCCGCGCGAGGGCTGGACCTGTCGGCCCTCAACAGCAATGCCCGCATCTTTGTCCTGCCCTGCATCGCGGGCCATGTGGGCGCCGATGCCGCCGCCGTGGCGCTGACCGAACAGCCGGGCCAGCAGGACGAGCTGACACTGGTGGTTGATGTCGGCACCAATGCCGAGATCCTTCTGGGCGACAAGGCCCGCGTTCTGGCCTGTTCCTCGCCCACCGGCCCGGCTTTCGAAGGGGCGCAGATCAGCTCTGGCCAGCGCGCCGCCCCCGGCGCCATCGAGCGGATCGAGATCGACCCCACCACCAAGGAACCGCGCTTTCGCGTGATCGGCGTGGACCTGTGGTCCGACGATCCGGATTTCGAGGCCGCCGCCGCGGCCACCGGAATCACCGGAATCTGCGGTTCTGGCATCATCGAGGCGGTGGCGGAAATGCGCATGGCCGGGATCGTCGACGCCTCGGGCCTGGTCGGCTCCGCGGCGCAGACCGGCACCGACCGCTGCATCACCGAAGGCCGCACCCATGCTTACGTGATCCATGACGGTCGCGCCGAGGGCGGCCCGCTCATCACCGTGACCCAGGGCGATATCCGCGCCATCCAGCTGGCCAAGTCGGCGCTCTATGCAGGCGCGCGGCTTTTGATGGATGAACGCGGCACGGATACAGTGGGCCGCGTGGTGCTGGCTGGCGCTTTCGGTGCCCATATCAGCCCCAAACACGCCATGGTCTTGGGCATGATCCCCGATGCGCCGCTCGACAAGGTGACCAGCGCCGGCAACGCGGCAGGCACCGGTGCGCGCATCGCGCTGTGTTCCGTCGCGGCGCGGGCCGAGATCGAGAAAACCGTGCGCGAGATCACCAAGGTCGAAACCGCGATCGAACCCAAGTTCCAGGAGCATTTCGTCAACGCCAACGCCCTGCCCCACGCCACCGACCCGTTCCCGATCCTCCGCGGGATCGTGCCACTGCCGGATGTCAGCTACAACACCAAGGGCACCGAGGCAGAGGGCGGCGGGCGGCGCCGCCGGCGGCGCGGCTAACCCCTTGACGCCATCGGGTCACGGACGTATCCCAGCCTCCTGAGCGCGGGTATGGTGAAAAGGTATCACGCGAGCTTCCCAAGCTTAAGTTACGGGTTCGATTCCCGTTACCCGCTCCAGCCTTCCCCCAAAGCATTGCTTCGGTGGGCCCCGAAGCGCCAATTTGAGAATCCAGCGCGCCGAAGGCGCCCAATTTGATTACAGCCCGTTGCCGCGCAGGAATCCGACCAGACCGGCGGTGGAGCCATCCTTGCCAGAGGCATCGCCGCCCTCGACGATCGGTTGCAGCGCGGTGGCCAGTTCCTTGCCCAGTTCCACGCCCCATTGGTCGTAGGAATTGATCCCCAGCACGACGCCTTCGACGAAAACCCGGTGCTCGTAAAGGGCGATGATCTGGCCCAGCACCTCGGGCGTCAGCTGCGGGTAGGCCAGCGTCGTCGACGGGCGGTTGCCCGGGAACACGCGATGCTTCGCCTGCCGCTCCAGCTCTGCCCCGTCGAATTTCTCCGCCACCTTGTCGCGCGCCTCGTCGAGCGTGCGGCCGCGCATCAGCGCCTCCGACTGGGCCAGACAATTGGCCACCAGAAGCTGGTGCTGATGGTGCAACTCGTCCTCGTGGCCACGCGCGGCGACAAGGAACTCGCACGGGATCACCCGCGTGCCCTGGTGGATCAGCTGGAAAAAGGCGTGCTGGCCATTGGTGCCCGGCTCGCCCCAGACGACCGGGCCGCTGTCAAAGGCCAGGTCGGCCCCGTCCATGCTGACCCCCTTGCCGTTGCTCTCCATCTCCAGCTGCTGAAGATAGGCGGGCAGACGCGCCAGACGGTTGTCATAAGGCAGCACCGCACGGGTTGCGTGGCCCAGCACCTGATTGTGCCACAGCCCCACAAGCGCCAGCATCGCCGGCATGTTCTCGGCCCAGCCCGCGTGCTGGAAATGCCGGTCCATCGCCTGCCCGCCGCGCAGGAAAGCACGGAACGCTTCGGGCCCGATGGCGATCATCAGCGACAGGCCGATCGGCCCCCACATGGAATAGCGCCCGCCGACCCAATCCTCGAAGCCGAACACGCGGGACGCGTCGATGCCGAAAGCGGCGGTCTTGTCCTTGGCCGTGCTGAGTGCCGCGAACTGCGCGGCCGGATCGGCGACGGATTCCCCCATCCAGGCCTTGGCGGTACGCGCATTGGTCATGGTCTCGATCGTGGTGAAGGTCTTGGAGGCGACGATCACCAGCGTCGTCGCCGGGTCGCAGGCGCGCAGGGCATCGGCGATATCCGCGGGGTCGACATTCGACACGAAATGACAGCGCGGGCCGTCGTGATAGGGCGCCAGCGCCTTCACCGCCATGGCCGGGCCGAGGTCTGACCCACCGATGCCGATATTGATCACGTCGGTGATCTTCCCGCCCTGCCCCGCAAAGCGGCCATCGCGCACAGCGCTTGCGAAGTCTTCCATCCGCGCGAGCGTCTCCAGCACACCGGGCATCACATCGTGCCCGTCGACCAGAACCGGCCCGCCATCGAGATTGCGCAAGGCCGTGTGCAGCACCGCGCGGCCCTCGGTTTCATTGATCGCCTGACCGTTGAACATCGCGTCGCGCTTCACCGCGACCTCGGCCCGGTCCAGCAGATCGAGCAACAGGCCGCGCCCGGCCTCGTCGATATTCGTTTTCGAATAGTCAAACAGCATATCGCCCAACCGAACCGAGAAATCCTCGGCGCGGTCGGAGCTATCGAACAGCGTTTCGATGCGGCGGTCGGCGATGCCGGCCGCGTGGCGTTTCAGATCGTCGAACATGGTATCAGCTTTCCGCCCAGTGCACCGTGGCCCCCGGAAGGATCGCCGCAATGGGCGCCTCTTCGGGGGACAGGTTACGGGCCCTTTCCAGAGCTTCGCGTTTTTCGTGGCCGATGATGACCACGTGGCAATTCATGGCATCGCGCAGCACACGGGCCGACAAGGTTATGCGCGGCTCGGGCGCGCCGGGGGCCCGCATTGCGTAAAGCACCCCGTCACCGTTGAGCGCCGCCTCCAGTTGATCAGCCCCGGGAAAGATCGAGGCGGTGTGCATGTCCGTCCCCATCCCCAGCAGGCAAACCGACAATGGCAGGCAAGCCTCGACGCCCTGTGCCAGCTGGTCCAGCTTGTCCTCGGGGGCGTCAGCGGGCGCATGGAGCGGCACGTAATTGGCCGCCGCCGCGTGCTCGACCAGCAGCCGTTCTCGCAGCAGCTTCGTATTCGACCGATCCGACGTTTCGGGCACCCAGCGTTCATCGGTCAGCATCACGTCGACCCGCGACCAGTCGATATGGCCCGCCCCGCACAGGCTGTCGAAGATCGGCCCGGGCGTCGTGCCGCCAGGCACGGCCAGCGCGGCGCGATCGTTGTGAAACAGGACGTTCTCCAATTCCCCCGCGATCCGGTCGGCGAGGTGCATCATCATCATCTCACTGTCGGGGTATTCCTTGAGGTCCATCTGTCACTCCTTGATTTCGCGCCATTTCCGGCCATCGCGATGCAACAGCATCAGCGCGTCTTCGGGGCCGGAAGACCCCTGATCATAGAGTTTGGGCACGTCGTTACGCGCCTTCCAGCCCTCGATGATCGGGTCGGTCCAGGCCCAGGCGGCCTCGACCTCGTCACCGCGCATGAACAGGGTCTGGTTGCCCCGGATCACGTCCATGATGAGCCGTTCATAGGCATCCGGCACACCCTCGGCATCCGGCCCCAGCGCCTCGGCGAAGGTCATGTCGAGCGGGACATCGACCAGGCGCATACCCCCCGGCCCCGGCTCCTTGATCGTCACCTGCAGCTTGATGCCCTCGTTGGGCTGCAACTGAATCGACAGGATATTGCGGTGCCGCGCCTCATCCCCCGGAAAGATCGAGTGGCCGAGATCCTTGAAGACCACGGCGATCTCGGAGGACCGCGCTTTCAGCTTCTTGCCCGTGCGCATGTAGAACGGCACGCCCGCCCACCGCCAGTTGTTGATATGCGCCTTGAGCGCCACGAAGCTTTCGGTATGGCTGCGCGGGTCCTCGGCATCGGTGCGGTAGTCGGCGCTGGTCCTGGTCTTGTCATACTGGCCCCGCACGATGTGATGGTAATCGACGGGCTGCAGTGCCCGGATCACCTTGAGTTTCTCATCCCGCACCGCGTCGGCATCGAACATGCTGGGCGGCTCCATCGCGATCAGGCACAAAAGCTGCATCAGGTGGTTCTGCACCATGTCCCGCATGGCGCCGGACTTGTCGTAATAGGCCCCGCGCCCTTCGACGCCCACGGTTTCGGCCACGGTGATCTGGATATGATCGACGTAATGGTTGTTCCAGAGCGGCTCGAACAGCACGTTTCCGAACCGCACCGCCATCAGGTTCTGGACGGTTTCCTTGCCCAGGTAATGGTCGATCCGGTAGATCTGATCCTCGTTGAAATGCTGCGCCAGCGTGGCGTTCAGCGCCCGGGCCGACTCCAGATCGCGGCCAAAGGGCTTTTCGACAACGATCCGGGCATTGGTATCGGCAATCTCGAACCGCAGCAGGCGCTCGGCCAGATCGCCGAACAGCCCCGGCCCGACCGAGAAGTAGAAGGCGTTGATGACATCTTTGCGCAGCAGGTCGTGCAGCTCTTTCCAGCCGCCATCGCCGCGGGCGTCCACGGTGACGTAATGCAACCGGGTCAAAAAGCGGTCGATCGCCTTGCCGTCGGCGGCCTCGGGCCCACCGAATTCCGCAATCGCCTCGCGGATCATCTGGCGATAGCCCTCGGTATCCATGTCAGACCGGGCGGCACCGATAATGCGGGCGTCGTCGGGCACCTGCCCTGACAGGCACCGGCGGTAGAGGCCCGGCAGGATCTTGCGCCGCGCAAGATCGCCCGTGCCCCCGAAAATCACGAGGTCGAAATCATCAACCGGGATGACGCGCGAAACCATGTCTGCTCCTTTGCTGCCGCTTTGAGCGGAGTTAGCGCTAACGCGCCCCTCCTACCCCCAGTGCAGCTCGGAGTCTAGCGCGATGGCGCCGGCTCTGGCCAGCGTTGGGCGATCAGGCTTCCAGTTCACTGTCCCAATAGAGGAAATCGAGCCAGGTTTCGTGCAGGTAGCCCGGCGGAAAGCGGCGGCCCATGTTGCGCAATTCCTCGGACCCGGGCTGGCGCGGCGGCTTGCGCAGGGTCAACCCCGAGCGGCGCAGGGACTTGCTGCCCTTCTTGAGGTTGCAGCGCGAACAGGCCGCAACCACGTTTTCCCAGCTGGTCACACCCCCGGCGGCGCGGGGCACCACGTGGTCGAAGGTCAGATCACCCTTGGCGCCACAATACTGGCAGCAGAATTCATCCCTCAGAAACAAATTAAAGCGCGTGAAGGCCACGCGCTTTTGAGGTTTCACATAATCTTTCAGAACGACGACCGAAGGTATCCTGATTTGCATCGACGGGCTGCGGGCAACCTCGTCATATTCGGCGATGATATCCACCCGGTCGAGAAAGGCCGCCTTGACCGCATCCTGCCAGGGCCAAAGGGACAGCGGGTAATAGGACAAGGGCCGATAATCCGCATTCAGAACCAACGCCGGATGCTGCTTCAGCGCCGTAGGTTGCCTGACAAATTCCGTCCTGAAATCGCCATCCATGAGTGACTCCGTCCTCGCCCTGTCTGCCCGTCCTGTCCGGCACCAGAGCGGGAGCCCCGCTCCTGCCTTGATTTGACTATATATGGCAATCCTTGACTGGCAAGCCCCAGATATAGCCTTCCCTTGTCCACATCTGGTAGGGCGATTCCGTAACGATGGGGTGACAGCCGCGCGGCGGACGTCAAGCGTAGCCCAGCCGATCCCGCATGAAGGCCAGGGCCACCGACAGTCCATCGGGAGCGATGCCATGCGCCGTCCCTTTCTGGATATGGGCATAGACATCCTGCCAGCCGGCCGCCTCCAGCGCTTCTGCGGCCTGCGGCAGGGATTGCACCGGCACCACGTCATCCTGATCGCCATGCACCAGCAGGACCGGCGGGCGCACCACCACCTCGTCGACCAGCAATTCCGGCTCCAGCAACCTGCCGGAAAAGGCGCAGATGCCCGCCACCGGGTCCTCGCGGCGTGGCAAGACATGCAGCGCCATCATCGTGCCCTGGGAAAAGCCGAAAACCAGCACCTGTTCCGGCAGCAGGTCCTCGTCCACCATCAGCCCGTCCAGAAACGCGTCCAGATCATCGACGGCACGCAACATTCCCGCCTTGGACTCCTCTTCGGACGAGCCGTCGATCCACGGGATCGGAAACCACTGGAACCCGAACGGCGCTCCGGCGCAGTTTTCCGGCGCATCCGGCGCGAAAAAGGCGGTGTCGGGCAGATGTTCGCCAAGCGGATCGGCCAGCCCCAGCAAATCCTGCCCGTTGGCGCCGTAACCATGAAGGAACACGACCGCCGAGCGCATCTCGCCCGATACCGGTTCCACCCGCCCTGCTTTCAAAACCCGTGTCATGCGATGCCCTCTCTGTTCTTCTCCACCCGGTAGTAGGCCCAGAGCAGCCGCGCCGCAACCGCGCGCCAGGGCGACCAGGCTTCGGCCATGCACCGCAACTGTCCTTCAGTGGGCCGTTCGGGCAGGTCATAGAGCGTCCGGGCCGCCTCTTGCAGGGCCAGATCGCCCGCCGCGAACACATCCGCCCGGCCCAAGCTGAAACTGGCATAGATTTCGGCGGTCCAGCGGCCGATACCCGGCACGGCGACCAGCGTGGCAATCACCTCTTGGTCGGCCATGTCGCGCAAACCGTCATAGTCAATATCCGCCGCAGCCAGCGCCCGCGCATAGCGTTGCTTGGGCCGCGACAGGCCCACGGCGCGCAGATCCTCGTCGGCAGCGCGGGCAATGGCGCCGGGCGTGGTCAACCCGGCCGCCTCGACCCGGCCCCAGATCGCGCGGGCGCTGGCCACGCTGACCTGCTGGCTGACGATGGCGGAAAGAAGCTGGGCGAACCCCTGCGGGTTGCGGCGCAGCGGCAAGGGCCCGGTCAGCCGATAGGCCGCGGCCATGCGCGGGCAGCGGGCCGCCAGCCAATCCATCCCCTCGGCGACGCAGGCCGCGGTCTCGATCAGGCGCCCCGGATTCATGTCACAAATTTCATATGTGAAATCATTCTTGCACTGGACCTTGTTTCCTGCCGGGTCTAAGCCGGGACCATGACCGATACCACTGCCTCAGACCCCAACGTGAACGACGCCGCCGCCCGGCGCAACGTGATCGTATTGATCCTCGCCCAGGCGATTCTGGGCGCGCAGATGCCGATGATCTTTGCCGTGGGCGGGCTGGCGGGCCAGATGCTGGCGCCCAACCCCTGCCTGGCCACCTTGCCGATCTCGCTGATCGTTTTCGGGTCCATGACCACTGCGCCTTGGATTTCGCCGCTCATGCAGGCCCGTGGCCGCCAGTTCGGCTTTTTTCTCGGCGCGTTCGCCGGAACGATCGGGGCGCTGATTGCGGCCTTCGGGCTCTGGACCGGGCAGTTCTGGCTGATGCTTGTCGGCTCTTACCTGACCGGCATCTACATGTCGGCACAGGGCTTCTATCGTTTCGCCGCAACCGACCGCGCCTCGGAATCCTTCCGCCCCAAGGCAATCTCCTACGTGATGGCCGGCGGATTGCTGGCCGCCATCATCGGCCCGCAATTCAACAAGCTGGTGATGGATGCCACGGTCGTGCCTTTCGTTGGCAGCTACCTTGCCGTGGCGGCGCTGAATCTCGTGGGCATGTTCCTGTTCCTCGGGCTGGACCTGTCCAAGGGCACCCGCGCCACCGGCCCCGAGAAACTGACAGGCCCTGCCCCGCGCAGTCGCAAGGCGATGCTGAGCGATCCGCATATCCTGGTGGCGATCATCGTCGGCATGGTGTCCTACGCCCTGATGAACCTGGTCATGACCTCGACGCCGCTCGCCGTGGTTGGCTGTGGCTATTCCGAGGCGCGCGCCAATGACATCGTCTCGGCCCACGTGCTGGCCATGTATATCCCGTCCTTCTTCACCGGCCACCTGATTGCCCGGTTCGGCGTGCGGGCGATCATGGCGCTGGGGCTGCTGATCCTGGCCGGCGCCGGGGGCGTGGCCCTGATCGGGGTCGACCTCGAACATTTCTTCATCGCCCTGATCCTGCTGGGCGTCGGCTGGAACTTCGGCTTCATCGGCGCCACGACCCTGCTCGCCTCATCGCACGGGCCGCGAGAGCGTGGCGTCGTCCAGGGCCTGAACGATACCATCGTCTTCGGCTGCGTCACCCTGGCCTCGCTGGCTTCGGGCGGGTTGATGAACTGTTCGGGCGGCACGGCCGAGGCCGGCTGGACCGCGGTAAATCTGGCCATGGCGCCGTTCCTCGCCCTGGCGGGTGGCGCGCTGATCTGGCTGTGGCTGCGCCCCCGTGATGCAGAGATCGCCTAGAGCGCCCACCGCATCAGGCGCAGTTTCGACCGGAACGGGCTCGGCCCAAGAGTCCCTTGCGCGACACGGTTCGGGCCTTTGGCGACCTGCCTGAGGATCGGCGTGGCCTGCCATCCTTCAAGCATCCCGGCCCGCGCCTGCGGGGGCACAGAGCGTTTCGTAACGCCCCAGCCGCCCGTCTCGACAAGCGCATTGCGGGCCAGACCGCGCACCGCGTCCGGGCGGCCATCGACCAGGGGCACCCGGCCCCGCGCTTCCAGCTCCGGCACCGCTTGCAGAAACCGGGCCAAGCCGGCGGCCCGGCCCAACCCGCGCACGGTGTCTTCTGCGTCAGCCTGCCCCCCCAGCAGCCGCGTGGCCTGCCACATCAATTCGGCTGCCGTCGCATCGAGATACTCGCCGAAATGGGCCGAATCCTCGAAGGATTCCTTGTAGATATCCCAGCGACGCGCCGCGATGGAGCGGTCCAAAGCCTTGGCCGCCTCACCATCCAGCACGGCGGCGAGTTCAACCGTGACCTCGTGACTGCGCACCGCCCCGCCGGCGGCAATCTCTTCGAGCGCATCGCGCCACCATTGCAAGCGCATCTCGGCGATCATCGGCTCTTCGGTCACCCAGGGCGCGCGGCTGACCTCGACGTTGAAGGCATAGAGCGGGAACAGCACCCGGCGTGCCGCGGGCGGCGCGGCCATGGCGGCCAGAAAGCGCTCCGGGTCACCCTTGCGGACGATATCGGCACAGGCCTCGAAACTCATGGGCGCCCCGAAATTCCGGCATTTTGGCCGCGCGACCGGCTGTCTGGCAATTCCATCATGCCATGGCCTCGTCGCGCAGCAGTTTCCAGACGATCCCTTCGTGCAGGGCATCGAAGGCCGCATCGACGATATTGGCACTGACCCCGACCGTGGCCCAGCGGTGCCCGGCCCCGTCCTGGTAGTCGATGATGACCCGCGTGACGGCCTCGGTGCCGCCATTGGTGATGCGCACCTTGAAATCCACCAGCTTCATGTCGTCGATCATTGCCTGGTACGGGCCAAGGTCCGATTTCAACGCCTGCCAAAGCGCATTGACCGGGCCGTCGTCGGACAGGTCGCTGGCATGTTCGTTCTTGTAGTAGCTGGTGCGGGGTTCGCCGCGGATGCTCACCGTCACAACTGCCTCCGACTCGACCACGATCTCGCCGCGCGCATTACGGCGGCGTTCGGAAATCACCCGGTAGCGTTCCACGTCGAAGAAGGCGGGCAAGGTGCCCAGCTCTTCGCGCGCCAGCAATTCGAAGCTTGCCTGGGCGGTGTCATAGGCAAAGCCCGCCGATTCCTGCGCCTTGATCCGGTCGAGGATGCGGGCCAGGGCCGGATCGCCCGGCTCCACCTCGATGCCCGCCCCTTTCAGGCGTTCGCGCAGGTTCGACTGCCCGGCCTGGTTCGACATGGGAATGATGCGCGTGTTGCCCACCAGGGCGGGATCTATGTGCTCATATGTCGTGGGGTCCTTGGCGATGGCGCTGGCATGCAGCCCCGCCTTGTGGGCGAAAGCGGACGACCCGACATAGGCGGCCTGTTTCGTCGGCACCCGGTTGAGGATATCGTCCAGCAGCCGCGAGGCCCGCGACAGCCCGGTCAGGGCCTCTGGCGTCACGCCGGTTTCGAACTGGCACGAATAGGGCTCTTTCAGCAGCAGCGTCGGGATCAGCGTCGTCAGGTTGGCATTGCCGCAGCGCTCGCCCAGCCCGTTCAGCGTGCCCTGGACCTGCCGCGCGCCCGCATCCACCGCGGCCAGCGAATTGGCCACCGCGTGTTCGGTGTCGTTATGGGTGTGGATGCCGACATGGTCCCCCGGCACGCCCGCAGCGATCACCGCCGCCGTGGCCTCGGCCACCTCTGCGGGCAAGGCCCCGCCATTCGTGTCGCACAGCACGACCCAGCGCGCGCCGGCCTTGTAGGCGGTGACGCAACAATCGAGCGCATAGGCCGGGTTGGCTTTCCAGCCGTCGAAGAAATGCTCCGCATCGAACAGCGCCTCGCGGCCCTGTGCCACGATATGGGCAATCGAGGCGCGGATATTGTCGAGGTTTTCCTCCAGCGTGATGCCAAGTGCGGTATCAACATGGAAATCATGGGTCTTGCCGACGATGCAGACGGCAGGCGTCTGGGCATTCAGCACCCCGGCCAGAACCTCGTCATTCTCGGCCGAGCGCCCGGCCCGCTTGGTCATGCCGAAGGCGGTCATGGTGGCGCGGGTCTTGGGGGCATTGTCGAAGAACTCACTATCCGTGGGGTTCGCGCCGGGCCAGCCGCCCTCGATATAGTCCACGCCAAGCTCGTCCAGCACAGCGGCGATGGCCTGCTTGTCGGAGGTGGAGAATTGCACGCCCTGCGTCTGCTGCCCGTCGCGCAGGGTGGTGTCGTAGAGGTAAAGGCGTTCCTTGGTCATCGGGTGGCCTCTTTGGCGATGGTTTTCGTTTCAACCCGGATCGCATGCGATCCGGATCGCCCCCGACCCGCCCCCCAGGGCGGGGGCGATACCGCCCCCACCCCCGGGCCGGGCGCGATCCCCTGGTTCGAACGGGTCATAGCAGGCCCTCCAGCTTGGCGGGGTCGAAGTCCGGACCGGGAACCAGATCCACACCCTCCTTCGACATGCGCACTTCGGCACCGGCGTCGATAAGTGCGGCCTTCATGCGGTCCACTTCGGAGAAGTCTTTTGTCTGCATTGCAGATTTGCGCTTATGATCAAGTGCCTGACCAAGGGCGGCAAGGAGCTGATTGGGACCAGTACCAACGCTTGTTGCAAACCATTGCTCCTTGAAAACGGCCCGTGTTTCATCCGTCAAGAACCCCATGAAACGGGCGTTATCCAACAAGCGCTGAGGATCATTCCTAAATCGTCTCAGCACGCTTAAGGCGTCATACGTATTCAGGTCTTCGCTCAGGGCGTTCACCAGCGTGTCACTGGGTACCATGTCCGCTTCAGGCGTCGGCGCAAAGTCCATGGTTTGCTTGTGCCAATCGAAAAGCAGTCGCTTCGCCTCGCGTACCCTTTCCTCCGTCCAATCCATCGGCTTGCGATAATGCGTGGAGAGCATCACGAAGCGGATCACCTCGCCCGGCACGCCCTGGTCCAGCAAATCCCGCACGGTGAAGAAGTTGCCCAGGGACTTGGACATCTTCTTGCCCTCGACCTGCAGCATCTCGTTATGCATCCAGACCCGCGCGAAATCACCCTCGGGGTGAGCGCATTTGCTCTGCGCGATCTCGTTCTCGTGGTGCGGGAATTGCAGGTCGTTGCCGCCGCCGTGGATATCGAAACTCTCGCCCAGCAATTCGTAGGACATGGCCGAACATTCGATGTGCCAGCCGGGCCGTCCCCGGCCCCAGGGCGAATCCCAGCCGGGCAGTTCGTCGTCCGACGGCTTCCACAGGACGAAATCCATCGGGTTGCGCTTGTAGGGCGCGACCTCGACCCGGGCCCCGGCGATCATGTCATCGACGGACCGGCCCGACAGGGCACCATAGTCGGCATAGCTTTCCACGGCGAACAGCACGTGACCCTCGGCCTCGTAGGCATGACCCTTGGCGATCAGGTCCTCGATCATGGCGATCATCGCGCCGATCCACTCGGTGGCGCGGGGTTCCTTGGTGGGCCGCAGCGCGCCGAGCGCGTCCATGTCCTGATGATACCAGTCGATGGTCTCGTCCGAACGGTCGTGCACCAGCTCTTCCAGCGTGCCCTTTGCCCCCGCTTCCTTGCGGGCCAGCGCGGTCGCGTTGATCTTGTCGTCCACATCCGTGAAATTGCGCACATAGGTCACGTGATCGGCGCCATAGGTATGACGCAGCAGCCGGTAGAGCACGTCAAAGACCAGCACGGGCCGGGCATTGCCCAAATGTGCGCGGTCATAGACCGTCGGCCCGCAGACATACATGCGCACGTTCTCGCGGTCCAAGGGTTCGAAAACCTCCTTGGTCTTCGTCTTGGTGTTATAAAGCTTGATCGTCACAAGTGGCCTCAACGCGGTTTTCGCCCGCGGGCTTAGCGACTTTCCTGTTGGATTGAAACGTGAAAGAGCGGCCCGCGTGACTGGTGTCAGCAGGGAATAATGCAGCAGATGATGCAGATGCTCTTCATGGGTGTCTTGATAGACGCCACCGGCCCCCGAATGCAAGCCCGCGCGTGACACGGCGCGGGCTTGCGGGTTCAATCGTAGCAGACCACCTCGATTTCCAGCCCGTTCTCCTCATGGAAGTAGAACCGGCGGCCGGGTTCGTAATCGGCATGGGAATGCGGCGCGTAGCCCCTGGCCCTGACTGCCGCCTCGGCCGCGTCGAGATCCTCGACCACCACACCGATATGGTTGAGCCCGCCGCGGGTGCGATAGCTGTCATCGGCCTCACGCTGGCCCTCGGCCCCGTCTGGGCCTGTATAGAGCGCCAGGTAGGTATCGGCCTCGCCGACATGGATGGTGTAGCCATTGTTCTTGGCCGCGCCCTCCCAGCGGGTATGCCAGCCGAAAAGGTCATGCAGCATCCCGGCCGTCGCCTTCGGGTCCTTGACGGTGATGTTTACGTGTTCCAGCCGTCCCATGGCTCACCTCCCGTTTCCGAAACGCGAGAGCAATCCGCGCAGCACCCCGGGCGGCGCGCGGCGGGCCACGCTGTCGAAACAGCCGCAATCGAGGTCATGACCCCAGCCGATACCGTCGCGTTGCAGGTGCCGGATCGTCGCGGCGTCGAGGCAATGTCGTGTCGTCGTCATTCCGTGTCTCCTTCTCGTCTGGAATTCTGTGGACGACTCATGTGTAATTCCTCAAGTTCACTTTAGATCAAGCGGAGTTTTCGAATGGCCAAGGACGGGCTGACCATCGGCGATCTTGCGGACCGCACCGGGCTGGCCGTCTCCGCAATCCGGTTCTACGAAACCCACGGCATCGTGCATCCGGTGCGCAACGCGGGTGGGCATCGGCGCTATGGCCGGCATGATTTGCGGCGGCTCAGCTTTGCGATGATCGCCCAGAGACTGGGCTTTGCCCTGTCAGAAATCGCCCGCCAGATGGCGCACCTGCCAGCCCACAAGGCCCCGTCGAAATCCGACTGGACGCGCATCTCCACCGCCATGCGCGGCGACATCGAGACCCGCATCGCCGAACTGGAACGCCTGCGCGACCGGCTCGACGGCTGCATCGGCTGCGGCTGCCTGTCGCTCGAGACCTGCGCGCTCTACAATCCGGGCGACACCCTGGCCGCGCGCGGTCCCGGCCCCGTCAAGCTCTTGGGGGATTGACAGTCTCGCCCCCGGCTGGAAGGTCGCGGCCCATGACACGCACGCTTTCCAACCGCATCACCACCTTGACCCCCGGCGGCTCCGACGGGTGGGAGGTCTTCTATCGCGCCCGCCAGATGGCCGAGGCAGGCGAGGACGTCATCGAACTGACCATCGGCGAGCACGACATTCGCACCGCCCCGGACATCCTCTCGGCCATGCATGACGCGGCGCGGGGCGGCCATACGGGCTATGCCGCCGTGCCCGGCACCACGGCCCTGCGCGACACCGTGGCCGCACGGATCGCGGACCGCACCGGCGTGCCCACGACTCGCGACAACATCCTGGTGACGGCCGGTGGTCAGGCAGGGCTCTTCGCCGCCCAGCACGCTGTCTGCGACGAGGGCGACCGGGCGCTGTTCATCGACCCCTATTACACCACCTATCCCGGCACGATCCGGGGCGTGGGCGCGCTGCCCGTCCCTGTGCTGGCCCGGCCGGAGCAGGGGTTCCAGCCGAACCGGGCGGATATCGAGGCCGCGGCCCATGGCGCCAAGTCGCTGCTGATCAACACGCCCAACAACCCCACGGGCGCGGTCTATTCGCGCGCCACGCTGGAGGGGATCGCGGCGGCCTGCGCGGCACATGACCTCTGGCTGATCTCGGACGAGGTCTATGACACGCAGGTCTGGGAGGGGGACCACCTGTCACCGCGCGCCCTGCCCGACATGGCCGATCGCACGCTTGTCGTGGGTTCCATGTCGAAAAGCCACGCCATGACCGGCAGCCGCGTGGGCTGGGTCTGCGGCCCCGAAGAGGTGATCGACCACCTGCTCAACCTGGCCACGCATACGACCTATGGCGTGCCGGGCTACATCCAGGACGCTGCGGTTTTCGCATTGAACCAGGGGGTCGCCGCCGAAGAAAAGGTCGCCGCCCCGTTCCGCCGACGCCGCGCCATCGCCCATGACCTGCTTGCCCGCCAGAACACGGTTCGGGCCGCCCCGGCGCAGGGGGCGATGTATGTCATGCTGGATATTCGCGCCACGGGGCTGAGCGGATCCGAATTTGCCCACCGGCTGCTGGACGAAGCCGGGATCGCGGTCATGCCCGGCGACAGTTTCGGTGCAGGCGGGGCCGGCCATGTGCGGGTGGCGATGACCGTGGAGGATGCAGCCTTCGAGGCCGCGATGACACGGCTTTTGGACTTCGCCGCGACCGTACGCGGCTGAAAGACGGGCGGCCTGCGACAGGCCGCCCGACGGGTCAGATCAGAATTCGAAGGCGACGCGTGCGCCGATCGTGGTGGCATCGACGTCGATGCCACTACCGGCATAGTCGTCGAACCGGTGCTTGAGCACCTCGCCGCCCACACGCATGTTGCCGCCCACGCGGTAATCCAGGCCGGCCCCGTAGAAAACTCCGTTTCCGCTGTCGTCGATGGCGCCGGAAGTGGCCAGACGCGCGCCGCCGGCGGTCAGATACGGCAGGGCATTGCCGGCATCGTAACCGGCCCGGACCTTGAGCCGGGTGACGCTGTCCACGTCGAGCCCGAGGGTTTCCTCGGTCACGTCGAAGCCGGATATCTCCAGCTCACCGCCTAGGACGAAATTGCCGAAATCGTAGTCATAGCCGGCAAAGCCGCCATAGGTCAGACCGGTCGGGCTATCGTCGAACCCGTCGGTGCCGGTCGCATCGGCATAACCCAGCGATCCACCGGCATAGAAGCCGGTCCAGTCGCCGCCCATGCTGACCGGAGCAGGTGCGGCCACTGGCGCCGGGGCCGGTTCGGCCGCGGGCTCGGACATGGAGCCGGCGAAGGCAGGGGTGAGGCCGACCATGGTCAGCGCGGTGGTGGTGGCGATAAGGGAACGTCGCATTGGGGGTCTCCTGTCTCGATCTCATTAGGGTTCGGCGCGCCGCGTGACGCGGCCCGTCGCGTCAGATGTCGTGTCGCCCGGGCACATTTCCAGACCGCTCACCACGCCGTGATCCGACTATGCGTTTCCTTGCCGAACGGGGCGGCACGGCCGCGCGGGTTCCCGCCGTATGGCAGTTTCCTGCCGCTCGGCCCGAATTGGTCGTACCGGGGTCCGAAAGCGACATTCGGTCGCATTTGGGAGAGACCCCATGGCCTGTCCGCGCCCAGATGAACCGAGGACGGAGAGGAGGACCGCCCCATGTGGCGCATGAGCAAGCGAACCAGCGATAGTCTTCTGGTGCTGCGCACGATCGGTGCGCGGCGAGGTCGTGCCGCGCGGGGGCGGCCGCGTCAGGTCTGAGCCTTTTCCCTTCCCCTGACCCAAGGACCGACCATGGCCACTGACCTTTCGCAAGACCCGACCCGACCCGCGCGCAGCGGGGGCCGCGCCGCCCGCCGTGCCGCCCGCGCCGCGCCGCCAGACGCCGCAAATCGCGCGATCTGGCCCGGCCTGCAGGGCGGACGTTACAAGCCCCTGACCGAGACGCAGGTCGCCCGCATCCATGACACCGCCCTCACCGCGCTGGAAGAGATCGGCCTGGCTGATGCCCCGCCCAGCGGCATCGCGGCAATGTGCGCTGCCGGGGCCATTCTGCAGGACAATGGCCGGCTGACCTTCCCGCGCGCGCTGGTCGAAGACATGCTGGCCCGCGCCGCCCGCGAGATTACCCTCTGTGCCCGCGACCCCGCCCTAGACCTGCAACTCGGGCCGTCCCGGGTCCATTACGGCACGGCCGGGGCGGCGGTGCACATGGTCGATGTGGAGGGACGCGATTACCGCGAAAGCACCCTTCAGGACCTGCATGACGCGGCCCGCATCGTCGACCGGTTGGACAATATCCATTTCCTGCAACGTCCCATGGTGGCCCGCGACCTGAGCGATCCCCGCGACCTCGACCTCAACACGGTCTATGCCTGCTGCGCGGGCACGACCAAGCATGTCGGCACGTCCTTTGTCGATCCCGCCCATGTCCCCGCTGCGTTGGAAATGCTGCATCTGATCGCGGGCGGTGAGGAAGCTTGGCGAGCACGCCCTTTCGTGAGCAATTCCAACTGCTTCGTCGTGCCACCCCTGCGCTTTGCGACCGAGGCCTGCCAGGTGATGGCAGCCTGCATCGGGGGCGGCATGCCCGTGCTGCTCCTTTCGGCGGGCATGGCCGGGGCGACGGCACCTTCGACCATTGCCGGGGCCATCGCGCAATCGGTCGCCGAATGCCTGGCCGGCGTCGTCTATGTCAACGCCATCGCGCCCGGCCACCCGGCGATCTTCGGCACCTGGCCCTTCGGGCTGGACCTGCGCACCGGCGCGATGACCGGGGGCTCGGGCGAACAGGCGCTGCTCAGCGCGGGCTGCGCCCAGATGCATGCCTTCTACGGACTGCCCGGTGGCGCCGCCGCCGGGATTGCCGATGCCAAGCTGCCGGACATGCAGGCGGGCTGGGAACAGATGTGTTCCAACGTCATGGCCGGGCTGTCCGGGCTGAACATGGTCTACGAGGCAGCCGGCATGCATGCCTCCCTCCTCGGGTTCTGCCATGAAAGCCTGATCCTGGGCGACGACGTCATCGGCCAGGCCCTGCGCTGCGTGCGCGGGATCGAGGTGGATGACGAAACCCTGGCGCTGGACCAGATGAAAGAGGTCTGCCTGAACGGGCCGGGACATTATCTTGGCACGTCCCAGACCCTGGGACGCATGCAGAAAGACCATGTCTATCCCGGCCTCGGCAACCGCATGTCGCCCAAGGAATGGGAGGAAGAGGACAAGCCTGATCTGATCGCCTCGGCAACGGCCCGAAAAGAGGCCATCCTCTCGACCCGCAGCGCCGCCGCTTTCGATGCGGCCACGGACCGCGCCATAAGAGAGCGATTCGACATCCGCCTGTCGGTTTAGGGGCTCTGCCCCGTCCGCCCTGCGGGCGGACTCCCCGGAGTATTTTTGGCGAGATGAGAGAGCGGACGCCCCGGTCTCTTGGTTACATAATATTAAGGTTAATGCGCGATGCTGGAGACACGGTACAGGCTGGAGAGCCGATGACCGTGCGAGGTGAGGGCCGACTGCCCGATCCGGGGCGAAATGGGGCCTGCTCTCATTTCGCCCCAAATACTCCCGCCGGAGGCATCCGCGCGTGCCACGGGCACGCGGCTTTGGCGGGGGCGCGACGTCAGCCCTTTCGCGGCTTGCTCAGCGTGCCACCGCCCACCGCCGCACGCACCCCTGTCGTTCCGGGACAAGACGTCGGCAGGCCGCGCGCAACCCGGACGGCAAGAAAGGCGAATGCCTGCGCCTCCAACATGTCACCGTCCAGGCCAACGGCTTCGATCGGTGCCACGGGCATGTCGGCCGCCGCAGAAATCATCGCCATCAGCGTGCGGTTGTGTCGGCCTCCGCCGGTGACCAGAAGCCGCTCGGGCGGGGCAGGACATTGATCCAGCCCTTGGGCAACCGACGCCGCGACACAGGCCGACAAGGTAGCCGCCGCATCGCCATCTGCCAGCCGGGATACCGCTTGCGACAATGACCTGAAATCGTTTCTGTCCAGGGACTTGGGCGGCATCCTGTAGAAATAGGGCGAGGAAAGGAAGTCGGTCACGACGGCCGCGTCCACCTCTCCGGTCGCCGCAAGGGCACCATCCTCATCACATGCCAGACCGCGCCGCGCCCGCATCAGATCGTTGATCGGCGCATTGGCCGGACCGGTATCGAAAGCCAGAAGCGCCCCCTCTACCTCGGGCGCGGCTTTCGACGGGTCGATCCATGTCAGATTGCCGACCCCGCCAAGGTTCAGGACAGCCAGCGGCCCCTCGGCCCCGATCCACTTGGCCAGTGCGAAATGGTAGAACGGCGCCAGCGGCGCGCCCTCGCCGCCCATCTCCACGTCCGTGCTGCGGAAATCCCAGACCACAGGCACCCCCAGCACCTCGGCCAGCACCGCGCCATCACCGATCTGATGGGTGCCGCGCCCACGCGGCTCGTGCGCAAGGGTCTGGCCGTGAAAGCCGACCAGCGCCACCTCGTCCAGCCCGGCCAGCGCCTGGGCATGGACGGTTTCCACGATCTCGGCGGCCTGCGCCACGTCCTCGCCCGGCCATTTTCCCAGCGCGGCACTCAGAACCGCCTGCTGGTCGGCGGAATACGGCAGGAACCGGCTTGGTCCGAACCCGAAAATGGCCTCCCCATCGGTCTCGATCACCGCCGCATCGACCCCGTCCAGCGATGTGCCCGACATGGCGCCCGCAACGCGCACCGCCCCCGCCTTCAACATCCGCTTTTCCTCTGCCGTCTCGCGTCCTATAGAGTGCGCCGAACGCAACGCGGGGACAAGACATGACCTACCATCCCAAGTCCGATTTCATGGCCACCATGATCGCGCGCGGCTTCCTGGCCGATTGCACGGACTATCAAGGCCTTGACGAGGCATTGAGCAAGGGGGTCGTGCCCGCCTATATCGGCTTCGACGCCACGGCGAAATCGCTTCACGTCGGCAGCCTGATCCAGATCATGATGCTGCGCTGGCTGCAAAAGACCGGGCACCAGCCCATTACCCTGATGGGAGGCGGCACGACCAAGGTCGGGGACCCGTCGTTCCGCGCCGATGAACGCCCCCTTCTGACCCCGGCGCAGATCGATGACAATATCGCCGGGATCAAGCGGGTCTTCGCCGCCTATATCGACTATGACACCGGCGCCCCCAACGCGGCGCTGATGCTGAACAATGCCGAATGGCTGGACGACCTGAACTACCTCGATTTCCTGCGCGATATCGGGCGGCATTTCAGCGTCAACCGGATGCTGTCCTTCGAGAGCGTGAAATCGCGGCTGGACCGGGAGCAATCGCTGAGCTTCCTCGAATTCAACTACATGATCCTGCAAGCCTACGATTTCCTTGAATTGAACCGGCGCTATGGCTGCCTGTTGCAGATGGGCGGGTCGGACCAATGGGGCAATATCGTCAACGGGATCGACCTGACCCGCCGGGTGCTGGATCACGAGATCTACGGGCTGACCTCGCCGCTTCTGACCACGTCTGACGGCAAGAAGATGGGCAAGTCGGCCAGCGGCGCGGTGTGGCTGAATTCCGAGATGCTGTCGCCCTACGAATTCTGGCAGTTCTGGCGCAACACCACCGACGCGGATACCGGCCGGTTCCTGAAGCTTTACACCGAATTGCCGGTGGAGGAATGCGATCGGCTGGGGGCGCTCGGCGGGTCCGAGATCAACGAGGCCAAGATCATCCTGGCCAACGAGGTGACGGCGCTGCTGCATGGGGCCGACGCCGCGAAGGCCGCCGAGGCCACCGCGCGCGAGGTCTTCGAGAAAGGCGGCGCAGGCGGTGACCTGCCGACCCTGACGCTGGGCGCCGACGAGATCGGTGACGGGATTTCCGTGGTGCAGCTGATCGTGCGCTCGGGCCTGGCCGCATCGGGCAAGGAGGCCAAGCGTCTGATTGCCGATAACGGCGCCAAGCTGGACGATGCACCGCTGAACGATGCGGGCCGGATGATCACCGCCGCCGACCTGGCCCGCCCGATCAAGCTGTCGGCGGGCAAGAAGCGCCACGCGATGGTCGAACTGGGCTAGAAGACGGCCCAGTCCAGAAGGGCGAGCAGCGCGCCACCGGCCAGCGCACAGGCCGCCGCGACCAGGGCTGCGGCGAGCGGTGTCGGGCGCGGCGGAGGGATCGAGAGCCCATAAACCCTTGTCATGGCCCCATTAACCGCGCCTTAGGTTTCCATTGGCTTAACGGGGCCATGGATTCTGCTCTGCAACAATCCTCGGAATTCGAACGCGGCCTGCTGGCCTGCGGGCAGGCGCCGTGGCGTGGGCCGGGCGGGCTGATGCTGCGCCGCCGTCTGCCTCTCATCGGATGGCACGGGGTGCTCTCGCGCAGCGACGTGACCTGTCCGGATAGACTGCGAACCGCGCGGCGTATGGGCCTGCGCATCGTCAATGCCGAGCGGGCCGCTCCCCGCATCCTGCGCGCGGCGGGGTTTCGTCAGATCCTGACCCCGGTCCACATTGCCGAACTGCCATTAAAGGGCGACCTGAGAGCGGCGATGCACCAGAAGTGGCGCAACCGCCTGCGTCGAGCCGAAGCGGCCGGCCTGAGTCTAAGACATGACGCCTGGACAGGCGCGCCCCATTGGCTGATCGCGCATGAGGTCGCGCAACGTGACCAACGCCGCTATGCCGCCCTGCCCGTGCCCATTGTCGCGGCCATCGCCCGCGAAACCCCGGGCTGCGCCCGCATCGTCGAAGCCTGGGAAGGCACCAGCCCGATCGCTGGCATGCTGATCCTGCGGCACGGTGCGCGGGCCACCTATCAGGTGGGCTGGACATCCGAGCGGGGCCGCGCGCTGAATGCCCATTGCCTGACATTGTTCGAGGCGGCCCGCTGGCTGGCCGATCATGGCCACAGGCTGCTGGAGCTCGGGGCGATCGAAACCGAGCGCAATCCGGGCCTGGCCCGCTTCAAGCTGGGCACCGGGGCGCGGGCCCGCGCCCTAGGCGGCACGTGGCTGGCCATTCCCGGCCTGTAGGATCACTGCCGAAATCGGGGCTGGCGACCCCCTGCCCGATCTTCTAAAGATCGCGGCGAGATGACCCAGACGATCCTCGACAGATGCGAAGCGCGCGGCCTGCGCCTGACCGATCAGCGCCGGACCATCGCCGGTGTGCTGGAGCAGGCCGAGGACCACCCGGATGTCGAGGAATTGCACGTGCGTGCCACCCGCATCGACCCGGGCATTTCGCTGGCCACGGTCTATCGCACGGTCAAGCTTTTCGAGGAAGAAGGCATTCTCGACCGTCTGGATTTCGGCGACGGCCGCGCCCGCTACGAGGCGGCCGACCGAGAGCACCATGACCACCTGATCGACCTTGAAACCGGCGCGGTGATCGAATTCGTCGATGACGAGATCGAGGCGCTTCAGGAAAAGATCGCCCGCAAGCTGGGCTATCGCCTCAAGGGCCACCGGCTGGAGCTTTACGGCGTGCCCCTCAAGCGAGGCAACACCAAGTGAACAACATCATCGGCGCCTTGTGGATGATCCTGGCCATGGCCCTGTTCGCCCTGGTCGATACCTGTATCAAGCTGGCCACCGAATCCGTGCCCCGCGCCCAGGTCGTCGTGGTGATCGGCGCGGTGGGGCTACTGGTCTTCGCCTTGGCCGCGCGGGCGCGGGGGCTGAAACCACTCCCGGCCGAAGTGTTTCGCGGCCCGTCCCTGCTGCGGGCGGCGGGCGAGGCCGGAGCCACCACCTGTTTCGTCTTTTCCCTGTCCGAGGTGGACCTGTCGCTGTTCACCACCATCGTGCAGGCCAATCCGCTTCTGGTCGTGCTGGGCGCAGCACTGTTCTTGGGCGAGCCCGTGGGCTGGCGGCGCTGGTCGGCGATCGTCCTCGGCATGGTCGGGGTGCTGATCGTATTGCGGCCCACCGGGGCCGATTTCAACGTTTTCGCGCTACTGGTGTTCCTTGGCGTGCTCTCGCAGGCGATCCGTGACCTGGCCACGCGCCGCGTGGCGCCCGGGATCCACACACTGCAATTGTCCTGCGGATCCTACCTGGGGCTGATCGCCGCCGGGTTCGTCATCGGCATCGCCCAGAACACGCCACCGATCCGCCCCGAGGGGATGGCCTGGCTCTACCTGTTCGGGGCCGCGGGCCTCTTCATGCCCGCGATCTATTCGATGGTCGCCTCGATGCGCGTGGGCGAGGTCGGCTTCGTCGCGCCCTTCCGCTACAGCCGCATCCTGTTCGGGCTAGGGCTGGGCGTCTTCATCTTCGGCGAACGGCTCGACACCTATACATTGGCCGGCGCGACACTTATCGTCGGGACCGGGCTCTATTCCTTCTGGCGCGAGACCCGGCAGGGCGCGACGGCCCGCTGATGGAGAACCTGCGCGGCGCTGCTCTGATGACCCTGTCTATGCTTGGCTTTGCGATCGAGGACGCGCTGATCAAGACCGTGGCCGCGCGGCTTCCTGCCGGGCAGATCATCGCCCTTCTGGGGCTGGGCGGCGCCGTGCTGTTCTGGGCTTGGCTGGGGATACGCGGGCAGCGTCTTTTCGTGCCCGCGCAATTGGCGCCCCGGGTACTGATGCGCACCGGCTGCGAGGCGCTGGGCACCGCCTTTTTCGTCACCTCGCTCACCCTGATCCCGCTGACGCTGGCCTCGGCCGTAATCCAGGCCACGCCGCTGGTCGTGGCGCTGGGTGCCGCGCTGTTCCTCGGCCAACCCGTGGGCTGGCGGCGCTGGACGGCGATTTCCGTCGGCTTCGCGGGCGTCTTGTTGATCCTGCGCCCCGGCAGCGCGGCGTTCGACCCGCTGGTGCTGCTCACCGTGGCGGGGATGCTGGGGCTGGCCGGGCGCGACCTGCTGACACGTGCTTTGAACTCGAACATCACCGGCCCGCACTTGTCGATCGCGGCGTTCCTTGGCCTTGTCCCGACAGGCCTCGGACTGGTCGCCCTTCAGGGCCAGACCTTGCTGCGCCCCACCCTGCCCGAAGCCGCGCTGCTGGGTATCTGCGTCGTGATCGGCATGGTGGCCTATCTCGCCATCATCGCGGCGACCCGTGCGGGGGATGCCGCCGTGATCTCGTCGTTCCGCTATGCGCGGATGGTCTTTGCCCTGGTCATCGGCTGGCTGGTCTTCCAGGAACAGCCCGACACCCTGACCCTGGTCGGGGTCGCGGTGGTCATAGGGGCCGGGCTCTATACCCTGATCCGGGAACATCGGCTCCGCCGGGCTTCCCTCGCGGCCAGCAAGCCGTTATAGCAGCGGCGAGTATTCTTCTGTTTGCGCTAACAAAGCCAAAGGACACCCCATGAGCACCATCATCGACATCCATGCCCGCGAGATTCTCGACAGCCGCGGCAACCCCACGGTCGAGGTCGACGTGACCCTCGAAGACGGCACCATGGGCCGCGCCGCCGTGCCCTCGGGCGCCTCGACCGGCGCCTATGAGGCCGTGGAACG
This sequence comes from Salibaculum griseiflavum, assembly GCF_003129565.1. Classification (GTDB taxonomy): domain Bacteria; phylum Pseudomonadota; class Alphaproteobacteria; order Rhodobacterales; family Rhodobacteraceae; genus Salibaculum; species Salibaculum griseiflavum. The sequence continues at coordinate 40,397 of NZ_QETF01000014.1, forward strand.
CCGCGATGGTGACAAGGCCCGCTACATGGGCAAGGGCGTGCTGGAGGCGGTCGAAGCCGTGAATGGCGAGCTCGCAGACACCCTGCTGGGCTTTGACGCCACCGAACAGGTGGCCATCGACGGCGCGATGATCGAGCTGGACGGCACCGACAACAAGGGCCGCCTCGGTGCCAATGCGATCCTCGGCGTGTCGCTGGCCGTGGCCAAGGCAGCGGCCGAATTCACCATGCAGCCGCTGTTCCGCTATGTCGGTGGCACCTCGGCCCGCACCCTGCCGGTGCCGATGATGAACATCATCAATGGCGGCGAACATGCCGACAACCCGATCGACATCCAGGAATTCATGATCATGCCGGTGGCTGCCGAAACGATCCGGGACGCGGTGCGCATGGGCTCGGAAGTGTTCCACACGCTGAAAAAGGAACTCAGCGCGGCGGGCATGTCCACGGGGCTGGGCGATGAAGGCGGCTTTGCCCCGGAACTGGGCAGCACCCGCGAAGCGCTCGATTTCATCCTGAAATCCATCGAGAAGGCCGGCTACAAACCCGGCGAAGACATCTACCTGGCGCTGGATTGCGCGGCGACCGAATACTTCAAGGACGGGAAATATGTCCTTGCGGGAGAAGGCAAAACCCTGACCTCGGAAGAGAACGTCGCCTACCTGGAAGCCCTGGTGAACGATTACCCGATCATCTCGATCGAGGACGGCATGTCGGAAGATGACTGGGACGGCTGGGTCGCCCTGACCAAGGCGCTGGGCGACAAGGTGCAGCTGGTCGGCGACGACCTCTTCGTGACCAACCCCGAACGCCTCGCCACCGGCATCGAGAAAGGCGCCGCCAATTCCATGCTGGTCAAGGTCAACCAGATCGGCAGCCTGACCGAAACCTTGCAGGCCGTCGACATGGCCCACCGCGCGCGCATGACCAACGTGATGTCGCACCGCTCGGGCGAGACCGAGGACGCCACCATCGCCGACCTCGCCGTGGCCACCAATTGCGGGCAGATCAAGACCGGCAGCCTTGCCCGGTCCGACCGGCTGGCGAAATACAACCAGCTGATCCGCATCGAGGAAGCCCTGGGCGAAACCGCCACCTATGCCGGCCGCTCGATCCTGAAGTAAGACCTCGCACTTCATCACGCGTTTCACTAGGCTCTTCGTGGCGCTGCCACGGAGAGCCTTTTCATGACCAAAGCCCGGATCATCCCGCCCGAAACCTCGCAGGATATCGACGCCGTGCAAAAACTGTGCTGGGACTACCGGGACTACCTGATCGGCCTGTCGCCCTTTGACGCGCAGCTGATCGAACTGTTCTACCCGCAGGACAAATACGCCGCCCTTATGGACAGGGTTGCGGAAGAGCATGCCCCGCCCACGGGGCTGATCCGGCTTGCCAAGCTGGGCGAGGCGCCTGTCGGATGCGGCATGGTTCATTCGCTGCCCGATGGCTCTGCCGAGATCAAACGCGTCTATGTAACCGAGGCCGCGCGGGGCACCGGCACGGGCTATGCGATCATGAATGCACTGATCGAAGGATGCCGCGATCTGGGATTCGAGCGCATCCTGATGGACACCTCGAAGCCGCTGGAGGCCGCGCAGCGCCTATACCTCTCCATGGGGTTCAAGCGTCGCGGACCCTATCAGGATGTGCCCCCCATCGCAGAGGGGCACATGCTATATTTCGAGATGGACCTGTCCTGACCTGTCAGGGACAGGGCGCGGTGTAATAGGTGCCGTCCCCGCGGGCATAGGCGCAGGTCTGGCCGTTCTGATTCTGGGCCACGACCGTGCCGGCCGCTGCGCCACCCAGCGCGGCGATCAGGCGCCAGTCATCATCCGCCTGAAGCACATCGGCGGCGATCAGGCCGGCGGCCGCGCCCCCGGCAAGCCCAACGACGGTGCGCTGCTCGGCGGTCAGGTTCTCGCAGGCTGTCAGGCCCAACACTCCAACAAATGCGATAATCAGGGGTCTCATGGAAATCCTCCTTGCCCAGTCTTGGCGCCAGTCCGGCGCTGTCCGCAAACCCTCTGCGATGGGCCTCTCGCTCGCGACCGGTTCCGACTCCGGTGGCCGTTTTTCCGAGGATTCTTGCCCAAAGGGGGCTGTCGCGACGGCAGGAAATTGCCAAAATGAGCCTCGGACCGTCAAACAGGTGAGCCATCATGCCCCAGGCCTTGATCTTCGATGTCTTCGGCACCTGCGTGGATTGGCGCAGCAGTATTGCACGTGCCGTCGCCAAGGCCCTGCCCGGCCTGGACGCCGTCGCCTTCGCGGATGCATGGCGCGCCGAATACCAGCCCGCGATGGAACGGGTCCGCAGCGGTGGCCGGGGCTATGTGCCCCTGGACGACCTGCACCTCGAAAATCTGCACCGTGTGGCCGCGCGGTTCGGGGTCAGTGCCCCCGACCACCTCGCCACGGCGTGGGAAAGGCTGGATCCCTGGCCCGATGTGCCCCCTGGGCTGGCGACCTTGCACCGGACCCATATCCTCGCCCCCTGTTCCAACGGGTCCATCGCGATGATGGCGCGACTCGCCCGTCATGCCGCCCTGCCCTGGGATTGCATCCTTGGCGCCGAGATCGCCCGCGACTACAAGCCCAAACCGCAAGTCTATCTGGCCAGTTGCACGGCGCTGCGTCTGCCACCGGAGCACGTCATGATGGTGGCCGCGCATAATGACGACCTGGCCGCGGCGCGGGCGGCGGGTCTGGGCACGGCGTTCGTGGCCCGGCCCACCGAGCATGGGCCCGGCCAGACAAGCGACCTGCATCCCAGCGCCGACTGGGACATTGTCGCACCGGATTTCGAAGCCCTTGCGGCCCGGCTTCAGGCGGACACGAACCGCCCTGGCCCATAGGGCGCGACCAGCGCCCCAGCTCCTGCGATCGCGTGCCGCATTCCCGCGCAACCACCGCCTCTGACGCGACAGCGACTAGAGTCACTCCGGAAGGCATCACAGCCCAGAACAGCCTCTCGGGCCCGCCTGCCCCGATCGCCTTGTGCCCCATTGCATGCCCCGCGCCGGCTTTCTAGGCTCAAAGGATGACCGAGGCCGATCGCATCATCAAGCAGCTGGATCTCGCGCCGCATCCCGAGGGCGGGCATTATCGCCAGACCTGGCAGGCCGACGCCGACACCGGCCGCCCGGCCGGCACCTGCATCTACTTTCTGCTCAAGGCCGGGGAGCGCAGCCACTGGCACAGGGTGGACGCTGCCGAAATCTGGCATTTCTACGCGGGCGCGCCACTGATCCTCTCCCTGGCCGAAACGGACACCGGCCCCAGGGCCGATCACCGTCTTGGTCCGGGCCTAAACACGGGCGAGCGACCACAATTGATCGTGCCGCCGCAGTGGTGGCAGGCCGCGCGCAGCACCGGCGACTGGACGCTTGTGGGATGCACCGTCAGCCCGGGCTTTCAATTCGACGGTTTCACCCTCGCCCCACCGGACTTCGAGATCGGCTAGCGCAAGGGGGGCGCTGCCCCCGTCCCGCGATGCGGGACTCCCCCGGGATATTTTCGGTCCAAAGAAAGGCCCCGGCAGAGGGTCACCAGGTGCCGTGCCAGGGCCCGGAGCTTTCTCCGGACACGGTCATCGGCGTCCCCGCCTGTACCGCTCCGGGAGGATCTCCGATTCCGGTTAATGAATCCCTACCGTTTTCTTTGGACTGAAAATATCCCGGGGTGAATTGGCCGCAGGCCAAGAGGGGCAGAGCCCCTGCCCGGTCGGCTCGGGCGCAGCCCGAGACGAAAAAAACGAGGGCCGAGGCCCCCGTTCAAGTTTCGCCGTCCAAGCTCACTTCTTTGTACCGCCCGGTTTCTGCCTGCGGCCTGGACGTCGGCGGCACGAGCGCACCCGCGCCGGACCCCTTTGGAACGCCGTGACGTTCCGGCGTGGCGGCCCCAATGGGACCGTCACCCCCTGTTTCTCAGCTACACCCGCTGGTCGCGCCGCAGGTGTTGCATTTCATGCAGGTGCCGTTGCGCACCAGGGTGTAGTTACCGCAATCGCCGCACGCTTCGCCTTCGTAGCCCTGCATCTTGGCCTTGTCGCGGGCAGACAGCGCCGAGACCGAGGCCGATCCGGTCGTCGCCTGGGCCATGCCGCCGCCCTTGGCCACCGCCGGCACCAGGGTTTCCAGCGCCGCCTGCGGATCCTCGGCGCCGTTCAGCGCCACCGCTCCGGCCCCGCCTTGCAGCACCACCAGGTCCTGCGGCACGCGCTTGCGCAGGTAGCCGGTCGAGCTGATCTGCTTGAGCACTTCAAGGCTACGCGAGGCCGCGCTTTCCGACATTTCCTTGATATTGGACACGCCCTCTTCCTCGCCGCGGCCGAGATCGTCAAAACTCGCACCTTCGGGCTTCACATGGGCCAGGTCGGTGCGGTCCAGGTAGGACACGGCCAGCTCGCGGAAGATGTAGTCGAGGATCGAGGTCGCGTTCTTGATGCTGTCATTGCCCTGCACCATGCCCGCCGGTTCGAACTTGGTGAAGGTGAAGGCATCCACGAACTCCTCCAGCGGCACGCCGTATTGCAGGCCCACGGACACGGCGATGGCGAAGTTGTTCATCATCGCACGGAAGCCGGCGCCTTCCTTGTGCATGTCGATGAAGATTTCGCCCAGGGACCCGTCGGCATATTCGCCGGTCCGCAGGTAGACCTTGTGGCCGCCCACAACCGCCTTCTGGGTATAGCCCTTGCGGCGCTCGGGCATCTTTTCGCGGTGGTTGCGGACCAGTTCCTTGACCACGACCTTCTCGATCACCTTCTCGGCCAGCACCTTGGCCTTTTCCTGGGTCGAGCCGCTTTCCAGCACCTCCTGCGCCTCTTCGTCATCCTCGACAAGGGCGGCCGCCAGCGGCTGGCTCAGCTTGGAACCGTCGCGGTAGAGCGCGTTGGCCTTCACACCCATGGACCAGCTGCGCTCATAGGCGGCCTGGCAATCCTCGATCGTGGCGTCGTTGGGCATGTTGATCGTCTTGGAGATCGCGCCCGAGATGAAGCTCTGCGCCGCGGCCATCATGTCGATATGGCTGTTCACGGACAGGAAGCGCTTGCCCTTCTTGCCGCAGGGATTGGCGCAGTCGAAGACGTGGTAGTGCTCTTCCTTCAGGAAGGGCGCGCCTTCCAGCGTCATCGTCCCGCAGACATGGTCATTGGCGGCGTCGATATCGGCCTTGTTGAAGCCCAGATGCGACAGCAGGTCGAAGGTGGGGTCGTTCAGCTTCTCGGCGGGAATGCCGAGGGTCTTCTTGCAGAACTCCTCGCCCAGGGTCCACTGGTTGAAGACGAAGCGGATGTCGAAGGCACTGGGCAGGGCCGCCTCGACCTTCTCGATCTCGGCCTCTCCGAAACCGTGGCCGATCAGCGCCGTGTGGTTGATGCCGGGCGCGTTGCCCAGGGTGGCGTGACCCACGGCATAGCTGACGATCTCCTCGATCTCGGCGGCGCCATAGCCCAGCTTTTCCAGCGCGGCGGGCACCGACCGGTTGATGATCTTGAAATAACCGCCGCCGGCGAGCTTCTTGAACTTCACCAGGGCAAAGTCCGGCTCGATCCCGGTGGTGTCGCAATCCATGACCAGGCCGATCGTGCCGGTGGGGGCGATGACGGTGGCCTGTGCGTTGCGGTAACCGTTCTTCTCGCCAAGCCTAAGCGCCTCGTCCCAGGACGACATGGCCAGATCGACCAGGCGGCGGTCCGGGCAGTTGGCGTGATCCAGCGGCACCGGCTTGACCGCCAGCGACTCGTAGCCTTCCGAGGCGCCATAGGCCGCGTTGCGGTGGTTGCGCATGACGCGCAGCATGTGGTCACGGTTCTTGCCGTATTTGGCGAAGGCGCCCAGCTCGCCCGCAATCTCGGCGCTGGTGGCGTAGGACACGCCGGTCATGATCGCCGTCAGGGCGCCGGCCAGGGCGCGGCCCTCGTCGCTGTCATAGCCCAGCCCCATGTTCATCAGCAGGCCGCCGATATTGGCATAGCCAAGGCCCAGCGTGCGGAAATCATAGGACAGCTGCGCGATTTCCTTGGACGGGAACTGCGCCATCATGACCGAGATTTCCAGCGTCAGGGTCCACAGCCGGGTAGCGTGCATGTACTCCTCGGCCTGGAACTGCCCATCCTTGTAGAAGGTCAGCAGGTTCATCGAGGCCAGGTTGCACGCCGTGTCGTCGAGGAACATGTATTCCGAACAGGGGTTGGAGCCGCGGATCGCGCCGTCCTCGGGGCAGGTGTGCCAGGCGTTCACGGTGTCGTGGAACTGGATGCCCGGATCGGCACAGGCCCAGGCCGCGTGGCCGACCTTTTCCCACAGATCACGCGCTTTCACGGTCTTGGCGACCTTGCCGTCGGTGCGGTTGATCAGCTCCCAGTCGCCATCGTCGCGCACGGCCTTCAGGAAGGCCTCGGTGACACGGATCGAATTGTTGGAGTTCTGGCCGGAAACCGAGTTATAGGCCTCGCTGTCCCAATCCGTATCGTAGGTCGGGAACTCGATGCTGTCATAGCCCTGCTTTGCATAATCCAACACGCGTTTGATGTATGTCTCCGGAATTGCCACTTTCTTGGCCTCCCGAATTGCACTTTTCAAACCTTCGTTGGCTTTCGGGTCGTAGGCATCCTCGACCGTGCCGTCCCAGGCCTTGATGGCTGAGAAGATGCCGTTGAGCTTCTCTTCGTGCATCTTGGACCCGGCCACGATGCTGGCGACCTTCTGTTCCTCCAGCACTTTCCAGTCGATGAATTCCTCGATGTCGGGGTGGTCGGCATCGACGATCACCATCTTGGCGGCCCGGCGGGTGGTGCCGCCGGATTTGATCGCCCCGGCGGCGCGGTCGCCGATCTTGAGGAAGCCCATCAAGCCGCTGGACTTGCCGCCACCAGACAGCGCCTCGCCCGCGGCGCGCAGGTGGCTGAAATTGGTGCCGGTGCCCGAACCATACTTGAACAGCCGCGCCTCACGCACCCAGAGGTCCATGATCCCGCCATCGTTGACCAGATCGTCGGAACAGCCCTGGATGAAGCAGGCATGCGGCTGGGGGTGTTCATAGGCACTCTTGGATTTGACCAGCTTGCCGGTCTTGTAATCCACGTAGTGATGCCCCTGGCTGGGCCCGTCGATCCCATAGGCCCAGTGCAGGCCGGTGTTGAACCATTGCGGAGAATTCGGTGCGGCGCGCTGGGTGGCCAGCATGTAACGCATCTCGTCGAAATAGGCGCGGGCGTCCTCTTCGGTGGTGAAATAGCCACCCTTCCAGCCCCAATAGGCCCAGGCACCGGCCAGCCGGTCGAAAACCTGCTTGGCGCTGGTCTCACCGATGATCTCGGCGCCGGTCTCGGCCTCGGAGCGCCAAAGGAATTCCGGCACGTCCTTTTCCTCGACCTTGCGCAGCTTGCTGGGCACACCGGCCTTGCGGAAATATTTCTGAGCGATCACGTCGCTGGCGACCTGGCTCCAGCTGGCCGGAATCTCGCATTCCTCCAGCTTGAAGACGATGGTGCCGTCCGGGTTGCGGATTTCCGATGTGGTCGTCTTGAACTCGATATCCGCATAAGCGTCCTGGCCTGCCTTGGTGAAGCTGCGTTCGATCTTCATGTGTCCCTGTGCCTCTAAATTCATGGTCGTCGTTGCGACCGCCCCTAACCCTGTGAACCCGAAGGTCCCGCGATTGCCACCACAGCCGGCAGAAGGGAAAAGACCACCTTCGGGACCCCGCAATATGGGGCCACGTTCATGGAGCGATCGAAATCGCGCTCCTGAGGTCGCTGGGTGTCCGTCCCTGCCGTTCTGCCACTATATCTTGTGTGCTGTCGTCCGGCTTGCACAAGTTGGCAAAACTACACCTAGTGGGTCAACGAGTTTTTTACGCTAAATTTGCGATTTTGTGGCTTGACCGGGATGGTCCTGTGACCGCCCGCGATTCCTCCACCCGGTTATGCACAGAATGGTTAACGCAGCGTCAGCCGGATTTTGGACTTATCCACAGCCATCTAGGCCCGAGAGCTCAGAAATCACCTGAACCGGGCAAAGTCGCCCCGCCCGATTCTCTCGCTGATCCCGGCCTGTCGCAAAGATGTCGCGCCCGGCATGGCGATGATCATTTTTCATGCTGCGCGGTAATGGTGGTCGGGGCGGCGAGATTCGAACTCACGACCCCCTGTACCCAAAACAGGTGCGCTACCAGACTGCGCCACGCCCCGGACCACGGCGCCCCGTCTACTGTCCGGCGCGCCGCTTGAAAAGACCTAATCGTCAGGACAGGGCCAGGCGGCATTCGACCCGACGGATGGATGCTGCATCACGTCGCCCGGCGCGATCCCCAGCCGGTCGGCCAGCCCGCCGTTGATTTCCAGAACAAACTGCACCGCATCGCCACCGGGGATAGGCGTTTCATCGAGCGGCTGCGCCATCGCGTGCACGCGGGTCAGCGTGCCGGTCTCGTCGAAAAACAGCATGTCGAGCGGGATCAGCGTGTTGCGCATCCAGAACGAGGCGGATCGCGGGCTGGGATAGACGAAGAGCATGCCGGTCATGATCGGCATCTGCTCGACGAACATCAGGCCGCGGGCCTGTTCCGCTGGGCTGTCGGCGACCTCGACTGAAAAACGCGCCTGTCCCCAGTCACCACGGATCGCGACGGCGCTGTCGACACAGCGCGCATGCAAGGTGGCAGGAAAGAACGTCAGAAGACCCAGCACGCAGGCCTTGATCAGTCGTCTCCAGCCAGGTGCAGACCGGCTTCCCATGGCAGAACCTCCGTCGCCATGAGGCCGCGCGTCCCTTCGACGGTCTTGATCCCAATGGCTTCGCCCGGAAGCAAATCAGCAAGCCCAGACCGGCGCAAGACCTCGATATGCACGAAGACGTCATCCTCGACACCGAAGATATTGGCGAAGCCGAAGCCCTTGACCTTGTCGAACCATTTGACCCGCGCGGGCTGCATCGGCGCGGCGGCGAGCTCTTCGGCACTCATCTCGGCGAAGTCGGACAGTCCGCCGCCGATCACGGCTTCGGACACCTGGATGTCCAGCACCTCGGCGGCTTGCAGGCCACGCTCGGTCTGGTGCACCACCAGTTCGATCTCGGCGCCATCGGCAACCGAACTCTGGCCGAAATTCCGCAGCACATTTGCATGCAGAAGGATATCCGGGCCGCCCTCGTCGGCAACCACGAATCCGAAGCCCTTGCCTGGGTCGAACCACTTCACATGGCCCCGGCGAATTTCGCCACTGCTCTTGTCTTCACTCATTGCTTTATCCCTGACCCGCCGGACCCCTCTTCCGCGGGCAACTACGACCTGACCTGCCTGCTAGCAGGACCAGTTTCAACCCTAATCTTTAGTGTAACTCTTTACGTTACGCGAAATGATTCCGATGATTTTTCGCGATACATCAGGGGCTAAGCCTTTGAACTTGCCAAGTATTATCTGACTGCAATTGCCACAGAAAACGATCATGCAGTCGAAAGGCCCCGTCTGCCCAAAACTCGATTTGCACAGGTGCAATACGATACCCGCCCCAGAACGGCGGCCGTTCCGGATCCGTGCCTTTCTCGGCCGTGATGCGCGCCACCTCGGCCATCAGCCGGGTGCGCGACGACAGCGGCTGCGACTGGTGCGAGGCCCAGGCGCCAAGCCGGCTCTTGAGGCTGCGGCTGCGGTAATAGGCATCGGCCTGTTCACCCTCTTCGCGGGTGACGGTGCCGCGCACCCGGATCTGGCGGCGCAGGCTCTTCCAATGCATGACGAAGCCCGCCATGCCGTTCGCCTCGATCTCCTGGGCCTTCGCGCTGCCGTAATTGGTATAGAAGACAAAGGCCGCGTCCTCGATATCCTTCAGCAGCACCATGCGCACATTCGGCAAGCCTTCGGGATCGACGGTCGCCAGCGCGATTGCGTTGGGATCGTTGGGTTCACTCTGTTCGGCCTCGGCCAGCCAGCGCCGGGCGATGACGAACGGATCATCCCCTTCGAATATGCCGCTGCGGTCGCTCATCTGAGGCTCCTGTCCGGATGGATTGGGAAGACCGGGCAATACCGCCTTCCTGAGTGAAACTGTAGGTCAAATGACGCAATGTCAAACGCGTCTTGATGCGTTGTATCGCTTGGCTTACACCAAGCAAAACCATGGCCGGGACGGCAGGAGAAAAAGATGTCTTCCAATTTGATGCAGGGAAAACGCGGGCTTATCATGGGCCTGGCCAACGACAAGTCCATTGCCTGGGGCATCGCGCGGGCGCTTGCCGATGCCGGCGCGGAGCTGGCATTTTCCTACCAGGGCGAAGCGCTCAAGAAGCGGGTCGGGCCACTTGCCGAGCAATTGGGATCGAATATCGTCCTGCCTTGCGACGTGGCCGACGAGGCTAGCATCGACGCCCTTTTCGACGGGCTGAAAGAGCATTGGGACAGCCTTGATTTCGTGGTCCATGCCATTGGCTTTTCCGACAAGAGCGAGTTGCGCGGCCGTTACGTGGACACCAGTCGCGCCAATTTCGCCATGTCGATGGACATTTCCGTGTATTCCTTCACCGCCGTCATGCAGCGTGCCGAGAAAATGATGAACGCGGGCGGCAGCGCCGTGACGCTGACTTACTACGGTGCCGAGCGGGTGATGCCGCATTATAATGTCATGGGCGTGGCCAAGGCCGCGCTCGAGGCCAGCGTGCGCTACATGGCCGAGGATCTTGGCAAGGACGGTATCCGCGTGAATGCCATATCCGCCGGTCCCATCAAGACGCTCGCGGCCAGTGGCATCGGTGATTTCCGCTATATCCTGAAGTGGAACGAGCTGAATTCGCCCCTGCGCAAGAACGTCACCATCGACGAGGTGGGCGGCTCGGCGCTCTACCTTCTGAGTGATCTCAGTGGCGGTGTCACCGGCGAGGTGCATCACGTGGACGCGGGCTATCACGTCGTCGGCATGAAGGCCGTCGATGCCCCGGACATCGAAAAGGGGTAAGCCAGATGATCGACAACCGCCTGCCGCATGAAAAAGGGTTCCATGTCAGCTGGGACCAGTTGCACCGCGACAGCCGGGCGCTGGCCTGGCGGCTGGACGGCAAGGGACCGGATGCGGGCGCATGGCGGTCCGTCGTGGCGATCACCCGCGGCGGCATGGCCCCGGCCATGATCGTGGCGCGCGAACTGGATATCCGCACGGTCGACACGATATCCGTCAAATCCTACCTGTCGGGCGGCGGCAAGGCCGATCAGCGCCGCGAGGCGCAGGTGCTCAAAAGCCCCGATCCCGAGATGATGGGCGATGGCGAGGGCGTGCTGATCGTCGATGACCTTGTCGATACCGGCAAGACCCTGGAGCTTGTGCGCGAGATGTATCCAAAGGCGCATTTCGCAACCGTCTACGCCAAACCCCAGGGCGAGCCGCAGGTCGATACTTTCATCACGGGCGTCAGCCAGGACACCTGGATCTTCTTTCCCTGGGATATGGCGCTGCAATATGTCGAACCCTATCGCGGCAAGGATTGATGCGCTGGCATCCGCGCACCTCTGACACCTTCGCCTCGCCGATTGTCGAGACCCAGGCCTGGATGCGGCAGGTGCCGCTGCCGCCGGATCTTCCATTGATAAACGTGGCGCAGGCCGCGCCCTCCGATCCGCCCCCCGAGGGCCTGCGCCGGGCCATCGCCGAGGCGGCGATGGAGGACACCTCCGCGCATCTATATGGCGACGTCCTCGGCCTGCGCGCCCTGCGCGAGGAAGTGGCACAGCACTGGAGCGCCGCCTACGGGGGCGGTCTCCAAGCGGAAAACGTCGCAATTACAAGCGGTTGCAACCAGGCCTTTGCGGCGGCGATTGCCGGGCTCTGCGGCGAGGGCGACCAGGTCATCCTGCCCTGCCCGTGGTATTTCAACCATGCCATGTGGCTGGACATGATGGGCGTCGAAACCCTGCCGCTGCCCACCGGCGCGGACCTTCTGCCCGACCCGGACCAGGCGGAGGCGCTGATCACCGAACGCAGCCGCGCCATCGTGCTGGTCAGCCCCAACAATCCGGGCGGCGTGGAATACCCGCCCGCCCTGATGCGCGCCTTTTTCGACCTGGCACGGCGGCACGGGCTGAAACTGATCGTGGACGAGACCTATCGCGATTTCGACAGCCGCGACGGCCCGCCCCATGACCTGCTTGCCGATCCCGACTGGGACGACACGCTGATCCAGCTCTATTCTTTCTCCAAGGCCTACCGGCTGACCGGCCACCGGGTCGGCGCGATGATCGCCGCGCCGGGACTGCTGAAGGAGATCGAGAAATTCCTCGATGCGGTCACCATCTGCCCCAACCAGCTGGGCCAGCGCGCCGCCCTGTGGGGGATGCGCAACCTGTCGCAATGGCTGGCCGGCGAGCGGGCCGAGATCCTGGCCCGGCGCGACGCCATCGTTGCAGGGTTTCCGGTGCTGGCCGAACAGGGCTGGCACCTGCGCGGCTGCGGTGCCTATTTCGCCTATGTCGAACACCCCTACCCGGCCTCGTCGCTGGACATCGCACAGCAGATGCTGGCCCGGTCCGGGGTGCTCATCCTGCCGGGGACATTTTTCATGCCCGATGGCGCCGAGGCCGGTCGCCGGGCGTTCCGCGTTGCCTTCGCCAATGTCGACCGGCCCGGTATTTCAACTCTCTTCGAGCGACTGACCGCCTTCCGCCCCGCCTGATCGCTTGCACCGCCTGACGCCCGGCCCTATTGAGGATCGGCAAACACTCTGGAGCAGGCAAAAGGCACCATGGCTGACGGCACCAAGAAAAACCGCCCCTTCGTCTGGATCGTGATCGGCTTGCTGATGTTCGGCATGGTCGGCTTCGGCGCAACCGGCCTGTCGGGCCGGATCAGTTCCATCGGAACGGTCGGCGCGCTCGAAGTGCCCGTCAATGCCTATGCCGCCGAATTGCGCGGCCGTATCCAGGCCGCCTCGGCCCAATCCGGGCAGGCGCTGTCCTTTGCGCAGGCCCGCGAACGCGGCATTCCGGACCAGGCCCTTCAGCAGGTCGTCTCGAACCGCGTTCTCGACAATGAGCTGCACCAGATGGGCATTTCGGTCGGCGACGAAACCGTGCGCCGAGAGGTGGTGACCAACCTGGCTTTCGCGGGGCCCGAAGGGTCCTTTGACCGAGAACAATATCGGGCGCTCCTTCGTGACAACGGGCTGACCGAGCAGGAATACGAGGCCGAGATCCGCGATGACACCAGCCGGGCGCTGTTGCAGCGCGCGGTGATCGCCGGCCTGCCCGCCCCCGACACCCTGGCCCAGACCGTCGCGGCCTATATCGGCGAACAGCGCGATTTCACCTGGGACACGCTGGGGCCCGAAGACCTGCAGGAGCCCCTGCCGGACCCGACCGACGCCGATTTGCGCGCGCAATACGAGGCCAATCCCGCGGCCTACACCGCGCCCGAGACCAAGGTCGTCACCTATGCCTGGCTGACACCGGACATGATCCAGGACAATGTCACCGTGGACGAGGACGAGCTGCGCCAGGCCTACCAGGACCGGATCGACGAATTCATGCAGCCCGAGCGGCGCCTCGTGGAACGGCTGGGATTCGGCACTGCCGAAGCCGCCGAGGACGCGCTGGCGCGGATCGAGGCGGGCGAGACCGATTTCGACGCCCTGGTGGCCGATCGCGGCCTCGACCTCGCCGATATCGATCTGGGCGATGTCACCGAAACCGAGTTGCGTGCCGCCGGACCCGCGGTCTTTGCCGCCGAGCCAGGCGCGGTGGTCGGCCCGTTCGAAAGCCCGGTTGGCCCGGCCCTGTTCCGCATGAACGCGGTTCTGGCCGCGCAGGAGACCTCTTTCGAAGAGGCACGGCCCCTGTTGCGCGAAGATCGCGCCGCGGCCCGTGCCCGCCGGGTGATCGAGGACCAGATCGAACCGGTGACCGACCTGCTGGCCGGGGGCGCGCGGCTTGAGGATCTGGCCGAGCGCACCGACATGGAGCTTGGCCGGATCGACTGGAGCGCCGACGTGCAGGAGGGCATCGCCGCCTATGCGACTTTCCGCGACGTCGTGAGCGCCCTTGAACCCGGCGCCTTCCCCGAATTGCATGAACTCGAAGGTGGCGGGCTGTTCACGCTGCGCGTGGACGAGGTGCGTGCCCCGGAATTGCAGCCCTTCGAGGCGGTGCGTGAACAGGTCGAATCCGATTGGGTGCTGGCCGAAACGCGGCGCCGCCTGTTGGAGCAGGCCCGGCAGATCGCCGACCAGATCGGCCCCGACACCGAGTTCACCGAGCTGGGCCTCGACGGGGCCATCTCCGAAACCGGCCTGACCCGCCGCAGCTTCCTCAACGGGACACCGCCGGGATTCATGGGCCAGGTGTTTGACCTCGACGTTGGCGGAACCGCCGTTGTCGAAGGCTCGGCCAGTGTCCTCATCGTCCGGCTTGATGCCATCACCCCGCCCTCCGAAGAGGACGCGCTTGTCGCTGCCGAAGCCGAGGCTGTGGCCGCACGCGCCGGGCAAGGTATGGCTCTGGACATCTTTTCTGCCTTCAGCGGCGCCGTGCAGGCGGGCACCGATGTCGATATCCGCCAAGAGGCTGTGAACGCGGTCCATGCGAATTTCCAGTAAGACATGACCTTGACCCCTGAATACGACAGCTTCCGCGCCGGCTATGAGGCGGGCGAGAACCAGGTGGTCTATACCCGCCTGGCCGCCGACCTGGACACGCCCGTGTCGCTGATGCTCAAGCTGAACGCGGCCGGAAAGCATGCCTTCCTGCTGGAAAGCGTCACCGGCGGCGAGGTGCGCGGGCGCTATTCGATCATCGGCATGAAGCCCGACCTGATCTGGGAATGCCGCGGCACCGAGGCGCGCATCAATCGCCAGGCCCGCATCGACGAAACTGCCTTCGAGCCGCTTGAGGGGCACCCGCTGGATACGTTCCGCGACGTGCTGGCCGAAAGCCATATCGACCTGCCACCCGACCTGCCGGCGGCCAGTGCCGGTCTGTTCGGCTTCCTGGGCTATGACATGATCCGGCTGGTCGAGCATCTGCCGGACGTGAACCCCGACCCGCTGGGCCTGCCCGACGCGGTGATGCTGCGCCCCTCGGTCGTGGCGGTGCTGGACGGGGTCAAGGGCGACGTGATCCTCGTGGCGCCGGCCTGGGCCAATTCGGGCCTGTCGGCCAAGGCCGCCTATGCGCAGGCCGCCGAACGGGTCATGGATGCCCAACGGGCGCTGGACCGTCCCATGCCCGAACAGGTGCGCACCCTGGGCGAGGCCGAGGCCGAGGGCGAGGCGGTCAGCAATTTCACCCATGAGGGCTACAAGGCCGCCGTGGAAAAGGCCAAGGACTACATCAAGGCCGGTGACATCTTTCAGGTCGTTCCCGCCCAACGCTGGACCCAGAGTTTCCGCGAACCGCCCTTCTCGCTCTACCGCTCGCTGCGGCGCACGAACCCGTCGCCCTTCATGTTCTTCTTCAATTTCGGCGGCTACCAGGTGATCGGCGCCAGCCCCGAAATCCTTGTCCGGGTGATGGATGGCGAGGTCACGATCCGGCCCATCGCCGGCACCCGGCCGCGCGGCGCGACCCCCGAAGAGGACAAGGCCAACGAGGCCGACCTGATGGCGGATCAGAAAGAACTGGCCGAGCACCTGATGCTGCTGGACCTGGGCCGCAACGACGTGGGCCGCGTGGCCAAGATCGGCACGGTGCGCCCGACCGAACAATTCATCGTCGAACGCTATTCCCACGTGATGCATATCGTCTCCAACGTGGTGGGAGAATTGGCCGAGGATCAGGACGCGCTGTCGGCCTTCTTCGCGGGCATGCCCGCGGGCACGGTCTCGGGCGCGCCCAAGGTCCGCGCGATGGAGATCATCGACGAGCTGGAACCCGAAAAGCGCGGCGTCTATGGCGGCGGCGTGGGTTATTTCAGCGCCGGCGGCGACATGGACATGTGCATCGCCCTGCGCACCGCCGTGCTGAAGGGCGAAGACCTCTATATCCAGGCGGGCGGCGGCGTTGTCTATGACAGCGATCCCGAGGCGGAATACATGGAAACCGTCCACAAGTCCGGCGCCATCCGTCGTGCCGCGGCCGAGGCGCATCGATTCACCTCTGGCGGCGGAAACTGAGGCGCCGCCCCGGGTCTGGAATACCGGATTTGCCGGAAACTGGCTGAAAATGCTATTCTGATGGTGTCCGGCACGGATTTCGCCGGACGTTACATATTGGATATCGCCATGCCCCGCAGCATTCTTTCAGCGGTCGCAGGCATTTTCATTGGTATGGCCTTGCCGCTCGCGGCCGAGCCCAGTTTTCCCTGTTCCGGCCAGTTGACCCCGACCGAAACCCGGATTTGCCGTAGCCCTCTGCTGGGGCAGCTCGATCAAAGGATGGCGCGGGCTTTCTACGCGGCCCGGGACCGCGCCAACGGCGCAGACCGCCGCGACCTGATAGATGCGCAGCGCCTCTGGCTACGTTGGCGGGCCACCTGTGGCACGGATGGCGATTGCCTGCGCCGCCGCTACGAGGCGCGGCTCGACGACCTGGCCCGGCCAGACCTTCTCACACTGGAAATCGCAACGCCGGGCAATACCGCGCCCGCTGCCGACCAGGTGGTTGACCGCCGCATCACCGACACCCGCTACGAGGTCGAATACGGCGACGGCACGATCCGCTGGCAATCGCTCGGTGGGGGCAGCATGGGGGTGATCAACCCCGATGGCACCGGCAGCAGGAGCATGTTTTCACAGGCCCCGCCGCCAGAGTTTCCCGGCCTGCCCGGCACATATGCAAGCTGGGGCGACGGGTTGGAAACCAGCCTGCTTGGGATCATCGACCAATTGCTCAGCCCCGCCGACCGTCAGGAATACCGTGCGCTGACCAATGCCAAGCCCTATTCCGTGCGCGTCAACGATCACCTGACCGTCATCCAGTTCCTCACCCGACCCTAGGGAGGCCCCGATGTTGCGCCTTGTCCTGCTTTTCCTGCCCCTGTTTCTGCTGCCACTCGGCCTGTCCGCGCAGGAGGACGGCGACAGCGCCATTCCCGCGATCGAAGAGCTGCTGAACCCGCCGCAATCTGCCCCCGGGGCCAGCGACGATCCTTTCGGTATGGTCCTGCCTACCGGCTTCGAACCCGACGACGCCACGCGCCAGTCGATCCAGACCGCCGTTCGGGGCTTCTATGACTACCGCACCGAGGCGTTCGATCACCGGATGGCGGTTTTTCGCTGGCAGCAGGTGTCGACCCGGATCATCTTTTTCGTTGTGATCGCGGTGGTCGCGGTGGGGCTTTACTTCTCATGGCTCCAATTCCACGCCACCCAGGACAAGTCCAGCATGGGCACCACCAGCATCGAAGCGGGGAAGTCCGGGTTCAAGATCTCGTCCCCGGTGCTGGGGGTCATCATCCTGACGCTGTCGCTGGCCTTCTTCTATCTCTACCTGGTTCACGTCTACCCGGTCAGCGATACGTTCTGAGAGGGCTTATTGTGCCTGCAACACCGCCGATAGCGGCACCTGCGCGACCTGGGCGGCACGCTTGTCGTTGCCCCAGTTCATCAGGGCCGTGATCGTATCGGGGCGCACCCGCCCGATCAGCACGACACCGCTCTGCTGTCGGGCGCGAAAGGCGGCCTGATCGACGAACCGGCGTATCACGCTGGCATCCTGCCCCTCGGCATCGAGATCGCGATAGACCGTGGCGGTCGGCACCCCCTCCTGTTCGGCGACCCGGTCCGCCATGTTCAGCCCGCGACCGACAGAGACGAAGCCGCGCCCGCCATCGGACAGGATGCGCATCAGCTGCCGGGTCGCCTCGCGGTTATTCGACAGTCCCGGCCCGCCCAGGTCCAGGACGGCCACGGTTTCGGTCAGGCTGGCAAAGGTGCCTTCCAGCGCCACCTCGACATCCTGCGGGGTCGCGCCCTCGGGCAGCCGCGCGAGTATCGCCGCCTCGGTCCCCTGGCTGCGATACGCGGCAAGGCGCTCGGCCGCACCGTCAGCCCCGGGGTCGATCGCCACGGTCACCGGGAACGGTAGACCGGCCACCAACGCCGGTCCGGCATCGCCAGCCATCCCGCCCGCGTCGATCAGGATGATCGAGAGAACCGGCAGATTTTCGGGGTTCGGCGCATCGGCGGCATAGGCAACAAGGGCCGGAACCGCCGGGGCGGCCTCGGGCTCGTTCTCGGCTGCGTCCGATTGACCGGGCCGGTTCACCGCAACCCCGGTTTCCCGGTCCTGTAACAGGGTATTGCCGCCCTGCATTTCGAATTGTGGCGAGGCATCCGGGGTTATCCGCGTCCCCGCCCCGGCCAGCTGCGGATCGTCGCCGGCCACTGGCCCAGTGACCTCCTCGACCGGGTCGCCAGCCATGCCGTCATCATCCGGCTCGACGATTTCAACCTCGATCGGCGCGCCATCTGCACCACCGACCTGGGTCTCACCGTCCTCGACCACGACCGGCGCCGGGGGCGTGCCGGGATCGGTGGACAGGACGATATCGCTTTCGGGATCGGGCGTATCCGGTGCGGGCGCCTGCGGATTTGGCAGAACCGGCGCATCGCCGGCGACATCCGGGGCCGCGCCGGTCTCGACGCTGGGGGCGCCCAGGTCACCCTCGACGCTGCTGGCCCGGGGCACCGCCGGCGGGGCGGTATCTGCATCCGGGGCGGCGCGATCCCCGCCATCAAGCTGCGCGGCGCTCTCCACGTCCGGCGCCGGGCCAAGACTGGGTCCCTCCCCTTCGCCCGGCCCGGACACCGAGGGGGCTTCGGACGCGGGCGTATCGCCCGAGGCGGCCTGCGGCGCATCGACCTGAGGCGGGGCCGGTGGCGTGTTGCCCGCCGGCTGTTCGCTCAGCATCGAGGCGGTCCCCAGACCGAGAACCGATACGAATCCGCCCGCCAGAACGCCCGAAAGAAATCCACGTGCCACTGTCCTGCCCCCTTGCCGGCTGTCGCCCGGCCTGTCGTCCATCCTCGTGAACCGGCGCGGCGGCCTTGACGCCGCCCTCCGCTTCGGCCCATCTAGGCGCAACTATACCGCGCCCCGCCCGGGCGATGGTAGCCCCGAATTGGCCTTGCCCCCAAGGCCCTCAGGCGGAGACGGCGAAAACATGCTTCTGCTGATCGATAATTACGACAGTTTCACCTACAACCTCGTGCATTACCTGGGCGAGCTGGGCGCCGAGGTGCAGGTGCACCGCAACGACGCGCTTGACGTGCAGCAGGCGATGGCGCTGAACCCGGCCGGCATCCTGCTGTCCCCGGGCCCCTGCGATCCGGCCCAGGCGGGCATCTGCCTGTCACTGACAAAGGCCGCAGCCGAAACCGGCACGCCGCTCATGGGCGTCTGCCTCGGTCACCAGACCATCGGCGAGGCCTTCGGCGGCAAGGTCGTGCGCTGTCACGAGATCGTCCACGGCAAGATGGGCCGCGTCAGCCATATGGGCAAAGGCGTCTTCGAGGGCATTCCAAGCCCCTTCGAGGCGACCCGCTACCACTCGCTCGTCGTCGAGCGCGACAGCCTGCCCGATTGCCTGGAGATCACCGCCGAACTGGACGATGGCGTGATCATGGGGCTGCAGCACAAGACGTTGCCGATCCACGGCGTGCAGTTCCACCCCGAAAGCATCGCCTCGGAACACGGCCACCGGCTGCTGCAGAACTTCCTCGACCTGATGAAGGTGCCGGCATGAGCGACGCCCTCAAACCCCTGATCGCCGCGGCGGCCGAGGGCCCGCTGAGCCGCGCCCAGGCCGAGCAGGCCTTCGAGATCCTGTTCGAGGGCGACGCTACGCCCAGCCAGATGGGCGGGTTGCTGATGGCCATGCGGACCCGCGGAGAGGTCGTCGACGAATACGCCGCCGCCGCCCATGTGATGCGCGCCAAATGCGTGCCGGTGAAGGCGCCCGAGGGGGCCATGGACATCGTCGGCACAGGCGGCGACGGCAAGGGCACCCTGAACATCTCGACCGCCACGGCCTTCGTCGTTGCGGGCGCTGGTGTGCCCGTGGCCAAGCACGGCAACCGCAACCTCAGTTCGAAGTCCGGGGCCGCCGATGCGCTGGGACAAATGGGCATCGAGGTCATGATCGGGCCCGAGATCGTCGAGAAAGCCATCGCCGAGGCCGGCATCGGCTTCATGATGGCGCCCATGCATCATCCGGCGATCAAGCATGTCATGCCCACCCGGATGGAGCTGGGCACGCGCACCATCTTCAACATCCTCGGCCCGCTGACCAATCCGGCCGGTGTAAAACGCCAGCTGACCGGCGCCTTCAGCCGTGACCTGATCCAGCCCATGGCCCAGACCCTGCAAGCCCTCGGCTCCGAGGCAAGCTGGCTGGTCCATGGCTCGGACGGGACCGATGAGCTGACGATCACCGGCGTCAGCTGGGTCGCCGCGCAATCGGGCGACATGATCACCCTGCGCGAGGTCCACCCCGAGGATGCCGGCCTGCCCACCCACCCGTTCGAGGCCATCCTCGGCGGCACGCCCGGGGAAAATGCGCGCGCCTTCCGCGCCTTGCTGGCTGGCGAGGCCAGCGCCTATCGCGACGCGGTGCTGCTCAATGCCGCCGCCGCGCTGCTCGTGGCCGGCAAGGTCGACAGCCTCAAGCAAGGGGCGGAGCTGGCCCGCGACAGCATCGACAGCGGAGCCGCCCGACGCGCCGTGGACACCCTGGCCCGGATCAGCCACACCGGCTGAGGCTTTCTTCGGACCGGTAAATATCCCGGGGTGAATTGGCCGCAGGCCAAGAGGGGCAGCGCCCCTGCCCCGCCGGCGGCGCCACGGGCGACGCCGGGATGAACCTGCGTGGCGCAAGCCACCCCGTTACGCAAACCGCAATTGTCTTCGCCCGCGGCCCGCGCTACTCCTGCCCCATGGATATTCTCGACAAGATCAAGGCCTACAAGCTCGACGAGATCGCCGCGCGCAAGGCCGAAACACCGCTGGCCACCCTCGAAGCCGCCGCGAAAGAGGCCGGGCCCACGCGCGGCTTTGCCGAGGCGCTGACCCGGGCCGCGAAAACCGGCTACGGCCTGATCGCCGAAATCAAGAAGGCCAGCCCCTCCAAGGGCCTGATCCGCGAGGATTTCGACCCCCCCGCCCTGGCCCGCGCCTACGAGGAGGGCGGCGCGACCTGCCTGTCGGTTCTGACCGACACGCCCAGCTTCCAGGGCGCCGATGCCTACCTGACCGAATCCCGCGCGGCCACCGCCCTGCCCGCCCTGCGCAAGGATTTCATGTATGACCCCTACCAGGTGGTCGAGGCCCGTGCGCTCGGGGCCGATTGCATCCTGATCATTCTCGCCTCGGTTTCGGATGCACAGGCCGCCGAGTTGGAAGCCGCGGCCTTCGATCTGGGCATGGATGTCCTGCTGGAGGTCCATGACGCCGCCGAACTGGACCGCGCCTGCCATCTGAAATCGCCGCTCATGGGGATCAACAACCGCAACCTCAAGACCTTCGAGGTGACGCTGGACACCACCCGGCGCCTGGCCAAGCACGTGCCCCATGACCGCATGATCGTCTGCGAAAGCGGGCTGTTCGCCCCGGCCGACCTGGCCGATATGGCCCGCTGCGGCGCGCGCAGCTTCCTGATCGGCGAAAGCCTGATGCGCCAGGACGATGTGACCGCGGCCACCCGTGCGATCCTCGCCGACCCGGTCCATCCGGGGGCCATGGCATGAGCGGCGGCAAACTCAGCCATTTCGACGCGGAGGGCCAGGCGCATATGGTCGATGTCTCGACCAAGCCCCAGACCCCCCGGATCGCCACGGCCGAAGGTCATGTGCGCATGTCGCCCGACACGCTCGCTCATGTCACCGCCGGCACCGCGAAAAAGGGCGATGTGCTGGGCATTGCCCGCATCGCGGGCATCCAGGGGGCCAAGAAGACGGCCGACCTGATTCCGCTCTGCCACCCCCTGCCCGTCACCAAGGTCGCGCTGAACCTTACCCCCGACGACACCCTCCCCGGCGTGCGTATCACCGCAACCGTCAAGACAACCGGCCAGACCGGCGTCGAGATGGAGGCCCTGACGGCGGTGTCCACCGCCGCACTCACCGTCTATGACATGCTCAAGGCCGTGCAGAAGGACATGGAGATCGGAGGCATCCGCGTGACCCTCAAGGATGGCGGCAAGTCAGGACGGTTCGAGGCATGATCACCGTTTCCGAGGCCCTGGACAAGCTGCTGGAACTGGCCGCGCCGCTTGCGGTGGAAGAGGTGCCGCTGCGCGCGTCGTCTGGGCGCACACTGGCCCGGCCCGTGACCGCCCGTCGCGATCAGCCGCCGTTTTCCGCCTCGGCCATGGACGGGTATGCCATTGCGGGCGGCGCGGCGCCGGGTGACCGGTTCGAGGTCATCGGCGAGGCGGCGGCGGGGCACGGATTCTCGGGTTCGGTCGGGTCCGGGCAGGCCGTGCGTATCTTCACCGGCGCCCCCATGCCCGAGGGCGCGACCCGCGTTGTCATCCAGGAGGATACCTCGCGGGACGGCGGCACCATCACCCTGACCGAGGATCTTGGCACCGGCCCCCATGTGCGCGCCCTGGGCGCCGATTTCCGGATCGGCGACACTCTGGACGCGCCGCGCCTTCTGTCGCCCTCGGACGTGGCCCTGATGGCCGCGATGAATATCGACACGGTGCCTGTCACCCGCCGCCCCGACGTGGCGATCATCGCAACAGGGGACGAACTGGTGCAACCCGGCGAAGACCCCGGCCCCGACCAGATCATCGCCTCCAACAGCTATGGGCTGGCCGCGCTGGTCGAGGCGCTGGGTGCCACCGCCCGCCTGCTGCCCATCGCCCGAGACACCAAGGCCTCTCTCCAGACCGTGTTCGACCTGGCCGAGGGGGCAGACCTGATCCTCACCATCGGGGGCGCTTCGGTCGGCGATCATGACCTTGTCGGCCCCGCGCTGGCCGACAGGGGGATGGAGCGCGCCTTTTACAAGGTCGCCATGCGCCCCGGAAAGCCGCTGATGGCGGGGCGGCTTGGCGATGCGGCGCTGATCGGGCTTCCGGGCAACCCGGTCTCGGCCATGGTCTGCGGCCATGTTTTCGTGGCCCCTGTAATCCGCGCCATGCTGGGACAAAAAGACGTGGTCCCGATGCCCGAGCAACGACCGCTGGCCGCCGATCTGCCCGCCAACGGACCGCGCCAGCATTACCTGCGCGCCCGCACGACGGCAGCGGGTGTTATCGCCTATGACAAGCAGGACAGCTCTCTGCTGTCGGTGCTCAGCGAGGCCGATTGCCTGATCGTCCAGCCCCCCGGTGATCCGGGCCAGCCCGCCGGCAGATATGTGGACGTCCTGCCGCTCTAGCGGAACATGTTGACACAAAACGGGAACACCCGTAGAACATTCCGTAACCGGGCGACCCAAATGCCCCTTGTCGGAGATGATCCATGCTGACCAAGAAGCAGCTCGACCTGTTGGAGTTCATTCACAAGCGGATGCAGCGTGACGGCGTGCCGCCCTCGTTCGACGAAATGAAAGAGGCGCTGGACCTGCGCTCGAAATCCGGCATTCACCGGCTGATCACGGCACTGGAAGAACGCGGCTTCATCCGTCGCCTTGCCCACCGGGCCCGCGCGCTGGAAATCATCAAGCTGCCCGAGGCGCTGGAACAGAAAGCCGGCTTCAGCCCCCGCGTGATCGAGGGCGACCGCCCGGACAGCACCCCGTCCAAGGCCCTGTCGGTCGAGGCGTCGGGCGCCATAGAATTGCCGGTGATGGGCCGCATCGCCGCCGGTGTGCCGATCGCCGCCATTTCCGAAGTGTCCCACAACGTGGCCGTGCCCCAAAGCATGGTCGGCGCCGGGGAGCATTACGCGCTCGAGGTCAAGGGCGACTCGATGATCGATGCGGGCATCAACGATGGTGACGTGGTCATCATCCGCGAAACCCGGACCGCAGATAACGGCGAGATCGTCGTGGCCCTTGTCGAGGATGAAGAGGCGACGCTGAAACGCTATCGCCGTTCGGGCAACACCATCGCGCTCGAAGCGGCAAACCCGGCCTATGAAACCCGCCTGTTCCGCGACGACCAGGTCAAGGTGCAGGGCCGTCTTGTCGGGCTGATCCGCACCTACTGACGCCGCCCTCTCAGCCATATTAGCGCCAAGCCAGCCGCGCCACCTCTCGGGCGCGGCGGCTGTTCCATAGACGCTCTCCCGTGCGGTCGCGCACGCTGACCAGCTGCAATTCACCGTCGCGCAGGTAGCCGGCGATCGCCCCGCTGTCGCGCAGGGTCGCGATATCAAGCACCGTGCAGCTGCGGCCCGGCCTGGCCTGCTGGTTCGACACCAGGATATCTGCACCGTCGCAATCCACGACATCGGCCAGCGCCATCTTGCCACGCACAGCGACCAGATGCGCCGAGCCCAGCCGGACTTCCTGCCGCCGTCCCTCAATGCTGAGGCCCGGGCGCTCGAAGGCCTGTGCCTGTGCCACCGGGCCGCCGTCGTTTTCCAGCCAGGCCCGGGCCGCGAACCCGTCGCCGCGCGGCTTGGACAGGGCCCGGCCCTGATCCCCCATCACCCCGATCAGCGCCCCGCTGTCGGCAATCAGGAGCACCGGGCGCTCGGTGGTCAGCCAAAGCACCCCTGCGAGGGCAGCCGGCCCGAGGCCGGCCAGCCGCCAGCGCCCCTGCCACAGCACGATCACCAACGCGCCGAAGGCCAAGAGGCCCAGCACCGGAGGCGCCGGGCTGTGTACATGGCCGACCGCGCCCTCCAGCCCCGAGACCCAATCGGCGATGAACAGGATCCAGCGAATGCCCAAACCCATCAGCCACAACCCGATCCCCGACAGGCCCACCGGCGCCAGCACCGCCGCCAGCACGGCGGCCGGCATCACCAGCGTGCCCATGACCGGCACCGACAGGACATTGGCCAGAAGCCCGTAATGCGACACCTGGTTGAAATGCGCCGCCGAAATGGGCGCCGTGGCCAGCCCGGCAATCAGTGAGGACAGCACGACACCCAAGGCCGGCCGCAACCGGCGCGGCAACCAGTCCATGTCGAACCGCCGCAGGAAGCCGAAGACAGCCACCAGCGCCGTTGTCGCGGCAAAGGACATCTGAAAGCCGGGACCCGACAACGCCTCTGGGCGCAACACCAGTACGATCAGCGCCGCGATGGCCACCGCGCGGATGGTCAGCGCCCGGCGGTCCAGCATCACCGCCACCAGCATGACCGAGACCATGATGAAGGCCCGTTCCGTGGCCACGTTGCCCCCGGACATGGCGTAATACCCCGCCGCAACAACCAGGGCACAGAACGCCGCGACCTTCTTGGCCGGGTGGCGCAGGGTGAAGCCGGGCCAGAGCAGCAACGCGTTGCGCATCACCAGGAAGACGAAGCCGGTCAGCAAACCCATATGCAGGCCCGAGATTGCCAGAAGATGCGCGAGGTTCGAGGCGCGCAGATCCTCCAGCACCTCCTGGCCCATGGCGGACCGGTCGCCTGTCATGATCGCGGCCGCGAAGGCGCCGCGCTCGTCGGGCAGCGCCGTCTGCACCCAGCGCGATATGGCCACCCGGACCCGGTAGATGGCCAATCCGGCCGCGCCGTCCTCGGCGGGTCGCGCCAGAAGGACAGGCGTGCGGGTATACCCCACCGCGCCCAGACCCTCGAACCAGGCCATGCGGCGGAAATCGAACCCGTCCGGCTCCACCGGTCCGGCGGGCGGCGACAGGTGCCCGGTCAGGATCAGGGTCTGGCCCGGCTCTGGGGTCACGTAGCCCTGTTGCCCGTGCAGCGAGAGTCGCACCCGCGCCGGGGTCCGGGCGGGCGACATATCCTCCAGTACGACCCGGTCCAGGGTCAGGCGCACCGCGTCGCTGGCGGAGCGGTCGATCTCGATCACCCGCCCTTCGACCGGTCCGTAGTAGCGGAAATCCAGCACCGGCGCCGCCACCGAATGGGCCCTCACCCCGGCGACGAGCCCCCCGGCCAGAACCAGCGCCAGCCCGATCGGAAGGGCGCGCAAACCGTCCGGGCAAAGGCGCACCAGGCCGAGGCAGGCAAGGAGCGCCACCGTCGCACCGGCGTAAAGTGCGATACCCGCTTCGAAACGCACCCCGAAATAGAGGGAAATCCCCACAGCGAACAGCACCGGGGACCAGCCGAACAGGTGGCCCTGCTGCCGCAGCAGCCCGTTATCCATCCATCTCAGAAGGCGCACTTGTCCCTGCCCTTCAGCCCGAGTATGCCCCGGCCCAAGCTAGGAACCCATGGTTAGCGAAAGGTTAATGCCCATGTCCGAACAGGTCGTCACCCGCATCGCCCCCTCGCCCACAGGCGAGATGCATATCGGCACCGCGCGCACGGCGCTGTTCAACTGGCTATTTGCAAGGGGCCGCGGCGGCAAGTTCCTGTTGCGCATCGAGGATACCGACCGCGCCCGGTCCACCCCGGAGGCGACCGACGCGATCCTGCGGGGCATGGACTGGCTGGGGCTGGACTACGACGAAGAACCCTACAGCCAATATGCCCGTGCCGACCGCCATGCCGAAGTGGCCCGCGAAATGCTGGACAACGGCCATGCCTACAAGTGTTTCGCCACGCAGGAGGAAATCCAGGCCTTCCGCGACGAGGCCCACGCCGCCGGTAAATCGACCCTGTTCCGCTCGCCCTGGCGCGACGCGGACCCGGCCACGCACCCGGACACGCCCTACGTGATCCGCGTCAAGGCTCCGCTGGAGGGCGAAACGGTGATTGACGACAAGGTCCAGGGCAAGGTCACGATCCGCAACGATCAGCTGGACGACATGGTGATCCTGCGCTCGGACGGCAGCCCGACCTACATGCTCGCCGTGGTGGTCGATGACCATGACATGGGCGTAACCCACGTGATCCGGGGCGACGACCACCTCAATAACGCCGCGCGTCAGATGACGATCTACCGCGCGATGGGCTGGCCCCTACCGGTCTATGCCCATATCCCGCTGATCTTCGGGCCGGACGGCAAGAAACTCTCCAAGCGTCACGGCGCCACGGGCGTCGCCGAATATCAGCTGATGGGCTATCCGGCCGCCGGCATGCGCAATTACCTTGCGCGCCTGGGCTGGGCCCATGGCGATGACGAGTTCTTCACCGACGACCAGGCGAAAGCGTGGTTCGACCTCGACGGCATCAACAAGGCGCCGGCCCGGTTCGATTTCAAGAAACTGGCCAATATCTGCGGCCAGCACATCGCGGCAAGCGACGATGCTGCACTGCTGCATGAACTGGAGGCGTTCCTGGCCGCAACCGGGGCCGAGCCGCTGACAAACGACCAGCGGGACGCGATGTCGCAAGCCATGCCCAGCCTGAAAGACAGGGCCAAGACCTTTCCTGAACTCCTTGAAAAGGCTCAGTTTTGCCTGACCTCTCGACCGATCGCCCCCGATGAAAAGGCGGCCGCTGCTCTGGACGATGTATCCCGTGGTATACTGAAGGAATTGACGCCGCAGTTGCAAACTGCTAGCTGGTCCCGAGATGCGCTGGAGGCGCTCGTGGCTGACCTCGCAGAGGCGCACGAGACGAAGCTGGGCAAACTGGCCGGTCCCCTGAGGGCGGCCCTTGCCGGACGCTCCGTTTCCCCTAGCGTGTTCGACATGATGCTCGTTCTGGGCCGCGACGAAACCATCGCGCGACTTCAGGACGCCGCCGGCTGAAACCTTTTCGTCACCTTTGGCGGATATCGCAGGCCGGACCGGTAGAAAACCGCGACGCCCGGCCTCGGGCGTGCCTTGAAACAAAGGAAACCGCCATGGCCGACACCACCAAGACCGCGACCCTGACCATCGACGGCAAGACCTTCGATCTCCCGATGCATTCGCCGACCGCCGGCCCCGATGTCGTCGACATCCGCAAGCTGTATGGACAGGCCGGGGTCTTCACCTACGATCCGGGGTTCACCTCGACCGCGTCCTGCGACAGCACCATCACCTATATCGACGGCGACGCCGGCATCCTGACCCATCGCGGCTACCCGATCGACCAGCTGGCCGGCAAATCGCATTACCTGGAAGTGTGCTTCCTGCTGCTCTACGGCTACCTGCCCAAGGCCGAGGAACTTGAGGAATTCGAGACCACGGTCACCCGCCACACGATGATCCATGAGCAGATGCACAATTTCTTCCGCGGCTTCCGCCGCGATGCGCATCCGATGGCAACCATGGTGGGTGTGGTCGGCGCCATGTCGGCCTTCTACCATGACAGCACCGACATCTCCGACGAGCGTCAGCGCGAGATCGCCTCGTTCCGCCTGATCGCCAAGATGCCGACGATTGCCGCCATGGCCTACAAGTATTCCATCGGCCAGCCCTTCGTCTATCCACGCAACGATCTCGATTACGCGGCCAACTTCCTGCACATGTGCTTCTCGGTCCCGGCCGAAGAATACCAGGTCGATCCGATCCTGGCCCGCGCCATGGACCGTATCTTCACCCTGCATGCCGATCATGAACAGAACGCCTCGACCTCCACGGTGCGTCTGGCCTCGTCCTCGGGGGCAAACCCCTTTGCCTGTGTCGCCGCTGGCATCGCCTGCCTCTGGGGCCCGGCCCATGGCGGCGCCAACCAGGCCTGCCTCGAGATGCTCAAGGAGATCGGCACGGTCGACCAGATCCCCGAATACATCGCCCGCGCCAAGGACAAGAACGACCCGTTCCGCCTGATGGGTTTCGGCCATCGCGTCTACAAGAACACCGACCCGCGCGCCAAGGTGCTCAAGCAGTCGGCGGACGAGGTGCTCGACCTGCTGGGCGTCGAGGACAACAAGCTGCTGCAAGTCGCCAAGGAACTGGAGCGGATCGCGCTCGAAGACGAGTATTTCGTCGAGAAGAAACTGTTCCCGAACGTGGACTTCTATTCCGGCATCATCCTTGAGGCGATGGGCTTTCCGACCTCGATGTTCACGCCGATCTTCGCCCTGTCGCGCACGGTCGGCTGGGTCAGCCAGTGGAAAGAACAGCTGTCCGACCCGCAGATGAAGATCGGCCGCCCGCGCCAGCTCTACCAGGGGGCGGACCTGCGCGATTACGTGGATATCGAAAACCGCTGATCCACCAGCATATGGAAATGCAAAAGGGTCGTCCCGGCAATGGCGGCCCTTTTTGTTTGCGACCGGCGGTTTCCAAGCTAGCCTGCCGCATGACCACATTGATCACCGCACGCCTTACCCTGCGTGGGCCCCGACCGGGCGACCTGGACGACTTGCATGCCATCTACGGCGACAGGCGCGCCATGCGCTACTGGTCCAGCCTTCCGCACGGCGAGCTGGACACGACACAGGCCATGCTGGACCGCATGATCGCGACCTTCGCCGACCAGCCCACCTATTTCATCTGGGAGCACGCCGGCCGCGCCATAGGTGCCGGCGGGATGCATGACCCGTGGGAGGTCGGTTTCATCCTGCACCCCGACCATTGGCGCAATGGGCTGGCGCATGAGGCCATGTCTGCGATCATCCTCCACCTCTGGACCACAACCGAGGCCCCGGCGCTGACTGCGGACACCGACCCGCGCAACGCGGCCTCGTTCGGGCTTCTTGCGTCGCTCGGCTTCGTTGAGACCGGGCGCGCGCGGAACACCTTTTTCGTGGGTGGCGAATGGTCGGACAGTATCTACCTTGCTCTTGCGCGGCCCTAGCGCCCCTCGTAATTCGCCGGGCGTTTCTCGAGGAAGGCCATGACACCTTCCTTGAAATCGCGGGTCTTGCCGCATTCGCCCTGCAAGCGGGCCTCCAGCGCCAATTGTTCGTCGAGCGTGTTCTCGAAAGACCCTCGGATCGCCGATTTGAGGTGGCGATAGGCCTCGGTCGGACCCTTCGCCAGGTGCGCCACCCGATGGGCCAGGTGTTCGTCGAGCTCGCTGGCGGGCACGGCCTCGTAGATCATGCCCCAGTCGGCGGCCTGCCGCCCGGTGATCCTGTCGGCGAACAACGCCGCCCCCATGGCCTTTGCCGCCCCCATCTGGCGCGGCAGCCAATAGGTGCCGCCGGCATCCGGGATCAGCCCGATGCGCGTGAAGGCCTGGATGAAAACGGCCTCTTCGGCGGCGATCACCACATCGGCCGCCAAGGCGAGGTTCGCACCCGCCCCGGCGGCGGGGCCATGCACGGCTGCGATGGTCGGGATGGGGCTGTCGAAAATCGCCCGCAGCATGGGCACGTATTCATCGCGCAAGGTCCGCTCCAGGTCGAGGCTGACAGCATTGCCACCATCGCCCAGATCCTGCCCCGAGCAGAACGCATCGCCCGCCCCGCGGATCACCAGAACCCGCGCCTCTTGGCCGGCAGCCTTGACCGCATGGGCAACCTCGGCCCGCATCTGGGTGTTAAGCGCGTTCATGACGTCGGGCCGGTTCAGCGTAAGCACCGCCGCCCCGTCCGCGATTTCCAGCCGTATAGCCTGATAGTCCATTTGCTTGCCCTTTCCGCAGCCTCTTGCGCACTTTACTGAACCATGCAGTTCAGGAAAGTCCAACCCCGCGTCAGGAGCGCATGATTTCTTCCAGCCGGGCCTTCTCCGCGTCCGTCAGGGTCTCGGGGGCCTTGGCCTTCGAGCGGGCCCGAACCGAGGCATAGCCAACGCCCGCCGCCACCAGCAAAAGGACCGGGGCCGCCAGCCACAGAACAAGGTTCGCGCCACTTTTGGTCGGGCTGAGCAGGATGTATTCGCCGTAGCGGTTGACCAGAAACTGCACCGCTTCTTCGTCGCTGTCGCCCGCGACCAGCCGTTCGCGCAGCAGAATGCGCAAGTCGCGGCTGATGCCGGCATTGCTTTCGTCGATGCTCTCGTTCTGGCAGACCGGACAGCGCAACCCGGTAGATAGATCGCGTGCGCGTTCCTCCAGCGCGGGGTCGTCCAGAACCTCGTCGGGCTGTACGGCCCAGACAGGGGCCGCCAGAAGGGTCAGGATCAGGATCAGGCGCTTCATTCCGCAGGCACCCCGCCCGCCGGTGTCCTGCGCTTGGCTGCGCCAGCGGCGACACGCAGACGCCTGTCGCTAAGGCTGACCAACCCGCCGATCGCCATCAGGATCGAGCCGCCCCAGATCCAGTTCGCGAAGGGCTTGATATAGCTGCGCACGGCCCAGCCGCCATTGGTTTGGGGATCGCCCACCACAAGGTAGACATCGCGCAGCACGCCATTGCGGATCCCGGCCTCGGTCGTGGGCATTTCGGCCACCGGGTAGAAGCGTTTCTCGGGGTGGACAACGCCAACTTCCCGGCCATTACGGAAGATCGCCATGTCGGCCTTGGTGGTGATGTAGTTGGGCCCCTGTTCCTGGCGCACGTCGCGCAGCTCGATCTCGTGGATACCGATCTGCCAGCGGTCGCCGATATCGGCGACGCGGATATCCTCGGCCTCCCAGGCCATGAGGCCCGCCACCGCGAAGATGGTCACGCCCAGCCCGCTATGGGCGATGAACTTGCCCCAATCGGCGCGTGGCAGCCGCGTCAGCCGGCCCAGCCGATCCGACAGCCCCTTGCGCCCTGTGCGTTGCCAAAGGTCCATGGCCGCGCCGCCCACGACCCAGACGCCCAGAATGACGCCCACGGGCCCGAGTGCACTGCGCCCGGTCTGCATCGCAAAGGCCAGCCCGCCCAAGGCCACGGCCAGAACCACCACAGGCCAAAGCGGCGTCATCGCCCGGCGCAGGTTTCCACGTTTCCAGGCCAGCATGGCGCCCACCGGAAGGATCAGGGCCAACACCACGAAAAACGGCGAGAAGGCCGCGTTGAAAAACGGTGCCCCCACGGACAGGACCCGCCCCAGCGCCATTTCCGCGAAAACCGGCCAGAGCGTTCCGATGAAAACGACGAAGGCCGAAACCGCCAATAACACGTTATTCGCCACCAGCGCACTTTCGCGGCTGACCATGGAAAAGACGCCCTTGGCCTCCATCGCGCTGGCCCGGACGGCAAAGAGCGTCAGAGCGGCCCCGACGAAACCGCCGAAGATCACCAGGATGAACACGCCGCGTTCAGGGTCATTGGCAAAGGCATGAACCGAGGTCAGGACGCCGGAACGCACGATGAACGTGCCCAGAAGCGAGAACCCGAAGGCGAGGATGGCCAGCAGGATCGTCCAGCTTTTCAGCGCCTCGCGTTTCTCCACGACGATGGCCGAATGCAACAGCGCCGCCGCCAGAAGCCACGGCATGAAACTGGCGTTTTCCACCGGGTCCCAGAACCAGAACCCGCCCCAGCCCAGCTCGTAATAGGCCCACCAGGACCCCAGCGCGATGCCAACGGTCAGGAACAGCCAGGCCGCCAGCGTCCAGGGCCGCACCCAACGGCCCCAGGCGGCATCGACCTTGCCCTCGAGCAGGGCGGCGATGGCAAAGGAGAAGGTCATCGAAAGCCCGACATAGCCGAGATAGAGGAAAGGCGGGTGAAACGCCAAGCCCGGGTCCTGCAAGAGCGGGTTGAGGTCCTGCCCGTCAAAGGGGGCGACCTCCATGCGCAGGAACGGGTTCGATGTCAGCAGGATGAACGCGTAGAAGGCCACCGACACCAGCGCCTGCACCCCCAGCACGCGGGCCCTGAGCGAGGCGGGCAGGTTCGATCCGAACCAGCTGGCACAGGCCCCGAACAGCGCCAGCGTCAGAACCCAGAGCAGCATGGACCCTTCGTGGTTCCCCCAGACACCGGAAATCTTGTAGAGCATCGGCTTGTCGGAATGGGAATTGAGGAACACCAACCGCAGCGAGAAATCCGACACGACAAAGGCATAGGTCAGCGCCGCGAAGGAGAACCCCACAAGGATCAGCTGCACCGTTGCGGCCGGATCGGCCAGCGCCATCCAGCTGCGCCAGCCTTTGTGGGCACCGACCAGCGGCACGACGGTCTGAACCACGGCCACGAGGGCGGCGAGAATCAGGGCGAAATGTCCAAGCTCTGTAATCATGGGATGCAGTATATCGCCTGCGCCCTCGTGAAAAAGCAGAACCGGTCGGTCAAAGCGTCACGGTCGCGTGTTCTGCCATTCGGCCAGCGCCGGATTGGGGGCCGTGTCGACCACCGGGCCGTCCGGTGCACCAGGCGCCGGGCCCGCCCGCATCGCATCCAGCCGCCGGGTGTTGCCGATCACGGTCGGCACATGCGCCAGGGACTGCGCGATAGAGCGTTGAAATTGCTGGGAATGAGCCTGGTGGCGCGCGCCGAAATAGAAACTGACGATCGCCCCCATGAGCCACCACAGCGGCTCTGGCACGACCGCGATGCCCTGCATCCGGCTGGCAAACCAGATCGGGTCCACCATGGCCACGACGAAGAGGCCGATCGTGCCAAAGGCCAGCAAGGGGCGTGGCAGGCGGTTCAGCCCGTTCATGACCCGGTCGAACGGGCCCGGTCGGGGCGTGGCGAACTCGGCCGCGAACTGGCGCAAGGTCGAGTGGCGCAGATGCGCCTCGCGGAGCGCAGCCCCCTCGCTGTTCTCACGAAACACCTCGGCGGTGTCGCGGATCACGTTGCGGCCGTCATCGAAGAAGAGCGAAAGGATGCGTTCGATCAACCCCATCCCGCGACCCTTTCGCGATGCTGGGCCTCGGTCAGGTGGAAGCGGGGCGCGATGAATTCCTCGGCCCGCCGGATCCAGCCGCCCTTGCCGCCATCGCGGCGCCGGGCGTATTTGCGAGAGGACGGGCGGCGATCCGCCAGGGCATAATAGTAATTCCGCCGGGCGATCCCGTAGGCATCGGCGAAGTGCCCCGGCGCGGCGGCCTGCGCGTCGCGCGCCGCGGCGATGGTCTGTGGCCCGATCACCCCGTCCACCTCGACCTGCAAGCGCATGTCGTTGAGCAGCCGTTGCAGGATGCGCACCGCATTGGCACCGGCATTGACATACATGTCGAAGACCGATGGCTGGATGCTTTCGGGCAGGCGGTTGATACGGGTTTGCTGGTAGTAGTGACGCACGAAGATCTCGATCGCCTGATCGCGCGACAGGGCCCGCACATCCGCCGCGCTGACCTGCCCGTCACCGTCCAGGTCCAGCCCCAACCGGCGCATGGTGTGGATCGTCACCCCGTGATTGGTCGCCCCGCCGGGATCATCCGGATCATTGACGTATCCACCCTCGCGGGCGACGATTTCCTCGGCAATCTCTCGAACGCTTTGCATGGCCTCTTCCCCAGTCAATTGCAGGGGAAAAGGCTGTGAGATCTGGGTTAATTGATTGCTGCCCCGGCGTCCGGTTCCTTGTAGACACCCTGCTCCTTGAGGCTGTCGACCAGTTCGGCGGGCATGTAGTCCTCGTCATGCTTTGCAAGGATTTCAACGGCCTGGAAGGTGCCGTTGACGTAGTGCCCCTGCCCGACCATGCCCTGACCCTCGTCAAAGAGGTCCGGCAGGATACCGTCAAAGACCACCGGCACCGAGGCCCCGCCATCGGTCACCGAGAAACTGACCTGCGTGCCTTCGCCGCGCACGATCGTGCCTTCTTCGACCATGCCGCCGATGCGGAACAGCTCGCTCTCTGCGGGCGGCGCGGCCAGGATTTCCGACGGTGAGCGGAAGAAGGCGATGCCATCGCGGAACCCATAGCCGATCAGGCCCGAGGCCAGCGCCAGCGCCACGAATGCGACGATGATCACCTGGATGCGGCGCTGCTTCTTCAGGGATTTCATTCCGGCCATCTGTCAAAGCCCTTCTACGGAAAGACCGGGGCCAGCATCAGCCCCGTGGTTTCATCCTGCCCCAGCATCAGGTTGGCATTCTGGATCGCCTGCCCGCTGGAGCCTTTGGTCAGGTTGTCGATCACGCCCACGATGATAGCACGATTCGCGCGCCGGTCCGCCACCACGCCGATATGGCACAGGTTCGATCCGCGCACGTCCTTCATCGCCGGCACCGCCCCCACGGGCAGCACATGCAGGAACGGCTCATCGGCATATCGTTCGGCCAGCGCCGCGTGGATCGCGGCCGGGTCACCTTGCACATAGGCGGTCGCTAGGATGCCACGGCTGGCCGGGATCAGGTGCGGCGTGAACTGGATTTCCACCTTGCGTCCGGCGACAGCGGAAAACTCCTGATCGAACTCGCCCAGGTGCCGGTGCTTGCCGCCCACGGCATAGGCGCTGGCATTCTCCACCATCTCGGCAGTCAGCAGGTTTTCCTTGGCCGCACGCCCGGCGCCCGACGCGCCAACCTTCAGGTCGAGGATGATCTGGTCGAGGTCGATAACCCCCGCCTCGATCAGCGGGCGCAGAATGAACTGCCCGGTTGCCGCGTTGCAGCCCGTGCCAGCCACCAGCCGCGCCTTGGCGATATCGGCCCGGTAGAACTCGGTCAGGCCATAAACCGCCTGCTCCTGCAACTCAGGCGCCGAATGCGGCTGGCCATACCACTTTTCATACTCCGCCGGGTCGCGCAGACGGAAATCGGCGGAGAGGTCCACGACCTTCACCTGCTTTGGCAACTGCGCGATCACCGCCTGAGAGGTCGCATGAGGCAGCGCACAGAACGCCAGATCGATTCCGGAAAAATCCACGTCTTCGATGGTCGTCAGGCGCGGCAGGTCCAGGTGGCGCAGATGCGGGTAGACATCCGCCATCGCCATACCGGCCTTGGAATTGCCCGACAGAGCGCCGATCTCCAGCGCCGGGTGACTGGCGATCAGGCGGACCAGTTCTGCGCCGGTATAGCCGGACGCGCCGAGAATTGCGACTTTATGGGTCATGTCAGTCCTTCAATCGAGGATCAGGTAAGGGCTGGGGTGCGCCGGCACAAGGCGACATCAGGCCGCGTCGAAGCTGATTTCGCGCCGCAGGAATCGGGTGGCGCCTGCCGAAACCTTCTTGGGATCGCCCGTTGTCAGGAACCCGCCCTTTTCGCCCGGCCCGATCATGTTGGGATGGCGTTCGAGGTAGTCGGCAAGGCTGTCGGCCACCAGGTTGGCTTGGCTGAATACCTTGACCTCCGGCCCCAGCGCCGCCTGGAATTCCTTTTCCATCATCGGGTAATGCGTGCAGCCGAGGATCGCGGCATCGGGGTTTGGCATCTTGCGCTTGAGCGCATCGACATGGCTGCTGACCAGCGCCTCGGCGAGGATCATGTCGCCCTCTTCGATCGCATCGACCACGCCGCCGCAGGCCTGCGCCTCGACATCGACGCCGATCGCGCGAAAGGCCAGTTCACGCTGGAATGCGCGGCTGCTGACGGTGGCGGGCGTGGCGAACAGGGCAACGTGCTTCACCCCAACCTCGCGCGGCGGGGAATTGTCGCCCCATTTGCGTTCGGTCAGCGCCTCGATCAGCGGCACGAAGACGCCCAGCACCCGCTTGTCGCGCGGCACCCAGCCCTCCTGCATGCGGCGCAGGGCGGCGGCGCTGGCGGTGTTGCAGGCCAGGATGACCAGGTCGCAGCCTTCATCGAAAAGCCGCTGCACGGCGCTGGTGGTCAAGGCGTAGATATCGTCGGCATCACGCACGCCATAAGGCGCATGGGCGCTGTCGGCGAAATAGACGAAGGGGACATCCGGCAACCGACGTTGCACCGCATCGAAAACTGTCAGCCCGCCCAGTCCGCTATCAAAGATTCCCACTGCCATTGTCGCGCGTCCCGCCTGCCTTGATCTTGTGCCTGTCGTCATATTCGAACCCGATGGCATCTGCGGCCACCGGGCTTGGCGAAAGCTCATACGTGGCTTTGCGCAGGAAATCCATCATGGCTTTGGGGTCCGAGCGCAAAGGGTCCAGCTTTTCGGCGGGAATGGGCCGGCCGATCACGACACGCACGGTGCTGCCGACACGGGCACGGAATTCACGGATCAGAAGCCCCATGCGCAGCGTGTAGTGCAAATGGCTGGCCAGCTGGAACAGGCGGCTGTTGTGCCCCTCGAAATAGACCGGCACGACCTGGGCATCCGACCGGGCGATCATCTTGGCGGTGAAGGTGCGCCAGGCAGGGTCCATCGGGCGCGCAAAGGGCCTGAGAGAGGTGCTGACCGTGCCGCCGGGAAAGATCCCGATGGCCCCGCCCTGCCCGAGATAGCGCAGCGCCTCCTTGCGGGTCTCCATGTTGCGCTTCGCGGCCTCTTTGGTCTCGTCGAAATCAATGGGCAGGATCACGCGTTCAAGGTCGGGGGACTTCCGGAACACCTTGTGGGCCAGAACCCGGAAATCGCCGGCGCGGCGTTCCGACAGGATGCGGCCCATCATCAGCCCGTCAAGGATGCCGTAGGGGTGATTGGCCACCAGCACCAGCGGGCCCTGTGTCGGAATATCGTCGAGGCTGCCGCCGACGACCTCCAGCCGGATCTTGTAGCGGTTGCAGATCACCTGCCAGAAATCCCGCCCCTCCGCGACCTCCTCGGCATAGCCGCGGGCCTTGCGGATCAGGCGCAACCGGCCAGTGGCGTTTTCCATCACGCGGATCATGGCCCGCCCGCCCTTGGACCGGGCAGAATGGGCGTAGGAAATGTCGCGGGCTATATGCTTGTCGCTCATGGGCGTGGAAAAGGCTGTTCTCGTCATGCTGCTTTACGCAGGGGAATGCAGAATAGCCAGCCTCTGTGACGCTTTGATAACAGTCCGTTACTCGGCCACCTGCCTGTCCCCGTCCGGCGCGCGCAGGACTGCCAGCAATTCCTCGCGGCGCTTTTCGGCCTTCGCGGCATTGGCCGCCTTGACCGGGCCGAAGCCGCGGATCGAAAGCGGCAACTCGGCCAGGGCCAAAGCGGCCTCTTCCGTGTCCGGGCGCATCAGGCGCAGGGCGTCGTCCATGTCCCGCTCGTATTGACGGATGAGCGCGCGTTCCATCCGGCGCTCATCGCTTCGTCCGAAAGGGTCGGCCCATGTGCCGCGCAGCCCCTTGAGGCGGGCCAGCAAGGGGAACAGGCGGCGCATGGTCGCCTCGCGGAAGGCGCGCTTTTTCGGCCGCCCATCGGGGCCATCATGCGACAGGACCGGCGGGGCCAGGTGATAGGTCAGCCGGATATCACCGCCCAGTGCGGCCTCGGCCTTGCGGCGGGTGTCCAGGTGCAGCCGTGCGACCTCGTATTCGTCCTTGTAGGCCAGCAATTTGTGATAGCCCTTGGCGACCGCCTCTTTCAGCGCGCCGTCGAAGCGCGCGACGAAATCGGTATAGCGTTTCGCATATTCGGCATCCTGGTAGGCGGTCAGGTGCTCGGCGCGATAGGCGATCTTCTCGTCCGTCGTCTTGGGCTTGGCGATCACCTTGTCTTTCAGCAGGGCCGCCGCCTTTTCCGGGTACAGCACGGCCCAGCGGCCATAATCGAAGGCGCGGGTGTTGCGCTCGACCGCCGCGCCGTTCAATTCGATTGCCCGCTTGATCGCCGCCTCGGAGATCGGAATGCCCCCCATCTGCCAGCAGGCGCCGAAGATCATCATGTTGGAATAGATGGCGTCGCCCAGCAGGTGGCTGGCCAAATCGTTGGCATCGAACATCGCCAACCGGTCGCGCAGCCGCGCCTCCAACGCGACGGTCAGGCGATCAGCAGGCAAACGGAACTCGGTATCGCGGGTAAAATCGCCCGTGATGATCTGGTGCGAATTGACCACGGCGCGGGTGCGGCCGGTGGTGGTCAGCCCCAGCGTCTTGGCTCCGGCACTGACGACCAGATCCCCGCCGATCAGCGTGTCGCATTCGCCCGTGGCCACGCGGATCGCGGCGATGTCCTCCGCTGCCTCGGCGATGCGGCAATGGATATGCACCGCCCCACCCTTTTGCGCCAGCCCGGCCATCTCCATCATGCCCGCCGCCTTGCCGTCGACATGGGCGGCCATGGCAAGCACCGCGCCGATCGTCACGACTCCGGTGCCACCGACCCCGGTGATGACGACGTTATGAGTGCATTTGATCCCCGGCAGGTCGGGCGCAGGCAGGTCCGGCAGGTCCAGCCCGGTGCCGTGGTTCTGACGCAGCTGCGCGCCCTCGACGGTCACGAAACTGGGGCAGAACCCCTTGAGGCAGGAAAAGTCCTTGTTGCAGCTCGACTGGTCGATAGCCCGCTTGCGGCCCAGCTCGGTCTCGACCGGCACGATGGAGACACAGTTCGACTGCACCCCACAATCGCCGCACCCCTCGCAGACATCGGTATTGATGAAGACGCGGCGGTCCGGATCGGGAAATTGGCCGCGCTTGCGGCGGCGGCGCTTCTCGGCGGCGCAGGTCTGGATATAGACCAGCGCCGTGACGCCCGGCACCTTGGCCAGCCCCTTTTGCACCGCGCCCATCTCGTCGCGTTCGTGAACATGAACACCGGCGGGCAGGCTATTGATATCGAAGCCTTCCTTGGGATCATGCACCACGGCCACGTCGCGCACTCCCATCGCCAGCAATTCACGGCAGATCTGGTCGGCCCCCAGATCGCCGTCGTTCTTTTGGCCGCCGGTCATGGCGACCGCGTCGTTATAGAGGATCTTGTAGGTGATGTTGGTGCCCGCCATCAGCGCGAAGCGGATCGCCTGCACGCCTGAATGGTTATAGGTGCCGTCCCCAAGGTTCTGAAACACGTGGGAGCGCTTGGAAAACGGTGCCTCGCCCACCCAGTTCGCGCCCTCGCCACCCATCTGGGTGAACCCGACCGTGTCGCGGTCCATCCATTGCACCATGTAATGACAGCCGATCCCGGCATAGGCGCGTTCGCCCTCGGGCACCTTGGTGGACGTATTGTGCGGGCAGCCGGAACAGAAGTAGGGCAGCCGCGCCGCGATCTCTTCGGCATTGTCCGCGCGCTTGGCCTCGGCAAGTTTCGACAATGCGCCTTCGATCGCATCGGTCCGGCGGCCTTCCTCGATCAGGACCTGGCCGATCTTTTCGGCCACCCAGACCGGGTCCAGCGCAAAGCGAGTCGGGAAGAGTTCCTCGCGCCGGTCGTCGATATAGGAATTGCCCTTGTGCCAGCCATAGACGCGCCGCCCGTGGCGGTCGTCGAAAATGGCCTCTTTCACCTGAACCTCGATCAGCTTGCGCTTTTCCTCGACGCAGACGATCAGGTCCAGCCCCTCGGCCCAGTCGTGAAAGCCCTTCATGTCCATGGGCCAGACCTGCCCGACCTTGTAGGTGGTGATCCCCAGCCGCTCGGCCTCGGCCGCGTCGATCCCCAACAGCGAAAAGGCGTGTTGCAGGTCGAGCCAGTTCTTTCCCGCCGCGACCAGCCCGATCTTCGCCCCCGGCTTGCCCCAGACCCGCCGGTCCATCCCGTTGGCATGGGAAAAGGTTTCGGCGGCGAAACGCTTGTGGTCGATCATCCGCGCCTCTTGCGCAACTGGCGTGTCCACGAGGCGGATGTTCAAGCCCCCCTCGGGCATCGGGAAATCGGGCGTCACGAAGCGTTGGCGGAACGGGTCGCCATCCACGACGCTTGTGACCTCGACCGTGTCTTTCATGGTCTTGAGACCCACCCAGACCCCGGCAAAACGCGACAACGCCCAGCCATAAAGCCCGAAATCGAGTATTTCCTGAACGCCCGCCGGGCTGACGATGGGCATGTAGGCATCGACCATGGCCCAGTCGGACTGATGCAGGGTCGTGCTGCTTTCACCGGTATGGTCGTCGCCCATGGCCATCAGCACCCCGCCATGGGGGCTGGTGCCGGCCATGTTGGCATGGCGCATCACGTCGCCGGACCGGTCCACGCCTGGGCCCTTGCCATACCAGAGCCCGAAAACCCCGTCATACCGGCCCTCGCCGCGCAATTCGGCCTGCTGGCTGCCCCAGAGCGCCGTTGCCGCAAGATCCTCGTTCAGGCCCGGTTGAAACAGGACATGCGCCTCGGCCAGTTCCCTTTCGGCGCGCTGCATCTGCAGGTCCACCGCGCCCAGCGGCGAGCCGCGATAGCCTGTGACATACCCTGCCGTGTTCAGCCCGGCCGCCCGATCGCGCGCCCGCTGCATCAGCATTAACCGCACCAGGGCCTGCGTGCCATTCAACAAAACCGGCGATTTCGTCAGGTCGAAGCGGTCTTCGAGGGAAACATCGTGGCGGCTCATTGGGCACCTCCTCGTATCCGTTGAGCGTTTCCGGCATTATAGGTCAAAAAAGCTGACCTACAAAGCGATAAGACCCTGACAAGAGCCTTTGCAAACGACATAGTGGCCGTAGTAAGGACCGCGACGTGTTTGCGGTAACGGGTTTGCGGAAGGGACAGCTATGGACTGGGACAAGCTAAGAATCTTTCACGCGGTGGCCGATGCGGGCAGTCTGACCCACGCGGGCGACACCCTGCACCTTAGCCAGTCCGCCGTGTCCCGGCAGATCCGTGCGCTTGAGGAATCGCTCAACACCACCTTGTTCCACCGCCATGCACGCGGGCTGATTCTCACCGAACAGGGCGAATTGCTGTTCGACGCCACGCGCGCCATGTCCCGCAGGCTCGATGCCGCCTCGGCGCGGATACGGGACAGCGAGGAGGAGGTCTTCGGTGAATTGAAGGTAACCACGACAACGGGCTTCGGCACCTTGTGGCTGGCCCCGCGCCTGCCCACACTCTACGAGAAATATCCCGACCTGAATATCGACCTCATGCTGGAAGAACGGGTGCTTGACCTGCCCATGCGCGAGGCCGACGTGGCCATCCGCATGAAAGAGCCCAGCCAGGCCGACCTGATCCGCAAGCGGCTGATGTCGGTGCGGATGCGGCTTTACGCGACCGATGCCTATCTCGACGCCGCGCCCGAGATCGACCACCTTGAACAGATCGGTGCGCATCGCCTGATCTGCCAAAGCCCGAGCGCGTTCCAGGTCGCCGCCGGTGCGACTTTGGTGCAACACCTCTTGACCTACGACACCCCGAAATTGCTCCATGTGAACAACTATTTCGGCGTCCTTCAGGCCGTGCAGTCGGACCTCGGGATTGGTGTGCTGCCGGACTATGTGGCAGAATTCACGCCGCGCCTGCGCCGCGTCCTGCCCGAGATCGAAAGCGGCGAAGTCCCTGTTTTCCTTGCCTATCCCGAAGAGCTGCGGCAATCGAAACGGGTCATGGCCTTCCGCGATTTCGTTCAGGAAGAAATTACCGCCCATCGCCGCCGGATGCGGGGGATGTCCCGACGGATGTTGAAACTTTGAAAAAGGGTGGCGTTGCTTCCCCTGAGCCGTAGGCTCGGGGTGATCAAACCAAAAAGGAAGCAACACCATGAAGACGACTACCACATCCTCCAG
>NZ_QETF01000015.1 GCF_003129565.1 Salibaculum griseiflavum
TTCGAACGGGACAACGGTAGATTTGGCCATGGTGGCATATCCTTTCTCTGTGAGATCGACGGCGTCTTTCAACACCGCCATGATATGCCGCCTACTTCAGGCCATCACCAACTTTCGGGCATAACTCGAGATCAAGCTGGCACTGGCACAGTGTAACACACGAAGACACGCGGTGCGTGACAGAGCATTAGTCCAGTTCAGCATATTAGCAGGGTTGCGAGCGTGCGAGCTCGCAGCGCTGACCGTGGGTGCAGTTTATGACGATATTGGCGCGCCACGTACAAGTGTATTGCTGCATCGCGCACAGACTAAAGGCAACAGCGCACGCAGAGTGTACTTCAATACTGAGCTGCAGCGCCTTCTAAAGCAGTATCGGTCACATGTAGCTGACAGAGCTTCTGATGCGCCACTGTTCGCCACGCGCTTTGGTACAGCGTTTTCCGCTAACACGATGAGTCAACTGTTCTTGGACATCTACCACAGCTGTGGCTTGCACGGATGCAGCTCACACAGCGGCCGTAAGACCTTCATCACGCGTTTGGCAGACAAGGGTGTTGCTGTGCACTTGCTGGCAGCGTTGGCTGGGCACAAGCATATCAGCACCACGCAACGCTATATCTCTGTAAATGAAGCCTTGCTCACGCGCGCAGTAGAGCTGGTTTGAAGCAAGGCCTTGTCCACAGCGCAAGAGTTGAGCAACGTCAGCGCAACATTCCACTCGCACTGCGCAGGTCTTCCGCAACGCCTTCCACGGCGCGACCTGTGCCTTCAAGTAGTCCTTGCAATGTGCCGCAGCCGCTTAATGTAAGCGCAGCCAGTATCAGCACTACAGTTGGTCTCATGGCTCAGCCTCGACGTAAGTGTTGTTTTGCGCAAGGTTACAAAAGCCTTGCATAAAAAGAAAGAGCGACGCCGAAGCGCCGCTCTCCTTTAGTCAAATCTTCAGGTTCGATTAGAACTCGAAGGAAACACCCACAGTGGTACCGTCGGCGTAGTCTTGAGCACCGATCTCATTGTCGGCGTTCGCGGTGCCACCATCTTCAACGAAGGAAGCAGTGAACGATGCACCGCCGCCCAGGTCGTAGGCGCCGCCAAGGTAGTAGTCATTGCCTGCGTCTTCGAGGCCAGCGTAGACGACCAGGCCGTTACCAACGTCGTAGGAGCCTTCGAGCGAATAGTCATCGGTGCTGTCGAATGCAGCATCGACGGTCAGCGGACCTTCAGCGTAGGCAAAGGTCACTTCCCAAGCTTCGCTGTCGTCAACGGTAGCGCCCAGCGTGACGGGGCCGACAGGGTAGGCCACAGCAACATCCCAACGGCTTGCGCCGGCAATGTTACCAGCGGCAACAGTGATGTCGAGGCCAGCTGCATTGCCGGAGCCCTTGACGACGAAGTTGGTGTCGGTGGCGTCCTTGTCATAGCCAAAGCCAACTTCCCAGCCGCCGAGATCGCTGGTCACACCAAACTCGATGTCGTCGCTGTCGACCGAAGTATCGCCTTCAGCAATAGGCATCGACACGAAGATAGTGGTAGCGTCAATGGAGTAATAACCGGTGATGCCTGCAAGGCCATCTTCACCTTGGCCGATGCCGATGGTGTCGGAAACGGCGGAGTAAG
This sequence comes from Salibaculum griseiflavum, assembly GCF_003129565.1. Lineage (GTDB taxonomy): Bacteria > Pseudomonadota > Alphaproteobacteria > Rhodobacterales > Rhodobacteraceae > Salibaculum > Salibaculum griseiflavum. Next base: position 1,618 of record NZ_QETF01000015.1, read on the forward strand.
CAGCGCCAGCGAGGTCGGTGCCGAAGGTGATGCCAGCGTTGTCGGAGGTCAGCGAGATGTCGCCGTAGGTCAGACCTTCGATGTCGTCGGACATGTCGTCATCTTCGAAGCTCAGCGACGCAGACGCGGTCAGACCGTTGTCCAGTTCCTGGGTGAGGGTCACGGTCAGATCGGTATCTGTGGCGTAGCCGTCCAGGCTGTTATACTCAGCGCTTGCGGTACCGGAGAAGGAGACTTCAGCAGCGGCGGCGCCAGCGAAGGCGAAGACCGAAGCCGAAGCAAGAAGGATGCTTTTCATGTTTGAATTCCTCGTGTTTGCATTCCCGAGAATGCCAGTTGACCCAGCATTGCCAGTGTCTTTGCGCCCAAAGCGGTGCACACTCAAGGGAATTGGGCGGGGTTCGGGGTGGCTCTGTCGAAAATGATGCAGGTGTGCCACACACCGGGAAGCGGGGCCGGGGGCGCGCAGGCTTGCCAAACACTTTGGCTTTTGGTCCAAAAGGGTGATTTTTCCGCCGAAACAGGAGCTTGAACATGTCGCTGGCCGAAATCACGGAAAAGCTACACAAGGCGGAAGATGCGGCCGGACGCGCTCGCGGGTCGGTCAGTTTGATCGCGGTTTCCAAGAAACAGCCCGACGCGCGGGTCGAGGCGATTCTCCAGGAGGGGCACCGGGTCTTCGGTGAGAACCGCGTGCAGGAGGCGGCCGCCAAGTGGCCGGGTTTCCGGGAGCGGTTCGTGGGGATCGAGCTGCACCTGATCGGCCCTTTGCAGACCAACAAGGCGCGGCAAGCGATGGAGTTGGCACAGGCCATACACTCCGTCGACCGGCCCAAGCTGGCCCGAACCCTCGCGCGGCTGGCGCAGGAGATGGGCACCTGCCCGGACCTGTTCATCCAGGTGAATACCGGCGAAGAGCCGCAGAAGGCAGGGGTGCTGCCCGCCAAGACGGATGAATTCGTAGCGGAATGCCGCGGTCTGGACCTGCCCGTCGCGGGGTTGATGTGCATCCCTCCGGTCGATGAAGAACCCAGCCTGCATTTCGCGCTTCTGGCGAAGATCGCGGCGCGCAACGGTCTGTCGGGGCTGTCCATGGGCATGTCGGGCGATTTCGAAAAGGCCGTGATGCAGGGCGCGACCCATGTGCGCGTGGGCTCTGCCATTTTCGGAGAACGGGACTACGGCTGACATGCGTCGCGGCCTTTGCGGCCGCCACGACACGCCAACCGCCATCCCTGTCTAGGGCACGACAAGCCGGGTCTTGTAGGTGATATGGCGCGCGACCCAGACCAGGTGGGCAGGGTGCAGGGCGATGCAGCCTTCGGTCGGATAGCCGGGCCGCCGCCAACGGTGGATGAAGATGGCCGATCCGCGCCCCTTGACCGGGTAGGGCCAGTTCCAGTCGGTCAGGATCACCAGATCATAGAGAGGATCGGATCGGCGCAGCGCCTCATGGCTGTGCGGGTAGGGGACGCGAACCATCAGGTTGTAATCCTCGTGCGTCGGGTCATCGGACCACAGGTCGCCGGGCCGGATCGGCACCGCCCAGTCGGTGGGCCGCGCCATGCGGTCGGGGCGATAGAGCATCCCGGTGATGCGGTGGGTGCCGCGGGGGGTCGCGCCGTCGCCCTCGCGCTTGCGGGCGCTGAGGCCGCCCTTGCCGATGGAACAGGGCAGGCGGCGCCCGCGAAAGCGCAGCCCGGTCGGGGTGAGGACGAGGTCTTGCGGTGTCATCCGCGCAATTGGCCCGCAACCGGGGCGAGGATCAAGCGGTGTTGCGCCGTTTTGCCCATTTGGGGAATTTCGTTAGACCGAAGGCCTTGCGCGCCGTCACCAGCCGCAGGTCCTCGGGGTCCATACCCATGGACAGGATCGTCTGGCGGTCGAATCGGGCCTTGGCGGCGTCGGGGTCATGCTTGGTGCCGAACAGACGGTCTATCCACCCCATGCCGAAGCTGACATGGAAAGTGGCTTCGTGGTCGTGGAAATGGTGCAGCATGTGTTTCTGTGTGACCCGCTTGCCGAACCAGCCCTTGGGCACGTTCAGATGCGCCAGCGTGTGGCAGTACTCGTAGAAGGCGAAGGCACTGACCGATCCGACGAACAGCGCGGTCGACGAGAAGAGCAGCGCGGGCCCGATGCCGATGAACGGCCACAGAACCAGCGTGTGCAGCGCCACCGAGGCAACGCCGAAGCGCACGGCATACCAATGGTCGTCGCCGGTGAAGAATTCCGGGTCCGTGGGGAATTCATGGTGCCCGATATGAGTGCGATAGAGTGCGTTGAAGGTCGGCTGATCGACGGGCGGCTCCCGGTGGTAGAGGAACCGGTGCATTACGTATTCCACGAAGAACTGCATGACCACGCCATAGGCCAGCGCCAACAGTAGCCAGGGCGTGAACCATGTCACCATGGCGATGACACCGGCCAGCCAAAAAGGAAACAGCCGGTGCAGGCTGCCCATGTTCATCAGGATTCGAAGCGTCGGAATCATGGCGGGTCCTCCTTGTCGGACATACTGCCAAACGGGGGGTCTGTCCCTCAAGCCGGACGCGACGTCAGAGAATATGCCCGGACTTCTTCGCCTTGGTCGCAAGGTAGTGATGGTTGAACCGGTTCTCGCCGACCTTCAGCGGAACCCGCTCCACCACCTCGATCCCGCAATGCTCCAGCCGCTCGACCTTGGCAGGGTTGTTGGTCAGCAGTCGGACCTTTGAAAACCCCATCTTGCGCAGAAGCTCCGCCCCGATGCGGAAATCGCGCTCATCATCCTCGAAGCCCAGACGGTGGTTCGCCTCGACCGTGTCGAAGCCTTGGTCCTGCAGCGAGTAGGCCCGCATCTTGTTGGCCAGACCGATGCCGCGCCCTTCCTGGTTGAGATAGAGCAGAACTCCCTCGCCCGCCGCGCCCATCTGGGACAGCGCCCCGCGCAGTTGGGGGCCGCAATCGCATTTCAGGCTGCCCAGCAGGTCGCCGGTGAAACAGGCCGAATGCAGGCGGGCCAAGACCGGCTTCGACCTGTCGGGACTGCCGATCTCGACCGCGTAGTGCTCTTCCGCGCCATCCTCGGGGCGGAAAATGTGCAGGCGGCCGGCTTCGGACACTTCCAATGGCACCTTGGCATGGATCACGGGGGCCAAAGGGGACAGGTCGGTTGTCATGGCCTGCGCGGCCCCGATCAGCGTCAGGCCGTGTTCGCCGGCCAGCGCTGCCCCGTTGGCGATCGGCACAACCAGCACCGCCGGGATCAGGCGCGCGGCTTTGGCCAGGCGGATACCCGCACGATGCAGCACGGCGTCGCCTGTCCGCCGGGCCTTGAAAGGCCCCTTGATCGGCACGCGCAGGTCATCGGCTGGGTCGGCCACGGCCTGCACCCAGTCCAGCCCCGCCCCGTCCGGCACGGCCAGCCGCACCAGGTCGCCGTCATAGGCCGCCGTCTTCAGGGTCGCGGCGCGGTGTTCGGTGATCGCAAGGTCGGCCTGTCCAAGGGCCAGCGCATCGGCAAGGCGCTGGGGCCCCAGCGTTTCCACCGCCATGACCACCGCCGCCCGTGCGCCGTCCGACAGCACCACAGGCACGCCCAGCCGCATATCGGCGCGGGCGCGGGCCAGAATCTCGGTCAGGTCGGGGGCAAAGCTCATGGCTTTCCTTTCGTTCTTGACGTTCAGATAGTGGCAAATGACAGGAATTGAAACATTTCCGCCACCCACGACACGACGGCGTGAGTGGCTTGCAGCAATCCTTGCCGGGTCGTGCTCCGTGACGCATCTGACATCACAGACAAGCGAGGAGTCCGAAACGATGGCACAACTCAAGAAGATCCTTCTGGTGGACGATGACGAAGACCTGCGCGAGGCGCTGGGCGAGCAGCTATTGATGACCGAGGATTTCGACGTGTTCGAGGCTGGCAATGGGGCCGAGGCCATGCAGAAGGCCAAGGAAGGTCTTTACGACCTCGTTATCCTTGATGTGGGGTTGCCCGATACCGATGGTCGTGAGCTGTGCCGCCTCATGCGCAAGCAGGGCGTGAAGTGCCCGGTTGTCATGCTGACCGGGCATGACAGCGACAGTGATACAATCCTGGGGCTTGATGCCGGGGCGAATGACTACGTGACCAAGCCGTTCAAGTTTCCCGTGCTTCTGGCGCGCATCCGGGCCCAGTTGCGCCAGCATGAGCAATCCGAAGACGCCGTGTTCAACCTTGGCCCCTACACCTTCAAGCCAGCCCAGAAGATGCTGGTGACAGAGGAAGACAAGAAGATCCGGCTGACCGAGAAGGAAACCAACATCCTCAAGTTCCTCTATCGCGCGACCGAGGGTGTCGTGGCCCGAGATGTGCTGTTGCACGAGGTCTGGGGCTACAATGCGGGTGTAACGACGCATACGCTGGAAACCCATATCTACCGCCTGCGCCAGAAGATCGAGCCGGATCCGTCGAATGCGCGGCTGCTGGTGACGGAAAGCGGCGGCTACAGGCTGATGGCCTGAGAAATCCCGCCGGCGGCCGGGTCACGCCGTCACCTCCCTGTTGGACTTGGCCTCGGAGATTTCTCCGGGGCCTTTTTTCGTGCCGCGCCGTTCATTCCCGACAAGAGGCGGAAGACGTGCGGGCGCGGGCGGTACGGGGATCGCGGCAATCGCGACTTTTTCGTCGCACAGGCGCCGCGCCCCCGCTAAGAGAACCGCATGACCACCCCGTTCGAAATTTTCCTGCAAGCGCCACCCGGACTGGAACAGCCCTTGGCCGACGAGGTTCGTGCGGCGGGGTTTCCCCTGCCAAGGGTGCATGGCGGTGGCGTGTCCTTCATGGGGGGCTGGCCCGACGCCTGGAGGGCCAATCTGGAACTGCGCGGGGCGGGCCGCGTGCTGGCGCGGATCGGCAGCTTTCGCGCTTTTCACCTTGCGCAACTGGACAAGCGGGCGCGCAAGTTTCCCTGGGCCGAGGTGCTGCGCCCCGATGTGCCGCTGAGGGTCGAAGTCACGACCCGCAAGTCCAAGATCTATCATGCCAAGGCCGCTCAGCAGCGGATCGAGCGCGCCATATCGGAAACGCTGGGCGCACCGCTGGCGGACGAGGCCGCGCTGACGCTCAAGGTGCGGATCGACGACAACCTCGTGACCTTTTCCGTCGATACCTCGGGTGTGCCCTTGCACAAGCGCGGCCACAAGGAGGCCGTGGGCAAGGCGCCGATGCGCGAAACCATGGCGGCCCTGTTCCTGCGCCAGATGGGCTATGGCGGAGATGAACCCGTGCTGGATCCGATGTGCGGGTCGGGCACCTTCGTGATCGAGGCTGCCGAGATGGCGCTGGGCCTTATGCCGGGCCGGTCGCGGCGCTTCGCTTTCGAAGACCTTGCGAGTTTCGACCCAGAGGCCTGGGCGGCCATGAAAAGCGCGGCGGTGCCGGGACAGATCGACTGCCGCTTTTTCGGGTCGGATCGCGATTCGGGCGCGATCCGAATGAGCACTGCGAACGCCGACCGCGCAGGTGTCGCGGCCGTCACCCGGTTCGAGATGAAGCCGGTCGGCGACCTGATCCGCCCCGATGGCCCGCCGGGCCTTGTCATCGTCAATCCGCCCTACGGTGCGCGCATCGGGAACCTCAAACCGCTCTACGGCTTGCATGGCAGCCTTGGGGCCGTTCTCAAGGAGCGGTTTTCCGGCTGGCGCGTGGGGCTGATCACCTCCGAGGCCAAACTGGCCCATGCTACTGGGTTGCCCTTTCATTCGCCCGGCCCGCCGGTGGCGCATGGCGGGTTGAAGGTGAAGCTCTATCGCACGGATGCGCTGCCCTGACGGGAAAAATGTCGATTCCGTTATCCATCTTGATCCAGATCAAGACGGCTTGGCGACGGGGGCGGTATTTTCTTGGCATTCCTCGGTGGCGACGTTTTCGTCACCACCTCCCTGTAGGACTTGCCCCCGGCCCTTGCGCCGGGGCTTTTTTTCTTCAGTGCTGCGTTGCCTCGACGGCGGCGATGGCGCGGCGCAGATCATCCTCGGTGGTGCGATGATTGACGATGGCCGCGCGCAGGCATGGGGTTCCGTTCAGCGTGATGGTCGAAAAGACCGCCTGCCCGGCCAGCTGCAGATCGGCCGCGATCCGGGACACGTCGCCCTTTTCGACCGCGAAACAGCAGACATTCGAGATCACAGGATGGGCAAGCTTGAGGACCGGCGAGCCTTCAACCATTTCGCCCATCAACGCCGCCTGCCGGCAATTGTCCGTGATCGCGGCGCCCAATGCCCGCGTGCCGCAGGTCTGGATTGCCGCCCACAGCTTGAGCGCGCGAAACCCCCGCGACAGTTCCAGCCCGTAATCCGTGAACCAGGTGTCGCCCCCGGCCAGCCCCTCGGCGGCACTCTCCAGATAGGCGGGACGGCTGGCGAAGGTCGCGCGGTGCAGGTCGCGGTCGGCGATCAGGCAAGCGCCGCAATCGTATTGCACGCCGGGCCATTTATGGGCGTCCAGCGCGATGCTGTCGGCTCGTCTGATCCCGTCGGACAGGGCGTGCCACGGATTGTCGGCCAGTCGGGTCCAGAACCCGAACGCGGCGTCGATATGCAACCAGATCCCTTCTGACCCGGCCAGGTCCGCCACCCCGGTCAGATCGTCGAAGGCGCCGACACCGACGGATCCGGCGGTACCGACAATGGCCAGCGGCTCGACCCCCTCGGCGCGGTCCTTGTCGATGGCGTCTTGAAGGGCCTCCAGTTGCATGGCCCCTCGCGCGTCCGTAGCGATGCCACGCAGGGCGGCGCGGCCATGTCCCATGACCTCCAGCGCCTGCGCGATGCAGGCATGGGCCCCGTCCGAGGCATAGACCGCGACCGGGGGCAGGTCGCGGATGCCGGTTTCGCGCACGCCCTCGCCAAAGCGTCGAACCCGTGCGGCCATCAGCGCCAGGATCGTCGCCTGGCTTGTGCCGGTCGTCATCACGCCGAAAGCATCGCGGGCCATCCCGGCCGTAGCGCAGAGCCAGCGGATCACCTCGGCCTCCACGTGTGCCGCACCATGGTCGCGGCCGCCGCAGTTGGAATTCATGGTCGCGGCAACAAGTTCGGCCCCGATGCTGGCGGGGATGCCGCCGCCATGAACCCACCCCCAGAAAGCCGGATGGGTGTTTCCAGTGGCCGTGGGCATGATCGTCTGCGCCATGACGTCGAAAACCGTGCCTTCGGGCTGCCGTTCCGAAGCCTTGCCAAGGCCGATGTCCATCTGGCCGGGCGGTTGCCAGGGCAGGTCGCGATAGCCAGCCATCCGGTCGAGGCAGGCATCCAGCAGCTTGTGCATCTCTTGCCCGAAGCGATCCCAATCCTGCGGGTCCAGCCTGTATCCTTGCATCTTTCGCCTCCGTCTTGTGGCCCCGACTAGACGTTGCCCTCTGGCTGCGGTCAACTGCGGTTCACAATTGTGGAAAGCGGGGTTTGGAGATGCGGATAGAACCGTTCGGCGTCGAGCAATGGATGAACAAGTGGGAGACCCGCTGTGATCTCAATCTGGCGGAAACCTGCGTCGCCAGTCTGACCCTGGCCGAACTCATGCAGATCGCGGGCAAGACCCAGTCGATGCCCTCCGACCTTGCCGAAATGAAGATGACCTATGGCGCGACCACCGGGTCCGACGGCCTGCGCCGGGCGGTGGCGTCCCTTTTCACCGATCAGGCGCCGGAGAATGTGCTGATCACCCATGGCACGATCGGGGCCAATCACATGGTCTACCAAACGCTTGTGGAACGTGGCGATCATGTCGTGGCGATCACCCCCACCTACCAGCAGCATACGGCGATCCCCCGGTCAATCGGTGCCGAGGTGACCGAGGTGTCGCTGCGCGAGGTGGACGATTGGCAGCTGACCCTTGATGCCCTGCGCGCCGCGATGCGGCCCGATACCCGCCTGATTGCCCTGACCAACCCCAATAACCCCACCGGGGCCTTGCTGGATCGTGAACAGCTGGAGGGACTGGTTCGGATCGCCCGCGACAGCGATGCCTGGATCCTGTGCGACGAGGTTTATCGCGGCACCGAACAGGGCGACACGATGCCGTCGATCGCCGACCTCCATGACAAGGGGATCAGCACCGGGTCGACATCGAAAGCGTTCTCTCTGGCGGGGCTGCGGCTGGGCTGGATCGTGGGGCCGACAGAGCTGTTGGAGCAGGCCGAGATTCATCGAGACTATACGACCATCAGCGTGGGTATGGTGGATGATTGTTTCGCGACCATGGCCCTCGAAAACGCCGATACGATCCTTGCCCGGTCGCAAGAGATCGTGAGGCGCAATCTGGCGATCCTGATTGATTGGGTGGCCGGTGAACCCCGCGCCCGGATGGTTCCGCCCAACGCGGGCACCACGGCGCTGATCGCCTTTGACACGGGCATGCCCAGCTATGAACTGTGTGAGCGAATACTGCGAGATACCGGCGTCATGTTCACTCCCGGCGCGGTAATGGGGATGGAGGGTTATATCCGGATCGGCTATGCCTGCGAGACGGAGGTGCTGCGTGCCGGTCTGGGGCGCGTCTCCGACTGGCTAAGCCGCCGATAACAGGAGAGATACATGCCCTTCACCCTTGCCACCTGGAACATCAATTCGGTCCGCCTGCGCGAGGGGCTGGTCGCCCGCCTGATGCGTGAAGAGACGCCCGATGTGCTGTGCCTTCAGGAGTGCAAGTCGCCGGTCGAGAAGATCCCGATGGATCAGTTTCAGGCGCTTGGCTACACCCACATGGTTGCGCGGGGGCAGAAGGGTTATAACGGCGTCGCGATCCTGTCGAAGCTGCCCATGCAAGAGGTCGGTAGCCAGGATTTCGCGGCCCTCGGCCATGCCCGCCACATCGCCGGCCAGCTGGAAAACGGTGTCACGATCCACAATTTCTACGTGCCCGCCGGGGGGGATAAACCCGATAGGGCGATCAACGAGAAATTCGGCCAGAAGCTGGACTACCTGACCGAGATGCGGGACTGGTTCCATGACGACCGGCCAGAGAAATCCATCCTCGTGGGCGATTTGAACATCGCCCCGCGCGAGGATGACGTGTGGTCGCACAAGCAGCTGCTGAAGGTGGTCAGCCACACGCCCATCGAGGTGGAACACCTTGGCCAGACGCAAGAGGCCGGGAATTGGGTCGATATCACCCGGCAGGACATTCCCGATGGCCAGCTCTACAGCTGGTGGTCCTACCGGGCCAGGGATTGGGACGCCGCAGACAAGGGCCGCAGGCTGGATCACGTCTGGGCTACGCCCGACATTTCCAACGCCGCCCATTCCAGCCGCATCCGCCGCGACGTGCGCGGCTGGGAGCAGCCCAGCGACCACGCCCCGGTCTTCGCGACCTTCGATCTTTAAAGGCTGCGCACCGCCTCGGCCACGGCTTCGCCCAGCGCGCGGTGGGCGGGCGCGTCGAAATGGACACCGTCGGTGTCGCTCACCGAGATCACCGTGCCGGCGTCCAGGAAGGCCGCGCCACGGGCATGGGCAAGGTCGGCATAGGCCCGGGCCAGGTTCGGGGCGATGGCCCCGACGCCGGTGAATTCGCCCCTGATCGGGCCGGTTTCAACAACCGGTGGCGGGCAGATCAAAAGAACACGATAGGGTCCGTGGCGCGCCTGAAGGTCGTCGGTCAGGGCGATGTCCAGAAGACCCGCCGCCCCGGCGGTGATCTTTTCGACCGAGGGCGCAAACCGGGTCTTGAGGTCGTTGGTGCCCAGCATGATCGCGACCACGTCCAGCGGCTGATGGCTGGCCAGCGCCATGCGCAGCCCCGTTTGCCCGTTCATGTTCGGCCACATCACCGGATCGTCATGCTGCGTGGTGCGGCCGGGCAGGCCGTCTTCCACCACGTGCCAGTCGGGGCCGAGATGTTCGGCCATCACCGTCGGCCAGCGCGTGCCGAAACCGAAACGAGCGTTATGGTCCCGGCTTGGCATTGGTGTTGTGCCGTGGGTGTTGCTGTCGCCAAAGGTCAGGATCGTGGGCATCTGGTCCTCCTGTTCGCTTGCCAGACTGCCCCGGATTGCGCGCGGACGAAACCCGCCCCTTTCCCTTTGCGCCATTCCCCCCCATATAGAGCGCGACACTCCAGAGAAGCGGAGAAAAGACATGCTTGAACTTGGACAAGGCAACGCGGCCCCGGCGGGCGATCTGATCAAGGACGGGGGCGACGCGACCTTCATGGCCGACGTGGTCGAAGCGAGCCAGGAAGTGCCCGTTATCGTCGATTTCTGGGCGCCCTGGTGCGGCCCATGCAAACAGCTTGGCCCGGCATTGGAGGCGGCTGTCACCGCTGCCGGTGGCAAGGTGAAGATGGTCAAGGTGAACGTGGACGAAAACCAGCAGATCGCCGGGCAGCTCCGCGTGCAGTCGATCCCGACCGTCTATGCCTTTCACAAGGGGCAGCCCGTCGATGGGTTCCAGGGCGCGCTGCCGCAAAGCCAGATCGACGAATTCGTGAGCAAGCTCGTCGCGCTGGCCGGGGGCGAGGATGACGGCGGCATGGCCGAGGCGCTTGAAGCGGCCGAGCAGATGTTGGCCGATGGCGCCGCCGCGGATGCCGCTCAGACCTTTGCCGCCATTGCGCAAGAAGACCCCCAGAATGCTGCCGCTTTCGGGGGCATGGCCCGCGCTTACCTGGCCATGGATCAGGCTGAACAGGCCGAGGCCGTGATCAACGGCGTGCCTGCCGAAATCGCTGATGCCCCGGAAATCGAGGCTGCCCGCGCCGCGATCGACTTGGCGCGCCAGGCCGAGAAGGCTGGCCCTCTCGACGAATTGCGCGCCAAGGTCGAAGCAAATCCCGACGACCATCAGGCGCGTTTCGATCTGGCTACCGCGCTGCATGCCACGGGCGACGCCGAGGGCGCAGTGAACGAGCTTCTGGACCTGTTCCGCCGCGACCGCGAATGGAATGACGGGGCGGCCAAGACGCAGCTGTTCACGATCTTCGAGGCGCTCAAGCCCAACGATCCGGTTGTTCTGAACGGGCGCCGCAAGCTCAGCTCGATGATATTTGCCTGAGGGCGTTTGCCCGAGACAGGCTTCGGTCTAACTTGAGCGTCATGGCGAACCTCCCTGACCTGCCCCGGACCATCCCCGTCTTCCCGTTGCCGGGGGCCCTGCTGTTGCCGCGCGCGCAATTGCCGCTGCACATCTTCGAGCCGCGCTATCTGGCCATGCTCGAAGATGCGCTGAAGACTCCGGAACGCCTGATTGGCATGGTCCAGCCCTGTAGTGGCGCACATGACGGGCCACGCCTGCACAGCATTGGCTGCGCGGGACGTGTTACTGCCTTTTCCGAAACCCATGACGGGCGCTACATGATCACCCTGTCCGGACGGTCGCGCTTTCGTATCCGTCAAGAGGTCGAGGGCTTCACCCCCTATCGGCGCTGTGAGGTGGACTGGTCCGGCTTCGAAGCCGATCGCGGCCAACCCGAACCGGATGCGGGCTTCGACCGGGACGGCCTGTTCGCGCTGCTCGATCGCTATTTCACCGAAACCGGGCTGAGCACCGATTGGGACAGCCTGAAAGAGGCCGAGCCGGAATTGCTGATCAATTCGCTGTCCATGCTCCTGCCCTTAGACCCCGAGGACAAGCAGGCGCTTCTTGAGGCGCCGTGCCTGTCCACACGTCGTGAGACGCTGGTGACCCTGATCGAATACGCCCTGCGCGGCGGCAATGACGAGATGATGCAATGACCGAAATTCCCGCGGCACAATTCGACCGCAAGATGCTGGAGGCGCTGGTTTGTCCGCAGACTCATGGCCTGCTGACCTATGATGCGGACCGCCAGGAGCTGATCAGCAAAGCGGCCCACTTGGCCTTCCCGATCCGCGATGGCATACCGGTGCTGTTGATCGACGAAGCGCGTCCGCTGGACTAGCTTAACCGCGCATGGATCTGGGCAGGTCGCCGGTCAGGCCTGCCGCTTCGCGGATGAAGCCGCGGCGCAGGCCCGGCATCGCATTGACGGCCCCCATGCCGAAATCTCGGACCGTCCGCAGCAGCGGGTTGTCGTTTGAAAACAGCTTGTTGAACGTATCGGTCGCAAGCGCGAGGGTCGCCGTGTCGAAGCGGCGCCATTGCTGGTAGCGGGCCAGGACCTGCGGGCTTGCGATGTCTTCGCCGCGTTCTCTGGCCTCGGTCAGGACCTCGGCCAAGGCGGCCACATCGCGCAATCCGGCATTCAGACCCTGCCCGGCAATCGGGTGCATGCCATGGGCTGCATCGCCGACCAGCGCCAGCCTGTCGCCGACGAAGGCATTGGCAATGGTCAGTTTCAGCGGATAGGAGAACCGTTTGCCCTCCAGCGCGATCTCTCCGAGGAAAGACCCGAAGGCGGGGCGAAGCGCGTCAAGGAACCCTGCCTCATCCATTGCCATGATGCTTTCTGCACGGGCGGTGGACTCGGACCAGACGATCGAAGACCGATTTGCGGGCAGCGGAAGGATCGCCAGCGGGCCGTTGGGCATGAAGAACTGGTGCGCGATCCCGCCATGGGGCTTTTCATGGCGCACGGCGCAAACGATGGCGGTCTGGCCATAGTCCCAGCCGGTGCGGCGGATTCCCGCGCGGCTCGCGGTTCCGCTGGCGCGCCCATCACAGCCGACCAGAAGACGGCCGGTGATCGTCTTGCCCGAGGCCAGCTCGATAGTCGCGTGATCCATTTCAACGCTTTGGTTTACAACGGTTTCACCGTTGATCTGTGTGATGCGTGGTTCGCTCGCCATCGCGTCCAGCAGGGCGATGCGCAGGTAGCGGTCTTCGAGCATGTAGCCCATCGGGCCTTCCTCGATCTCCGCATGGTCGAAATGCAGCATCCACGGGGCCGGACCTTCGCCCGCGCGCCCGTCGGTGACCTTGATTTCCAGCATCGGTTGGCTGTTCTCTGCGACCGTCTCCCAAACCCCGAGACTGGCCAACAGTCGTTTCGAGGCCAGCGCCAGCGCGTAGCCGCGCCCGTCGAAATCGGCCAATTTCCGGGCCGTGTCGGGCAAAGCGTCGATCACGGTGACGGTCAGCCCGGATTGGGCAAGGGCGAGGGCCAGGGCCGGCCCGTTGAGCCCGCCGCCGACGATCAGGATATCCGAGTCGGGTGTCATGGGGCGCAATATGCGCTGCGTGGCGGGATTGTCCATGCGCCGCTTGGCCGCTACGGTTTCCGCAAAACGGGGTTAGGCAGGAAACGCAACATGCAGGATCTGCGAGGCAAGAGCGCGTCCGAACTGGGCCGGGCGATCGGGGCGGGGCAGGTCGATCCCGTTGATTTGGCGGAAGACTTCCTATCGGCCATTGCGTCCAGCCCGTTCGCCGGACGTATCTTTGCCCGCACAACGCCAGACCGGGCCCGGGCCGAGGCCCGCGCGGCAAGTGAGCGGGCACGCCTGGGCCAGCGACGGTCCCTTCTGGATGGCGTTCCGATCAGCTGGAAAGACAATATCGACAGCGCCGGGGTGGCCGCCGAGGCAGGCAGCGCCCTGCTGGCAGGGCGGGTGCCCCTGAGCGATGGCGTGGTCTTGCGCAATGCCACGGCGCAGGGGCTGGTCTGCCTTGGCAAGACCCATATGACCGAGCTGGCCTTTTCCGGCCTTGGCGTGAACCCGGTCACGGCGACGCCGCCAAATGTCCACGACCCCGATGCCGCACCGGGGGGGTCGTCGTCCGGCGCGGCCAGTTCCACGGCGTATGGCTTGGCTGCAGCCGGGGTCGGGTCCGACACCGGCGGCTCGGTGCGTCTGCCGGCCGCCTGGAATGACCTTGTGGGGTTCAAGCCCACGCACAATGCCCTTTCGCTTGCCGGTGTGGTGCCCTTGGCTGCGCGCTTTGACACGGTCGGCCCGTTGGCCCGCACCACCGAGGACGCCGCGCACCTGTATGCCGCGATGCAGGGGCAGTCGGCGCCCGACTTGCGGGGGGCTTCCCTGTCTGGCGTGCGCCTTCTGGTTCTGGAAACCGTTGCATGCGAAGACGTGCGCGATGCACCCGCTCAAGCCTTTGAAGGTGCCGTGCCGAAGCTGGAACAGGCGGGGGCGCAGATCAGCCGCCGAACCATTCCCGCGGTGGCCGAGGCGCTGGACATGGCCGGGATCCTCTACACCTCGGAATGCTACGGCACCTGGGGTGCGGCGATCGAGGCGGACCCGGAAAAGATGTATGCCCCCGTGCGCGAGCGTTTCGAGGCGGGCAAGGCGCATGGTGCGGCCGACTACGTGGCAGCCTGGCAGCGGCTGGACGCGTTTCGCCGGGACTTCGCCGTGGCGGTGGCAGGCTTTGACGCGGTGATTTTCCCCTCGGTGCCGACCACGCCCCCCAAAACGGCGGACTTGCTGGCCGATGCCGAGTTGTTTGCATCCGAGAACATCCTCGGCCTGCGCAACACGCGGATTGGCAACATGATGGGGTTGTGTTCCATCACCTTGCCCACAGGTGAGCCATCCTGCGGGATCATGTTCAACGCCCTGCCCGGGCAAGACCGACGGCTGCTGGGCATTGCAACGGCGGCCGAAGCCGCGCTGGCCTGACAGAAAAGCAACAGGTTTCCGGTCCAACCCCCGAAAAATCGGCCATATTTCTGGACAAGACAGCGGCGAGGCGTCTATTTTGATGGAAAGCGGCCCGCCAATGAGGCCGCGTCTTGAGGCAGATATGGTGTACCCCGAGCGGTTTTCGAACCTACCGGCATATGCGTTTCCGCGTTTGCGGAGCCTGCTCGACCCGCATGAGGCGGGCGGCGAGCCCCTCGCCATGACCATTGGCGAGCCGCAGCACCCTTTCCCGGCTTTTGTCGGAGACATTCTTGCCGAGAACCTGTCGGGTTTTGCGAAATATCCCCCCAATGACGGCGCCCCCGAATTGCTGGCCGCGATTACCGGCTGGCTACAGCGCCGTTATTCCGTGACGGTCACACCGGACCGTGTCATGGCCCTGAACGGCACCCGAGAGGGCCTGTACAATGCTGCGATGGCGCTTTGTCCGGAAACCAAGAACGGCAAGCAGCCTGTAGTCCTGACACCCAACCCGTTTTATCAGGTCTACGCCGTCGCGGCCCTGTCGGTCGGGGCAGAGCCGGTTTTCGTGCCCGCCACGGCCCAGAGCGGGCACTTGCCCGATTTCGCGCGTCTTGCACCCGATGTTCTGGATCGCACCGCGATCGCCTATGTCTGCAGCCCAGCCAATCCGCAGGGGGCCATTGCCAGCCGCGCCTATTGGGGCGCGCTGCTGGAGCTGGCCGAAAAACACGATTTCCGTGTTTTCGCGGATGAATGCTATTCGGAGATCTACCGCGATGCGCCGCCACCCGGCATACTCGAGGCGGTTGCCGATACCGGCGCCGATCCCGAGCGGGTCGTGGTGTTCCACTCCTTGTCCAAGCGGTCGAACCTGCCGGGCCTGCGGTCGGGTTTCGTGGCCTCGGGGCCCGAGAACATCCGCCGCATCCGCCAGCTGCGCGCCTATGCGGGCGCGCCCCTGCCGTTGCCCCTCCAGCGGGTCGCCGAGCGGGTCTGGTCCGATGAAGAGCATGTCGAGGAAAACCGCACGCTCTACCGCGAGAAGTATGCCCTTGCCGACAAGATCCTGGGCGACGTGCCGGGCTATGAGGGGCCTGAGGCAGGGTTCTTCTTGTGGTTGCCCGTCGAGGACAGCGAAGCGGCGGCCCTGAAGCTATGGACCGAAACCGGGGTGCGCGTCCTGCCCGGCAAATACCTGAGCCGTCCCGGCCCGGACGGGGATCCCGGCAATGGATTCATCCGGGTCGCGATGGTGGCCCCGAAACAAGATGTAGAGCGCGGACTCATCCAGATTCGCGCCTGCCTGTATGATCGAGCATGAGGAAGAACATGGCGTCCTATCAGACCCGGCAACGTGATCCGCTACTGGACAGCAACATGCAGGCGGCGCTGGAAAAGCGCGGCAAGGAGTTGCTCGGTATCGGCCTTGTGGTTCTTGGCGTGCTCGTGGGGATGATGTTCGGCTCTTACTCGCCGGACGATCCCAGCTTCATGGCTGCCACGGATGCACCGGTGCAGAACTGGCTGGGTCGTTTCGGTGCGATGATTGCCGCGCCGGTCTTCATGATCATCGGCTGGGCGTCCTGGGGTATCGCGGCACTGGTCGCCGCCTGGGGGCTGCGGATGGTCTTTCACAGGATGCCGGTGCGGGCGCTTGGCCGCCTCGTGTTTGCACCCATCGCCGTGGCGCTCTTGGCGATATATGCCTCGACCCTGACCACCGGGCCGGATTGGGTGCATAGTTTCGGCCTTGGCGGGCTGTTCGGCGATACGGTGCTGTCCATTGTCCTGACCATCCTGCCCATGTCGCCCAGCTGGGGCATCAAGCTGATGTCGCTTGTCGCGGGTCTGGGTGTTCTGGCGCTGGGGGCCTATGTGCTCGGCTTCACCTGGCGAGAGATCAAGGCCCTGGGCCGGTTCCTTCTGATCGGCCTCATCCTGGCCTACAGCTTTCTTCTGCGCGCGCTTGGCCGTGGGGCCAGCGCATCCTTTCGCGGCGCACAGGCGCTGCGCTCGACCATGCAAGAGCGCCGGCACCAATCCCGCGCCGAGCGTGCCGAATACGAGGCTGAAATGGCTGCCGCCCGCGCGGTCCCCGAGCCGCGGCAACAGGCCGGTCGTGAGACCCCCGTGGTGCGCGCCAACCCACCTATGGGGCGCCGCTACGAGGAATTCGACCCGATCGACGACGAACCGCAAAACACCACGCCGGAAACCGGCGGCGGGCTTTTCGCGCGGATGCCGTCGCTGCTCAAGCGGTCGTCCGACCCGATGCCCGAACCCGAGCTCGTGGAGCGCAGCGTCCCGTCCGGTAATCTGCCCATCGCCGATGATGACCGGATTCGTGCCCGTATCAGCGATGCCATCCGGGCCCGCAGCGGCGGGGCAGATCCTGTCACCCCCAAGCCCGGTGTCAATCCTGCCGTCACCGCCGCCATCGCGAACCGCCGCGAACCGCAGATTTCTCAGCCGAGCGGGCCGCTGCCTCTGACATTGGGGGCGAACCAGACGCAGGGGCTCGACCTGCCGCCAGAACCACCGCTCCACTCTGCACCCGAAATGCAGCCTGAAGCCGAGACCGAAGCCACCCGGGCACTGACCGCAGAGCCGCTTTTCGACACCGAGGCGCCGAGGGCGCCCCAACAAACGGGGACTGAACCGCGCAAGGTCGTGCAGCACCCTGTCAAAAAGCCGGTTCAGCCTTCGACACAGGCCCGCGCCGAGGCTCAACCCAGCCTGAAATTCGACGACACACGCCCGGCCTATGAAACGCCGCCATTGAATCTGCTGGCCTCGCCCGACGAGATCACGCGCCATCACCTGTCCGATGAGGCGCTGGAGGAAAACGCCCGGATGCTGGAGACGGTCCTTGATGACTACGGCGTCAAGGGCGAGATCGTCAGCGTCCGCCCCGGCCCAGTTGTCACCATGTATGAACTGGAACCGGCACCGGGTCTCAAGGCCAGCCGCGTGATCGGCCTGGCCGACGATATCGCCCGGTCGATGTCGGCGCTCTCGGCCCGTGTCAGCACCGTGCCGGGTCGCAGTGTCATTGGCATCGAACTGCCCAATGAGAACCGCGAGATGGTGTCGTTCCGCGAGATTCTGTCCACGCGCGACTACGGCGATGGCAACCACCGCCTGCCGCTGGCGCTGGGCAAGGATATCGGGGGCGATCCGATTGTCGCCAACCTTGCCAAGATGCCCCACCTTTTGATCGCGGGGACCACCGGGTCGGGCAAGTCCGTGGCGATCAACACGATGATCCTGTCGCTGCTCTACAAGCTGTCGCCCGAGGATTGCCGCCTTATCATGATCGACCCGAAGATGCTGGAATTGTCGGTGTATGACGGCATCCCGCACCTGTTGTCGCCGGTTGTGACCGACCCGAAAAAGGCGGTTGTCGCCCTGAAATGGGTCGTGGCCGAAATGGAAGAGCGCTACCGCAAGATGTCCAAGATGGGCGTGCGCAACATCGAGGGCTATAATGGCCGCGTCGCCGATGCGCTGGCCAAGGGCGAAATGTTCAGCCGCACGGTTCAGACCGGCTTCGACGATGAGACCGGCGAACCGGTCTTCGAAACCGAGGAAATGGCGCCCGAGAAGATGCCCTATATCGTCGTCATCGTCGACGAGATGGCCGACCTGATGATGGTTGCGGGCAAGGAGATCGAAGCCTGCATCCAGCGCCTTGCGCAGATGGCCCGGGCCTCGGGGATTCATCTGATCATGGCCACGCAGCGCCCCTCGGTGGACGTGATCACCGGCACGATCAAGGCCAACTTCCCCACCCGGATTTCCTTCCAGGTGACCTCCAAGGTCGACAGCCGGACCATCCTTGGCGAACAGGGGGCCGAGCAGCTTCTGGGCATGGGCGATATGCTCTACATGGCGGGCGGGTCCAAGATCACCCGCGTGCACGGGCCGTTCTGTTCCGATGAAGAGGTCGAGGAGATCGTCAATTACCTCAAGGCCTTTGGTCCGCCCGAATACAAGGCGGGAGTCGTCGAAGGCCCCGATGACGAGAAAGAGGCCAATATCGACGCGGTTCTGGGGCTGGGTGGCAATACCACCGGCGAAGACGCGCTTTACGATCAGGCCGTGGCCATCGTCGCGAAGGACCGCAAATGCTCCACCTCCTATATCCAGCGCAAGCTGGCCATCGGCTACAACAAAGCCGCGCGGCTGGTCGAGCAGATGGAAGATGAAGGTGTTGTTTCGGCAGCCAACCACGTCGGCAAGCGCGAGATCCTGGTGCCCGAGCAGGGGTAGCGTCTAGCCGGGCTGCGCCTGTGCTATTTGCCGGCGAATGCCGCGCCGGGGTCAATCAGCCCGAGGTTATCCGATAGCCACGGGCATGAAATCGCTTAACAGCGGCCGATAGCGCAGTTTTCACCCTATCTGACGGGTGAAACCTCGCCCGCGCCACACTAGGTAGGACACATGAGCAATATCACACGACGCCTTCTTCTTCTGGCCGCCCCGTTGGTCATGGCCGGGCTGGCTGCTAGCCCAGGGCAGGCCCAGCAATTGTCGCTGAACGAGATTTCAGCGTACCTGAATTCCTTCGAAACCGCCGAGGGGGAGTTCACTCAGGTCAATCCCGACGGGACGATCTCGACCGGCAAGATTTTCATCAAGCGTCCCGGCCGCGTGCGGTTCGAATACAATCCCCCCGAAGCGGCGATGGTCATCGCCGGTGGCGGGCAACTCGCGGTGTTTGATCCGCGCTCCAATACCGGGCCGGACCGCTACCCCCTGTCGGAAACGCCGCTCAAGATCATCCTGGAACGCAACGTGGACCTGTCCCGCACGAACATGGTCACGGCCCATACGAGTGATGGAACAACCACCAGCGTGACGGCGCAGGACCCCGACAACCCGGAATACGGCAATATCCAACTGGTTTTCACCGGCGATCCGGTTGAATTGCGGCAATGGGTGATCACCGATGATGTGGGCAATCAGACCACGGTAGTACTGGGTGACCTCGCAAAGGGGGGACGGGTGCCGAATATCCTGTTCAATATCCAGGCCGAGATGCGTGACTGGCCGAACTGACCGGCCCTTTACCACGGCAACGGCGCGCTGGCGTGTTCAACGGTGTGCGCGGCAATTGCGCAGTTGCGCCTCGTACATCACGGCGCGCTGCGCCACCTCGTCTGAGATCCGCATCAGCCAAGACTTCGCGCGGTAGCTGCCCCGGTTAAACCCGGTGCGGCCCTCGTGATAGGCGAGGTACTGGTTGCGGGTGTCATTCAGGGCGACGCCGGTCTCCTTGACGGTCGCGGTCATGTACCAGCCCATGAAATCCGCGGCGTCGCGAATATCCGTGCGCCGTGAGCCGCGCCCGCCGCGGTCGCGCTGATATTCCTGCCAGGTGCCGTCCAGGGCCTGGCTGTAGCCGAGGGCCGAGGATTGCCTGCCGGTCGGAATGACGCCAAGCGCATAGACATGCGGCGGCCGGTTGTCGGCAATGAATTTGCTTTCCTGGTAGATCATGGCCATCAGCACATGGGTTTCCACGCCCCAGTTGCGTTCGGCGTCACGGAAGGCGCGGGAATAATGCGGCCGTTCCGTCAGGATCGAACAGGCGTTGTCAAGATTGCGCGGCGCACTGCTGTCCCGGGCGCCACAGCTGCCAAGGATCAACAAGACCAATCCGACGCGAAAGAGTCTGCTCATCTGCCTCTCGCTTTTTGTTTTATTGGGGCGAGTGTAGCCGATCCGCGGCCGTCTGGGAACCGGTCATGTGGCGCTCATGGTCAGTCCTGCGGGGATCTGCGCATCACGAGACGGGCGCCGGAACCCTCTGACCGTCAGTGCACTGTTCACAGACTGTTTCCCATGATTTTTGCCCGCGTTCATGGACATCGGGCGCCGAAATTGTCTAGTAACGGCCAAGGGGCTGAACGATGATGCTGAAAACGCGCGCCAAATACTATCTTGGACAAGTGGTCCGTCACCGCAAACACCCGTTTCGCGGCGTTGTTTTCGATGTGGACCCGGAATTCGCCAATACCGAGGAATGGTATGAGTCCATCCCCGAAGAGGCGCGCCCGGCCAAGGATCAGCCTTTCTATCACCTCCTCGCCGAGAACGATCAGTCCTACTACGTTGCCTATGTCTCGGAACAGAACCTGATCGCCGACTATTCAGGCGAACCGGTCGACCATCCCGACCTGGGCGAATTGTTCGGCCCGTTCGAGGATGGGTATTACCCGCTGCATTTCCAACTGAACTGACGGCTCAGTAGCCCAGTGCGATCCCGTCCTTGCGCGGGTCGGACGCGCCTTCGAGAACGCCATCGCCGCGAATTCGAATCGCCTGCGCCCCGCCGATCGGGCTATCCGACCACTGCAGGTCATGGCCCCTGTTCGCCAGGTTCTGTGCGACCTTCTGACTATAGCCGGTCTCCAGCCGCAGCGTCCCGTCCTCGGGGAAGGCGCGGGGGGCGTCGATGGCGCTTTGCGCATCCATGCCGAAGACCTCCATGTTGGTCAGCAAACGCGCATGACCATTGGGTTGGTAGGCGCCGCCCATGACCCCAAAGGGCATTTCAACCCGGCCGTTGCGCCGGACCATGCCGGGAATGATCGTATGCATCGGGCGCTTGCCCGGTGCGGCCTCGTTCGGGTGCCCCTTTTCAAGCGTGAAGCCCGCGCCTCGGTTCTGGAACAGGATCCCGTATTTCTCGGAGGCGAGGCCAGACCCGAAACTGTGGAAGATCGAATAGATCATCGACACGCACATACGGTCCTTGTCGACGACGGTGATATAGACGGTGTCCTTGTGGACGGCCGCGGCGCCGGGCAGCGACGGGGGCAAAGCACGGGCCGGGTCGATCAGGGCCGCCAGTGCCTTTGCGGTGTCCATCGACAACATGCGATCCGGTTCCGTCATGTAGGCCGGGTCCGCGATGAAGCGGTCGCGCGCATCATAGGCCAGCTTGGCCACCTCAGCCTCGATATGGGCCCGGTCCGCGCCCAGAGGGTCCATCGCAGCCAGGTCGAATTGCGACAGGATGTTGAGCATCAGGATCGCGGTGGCGCCCTGGCCGTTGGGCGGATGTTCCAGCAGCTCGACAGGCCCGTAGGTGCCGCTTACCGGGTCGGTGTAGTCACACCGCACGTTCGAGAAATCCTCCAAACTGTGCAGGCCGCCAAGGGCCGTGAGACTTTGCACCATGTCGCGGGCCACCTCGCCACCGTAGAACCCGGCGCGACCGTGTTTGGCCACCTGCCGCAGAACCTCGGCCTGGCCGGGCGAGCGGAATTTCTGCCCGACCGTCAGGGGGGTGCCGTTGATCAGGTAATGCTGCTCGCCTGCGCCCCACAACGTTCCCGCCGCGCGGGCATAGTCGAAGGCCACGCGGGGGGCGACGGGCACACCTTCCTCTGCGTAATGGATGGCGGGGGCGAGGATATCGGGCAGGCCGAGACGTCCGTGATCTTCAGAGAGCCTGCAGAAGCCGTCAATAGCGCCGGGCAGGGTGATGGCGTCAACCGATTGCAATCCAATGTTGGCGCCTTTGCTGCGCGCTGCTTCGGCATCGAAGCCTGCCGGTGCGCGGCCCGACGCGTTCAGCGCCCGAACCTCGTCTGATCCGGGCAGGGAGAACAGGCAAAAGGCATCCCCGCCGATGCCCGTCGATTGCGGCTCGCAGATACCCAACAGAACTGCACCGGCAATCGCCGCATCCATCGCGTTGCCACCGCGTTCGAGAATGTCGATGGCGACCTTTGCGGCAAGCGGATGAGAGGTGGCGCAGATCCCGTTCTCTGCGAGAACAGCGGACCTGCCCGGGGCTTGGAAATTGCGCATGGAATGTCTCTGGTTCCGGTTTCCCGGATTGGATAGCATTGGGCGCAGGAAAAGGGGAAGACCTCGGCGCCGCGTACTGGGTGGGGGCTGTTCACACGGCGCCGAGGGAAGCCTATGCAGCTACGGGGACTTATGTTGCCGGGATTCGCGGCATCTGCTTGGTGGAAATGCGGCCCTTTTGCGGTATTTCCGTTCGCATCAACCAGAGGGAGAGCATCATGCGGTCGGTCATCATCTCGGGCGCGTCGCGCACGCCAATGGGCGGGTTCCAAGGCGAGCTTTCGGGCGCCAGTGCAGCGCAGCTGGGGGGCGTTGCAATTCGCAGGGCACTGGACGGGGCCGGCTGCGCCTCGGTCGACGAGGTGCTGATGGGCTGCGTGCTGCCTGCCGGCCAAGGTCAGGCTCCGGCGCGGCAAGCCGGTTTTGCCGGTGGGTTGGGCGAAGACGTGCCGGCGACAACGCTCAACAAAATGTGCGGATCGGGAATGAAGGCGGCGATGTGTGCCTTTGACCAGATCGCCCTGGGCCAAGTGGAGAGCATGATCGCGGGCGGCATGGAAAGCATGACCAACGCCCCCTACCTGCTGCCCAAGATGCGCGGTGGCGCGCGGATCGGTCATGGCGAGGTCATCGACCACATGTTCCTGGACGGCCTGGAGGACGCCTATGCAAAGGGCCGCCTGATGGGCACCTTCGCCGAGGACTGTGCCGATCACTACCATTTCAGCCGCGAGGCGCAGGACGAATATGCCCTGCGGTCGTTGTCGCGGGCGACCGAAGCGCAGCAATCCGGGGTCTTCGCCGCCGAGATCGCGCCGGTGACGCTGACCACCCGAAAGGGCGAGGTCGTCATCGCGGAGGATGAACAGACCCGGACGGCGCGGCCTGACAAGATCCCGCATCTGAAGCCCGCGTTTCGCGCCGACGGCACCGTGACGCCAGCCAACGCGTCCTCGATCTCGGACGGGGCGGCGGCGCTGGTCATGACGACCGAGGAGAGCGGCCTGCCGGTGCGCGCGCGGGTGCTGGGCCATGCCAGCCATGCGCAGGCCCCCGGCTGGTTCACCACGGCGCCGGTCCCCGCGGCGCAGAAGCTTCTGCAACGGATCGGTTGGTCGGTCGAAGACGTGGACCTGTGGGAAGTGAACGAGGCATTCGCGGTCGTGCCCATGGCCTTCATGCAGGAATTGGGCCTGTCGCCGGACATCGTGAACGTCAACGGCGGGGCCTGTGCCTTGGGCCACCCCATCGGGGCCTCGGGTGCGCGGATCATCGTGACGCTTCTGCACGCGCTGGAGGCGCGCGGCCTCAAGCGGGGTGTCGCCGCGATCTGCATTGGAGGGGGCGAGGGCACGGCCATCGCGATCGAGCTGCCATGACCGACTACCCGATGCTGGCCCGCACCATCGCGGCCCTGACCGAAGCTGAGACCGACCAGGTGGCCCTGATGGCGACCCTGGCCTGCGAAATCCACCACGCCGATGACCGGTTCGACTGGACCGGCTTCTATCGCGTGACCGAACCGGGCCTTCTCAAGATTGGGCCCTATCAAGGTGGACATGGCTGCCTGCAAATCCCGTTCGACCGGGGGGTTTGCGGTGCTGCGGCAAGCACAGGCGAGGTGCAACTGGTGCCGGATGTCGATGCCTTTCCGGGGCACATCGCCTGCGCCAGCTCGACCCGTTCGGAATTGGTGCTGCCGGTCTTTGATGGGGCGGGAGAGGTCATTGCGGTGCTGGATATCGACAGTAACCAGCCTGAAGCCTTCAACGAGACCGACGCCCGCGAACTCGCCGCCATTCTGGAAAGCGTTTTCGGCCGGATTTGATGACCCGGCGATTGGTCATGGGCATGTGAAAAAACACTTTGAGATTTCACCGACTCGCGGCAACATGAAATTTGAGATCAGAATTTCATGGGGCGATAGTGCTGCACGATCTTCCAGCGGATGCCAGAACCCTCGGGGCCGATCTTCGGGCCTTGCGAAAGGCGCGGGGTCTCACTTTGGCCGATATGGCGGGGCGTCTGGGGCGATCTGTCGGGTGGCTGAGCCAGGTTGAGCGCGACCTGTCCGACCCGTCCATCGACGACTTGCGAGATATGGCGCAGGTTCTGGATGTTTCCATTTCCAGCCTCTTCCGGGTGTCATCGTCACCGGGCGAAGAGGGCCTTATCGTGCGCGCCAATCGCCGCCGCCCGATCGGCAATCGCGCCGCGGGTCTGGTCGAGGCCCTGTTGTCACCTGACCTGACGGATGATTTCGAAGTGGTCCATTCCACGTTTGAACCCGGCGCGAGCCTGCCCGCGCCCGTAAGCCGTCCGACACAGGAGGTTGGCTATGTCGTCAGCGGCCGCCTCTACCTTGAGATCGGCGATCAGGCGTTCGACCTTGGCCCCGGCGACAGTTTCCGGATCCGGGGCGAGCCCTTCCGCTGGCACAACCGAACAGCAACCCCCTGCGTTGCGATCTGGGTGATCGCCCCACCCGTCTATTGAGGAGACCCCAATGGCAGATTTTCCGACACAAGCCCGCGTGGTCATCATCGGCGGCGGCGTTGTGGGCGCGTCCTGCGCCTATCACATTGCCAAGGCGGGCTGGGATTGCGTGCTTTTGGAAAAGAACGAGCTGACAGCGGGCAGCACCTGGCACGCGGCGGGCAATTGCCCGTCCTTTTCGACCAGCTGGGCGGTGATGAACATGCAGCGCTATTCGCTGGAACTCTATCGGACGCTGGCCGAAGAAGTCGATTACCCGATGAACTACCATGTCACCGGGTCGATCCGGCTGGGCCATTCCCGAGAACGGATGATGGAATTCGAGCGCGCGCGCGGCATGGGACAGTACCAGGGCATGAACCTGGAGATGCTGCAGGTTTCGGACCTCAAGGATCGCTATCCGTTTCTTGAGACTCACGATCTGGCCGGCGCGCTCTACGATCCCGATGACGGCGATATCGACCCGGCCCAGCTCACCCAGGCGCTGGCCAAGGGCGCCCGCATGAACGGGGCCCGGATCGAGCGGTTCTGCCCGGCCACCGGGGTCAGCCGCGAAAACGGTGAATGGATCGTTCATACCGAAAAGGGCGACATTCGATGCGAAAAGGTCGTGAACGCCGCCGGTTACTATGCGCAGCGCGTCGGCGAATGGTTCAAACCCTTTGGCGGGCGCACCGTGCCCATGGCCGTCATGTCGCACCAGTTCTTCCTGACCGAGGAGATCCCGGCGCTGAAGGAATGGTCACAAGAGAACGGCAAGCTGCCGCTGCTGCGCGACGTGGATTCCAGCTATTACCTGCGGCAGGAAAAATACGGCTTCAACCTCGGCCCCTACGAGAACAATTGCCGGGGGGCCTGGATGACGCCCGATGATCCGATGCCCGAGGATTTCAGCTTTCAGCTCTACCCGGATGATCTGGAGCGCCTCGAATGGCATATCGAGGACGCGATGGCCCGCGTGCCCTTGCTGGCCGAGGGCGGGGTGGGCCGCAACATCAACGGCCCGATCCCCTATGCCCCCGATGGGCTGCCCCTGCTTGGGCCGATGCCCGGCGTGCCCAATGCCTTTGAGGCTTGCGTCTTTACCTTCGGGATCACGCAGGGCGGTGGCGCGGGCAAGGTGCTGGCCGAATGGGTGACCGAGGGCCAGACCGAGTGGGACATGTGGTCCTGCGATCCGCGCCGCTACACCGATTACACCGATCAGGACTACTGCAACGCCAAGGCAATCGAGGTCTATGGCCACGAATACGCGATGCATTTCCCCTACCATCGCTGGCCGGCCGGAGCCGACAGAAAACTGTCGCCGGTCCATGACAGGATTGTCGAGATGGGCGGCCAGATGGGCGATTATAATGGCTGGGAACGGGCGAACTGGTTCGCCAAGCCCGGCGACGACACGTCGGAGGCTGCGACGCAGACCTGGAGCCGCAACGGCCCTTGGCAGCCCCGTATTCAAGAGGAATGCGAGGCGGTGCGCGACGGCGTCGGCGTGCTCGACCTGCCCGGGTTCTCGCGCTATCGGCTGCAAGGGCCGGGCGCCGCGGATTGGCTGGACGGGCTGACCGCCAGCCGCCTGCCAAAGGTCGGTCGTATCGCGCTGCTCTATTTCGCTGATGACAGGGGCCGGATCGTCACGGAAATGTCGGCCATGCGGCTGGAAGAGGATTTCTTTTTCCTGATCACCGCTGCGGCCGCGCAATGGCATGACCTGGAATGGCTTCAGTCCCATTTGCCTGCCGATCCCGGCTTTGCTCTGGCCGACGTGTCCGGCGAGTTCTCCTGCCAGATCGTCACCGGACCGAAATCCCGAGAGTTGCTGTCGGGCCTGACCGAGGCCGACCTGACACAGCCATGGCTCACACATCAATCTGCCCAGGTCGCGGGGCAATGGGCACAGCTTGTCCGCGTCAGCTTTGCCGGTGAGCTGGGCTGGGAGGTCCACACGAAGACGGGCGACACCGCACCGGTCTATGACGCACTGATCGCGGGCGGGGCCAAGCCCTTCGGGATGTTCGCTCTTAATTCCCTGCGACTCGAAAAAGGCTATCGCGCCTGGAAGGGCGACCTTTCGACCGACTACACCTTGCTGCAAGGCGGGCTGGATCGCTTCATCCGCTGGGACAAGGACTTCAAGGGCAAACCCGCGCTGGAGGCCGAGCGCCAGCAGGGCTTGACCAAGCGCTTCTGCACGATGACGGTCGAAACGAGCGATTGCGACGCCCCCTACATGGCGACCATCTGGAAAGATGGCGAGGTTGTGGGCGAGGTCACGTCTGGTGGATGGGGCTACCGGGTCGGCGCCTCGATCGCGCTGGGCATGATCCGGCCCGACTTGGCCGAACCGGGAACAGAGGTCGAGATCGACATCTTTGGCCAGCGCTGCCGCGCCACCGTGCAACCCGATGCGCCCCTTTGGGACCCGGAGAATGAAAGGCTCAAGGCATGATCAACGCCCATGTCCGCGACACGATAGACCGGTTTCCTCTGGGTTTCGTGGCGACGGTCACGCCCGGTGGGCGGCCTGCCGTGTCGCCCAAGGGGACGTTCCTCGTGCTCGACTCCACCACCATCGCCTTCGGAGAGATCCGGTCGCCCGGCACCCTGACGAACCTGACCGCCAACCCGGAATGCGAGGTCAATTTCGTCAACATCCTGACCCGCAAGGGCGCCCGCCTGCGCGGTAGGGCGCGGATGCTGCGGCAAGGCACGGTGGATTTCGCGGGGCTGATCGGGAAGTGGCGCGAGGTCTGGGGGGACCTGGCCGACCGCATATCGACGCTCGTTCTGATCGACGTGGAAGAGGTGCGCCCACTGACCACACCGCCCTATGACGACGGCGCGACCGAGGAAGAGATGATCGCCGCCTACAAGGCGAAACTCGCGGGGATGTATACATGAAGATCACGCTTCTCGATGGCGGTATCGGCCAGGAAATGATCAAGCGCGCGGGTGACA
Organism: Salibaculum griseiflavum; assembly: GCF_003129565.1. GTDB lineage: Bacteria > Pseudomonadota > Alphaproteobacteria > Rhodobacterales > Rhodobacteraceae > Salibaculum > Salibaculum griseiflavum. Next base: position 29,403 of record NZ_QETF01000015.1, read on the forward strand.
GGCCCAAGCCCCTTTGGTCCACGCAGGCGATGATGGACCACCCCGGTCTGCTGCAATCCGTCCATGCCGACTATTTCGATGCGGGTGCGACGATCGCCACGGCGAACACCTACGCGATCCTGCGCGACCGGCTGGTGAAAGAGGGGATCGAGGACCGCTTCGAGGCGCTGCAATCGGCCGCCCTCTCAGAGGCCCGCAAGGCCGCCGAGGGTCGGGGCCGTGTTGCCGGGGCCATAGGTCCGCTGGTGGCGACATATCGCCCGGAAACCCACCCGACCCATGCCGACGCTGTCCCCCAATATGCCGAGGTCGCCCGACTGATGGCTGATCAGGTCGACCTGATCCTGTGCGAAACCGTGGCTTCGTTCACTCATGCCCGCGCCGTGCTCGACGGTGCGTTGGCGGCGGGCCGGCCGGTCTGGGTCAGCTTCACCGTGGATGACGAGGATGGCAGCCGTCTGCGCTCGGGCGAGCCGGTGGCCGAGGCGGCGCGCGCCATGGTCGAGGGCGGGGCCGCTGCGATCCTGGCCAATTGCTCCGCGCCCGAAGCCATGCCCGCCGCCCTGGACGCGATGACCCCGACCGGGCTGCCCTGCGGGGCCTATGCCAATGCCTTCACCCAGATCACCAAGGCCTTCCTTCAGGACAGCCCCACGGCCGATGCGCTCCAGGCCCGCCGCGACATGGGCCCGGATGCCTATGCCGACCATGCGCTGTCCTGGCTGGATCACGGGGCCACGATACTGGGCGGGTGCTGCGAAACGGGCCCTGCCCATATCGGCGAAATCGCCCGCCGCCTGCGCACGGCCGGGCATGACATCACCTGACCCATGCTTCTTTGGGTCAAAAATACCGCGGGGGAGTCGGCCAGCGGCCGACGGGGGCAGAGCCCCCACCCGGTCGGACGCGAATGCGTCCGAAACATGAAAAGGATCCACCATGCCTGACCTTCCAACCCAGGCTTGCGTCGTCATCATCGGCGGCGGCGTCATCGGCTGTTCCGTCGCCTATCACCTGGCGAAACTCGGCTGGACCGACATCGTGTTGCTGGAACGCAAGCGGTTGACCTCGGGCACGACCTGGCACGCGGCGGGGCTGATCGCCCAGCTGCGGGCCACCGCGAACATGACCCGGCTCGCGAAATACAGTCAGGAACTCTATGGCGATCTGGAGACCGAAACCGGCGTCGCCACGGGGTTCAAACGCGTGGGTTCCATCACGGTGGCCCTGACTGACGAGCGGCGCGAGGAACTCCATCGGTCTGCCGCCATGGCCCGCGCCTTCGGTGTCGAGATCGAGGAAATCGACCCGGCCGAGATCAAGGCCCGCTACGAGCATCTCAACATCGACGGTGTGACCGGCGGCGTTTACTTGCCAAGGGACGGGCAGGGCGACCCGGCGAATATCGCCCTCGCTTTGGCCAAGGGCGCGCGCCAGCGGGGCGCGCTCATCAAGGAAAGGGTCAAGGCCACCGGTGTTGCCCGCGACGGGCGCCGCATCACCGGGGTGGATTGGGCCTCGGAAGATGGCTGCCATGGGCACATCGCAAGCGATCACGTGGTCAACTGCGCCGGCATGTGGGGCCGCGAGGTCGGCCGCATGCTGAACACCAACGTGCCCCTGCAGGCCTGTGAGCATTTCTACATCGTCTCGGAACCCATCGAAGGATTGACGCAGATGCCGGTGCTGCGCGTCCCCGACGAATGCGCCTATTACAAGGAAGATGCCGGCAAGATCATGCTGGGTGCCTTCGAACCGGTCAGCAAACCCTGGGGGCCGATCCCCGAGGACTTCGAGTTTGACCAGCTGCCCGAGGATTTCGACCATTTCGAACCGATCCTGGAACAGGCCGTGACCCGCATGCCGATGCTGGCCGAGGCTGGCATTCACACCTTCTTCAACGGGCCGGAAAGCTTCACGCCGGACGATGCCTATCACCTTGGCCAATGCCCCGAGATGGACAATGTCTGGGTGGCCGCAGGGTTCAACTCCATCGGTATCCAGTCGGCCGGCGGGGCGGGCATGGCACTGGCCCAATGGATGCAGGACGGCGCCAAGCCCTTTGACCTCGGAGATGTGGATATTTGCCGTATGCAGCCATTTCAGGGAAACAAAACATACCTTTTTGACCGATCCGCCGAAACATTGGGCCTGCTCTATGCCGATCACTTCCCCTATCGGCAGAAGGCCACGGCGCGCGGTGTGCGCCGCTCGCCATTCCACGCGCACCTGGCGGAGCGTGGTGCGGTCTTCGGGGAACTGGCGGGCTGGGAACGGGCGAACTGGTTCGCCCGGGACGGTCAGGATGCCGCCTATCGCTACAGCTGGAAGCGGCAGAATTTCTTCGACAACGTGGCCGAAGAGGTCGCGGCGATCCGCACAGGCGTTGGCATGTATGACATGTCGTCCTTCGGCAAGCTGCGGGTCGAAGGGCCTGATGCGGAGATCTTCCTCAATCGCGTCTGCGGGGCACAGGTGGCCGTGCCGGTGGGCAGGATCGTCTATACCCAGTTCCTGAACGACCGGGGCGGGATCGAGGCGGACGTGACCGTCACCCGCCTGGCCGAGACTGCGTTTCTTGTCGTGACCCCCGGCGCGACCCGGCTGGCGGATGAAACTTGGTTGCGCCGTCACCTGAGCGACGAGCGCGTCATCATCACCGACATGACCCCCGCCGAAGGGGTGCTTGCGGTAATGGGGCCAAGGGCGCGCGACGTGATGCAGGCGGTGTCGCCCAATGATTTCGGCAATAGCTCCAACCCCTTCGGCACCGCGCAAGAGATCGAGCTGGGCATGGGGCTGGCCCGGGTGCATCGTGTTTCCTACGTGGGTGAGCTGGGCTGGGAAGTCTATGTCAGCGCCGACATGGCGGCCCATGCCTTCGAGACGCTCTGGCAGGCCGGGCAGGATCACGGGCTGAGGCTTTGCGGGATGCACATGATGGATTGCGCCCGGATCGAAAAAGGCTTTCGCCATTTCGGCCATGACATCACCTGCGAGGACCACGTGCTCGAGGCCGGGTTGGGGTTCGCGGTCAAATCAGAGAAGCCCAACTTCATTGGCCGTGATGCCGTGCTGCGCAAACGGGACGAGGGGCTGACTGCGCGGATGCTGCAATTCCACCTGAAAGACCCCGAGCCGCTGCTCTATCACAACGAGCCGATCCTGCGGGATGGCGAGATCGTGGGCTATTTGTCGTCGGGCGCCTATGGGCACCATCTGGGTGGTGCCATTGGCCTGGGCTATGTCCCGTGTGCCGGGGAAAGCGCGACGGAGGTTCTGGCCTCGCGCTACGAGATCGACGTGGCCGGGGTGCGCGTACCGGCCGAGGCATCGCTCAAGCCGCTCTACGATCCCAAGTCGGAACGGGTCAGGGCCTAGCAGCCCCGGCCCCGACCAGATTCAGGGCCGGAGATCCATCACGATTTCACGTCCCGTCCATCTCGAAAATGAATGGCCGGGCGGCTTTTCAAACCGGCCGGCCCATGCGCCTATGGTGGGCAGGAGAGACCACCGTGGCCGATATCGCAAACCGCCCGAACGAAGACACGCCCGAGGGCTTGGCCCTTGCGGGCACGGCCTATGTGCTCTGGGGGTTCCTTCCGCTCTACCTCAAGCTGGTGGCGCATATTCCCGTGACCGAGGTCATTACGCATCGCATCATCTGGGCGCTGCCCATCGCAGGGGCGCTTCTGATCGTGACCGGGCGCACCGCCGATTTGCGCGCCGCGCTGTCGGATCGGCGCACGGTGCTGATGGCGCTGCTGACCGCGTTGGTGCTGTCGGTCAATTGGGGCGTCTATGTCTTTGCCATCGCCACGGACCGGGCTTTGGATGCGGCGCTGGGCTATTACGTAAACCCGCTGTTCTCCATGTTGCTGGGCGCATTGCTTTTGGGCGAACGGTTGCGCGGCTCGCAGTTGATCGCGGTGGGTCTGGCCGCGCTGGCGGTGGTCATCCTGTTTCTTGATGCCTCGCGCCCGCCCTGGATTGCACTGGGGCTGACGGTCAGCTGGGGCTTCTACGCCTATTTCAAGAAATCCCTGCCGGTCGGGCCGAACCAGGGCTTTTTCCTCGAGGTGCTGATGCTGTTGCCCTTGGCGTTGGTCTATCTGGCCTGGCTCACCGCGCAGGGGCAAAGCCACTTTCTGCTGACCGGGGCGGATACGGCCTTGTTGCTGGGCTGCGGCGTCATCACTGCGGTGCCTTTGCTGTTCTACGGCAACGGGGCCAAACGGCTTCGGCTTTCGACGATCGCAATCCTGCAATACATCGTGCCCACGATGGTCTTCGTCATCGCCGTTTTTCTCTTCGGCGAGGAAATGGGCCGTGCCCGCATGATCGCCTTTCCGCTGATCTGGGCCGCGCTGGTGATCTATACCGTCCCGATGGTGCGACGGATGCGCCGCCGCACCTGACCCTTGCAGCCAAAACGCGCCTGCGCCAAGAGGGGCGGATGAGCGATATCTACGAGCCCCCCGACACGCCGCTGGAGATCGTCCATGACGATCACGAGATCCTGCTGGTCGATAAGCCTGCGGGGCTGCTGTCGGTTCCGGGCAAGGGGCCGGAGTTGGCAGATTGCCTGCTCAGCCGGGTGCAAGAGGTCTTTCCACAGGCGTTGCTGGTGCACCGGTTGGATCGGGACACGTCGGGGATCATGGTGTTCGCCCTGACACCCCATGCCCAGCGGCATCTCGGGTTGCAGTTCGAGAAGCGGCAGACGCGCAAAACCTATGTCGCGCGGGTCTCCGGGCGGTTGGCGCCCAAGACAGGGACTGTCGATCTGCCGTTGATCGTCGATTGGCCGAACCGGCCGCGCCAGAAGGTCGATCATGAAACCGGCAAGCCGGCCGTGACGGATTGGCGGGTCGTGCGGGCAAACGATGTGGAGAGCCGGGTGCGGCTGATGCCCAGGACAGGCCGAAGCCACCAGCTGCGCGTGCATATGCTGGCGATCGGGCATCCGATCCTGGGCGATCCGTTCTATGCCAGCGGGACGGCGCGGGATCACCCGCGCCTGATGCTGCATTCCGAGACCTTGCAGCTTCGCCATCCGGACGGCGGAAAAGGCGTCCGCTTCACCGCGAAATGCCCATTCTGACGGCGCTGCCGAATTTCCTGAAATTCACCGTGCTCAACGAAATTCTGGAATGTCGTTTCAGCCCCAGCCGCTGACCGCCTTTGCCTCAAGGAATTCCTCGATCCCCCAATGGCCACCTTCGCGGGCACGGCCCGATTGCTTGACCCCGCCAAAGGGGCTGCCCAGCCCACGGCTCTGGCCGTTCATTTCGACCATGCCCGAGCGCAGCTGTCGCGCCACGCGGTTCCGCCTCTCGCCGTCTTGGCTCTGGACGTAATTGGTCAGACCGTAGGGCGTGTCATTGGCAATGCGGATCGCGTCTGCTTCGTCCTCGAAGGGGATGATCGACAGGACCGGGCCGAAGATTTCCTCTCGGGCGATGGTCATGTCGTTATTCACATCCGCAAAGACCGTTGGCCGCACATAATACCCTCGGTTCATCCCCTCGGGCAGGCCGGTGCCGCCCGTGGTCAGGCGCGCGCCTTCATCGATTCCGGCCTGGATCAGTCCCTGGATCTTGTCCCATTGGGCCTTGTTCACCACGGGGCCGATATGGTTGCCCGTTTCCGCCGGATGACCGACCTGCACCTTGGCGGCGATTTCGGTCGCGGCCTCGACCGTGTCGTCATAGATGGACCGTTCCACCAGCATCCGCGTCGGTGCGTTGCAGGACTGCCCGGTATTGTTCATGCAGTGCAATACACCGCGCTTGACGGCCTTTTCGTCGGCATCGGCGAAAATCAGGTTCGCGCCTTTGCCGCCCAGTTCCAGCGTCACGCGCTTGAGCGTTTCCGCTGCGTTGCGAGATATGGCGCGCCCGGCCCGCGTGGACCCTGTGAACGAGATCATCTGGATGTCCTCATGGGTCGACAGCTGCGTGCCGACGCCCGCGCCATCGCCGTTCACCAGGTTGAACACGCCCTTGGGCACCCCCGCATCGTGCACGAATTCGGCGAAGATCATGGCCGAAAGCGGCGATTCTTCCGAGGGTTTGAGCACCGAGGGACAGCCCGCCAGAAGGGCCGGGATAACCTTGAGGCTGATCTGGTTGATCGGCCAGTTCCAGGGCGTGATCAGCCCGACAACCCCGATCGGGTCCATCAAGATGCGGTCATTGGGGGCATGGTCGCCAAGGGGGCGTTCCCATTCGAACTCTTCGATCGCCTTGAGAAACCCGTTGGCATGCCATGGCAGGCAGGGCGCCTGGCTGTTGCGGGCCAGGTCGATGGGGGCGCCCATTTCCAGGCTGATGGCCTGGGCGAGGTCTTCTTTGCGAGCCTCGTATTGCTCGAGGATCGCCTTGACATAGCGCACCCGCTCGGCCACCGGCGTGGCGGCCCAGCCCTCGAAAGCCTCCAGCCCTGCCCGGACGGCGGCATCCGTATCGGCCTGACCGCCTAGCGATATCGTCGCGCAGGGCTCCTCGGTCGCGGGGTTGAGAACAGCGTGATCATTGGCTTCGGCGGGGCTGACCCATTCGCCGTTTATGTAGAATTCGCGCTTGTCGAGCATGTAGGGACTCCCGGATTTTTGCGACACCTTGTCACTGGGCCCGATGATCCACAAGCGGGCACTGGCAAATCTAGAATGATTATATATCTAGAAGTCGTAATGATTTGAAACGCCAATGAAAGGAGTCCGACATGGCCCTGCGCATCAATGACACGATCCCCAACCTCACGGTCGAAACCGACCTCGGCAGCTTTGCGCTGCATGACTACTTCGGTGACAGCTGGGGCATCATCTTCTCGCATCCCAAGGACTTCACGCCGGTCTGCACCACCGAATTCGGTGCCGTGGCCCAGCTGGCCGATGAATGGGAAAAGCGCGGCACCAAGGTTCTGGGCGTCTCGGTCGATGCCGTGGCCGAGCACAAGGAATGGAAGGCCGATATCGAAGGCCATGCCAAGGCCAAGGCCGGTTTCCCGATCGTGGCGGACGTGGATCTTGAACTGTCCAAGGCGTTCGACATGCTACCGGCCGAGGCCTACCTGCCCGATGGCCGAACCCCGGCCGATACGGCCTCGGTGCGGTCGGTCTTCATCATCAGCCCGGACAAGAAAGTGCAGCTGATGATGACCTACCCGATGTCCGTGGGCCGCAACTTTGCCGAGGTGCTGCGGGCGCTGGACGGTTTGCAGGCCACCTACGGCACGCCCATCGCCACGCCGGCCAACTGGGAAAAGGGCCAGGACGTCATCGCGGCCCTGTCGCTGGATGATGCCCAGGCGAAGGAAAAGTTCGGAGAAATGCGGGTGGAACTGCCCTACCTGCGTTGGGTCAAGGAACCCGGCTGATCCTGTCCCTCACCGATTGCCAAGGCCCCGCCCAGTGCGGGGCCTTTCGCGTTCTAGACATTGTCATGCGCGACCACGCGTGTGCCGATATGCACCTGTTCGAACAGGTGCGCCACGTGACTGTTGAACATGCGGATGCAGCCCGATGACCCGGCGCGGCCGATGCTCCAGGGTTGGGACGTGCCGTGGATGCGATAGAGCGTGTCGCGCCCGTTTCTATAAAGATAGAGAGCCCGAGCGCCCAACGGATTCTGCGGCCCGCCGGGGATACCCGCGGCGTAGGGGCCGTATTTCTCGGGTTCCCGGCGGATCATGTTGCGAGTCGGTTGCCATCGCGGCCAATGGCGTTTGTCGCCGATATAGGCCGCGCCGCGAAAGCTGAGGCCAGCGGCGCCGACCGCGATCGGATAGCGGATCGCCGCCCCATCATAGAGCGTCAGATACAGCCAGCGCCTATTGGTCACGACATGGATTTCCCCGGGATCATGGCCCGGTGTGATCGGCACGACACCCGCCTGCAATTCCGGTGGGATCTCGTAGCCCATATCGAGACCGCCTGGCAGATCGCGATCATCGAAGGCCAGGGCCTGCCCGCCCAGGTTGGCTATCAGCCCGGCCCCGGTCATCCACAGCATGGATCGGCGGCTGATCATGGGCTGCGTTCTCCTGTTCAGTGCTGGCGCGGGGCCAAGGATTCCGGTGATGTCGAATGCTACGCGCATCATGGCCGCGCGACAATGCAGGCATGAAAAAAGCCCCGGCTTTGCAGCCGGGGCTTTTCAGGGTCGTGCGAAGGACGCTTATTCGGCGTCTTCCTTTTCCTTCTTGACCTCTTCTCCGGTCTCCTGGTCGACGACCTTCATCGACAGGCGGACCTTGCCGCGATCATCGAAGCCCATCAACTTGACCCAGACTTCCTGGCCTTCCTTGAGCACATCCGAGGGATGGTTCAGGCGGCGGTTTTCGATCTGGGACACGTGCACCAGGCCATCGCGCTTGCCGAAGAAGTTCACGAAGGCGCCGAAGTCCACGATCTTGACGACCGTGCCCTTGTAGATCGCGCCTTCTTCCGGCTCGGCCACGATCGCGTGGATCATGTCATAGGCCTTCTGGATGGCTTCGCCGTTGGGCGAGGCGATCTTGATGATGCCTTCGTCGTTGATGTCGACCTTGGCACCCGACACTTCGACGATTTCCCGGATGACCTTGCCGCCCGAGCCGATGACTTCACGGATCTTGTCGGTCGGGATCTGCATGGTCTCGATGCGCGGCGCGTGGATCGAGAAATCGCTGGCTTCGGTCAGGGCCTTGCCCATTTCACCCAGGATGTGCATCCGGCCCTGTTTGGCCTGGTCCAGCGCTTTCTTCATGATCTCGGGGGTGATGCCCGCGACCTTGATGTCCATCTGGAGGCTGGTGATGCCGTTCTCGGTCCCGGCAACCTTGAAGTCCATGTCGCCGAGGTGGTCTTCGTCGCCCAGGATGTCGGTCAGAACGGCATAGTCGCCGTCCTCTTCCAGAACGAGGCCCATCGCGACACCGGCAACCGGCGCCTTGAGCGGCACGCCTGCATCCATCATCGACAGCGACCCGCCACAGACCGAGGCCATGGAGGAGGAGCCGTTCGACTCGGTGATCTCGGAGACGAGGCGGATCGTGTAGGGGAAGTCGGTGGCAGCGGGCAGCACGGCCTGAAGCGCGCGCCAGGCCAGCTTGCCGTGACCGATTTCACGACGACCCGGAGGGCCGACGCGGCCCGCTTCGCCGACCGAGTAGGGCGGGAAGTTGTAGTGCAGCAGGAAGTTGGACTTGTAGGTCCCTTCCAGCGCGTCGATCATCTGTTCGTCATCGCCGGTGCCCAGCGTGGTCACGACCAGGCCTTGCGTTTCACCACGGGTGAACAGGGCCGAGCCGTGGGTCCGGGGCAGCAGGCCGGTTTCGCAGACGATGTCGCGGACCTCGTCGAGGGCACGGCCGTCGATCCGCTTGCCTTCCTTGACCACCGATCCGCGCAGGACCGTGGATTCCAGCTTCTTCAGGGCAGCGCCAAGGTTCGGATCTTCCTGCTGCTCTTCCGACAGGCCTTCGATGATCTCGGACTTGACGGCGGAAACGGCTGCGGTCCGTTCCTGCTTGTCGAGGATCGCGTAGGCCTCGCGCATCTTGGCTTCGCCAGCGGCGGCCACGATGGCATAGAGGTCAGAGTAATCCGGCGGGGTGAAATCGAACGGCTCTTTCGCGGCATCCTCGGCCAGGTCGATGATGCAATCGATCACCGGCTGGATCTGTTCATGCGCGAAGGTCACGGCGCCCAGCATCTCGTCCTCGGTCAGCTCGTAGGCCTCGGACTCGACCATCATCACGGCATCCTTGGTGCCGGCGACGACAAGGTCCAGACGCTGATCGGGGTTGTCCCGCAGCTTGTGCATGTCTTCGATTTCCGGGTTCAGGATGTATTCGCCATCCTCGTAGCCCACGCGGCAGCCGGCGATGGGGCCCATGAAGGGCGCGCCGGAAATGGTCAGCGCGGCGCTGGCGGCGATCATCGCGACCATGTCCGGGTCGTTGACCAGGTCGTGGGACAGAACCGTGCACATCACCAGCACTTCGTTCTTGAAGCCGGGCACGAAAAGCGGGCGGATCGGACGGTCGATCAGGCGCGCGGTCAACGTTTCCTTCTCGGTCGGACGGGCCTCGCGCTTGAAGAAGCCGCCCGGCACTTTACCGGCGGCGTAGTATTTTTCCTGGTAGTGAACCGTCAGCGGGAAGAAGTCCTGCCCGGGCTTGGGTTGCTTGGCATAGGTGACCGCGGCCATGACCGAGGTTTCACCATAGGTGGCGATGACGCAGCCATCGGCCTGGCGGGCAATCTTGCCCGTTTCCAGTGTCAGCGTTTCTTCGCCCCACTGGATCGATTTTTTCACTTCGTTGAACATCTATCGTTTCCTGTCTGAGGGCACTCCCGGCCTTCCGGGTCCCTCGTGTCATTGGCGGCCCCATTGCCGCCGACCCCTCTCATCATCTCATGCGCCGGGGTCCAGAGCGTCACGTTTCAGATGGAGGGGGCCATACAGGAAAAGCGGCAATGGGGAAAGAGGCAAGGTGGGCCGTGGCGCGCGGCAGGTCTTTGGCGACTGCAACGAAAAACGCCCGCGCATTTCTGCACGGGCGTTGCGGAATACTCTGGCGAAGCGTTCAGCGGCGGATGCCGAGCTTCTTGATGAGGTCCTTGTAGCGGGCCTCTTCCTTGCCGCGCAGATAGTCCAGCAGCTTGCGACGCTGGGCAACCATCTTCAGAAGGCCACGGCGACCGTGGTTGTCCTTCTTGTGGGTCTTGAAATGCTCGGTCAGGGTGTTGATGCGCGAGGTCAGGATGGCAACCTGGACTTCCGGCGAACCGGTATCGCCGTCCTTGGTCGCGAATTCCTTCATCAGGCGGCTTTTTTCTTCAGCTGTGATCGACATCGGGGTCTCCTGTTCTAAAGGGTCAAGGCGCAAGCCGGGATGTCGTCCAGACAAGGCCCATGGAGGTTGACCGTTCGCCCGAAGGCGAGACGGATGCGCGCGTATAGGAAGAATCGCGCGGCGTTGCAAAGGGTTTCTTCAGCCCTGATCGGCCGGCTGCACCTCGATCGTCGAGAGGTCGAGCGCCGAAAGGCCGCGCAGAAGGGCCATGGCCTCGCCATCGGCCATCACGATCACACCGTCCTCGGTCAACGCACTGGTCAGCACGGTGTCCGGCCCGTCGGTATGCAGGATCAGGCGGTCCTCGGCCGGGTTGTAATCCATGATCGTGACATCCGCCCCCATGACTTCGAACGTGTCGGCACCGCTGCCACCGTCGAACACGTCTCCGGGACCACCAATGATATGGTCGGACCCGGACCCGCCATTGAGAAAGTCGCGCGCAGCGATCTCTTCGCCGGAATGGCCATCGACAAGATCGTCCTCGTTTCCGCCGTGCAGAACATCCTCGCCGGCACTGCCGATCAGGACATCATTGCCGAACCCGCCCAAAAGCGAATCTGCACCCGCGCCGCCGGACAACATGTCTTCGCCCGCGCCGCCTGCGAGTTGATCGTTGCCGTCGCCGCCATCCAGCATGTCATCGCCCAGGGATCCGAAGAGCGTATCGTCCTCCGCTCCACCCCAGATCGCGTCGTCGCCATCATGCCCATGCAGTTCGTCCGCCCCGGCGCCGCCATAAAGGGTGTCGTCCCCCTGACGGCCATCAATGTAGTCGTCGCCACCCCAGCTCGATATTTCGTCGGACCCGATACCGCCGTAAAGCTCGTCCGCCGCGTCATCGCCTTCGATCGTGGGCGAGGTCGGGGCAATCGTTTCATTGGTTTCCGTGGTCTGGTCCAGGGCGTCTTCGTCTTCTTCCATCCACCAAGAGGCGTCGACGAGCGCGGAGCCGGCAAGGGCAAGACCCAGAAGGCCAAGCAGTGGAAACATACCAATTCCCCTTCAACACACCGAAAATCAATCGAAGACCGGCAACCTGAAAGAGGTCAGGCCACAATCTTCGAAAGTCTTATAACAGTTTTAGACAACTTGGGCGCGAACAAAATGAATCAGTGGTTAATCCCAGGGTTCAGGCGTTCGGGTGTATGAAATATACAACGGATGCTTGGGATGCCCGTGTTTGGTCAGGCCCAGGTGGAACAGGGGCGCGCCGGTGTCGCGCAGCAGGGTTTCGACCGCGCGCCCACGATCCAGGTGTGCGCCGTGGCTGCCCCATGCACAGATGACGCGGTCGGCCCATTCGGCACCGTCGCGAATGGCCGCGTCATTCTCTGCCCCGACCGGATCGGCGGCGGCGCGCATCTTCTTGGGGTCGGTGTCGCGCCAGGCGAAAATGTTGGTGACGCGGAAGGCGCCGAAGCCCAACGCCCGGGCACGGCGTTCGCAGCGTTCGACGGTGGGGTCGTTCTGAACCTCGGTGGCCGTCGATGGGTTGAGCATGACGAACAGCGCCTTCTTCCCGCTCGGGTCCCAGATGCGGGTCAACGCGTAACGATAGCGTTCGCAATCGGAATAGATCGCGGTCGAGGGTGCGTCGCCCTTGGTATGGGTGCGGGTGATCATGGTGTTCTTTTGCCCAACTGCGGCGCGGATTTGAAGGGTGCGCCGCCGGGTGGACGCTGTTTTCCGGGCGCGCCCGGCAAAGACGCCCCACCCGCCGTCCCGTCAGCTGCGCACGAAGACCCGGCTGGGGTGCAGTTCACCGGCCTTGAAGATGCCGACCGCGATGGCCTCGTCACCATGGGCGGCCCAACACTCGTCGCCATACTCCACGTCGCCGATGACCAGAGCCGGGTTGCCGTTGCGCAGGCGGGCGATGCTGGCCTCGGGGCAATGGACGCGGGGCAGTTCATCGAGGCCGTCTTCCAGCGGGTGCAGGTATTGGTCCAGCTCGGGCGACTTGGCCTTCTCGTCCAGCAGGTCGAGCGTGACGCCGTCCTCGGCCGTGAAGGGCCCCGACCAGATCCGGCGCAGCTCCTTGACATGGCCGTGGCAGCCCAGCGCCTCACCAAGGTCCCGGGCGATGGCACGGACATATCCGCCCTTGCCGCAGGTCATTTCCAGAACGGCGTGATCTGCGTCGGGGCGGTCCACAAGCAGTAATTCCTCGACCCAGAGCGGTCGCGCGGCGATCTCGAAATCCTCGCCGTCGCGGGCGCGCTTGTAGGCGCGTTCGCCGTCGATCTTCACCGCGGAATACGCCGGCGGCACCTGCATGATCTCGCCCACGAACCGGCCCAGCGCCTGCTTGATCTCGTCATCCGTCGGGCGGGCCTCACTCTCGGCGATGACTTCGCCCTCGGCGTCGTCGGTATTGGTGGCCTGCCCGAACCGCACGGTGAACGTATAGGCCTTGAGCGCATCGGTGATGTAGGGAACGGTCTTGGTCGCCTCGCCCAGCGCGACGGCGAGAACGCCGGTCGCCTCGGGGTCCAGCGTGCCCGCATGGCCAGCCTTTTTCGCGTCGAACGCCCAACGCACCTTGTTGACGACGGCGGTCGAGGTGATGCCGGCGGGTTTGTCGACCACCAGCCAGCCGGAAATGTCGCGTCCCTTGCGCTTGCGCCCCATGCCTGCACTCCGTTGCTTCCAGAAAGCGGCGGGTTAGTCGGTGCCGCCCGGTCCGTCAAGCGGGGCCAGGACGCCGACAATCGGCCCCATGCGCCAGCCGAAATCGCTGCGGCCCAGCTCAGGGGCATGCAGGCGGCTGATCTTGCCATCGAAATAGAGCGCGTCGGGAAGGCCCAGATGATCGCGGAACAAGGTCGCGAAATCGTGGAAATTGACCGGGTCGTTAGAGATCGCGAAAACTGCCCGGTCGCCTTCGGCGCTGGTGCCGACGCCGTTGCGGAAATGCCGCGAGGTGCCGCCGGGAATCAGTCGCGGATGCAGGGCGCCCTCGACAACCAGCATGGGGCCGGATTGCGTGGCATGGCGGCATTCCGGGTCCTCATCGAGATAGGCGCGCGTTTCGATGACGCGGGCCCTCTCCGGGGCAATGCAAAAGACGCCGTTGGGCAGCAGGCCGAAATTTCCCGGCCCGTCGCTGGCAATCGCGCGCATCTCTTCCCGGCCGTCTTCGATATAAAGGCCGACCGGGCTGCGATCTTCATGATACATGCCCGCATTCATCGCGAAAGAGAGCGGCCGCCCAGCCGCCTCTTCGATCGCGCCGAAGCTTCCCAGGATTTCACCCGTTTCGTCACGCAGGAAAAGCCGCAGGTCGTCCTGGGCCGGATCGACATCGCAGATCGTGAAGGACTGGTCCAGGTGGACCACGTCAGAGCATTCGACCGCCCCGGCGGGCGCTGCGATCAGCACCAACAGGGCAGCGAGCCCGCGCATCAGTCGTCGAGGTCCTGCCGCACTTTCTCATCCGCGAACATCGCGCGGGTCTTGTCCATGCGGTCGAATGTGTCGTCGATACGGAACCGCAGCTCCGGCACGTGCTTGAGCTTGATTTCGCGGCCCAGGATATGCCGCAACTCGCCCTGGTGCTGGGCCAGGCGCTGCACGGCCTCTTCCGCCCCCTCGCCGCCCAGCGGCAGGACGTAGGCGGTGGCGATGCGCAGATCGGGGCTGACCCGCACTTCGCCCACGGTGATCGACATGCGCGACAGGTCGGGGTCGTGCAATTCGCCACGCATCAGCACCTCGGACATCGTCCGGCGGATCAGTTCACCGACGCGCAACTGGCGTTGCGAGGGGCCGGATTTGCCTTGGAACCTGTTCTTTGCCATGACGCCCATGTAAGGGGTCCGGGTAGGGATGCCAAGCATTGCGGTCCACGCTGGGCGGAAACGTGACGGAAGGGCAAGATAAATGACAGACAAGCCGGGAATCGTGATTACGGGCGCATCGGGTCGCATGGGCAGGATGCTGATCGAGACGGTCGTCGCCTCTGACGCCTGCGACCTTGTGGGCGCGCTGGAGCGGCCCGGCCATGACTGGATCGGGCAGGACGTCGGCGCCGCCATGGGGGGGCAGCCGCTGGGCGTTACGGTCAGTGACGACGCGGTGTCCGCATTTGCCAAGGCGCAGGCGGTGATCGACTTCACCGCCCCGGCCGCAACGGTCGAATTCGCGGAACTGGCCGCCCAGGCAAGGGCGGTGCACGTGATCGGCACAACAGGGCTGTCCGACGACGACCTTGGCAAGCTCAAGACCGCCGCCCGCCATGCAGTGATCGTGCGGGCCGGCAACATGTCGCTGGGTGTGAACCTTCTGGTTCAACTGACCAAGCGGGTCGCGGCGGCCCTGGACGACGAGTTCGACATCGAGGTGATCGAGGCGCATCACAACCAGAAGGTCGACGCGCCATCGGGCACCGCCCTGATGCTTGGCGAAGCCGCCGCCGAGGGGCGGGGCGTGGATCTGGCCGACGTTTCCGACCGTGGCCGGGACGGGATCACCGGAGCGCGCAAGAAGGGCGATATCGGCTTCACCGCCATCCGGGGCGGTGACATCGTGGGGGAACATGATGTGCTGTTCGCCGGGCCGGGCGAACGGATCATCCTGCGACACGTCGCAAGCGACCGGAAGCTCTTTGCCAAAGGTGCCTTGCGGGCTGCGCTTTGGGGGCAGGATCGCAAGCCGGGGGAATATGACATGATCGACGTGCTGGGCCTGTCCGACTGATCCGATCTTGGCCTCGGCCCGTAAGACTCGACAAACCGCCAATGAGACGGGGTGTCGAAATGAAACGCGTTTTCCTGATCACGCTGGGACTTGCCCTTCTTGCTGGTCCGGCCATGGCGTTCGATCGCGTCGATGAACGTGACCGTTTCGTATCACTGATCGATGGCCGGGATTTGCGGCTTGGCCTGTTTGGTATCACCTTGCAGGTCAGCCCTGACGGCACGATCAACGGCTCCGCCCAGGGTTGGGATGTCACGGGAACCTGGGACTGGCGAGACGGCTATTTCTGCCGCGAGATGGACTGGTCCGGCACCCCGATCTCCTATGATTGCCAACTGGTCGAAGAGCGTGGCGGGGAAAAACTACGCTTTACGGTCAATCGCGGCGAGGGCATGGGGGCAACCTTCAACCTTCGCTAGGAATCTGGTCCGGACGCGCGCCGCATTTGCTGGACGGGCGGGGCTCAGAAGTCGATTGCGATGCCCTTCTTTTCCCAATCCCCGTATCGCACGGGTTCCGGCCCGTCGCGCCCCCCCAGTTCCGTTGGCATATCCTTGTCCTTGGCGGCCTTGCGGCGTTCCTCGGCCTCGGCCAATGCGCGCTGTGCGGCGGGGGGAAGGTTTTTGGGTGTGTCGCTCATGGCGGCTGTCCTTGTGCGGCGATCACGGGTGATATAGGCCGCAGCGATCCAACAGCCAAGAGGACGCCATGTCTCAGCAGGGTTTGCAGCCGCGCCGCGCGGCGCTCTATCTTCTCGATCAGGTGACTGGCGAAAAGCGCTTACTGTCGGAATTGTTGGCCGATGGTGCCCTGAACCATCTGGAACCCGAAGACCGGGCCCGGGCCCAGCGCCTTGCGACAGAGACCCTGCGCGGCCTGCCCCGCGCGGACCGGCTGCTGGCCCGTTTCCTGCAGAAGACGCCGCCGCTACATGTGCGCAATATCCTGCGCCTGTCCGCGATCGAGCTGGCCGGGGGCGAGGCCGCGCATGGCGTCGTCAATGCAGCCGTTGCCATGGTCGGGTTGAACAAGCGCACCGCCAGCATGAAGGGGCTGGTCAATGCCGTGCTGCGAAAGGTCGCCGCCGACCTGCCCGAAGGTTGGGACAAGATCGCCGTGCCGCGCCTGCCGAAATGGCTGCGCGATCCTTTGAAAGACGCCTATGGCCCGCAGGTCGTGGCCAATATCGAACGCGTGCATTTCGAAGGCGCGCCGCTGGACCTCACGGCCAAGACCGATCCGCAGGCCGTGGCAGAGGCCGTCGGGGGCACGGTCCTGCCGACGGGGACGGTCCGTTTGCCGGTGGGCCGACAGGTGTCCAGCCTGCCGGGGTTCGAGGCGGGCAACTGGTGGGTGCAGGATGCCGCTGCGGCCATCCCGGCGCGGTTGCTGTCGGCGCAGCCGGGCGAACGGGTGCTGGACCTCTGCGCCGCACCGGGGGGCAAGACGATGCAGCTGGCCGCGTCCGGCGCCGATGTGACCGCCCTGGATATCTCGGACGGACGCATGGAGCGTGTGCGTCAGAACCTCAAACGGGTGGGGCTGAAGGCCGAGATCGTGGTGGCAGATGCCCTCGGCTATGAGGCCGCCCCATTCGATGCCATCCTTCTGGATGCCCCCTGTTCCGCAACAGGCACGATCCGCCGCCACCCGGACCTTCCGCATGCCAAGGACGGGTCGGACTTCCTGCAATTGTTCCAGCTGCAATCGGCCCTGATCGACAAGGCGCTGGCGCTTCTGAAACCGGGGGGGCGGCTGGTCTATTGCACCTGCAGCCTGTTGCCGGACGAGGGCGAAGTTCAGGTCGAAGAGGCACTGGCCCGGCATCCGGGTTTGCAGGTGCTCCCGGCCGACGTGCCGGGCCTCGAACCTGCATGGCGCAGCGAGGATGGCGGGGTGCGCCTGCGCCCTGATTACTGGGCGGATCGGGGTGGGATGGACGGGTTCTACATCGCCAGCCTGCGAAAGCCTACGTGACTTGAGCCCTGCCGCCCTGTATAAGCCCGGGCAAGAAGAGATGCGAAACGCACCGGGCTTTCGAGGCAGCAGAATTGGCGAGCAGGACCCCTAGCACCCGTTCGGGCTATGTCACCTTCATGGACAGGCTGCACGCCCGGCTGGCAACGCGGGCGCGCCCTGCAACCGGCTTCGTCTCGTCGCCCGAACCCAAGGTGATCGGCCATTACGCGCGCGGGCGGCAATTGCTTGCGGGCAACTTCCTGATCCGTGGTGAGCTGGTCGAGGCCAAGGGCCAGTCGATCTGGGACGCCGCCGAACAGGTCGAGATGGGCGCGCATCTTGCGCAAGGTTTCACATGGCTGGACGACCTGGCCGCCGTGGGGGACACCAAGGCCCGGGCCACGGCCCAGACATGGCTGGCCGAGTGGATCGCACGGTTCGGCAACGGCACAGGCCCGGGCTGGACGCCGGACCTTGCGGGCCGGCGCATGATCCGCTGGATCACCCATGGGCTTTTTCTGTTGCGCGGTCAGGACAAGGACGCGTCCGAGGCTTATTTCCGATCCGCTGCGCGCCAGACCATTTTTCTGTCGCGGCGCTGGAGGGCGGCCCGGCCCGGCCTGCCGCGCTTCGAGGCGCTGGCCGGATTGATCCACGCCGGCCTGTCGCTAGAGGGGATGGAAGACCGCGTGGCCCCGGCCGTCTCCGCGCTGGCCCATGATTGCAAGGTTCAGATCGGGGTCGATGGGGGCATTCCGTCGCGCAACCCCGAGGAATTGCTGCACATCCTGTCCCTGCTGACCTGGGTTGAATCCGCCCTCATCAGCGCCGACAAGTCGCCCCCGGAAACCCTGTTGTCGGCCATTTCCAGGATCGCACCCACCCTGCGGGCGCTGCGCCACGCCGATGGCGGGTTGGCGCGGTTCCATGGCGGTGGGCGGGGTCTGGATGGCTGGCTGGATCAGGCGTTGGCCGCGTCGCGCAACCGCGACCAGCCCGAACAAAGGCTCTACATGGGGTATGGTCGGCTTGCTGCCGGCCGGACCACGGTCGTGATGGATGCCGACAGCCCGCCCGCGGGTGCTGCGTCCGTCGATGCGCATGCGTCGACGCTCGCCTTCGAACTTGCATCGGGTCGTCGTCCGATCATCGTCAATTGCGGGTCGGGTCGCAGTTTCGGGCCGGATTGGAGACGGGCCGGACGGGCCACGCCCAGCCATTCGACGCTGGTGCTGGAAGGGCTGTCGTCATCGCGGATCCTGAAGCCCGAAGGAAACGGGATAGAACGGCTGGACGATGTTCCGCAGGATGTGAGATCCGACTTCACCACGCTGGCCGACGGGGAGCGCCTCGCCGCTGCACATGACGGCTATCATCGCAGTCATGGCCTGACTCACGTCCGGACCCTGGATCTGAGCGCAGATGGCCGGGGACTCGCGGGTGAAGACCTGCTGACAATTCTCGAAGATCGGGACCAGCCGCTGTTCGATGCCGCGCTGGACAGGTGCAGCCTGCAGGGTATCCCCTGGACGCTGCATTTCCACCTGCACCCCGAAGTCGTGGCCGAAATCGACCTTGGCGGGGCGGCGGTTTCGCTGACGCTCAAGTCAGGTGAAATCTGGGTCTTTCGGCAGGATGGGGCAGAGAAGCTAGAGCTCAAGCCCTCGGTTTACCTCGAATACGGGCGGTTGCGCCCGCGTGCGACACAACAGGTGGTTTTATCCGGACGCACAATGTCCTATTCGACGCGCATCCGCTGGTCCCTGGCCAAGGCGCAGGACACGCCGCTGGCCGTTCGGGACCTCGAAGACCGGCTGCCCGGCACCTTCGCGGACGGAACCGAATAGAAATCCCCGGGGGACTACCTGCATGACCGACCTTCACCCTGTGCGCCGCGCGCTTCTCTCCGTATCCGACAAGACCGGACTGGTCGATCTGGGCCAGGCGTTGGCCGCGCGCGGCGTGGAATTGCTGTCAACCGGCGGGTCCGCCAAGACCCTGCGCGAGGCCGGTTTGACCGTGCGCGATGTGGCCGAGGTAACCGGTTTCCCCGAAATGATGGATGGCCGGGTCAAGACCCTGCACCCGATGGTGCATGGCGGGCTGCTGGCCCTGCGGGATAACGATGCGCATGTGGCGGCGATGGAGGAGCACAAGATCGGCGGGATCGACCTGCTCGTGGTCAACCTCTACCCGTTCGAGGCGGCGCTGGCACGTGGTGCGGGCTATGACGAGATGATCGAGAATATCGATATTGGCGGGCCGGCCATGATCCGCGCCGCGGCCAAGAACCATGCTTTTGTCACGACAGTGGTGGATGTCGAGGATTACGACGCCCTGCTGGCCGAACTGGAGGCCAATGACGGCCAGACCTCATATGCCTTCCGCCAGCGCTTTGCGCAGACTGCCTATGCCCGGACGGCGGCCTATGACGCCGCGGTCAGCACCTGGATGGCCGGCGCGATCGGCGAGAACACACCGCGCCGCCGTGCCTTTGCCGGGCAATTGGCCCAGACCATGCGCTATGGCGAGAACCCGCACCAGAACGCGGCCTTCTATACCGATGGGTCGGGTCGCCCCGGCGTTGCCACCGCCGTGCAGCACCAGGGCAAGGAGCTGTCCTACAACAACATCAACGACACCGACGCGGCCTTTGAGCTGGTCGCTGAATTCGACCCGGCCGATGGACCCGCCTGTGCGATCATCAAGCATGCCAATCCGTGCGGTGTGGCGCGGGGCGCGACGTTGCTGGAGGCCTACCAGAAGGCGTTTGACTGCGACCGCACCAGTGCCTTTGGCGGGATCGTCGCGCTGAACATGGAACTGGACGAGGAAACCGCGCAGGCCATCACGGGCATCTTTACCGAGGTGGTGATCGCCCCCGCCGCGACCGACGCCGCCAAGGCCGTTTTCGCCGCCAAGAAGAATCTGCGCCTTCTGACCACCGAAGGCCTGCCCAACCCGACATCGGGCGGGGTGGCCTTCAAGCAGGTGGCCGGCGGCATTCTGGTGCAGGACCGGGACAATGGCCACGTGCCTGTGGAAGATCTGAAGACCGCGACCAAGCGGGCGCCCACGGCTGATGAAATGGGTGACCTACGCTTTGCCTGGACCGTGGCCAAGCATGTGAAGTCCAACGCCATCGTCTATGTGAAGGACGGTGCCACCGTGGGCATCGGTGCGGGGCAGATGAGCCGCCTGGACAGCGCCCTGATCGCCGCGAAAAAGGCCGAACGTATGGCCGAGGCGCTGGGCCTGCCCGAGCCGTTGACCAAAGGGTCCGCCGTCGCCTCGGATGCGTTCTTTCCCTTTGCGGACGGCCTGATGGAGGCCGTGGCGGCAGGGGCCACAACAGTGATCCAGCCGGGTGGCTCCATGCGGGATGACGAGGTGATCGCCGCCGCCGACGAGGCCGGCCTGGCGATGGTCTTTACCGGCATGCGCCATTTCCGGCACTGAGGAAAAGGATCTGCCATGCGGCTTCTGGCCATCACCGCCATCGCGACCTTCCTGGTGGACCAGGCGATCAAGGCGCTGGTCATGTTCCGCGTCTTCGGGCTGCGTTGGGGCCAGGTCACGGGTGATCCCGACCGCTTGCCCTATCCTCCCCGTGTCGACGTGTTCGAGCCCTACCTGGTTCTGACGATGGCCTGGAACCGGGGCATCAATTTCGGCCTCTTCGGTGGGGCCGACCTGCGCTGGGTGCTGGTCGGAATCGCCGTTGCGGTATCGATTTTCGTTCTGTGGTGGGTGCGCAAGGAAAAGCCCGGCCGCCTCGCGTTGTTCGGCGCGGGCCTTCTGGTGGGCGGAGCGCTGGGCAATGCGCTGGACCGGGTGCTTTATGGTGCCGTGTCGGATTTCCTCAACATGTCGTGTTGCGGGATCGTCAACCCCTATGCGTTCAACGTGGCCGATATCGCCATCTTCGTCGGTGCGGTGGGGTTGGTCCTGTTCAGCCCCGACAACAAGACGGCGTGACGCGGGGCGCGGCCTGCGTTACAAACCTGTTCAAAGGGTGATTTGGGAACGACATCATGGCCAGGACGATCATTGCCATTCTCGCGCTGAGTGCCGTTGCCGCCTGTGGCGGAGACCGGGGCCTGCACAACCTGCAAGCGGGCGGAGAAGGCCCCGATGAATTTGCCGTCATGCCGGTCGCCCCGCTAGAGATGCCCGAGACGCTGGCGACGCTGCCCGCGCCGACGCCCGGCGGGACGAACCGGACCGATCCCAATCCCGTCGGCGAGGCCGTCGTGGCGCTGGGCGGCAATCCCGGTGCCAGCGTCGCTGGCGGCATCCCGGCGAACGATAGCGCGCTTGTCACCTATGCCACCCGCAACGGGGTGGACCCGAACATTCGCGCCACGCTCGCGGCCGCCGATGAACGGTTCCGCGATCGGCGTGCACGGATCGGGGGCTTGTTCTCGGGGCGCGACCGCTATTTCCGCGCCTATGCCAACCAGGCACTTGACGCCTATGCCGAGTTGCTCCGCTTTCGCGAGGCCGGGGTTGCCGTGCCCAGCGCCCCACCTGTCGAATAGGACGTTCCTCACAACCGCGTTTGTGCTCTTGAAGCCACCGGGTGGAGACGTAACTTTCCTGTAACGTCCTGATCCGAGGAGGGGTTCATGCGGGTTTTATTCGTTCTGGCGCTGTGGGTCGGGCTGGCGACGTCGTCCGCCGCCGAAGAGGTCACGACCGCCACGCTCGACAACGGGCTAGAGGTTGTGGTCATCGAGGATCACCGCGCGCCTGTCGTCGTCCACATGCTGTGGTATCGCGCCGGGTCGGCGGATGAACCTGTCGGCTCGTCCGGGGTGGCGCATTTCCTCGAACACCTGTTGTTCAAGGCGACAGACACGCTTGCATCAGGCGAATTCAGCGACATCGTGGCCGCCAATGGTGGCAGCGACAACGCCTTTACCAGCTACGATTACACCGGCTATTTCCAACGGGTTGCCGCCGACCGCCTGCCGCTGATGATGCGGATGGAGGCGGATCGGATGAACAACCTGCGCCTCACCGAAGAGGACATCGTCACCGAGCGCGGCGTTATCCTTGAGGAACGCAACCAGCGGGTCGAGAATTCACCGAATGCACTGGCCCGCGAGCAGATGCGCGCGGCGCAATACCTCAACCACCGCTACGGCGTGCCCATCATCGGCTGGAAACACGAGATGGAGACGCTGGACATGGCCGATGCGCTGGCCTTCTACGACCTCTACTATTCGCCCAACAATGCCGTTCTGGTGGTGGCCGGCGATGTGGAACCCGACGAGGTCATCGCGCTGGCCCGCGAACATTATGGCCCTATCCCGGCCGAACCCGAGTTGCCCGAGCGGGTCCGGTCGCAGGAGCCGCCCCAGACAGCCGAACGTCGCATGATCTTCGAGGATGCGCGCGTCTCGCAGCCCTATCTCACGCGCAGTTACATTGCCCCGGAACGCGACAGCGGTGCACAGGAAAAGGCGGCGGCGTTGACCTACCTGGCCGAGCTTCTGGGCGGCTCTCCCTTTACGTCGGCGCTGGGCGTGGCGCTGCAATTCGACAGCCAGCTGGCGGTCTATACCTCGGCCTATTACGGTGGCCAGTCGCTTGACGACACGACCTTCGGCCTGACCGTGGTGCCGGCCGACGGCGTGACCCTGCAAGAGGCCGAGGCGGCGATGGATGACGCCATCTCGGAGTTCCTGTCCGAGGGGATCGACCCGGACCAGCTGGAGCGGTTGCGCACCCAGCTGCGGGCCGGTGAGATCTATGCCCGTGACAACGTGCAGGGACTGGCGCGGCGCTATGGCGCGGCTCTGACCCAGGGGTTGACGGTAGAGGATGTGCAAGCCTGGCCCGACATTCTGCAAGCGGTGACCGAAGAGGACATCCTCGCCGTGGCGCGCGAGGTGCTGGACCCCGATCGATCCGTCACCGGATGGGTCGTGCCCAGCCGGGAGGTGCTGCAATGAAACTCTTGATTCTGGCCCTGTTCCTGATGGTTGCGCCCCTCGTCGCACGCGCCGAGATCGAGATACAGGAGGTGACCTCGCCCGGCGGCATCGACGCGTGGCTGGTCGAAGAGCAATCCATTCCCTTCGCCGCGCTGGAGATCATCATCGACGGGGGCGCGTCGCTGGACGAACCTGGCAAACGGGGTGCCACGAACCTGATGATGGGCCTTCTGGAAGAGGGCGCGGGCGACATGGATGCGCGTGCTTTCCAGACCGCGCGGGAAGGTCTGGCTGCCAGCTATGGGTTCGACGCCTATGACGACAGCGTGGTGATCACCGCCAGATTCTTGACGGAAAACCGGGATCAGGCGGTGGAGCTTCTGCGCAAGGCCCTGACCGAGCCGCGTTTCGACCAGGACGCGCTGGACCGTGTGCGCGCGCAGGTGCAATCTATCATCCGCAGCGATTCAACCGACCCGAATGCGATTGCCGGGGCAGCCTTCGACGCGGCGGCTTTTGGTGATCATCCCTACGGGTCGGACATCAACGGCACCGCCGAAAGCGTGTCTGCCCTGACCCGCGCGGACATCATCACCGCCCATCGCAACGCGCTGGTGCGGTCGCGTGTCCATGTCGGTGCGGCCGGCGATATCAGCGCCCAGGAGCTTGGCATTTTGCTCGACGACCTGCTTGGCGCCCTTCCCGAAGAGGGCCCGGACCTGCCGGGGCCGGTCGCCTTCGGGCTGGATGGCGGCACCACCGTGATCGATTTCGAAACCCCGCAATCCGTGGCGCTGTTCGGCCACGAGGGTCTGGAGCGTGACGACGAGGATTTCTTCGCGGCCTATATCCTGAATGAAATCCTGGGGGGACGCGGCGTGCAAAGCCGTCTGATGGAAGAGGTGCGCGAGAAACGCGGCCTGACCTATGGCGTCTATTCCTACCTCGTGCCCAAGGACTATGCGGCGCTTTACCTTGGGTCCGTCGCGTCGGCAAATGACCGGATCGCACAGGCCATCGCCGTGATCCGGGACGAATGGGCGCGCATGGCCCAAGAGGGCGTCACCGCCGAGGAGTTGGAGGCCGCAAAGACCTACCTGACCGGGGCCTATCCGCTGCGTTTCGACGGCAATGCGGCGATCGCGGGGATACTTGCGGGCATGCAGGCCACCGGGTTGCCACCGGACTACGTGGAAAACCGCAATGCCTATGTCGAAGCAGTGACGCTGGATGACATCAACCGCGTGGCGGGCGAATTGCTGAACCCCGAGGGACTGCATTTCGTGGTGGTGGGTCAACCGGAAGGGCTGGACTGATCCGACCGGGCGGTGGCGTGATTTGCCCCTGTCAGAATCGACGCCGCCTATGCTATCCCTAGCGGTATGGCCGCCTTTGACCGCAAGATAAGCGACGATCATCCGGTGATCCGACAGTTGGACGAGGCCGCGATCAACCGGATCGCGGCGGGTGAGGTCGTGGAGCGGCCCGCCTCGGCGGTCAAGGAACTGGTCGAGAACGCGCTCGATGCACAAGCGACCCGGATCGAGATCGAGATCGCCGATGGTGGCAAGACGCTGATCCGCGTGACAGATAACGGTGTCGGTATGAGCGAAGCCGATTTGCCGCTTGCGCTGGCACGGCATGCCACTTCGAAGATCGACGGGTCTGACCTTCTGAATATCCATTCCTTCGGTTTCCGCGGCGAGGCGCTGCCCTCGCTGGCGGCGGTCGGGCGACTGACGATACGCAGCCGCGCGGCGGGTCATGCCGGGGCCGAACTGTCGGTGTCCGGGGGCGCCGCCCAGCAGGTCCGCCCCGCGGCCCTGACCGGCGGCACGGTGGTCGAGCTGCGCGATCTGTTCTTCGCCACGCCCGCGCGGCTGAAATTCCTGCGGACCGACCGGGCCGAAATGCAAGCGATCAGCGACGTGGTCAAAAGGCTGGCCATGTCCGAGCCCTATGTCACATTCATCCTGCGTGATGTCTCGGCCGGAAAGGATCGTGTGAGCTTCCGCGCCGATGCCCAGACCGGTGACCTGTTCGACGCGCTGTCGGGACGATTGCGCAGTGTCCTGGGCAAGGACTTCACCGAGAACGCCATCCCGATAGACGCGGAACGCGAGGGTGTGCACCTGACCGGTTATGCCGCCCTGCCGACCTATTCGCGCGGTTCGGCGGTGCAGCAATTCCTGTTCGTCAACGGGCGCCCGGTGCGCGACAAGCTTCTGATCGGGGCGCTGCGGGCGGCTTACATGGATACGCTCAGCCGTGACCGGCACCCGGCGGCCTGCCTGTTCATCGAGGTCGATCCGACCCGCGTGGACGTGAACGTGCATCCGGCCAAATCCGAGGTGCGGTTCCGCGATCCCGGCACGGTGCGCGGGCTGATCGTGTCCGGCCTGCGGCATGCACTGGCAGAGGCGGGGCACCGGTCCTCTTCGACCGTGGCGGGGGCGACCCTGGGCGCGTTCCGCCCAGAGCCAACCGAACCACGCATCTACCAGATGGATCGCCCGTCCCCCGCTGCGCGCACGGCGAGCTACGCGGCTCAAAGCCCCGGTTTCGCCGACATGGCGCAGGACTATTCCGCCCGGGTCGAGCCAGTCGTCGAGGATGAGACCGGTGCGGAGCCGCAGGACCGCCCCCTTGGCGCGGCGCGGGCGCAGGTGCATGAAAACTACATCATCGCCCAGACTGAGACCGGCATGGTCATCGTCGATCAGCACGCCGCCCATGAACGGCTGGTCTATGAAAAGCTGAAACGCCAAATGGCCGAAAACGGCGTGGCCGCGCAGGCCCTGTTGATTCCCGAAATCGTCGAGATGTCCGAGGGCGACGCGCGGATGCTTCTCGATCATGCCGAGACCTTCGCCCGGTTCGGCCTGACGCTGGAGCCCTTCGGTGGCGGCGCGGTTGCCGTTCGCGAAACCCCGGCGCTCCTGGGGGAGGTCAATTGCAAGGCGCTGCTCGAAGACATTCTGGATGAGTTGGCCGACCAGGGGAGCAGCGATCTTGTGCAATCCAGGGTCGAAGCCATCCTGTCGCGTGTGGCGTGCCATGGCTCGATCCGGTCCGGCCGCCGGATGCAGGCCGAAGAGATGAACGCGCTGTTGCGCGAGATGGAGGCCACACCCCTGTCGGGCCAATGCAACCATGGCCGGCCCACCTATGTGGAGCTGAAACTGGCCGATATCGAGAGGCTGTTCGGACGCTCATGATCCAGATCGGGGAAAACAGCTATGCCCTGAGCGACCCGGCGGTGATGCTGGCCATCGCGGGCGCCGTCATCGTGCTTCTGGTGCTATGGCTGCTGATCGCGGCTGTGCGGCGCACCGGGCAGGCCGCGCGCACGGCGGCCGACCTGGCGATGCAGATGGGCGGCGTGAACCAGCGCGTGCAATCGCTGTCCGACGGGCAGCAGCAGCTTTTCGGCGGGCTCAACTCAGTGTCCGAGGCGCAGGCCGTGCAACAGCAGAAGACCCTGCACCTTATGGAACAGCGCCTGGCCGCCGTGACCGAGGCGATGAATCAAAACCTGTCCAACTCCGCCCGCAACACGGCGCAATCCCTCGGCGAATTGCAGCAGCGGTTGCAGACCATCGACAAGGCGCAGGAGAACATCACCAAGCTGTCGGGCGACGTGCTGTCACTGCAGGATATCCTGTCCAACAAGCAGACGCGCGGGGCGTTCGGGGAAATCCAGCTGACCGATATCGTGGGCAAGGCGCTGCCCTCGGACAGCTATGACCTTCAGGCGACGCTTTCGAACGGGAGGCGGGCCGATTGCCTGATCCACCTGCCGAACCCGCCCGGCCCGATCGCCATCGACAGCAAGTTCCCGTTGGAAGCCTACGAGGCCCTGCGCCGTGCCAGCACCGATTGGGAGGCGAACGAGGCGGGCAAGGCCCTGCGTGCGGCGGTGAAGAAGCACATCAAGGACATCTCGGAACGCTACATCATCGACGGCGAAACCGCCGACGGGGCGCTGATGTTCCTGCCGTCCGAAGCCGTCTACGCGGAATTGCACGCGAATTTCCCGGATGTGGTGCGCGACGGGTTCGCGGCCCGGGTCTGGATCGTGTCGCCGACCACCTGCATGGCCACCCTGAACACCATGCGCGCGATCCTCAAGGACGCGCGGATGCAGGAACAGGCGGGTGCGATCCGAAAGGAGCTGGGGATGCTCTATGCCGACGTGGACCGGCTGGGCACGCGCGTCGGCAACCTTGACCGACATTTCCAGCAGGCCTCGAAAGATATCGAGGAAATCAAGATCAGCGCCGACAAGGCGGGCAAGCGCGCCCGCAGGCTCGACAATTTCGATTTCGAGGAACTCGCGCCAGAGGCGGGGGACAGGCCCGTCGTGCCGCTCGCCCCGCCGAAAGGCTAGGTTCAGATCCGCAGGAAGGGCTGTGCCAGCTTCGGGATCATGGCGTTGAACTTGAGCGGCGCATCCGTCGCGGCCAGGCAGATGCAATCCTCGCCGTCCTCCGCCACGGGCTGATGATCCAGGTCCTCGTTCGCGACCTCAACGTCACCGGCACCGAAACGGTCGGTTTCATCGCGGAACGCGCCCTGTAGCACAAGGGTCAGTTCCGTGCCCGCATGGCCATGATCGGGCACCGCGCATCCGGCGGGGATATAGAGCAGCCGTGCTGTCGCGTTCTTCGAGGTGCGCAGGATCGCCTGCCGCACGCCGCCGCCGATCTTGCGCCATTTAACGGCCTCGACATCGCCGCCCACGTATTCGCGGATCGGGCGGGGCAAAACGGCTGTCCCGGTGATTTCGGGCGCGGCCGCCTGTTCTTCCTCGGCAGGAGCGTCGGAAATGGCAGCCAGCGTCAGGGCCAGACTGTCGGCGCTCATCTCGGCGGTCTCGCTCATGGCGACGATTTCTCCGCCCACTGCGTCGAACTCGGCCAGTCGGGCCCGGCATTCGTCGCAAAGCGACACATGCGATGCGACCACGAGGTTGAACGCCTCGGGCAAGGTGCCCGCGGAATAGCCCATGAGCAGGGCGTCGGTCAGGTGGTGCTTGATTTCTTGCGGCATAGTCAAAAACCTACTTCATCTGTCGGCGCAAGCGGTCCAGCGCCAACCTTATCCTCGATTTTATCGTCCCCAATGGCAGGCCCGTCTGTTCGGCGATTTCGCTGTGTGACAGCTCGCCGTAATAAGCCTTGAGGATCAGATCCTTCTGTTTGTCGGGCAGGTCCGCAATGGCCTTACCCAGTTTCTTCGACTCCTGCTGGAGCGTCATGACCTCTTCCTGCTCGGGCTCGGCTTCGGGCCCCCAGGGCAGATCTTCCGGTTCGGGCCTGCGTTCCTTCCGCAGGATGTCGATCTTGCGATTCCGTGCCACGGTGAAGATCCACGTGGATACGCTGGCCTTCGCCGGATCGAACATATGCGCCTTTCGCCAGAGTGTGGCCATGACCTCCTGTGTGCATTCCTCGGCAAGATCCGGGCTTGCCCCCGATTTCATCA
Organism: Salibaculum griseiflavum; assembly: GCF_003129565.1. Lineage (GTDB taxonomy): Bacteria > Pseudomonadota > Alphaproteobacteria > Rhodobacterales > Rhodobacteraceae > Salibaculum > Salibaculum griseiflavum. The sequence goes on from NZ_QETF01000015.1 coordinate 58,337, forward strand.
GGAACGCTTTCACGCGCGGGGCGAAGTATCCGAAAAGTTCCGCAAACGCGGCCTGATCTTTCCGGTCCCGTATCGCCTCGACATGGGATACCCATGCCATGCGGTCTTTCGGTCCTGACTGTGTCACCTTGGCCTTTGCCCCGTTCGAAAGTGGTGCTTTGGCGCCAGCATACTGTGCCACGCGCCGATCTGCATCCGCATTCGCAAGGGGGATTGCTTCGGTCAACATGTAATCTCTACGCCGGTCCGCCCGATATGGATCAAAAAGAATTTCACCGCGTTATTCATCCGCGTGCGGCGCACCCGCGTAACAAGAACACAAAGAAAAAAGGACCAAACAAAGATGCCATTCGAAGCAGGCCCCAGCGGCCCCAAGAAAATTGCCGTCATCGGCGCCGGAATCTCTGGCATGGGGGCTGCGCATGAACTGTCCCGGGACAACCAGGTCGTCTTGTACGAGGCCGAGCCCCGCCTCGGAGGTCATGCCCGCACTCGAATGGCCGGTCCGCGTGGTGATCAACCAGTCGATACCGGGTTCATCGTGTTCAACTATGCAAATTATCCGCATCTCGCGGCGCTCTTCGACGAACTGGACGTGCCGGTCATCAAGTCCGACATGAGCTTCGGCGCGTCCGTGAACGGTGGCCGGTTTGAATACGGACTGAAATCGCTTCAGGCATTGTTCGCGCAGCCAAGCAATGCCATTCGCCCGGCCTTCCTGCGCATGTGCCGCGATGTGATGCGGTTCAATGCGCGGGGGCTGGACCTGTCGAGCGATCCGAACCTGACTGTCGGCGGCCTGCTGGACAAGCTGGGCGCCGGGGCCTGGTTCCGGGATTACTATATCCTGCCGCTGTCGGGCGCGATCTGGTCCACGCCGAAGGAAAAGATCCTTGATTTCCCGGCTCATGCGATGATGACCTTCTTCAAGAACCACGCGCTGCTTGGTGTCTATGGCCAGCACCAGTGGTACACGGTCAAAGGGGGCAGTCAGGAATATGTCAGCCGTCTTGGCCATTCCATGGCGCAGCGCGGGGTTGCGATGCGGCTGGGCTGTCCCGTGGATGCGGTGCGCCGCACCGCCGGGGGCGTCGAGATCAAGGTCGAAGGCGCGGACTGGGAGGCCTTCGACGAGGTGGTGTTCGCCAGCCATTCCGACCAGACCTTCCGCATGCTGTCGGACCCGACCGAGGACGAGCGTAACTCGGTTGGCAATTTCCGCTACCAACCCAACAAGGTGGTTCTGCATTCCGATGAGGCTGTCATGCCCAAGCGCCGGGCGGTCTGGGCTTCCTGGAACTACACCGAGGCCCCAGACAAACGGACGGAAAAGATCGACCTGACCTATTGGATGAACTCCCTTCAAAGCTGGTTGGAAGAGCCGCTGTTCGTCACGCTCAACTCGACCCGCCCGATCCGCGAGGACCTGATCTGGGACGAGGTGACGCTGCATCACCCGGTCTATGACCTCGCCGCACTGGAGGCGCAGCGGACCTGCGCCCGGATCAACGGCGAAAATCACACCTGGTTCTGCGGTGCGTGGATGAAAGACGGGTTCCACGAGGACGGCTTGTCTTCAGCCATGGATGTTGTTCAGCGCATCCGGGCCAAGTCCACGGCTCGCCTGGCGGCCGAGTGACCCGCGTCGACCACATATCCGGCGAGACCTGGCATGGTCGCAAGGGAGAGGTGAAGAACGCCTTCACCTATTCCATCGATTATGTGCTGGTCGATGCAGAGGACGCCGACCCGGCGCATCCCGCGCTGTTCGCGCGCAACGGGCGTGGGGTGATGTCCGTGCTGGATCGCGACCATGGCGGTCCGCCGCACCAGGGCCGCGGTGCGGCATGGGTGCGGGACGTGCTGCGCGAACACGGGCTGGACCAACCGGCCAGGATCGAATTGCTGGCGCAACCAAGGGTGCTGGGCCATGTCTTCAATCCGGTGAGTTTCTGGCTGTGCCGCGACGGGCAGGGCGCGCTGACCTGCGCGATCGCCGAGGTGACCAACACGTTCGGGGACCGTCATTCCTATCTTTGTCATCATGATGACCAGCGAGAGATCCGACCAGAAGACACCCTGAGCGCACGCAAGATCTTTCACGTCTCGCCGTTCCAGGACATCGGCGGCGGCTATCGCTTCAACTTCAAGGTCCTGGAGGACCGGATCGCCATCCGGATCGACTTCACCGAGGGAGAGAACGGGCTGGTGGCCACGTTGGCAGGACCGCGCAAACCCTTGACCACGGGCACGATCCTGCGTGCGCTGGTGCGGCGGCCATTGGGGTCGCGCCGGGTACTGGCGCTGATCCATTGGCAGGCCCTCAAATTGTGGTGGAAGGGCGTGGCCTATCGCGTCCGCCCCGAGCCGCCGGCGGACGAGGTCAGCCGATGACCGCGCTGTCCCAGCGCCTGCCCGCCTACGCGGGCTTTGCCGCCGTGCTTTCGGGTGCGGGGCTGCCGATCTACATCTACGCGCCCAAATTCTATGCCGACAATTACGGTGTGAGCCTCGCGCTGCTTGGGGCCGTGCTGTTCGGGTTGCGGCTCCTGGACGTGGTGCAAGATCCGGTGCTGGGATGGGTCGGCGAACGGTTACGCCGTTTGCGCCCTGTTGCAGCCACGGTGGGTGCGGCGCTTCTGGCGGTGTCCATGCTGGGGCTTTTCGCGATGGTGCCCCCCATCGCGCCGGTCTGGTGGTTCGGTCTGACGATCACCGGGCTGTTCACGGCGTTCAGTTTCCTGACCATCATCTTCTATGCGCAGGGCGTGGCCAAGGCGGCGGCGCTGAGCGGTGGCCATGTGCATCTTGCGGCCTGGCGTGAGACCGGCGCGCTGCTGGGCGTTTGCTTGGCCGCGGTTGCCCCGACCCTGCTGGCCGGGGTCGTTCTGGCGCCCTTTTCGGTCTTTGCCTGGGGTTTCGCCGCGGTAGCCCTGCTTGCGGCGCTGGCCATGTTGCCCGAATGGTCGGCTCGGGGCCATGCCGCGCCGCCGGCCCGGATCGGCACGATCCTGCAAGATCACCTGGCGCGGCGCCTGCTTATCCTTGCGCTGGTCAATGCCGCGCCGCTGGCGGTGTCCTCGACCCTGTTCCTGTTCTTCGTCGAAAGCCGCCTGGCGGCGCCGGGCTGGGAAGGTCCGCTGCTTGTGCTGTTCTTCCTGGCAGCGGCTGCCTCCGCCCCCATCTGGGGCGCTCTGGCGCGCCGGTTCGGGGCCAGGCCCGTTCTCCTGGCGGCCATGGTGCTGGCGGTTGTCTCGTTCGGGTTCACGCTGATGCTCGGGGCAGGGGACACGTTGCCCTTCGCCATCATTTGCATCGCATCGGGCGCCACCATCGGCGCCGACCTGACGCTGCTGCCGGCCATGTTCGCGCGGCGCATGGCCACCATCGCGCCCAATGCGGGGCAGGGGTTCGGCCTTTGGTCGCTGGTCAGCAAATTCACCCTCGCCCTGGCCGCCGCGGTGTTGCTTCCGCTGCTGGAATGGACCGGCTTTCGGGCCGGTGTCGCGGACCAACCCGAGTCCGCCCTCGTCATGCTGACGGTGCTTTACGCCCTCGTGCCGTCCCTTTTGAAACTCGTGGCGATTGCGCTTCTGGCCGCCACGCAACTGGAGGAAACCCAATGACGTTTTCCTACATCGTGATCGGTATGGCCGTGGTCATCGTCCTTCTGATCCTCAAGTCCCGTTTTGCCAGCTTCACCGCGCAGAGCCCCAACGATTACCCGGACGGCCCGGTGTTCAACATCCAGACCGTGCTGAACGGGCCGATGGATTGCGAGGGGGTAATATATGGCCCGACCGGACGTGTCGCCTCGCGCTTCGTGGCCCGTTTCGAGGGCAGCTGGGATGGCAATGTCGGCACCCTGCGGGAGGTTTTCGACTATGACAGCGGCACACGGCAGGAACGCCAATGGTCCCTGCGCCTTGGGAATGACGGCCGGATCCAGGCGACCGCGCCCGACGTGATCGGCACCGGCGAGGGCATTCAAAACGGATCGGCCGTTCGTCTGAAATATCGGATCAAGCTGACCGAGGATGCGGGTGGACATGAGTTGGACACCGTGGACTGGATGTACCTGATGCCCAACGGGACCATCATCAACCGCAGCCAATTCCGCAAGTTCGGAATCAAGGTGGCTGAACTGGTCGCCACCATGCGCCCTTCACGGGGCGATGCCGGAATGACACCGGGCGAGTGATATCGCCCTGAAAGGAGTGACCAAGTGAGAGAGTTCGCAGGTAAACGCTATTGGCTGGTCGGTGCAAGCGAGGGGCTGGGCCGTGCCCTGGCCCATCACCTAAGTCGTGCCGGGGCCGAATTGATCCTCTCGGCCCGGTCGCGCGAGGGGTTGGAGGCGCTAGCGCTGGACTTGCCGGGCAAATGCTATGTTCAGACCGTGGACATCGGCGACGATGCCAGCGTGAAAGAGGCCGCAGCGGCCGTAGGCGAGGTTGACGGGCTGGTGCTGCTGGCCGGGGTCTACTGGCCGTTTGGCGCTCAGGACTGGGAGGCCGACCGGGCCACGACCATGGCCAATGTGAATTTCACCGGGTTCGTCCGGGTGCTGGGGCAGGTCGTGCCGCAGATGGTCACGCGGGATGCCGGGCACATCGTCATAACCTCGTCGCTGACCGGGTTCCGTGGGCTGCCCGGCTCCATTGGCTATACCGCGTCGAAGGCGGGCACGATGTCTCTGGCTGAATGTATGTATGCCGACCTGCGCAGGACCGGGGTGGATGTGCAGGTGGTCAATCCGGGCTTCATCCGCACCCGCCTGACCGACAAGAACGACTTTCACATGCCTTTCCTCATGGAACCCGAGGCGGCCGGTCAGGAGATGTTCGAGCATATGCAGACCGACAATTTCAAACGCAGTTTCCCGACGGTCTTTTCCTGGCTGTTCCGCCTTTCGCAATTCCTGCCGGATTGGGCCTATTATCGCCTGTTCGGGCGCTGACCTTGTCCTGCATCAAGGTGTCGTGCCATGCTCGGGGGCAGGGTAGCCGGGTGAACAGGTAGCTGCTGCGAGAGGATGCCATGCTGAACATCACCACCGACAAGGTCGCCGAGGTCATCATCCTGGCGCGCGAAATGGACCGCGCGGAGGCGGAATTCGATGCGTTCGTCCGCGGCCTAACCGAAGAGGAAAAGGCCAGCCTCGTCGCGATCATGTGGATCGGGCGGGGGTCTTACGAGCCCGAGGAACTGGCCGAGGCCGTGGAATATGCCACGGCAGAGGCCAGCACGCCGACCGAAACCTACCTCAAGGGGTCGCCCCACTTGGCAGATCATCTTGAAAACGGCCTAGATGCGCTGGGTATTTCTGCCAGCGCGGAAGAGAACGAGTTGTATTAGCCGCCGTAAGATCGAAACGTCGCTGCCGCGCGGCCCCAGACGCCCGAGTCAGGCCGATCCAGTGTCAGCAGGTGTGGAAGAAGCTGTGCCGCGAAGTCCTCGGACGATTCTCGTGGCAGCAGCGATGGCAGGTTATCGATCGCCATGACATCGAGCGGTGGATCGTCATGGACGCGAAGGGTCGGCGCCGCCCAGGTGGTCACCCGATCATACACCGGAACAGGGTTGAAATCGCTGTCCGGGTCGCAGGCGATATCGCCGATCACCCGCAAGGCGCGGTTCCTGTGCCCCGCGTCACGGGGAACGAACACCGGCACACCGGGGGCGGCCAGGATGCAGTTCAGGAACACCTCATGGGTCAGAACCTCGGGAAAGGGGCCGCCATGGGCCGTTTCGGGCATGTCCCATTTGGTGACCGTGACGCCAACCGCATCGCATAGGGCCGCCGCGCCGGTGCCAACACGGCCCAGCGCCCCGATGATCAGGGCAGACGGTGACGCGCCGCCCAGCGCGCCGCGCACATCCTGGGCCATGGCCTTGGCCGAGGTGTAGACATCGACAGGGCCGGTGTGCCCGGCCAGCGCCCGCAAAGTCAGGGCGGCCCCGGCATAACCGGCCCAATAGCCGAATGCTGCGACTCGCCGGCCGGTTTCGTCCACCAGATATTCAAGGTCGAGAAGGGTCCCGCCGCCTGCGCGAAACCGGTCCAGCAGCACCTGACCCGCCGGTTGGCCCTTGAAAGCGTGCCCGAACATTATGTGACGATGGCGCAGGGGCGTTCCGTCCTCGGGCAATTCCTTCAGGCCCAGGATAATCGCTTCGGGCGGCGCGTCGCGCCAGGATCCCTCTGGCGCGATCCGACACCCGACGGCCATGTATTCCGAGGCTGGAACCACGCGGGTCTTGCTGTCTTCGACCGTGACCTTATGGCCTTGGGCCAGCAATTGCGCTGCGCCATCGGGCAATAGCGCCGTGCGCCGTTCATTCGGGCGCGTTTCCGCGCGCATCCAGATATGCATGGCCCCTCCTGAAGTGACTGTCCCGACCTTGCCGGTCGGGCGGCAAAGATCAACCGAAACAGGCGGTCTCTGTGTCCGTCGCCCGCGACAAAAGAGCCGTGCCCCCAATGCAACAGTCCCATTTTCCAGACTATCACCCTTGGCATGCGACGTGATATAAGGATGCGTGACTTGCGCTGGCCACGTCTGGCCCGGCGGCATTATTGGGGAGTGACACAATGATTGGCAGACTTCTTCTGAGCACCGCGTTGGCCGGAGCGGCCAGCATGGCGGCAGCACAGGACTAGACGTATTACAACGGTACACTCGGCTATACGCAGTTCTCGGAAAACGGAACGACGATTACCAACGGCTTCTTCGGGTTCGAGGGCGGCGCCGAATTCGGTGATTTCATGGTGAGCGGTGCGCTCGACATTTCCCGTCTGGACTTCGGAGGTATGGGCGGTGCCGGTACGCTGTCCGGTGCCTCGCTGAGCGGCGCCTATGCGATCACGCCGAATATCGCGTTCGGGGCCAGCTTCACCCGGCTGGACTTCGATGGGTCGGATGCAACTTCGAACGAATTGTTCATGACCTTCGACGGCACCGATATGTCTGGCCCGTTCTACGGCCGGGTGGCCTTGGGCGATGGCGACTTTTTCAGCGGACGCTATTTCGGTGTGACGGGCGGCTATGAATTCAACCCCGGTTCGGAGGCTGCTCTGAGCCTGTTCCGCTCGCTCGAAGATGGTGCCGATGAAACGCTCTACTTGCTCCAGTTCCAGCATTCCGGTGAGATGTTCGATGTCGATGGCCGCTACTTCGGTGTCAGCAACGACAACTTCAGCCAGCTGGATATCAACTTCTCCTACGCTGTGACGCCGCAGATCGACGTGCTGGCGGATATCACCTCGTTCGACAACGGAGATCTGGTCAACCTGGGTATCGGAAGCAGCTACGAGTTCACCGACGGCATCGCGGCTTATGCCAAGCTCAACCGTCTGACCGACGGCAGCGATTCGATCAACGGGTTCGGGTTCGGCATTACCTTCGACATGGGCGAAGGATCGCTGAAGGATCAGAACACCTATGAACGGGTCCTCCGTCCGCTCTACTTCAACGAAGGTTTCCCGCCGTTCATCTGAAGCGAAAGTGGATCATTGAAAAAAGGGCCGCCCGTTCGGGCGGTTCTTTGCGTTTTCCCACCCCTAAACGCGGCGGACGTTGGCAGGCCGGGAATTAAATGAACGCTTGTTCAAAAAAATTGTTTGACCTCTGACCTGACCCCGACGCAGTATTCTTTCGCACGGGGTCGAAACCCGTCATGGGAGGAAAATCGGAGGACATCCGTTGTCGGACGCATCCGCACGACAGCCGGTCAGCATACCGGACCTGTTGGATCGCAATGTTGCGCTTCACGGGGGCAAGGCGGCTTATCGCGAGAAGGAGTTCGGGATCTGGCAAAGCTGGACCTGGGCCGAGGCCGCCGAGGAAATCAATGCCTTGGCCATGGGGCTGGTAGCGCTGGGCCTGGAGGAGGGAGACAGCGTCGCCATCATCGGACGCAATCGACCGGCGCTCTATTGGTCGATGGTGGCCGCCCAGCTTTGCGGTGCGATTCCGGTGCCGCTCTACCAGGACGCCGTAGCCGAAGAGATGGCCTATGTGCTGGAACATTGCGGCGCGCGATTCGTGGTCTGCGGCGACCAGGAACAAGTCGACAAGGTGATCGAGGTTCAGGAAACCGTCAGTGGCATCGACCAGATCGTCTATGTCGACAAACGGGGCCTGCGGAAATACGACCACACCCACATGAACGCATTGGAGGATGTCCAGGCCGAAGGCCGCGCCGGGCATCATCGCCTAGAGCCGATCATCGCCGGGCGCCGGGCAAAGGTCACCTATGACAGCACCTGCGTCATGCTCTATACAAGCGGCACGACCGGGCGGCCCAAGGGCGTGGTCCTGTCCAACCGCAACATCATCGAGACCTCGAAGAATTCCGCAGAGTTCGATCACCTGCGCGCGGGTGACGAGGTGCTGGCCTATCTTCCGATGGCCTGGGTCGGGGATTTCATCTTTTCCATCGGTCAGGCGATGTGGACGGGCTTCTGCGTGAATTGCCCCGAAAGCGCCGACACGATGATGACCGACTTGCGCGAGATCGGGCCGACCTATTTCTTTGCCCCGCCCCGCGTATTCGAAAGCCAGCTGACCAACGTGATGATCCGCATGGAGGACGCCGGCCGGATCAAGAAGTGGCTGTTCGATCGCTATATGAGGGTGGCGCGGGATGTCGGGCCGAAGATCCTCGATGGCGAGGCGGTCAGCGCGGGCGAGCGGTTCAGCTACTGGCTGGGCAATCTCTTTGTCTACGGCCCGCTCAAGAACACGCTGGGTCTAAGCCGCATCCGCGTGGGCTATACCGCTGGCGAGGCGATCGGGCCTGAAATCTTCGATTTCTACCGCGGGCTCGGGATCAACCTGAAACAGCTTTACGGTCAGACGGAGGCCAGCGTCTTCATCACGCAGCAACCCGATGGCGAGGTGCGCAACGACACGGTCGGGGTGCCCAGCCCTGGCGTGGAGCTCAAGATCGACGATTCCGGCGAGGTCTATTACCGCAGCCCTGGTACATTCGTTGAATATTACAAGAATGCCGAGAGCACGGCCGGAACCAAGGATCCGGAAGGTTGGGTCGCTACCGGCGATGCGGGCTTCATCGAAGAGGACACGGGCCACCTGCGCATCATCGACCGTGCCAAGGACGTGGGCAAGATGGCCGATGGCAGCCTGTTCGCCCCGAAATACGTGGAAAACAAGCTCAAGTTCTATCCCAACATCCTGGAAGCCGTAGTCTTCGGAGCAGGCAAGGATCGCTGCGTCGCCTTCATCAATATCGACCTGACGGCGGTGGGTAACTGGGCCGAACGCAACAACATCGCCTATGCCAGCTACCAGGAATTGTCCCAGCATCCGCAGGTGCTGGAGACGATCAACGCCCATTTGAACGAGGTCAATGCCAGCGTCGCGCAGGACGACATGCTGTCCGGTTGCCAGGTGCACCGGTTCCTTGTGCTGCACAAGGAGCTGGACGCGGATGATGGCGAAATGACCCGCACCCGCAAGGTGCGCCGCGCCGTGATCGCCGAGAAATTCGACGACCTGGTCGAGGCGCTCTATGCGGGCAAGGACGAGATCTACACCGAAACCGAAGTGACCTATGAGGACGGCCGCAAAGGGTCGATCAAGGCCACGCTGAAGCTGATGGACGCTGAGGTCGTGCCGGTGTCGAGCGGAAAGGTGGCCGCGGAATGAAAGACACAGTCGATCCCTACGTGACCGAGGATGGCCGCCAGATCGGCGGGGTCCTCATGGAGATGAAGAACATCACCCTGCGCTTCGGCGGGGTGGTGGCGATCAAGGATATTTCCTTCGACATCCGCGAAGGCGAGGTCCGCGCCATCATTGGTCCCAACGGGGCGGGAAAATCCTCGATGCTCAACGTCATCAGCGGGTTCTACAACCCGCAGGAAGGCGAGGTGTTCTACAAGGGCGAAAAGCGCCCGCCTATGCGGCCCTACCAGGTGGCGCGCCTTGGTATCGCCCGGACGTTCCAGAACATCGCGCTGTTCGACGGGATGAGCGTGCTCGACAACATCATGACAGGTCGGCTGAACCACATGAAGGCCGGGATGTGGAAGCAGGCGATCTGGAAGGGCGCGGCGGAACGCGAGGAAACGGAAAACCGCGAAGCGGTGGAAAAGGTCATCGACTTCCTCGAAATCCAGGCGATCCGCAAGACGCCAGTGGGCCGGCTGCCCTATGGTCTGAAAAAGCGGGTCGAACTGGCCCGTGCGCTCTCCGCCGAGCCGTCGCTGCTGCTGCTGGACGAGCCGATGGCAGGCATGAACGTCGAGGAGAAGGAGGACATGAGTCGCTTCATCCTCGATGTGAACGATGAATTCGGCACCACCATCGCGCTGATCGAACACGATATGGGCGTTGTCATGGACCTGTCCGACCGCGTGGTCGTCATGGATTACGGCAAGAAGATCGGGGACGGCACGCCCGACGAGGTGCGCAACAACCAGGAAGTCATCGACGCCTATCTGGGGGTGAGCCATGACTAGGGGGGACGGACATGCCAACTGAATTCCTTTACGGCGTCGAGGTCGTCCTGAACGGGCTGATGGCCGGGGTTCTCTATGCCCTGGTGGCGCTGGGCTTCGTGCTGATCTTCAAGGCCTCGGGCATCTTCAACTATGCGCAGGGCGTTCTGGCGCTTTTCGCGGCGCTGACGCTTGTCGGGATCATGGAGGGGCAGGTGCCATTCGCCCACCTGATCAATGCCATCTTCGGCACCGAGATACATCATTTCGGCTGGCATGTGCCTGCCGTCCTCGCGATCCTGCTGACCGCGGCGGTCATGGTGCTGCTGGCCTGGTGCGTGCACAACTTCGTTTTCCGTCACCTCGTTGGGCAGGAACCCATCATCCTGTTCATGGCCACGATCGGCCTGGCCTATTTTCTGGAAGGCGTGGGTGACCTCATGTGGGGGTCCGATATCAAGACGCTGGATGTCGGGTTGCCGCAGGGGGCATCCTTCTGGCTGGAGGAAAACACCGCGTTCCTGGGCGGTGAGGATTTCTATGGCTTCTTCATCGACAAGCTGGACATGGTCGCCACGCTGGTGGCGGCGCTGTTGGTCATCGCACTGGTGCTGTTCAGCCAGTATACCAAGCAGGGCCGCGCCATGCGGGCCGTGGCCGACGATCACCAGGCGGCGCTCTCGGTTGGTATCAGCCTGAACTTCATCTGGGTGCTGGTCTGGTCGCTGGCGGGGTTCGTCGCGCTGGTCGCGGGCATCATGTGGGGGGCGAAATCTGGGGTGCAGTTTTCGCTGTCTCTGATCGCGCTCAAGGCATTGCCGGTCTTGATGCTGGGCGGATTCACCTCGATCCCCGGTGCCATCGTCGGCGGGTTGATCATCGGGGTCGGCGAGAAGCTGTTCGAATTCCTGATCGGCGCGCCCTACCTGGGCGGCGCCACGGAAAACTGGTTTGCCTATGTGCTGGCACTGATCTTCCTCGTCTTCAGGCCGCAGGGTCTGTTCGGCGAAAAGATAATTGAGAGGGTGTAGCGGCATGGCCAAGCTGATCGCCATTCTGAACGTCATCGCCTGGTCGGGCTTCTGGGCCTTCGGCTATCTGGCGCTGTCGAGCGACCCCGAGAATTCCGCGCGCATGGTCATCGCGACCATCCTGGCCTTCGCCGGCGCCGCTGTCGGTGCGCTGGCCTATTTCTGGCTGGTCCGCCATGCCGAGGAAATCGGTTACGCCCCCCGACACCAGCGCAAGCTGCCCAAGAACACCGACCCCGAGGAGGAAACCGATGCTCTATCGTGAGGCAGGCGATTTCAAGACGTCCTACCAGGACGACAGCCAGACCTTTCCGATCAAGTTCGACCGGTATCGCTACTATGCCGTGCTGGCCATCGCCTTCGGGGTCATCCCTTTCCTGATCAATGATTACTGGGCCAGTTCCATCCTGGTGCCCTTTCTGATCTATTCCATCGCTGCCATCGGGCTGAACATCCTGACCGGCTATTGCGGGCAGGTCAGCCTTGGCACCGGCGGGTTCATGGCCGTTGGGGCCTATGCCTGCTACAAGTTGATGACCGCTTTTCCGGATGTATCCATCGCTATCCATGTGGTGCTGGCAGGCGGGATCACGGCGTTGGTCGGCATGGCCTTCGGCCTGCCGTCGCTGCGCATCAAGGGGTTCTATCTGGCCGTGGCGACGCTGGCGGCGCAGTTCTTCCTCGTATGGCTCTTCAACAAGGTCAGCTGGTTCTACAACTACTCGGCCTCGGGGCAGATCACCGCGCCCGACCGTTTCGTTCTTGGCTACCAGGTGACCGGTGCGGAAACCACGGCGGTGGCGAAATACATGATTTGTCTGGTCTTCCTGACCGTCTGCGCCGTGATCGCCCGCAACCTGACACGCGGCACGCTGGGACGCACCTGGATGAGCATTCGCGACATGGACATCGCGGCCGAGATCATCGGGGTGAACCCACTCAAGGCCAAGCTGACCGCCTTCGGCTGGTCGTCCTTTTTCATCGGCATCGCCGGGGCGCTGTTCTTCGCCGTCTACCTTGGCGCGGTCGAGGTCGGCGAAGCCTTCGGCATCCAGAAATCTTTCCTTGTGCTCTTCATGATCATCATCGGCGGGCTGGGCAGCATCTTCGGCAGTTTCGCGGGGGCCGCTTTCATGGTGTTGCTGCCGGTCGTGCTCAAGGTCATCGGGGTCGACCTGTTCGGGTTCCCCACCGATATCGTTGCGCATTTCCAGCTGGTGATCGTGGGGGGGCTGATCATCCTGTTCCTTGTGGCTGAACCGCATGGGCTGGCCCAACTGTGGCGCGTGGCCAAGGAGAAACTCAGACTATGGCCCTTCCCCTACTAGGGGCGGGCCGAACCAAGCGACCGGGGCGAACCCCGGCACCCAACATCGGACCAACAAACGGGAGGAGAAACCGATGAAATCGACGAAACTTGCAGCCCTGGCCCTTGCCGGCGCCGTGGCCTCGGGCCCGGCCCTGGCCGAGCTGGTCATCCCTGACCTCAGCTACCGGACCGGCCCCTATGCCGCCGGCGGCATTCCGTTCTCGGATGGCTACCAGGACTATTTCACGCTGCTCAATGAACGTGACGGGGGCATCGGCGGCGAGCCGATCCGCCTGATCGAATGCGAAACCGGCTACAACACCGAAAAAGGCGTAGAATGCTACGAGTCCACCAAGGGCGAGGGCGCCCTGGTCTATCAGCCGCTGTCCACGGGCATCACCTATCAGCTGATCCCCAAGACCGAGGCCGACGGCATCCCGCTTCATACCATGGGCTATGGCCGCACCTCGGCCGCCAATGGCGCGGTGTTCCGCAACGTGTTCAACTACCCGGCCAACTACTGGGACGGGGCCAGTGTGATCGTGAACTATCTGCTGGAAGAGAACGGCGGCAGCCTTGAGGGCAAGTCCATCGCGTTGCTGTATCACAACTCCGCCTATGGCAAGGAGCCGATCCGTACGTTGGAGGCCTTGTCGGAGATCCATGGCTACGACCTCAGCCAGCTGGCCGTGGACCATCCCGGCCAGGAGCAGAAGTCGCAATGGCTTCAGATCCGCCGCGAACGCCCCGACTATGTTGTCATGTGGGGCTGGGGCGTGATGAACCAGGTCGCCGTACAGGAGGCTGCCAATATCGGCTTCCCGATGGAGAACTTCATCGGCAATTGGTGGGCTGGGGCAGAACATGACGTGACCCCCGCCGGGGCCGCGGCGGACGGCTACAAGTCGCTGAACATGAACCGCATCAACCCCGACCTGCCGGTCTTCGACGACATCCGCGAACACGTGGTCGATGCGGGAATGGCCGCCGGTGACGGGTCCAACGTGGGATCGGTTCTCTATACCCGTGGCATGTATGCCGCCATGCTGGCCGCCGAGGCGATCGAGACCGCCCAGGAGATCCACGGCGTGTCGGCTATCACCCCGGCCATGATGCGCGACGGCATGGAAGCGCTGGAAGTCACCGAGGCGACCATGGAGGAGTGGGGCGCCCCTGGTGTCGGCCCGGCCTTTGAAGTCACCTGCGCCGATCACGGCGGGTCCGGCATGGGCATCATCCAGCAATGGGATGCCGAGGCTGGCCAGTTCGTGGCGCTGACCGACTACATCGAGAGCGACAGCAGCGTCATCGACCCGCTGGTCGAGGAAGACAGTATGGCATATGCCGCCGAGAACGGCGTCGAGCCGGGCTGCAACTGATGTAACCCGATCCGGGGGGCGGCACATCCTGCCGCCCCCCGGGCCTCTGCCCTGGACTGATTGGGGCGAACCGAGAGCTATCAACCTTAATGGAGCGTTGAGTCATGCTGGATGCCACGACCGAGACCGACACGGTCCTGGAGGTCAACAATATCGAGGTGATCTACAATCACGTGATCCTCGTGCTCAAGGGCGTGTCTCTGAGCGTGCCCAAGGGCGGTATCACGGCGCTTCTGGGCGGCAATGGCGCGGGCAAGACCACGACGCTCAAGGCGGTGTCGAACCTTCTGCATTCCGAGCGTGGTGAGGTGACCAAGGGTAATATCCGGTATAACGGCGAACGCATCCAGGATCTTGGCCCCGAGGAAGTGGTCAAGCGTGGCGTTATCCAGGTGATGGAGGGGCGCCATTGCTTCGAACACCTGACCGTCGAGGAAAACCTGTTGACCGGGGCTTACACCCGCGGCGATGGGCGTGGCGCCGTTAGTGCCGATCTGGAGATGGTCTACGACTATTTCCCCCGCCTCAAGGAGCGGCGTGGCAGCCAGGCGGGCTATACCTCTGGCGGGGAGCAGCAGATGGTTGCAATCGGACGGGCGCTGATGAGCCGCCCCGAGACGATCCTGCTGGATGAACCCAGCATGGGTCTTGCGCCGCAGCTGGTGGAACAGATCTTCGGGATCGTGAAGCGGCTGAACGAGGAACAGGGCGTGACCTTCCTGCTGGCAGAGCAGAACACCAATGTCGCCCTGCGCTTCGCCCACAAGGGCTATATCCTTGAGAACGGGCGCGTGGTGATGGACGGGCCTGCCAAGGACCTGCTGGAAAACCCCGACGTCAAGGAATTCTACCTGGGAGTTTCCGAAGAGGGCCGGCGCAGTTTCCGCGACGTGCGCTCCTATCGTCGGCGCAAGCGCTGGCTGGCCTGATCCCTTGCGATGTTTTCTGGCCATAGCGCTGCCCGATGAGATGCGGGCGGCGCTTGTGCATGTGCAGGAAGTGCTGCCGGGACGCCTTGTTTCCGAGGACAACCTGCATCTGACCGTGTCCTTCCTTGGGGAAGTCGATGCCGCACTCCTTGACGAATTGCACCTGAACCTGTCGGGTCTTGCCCTTCCCGGGGATGAGTTGACCGTGACGGGCCTGGTCACCTTCGGCGGCCGTGTACCACGCCTGATCGCGGCCGAATTTGCCAAGACGGGTGGGTTGAAAGCATTGCATGGCAAAGTCCGGTCGAGCGCGCGCGCGGCCGGTCTGGACTTGCCGCGCGACCGGTTCCGGCCGCATGTGACGCTGGCGCGATTCCGGCAACGGATCGACCCGGTGGACCGGCGCAAGCTGGACGCCGCACTGGCTGCGCATGCGGGGATGCGCTTGCCGCCTGTCTCGGCCGAGGTGCTTGGGCTTTACTCTTCCACGTTGACGCCCGAAGGTCCGATCTACGAGGAATTGGCGCGTTACCCGTTGGGAGGCACGACATGAAAGCGGTTTGGTTTGAACGGTTCGGACCGGCGGCCGAGGTTCTGATCCTAGGCGACATGCCCGACCCCAAACCGGGGCCGGGCGAGGTCTTGGTGCGGGTCCGCGCCAGTGGTGTGAACCCGTCCGACGTCAAACTGCGCGCCGGCGCGCGGCCGGGGGCCGAGATGCCGTTTCCCCGTGTTGTGCCGCATTCCGACGGTGCCGGTGAGATCGTGGCCGTTGGCAAGGGCGTGCCGCGCGAGATCGGCGAGCGGGTCTGGATCTGGAACGGCCAATGGCAGAGGGCGCAGGGCACCTGTGCCGAGCTGATCGCGGTGCCGTCCGAACAGGCCGTGCGCCTGCCCGATAGCACCGGGTTCGAGGAGGGCGCTTGTCTGGGAATTCCCGCCATGACCGCCTGGTATGCGCTGCACGCCGACGGTCCGATCGCGGACCAGACCGTGCTGGTCACGGGCGGGGCCGGGACGGTGGGGCGTTATGCCTGCCAGATGGCGGCCCTGTCAGGTGCGCGGGTCATCACCACCGTTTCGAGTGCCATGAAGGCCGCACATTCAGGGGCGCAGGAGTGGGTCAATTACCGTGACACGGACGTGACCGAAGCGGTGATGGACCTGACCGGCGGGCAGGGCGTGGATCGCATCGTCGATGTGGATTTCGGCGCCAATCAGGCGGCGAACCTGGCCCTGATCAAGCCCGGCGGCACCATCGCCAGCTATGCCTCGGCCAGCGACATGGCGCCAACGCTGCAGTTCTATCCCTTCATGTTCAAGAACGTGACGCTGAGGATGCTCATCATCTACCTGCTGGAGGCCGAAACCCGACGCCGCGGCGAGGCGCAGCTGACGGAATGGCTGGAAAAGGGCGCCTTGTCCCACGCGGTCGTGTCCGGCGGTGGCTTGCCGGATGCCGCGCGCGCCCATGACCGCGTCGCTTCCGGTGAAAAGCTAGGCAGCGTGGTGTTGTCTCTCTAGGCCACTGCGGCCTCGGCTTTCATTTCCTCGATCCGTTCCATCGCCTCGGCGCGGGTATTTCGGATGTTGGGACGGAAGCCCCGGCTTTCCGCACGCAAGCGGATATCGGTTTCGGTCTCGGACCCCGGCGCATAGCGGACTGATCCCAGAGAGAAACGTTCGTTGAGGTCCTTGCCGCGCGCCGCGAACTGCACCCAGGCCGGGGACTGGATGCGTGTGCCGTCGTAATTGATCAGGAAATACCAGCGCCCCCCGGCGCGGCGGAGAGCCTGTTCCAACCAATCATAGATATCGTTCACATCGCGGGAATGCTCGAAGCTGACGCCCGACAGGTCGATGTTGAATATCCGCGCCGGTTCGTCGAAGGAGAGGCGCCGCATGAACCGGGCCCGGTCGTAGTTGGGCTGATGATGGATGCGCTCGCGGCGCCGCGACGGCAGGGTCGACAGATGCGCCAAAGCGGCATCCCGGTCGGGGAAAAGGTTGGGCACCTCGCGGTCGGTTCCCTTGTTGCGCGCGATCTGCGCGCGGGTTTCCGGCGTGGTGTCATAGCGCAGGGTGCCCATGGAGTGCGCCTCTTTGAGATCGCGGCCGCGGCGGGTAAAGGCGAACCAGGCATCCTCGTCCACGCGGTAATCGGTGACATTGTCGAGAAAGAACCATAGCGGTTCGCCGGTCTCCTGAAGTCGCTCCTCGATCCGGTCGAAAAAGGCGTTCACATCCTTGGAGCTGTGGAAATACAGGCCCGACAGGTCGATTTCGACGGTCTGTCGCCCTTCGTGAACCGTGACCCTCGGGTCGATCTCATCGGGCGAAAAAACGTCGGAATAGGTACTGGTCATGGGTCATTCTCTTGCGTGCGGTCTTATACATGCGAAGATGCAATGGGTCGGCATATAGCCCATCGCGCCCGTGATATTGAATGACACGGATCAAATCGGCAGGGAGGAACCATGACTTTTTTCGACGCACTGGAAACGCGTGATGCGGCTCAAAGGGCCGCAGATATCGCCAAGGCGCTGCCAGAACAGGTCGCGCGGGCCAAGACCCTGCCCGGATATGCCGAGAGCCTGGCCGATATCGACGCCGCCGAGATCACCGACGCTAGTGCGCTGGCGCGGCTTCCGGTGCTGCGCAAATCCGAGCTTCAGGCCAAGCAGAAGACCAGTGCGTTGGGCGGCTTCGCGGGGCCGGTTTCCGGGTTCGATCACGTGTTCCAGTCGCCCGGCCCGATCTACGAGCCGGGCAACACATCACGCGATTGGTGGCGCATGGGCCGTTTCCTGCATGCTGCGGGGATCGGTTCGGATGACGTGGTGCAGAATTGCTTTTCCTACCATTTCACTCCGGCTGGAATGATGTTCGAGAACGGGGCGCGGGCCGTCGGGGCAACGGTTTTCCCCGCCGGGATCGGTCAGACCGAGTTGCAGGCCCAGGCCGCGGCCGAGATCGGCTGCACCGCCTATGCCGGGACGCCCGATTACCTCAAGACCATCATCGAGAAGATGGAGGCTGCGGCCCTGCCAGTGGGCTTCAAGAAGGCCGTGGTCTCGGGCGGTGCGCTGTTCCCGTCCTTGCGTGAATGGTATGCCGAGCGCGGGATCGCCTGCCTGCAATGCTATGGCACCGCCGACCTCGGCAATATCGCCTACGAGACGATGCCGGGCGAAGGCATGGTCGTGGACGAAGGCGTGATCGTGGAAATCGTCACCCCGGGCACCGGCGATCCGGTCGCGCCAGGCGAGGTCGGCGAGGTCGTGGTGACGACGCTCAATCCCGATTACCCGCTGATCCGCTTCGCCACGGGCGACATGAGCGCGATAATGCAGGGCGCAAGCCCCTGTGGCCGGACCAATATGCGCATCAAGGGCTGGATGGGTCGTGCCGACCAGACCACCAAGATCAAGGGCATGTTCGTGCGCCCCGAACAGGTGGCCGGGCTGGTTGCCCGCCACCCCGAGATCGCCCGTGCCCGCGTGATCGCCGACCGCGACGGCGAGGCCGACACCATGCTCGTGCAGGTCGAGGCGCAAGAGGCTGATGCCGATGCGATCGGCGCCTCGGTCCGCGAATTTCTGAAACTGCGCGGCGCGGTCGAGGTCTGCCCACCCGGTAGCCTCCCGCGCGACGGACTGGTGATCGAGGATCGCCGCAGCTACGACACCTGAGGAAAGGAATTGCCCATGCGCCGCATTCTGCTGACATCTGCCCTCATCCTTGCACCCGTGCTGGCGCAGGCCGAGGACGCGGCGCTGATCCTGGGCGTCGAACGCTACGAACGGCTGGACCGGGTGAACCGGGCTGACAACCTTCTGGAGGCGCAGGATGGGTTGCGCGCGCTGGGCTTCGAAGTGCAGGCGCGGGCCAATCCCCGCGGTGGCGTGGTCCATGACCTGGCCGCCGCTTTTGCCGAGGATGCGCAAGGGGCCGAGCGCCTTGTCGTCGCCCTGTCTGGGCATTTCGTGACCGATGGCCGGCGCAGCTGGTTGTTGACGGCCGAAGCGCAAGCGCCGTCGCTCTTCGGTATGCGCGAGGCGGCGCTGTCCGTCGAGAGCCTGTTGCAGGTCATGGCCGCGCGGCCGGGGCAATCGATCCTGTTGCTGGCCCCCGCCGATGCGCGCGACCTGGACGAGACAGGGCCGATGCTGCGCGCGGGGCTGGGCGCGTTGGACATTCCGCAGGGGGTGACCGTGCTGCGCGGCGATCCTTCCGACATTGCCGATTTCATGGAAGATGATCTTGTCCTGCCTGCCGCTGACCTTTCGGCTGCCATCGGGGATCGGTCGGATATTGTCGCCGAAGGGTTCCTGATGCCCGGTTGGACCCTGATGCCTGAGGCAGTTCAGGATGACAGCGATCCCGTCACGCCGGACGAAGACCGCCTGACCGCCGAAGCCGCGGCCTGGGACAGGGCCGAGGCCGTGGATGATGCCGAGGGCTACCGCGCCTATATCCGTGAATTTCCCGATGGTCGCTTCGTTGACTTGGCCGAGGAACGGATCAGCGCGATCCTGGCCGAGCCAAATCGTGATGCTCGCCTTGCAGAAGAGGCCTTGGCGCTGGACCGGGCCGAGCGGCGCGCAATCCAGAGCGACCTCACGGTTCTGGGCTACAATACTCGCGGGATCGACGGCATTTTCGGGCCGGGGTCGCGCCAGGCGATCACCAATTGGCAGCAATCCAACGGCTATCCGCAGACGAGCTACCTGACTCAGGGTCAGATCAATCGCCTGAACGCACAGGCCGAGCGGCGCCGCGCCGAGATCGCGGCACAAGAGGAGCGTGACCGCGTCGAGGCCGAGCGGCTGGACCGGGAATACTGGGCCGAAACCGGTGCGGCCGGTGACGAGGCCGGCTATCGTGCCTATCTGAACCGCTATCCCGAGGGGTTGTTCGCGGATGTGGCACAGCAGCGGCTGGATGCGATCGAGGCGGAGCGGGCCGAAGCGGCGGAGATCGCCGACCGCTCGGCCTGGGGAATCGCCGCCGCCGATGACACGGTGAGTGCCTACGAAGAGTACCTCGCCGCCTGGCCGGATGGCGTCTTTGCCGAAGAGGCTCGCGAGCGCATCTCGGACATGCGGGGGCCTTCAGTCAGCGATGAACAGATTGAAAGGGCCCGCGCACAGGAAGAGCGCCTGCAATTGAGTGGCGTGCGCGCGCAGCTTCTGGAATTGCGGCTGCGCGACCTGGGCCTGTCGCCGGGGCCGCTGGATGGGGTGATCGATGACCAGACCCGCGCCGCCCTGCGCAGCTACCAAGAAGGCCAGGGCCTGCCGCCGACCGGCTACGTGGACCAGGCGACGCTGGTGCGGATCATGGCGGGCGTCGTGCCGCGCTGACCGGCGAAGAAAGACGCCGCTCGACCTGGACGGGCCGAGCGGTGCGAGATCGGCCCTGCGGCTCGGTTACTCGGGCCGCGCAGGCACGTAGCGCTCGAAGACGAGCCGTATGACGCCTTGCAGGGAATTGTCCAATTGGCGCACGGCGATCAGGTAGGTGCCCGGCTGTATCCGCGTGGTAATCATGGAATCGAGCGACCCGCCATGATCGTCATTATGGGCGACCTGCCGTCCGAGATCGTCATACATGGTCAGAACCGGATCCCCCTGACCCTGCGCGATGGCCTCGACCAACAGAAGCCCCCCGTCGAATACATCAACGGAATACCATGCCGCATCGCCACCGACATTCGCGTCCTCGCGTAGCCGCGTGGAAATCTCGCCCAGATTCTTGACGGGGTAAGAGCCGTCGAGCGGCGGTGCGGGGGGATGTCCCGACGGATGTTGAAACTTTGAAAAAGGGTGGCGTTGCTTCCCCTGAGCCGTAGGCTCGGGGTGATCAAACCAAAAAGGAAGCAACACCATGAAGACGACTACCACATCCTCCAGTG
>NZ_QETF01000016.1 GCF_003129565.1 Salibaculum griseiflavum
AGTGGCGGAAGATCAACGGGCCAAGCCGTCTGCCCGAGGTTATTCAGGGGATTGAATTCAAAGACGGGATCAAGCAACTTCAAGCCGCCGCCTGATGACGGCCGTCACCAACTTTTGGGCATATCTCGGCGATGGTCTTTATGCCCACAGAAGGCCCTCGGATGGTTATGTACCGGGGTCTATTCGTTATAATGTCCTGAAGCGGGCAAAGTATCGTTGTGAGCTGTGTGGGGCGCACGAGGATCAGATCGCCCTGCACGTTGACCATATCATCCCAAGAGCCAAGGGCGGGTCAGACGATCAAAATAATCTTCAAGCCCTCTGCATGACCTGCAACACCAACAAAAGAGACAACGACGATACCGATTTTCGCGGCGTGGTCGATAGCTATAACGAACGTGCGGCTGGATGCTTGTTCTGCGAAATAGAACCTGAGCGTGTTGTGGCTGAAAGCGAACTTGCCTATGCGGTCCGGGATGCCTTCCCCGTAACGGATTATCACACGCTGGTAATCCCCAAGCGGCATGTGGCTGATTACTTTGATCTCTACCAACCCGAATTGAATGCCATTCATGCACTGCTACAGGATCAGAAAGGTTTCATTGAACAAGCATACCCAATGGTGAAAGGCTTCAATGTTGGCATTAACGCGGGTGAGTGCGCTGGGCAGACAGTTTTCCATGTCCACGTTCACTTGATCCCCAGACGTGTTGGTGATGTCGAAAGACCAAAAGGCGGGGTGCGTGGTGTCATCCCAGAAAAGCAAAGTTATTGAGCAATGTTTCAGATAGGTAAGCTGTATGATCGGATCGAACTTCATGAGCAGTTTGGTGGCGGTCGACAAAGTGGCATTTCCCCCTCTCGCTCCCATCCCATTATCTTTTTGTTTTCCGGCAAGAGTGGCAAAAACTATGGTTACGAGGACGGATGGCAGCAGAGTGAAGGCGTATTCCTTTATACGGGCGAAGGCCAACTTGGTGACATGACCTTCAGCCGGGGCAATAAAGCCATCCGTGACCACGTCGAGAACGGTAAACAGCTCCACCTCTTCTTGGCGCAAGGCAAGGGTAAACCAGTCGAATATGCGGGAGAGTTTGAGTGCGCGTCGATCGACTTTGCTCGAGGCCCAGATCGTGACGGGAACGAACGACAGACTATTCGCTTTCATCTTGTGCCATCGGGGTTTGGTGATGAGCAGTTCGATCGAGCTGAGGCACCGATTTCAACGGAATTCCGTAAGAGCACCACTCTGCAGGATTTGCGTGCAAGAGCTCTGAGGTCGGCAAAACCTGTTGAGGTGACTGAGTGGCGGCAAGCTGTTCAAGTACGTAGGCAACGCCGCGCGGACATCCGTGAGTACGTCCTCAAGCGCGCTAGTGGCGTTTGCGAACTTACTGGTGACCCGGCGCCGTTCTTAAAGCTGGACGGTACACCTTATCTTGAAGTGCATCATATTAGGCGGCTTTCAGATGGAGGCATTGATCACCCGGTAAATTGTGCCGCAATCACACCAAATGCTCACCGCGAAATCCACTTCGGAGCTGCCGGCGAAGAGCTTGACAACAAGTTAGCCCAGATCATTGCAGAAAAAGAAAAATGGCATCGTGACCCGGGATAATTATGACGTGTTTTTAGGAAATTAGGATGCACTCCCACCATTGAAAGTCAGTACAAACGCACCAGTTAAAATCCTGTGCATCAGCCATGCACGTCCCCTCGACCTTGGCCCTCTGTCGTTCATTCGGTAGCGCTTGCTGCGCTGAGCTAGCGGCGGGGGGTCTTTTTACTTTAACCAAGGGTGTTTGATGCGATTTACAATGTTGTACTTTACCAGCACGTCGGGGTCTTTGCGGTAGGTGCGTTGCCTCTCACTTTCAGATTTACTGCCTTCCATGCCGTGGCCCGTGATCCAATCCATATGTTCGGATGATGGAGCAGGGTCTGTTAAATTTAGCATTAAGCCTGTCAGGTTGTGGCGTAGCGAATGAACAACCTTTCGGTCGTCGTCAGGCCCGTATCTAACGGGATGGAAGTAATTGACGTTAAGGTGCTTGCTGACCTTATTGGAGGCTTTACCATCGAGGTCTGTTTGCCATTGGGGAAATATCCGACCTGTTCCCTTCTCAGGTAGTTTGAGGCAGTCGGGCAGGGCGACAGTGCGGGCAGAGAACTTATCGTTTTTGACTACAGCACCAATAGACAAATCAAAGTATCTTATCCCGTTTCGGTCAGTCTTCAGTTGTTCCCACTTCAAGAGTGCAGCTTCATCCTCTCGCATCCCTGTGGTCAGTAATATCGACAACAACAATCGGTCAGTGTCAGGCATATCCTGAGCAAAGAGGGCGTATAGTTGGTCTTCCTCCAAGGCTTCCCAAGAGCGTTTCTCAGAGCCATAGCCGCGTAGTGATAAACCTTTAATTGGATTGACCGAAAGGAAGTGTTGATTGGGTGTGACAGTGGTGTTGATAGCCTTAGCGACAGCATGGTCTAGTAGTAGTGACAGGTTGTTCGTGTAGGTATGGATTGTGCGATTGGCCTTGCCCTGTTCATCCAGCTTCTCTGCTATCTGATGGCCATGCGTAAGCATTATCTGGTCTAGTGGTAAGTTGCCGATGATTTTAGCACAGGCTCTGATGCGGTTCTCTGCGGATTTTTTGGTTTTTTCCCTTACGCCAGACCACTTCTTATCGGCCATGTAGACGGGTAGCCATTCCAGTATACTTGGGCAGGAGGTTCTGTTCTTAATATCAACAGGGGTCGCATCTGGTTCTGAAGATGGGTCGGGGAGGTGGTTGCTGTCGATTGGCTGGCCTTGTGCCCGTCTGGCGTAGTCTTCCACTTCAAAAGTTACGAAATTCAAGGCAGCGTAGTAGTGCGCTTCAGTGTGGATTGATGGATTGTCTAAAATGAACTGGGCAGCGTTTTGTAATTTGCGCCATGCGTACTGGTCTTGTGGGCCAGCACTCTCATAGCCCATGACAGCGGCAAACTCTTCAGCCCAAATCTTTCCCTGACTGTCTGATAATCCCGCTATCTGTTTGTCGAAGTTTGCCCATATCTCTGCCTCTATCTCATGCCAGCGTCGTCCAGCTTCCCTACGGTCTGTTGTTTTAGTGGATACACGACGCTGAATATTCTTGCCCGTCTGTAATTCCAGAGGCTTGGTTGCTACTACAAACCACTTGTTCCCTTTGCTTGGGATTTGAACCAGCGTCGTGGGTAGGTACTGGTGTTTAGTGCCCATACTATTTCCCAAATTAGTGCCCTAGAGTTGCGCCAACACTAGATATACTTGGAAAATATGACAATAAGGGGAATTTGGAGGCGAGTACCGGAATCGAACCGGTCTACACGGATTTGCAATCCGCTGCGTCACCACTCCGCCAACTCGCCGCCGGTGATCCAATTTCGGAGCAGGGCATCGGATATACCAGCCGTCGGGGTCTTGCAAGGGTGATCAGGCGTTGCCGTTCGGGTGGTGATATGGCAAGACGGTAGGGACTTACTGAACGAAAGAGTTTAGCTCGTGGCCGACTACGAAACCCTCCGTACAATGATGGTGGACACGCAGGTCCGCCCCTCAGATGTCACCAAGTTCCCGGTGATCGATGCGATGCTGTCCGTCCCGCGCGAAGATTACGTGCCCGACGACAAACGCGACACCGCCTATATCGACGACAATGTCGATCTCGGTGGCGGGCGGGTGATGCTGGAGCCGCGCACGATGGGCAAGATGCTCGACACGCTCGATATCCAGCCCAACGAGGTCGTGATGGACCTTGGCTGCGGGCTGGGGTACTCCACGGCGCTTCTGGCGCGGTTGGCCGAATTCGTCGTTGCCGTCGAGGAGGACGAGGATCGCGTGGCCGAAGCCCAGGCAAACCTGTCTTCTCATGATGTCGATAATGCCGCCGTGGTGCAGGGTTCCCTGACCGCCGGCGCCCCCAAGCAGGGGCCCTATGACGTGATCGTGCTGCAAGGCGCAGCCGAGCATGTGCCTGAACCGCTGATCGATCAGCTTAAGGATGGTGGGCGCATGGCGGTGCTTTTCAGCGACGGAGCCCTTGGCACGATGCGTATCGGATATAAGTTGGATGGTGCCATCACGTGGCGCATGGCTTTCAATGCCGGCGCACCGGTGGTTCCGGGCTTCGAGCGGCACCAGGCCTTCACATTGTAATCGCGGCTCGATCGGCACCGTCCGGCGGCCAGTATCGGGAGACTTGCCTCATGATCCTTCGCCGATTGGCCAGCAGCGTGGCCATGGTTCTTGCATTGGCAGGGGCAGGGCAGGCCGAGTCCATGGCCGACGCCCTGGCCGACAGCTATGAGAATTCCGGCCTTCTGGATCAGAACCGCGCCCTGTTGCGCGCCGCGGATGAGGACGTTGCACAGTCTTTGGCCGCGTTGCGCCCGATCGTGAACTGGTCGGCGAATTACAATTGGGTGAATAACGATCAGACCGCGGGGCTGTCGCTGGCCGACCAGATCACCGCCACGTTCGAGGTGGCCTTCAGCCTGTTGATCTATGACAGCGGCGCTAGCCAGTTCCGGACCGAGGCGGCGAAGGCGCTTGTTCTGCAAACCCGAGAACAGCTCGTTGGCATCGAACAGGACGTGCTGCTGCGCGCGGCGACATCCTATATGAACGTGCGCCGGAATTCCGAGTTCGTGGCGTTGCGCAAAAGCAACCTGCGTCTGATCCGGGAAGAATTGCGCGCCGCGCGCGACCGGTTCGAGGTGGGCGAGATTACGCGCACGGATGTGTCCCTGGCCGAGGCACGGCTGGCTGCGGCGCAAAGCTCGCTGGCCGCTGCCGAGGGCGCGCTGGCCCAGTCGATCGAGGAATTCCGAGCCGCCGTGGGCCGGGCGCCGGGCAACCTGCAGGTTGTTTCGGCGGCGCCGGTCGACCGCGGCCCCGAGGCTGCGCGCGGGTTTGCCTTGCAGAATCATCCGTCGATCGCGGCGGCCCAACAGGGTGTGACGGCGGCGGAACTGTCCATCAAGGCCGCCGAGGCGGCGCTTGGCCCCTCGGTCAGTCTGCGCGGGGGGGTCACGCTGGACGAAGAGGCCGACACGACCGAAAGCCTCGGACTGACGATCAGCGGTCCGATCTATTCCGGCGGTCAGCTGGCCAGCGCCATTCGCCGTGCTGCGGCACAGCGCGACGCCGCGCGCGCCAGCCTTCACGTGACCGGACAGTCCGTGGCGCAATCCGTGGGCAATGCCTTTGCGCAACTACGGGTGGCCAGGGCCAGCAGCGAGGCGTCAGAGCTGCAGATTCGCGCTGCCGAGACCGCCTTTCGCGGGGTGAGGGAAGAAGCCACACTCGGTGCGCGCACCACGCTGGACGTGCTGAACGCCGAACAGGAGCTTCTGGATGCCCGCGCCAATGCCATCTCGGCCCAGGCGGACGAGGTGATCGCCAGTTACCAGGTTCTTGCGGCCATGGGGCTTTTGACGGCCGAACACCTCGGTCTGGCGGTGCAGACCTATGACCCTGCGGCCTATTACAACATGGTCAAGGACGCACCGGCGGGCCTGTCGCAACAGGGCCGGGCGCTGGATCGTGTCCTGCAATCCATCGGCGAATAACTCAAATGCTCGCTATCTGTTGTTTGGAAATTCGGTTAAGAGTAAACTCTTAGCCGAGGCAAAAGCAGAGTGATCCATGTCCGATCCCGTCACGAATGTGGAAATCGAGGATGTCCTGTCCTCCATTCGCAAGCTCGTCAGCCAAGGAGACGAGCCGCAGTCACGGGATTCAGCACCCCAAGACCATGAGGCGCCCAAAGCCGAAGAAACCGATGATGTCGGGGCAGAAAACGGCCCGAAACCGGCGAAATTGTTGCTGACACCGGCGCAGCTGGTCGAAACGGCACCCGAGGATGATAGCGAATCTGCCCCGTTGTCAGACGCCCCCGAGGCGGATGAGGCCGCGGCGCCGCATATCCTCGATACGCCGATAGACCCGGAGGTCGAACCGGACACGCCCGAGACCGAGGCAGCCACAGAATCAGAGGCCGATTATACTGGATCCGAGGGTCCGGACTTGGCAGATGATGCCGATCCGGAGCCTGGCCCAACCCTTACCAATCCCGATCTTGTCACCCGCGAAGCGCGTCGGTCGCACCTTGAAGCGACCATCGCAGAGCTTGAAGCCTCGGTGGGAGGTGGCGAATTCGAACCCGATGGCAGCGAAGAGGCCACGCCGGTGGAGCCGCTGACATGGCCCGGTCATCACCCCCGGATCAACGAGGCACCGGACCCCGCTCCGGATGCTCCGCAGGACACTCCCGAAGAGGTGGCAGAGGCGCCATCGAACGAGGAGACAACCGCCGAAGATCTGACGGACGCCTATGATGACGACCTGTCGGGCCTGTCCGGCATGGACGAAGAGGCGTTGCGGGTTCTCGTGGCCGAAATCGTGCGCGAGGAACTGCAGGGCGCTTTGGGCGAGCGGATTACCCGCAATGTCCGCAAGCTGGTCCGGCGGGAAATCTACCGTATCCTGTCGAGCCAGGAATTCGACTAGACGCAGCTTGAAATCGCTTCGGGTCGTTATCCAGCCGATGCCACACCTTGCAAAGTGAAAACGCGGCCCCGAGCAGAAGGCCGCGTTTTCATATCGGGACCACCCGGCAGGGGCGGTCTGTCGCCAAATCAGGCAGCCCGAGCCGCTTCTTCCGCAGCTTCGGCAGCGTGGCGACGCTCACTTTCCTCGCGGGAGAGGGCGACCGACGTGCGCACGCCCTTGGCCACGAATTCCATCAGGCCGGTCACGACACGTTCGTTCGGGTCGATCCCGGCACAGGACAGAACCTCGCGCCCATCGCGCGAGCGGGCCCAGCGAGCGATCTGTTCCGGACCGTTGCCGTATTTCTTGTCATCGGCGATGGCGTCATCCAGCGCAGCCAGAACCACCGCCGCAAAAAGCTTGCGGGCGCGGTTGCCTTGCTCGTTGTTGAACGCGGTGCCGTCGACGAAATCTCGCATATCGGGTCCTTTGTTGTTTTTGGTCTTGTGTCTGGCGTGAGGGGCAATATGCCTGTTTGAAGCCGATTCGGGTGGGAAGTTTTGGAATGGCAGCTATGCGCCATGCGCATGGCTCATGTGTTTTGTTAACCGTATCTGCTGGCTTGCTCCCGGACATTGCGCCAGATATAGGCTCGCTTAACGAGCGATCAACCATCTGACACTTTTTGGACACAATTCAACATGCCCAAGATCAACGGTAACGAGATCCGCCCCGGCAACGTGCTGGAACATAATGACGGCCTTTGGGTCGCGGTGAAGGTCGACCACGTGAAGCCCGGCAAGGGCGGCGCCTTTGCCCAGGTCGAGATGAAGAACCTTCGCAACAATTCCAAGCTCAACGAACGGTTCCGCTCTGCGGACAAGGTGGAACGGGTTCGCCTTGAACAGAAAGACCAGCAGTTCCTTTATGAGAACGACGGTATGCTGGTCTTCATGGATGCCGAGACCTTCGATCAGATCGAATTGCCCGCTGACCTGCTGGGCGAGCGCCGCCCCTTCCTGCAGGATGGCATGACCGTGGTGATCGAGTATTACGACACCGAGGCTCTGAACGTGACCCTGCCGCAGAAAGTCACCTGCAAGGTCGTCGAGACCGAACCGGTGGTGAAGGGCCAGACCGCTGCCAACAGCTTCAAGCCCGCCGTGCTGGACAATGGCGTGCGGGTCATGGTGCCGCCTTTCGTGGGCCAGGACGAGGACATCATCGTCAATACCGAGACGATGGAATACGCCGAACGCGCCTAGGCACCGAGCCGGGCCAGCCGGTCTTCGACCATCCCGATATAGCCTGTTCCGAACAGGCGCAGATGTACGAGCGCGGGCCAGAGCTGATAGACCGCACGGCGGCTGTCCCAATCTCCCCCCGGGCGGCCATAGACCTCGTAGAAGGCGTCATGTGGTCGCCCGAACAGTTCCAGCATGGCCAGGTCGACCTCGGCGTCGCCGTGGTAGCAAGCTGGGTCGATCAGGTAGGCCCCGGCCTCGGTGAAGAGGGCGTTGCCGGTCCAGAGATCGCCATGAAGCAATGCAGCGGGTGGCGAATCGGGGATCAGATCGGGCAGGCGGTGGGCCAGTCGGTCGAGGCGATGGGCCAGCCCCGCCGGCAAGACGTCGCGCCCCTCCAGAAGCCGGTGATCCGTCCAGAACGCCAGCCAGTCGGCCCCGCGTGCATTCGGGATCGCAACCTCGCCGAAGGCATAGTCTACGGGCCAGCCATAGCGCGCCGCCGTGGTCTCATGCAGGCGGGCCAGGCCTGCGCCCAACGCGCGCCAGCTGTCGGGGCCGGGGCGGGCCTCGGGCAGGTATTCCATCACGATTAGCGTTTTCTCGCTGGCCAGCACCCGGGGCACGGGTGCACCCGCCTCGGCCATGGCCTCCAGCATGCGGGCCTCTCGTAGAACCAAAGGCCCGGCCTTGGCGACCACATCGCGCCCATCGGCGAGGCGCACCTTCCAGACCTCGGACAGGTCGCCGCCCTGCAAACGGTGCAGTCCCGCTGGCACCGCCCCGAAAAGCCGGCCGATGGCGGCGCTTACGGGGTCCATGTCACGGTGGCGTCGCCGGCCTGCATCGGCCCCTTGGCCCTGTCGAAGCGCAGGTAGGCCAGCGCCTTGCCGCCCGACTGGGTGTAAAGGGTTCCGGCCGGTTTTTCGCCCGCCATGATGGGGGTGCCCACGGGCGCGGTTCCCTCGATCCGGACCTGCACCAGCCCCTTGCGTAACTCGGTCTTGTGCTTCATCCGGGCGGTGACTTCCTGGCCGACATAACAGCCTTTCTTGAAGTCCACGCCGGACAGGCGATCGAACCCGACCTCCAGCAGAAAACTGTCCGGTGTCAGCTCGATTCCGGTTTCGGGGATCACGTGCTCCACGCGTAGCGCGTCCCAATCCACGCTTTCCGACAACTCGTCCTGTCCGATCAGCCGCCAGCCCAGGGCCGGGTGGCGTGGGTCGGGCAGGGCGCCTTCGGGGGTCGGACCGGTCCCACGCGATACGTTCAGGTCGGTCTCGGTGATCTCGACCTCGGAGCGCAGCTTGTACATGGACAGGCGCTGGAACAGGGCCGGGGCCTGGTCGGCCGCGACATCCAGCAGGATGGCGTCGCCGTCCGCTTGGAGGAAGAAATCCACCATCAGCTTGCCCTGCGGCGTCAGCAACGCCGTATAGACCAGCCCGTCGGACAGGCGGTCGATATCGTTGGTGACAAGGCCTTGCAGGAACTCGGCCCTGTCCTTGCCGGTGATACGAAGAACGGTGCGTTGGGTCATAAGAGGTATTTAGGTCCGATCATCGCGTCCGAAAAGGCGCGCGAGAATGCCGCGCGCGGCCCGCACGGGGGCCTTGTCGCGGATCGGGCGCGGATGGGTGTCTGCGGGTTCGACCACCTGTCGGCCTTCCTTGAACTGGAGGCGGTAGAGGTCGGCGTAGTGGCCGCCGCGTGCCAGCAATTCGTCATGGGTGCCGGCATCGACGACTTCGCCCTTGTCCATGACAAGGATCTTGTGGGCATTGCGCACCGTCGACAGCCGGTGCGCGATCACAAGCGTTGTGCGTCCTTCGGCCAGCCGGTCGAGTGCGGCCTGCACGATGGCCTCGGACTTGGTGTCGAGCGCCGAGGTCGCCTCGTCCAGCAGCAGGATGGGCGTATCGCGCAAAAGGGCCCGGGCGATGGCAACGCGCTGGCGCTGGCCGCCCGACAGGTTCGATCCGCGCGGGCCAACCGGCGTGTCCAGGCCGTTCGACAGCTTGGGCAGGAAATCCGAGACATGCGCCGCCTTCAGCACACGTTGCAGATGCGCCTCGTCCACGTCTGTCCGGCCCAGCAGGATATTGTCGCGCAGGCTTTCGTCAAAGAGGGCGGCATCCTGCGCCACGGTCGAGACCAGGTTGCGCAGGTGGTCGACATCCAGCGCATCCACCGGTGTATCATCCAGCAGAACCCGTCCGGCAGAGGGATCGACCAGGCGCGTCAGCACGTTGAACACCGTGCTCTTGCCCGCGCCGGATGCGCCGACAAGGGCGGTGGTCTGACCGCGCTCGGCGACGAATCTCGCACCGCGCAGCACCGGCAGGTCGCCATAGCTGAGATGGACATCTTCGAAACGGATCGACGGTGCGGCCTGCGGGGCCGCCTTCGGGCGGGCCGGAGAGGTCAGGGTCGGACGGATATCGAACAATTCGCGGATACGCTCCACGGCGGCGGCCGCCGCCTGCCAGAGCCCCGAAAGGTTGCCGAGCCGCCTGAGCGGGTCGAAGGCAAGGGCCATCGCGGTGAAGAAAGCCATGAAGTCGCCCACGGTCTTTTCTCCGGCCACGATCTCGGACCCGGCGAAGAACAGCACGCCCAGAAAACCGATCCCGGTCATGATGTCGATCAGCCCGGGGATCAACGCCTGACCCAGCGCCGCCTGGGTTTCCGTCGCGACCCGGGTGTCGTTGAGGCGGTCGTAGCGGCCCTGCTGGTAGCGTTCGAGGCCATTCAGCTTGATGGGCATGATGCCGTGGAACACTTCGTCCAGCCGGGTCGACATCGAGGCCGAGACCTCGCGTGCAGCCCGCGCCTTGCGCCTGACGTAGCCCTGAACCATCAGCGAGGGGGCAACCAGAAGAGGGATCCCCACGAGCGCCACCACGGTCCACAGCCAGTCGATATACATGGCCACGCCGAACAGCCAGATCACCGCTATCACATCGCGGCCCAACCCGGTGATGATCCCCGTCCAAACCTGGCCGAGGGCCTGCACATCGCCCTGCACGCGTTCGATCAGGGTGCCCGGCGAATAGGATTGGTGGAACGCCATGTCCAGCGTCATCAGGTGCCCCATCAACCGGGTCCGCAGCTTCGCTGCGCTCTTTTCCGCGATGCGCTTGAGGATGACCCGATGCGTCACCGAGGTGATCGCGCGCAGCACGAAAAGTCCAAGGATGATCAGGCCTACGACCCAAAGCGAGCCCATATCGCCGCCGATGAAAACATCGTCGAACATCGGTTTGGTCATGTAACTCATGATGCCGAGGGTCGACCCCTCGATCACCATGATGACCGATGCCACCAGGATAAGCGGCAAATGCTCGCGCAGGTATCCCGACCAGAGCCAGGCTGCCATGTTTTGGCGGCGCGCGCTCATGACCGGCCTTTCCGGGCGGCGAAGCTGGCGGCGAGCGCGGCCGGGTCATATTCCAAGGCCACCCAGTCGCGAAAACCGATCGGTCCCTGTGATTGCCGCGCCTCGAACTGCTCCAGTAGATGATCGAGAATGCCGGTGGCCGATTGCCGCAGATGGACGTAGCGCAGCGACAGCATGCGCTTGGCCGCGGCAATATCCGCGCCCTCCTGCGTCAACAGGTAGATCGCGCTGGCCAGCCCGGCACGGTCGGCACCTGACTTGCAATGAAGCAGCAACGGCTTTTCAAGCGTCGGAAACAGGTCGATCAAGGTCAGCAACGTGTCGCGGTCGGGCGGGCGGCGCGCTTCCATCTTGAGATCAACGAGGGTCAGCCCCAGGGCCTCGCAGGTTTCTTTCTCGAACAGGTAAGGGGAATGAGCGGAGGGCCCGCGCAGGTTCAGAACGGTCTTCACGCCATTGGCCGCGTGGCGGCGCATTCGTTTCGGATCGGGCTGGTTGGAGCGGTAAACCCCCGGTGCGATCTCATCGAGGTTGGTCCAGAGATGGCGCAGGATTGCGTGATCGAGCAGCTGGAAATGCCACCACGCCTCGCGCCGGGCGCGCGGAGTGGAGATGTCCTTGCCCGTCCGCTTGTGCAGGCCCCGCTCCCAGCGGTGGATCCTGTCGAACAATCCTGAAATCATCGGCGGTCGTGGCCTTTCAATGCCCATCGCTTGTCGGGGTTTACGCGGAAATTGCACGGGCGAAAAGGGGCGCGCGGCCCCAGTCCCGGATTGACGCCGGCCGGGCGCAACGTAATCTCGTCCGGCACCCGCTCCAGATAAGAGGGAAATCAATGTTTGCAAATGGTTTGCCGTATTTGGCGATCCCTGGCCCCTCGGTCATGCCCGACCGGGTGCTGCGGGCGATGCAACGGCCTTCGCCCAATATCTACACCGGCGCCTTGCACGATCTGACTCATTCCTTGATCCCCGATCTGAAATCCGTGGCCGGCACAACCGGAAATGCCGCGATTTACATCGCCAATGGTCATGGCACCTGGGAGGCGGCCCTTGCCAATGTGGTGGCCGAGGGCGACCGGGTTCTTGTTCTGGCCACGGGCGTTTTCTGCAAAGGCTGGGGCGAGATGGCCCAGGGCCTCGGGGTCGAAGTGGAGGTGCTGGATTTCGGCGAATGTGCGGCGGTCGATCCGGACCGGGTAGAGGCCGCCTTGCGCGCCGATACCAAGGGGCGGATCAGGGCGGTGCTGATGGTATTGGTCGATACCTCGACCGGGGTCTTGAATGACGTGCGCGCGGTGCGGTCGGCGATGGATGCCGTGGGACATCATGCCTTGCTCATGGTGGATGCCATCGCTTCGCTGGGCTGTGACCGATACCGGATGGACGCCAGCGGCGCGGACGTGACGATTGCGGCCAGCCAGAAGGGTCTGATGACGCCGCCGGGGATGGGGTTCGTCTGGTTCAACGCAAAGGCGGACGCGCAGCGCGGCACGCTGGCCCGTGTCAGCCGCTATTGGGATTGGCGTCCGCGCGTGGACCCCGATGCCTATTGGAAATACTTCGATGGCACGGCGCCGACGCATCACCTGTTCGCCCTGCGCGAAGCGCTCGACATGATCAAGGAAGAGGGGCTGGAGGCTGTCTGGGCGCGACATGACGGTCTGGCCCGCGCCATCTGGGCGGCGTGCGAGGTCTGGGGGCAGGGCGGTCCGCTCCGGTTGAACGTGCCCGATCCGGCGGCACGGTCGCGGGCGATTACCTCGGTGGTCATGGAGCCGGGGCAGGCCGATGCCCTGCGCGACTGGGTCGAGCAGAAGGCTGGTGTGACGCTTGGCATCGGGCTGGGTCGGGACCCCGCCAGTGCCTATTTTCGTATCGGCCACATGGGGCATGTGAATGCGCATATGGTGCTGGGCGTGCTCGCCACGATCGAGGCGGCGTTGGCCGCGCTGGACATTCCCCACGGACCCGGTGGCGTTGTCGCGGCGAGCAGTTGTCTTGCAGAGCTGGCCGGAGCGTGATTCAGCCGGTGGGCACGGTCAGCCGTTCCGGACCCGCCGGCGAGCCATGATCTGAGCCTTCAGCACCCGCAGGCCAAGGTCGCACGAGGCCGCGGCGAGCACGACCCAGAAGAATCCGAACAGGGACGCGATGGTCCAGAAGGCCATGAAAAGGATGACACCAACCATCCAGAGGAACGGCACGGTGTAATTCTCGACCCGGCGGGGATAGTGATACATGGCGATCTCCGGCTCTAACCCTTCCGAAAGCCTAACGCGGTTTTATGAAAAATCACCTAAAGCTTTCGTGCATCCGCCAGCGCCCCTGGCAACGCCTCGGCCAGCAGGTCCAGGTCTTCTGGCCCTCCGGCACTGATGCGGATGCAGCGATCCTGGGGGGCGACGAAGGGCATGCGCACGAACACATCCCGTTCCAGCAGGCCGTTCAGAACCGCCTTGGCGAAGGTGCCGTCCGCGCCGCAATCGACCGCCACGAAGCTGGCCGCCGAGGGCAGCGAGGTCAGGCCGTTGTCGGTTGCGATAGCATGAATGCGGTCACGGGCGGTGGCGACCTGTGCCTGGACATGGGCCAGCCAGTCGGCATCCCGCGCGGCGGCCAGTGCCCCCGCCTGGCTGATCCGGCTCATGCCGAAATGGTTGCGGACAAGGTTGAACGCCGCGATGAGCCCGGCATCGCCGATGGCATAGCCGACCCGCGCCCCCGCCATGCCATGGGCCTTGGAAAAGGTCCGCATGCGGATCACGCGTGAATCCTGCGGGTCGATGGGCGGGGCCGTGCCGTCAGGTGCGAATTCGATATAGGCCTCGTCCAGCACCAGCAAGGTTCCTTCGGGCACGGCCTCTATCATGCGCTGAACGGTCTCCGCGTCGTGCCAGGTGCCCATCGGGTTGTCGGGATTCGACAGGTAGATGAGCCGCGCGCCCACCTCTTTTGCCTTGGCGACCAGGTGCTCTGGGTCTTCGTGGTCGGCGGTATAGGCGACCTTGTGCAGCACACCGCCATAGCCGTTCACATGGTAATTGAAGGTCGGATACGCCCCGTCAGAGGTGACCACCGGCGCGCCTTGCGGCACGGTCAGCCGAACCAGAGACCCCAGCAGGCCGTCAATTCCCGCGCCGATGACGATGTTTTCCATGGCGATGCCGTGCTGCGCGGCCAGTTCGGTGCGCAGCTCGAAACTCTCGGAATCGCCGTATTTCCAAACCTCCTGTGCGGCCTCCTGCATGGCCGTCACCGCCTGTGGCGACGGGCCGAAAACACTTTCATTTGCCCCCAGCCGCGCCTTGAAGGGACGGCCGCGGTCGCGTTCCTGCGCCTCGGGGCCGACGAACGGCACGGTGCGGGGCAGGCTTTGGACAAGCGGTGTCAGGCGCGGATCGGTGGTCATGCGCCCAGAGTGACGCGCGTCCGGCCGTTTGTCCATCAAGGGGCGGCCCTTTCAGGGCTGCATGAACTTCCGCCGCGCCTCGCGCGCGATGTTGTAGCGCAGTTCGAGATCGGCGATCAGTGCCATGGCCAGTCGTCGTTCATCCTCGGTGACGGCCGCGGCATGTGTGGCCCTCGCCGCCTCCAGCGCCTTTTTCAGCTTGAATTCCTCGGGCAGGGCCCCGGCCTCGGCCATGATGCGCGTGGCCACCTCTGTCGCCATGTCTGTGACGCCGCTGCGCCTCGGCAGGGGCTTTCCCTCGCCGGACAGGTCCGAAAGCTGGCCCTCGGCCAGCGCCTTCTGGATCTGTTGTTCAGTCAGTTGGCGAAACGAACGACTCATGCCCCGAACCTAGCGCAATCGGCAAGCGCGGGGCATGAGTTTATTTGCCAAGATGAAGCCGCGCCGGTCAGCCGATTTCTTCCAGCCGCGTCATCGCGGCCTGCAGCTGGGCCATTTCCTCTTGCCGCAGGGCGAGGTTCTCGCGGGCTTCGTCGACCACTTCCTGGGGGGCGCTTTCGACGAATTTGGGGTTGTTCAGACGCCCGGACAGGCCGCCGATTTCCTTTTCCAGCTTGCCCATGACCTTGGCGACACGGGCCTTTTCGGCGTCAACGTCAATGATGTCGGCCAGCGGCAGAGCGAAATTCGCGCCCTGGGCCGTGACGGAAAGGGACCCTCTGGGCGCCTGGTCCGCGTCCTCCAGCGACTCGATACGGGCCATGCGCTTGATCAGCGTTTCATTATTGGCCCAGGCGGTGCGGGCCGCCGCATCCGCTTCCAACTGCAGGACGGGGATATAAAGCCCGACCGGCACGTTCATCTGGGCGCGGGCCGAGCGGACCCCCTCGATGAAGGAAATGACCCAGCGCATTTCGCGCTCTGCCTCTTCGTCAACCAGCTCGCTGCCGTATTCGGGCCAGTCGGCGTGGACCAGCATCTTGTCCCGGTCGCCCAGCGTGCCCCAGAGCTCTTCAGTGATGAAGGGCATGATCGGGTGCAGCAGGATCAGGCATTGGTCCATCACCCAGGCCATGGTGGCTTGGGTTTCGGCCTTTTCGGCCTCGCCTCCGTCCAGCAATAGCGGCTTGGAGAATTCGACATACCAGTCGCACACCACGTTCCAGACGAAGTGATAAAGCGCCGAGGCGGCTTCGTTGAAGCGGTAAGCGGCCAGCGCCGCATCCACCTCTTCGCGCACGCGGGCGGTTTCGCCGATGATCCACTTGTTCACCGTCGCGCTGGGCTGCGGGGTGGTGCCGTCGCTGCCGGTCGCGCCGTTCATCTCGGCGAAACGGCAGGCATTCCACAGCTTGGTCCCGAAATTGCGGTAACCCTTGATCCGGTCCTCCGACAGTTTCAGCACGCCGCCGATGGCGGCCATGGCGGTGTTGGTGAAGCGCAGGGCGTCCGCGCCGTATTCGTCGATGATCTCCAGCGGGTCGATGACGTTGCCGGTGGTCTTGGACATCTTCTTGCCCTTGGCGTCGCGCACCAGCCCATGCAGGTAGACCGTGTGGAACGGGTCTTGGCCCACCACGGCCTGCTGCATCATCATCATCCGCGCGACCCAGAAGAACAGGATATCCTGCCCGGTGATCAGCACGTCGGTGGGGAAGTATTTGCGGTATTCTTCGGTGGGTTCGGGCCAGCCGAGCGTGCCGATGGGCCAGAGGCCCGAGGAGAACCAGGTATCCAGCACGTCCGGATCGCGCCAGACCGGGTAGACCAGCTTGGTCAGGTCCTGGGTTACGTTGTATTCGGCCAGCGCCGCAGCGAAGGCGTGCATCGCTTCGTGCTTGTCCGCGACCTCGATCACCCGGGCATGGCTGATCGGGTTGGGGACGTCGATATTGTCCTTCTCGAACAGCGGGATGACCTCGTCGAAGCTGAAGGCGCAATGGCTGACCTCCTGCCGGTGCAGCATGCCACCCTCGGTCAGAAGCTCCAGAAGCTGCACCTCGTCCAGTTCGCCGCTAGCGTTCAGGTCATCATCGACGCCAAGGTTCAGACCGTACCAGACCGGGATCTGGTGGCCCCACCACAGCTGGCGGGAAATGCACCATGGCTCGATATTCTCAAGCCAGTGGAAATAGGTCTTCTTGCCGCTGTCGGGCATGATCTCGGTGCGGCCTTCGCGGACCGCCTCGAGCGCGGGGCCCACGACCTTTTCGGCATCGACGAACCACTGGTCAGTCAGCATCGGCTCGATCACGACCTTCGAGCGATCCCCGAAGGGCTGCATGATCTTCTTGTCTTCGACCATGATCATCAGGCCCTCGGCGTCGATATCGGCGACGACGCGCTTGCGGGCCTCGAACCGGTCCAGACCACGATATTCCTCGGGCACGAGGTTGATCGCGTCGACCTGCTGCACCGTAAAGGCCTCGCCACGGGCGAAGTCCTGCGCTTTGGCGGCCTCGTCGGCGTAGGCTGCGCCGTCATTGCGCATGTGACCCTTGGTATCCATCAGGCGATACATCGGGATGCCGCCGCGCTTGGCGACCTCGTAGTCGTTGAAATCATGGGCGCCGGTGATCTTGACCGCGCCGGAGCCGAAATCGGGGTCGGGATAGTCATCGGTGATGATCGGGATCAGGCGGCGGTGTTCTTTCGGACCCACCGGAATCTCGCACAGCTTGCCCACGATGGGGGCATACCGTTCATCGGACGGATGCACCGCTACCGCGCCATCGCCCAGCATGGTTTCGGGCCGTGTCGTGGCGATCGAGATGTAGTCGCGGGTTTCGCGCAGGGTGACGTTCCCGTCCTCGTCCTTCTCGATGTACTCGTAGGTCGCGCCCCCGGCCAGCGGGTATTTGAAGTGCCACATATGGCCGTCGACCTCGATGTTCTCGACTTCGAGATCGGAGATGGCCGTTTCGAAATGCGGGTCCCAGTTGACCAGGCGCTTGCCACGATAGATCAGGCCCTTCTGGTGCATGTCCACGAAGACCTTGATGACGGCGTCGTGGAAATTGCCCTCGTTTCCTTCGGGGGCACCGGGGGCACCGGACATGGTGAAGGCATTGCGCGACCAGTCGCAGGAACTGCCCAGCCGCTTGAGCTGTTCAATGATCGTGTCGCCATACTGGTCTTTCGATTCCCAGACCTTGGCCAGGAAGTCCTCGCGGCTCAGGTCGGTGCGGCGCAGATTGCTTTCGGTCTTGAGCTTTTTCTCGACCTGGAGCTGCGTGGCGATGCCGGCATGGTCCTGGCCGGGCTGCCACAGCGTGTCGAAGCCGCGCATCCGGTGCCAGCGGATCAGAATGTCCTGCAAGGTATTGTTGAAGGCATGGCCCAGGTGCAGCGCGCCGGTCACGTTGGGCGGCGGGATCATGATGGAAAAGGTTTCGTCGCGCTTGGCATTTGCACCGGCCTTGAAGGCGCCGCTGTCTTCCCAAGCCTTGTAGATGCGCGGTTCCGCCTCTTGGGCGTTGAAGGTCTTTTCCATGGCCATGACATGCGTTCCCTGAATTTCGCAGACCCCCTCTAACCCGACCGGGCGGCGGCGAAAAGAGGGTGGGGAAAACATGACTAGGCGGAATCGCCCGGCTGGCTCAACCTGAAGATGTTTTCAAACAACACATTCAGGAGGACCCCATGGCAAAGGTTGATATTGCCGCCGAAACGCAGGCATTGCCGCTCGGCTATTACCTTTCAGCGCCGCTGACCGCCGCCATCGAGGCGCAGGCCTTGTCGGCGCATTCCACCATCGAGTTCGTTGATGCGATGGGCACCGATGATTTCGGTGAGTTGCGCACCGCAGAGTTCAAGTACAAGAAGGTTGTCACCGATCCCGAAACCGGGGAATCGTCCGAGGTGGACAGCACGATGACCGTGCCGCTTCTGTCCATGGTCGAAGCCCCGCACATGGCGATCGAGGACCTGACCGTCGGGTTCGAGTTCAACATCAAGGAAACCATCTCGAAAGAGAACCAGCTGAAACTGGCCGGCAGCTATTCGGCCGAGGCGGCCGTGACCTCGACCACCACGGTCAAGGCGGCGACCGGCGGGCTCTACAAGTTCCTCTATGGGCAGGTTTCGGGCGAAAACACCACGACCGCCAGCTTCAAGCAGTCGATGAAGGTGTCCGCCGCCTACCAGCGCAGCGAACGCAAGCAGACCGACCGCAGCGCCACGCTGAAGATGAACATGAATGCCAAGCAACGGGTGCCCGAGGGCTTCCAGCGCGTGCTTCAGATCTTCGCCGACACGATCTCGGCCCAGGCGGAACTGCCTGAATAGGGCCCGCCGCGCCGCCGGGCGATCCGACCCGGCGGCGTTTCCCGGCAAGGAGGACATCCAATGGCTGACGACAACGACGATTATGAAATCGGCGCCCTGTTGGGGGCCCCGGTGCGCGCGGTCCAACAGGCCCAGATCGAGGCGGAACGGGAATTCGTCGAGTTCCTTTTCGACTACGGTATGGAGGAAACCACCCGCAAGGTCGGCAACAAGACCGTCAAGGGCCTGAAGCTGAGCGAATTCGAGTTCGGCATGACCCGCAGCATCGATGACCCGACCCGACCGGGCGTCAGCATCGACCACGAGGCGCGGGTGCGCGCGCCGCTTCTGTCGATCATCCAGATGCCCGCAGTCGGCATCGAGGAGGCGACGATCGACCTGGATCTCGACGTGGAATACGACCGAGAGGAAACCCAAAAGGCTGGCGGCAATGCCACCACCGGGTCACGATCCGGCGTCTTGCCGAAAAAGGCGATCCGGACGCCTGTGCTGAAGGGTTCGATAGGCAACAGGACCGTGTCGCGCAATTTCCGAACGCAAGGCAAGCTGGCGGTGTCGCTGAAGCTGCGCTCGACGCATGACGACGACATGCATGGCCGCCTGTCGCGCCTGATCGGCGAGGGGCTGTCTGCGGCGGTCGACGTGCCTGACCAGAAGAAGGAGGGATAGATCATGGCCCGCAACCCAACGACACGCGGCGTCAAGCTGCGTCACGACTTGAAGATCGGCACGCCAATCGACCCCAAGGTGTTCACCGATTTCAAACGCACCCCGGAAGCCGTGAAGCCGGCCGAGGACCTGCGCCTTTCCGAATATATCGCTTCGGTCCGGCGCGAGGTCGAGGCCGTGGCCCTGATCGCCGCACCCAAGGACCGCGAGGTGCCGCATTTCCATGTCTCCGAGGTGGAACTGGAACTGGTTTGTGCTGTCTCGGAGGTCAGCGACGAGGGCCTGCGCGTCACCGTGGACCAGGCCAAGCTGGCCGATACGCCCGAGGCGATGCTGCAAAAGGTAAAGCTGAAGCTTTCTGACCCGGCGGTGGTGCAATTGCAGGCCCGCACGGAAAAGGGTTGATGCGATGGAAGACACTAGGGACAGATCGGAAGAAGACCGGCGCAAGAAAAGGCGGCATGACCCGTTCGGGATGTTCACCGATTTCGGCGCGCTGATCCCCGACATCGGCTTCGGATCGGACTTCAGCGCCCTCGACACGCCTTTCGGGGCCGGATTCGGGCCGCTCTCCCCACCCGCACCGGCCGGTCCAACCAGCCAGGCGCCGCCCGCTGCACCGGGCCGCCCGACCAGCCCTTCGGCCGGCAGCGCAGGTGGTACGGCGCGGACCGAGGGGGGCGCCGGCCGTCCCCGGGCCACGGGTGAGCGCAAGGAATCCTCGCTTGGCCGCGCCGCATTGGACGTGGCCCTGTCCGAGGAGTCGCGCGGTGTGCGCGAGGAACCGCCCGGCTCGAACGACGGGCCGCGCGTGCGGATGTATCAGCGCGGCAATGGTGGCCACTACTGGTGCGCACATTTCGTGTCCTGGTGCGTGAATGAGGCCGGCGACAGCCCGTTCGGCCATACCGGCTCGGTGTCCGCCATTCGACGCTGGGGGCAGAACAACGGCCATTACATCCCGGCCTCGCGCGCCCATCCGATGCCTGGAGACATTTTCACCAAGCAGCGCATGGACGAACAGGGCCGCGTTGTGGGGGGGCATACGGGCTTTGTCATCAGCTATGATGAAGGCGCGCGCCGGATGCGGACGGTCGAGGGCAATTCCGGCGACCGTGTGCGCATAACCTCGCAACGGCTCAGCCAGATCGACGGCGTGGTCCGGCTCTAGCCCGGCGGCGCGCGGCGGGGTGGACAACGCCTGATCTGCCGCTAGGGTCGCAGCGACCATCACGCGAGGCGACCATGGAAAAATTCGGCAAATCCCAATCTGTCAAGCGGGTCGAGGATCAGCGGTTCCTGACCGGCCACGGCCGCTACGTTGACGATATCGCCCCCGAAGGCGCGCTGCGGGCCTGGTTTCTGCGCTCGCCCGTGGCCCACGCCCGGATCACCGAACTGGATGTGTCCGAGGCGCAAGAGGCAGACGGCGTGCACATCGTGCTGACATTGGCCGATCTGGAGGCGGCGGGCATGACCGTGGCCATGAAGGCCACCGCCGTTCGCAACGCCGATGGCAGCAAGGGCGCGCGTCCCGAACGGCCCCTGCTGGCCCGAGACCGGGTGCGCCATGTGGGCGAACCGATCGCCATGGTGGTGGCCGACACGCTGCAACAGGCAAAGGACGCCGCCGAGATGATCGCGCTGGATTTCGAGGATCTGGATGTGCACCTGGGCCTGGCGACCGGCGGGCCGGACCTGCACCCCGAAGCACCTGACAACCTGGCCTTCGACTTCGCGCTGGGCGACGCGGACGCGGTCGAGTCGGCAATGAAACAGGCGGCCCATGTGCTGACCTACGAGATCGGCGACAACCGGGTCATCGTCAATTCCATGGAACCGCGCGGCACCTATGCCGAGCCCGAAGGCAATGGCCGGCTGCATGTTGCGGTGAACGGGCAGGGGGTCTGGGGGCCAAAGGAAAGCCTCGCGCGGCATCTGGACATGGCGCCTGACGACATCCGAGTCACCAACCCC
Source organism: Salibaculum griseiflavum (assembly GCF_003129565.1). Lineage (GTDB taxonomy): Bacteria > Pseudomonadota > Alphaproteobacteria > Rhodobacterales > Rhodobacteraceae > Salibaculum > Salibaculum griseiflavum. Next base: position 21,509 of record NZ_QETF01000016.1, read on the forward strand.
GATACCGGCGGCGGATTCGGCATGAAGGGGATGGATTATCCTGAAACCTTCATCGTTGCCCATGCGGCGCGGGCACTCAACCGGCCCGTGCGCTGGATGTCCGAGCGGACCGAGGCGATGCTGACCGACAATGCCGGCCGCGACCTCACGACGACGGCAACGCTCGCATTCGACGACGACCACCGCCTGATCGGATACAAGCTGGACACCGTGGCCAATCTTGGGGCCTACAATTCGCAATACGCCCAACCGATCCAGACCGAGCTGTTTTCAAAGGTCGCGCCGGGGGTCTACGATTTTCAGGCGTTCCACATGCGTTGCCGCGGCGTCTATACCAATACCGCGCCGGTCGATGCCTATCGCGGCGCGGGCCGGCCCGAGGCGATCTATGTGATGGAGCGGGCGATGGATTACGCCGCCCGCGATCTGGGTGTCGACCCCTGGGACTTGCACCGCCGCAACTTCATCCCCGCCGACAGCTTTCCCTATACCTCGGCCACCGGGCAACCCTATGACGTCGGTGATTTCGCCCGCGTTCTGGCCCGGGTCGAACAAGAGGCCGACCGCGCGGGCTTTGCCGCGCGGCGTGCCGCCTCCGAGGCGACGGGCAAGCTGCGCGGCATGGGGCTGTGCTATTACATCGAAAGCATCCTGGGCGACCCCGAGGAGACTGCGCGGGTCGATTTCAACGCGGACGGCACGGTGTCGATCTTCGTGGGCACGCAGTCGAACGGGCAGGGGCACGAGACCGTCTTTGCCCAGTTCCTGGCCGACCAGACGGGCATGCCCGCCGACCGGATCACCGTGGTCCAGGGTGACAGCGACCTGATCGCCAAGGGCGGCGGCACCGGTGGATCGCGCTCTGTGACGGTTCAGAACACCGCGACGCTGGCCGCGGTCGAAACCATCACCGATGCCTTTGCCGCCTACCTTGCCGAGAAAGAGGGCGCCGAGGCCGGGGACATCGCCTTCGATGATGAACGCTTCCGAATCCCGGGTTCGAACCTGACGCCGACCATGCTGGAAGTGGCCGAGATGGCCCGTGCCGAGGGCCGCGAGGATCTGTTGAGCCATTCGCGGACGACCAAGCTGGAAAACCGGTCTTTCCCGAACGGGGCCCACGTCGCCGAGGTCGAGATCGACCCGGAGACCGGCAAGGTCACACTGGACCGTTACACGGTGGTCGACGATTTCGGAAATCTTATCAACCCCATGCTGGCCGAGGGTCAGGTGCATGGTGGCGTGGTGCAGGGAGTCGGGCAGGCTCTGACCGAACACACCCATTACGACGAGACCGGTCAGCTGATCACGGCGACGTTCATGGATTATGGCATGCCTCGCGCCGATGATGTGCCGATGTTTTCCTTCGATACGGAATCCACGCCCTCGCTCTACAATCCCATGGGGATGAAGGGCTGTGGCGAGGCGGGCACTGTCGGATCCATGGCCGCCACCGCCAACGCGGTGCTGGATGCTTTGGCAACCCGCGGCGTCACCCGCGCTGACATGCCCTTCACCCCGCACCGGGTCTGGCAGATGCTGCAAGAGGCGGAGAATGCGGCTTCGTGATCGTTTCCACGATCACGCTTTGGGAAGAACGACACGCCAGCGGTATCAAGCGACCGGTTATCACGAGACATCCGACGCCTGTGCGTCGGTCGCGTGGGGTTGACCCGGCGCAGGCGCAGCCATAGTCGAACATCCAACTGACCTGAATGCCGGGCCGGCTGGAAAGCTAGGGCCCGCAGCGGCCCGAGGGCATGGAGAAAGACGGTCAGTGCAGCACCGGGCGTGCAGGGCAGGCCGCATCCTGCTTTGTCGCTTCTTGTGCAGAGGCGCCTTCGCGGCGCAGGTGCAGGGCGGCCATCTGGGCCAAATCGGCCACGATGGGGGCTGCGTCGGCTCGGACCAGAAGGCAGGCTATCATCATCGTATCCTCGCGGTCGCCGTCATTGGCGCTGCCGATCAGCTGCGCGAAACAGGCTTCGTCCGCACCGAGGCAGTTGCACCCAACATGGTGCCGCATCAGTGACCGGCGGCCAAAATGCTGCAGAGTCTCGAATATCTGACCCAGAAAGAATTCCGCCTCGCGACCGGCGCCGCGATCCACCGTTGGGCTGCCAGACCAGCGACGCAGGGCCATCACGGCGGCGGCTTCATGGGCGGGCAGGTCGGCGATTTGTCCGACCGGCGCCGCGCCCCGGCAGGGGGTGGAATCGGTCATGTCAGGCCCTTGGATGCAGCGGTTTCTCAATACCTGACAAAAAGACTTTGGAAAGTCAATCCCGATTGATGCGCGGTTGACCGGCCCCATCTTTCTAAGAGAATCCGGCCCGCACAAGACAAGCCCCCGGTGTCCCAGTGGGTCCGGGGTGCGGCCTCTGGCTTACTGTCCGGTGTTGGGGCGTGTCAGCCCCGAATGACCTTGGCGAATTTCTCGAAGATCGGTTCCGCGGCGCAGATCAACTCGCCGTCGGCCATGATATCGCCCTCGGGGTTCAGCGGCTCGATGATGCCGCCCGCCTCCTTGACGATGATGATCCCCGCGGCGATGTCCCAGGCGTTCAGGCGGCGTTCCCAATACCCGTCGTAGCGGCCGGCGGCCACATAGGCCAAATCCAGCGATGCCGCGCCCCAGCGCCGCACGCCGGCACAGGCGGGCAGAAGGCGGCCCAGGTCCCGCAGCGTGGCGGGCAGGTCCGATCGGCCCCCGAAGGGCAGGCCGGTGGAAAAGCAGCATTCGATCATCTTGGTGCGCCCCGACACGCGCAGGCGGCGGTTGTTCATCCAGGCGCCTTCGCCCTTCTCGGCGAAGAAGCACTCGTCCTTCACCGGGTCATGGACCACACCCGCCACGATCTTGCCCTTGTGTTCCAGCGCAATGGAAATCGCCCAATGCGGCATGCCGTGCAGGAAATTCGTGGTGCCGTCCAGCGGGTCGACGATCCAGCGGCGGGTCGGATCCTCGCCCTCGATCTCCTGACCCTCTTCGCCCAAGAAACGGTATGTGGGCCGCGCCTCCATCAGAGCGGTGCGGATCATCTCCTCGGCATTGCGGTCGGCCCGGCTGACGAAATCGCCCGGTCCCTTGGTCGAGACCTGAAGGTTCTCGACCTCGCCGAAATCCTTGAGCAGGGCCCGGCCGACGCGGCGGGCGGTGCTGGTCATGACGTTGAGGTTGGCGCTGCCGGTCATCGAGGGACTCCTTCGGGCGGGATCAAGCCGCGCGTATAGGCAATCGCGCGGGCCGGAACAAGGGGGGTCAGCCCCGTTGCAGGCGCACCGCCTCTTGCCGGGCGAGGCGCGCCAGATGTGCCATGAAGGGCAGGTCGGAATCGACCGTGCGGACGGCGGCGAACAGGCGCCGGGTGATGCCCTGTTCCGTCAGCGGGCGGGTGATGTAATCCGACCCGAACCGCGTCTGGCGCAGCACCCAATCGGGCAGCACGGTCACCCCGCGTCCCGAGGCGACCAGAAGCAGGATCACCGCTGTCAGTTCCACCGGCCGGATCGCAGCAGGCTCGACCTTGGCCGGGGCCAGGAATTGCGAGAAGATGTCCAGCTTGGTCCGGTCGACCGGGTAGGTGATCAGGGTTTCGCCCCGAAAATCCCCGGGTTCGACAAAGGGTTTCGCCGCCAGAGGGTGGTTTGCAGCCGCCACGAAGACCGGTTCGTAATCGAACAGCGGCAGGTAGGTGACGCCGGGAATGTCCTCCGGGTCCGAGGTGATGACCAAGTCCACCTCTTCCTTGATCAGGGCCGGCATGGCATCGAAGGCCAGCCCGGCGCGAATGTCCACGTCCACGTCTGGCCAGGCTTTGCGGAACTGTTCCAGCACCGGGAACAGCCATTCGAAACAGGCATGGCACTCGATGGCGATGTGCAACCGGCCGGCACGGCCCTGGACCAACCCCTCGAATTCGGCCTGAAGCGCCTCGACCTCGGGCAGGATGCGCTCGGCGGCTGCCAGCAACCGCTTGCCCGCAGGCGACAGTTTCAGCGGCTTGGACCGGCGCACGAACAGCTCGACCCCGGCCTGGTCCTCGATCCCCTTGATCTGGTGACTCAGCGCCGACTGGGTGATCCCCAGCATGTCGGCGGCACGGGCCAGCCCGCCGGTTTCGTGAATGGCCTTGATGGTGCGCAAGTGGCGAAATTCAATATGCATGGTTTTCATGATGGTGTTCGAAGTTATGAATTTGTCTCACAAGTCCGGTCGTGGGACAAGGCGAGGAAATCAATGGAGTGCCCCATGACCCGCCCAGCCCTGTCCTTCGAATTCTTCCCGCCCAAGTCGTTGCCGCAATCCTTCCGCCTTTGGGACTGCGTGACGGCCCTGGCCCCGCTGGGTCCGGACTTCGTGTCGGTGACCTATGGTGCGGGCGGCACGACGCGCAAGCTGACCCACGAGGCGGTCGAGGCGATCGGGGCGCAGACCGGGCTGGACGTGGCCGCGCATCTGACCTGTGTCGAGGCCAGCAAGGAAGAAACGCTGGCCATCGCCGATCAATATCGCGCAGCTGGCGTGAACCGCATCGTCGCCCTGCGAGGCGACCCGCCAAGAGGGGCAGGCCGGTTCGTGGCGCAACCGGACGGGTTTTCCGGCTCGGTCGAGCTGGTGGGCGCGCTGGTTGATCGCGGTTTCGACGTGACCGTCGGGGCCTATCCCGAACGCCATCCCGACGCGGTCGACCATGCTGCGGATATCGAGCATCTGAAACGCAAGATCGACGCCGGGGCCGATACCGCGATCACGCAGTTCTTCTTCGAGGCGGAAACCTTCTTCCGGTTCCGTGATGCCTGTGAAAAGGCCGGGATCGACGCGACGCTGATCCCCGGCATCCTGCCGGTGGAGAACTGGACTGGGACGCGGCGCTTCGCGCAGGCCTGCGGCACCACGATCCCGCCGATCGTTGCGGATGCCTTCGAGAACGCGGAACGCGACGGGGGTGCCGATCTGCTGGCCACGGCACTGGCAACCGAGCTTTGTGATGACCTGCTGCAGGGCGGGGTCGAGCACCTGCATTTCTACACGCTCAACAAGCCCGAACTGACCCGCGATGTCTGCAACGCGCTGGGCATTCAACCCCGGGTCAAGCTTCAGAACGTCGCATAACCGCTGCGCCGGTCATTTTCGCCGGCGCACCCGCGGCACCGAGCTGTCCATGAAGTCATATTGCGCCTCGGGGTGGGGCGGATGCCCCTCGGTGCGCACCCAGTAGCGCCGCGCACCGCGCCGAAGCCAGACCGGCAGGGTCATGGCGAACCCGGCTACGAACCCCCCGACATGGGCCCAATAGGCCACGCCACCCCCCGACAGGTCGGCGCTGAGGCCGTTGAAGAATTGCAGCCCGAACCACAGCCCGAGGACGATCCAGGCCGGGAACGGGATGATGCGGATGATCACGATCAAGAAGATGAAGACGTCCACCCGCGCCCGGGGGAACATCAGAAGGTAGCCGCCCATGACACCGGCAATTGCGCCCGAGGCGCCCACCATGGGCACGCGGCTTTCCGGGTCGGGGAGGTATTGCAGCCAGGCGGCGGCCAGCCCCGCCAACAGGTAGAACACGAGGAATCCCACGTGGCCCAATTCTTCTTCCATGTTGTCGCCATAGATCCAAAGGAACAGCATGTTGCCACCCAAGTGCATCCAGCCGCCATGCAGGAACATATGAGTCAGGATGCCGGTGTAGCCCTGTCCTTCGCTGACCAGCAGGGGAAAAAAAGCGTAATCGACATAGAAATCCCATTGCTGGGCCTGTGTCTGAACGATTGCCATATCATAGAGAAAGACCGCGATGTTGATCGCGATCAGGGCGAAGGTCACAAACGGGACCTTCTCGGAGGGGTTGTGATCGCGGATGGGCAACATGGCGGAGTGTCCGTAACTGGGAATTCCAAGACCCTAGATCGCCTTTCGCAGGTCGTCCAGAAACGCCGGCAATTCGCGTGAACTCACCAGCGCCTCGCGCACCAGCAAGTCGAAATGGCGGGTCATGAATTGAACCCGGTCGGTATCGCGGAACGCCAGGTAATTCTGCCCAAGATACAGAACCGCCATGAGCGGCCCGAACACCGTCACTGGGGCCGAGAACAACTGCCGCGCATCGAACAGGTGGAACCGCACTGTGGGATAAAGCTGATCGTGCAACTCGGCCATGCGGTCGATCTGGGCCCGGCGAAGCGGGGCCGCCAACCCCTGGTAATACCCCGTGCTCTTGGCAAAACTTGTGAGTTCATAGACCGGAACGGCGATTTCGTAGTCCGATCGCGCCTGACGCATCCAGTCCAGCCGGTCCTGTGACGCGCCCAACGCCTGTTCGATGCTGCGCCCAAGGGAAGGCTCGTATTCCCACTTCAGAACCTCGGGTGTCTTGAACATGTCAGGCAGTCCGGCCGGCACATGCCGCACCTTGTAGCCGGCGGCCTCCTGGTGCCAGTCGAAGATCTGTTCGTCGACCAGTGCGCGGGGGGCCTTGGTGATTTCCATCGACGCCGCAACCAGATCGGCGGCGCGCTCTGGCCGGTCGGTCAGGCCCAGCAGCCAGTCCGCCGAAACGCCGAGTGCCCCCGCGCACTCGGCCACGACCTGGGCGTTGGGCAGTCGCGCGCCCCCCTGTCCCAGCAATTGGGACACGGTCGAGCGATCCACCCCGGCCTGCCTTGCCAGTCCGGCCTGTGTCATGCGCCTTTCGCCCATCGCCTCGGAAAGGCGGTCGCGAAACAGGGCGGCGCGGGCGAGTTTGTCTATTTTTGTCATCATATGACGCAAAATATCATCAAAAGTCGCATTTGTTAACGTGAAACCAACTGGTCCGACACCGACCGGTGGGACAGGAAAGAACGAGGTAAAGGCAACACGTGAGGACCCGATGGAAACCCGTCGCCGCAGTTTGGCCAAGGCCATCCTCTGGAACATGATCGGACTGCTATGCATGTCGCTTATAGGGTTGGCGATGACCGGATCGGCCGCGATCGGAGGCGCCATGGCGGTCGTCAATACGGTCCTGGGGTTCTGCCTTTACGTGATCTACGAAAGGCTGTGGGCGCGCATCGACTGGGGACGCGTCGATGTCTGAGCCTCGGCTGTCCGCATTCGGGCTTTCAGCGCTCAAGATCGAATGGCCGACCCTTGGCCTCGTGCTTGGCTGCTATGCGGTTTGGGGTCTGAGCCTGTTCCTGTTGCCGACCGTTTCGCTTGTCGGGGCGGTTCTGCTGTTGGGGGTCGCCATCGCCTTTCATTCTTCGCTTTGCCACGAGGCGATCCACGGCCACCCCTTCACATCGGACCGGCTGAACGCGGCGCTGATGTTTCCGGCGCTGGCCTTGATCGTTCCCTATGCGCGGTTTCGCGACACGCACCTGGCCCATCACCGCGACGAACACCTGACCGACCCCTATGACGACCCGGAATCGAACTACCTCGATCCGGCACGCTGGACCCTGCTGGCGCGGCCTGTTCAGGCGCTCTTGCGGGTCAACAACACGCTTGTGGGCCGCCTGGTTCTGGGGCCGGTGATCGGCACCGTGTTCTGGCTCCGGGGGGACGTTCAGGCGCTTCGGGCCGGAGACCGGCCGGTGATCATGGGCTGGCTGGCACATATCCCGGCGGTGGCGCTTGTGATCTGGCTGGTCACGCTATCACCCATGTCGTTCTGGGCCTATGCGATTTCCGCCTATCTGGGCCCGTCCCTGCTGAAAATCCGCACCTTCCTCGAACACCGCGCCCATGAAAAGGCCCGCGCCCGCACGGTCATCATCGAAGATCGCGGCCCGCTGGCGCTGCTGTTTCTTAACAACAATCTGCACGTCGTTCACCACATGCACCCGCAGGTGCCCTGGTATCGCTTGCCCGCCCTCTACCGCGCCAATCGCGACCACTATCTGCGCCGCAACGAGGGCTATCGCTATCGCTCCTACGGTCAGGTTTTCCGACAGCATTTCCTGCGTGCCAAGGACCCGGTGCCGCATCCGCTCTGGCCGCAGGATTGATTTCCGGCCTATAGGGGCCCATGGAACCCTGGGTCTGGATCACTTTTGGCGCCGCGCTGGCGCAAACCTTGCGCTTCACGCTGCAAAAGCACCTGTCCACGGGGCGCTTGTCGGCGGCGGGGGCAACCTTTGCGCGTTTTGTCTATGCGGCGCCGTTGGCCGCATTGATCGCGCTTGGCTACGGGCAGTTCTCGGCACAGCCGATCCCGGTCATCCCATCGACATTCTGGGCCTATGCCCTGATGGGCGGCATCAGCCAGATCCTGGCCACGATCTGCGTTGTCCTGCTGTTCCAGCACCGCAACTTCGCCGTCGGCATCACGTTCAAGAAGACCGAGGTCATCCTGTCGGTGCTGATGGGTCTGCTGATCCTGGGCGAGGGTGTCAGCTGGCTGGGATTCGGCGCGATCCTGCTGGGGCTGGTGGGGGTTCTGCTGCTTTCGGACCCGCCGGGCGGGCAGGGGCGTTGGCTCCGCCGGATCAGCAATCGGGCCGCAGGGCTGGGGCTTGCCTCGGGGGTGTTCTTCGGCATTTCGGGCGTGGGCTATCGCGGTGCGTCGCTGGCATTGGAAAGCGGCGATGCCTTCCTGCGGGCCGTGGTGACGCTGGCGTTTGTGACGGCATTGCAGACCTTGCTGCTGGGCGCCTGGTTGGTCTGGCGCGAAAGTGGGCAGGTGCGGGCGGTCTTCGCCGCGTGGCGGGTTGCGGGGCTGGTCGGCCTCACGTCGCTTGTCGGGTCGATCTGCTGGTTCACCGCATTCACCTTGCAGACGGTGGGCTATGTCAACGCCGTAGGGCAGGTGGAGTTGATCTTTTCCCTTGCCGTCGGCGCACTTGTATTCCGCGAAAAGATCACGGCGAGGGAACTGGCCGGCATCGGCATCCTCACCGCTTCGATCGTGGCACTGGTTCTGGTCGCCTAGACGCCGTCGAGCGGTGAGCGCCCGGCGAGCCGCGTGATCAGGTGCCGTTCGTCCTCGTGATGAAAGAAGGGCACCTGCTCGGGCGGGCCATCGCGGTTTAGCCCGGCGGCGATCTCGGCCAGCACCACCTCGGTGATGAAGGGCAGGTCGAGCGCGCGCGCCTCGGACAGTGGCACCCAGTGCAGGTAGCTGAGTTCTTCTTCCGCGCGCGAGAAATCGTCGGGGTTTGTAGTCAGGGCGTCAGCCTCGACCAGGAAGAACCGCGCATCGAACCGCCGGGGCGGCCCGGGCGGGGTAATGGCCCGGAACACGAATTGTAGCGGCGCGGCGTCGGGCCAATGCCCGCTGGCGGCGAATCCGCGCCAGCCGCGGGGGGCGTCGGGCCATTTGCCAGGCACCCCGATCTGTTGGCCGGTTTCTTCCCAAAATTCCCGGATCGCGGCGGCGGCCAGCCCATGCGGGCTGCGATCACTGTTCTCGGCCAGCCGGTCCGCGCAGGGCTGGCGCAAGGGACGCCCGAAAGGGACGGTTTCGTCCACCGCGTCGACCGCGCCGCCCGGAAACACGAATTTCGACGGCATGAAGGCCGCCCCGGCGCCGCGCTGGCCCATCAGGATCTTCGGCGCGGTAGACCGATCGCGCAGCACGATCACCGTGGCCGCGTCGCGGATCTCACGCTTGTCCATTTTCGTCGTCCCTCGCTGAACGGCTGGGGCCGGCCGGTGCTAGGTCCCGAACCCGTGCATCCGCCGGGACCACTGGATATTGACCACCAGCCCCTTCATTCGTGGCAGAAGGTATAGCGACAGCGCCACGCAGCCAATGGTAAAGGCGGTGGCCATGACCAGAGGATCTGGCCGGAAATGGGTAAAGACCACATGGATGATCGGCGCCATCAGGTGCCCGACGATCAGGATCGTCAGGTAGGCCGGGCCGTCGTCGGCCCGGTGGTGGCTGAGCGTCTCCTGGCAGGCCGGGCAGTGATCGGCAACCTTGAGATAGCCGTCGAACATGATCCCGTCGCCGCAATTGGGGCAGCGTCGGCGTAGCCCGCGCAAGATGGACCGTTTCATCGGCCGGTCGTCTTCCGTGGCAAGGTTCTTGGACTGTTCTGTCATCGCGTGCCTCTTTGAAGACCTTACAGGTGGCGTGGGCGGGCCGTGAATGGAAGGGGCGAAAATGTCGCCGCGTCGGGATGTCGCGCGGCAGGAAGTTGGCAGCCCCGCGACGGAACCCTCCGCTTCGACCGTTAGAGGGATAGACGGCGCTGCAAACCCGGTGTCGTGAAACAGAAATCGAAAGGAAGATATCCATGACACGCAAGACCCCCCTGCTGATCGCCGCCCTGACCGCGGGTTTCGCCCTGACCGTCAGCGCCGAGGCGCGCGGGTTCGGCGCCGGCCACGGGCCCAAAGCCCAGATGCCCAGCTTCGAGGAAATGGACCTCGATGGCAACGGTGCCCTGACAGCCGAGGAGATGCGCGCGGCCATGCAAGCCCGCATGCAGGCCCGGTTTGAGGCAGCTGACACTGACGGCGATGGTGGGCTGAGTGCAGAGGAAATGACGGCGATGATGCAGGCCCGCATGGCAAACCGTATGGAGCGTCATCTGGACCGGGCGGATGAAAACGGCGATGGCCTGCTGCAGATCGAGGAAATGCAGGCGATGGGTGGCAAGGGGTCGCGTGATGGTGCCATGTTCGACCGCCTTGATAGCAATGGTGACGGCACGCTCGACGCCGAGGAATTCGCCGCCCTTCAGGACCGCATGGGCGGTCGGATGCATCGCAACTGATCGGCGGTGTGGGGCGCGTGCAACCAGTCCCGGTTTTCCTTCGTCGCGCGCGCCCGCCTTGCCGGAGGCGAAAGATGTGGCTACGCCCCTGAAACATGAGTTCGGACCCCGTGTTGGACAGTCAAAGCGACGAGACCCTGCTGGCCGCCTATGCGCGCGGCGAACGGGACGCGGCGCGCATTCTGAGCCGGCGGCTTCTGCCGCGTGTGCTAGGCCAGGCGCATCGCATGCTCGGAGACCGGGCCGAGGCCGAGGACGTGGCGCAGGAGGCGATGCTGCGCCTGTGGCGCATCGCCCCCGACTGGGAAGCGGATCGTGCCAAGGTAACGACATGGCTATACCGGGTCGTGGCGAACCTGTGCACCGACCGGCTGCGCAAGTCCGGTCGCGCAGTGGCGCTGGAGGCGGCCCCCGAGCCCGAGGATACAGGGCCGACTGTCGCTGCCGGCCTGCAGGATCGCGCACGGCACATGGCCTTGAGGGCGGCATTGGCCGATCTGCCGGACCGCCAGGCCAAGGCCGTGACCCTGCGGCATCTCGAAGAACTGCCCAACCCGGAGGTGGCACGCATCATGGGGGAAAGCGTGCGCACGGTGGAAAGCCTGGTGGCACGGGGGAAGAAAGGATTGATTGCGCGCCTGCGGGGGCGCAAGGCAGAATTGGGGTATGACGATGACGGATGAACGCGACGAAGATCTGTTCCGCGCGACGGTTGAAACTGCCCGGCGACGAACGGCCGAGCCCGATGATGCGCTGCTGGACCGGGTCATGGCGGATGCGGATCGCGAACTGGCCATACGGGCGCCGCGGGCCGTGACACCCCGCGCGCGTCGCTCGGCCGCAGCGGTGCTGCTGGCCGCCCTGGGCGGCTGGGGCGCCGTTGGCTCGATGACGACGGCAACGATCCTCGGTATCTGGATCGGAGTGGCCCAGCCGGATGGGTTGAATGCGCTGTCGCAGGCATGGTCGGGCGGCGACACGGTTGAGGTGCCACTGACTGGCGTCGAAACCCTGGTCGGGCTGGAGGGCTTGCTATGAGCGAAAAAACCACCCCCGCCAATGGTCGCGAGAAACGCTGGCGGCGTTGGCTTCTGGTCATCTCGCTCGGGCTCAACCTGCTGGTTCTCGGGCTGGTGATCGGCATGGTGCTGCGTGGCGCGCCGCCGGGCGGACCGGGCGGCCGGGTTGACCTGACCGTTGGTCCGCTGTTGCGCGCACTGGAGGACGACGACCGCAGCGCCATTCGTTCGGGCCTGCGACGTGCCCATCCGTTCGACCGCGATACCCGTATCGCCATGCGCCGCGACATGGACGAAATGCTTGCCGTTTTGCAGGCCGAGCAATTCGACGGCGCGGCATTGCGCGGTATCATGGAACGTCAATACAGCCGGCTGCAGACCGTCCAGATCGCCGTGGCCGATCAGTTCGTCGCACATGTGGCCGGCATGACCACGACCGAGCGTCTCGCCTTGGCCGAGCGGTTCGAAGCCGAGCTGGACCGGGCCTTGCCGCCCCGCCCTCATGGGCGGGACTGATGGCTCAGGCGGCGGAAAGGCTGACAGTGTTGCGCCCGGACCCCTTGGCCGCGTAAAGCGCAAGGTCGGCAGCGCGCACCAGGTGATCGGTGCCTTCGGGGATCACCGGGTTCGGATCCGGACCGGACAGGCTGACCCCGATCGACATGGTGACATTGATCGCCTCGCCGTGGCCAAGGAAAAACGGCGTGTCCGAAATGAGCCGGCAGAACCGCTGAGCGGCCTTGCGGGCATGGTCGGTGTCGCTGTCCGGCATGGCGACCAGGAATTCCTCGCCTCCGATCCGTGCCAGAAGGTCGACAGCGCGAACATTGGCGCGCAACCTGTCCGCCACCTGTTGCAGGATCTCGTCGCCGGCCGCGTGGCCATAGGTATCGTTGATCAGTTTGAAGTGGTCGATATCCAGCACCATGACCGCGATCTGGCGGTCTGTTTCCTTGCTCCGATCAACCATCTTTTCGAGGTGTGGCAAGGCATAGCGGCGGTTGAACAGTCCGGTCAGCGGATCTGTCACCGCTGCCTGCAGGCCGGTCTGCACCGTGTCGCGCAACTGATCGGCGCGCTGCTTGTCGGCGATAAGGTTCCTGGCCCGCAAAACGACCTCCTGTGTGCTGGCACCGGCCAGGACGAGGTCGTTCGCGCCAAGGTCCAGCGCCATGGCCTGGATATTGGTCATATCGGCGGGAAGGACGACAAGGATCGCGGCGTGGCGCGTATCCGTTCGGCTGCGCAGCTCCGACAGTAGGCGATAGAGTTCGGTTTCGCGCAGGGTGAAGTCCTGCCCGTCGATCAAAAGCAGGTCACCCGGCAGCCGCGTGGGTAAGCCGGATCCGGGCGCGATCCTTTCGCCGCTCAACCGGACATTGCCGCAATCCGCGAAATTCTGTTCGGCGAAGCGCAGGAAACGGGTGCTGGAAGACAGCGCCAAAACCGTTGCGCAGCGTTCGAACCCCGCCTGGACCTCGGCAAAGCCAAGCGCGCGACGGGTATCCTCGCGCAGGCGGAGTTCGCGGTTGGTGTCGCGGGCTCGAAGCAAAGACCGGATGCGGGCCTGCAGGATCTGGTCGTTCAGAGGCCTGCCCAGAACGTCATCGGCGCCCGCCTGCAAGGCACGCACCCTGTCATCTGGATCGAGGAAGCTGCCCGTCGCGATGACGGGGATCAGGGCGGTGTCGGGGTCCGTCTTGAGCGTGTTGCAGAACTCTAATGCGGCGGCAGTATCTGCCGTGACGTCCAGAACCACGAGGTCCGGCGGCGTCCGGTCAATCTCGGCCCGGGCCATGTCGAGCGTTTCACAAGGACGCACACGATGCTGCGCGGCCAGAAGTTTGACCTTGAGAACGATGCGGTTGGTGGCCACATTGTCGACAATCAGGATGTCGCCGGGCATTATTCTGACCTTTCACAGGGCGTTTGCCTTCCCGAGAACAAAATTCGGCCCTATTCGTTAAGAAACAGTTTCTACGGGGGTAATCCGCGCAAATGAAGCGTGAACAGGCCGAAAGAATCGCCATTCAGGCACTGGGCTGGCTGGCGTCGCATGACGAGCTTTGCCCTGTTTTTCTTGGCTCGTCCGGTGCGGCTGCCGAGGATTTGCGCTCGCTTGCGCAAGATCCCGCCTTCCTTGCTTCGGTGCTGGAATTCGTCACCATGGATGATGTCTGGGTTGTAGAGTTCTGCGACCTGAACAACCTGAAGTATGAAGATCCGTTAAGGGCGCGCTATGCTCTGCCCGGCGCGGAACAGGTGCACTGGACCTGACATGAGGGTGGCGGGGCTTCTATTCGACAAGGACGGCACGCTGTTCGACTTCCAGGCAACATGGGGGTCCTGGACCCGCGACCTCTTGCAGCAGGAAGCTGGCGGCGATCCCGGCCTGCTTGCGGCGTTGGCCACGGTTCTGGGCTATGACCTAGACAAGGCGCGGTTCCACCCTGACAGCCTTGTGATCGCCCATACCGCCGACGAGGTCGCCGACGCGATCCTGCCCCTGCTGCCGCCGCAACCCAAAGCGGCCCTGGTCGACCGGATGAACGCCGCCGCTGCGCGCGCGCCGCAGATCGAAGCGGCGCCGCTTGCACCGCTCCTGGAATCGCTGGCGGCCGATGGTTATCGCCTTGGTGTCATGACCAACGATGCCGAGGTTCCGGCGCGGGCGCATTTGTCGGCGGCCGGGGTCGAGGGCCTGTTCGACTTCATCGCGGGTTTCGACAGCGGCCATGGCAGCAAGCCCGACCCCGACCCCCTCCTGGCCTTCGCAGACCGGGTCGGGCTGGCCCCGTCGGCCTGCGCCATGATCGGCGACAGCACGCATGACCTCCTGGCGGGACGAGCCGCCGGGATGACCTGTATCGGGGTGCTGACCGGACCGGCCGACCGTGACGCCTTGATCCCCTTCGCGGACGTGGTGCTGCCGTCCATCGCGCATCTTCCCGGCTGGCTGCGACACTGATCTTTCTGTCCGCGACGCGAAATGTCGCAAAACGGATCGCAAGCGTCGCCCTACCTGTCAGATTTGCGGGACAGGACAGGAGGACACATGCCCGACGCACCCACCCGCCGCCGCCGATCCGGTGGCCGCGCCGCCAATACCGCCCGCCGGGGAGGTTTGCAGATCAACCAGATGCCCTGGCGGCTGCCGCGCAACACCGATGCCCCGACCGAGCCGCTCGGCCCCGACGGCGTGCAGGCGATCCATGACGGAGCCATGCGTATCCTCGAAGAGATCGGGATCGAGTTCCTGAACGAGGAGTCGCTCGAGATCTTCAAGGAGGCGGGCTGCAAGGTCGATGGCACCAATGTCAGGATGGGCCGCGACTGGGTCATGGAAATGATCGGCAAGGCCCCCGCCAGTTTCGAGATCGCGGCCCGCAATCCTGCCCATAACATCACGCTTGGCGATGGACATATCCTGTTCGGGAACGTGTCCTCGCCGCCCAATTACTATGACCTGGAGATCGGCAGGAAGGTCTCGGGCAACCGCGAACAGTGCGCGAACCTTTTGCGCCTGACCCAGTATTTCAACTGCATTCATTTCGCCGGTGGATATCCGGTCGAACCGGTCGATATTCATCCCGGCGTGCGGCATCTAGACTTGCTGTTCGACAAGCTGACTCTGACCGACAAGGTCATGCACGCCTATTCCCTGGGCAAGGAACGCGTCGAAGACGTGATGGAGATGGTGAAGATCGCCAACGGCATCACGGAGGAAGAGTTCCGCCAGAAGCCCTATATGTATACCAACATCAACTCCACCTCGCCGCTCAAGCATGACATCCCGATGATCGACGGCTGCCTGCGTTGCGTGCGTCGCGGGCAGGCGGTGGTGGTGTCGCCCTTCACGCTGGCCGGGGCGATGGCGCCGGTGACGATGTCGGGTGCCGTGGCGCTGTCCCTGGCCGAGGCACTCTCTGCCATTGCCCTGTTCCAATACGTGGCCCCCGGTGCAGCCTGTGTGATCGGCACCTTTACCTCGAATGTCGACATGAAATCCGGGGCGCCGGCCTTTGGCACGCCGGAATACATGCGCGCGACGCAGATGACCGGCCAGATGGCCCGCTTCTACGGGTTGCCCATGCGGGCCTCGGGCGTTTGCGCAGCCAATGTGCCCGATGGGCAGGCCATGTGGGAGACCAGCAATTCCCTGTGGTCCGCGGTGCAATCGGGCACCAACATGGTCTATCACGCCGCCGGCTGGCTGGAGGGCGGGCTGATCGCCAGCCCCGAAAAGTTCATCATGGATTGCGAGGTGATCCAGATGATCCAGCGGTATTTCGAGCCCGCCATCGTGGATACCAGCCCCGACAGCATCGCCGTCGAAACGATCGCCGAGGTCGGCCCGAACGGTCATTATTTCGGCGTCCAGCACACGCAGGACCGCTATGAAGAGGCCTTCTATTCCCCCTTCCTGTCCGATTGGCGCAATTTCGAGGCATGGGAACTGGCCGGTGGCGTCTGGACCGCCGAGCGGGCGCATTCCATGTTCAAGGAAATCATCGCCAACTTCGAAGAACCGCCCATGGATATCGCCGTGCGCGAGGAACTGTCGGCCTTCGTCGAACGGCGCAAATCCGAAGGCGGCGCGCCAACGGACTTCTGAGGCGGGGCGGATGGCAATTCCGGAGATTTGATCCCCAATGAACCTTCCGGTGCGGGCGCTGTATCGCCCGCACCGGTTGGTGTCCGGCGCGGGCGATATGGGGTTACAGGTCCGGGTAGAGCGGGAACTTCTCGCACAGGGCCTCGACCTCGGCCTTGACCTTGGCCTCGACCGCACGGTTGCCCTCTTCGCCATTGGCGGCCAGCCCGTCGACCACCTCGGTGATCCAGTCGGCGATCTGGCGGAACTCGGCCTCGCCGAAGCCGCGCGTGGTGCCAGCGGGCGAGCCCAGGCGGATGCCGCTGGTGACCATCGGCTTTTCCGGGTCGAACGGGATGCCGTTCTTGTTACAGGTGATATGGGCCCGTTCCAGCGCCTTCTCGGTCGCGTTGCCCTTCACGCCCTTGGGGCGCAGGTCGACAAGCATGACGTGGCTGTCGGTGCCGCCGGTAACGATGTCCAGACCGCCCTTCATCAGCTGGTCGGCCAGCGCCTGGGCGTTCTTGACCACCTGTTCCTGGTAGGCCTTGAATTCCGGGCGCAGCGCCTCGCCGAAGGCAACCGCCTTGCCGGCGATGACATGCATCAGCGGACCGCCCTGAATACCGGGGAAGATGGCCGAGTTGCACTTCTTGGCGATGTCCTCGTCATTGGTGACGATCAGGCCGCCGCGCGGGCCGCGCAGGGTCTTGTGAGTGGTCGAGGTCGCGACATGGGCATGTGGGAAGGGCGAGGGGTAAAGCCCCGCCGCCACAAGGCCGGCGAAATGCGCCATGTCGACCATCAGATACGCGCCGACACTGTCGGCGATCTCGCGCATCTTGGCAAAGTCGATGATCCGCGGAATGGCCGAGCCGCCGGCGATGATCATCTTCGGTTGGTGTTCGGTGGCCAGCTGCTGGATCTGGTCGTAATCGATTTGGCTGTCCTGCTTGCGCACGCCGTACTGCACGGCATTGAACCACTTGCCCGACTGGTTCGGCTTGGCGCCGTGGGTCAGGTGGCCGCCCGCATCGAGGCTCATGCCGAGGATCGTGTCGCCGGGTTGCAGCAGCGCGGTGAAGACGCCCTGGTTGGCCTGGCTGCCGGAATTGGGCTGCACGTTCGCGAACTGGCAGGAGAACAACTCGCAGGCGCGTTCGATGGCCAGGTTTTCGGCAATGTCCACATATTGGCAGCCGCCATAGTAGCGCCGGCCCGGATAGCCTTCGGCGTATTTGTTGGTCATGACGGAGCCTTGGGCCTCCATCACCGCGGCCGAGACGATGTTCTCGGAGGCGATCAATTCGATCTCGTGGCGCTGGCGGCCCAGCTCTTTCTGGATCGCGCCCCAGATTTCCGGATCGCGAGAGGAAAGCGGCTCGGTGAAGAACCCGTCGGTCTTGGTGGAATTGGTCATTTTGTCCTCCTTGGCGGCTGCCGGATCGGGCCGGCGGGCAAACGTTCCGTGGCTTGATATGGGGCAAAATCGCGACGGGAAAGGCCCAAAGCGACGCAGAGACCTCTATTGGCGTCCGATAGCGGTATCCGCGGGGGGATTGCGTTTCCTTTCGGCGCATCGGACAAGTAACAGGAAACAACGGATGGACCCATGGCCCCGAACCCCGCCCCCAACCTCGCCTTCGTCGCCAGCGATGCGCCCATTGCCAAACAGGCCGCCACGGCGCTGGCAAACCGGTATGGGGCGGTGACCGAGGACCAGGCTGATATCATCGTGGCGCTGGGCGGGGACGGGTTCATGCTGGATACGCTGCACAGGACCCAGCACCTGGAAACGCCGGTCTACGGGATGAACCGTGGCACCGTCGGCTTCCTCATGAACGAATATGCCGAGAACGGGCTGCGTGAGAGGCTGGCAAAAGCCGAGGAAGAGGTCATCAACCCGCTGCGGATGCGGGCGACCTCTATCGACGGCACGACCCATGACGCGCTGGCGATCAACGAGGTGTCGCTGCTGCGCGCCGGGCCGCAAGCGGCCAAGCTGCGAATCTACGTGGACGGCAAACTGCGCATGGCCGAACTGGTCTGTGACGGCGCGCTTGTCGCAACCCCCGCCGGATCGACCGCCTATAACTATTCCGCACACGGTCCGATCTTGCCGATCGGCTCGGACGTTCTGGCGCTGACGGCCGTGGCTGCCTTCCGGCCGCGCCGCTGGCGTGGGGCGCTATTGCCAAAAGCGGCAGGGGTGGTGTTCGAAGTGACCAATCCCGAAAAGCGCCCCGTCATGGCGGATGCCGATGGCAAATCGGTGCCCAACGTGGCCGAAGTGCGCGTGCATTCGGCCGAGGATGTCTCGCACCGGTTGCTTTTCGACCCCGGCCACGGATTGGAAGAACGGCTGATCCGCGAACAATTCGCCTGAAGCCTTTGCCGGCCGCAAAAGGTTAACAGAATCATGCTGTCTGTGACAAAAGTCACAGAACAAGTCGGCCGCAGCGGTGAGAGTGGAGTCTCGGCATCCCGCGCCGGATAGCAGAGTATTTCAAGCGTAGAATTTTAGGTGCGGGATGTTTGGCCAAGTCAGTCTCGTGACTCCCGTCGTGGACTGACAGGTAGCCGGGTTGGGAAGTGAGTGGCTCTCTTGACCTCGGTCTGCCGGGGCCGTCGTCGGTCTCGTTCTTTTTGTCCCAACTCAGGGGGTGTGACTGACGACGGTTCCCTTGGTCCGGATCCGTTGGATCAAGTGCGAAAGGGGCGGCCCGTTCAGGTCGCCCCCTTCGTTTTTTGTCGCTGAAGGCTCAGCCCTTTGGATAGCCGATCGTCTGCAACGCATCCCTGATTTCGTCGAGGATGGCAGGGTCATCGATGGTCGCTGGCATCTTGAACTCCTTGCCATCTGCGATGGACACCATGGTGCCGCGCAGGATCTTTCCCGACCGCGTCTTGGGCAGGCGATCCACGACCACTGCCAGTTTGAAGGCGGCCACCGGGCCGATCCTGTCCCGAACCAGCTTGACGCATTCCTTGGCAATTTCGTCATGCGGGCGGTCCACACCGCTGGACAGGCAGAGGAAGCCGACCGGCAATTGGCCCTTCAATTCGTCACTGATTCCGATCACGGCGCATTCGGCCACGTCCGGATGGCTGGCCAGCACCTCTTCCATGCCGCCGGTGGACAGGCGGTGCCCCGCGACGTTGATGACGTCATCGGTACGGGCCATGATATACAGGTAGCCGTCCTCGTCGATCATGCCCGCATCGCCGGTCTCGTAATAGCCGGGGAAGGTGGTCAGGTAGGATTTCTTGAACCGGTCCTCGGCGTTCCAAAGCGTCGGCAGCGTGCCCGGTGGCAACGGCAATTTGACCGCGATGGCGCCAAGTTCACCCGGTGCCATCTGGTTGCCGCCTTCATCAAGGATCTGAACGTCATAGCCCGGCATGGCCACGGTCGGGCTGCCCAGCTTGACGGGCAGGGGTTCGATCCCCACCGGGTTGCCGGCGATGGTGTAGCCGGTCTCGGTCTGCCACCAGTGGTCGTAGACCGGCTTGCCGGTCATCTTCTGGGTCCACTCGATGGTATCGGGGTCGGCCCGTTCGCCAGCCAGGTAGATGGCACGCAGGCCCGACAGGTCGTATTTCTTGACGAATTCGCCCTTGGGATCTTCGCGCTTCACGGCGCGGAACGCGGTGGGCGCGGTGAAGAAGCTTTTCACGTCATGTTCTTCGATGACCCGCCAGAAGGTGCCCGCATCGGGGGTGCCGACGGGCTTGCCCTCGAACACGATGGTGGTGTTCCCGGCGATCAGCGGCCCGTAGCAGATATAGGAATGGCCGACGACCCAGCCCACATCCGAGGCGGCCCAGAAGACTTCTCCGGGGTCGACATTGTAGATGTTCTTCATGGTCCAGTTCAGCGCCACCAGGTGCCCGGCCGTGGGACGCACGACCCCCTTGGGCTGACCGGTCGTGCCGGATGTATAAAGGATATAGGCCGGATGGTTGCCCTCGACCGGGACGCATTCCGCGGGTTTCACCCCGAATTGAAAGCCGTGCCAGTTGACGTCGCGCCCTTCTTTAAGCTCGGCAACTTCCTGTTCGCGCTGGAAGATGACACAGAAATCCGGCTTGTGCTCTGCCATCTCGATGGCGCCATCGAGCAACGGTTTGTAATGCACCACGCGGCCCGGCTCCATCCCGCAAGAGGCAGCGATGATCGCCTTGGGCTTGGCATCGTCGATGCGCACCGCCAATTCGTTGCTGGCGAAGCCGCCGAAGACGACCGAATGAATCGCGCCCAGACGGGCGCAGGCCAGCATCGCCTCCAGCGCTTCTGGGATCATCGGCATATAGATGATGACCCGGTCCCCCTTTTCCACGCCCTTGGCGCGCAGGGCGCCTGCCAGGTTGGCCACCCGGTTGCGCAGCTCGACATAGGAAATCTCGCGCTTGGTATGGGTGATCGGGCTGTCGTAGATGATGGCGGTCTGTTCACCCCGGCCCTGTTCGACGTGGCGGTCCACCGCGTTCCAGCAGGTGTTCACCTTGGCCTCGGCAAACCATTCATACATGTGGTCGCCGCGATCGAAGAGTGCCTGTTTCGGGGCTTCGACCCAGTCGATGGCCTGGGCCGCCTCCATCCAGAACCCTTCCGGATCGGCCTTCCAGCCCTCGTAGACTTCGCGATATCCCATATCCTGTCTCCTCCAGTTCGTTGCAAAGGGGATAGGGCAGGGGCCGCCCTCGCGGCAAGCGCCTTAGCGCCTTCCCGTGGCAATCCGACGCGAATTATTTGCAGACTTGGCAGAGCGGGTCCGCAAATATTTGCAAACCACCGACATTCGGCAATTTTGGGGCAAATCGCGCGCGGTGGCTGCAAACTTGCAAACCAAATCCGGCGGAATCACCCGTAATGCTGCACCGGCGTTCCGGCAATCGCGGCCATGTTCAGCAACCCGCGCGCGGTGATGCCGGGCGTGACGACGTGGGCGCGGTTCCCCATGCCCATCAGGATCGGGCCGACCTCCAGCCCGCCGCCCTTCATCTTGAGGATGTTGCGCACGCCAGAGGCCGCGTCGGCATGGCCGAAAATCAGAACATTGGCCGCGCCTTCAAGCCGACCGCCCGGCAACAGTCGGTCGCGCAGGTCAGGGTCCAGCGCCGCGTCGACATTCATCTCGCCCTCGTACTGGAAATCGGTCTCCATCCCGTCGAGGATCGCGATGGCCTCACGCAGGCGCTTGCCCGAGCCTTCGGACTGGTTGCCGAATTGAGATTGCGAACAGAAGGCGACTTTGGGTTCCACACCGAAACGTCGGGCATGACGCGCCGCCCCCAAGGCGACCTCGGCCAGGTTATCGGGGCTGGGCAACGACCAGACATGGGTGTCGGCGAGGAAAAGCGGCCCGTCTTCGAGAATCATCATCGACAGCGACCCGTGCGGGCGGTGCGTCTTGTCGCCCAGGACCTGCGTGACGTAGTTCAGGTGCCAGCGGTATTCCCCGAACGTGCCGCAGATCAGGCTGTCGGCCTCGCCGCGCTGGACCATGACCGCGCCAATGGCGGTGTTGTTCGTGCGCATGATGGCGCGCGCCAGGTCGGGTGTGACACCGCGACGGGCCATGATCTGATGGTAGGTGCCCCAGTAGTCGCGATAACGGGGGTCATTTTCGGGGTTCACGATCTCGAAATCTCGGCCCGGCCGCACCACCAGCCCGGCGCGTTCGCAGCGCGCCTCGATCACTTCGGGGCGGCCGATCAGGATCGGTTTCTCGGTGGTTTCCTCAAGGATCGCCTGTGCGGCGCGCAGCACGCGTTCATCCTCGCCCTCGGAAAAGACGATGCGGCGCGCGGCCTGGCTGGCGGCCATGAAGACCGGGCGCATGAGCAGGGCCGATTTGAAGACGCTTTCGTTGAGCTTCTGCTTGTAGGCCTCGATATCGGTGATGGGCCGGGTGGCCACGCCGGTTTCCTGTGCCGCCTTGGCAACCGCGCTGGACACCACGGCAGACAGGCGCGGATCGAAGGGTTTCGGGATCAGGTAGTCCGGCCCGAAATTCAGCTGCTCGCCCTTGTAGGCTGCGGCCGCCTCGGCGCTGGTCGTGTGGCGCGCCAGTTCCGCGATTCCGTCGATGCAGGCCAGCTGCATGGCGTCGTTGATCTCGGTCGCGCCGGCATCCAGGGCCCCGCGGAAGATGAAGGGGAAACACAGGACATTGTTGACCTGATTTGGAAAATCGCTGCGGCCGGTGGCAATGATCGCATCCGGGGCAACCTCGCGGACGGCGTCGGGCAGGATCTCGGGCGTGGGGTTCGCCAGGGCGAAGATGATGGGCTGGTCCGCCATCTTCTGAACCATCTCGGGCTGCAACACGCCAGGGCCGGACAGGCCAAGGAACAGGTCGGCCCCTTCGATCACGTCATCCAGCGTGGCAGGGGTGTTGCCTTGGGCATAGGCGGCCTTTTGCGGGGTCATTTCGGTTTCGCGGCCTTCGTAGACCAACCCCTCGATATCGCAGAGCCAGACGTTTTCACGCTTCACGCCCAGTTTCAGCAGCATGTTCAGACAGGCGATGCCGGCCGCGCCGCCGCCGGTGCTGACGATCTTGATATCCTCGAAGGCTTTGCCGGCGACGCGCAGCGCATTGGTTGCCGCCGCGCCCACCACGATGGCGGTGCCGTGCTGGTCGTCGTGGAAGACGGGGATATTCATCCGTTCGCGGCAGATCTCTTCGACGATGAAGCAATCCGGGGCCTTGATGTCTTCCAGGTTGATGGCGCCAAAGGTTGGCTCCAGGGCGCAGACGATCTCGGCCAGTTTCTCGGGGTCTCTTTCGTCCAGCTCGATGTCGAAACAGTCGATCCCGGCGAACTTCTTGAACAGGACGGCCTTGCCTTCCATCACTGGCTTGGAGGCCAGCCCGCCGATATTGCCCAGTCCCAGCACGGCGGACCCGTTCGAGACCACGGCGACAAGGTTTCCGCGTGCGGTGTAATCCCGTGCGGTGTCCGGGTCGGCCTTGATTTCGAGGCAGGCTTCGGCAACGCCGGGGGAATAGGCGCGGGCCAGGTCGCGGCCATTGGCCAGAGGTTTGGTCGCGCGGATCTCCAGCTTGCCCGGTTTCGGGTTGCGGTGATATTCCAGCGCCGCGTCGCGCAGGGATGTCTCGGAGCTGTCGGCCATAGCGTGTCTCGTTTCGTTATTTGTTTAACGTTAAACAATATTTTGGGTGGCTTTGGAACCCGCCATTCCCATCAATCACGAATAGGCTCTATCTTGCAAATCCGAATGCGTGCGGCGCGACCGGATGCCAAGGCTTGCATCCCCCCGGCCGCCATCCCAATCTGGTGTCCGGAGGTGTTCGATCATGTCGCTTGTTGAAGAGGCCCGCTTTGTCCG
Source organism: Salibaculum griseiflavum (assembly GCF_003129565.1). GTDB lineage: Bacteria > Pseudomonadota > Alphaproteobacteria > Rhodobacterales > Rhodobacteraceae > Salibaculum > Salibaculum griseiflavum. Next base: position 45,195 of record NZ_QETF01000016.1, read on the forward strand.
GGAAAATGCCTATGTGCCCTATTCGAAATTCAAGGTCGGTGCGGCGATCAGGGCCGCCAGCGGCGCGGTCTATCGCGGCGTGAACGTTGAAAACGTGGCCTATCCGGAAGGCACCTGCGCCGAGGCCGGGGCCATCGCCGCCATGGTCGCTGCCGGGGATACGGCCATCGCCGAGGTCGCCGTCATCGCGGACAGCCCGGTGCCGGTCTCTCCGTGTGGCGGCTGCCGGCAGAAATTGGCGGAGTTCGGGGCGGGCGATGTCAAGGTCACGCTTGCCACGACGGACGGGGCGACGTTCGAAACAACGATCGGCGACTTGCTGCCCGGGGTCTTCGATGCCCACCAGATGAGTCGGGCCTGAGCGCATGGACGCCCGCGCCATCATCCTCAAGCTGCGCCAGGGCCATAGTCCCGACCGTGAAGAACTCACCTGGTTCGCCAAGGGTCTGGCAACCGGGGCCGTGTCCGATGCGCAGGCCGGGGCCTTCGCCATGGCTGCCTGCCTGAACGGCCTCGGCGACGCGGGGCGCGTTGCGTTGACCCTGGGCATGCGTGACAGCGGCGATGTGATGGGCTGGGATCTGCCCGGTCCGGTCATGGACAAGCATTCGACCGGCGGCGTGGGGGACAGTGTGTCATTGATCCTGGCCCCGGCGCTGGCGGCCTGCGGGGTCTATGTGCCGATGGTGTCGGGCCGGGGCCTCGGCCACACCGGCGGCACGCTGGACAAGATGGAGGCGATTCCGGGCCTCTCGACGGACGTTGACGAGGCGCGGTTCCGCGCAATCACGGCGGATGTCGGCTGTGCCATCGTCAGCGCCACGGGCAATATCGCACCGGCCGACCGTCGGCTCTACGCCATCCGCGATGTGACCGCGACGGTGGAAAGCGTGGATCTCATTATCGCCTCGATCCTGTCCAAGAAACTGGCCGCGGGGCTGGAGGGGCTGGTGTTGGATGTCAAATGCGGCTCCGGCGCTTTCATGAAGACCCGTGAGGAAGCGCGCGCGCTGGCGCAAGCCCTTTGCCAGACTGCGAACGGCGCCGGGACGCCGACCGCGGCCATGCTCACGGATATGTCGCAGCCTCTTGCTCCGGCCCTGGGCAACGCGGTCGAGGTCGGTGTCTGCATGGAGGTGCTGTCCGGCAACCGTGCCGCCGCGCCGCGCTTGCATGACCTGACCGTCGCGCTTTGCGCGCGCGTGCTGGCGTTGTCGGGCGAAGACGAGACAACGGCGAAAACCCGTGTCGAGGATGCGATCTCCAGCGGTCATGCGATGGAGATTTTCGCGGCCCTGATCCGCAGCCTCGGCGGCCCGCCCGATATGGAAAAGGACTGGCCGACCCACCTGCCGCAAGCGCCGGTGGTGGGCGAGGTCACGGCACCGCGTGCGGGTCATGTCGCGGCCATGGACGGAGAGGCGCTGGGCCTCGCCGTGGTGCGGCTGGGCGGCGGACGGCAGGTCGAGACCGACAAGGTGGACCCCGCCGTCGGCCTGACCGAGGTTGTGCCGCTGGGCACCCAGGTCAGCCCCGGTGATCCGCTGGCGGTGATCCATGCCGCTGACGAAGCCCGGGCCGAGGCCGCCGCACAGGCGGTGCGCGCGGCGATCACGATCGGCGATGCGCCGCAACCAGCCGACTTGATCCTGGAAAGGATAGAGCCATGACCCGCGCATTCATGATCGTGATCGACAGTGTCGGCATCGGCGGCGCGCCTGACGCCGATGCGTTTTTCAATGACGGCGTGCCGGACAGCGGCGCCAATACCGTGGGCCATATCGCCGAGTCCTGTGCCAGGGGCGACGCCGAAGAGGGGCGGAGCGGCCCACTTCACTTGCCCAACTTGGCCGGGCTGGGGCTTGGCCATGCCCTTCAGCTTGCCAGCGGACTGACGGCGCCTGACCTGATGGCCGACCCTACCGGTGCCTGGGGGGTCGCGACCGAGATCAGCCCCGGCAAGGACACGCCGTCGGGCCATTGGGAACTGGCGGGCGTGCCGGTGCCCTGGGACTGGCACTATTTCGATAAGCTGACCGACAGTTTCCCGCCGGACCTGGTCGAAAAGGTCAAGGACCTGGCCGGAACCGACGGGATTCTCGGCAATTGCCATGCCTCTGGCACCCGGATCATCGCGGACCTCGGCGAAGAGCATATCCGCACCGGCTGGCCCATCTGCTATACCTCGGCCGACAGTGTCTTCCAGATCGCCGCGCATGAAGACCATTTCGGCCTGGATCGGTTGCTGGACCTGTGCCGCGCCCTTGCGCCCACGCTGCACGCAATGAAAGTGGGCCGCGTCATCGCCCGGCCCTTCGTCGGCGCGCCCGGCGCATTCATCCGCACGGCCAACCGCCGGGATTTCGCGATCGCCCCGCCAGAGCCGACCCTCTGTGACTGGGCACAGGCTGCCGGGCGCAAGGTCATCGCGGTGGGCAAGATCGGCGACATCTTCTCGATGCAGGGCATCGACGAGGTGCGCAAGGGCGAGGATACGGTCCTGATGGGCCACCTGGATGATCTGGTCGATGAGGCGCCGGATGGCGCGCTGGTCTTTGCCAACCTCGTGGAATTCGACAGCCTCTATGGCCACCGCCGCGATGTGTCGGGCTATGCCAACCATCTGGAATGGTTCGATGCGGAACTGGGCCGCCTGCTGCCGCGACTGCGCGACGGTGACCTGTTGCTGGTGACGGCCGATCATGGCAATGACCCGACCTGGACTGGCACGGACCACACCCGCGAACGGGTCCCGGTGCTGGCGCATGGGCTGGGCGCGCGGGCGCTGGGCCATATGGGATTCATCGATGTCGCGGGGCTGGTCGCGCGGCATCTCGGGCTGGAAAAGGGCGCCGCATGAGCTTTCGTGATCTTCCCAAGGTAGAATTGCATCTGCATCTCGAGGGCGGCGCGCCGCCTGTCTTCATCCGGGGGCTGGCCACGGAGAAGGGCCTTGATCTGAGCGGGATCTTTACCGAGGACGGCGGATATGCCTACCGCGATTTCGACCACTTCCTGAAGGTCTATGAGGCAGCCTGCACCACCCTGCAATCCCCCGAGGATTTCCGCCGTCTGACCCTCGCGGTGCTGGAGGAGAGCGCCTCGCACGGCGTGGTTTATTCCGAAACCTTCCTGAGCCCCGATTTCTGCGGCGGTGGTGACCTGGAGGCCTGGCGCGACTACCTGGCCGCCATCGAAGACGCCGCCGACGAGGCCGAGGCGAAATTCGGCATCACCCTGCGCGGCATCGTCACCTGCATCCGCCATTTCGGCCCGGAACAGTCGCGGCCCATCGCCCGCTGTGCGGTGGAAACCCATGGCCGCTTCATCCGGGGCTTCGGCATGGCCGGGGCCGAGATGATGGGCCGGCCCGGCGATTTCGCCTGGGCCTTCGACTGCGCGCACGAGGCCGGGATGCACCTGACCTGCCATGCCGGGGAATGGGGCGGGCCGGACATGGTGGCCGATACGATGCGCGACCTTGCGCCTGCCCGGATCGGCCATGGCGTTAACGCGATCAAGGATCCGGCGCTGGTGGAAACGCTGGCCGAAAAAGGCACCGTGCTTGAAGTCTGCCCCGGCTCCAACGTGTTCCTGGGCGCCACGGGGGACTGGGCCGCCCATCCCATCGCGCGCCTGCGGGACGCGGGCGTCAAGGTCACGGTCTCGACCGATGATCCGCCGTTCTTCAAGACCACCATGACCCATGAATTCGACATGCTGGCGCGAACCTTCGGCTGGGACGAGGCGGATTTCGCTGCGCTCAATAAAACGGCGCTGGAGGCCGCCTTCTGTGACGACGAGACCCGCGCCGCCGTGGCCAAGAAGCTGGAGACCACATGACCGACCTGCCGCACCTGACCCATGTGACCCATCCGCTTGTGCAGCACAAGCTGTCGCTGATGCGCCGAACCAACACCCCGTCAAACCAGTTCCGCCAGCTCTTGCGGGAGATATCGCATCTACTGGCATACGAGATCACGCGTGACTTGCCCTTGATCACCGAGAGGATCGAAACCCCGCTCAAGCCCATGGATGCCCCGATGCTCAAGGGCAAGAAACTGGCGCTTGTCAGTATCCTGAGGGCCGGAAACGGGCTGCTCGACGGGGTGCTGGAACTGATCCCTTCCGCGCGGGTCGGGTTCGTGGGGCTCTATCGGGACGAAGAGACGCTGCAACCGGTTCAGTATTACTGCAAGCTGCCCGACGCGTTGGACGATCGCGTGGTGATCGCCGTGGACCCGATGCTGGCCACAGGCAATTCCTCGGCCGCGGCAGTCGATTTGTTGAAGCAAGCGGGCGCGAAGGACATCCGTTTCTTGTGCCTGCTGGCCGCACCCGAAGGCATCGCGCGGATGAAAGAGGCGCACCCGGATGTGCCCATTGTCACAGCAGCAGTAGACGAATGCCTGAATGACCATGGATATATTGTTCCGGGCCTAGGGGATGCGGGTGACCGCATGTTTGGTACGAAATAGGCGAACAATTCCTTTACAAAATAGGCATTATCCCGCATCCTTCCACAAAATATTGTGGGGGTTACTATGGGCAGAGCAGGCCTTCTCTCGACCGCACTGGTCATTTTGGGCGTCATGACGGCCCCGGCAGAGGCGCAGAACCTTCGCAACCCCAGCCCGCCGTCTGAAACCCCGCCGGACAGTTTTTCCGGAACCCAATTCGTCGACAGTCGCGGTTGTGTCTACGTCCGTGCGGGTATCGGCGGGGCAATCAACTGGGTGCCGCGCGTCAATCGCCAGCGCAAACAATTGTGCGGTTTCGAGCCGACACTCGCGGCGATGGCCGCGCCGCCCCCTGCGCCGGTGCCCGCGCCGCAAGCCGCGCCGGAACCGGTCGCGCCGCGCGTTGCCAGCGCAACGCCGAATGCACCACGCCCCGCGGCAGCGCCAGAGGCGGCACCCGCCGCGCCGACGCCGCGTGTCGTGCGCCAACCCAGCCCGACCCCAAGTGTCGCTCCGGCCCCCGAACGTCGCCGCATCACGCGCGCTGAAGCCTGCGCAGGGCGCACGGGCATTCAGCCGAACATGGTGTCGGCCCGCACTGGTGAACCGATTGATTGCGGTCCGGGGCGCGCGGCGCTGGCCGCTGCCGACCCCGCCGCGCCGCTGGCCACACCGATGGAGGCCGGTCCGCGACGCCTCACCATGGCCGAGCTTTGTGCCGAACAGGCCAGCACGGATCGCAAATTCGTCGATGCCCGGACCGGACAGCCGATCACCTGCACCTTGCCGGCTGCGCCGGTCGTGACCAACGGCAGCAGGCCTGTGCAACAACCCTTGGGCTTGCAGGTGGCGCTTTCCCTGCCCCAGGCGCCCTATTCGAACCCGCTGGACTGGGCGCCGGGTTCGGCGCGGCTGCGCGACGGGGCGCAAGCGCCCAGCGTCCAGGCTGCCCCGCAACCCACTGGCAACGTGATCGTGGATGGTCTGAACGCACCGGTGGTGCGGTCTCTCAACCCGCTGGATCATGCGCCGGGCACTGCGTCATTGGCGAACATCAGCCAAGGACAGGTGCAGACAACCCGTGCCCGCAACAGCTGGACGTTCGGCAGACCCGCGCCCTATTCGAACCCCGCAAACGCACCGCAGAGGATCACGCCGACCCCACCCGAGGGCTTCGAATCCGCTTGGGATGATGGCCGTCTGAACCCGAGCCGCGGCTTGCCGAACCGGGTGCGCTATGCCACCCAGCCCAGTGCTGTGCCGCAACAGCAGGTGTCGAGCCGCAATGCGCCGCAAGCCAGCCGACAGCCCGCTTCGGAACCATCCCGGACCGAAGCGATCTCGGGGCAGCTCTATGTTCAGGTCGGCACGTTCGCCAGCCGGGACGCAGCCCAGAGTGCCGCGCAGGGGCTGCGCGCCCGGGGGTTGCCCATGCGCATCGGTGTATATGACCGCAGTGGCACCCAGTATCGGATTGTCCTTGCCGGCCCATTCACGTCGAACGGGCAGGTCCAGAACGCTTTGAACAAGGCCCGCGGGGCGGGCTTCGCGGACGCTTTCGCGCGCCGCTGACCGGTTCTCCCGGGGGAAGGCCTCGCATCAAGGCGCGGGGTCTTTCCTTGTGTAAAAGGGCCGGTTTGGCCGGGTCAGGCACATATCCCCTGGATACTGATCCAGTCGCCGTCGCTTAGAAGGAACGGAGACTCCTGGCCCGCCATCGGGTCGGCCTCGATCAGGGGCAGGGTGCTTTCACCGGTGATGTCCACCGCATAGGCATAGGGCGTGCTCGGCACCTGTGCCGCTTCGAACAGCGCGATCAGCCGCTCGGTTTCCACCATGGGCGGCGGGGTCGTCATGAGGTCCTCGGCATAGGAACGCAGCGCCTCGGCGGGCAGTTCGCCGGTTGTGAGCAAACGCACGGTCGTGCCAAGCCCTGCATGCTCCAGAACACGGACAAGCGGGTCTTCAGCCTGAACCTGTCCGGTGGCGGCCAGCAAATGGCCCGCCACCACGGCCGGATCCTCGGTATCCTCGACAAGGTCTCGGGTCATGACGACAAGGCCGCCCGGCAGGTAGAGCGCGCGATCCGGCCCGTCGGGGACGATCACGATCTGGCCGGGCGCATCAGGGCCCAATACACGGTCATGCAGGCGGCCAAGGGCCCGCGTGCCCAACGGCGTGCGGCAGCTCGGACCAGTCAGGCGCTGGATATGACCCAACAGGCCGGCGCCGATCTCGGCCCGTTTCACGGGCGGGACCACCGATTGCGCCTGTCGCACCAACGCACCCGGCAGCCAGAAAACTCCGGCTGCAACGATGACCAGCGCCACGGCGGCCAGCCCGAGGTTGCGCAGCCGCCCGGGATGCGGACGGGAACGCTGGATCGTCTTGCGGACCTTTTCGATGGCGTCGATCATCACCGCGTCGGCAATCTCCAGCGTCTCGGTTCCATCGGGATCGGGCGTGAACAGCGCCGGGCGTTCGCCGGGATTGATCCGCGCGATCGCGGGCAGCGACCAATGGGTCAGGGCCCGTCCGGCATTATCGGTGATCACAAGCGTCGCATCGCCGAAGGACAACAGAACCTCGCGCCGCTGATCCTGTGGATCGGCGCGCCACAACCCTTCGCTTTCCAGCCGTGCGAATTCCTTGAGTGCCGTCATCTGCGGGGCCTGCTCTGCCACCCTGTTTGAAGGCAGGATAGGCCAGATTCCGCGACAATGCTACTTGAAGTACTTGCGCAGCTCGAACTTCTGGATCTTGCCAGTCGAGGTCTTGGGCAATTCCTGAAACACGACCTTCTTGGGCCGCTTGAACCCGGCGAGCCGCTCGCGGGCGAAGGCGATCAGGTCCTCCTCGGAGCAGCTGTGGCCGTCCTTCATCTCGACAAAGGCGCAGGGCACTTCGCCCCATTTCTCGTCAGGCATGGCCACGACGGCGCAGAGCAGAACGTCGGGGTGATGCATCAGCGCTCCTTCGACTTCGACCGAGCTGATATTCTCGCCGCCCGAGATGATGATGTCCTTGGACCGGTCGGCGATCTTCATGTAGCCGTCGGGATGCTGGTAGGCGATGTCGCCAGTGTGGAAATAGCCCCCCTTGAACGCCTCTTGCGTCGCCTTGGGGTTCTTGAGGTAGCCCTTCATGACCCCGTTGCCGCGATACATGATCTCGCCCAGCGTCGATCCGTCCATCGGCACCTGGGTCATGGTTTCGGGGTCCATAACCGTGTTGTCTTCGATCATTGGCATCGACACGCCGGTGCGCCCCTTGATCTCGTAGCGCTCGTCCGGGGACAGGTCGTCCCAGCTCTCTTGCCACAGGCATTCACTGGCCGGGCCGTAGGTTTCCGTCAGTCCGTAGACCTGCGTGACGTTGAAGCCCAGAGGTTCGAACGCCTTCAGCGTGGCAACCGGGGGCGGCGCGCCGGCGGTGAAAACTTCGACCACGTGATCGAAGCTGCGCCGATCTTCGTCCTTGGCGTTGATGATCGTGTTCAGCACGATCGGCGCCCCGCCGAAATGGGTCACGCCCTCGTCGGCAATGGCGTCGTAGATATTCTTGGCCGTCACGTCGCGGCAGCAGATCACAGTGCCGCCCAGAACCGGCATCATCCATGTGTGACACCAGCCATTGCAGTGAAACAGTGGTACAATGGTCAGGTAGCGCGGGTAGAGTGTCAGGCGCCAGGACACGACCTGCGCCATGGCGTTCAGATAGGCGCCGCGATGGTGATAGACCACGCCCTTGGGCCGCCCGGTCGTGCCCGACGTGTAGTTGAGCGAGATCGACTCCCACTCATCCTCGGGCATGATCCAGTCGAAATCGGCGTCGCCGCTGGCGATCATGTCCTCGTAGGTCATGTTCTCGGAAACGGCATGGACGCCGGCCTGTTCGTCCGGCGCCTCGATCACGGTGGGGGCGGTGCTTTCCATCAGCTCGATGGCATTGGCGAGCATCGGCATGAACTGGGAATCGCAGATCACCACCCTGGCGCCGCCGTGGTCGAGGATATAGGCGACCGTATCGGCCTCAAGCCGGGTGTTGATCGTGTTGAGGACCGCACCGCAGGCCGGAACGCCGAAATGCGCTTCGGCGGCTGGGGCCACGTTGGGCAGGATGGTGGCGACCACGTCGCCCGGCTGCACCCCCAGTTTCGACAGGGCCGAGGCGAGCCGCGTGATCCGGCCGTGGTAGTCACGATAGGTCCGGCGGATGGTGCCGTAGACCAGCGCCTCGCGCTCGGGAAACAGCATCGCCGCCCGGCGCAAGAACGACAAGGGCGTCAAAGGCGTGTAGTTGGCCGCGCATTTTTCCAGGCCGGTTTCGTCTGCTAGCCATCCCATTGCCGTGTCCCCTTCCTGCGATCTGCGATCCGACACGACTATGCTGCGACTGCGCGGTCAAGAAAAGGCTGTTAGCCGTAACGGCCCCCGGAGGAGGCGAAAAGCCGTTCCCTGCGACCGGCAAACCCCGTAGTTTGCGACCATGATCATCTCGCGTGGGCGCCGCTATATCTTTGTTCACATTCCCAAGACCGGGGGCACCTCTCTGGCGCTGGCGCTGGAAGGCCGGGCGATGGCCGACGACGTGCTGGTCGGGGACACGCCAAAGGCCCGGAGACGGCGCAAGCGGCTCAAGGGCATCGAAACGCAAGGGCGGCTCTGGAAACATTCGACACTTGCCGAGGCGGAGGGGCTGATAACCCGAGCCGAGATGGCCGACTTCTTCACCTTCACCCTCGTGCGCAATCCATGGGACAGGATGGTCAGCTATTATCATTGGCTTCAGGCGCAGGATTTCGACCATCCGGCCGTGGCGCTATCGAAATCCTTGCCGTTCTCTCTGTTTCTGCATCACGATGTCACGGAACAGGCGTTTCGCGCCGCGCCATACGGCCAATACATGACGGACGGTGCGGGGCAGGAGCATTGCAGGCTATTCATCCGGCTGGAGCATCTGGCTGAGGACGCCGGCCCGCTCTGGCAGCATCTGGGTTTTGATCTGGACGTGCCCCGTGTCAATGCCTCGGGCCGCAACCGGGATTGGCGCCCCTACTACACCGATGACGATGCGGCCTGGCTGGGCGAGCTTTGCGCAGAGGACATCTCGCGGTTCGGTTACGGCTTCGATGACGTCCTCGCCTCATCCGACAGGTGAAAACCGCGAAACTCCTTGACCGTTGACAGGCAAAGCAGGGTTTTCATCTGGGCGACAGAAGGGATCAGGGTCAACCGATCCCTGTAGAGCCGCTCGTAATCCTCGGTATTGCGGGCGGCGACCCGGATGAGATAATCGAACTCTCCCGAAATCAGGTGGCATTCCAGAACCTCCGGCATGTCCTGGATGGCGGCTTCGAAGGCTTCGATGTCATCCTTGCGCTGGCTGATCAGCTTTGCCTCGATGAAAACCTGAATTTCCAGCCCGACCTTCTTGCGGTTCAGGCGCGCCGCATAGTGAGAGATCCGACCATCGGCCTCCAGCAGCTTGACCCGCCGGTGACAGGCCGAAAGCGACAGGCCCACATGGTCAGAGAGGCGTGCCATGGAGATTTGGCCATCCCGCTGCAAAGTCGAAAGAATTTTTAAATCCAGCCTATCCATAGGAACAAACTTTCAAAAAACGAAGTAATAGAAGAATATTTCCGGAAAATTTCCGAATTCGCAAGATGTTTGAGAACCTTTTTCAGGCTCTGCGAGCTAGGCTGAACATGGTCATTCAATGACCGCCTGGTTGAAATCAACCAAACGAACACAATCAAAGGAGGGGGACATGTCCCACAAAATCGTCGTCGGTTATGACGGCAGCGAGAGCGCGGACGCCGCGCTGAGCTTCGCGATCGGGGTTGCCCGGGCGCAGGGCGGCAGCGTCGTCATCGCCCATGTTCTGGAATGGTCACCGTATTCGTTCCTGACACCGACCGAACTGGAAGAACGCCATATGCGCCGCTCGGAGGAACTCGAGCGTGCCAAGTCGGCGCTTCTCGATCCGGTCGTTGCGAAGCTGTCAGATAGTGGTGTCGAGGTCAAAACGGCGCTGAAATATGGCCACATCGCCGAAACGCTTTGCGAGGTCGCCAAGGATGAAGGTGCCGACCAGATCGTGATCGGCCGCACCGGCCATTCATCGCTTTCGTCGCGCCTGTTCGGCTCGGTGGCGGGCAGCCTGGCTCAGGCCGGACCTGTGCCGGTCACGATCGTTCCATAAGAACAGGGGGGTTCAAATGAACACGCTTTTCAAGACGGCACCGTTGAGTGCCGCTGCCTTGCTGGCTGTTTCGACGCCCGCCATGGCGCAATCGCTGGACCAGACAATCAACGACGGTTTTGCCGCGGCGACCGGATGGTTCGTCAGCTTCATCTTCAGCCCGTTCCCCGGAACCACCTTTCCCTGGATCGTGGCCTGGCTCGTGGTCGCCGCAACGGTGTTCACGCTGTATTTCGGATTTATCCAGTTCCGGGGCTTCCGGCACTCGATTTCGCTGGTCAAAGGGGACTATTCCGACCCGAACGATGCCGGTGAGGTCAGCCATTTCCAGGCGCTGGCCACGGCCCTTTCGGGGACTGTTGGTCTTGGCAATATCGCCGGGGTCGCGGTGGCCGTCGGTATCGGCGGACCGGGGGCGACGTTCTGGATGATCCTCGCGGGTCTGCTGGGCATGGCGTCCAAGTTCACCGAATGCACGCTGGGCGTGAAATATCGGAACGAGTATCCCGACGGCAAGGTGTCGGGCGGCCCGATGTATTACATGACCAAGGGCTTCGCCGAGCGTGGCCTGCCCATGGGCAAGTTTCTGGCGGTCCTGTTCTCGGTGTTCTGTATTCTTGGCGCTCTTGGCGGCGGCAACATGTTCCAGGCCAACCAGGCCCACGCACAGATTTCCAACGTGGTTGGTGATTATCCCGGCTGGATCACTGGCATTGTCTTCGCGGGTATCGTCTTCGCGGTGATCGTTGGCGGGCTGCAGTCCATCGCAAAAGTGACCGAAAAGGTCGTGCCCTTCATGGGGGTCATGTATGTGCTGACTGCATTGGTCATCATCTTCATGAACTATGACATGATCGGCTGGGCATTCGGGCAGATCTTCGCCGGGGCCTTCACCGGTCTGGGCGTGGCCGGCGGCATGGTCGGCGCCCTGATCCAGGGCTTCAAGCGGGCGGCCTTCTCGAACGAGGCCGGCGTCGGGTCCGCGGCGATCGCCCACTCCGCGGTGCGCACCAAGGAACCGATCACCGAGGGCTACGTGTCCCTGCTGGAACCCTTCATCGACACGGTCGTGGTCTGCACCATGACGGCGCTGGTGATCATCATCACCGGGCAGCTGGTCTCGGACCCCGAAACCGGGCTTTACCTGCTCAACGAGGCAGGCACGGCAATCCAGACCCAGGATGGCAACTCGGGCGTGGCGCTGACATCGGCGGCCTTCTCCTCTGCCTTCGGCTGGTTCCAATACGTGCTGGCGATCGCGGTGATCCTGTTCGCTTTCTCGACGATGATCAGCTGGTCCTACTATGGCCTCAAGGCCTGGACGTTCCTGTTCGGAGAGGGCGCGGGCAAGGAGCTGGCCTTCAAGATCATCTTCTGCATCTTCGTGGTGATCGGGGCCTCTGCCAGCCTCGGGCCGGTGATCGACTTCTCGGATGCGGCAATCTTTGCCATGGCCGTGGTCAACATCATCGCGCTCTACTTCCTGGTGCCGGTGGTCAAGGCCGAGCTGGACAGCTACCTGACACGACTGAAGTCGGGCGAGATCAAGAAGTTCAACTGATCGGTGCTGCCGCGCCTCGGCGCGGCCGTGCCAAAAAGAAAGACGCCACCGGATGATCCGGTGGCGTCGCGCTTTTCAAAGGGGCCGGTTTCAGGCTGCCTTGCTGTCCGTTCCGGTGCCGAAACGACCATAGAAGCTCTGGCCCTTTTCGGCCATTTCACGCAGCAGGGCAGGGCAGGCGAACCTTTCGCCATGGGTCTCGGCCAGCTGGTCGCAGCGCTCGGCGGCATAAGCCGCGCCCAGCATGTCGAGCCAGCCGAAGGGGCCGCCCGACCATGGCGCAAAGCCCCAGCCAAGGATCGCACCGACATCGCCTTCGCGGATGTCTTCCAGAACGCCCTCTTCCAGGGCGCGCACCGCTTCCAGAACCTGAGCAAATAGCAGCCGGTGCTGCACTTCGGTCAGGTCAGGCTGTTCGCTGGCCTGCGCGTATTTTTCGCCCAGACCTTCCCACAGCCCCTGCCGCTTGCCCTTTTCATCATAGGCATAGAACCCGGCATTGGACTTGCGCCCCAAACGGCCCTCATCAGCCATCCAGAACAGGACCTCGTCCACCTCTTCGTTGGGATAGGCATCGCCCATGGCGGCCTTGGTGGCCTTGGCGATCTTCACGCCAAGGTCGATCGAGGTCTCGTCGGTCAGTTGCAGCGGACCCAGCGGCATGCCGACCAGCTTGGCGGCATTCTCGATCAGGGCCGGGGCGACGCCCTCTTTCACCATGCGGATTCCCTCGTTGATATAGGGGATGATGCAGCGATTGGCGTAGAAGAAGCGCTCGTCATTGACCACGATCGGAGTCTTGCGGATCTGGCGCACGTAATCGAGCGCCTTGGCCACGGCCCGGTCGCCGGTTTCGCGGCCCTTGATGATTTCCACCAGCATCATCTTTTCGACGGGGCTGAAGAAGTGAATGCCGATGAACTGCTCGGGGGTGTCGGATGCCTTCGCCAGTTCCGTGATCGGCAGGGTCGAGGTGTTGGAGGCGAAGATGCAGTCGTCGCCCACGACCTCCAGCACCTTCTTCGTCACCTCGGCCTTCACGCCCATATCCTCGAACACCGCTTCGATGATCAGGTCGCAGCCTTCAAGGGCGGCATAGTCATCCGTCGCGGTGATCAGGGCCAGCGTCGCGGCCTTCTTTTCCTCGGTGGCCTTTTTGCGGGCGATGCCCTTGTCCATGTAATCGGCGGTATAGGCCTTGCCCTTTTCCGCCGCCTCGGCGGACTGGTCCAGAAGTACCACTTCCATCCCGGCCATGGCCGAAACCAGCGTGATGCCTGCGCCCATCATGCCAGCGCCCAGCACGCCGACCTTCTTGACCTTCTGGTCGGGCACGTCAGGGCGGTTGGCGCCCTTTTCCAGCGCTTCCTTGTTGATGAAAAGCGACCGGATCATATTGGCCGAGGACGGGTTCATCAGCACATGGGTGAACCAGCGGGCCTCGATCTTCAGCGCCGTGTCGAAGGGGACGAGCGCGCCTTCATAGACCGCGCTCAGCAATGCCTTGGCAGCGGGATAGACCCCTTTGGTCTTGCCATTGACCATGGCGCTCGCGCCCACGAAGGTCATGAAGCCAGCCGGATGGTAAGGGGCCCCGCCGGGCATCTTGTATCCCTTTTCATCCCAAGGCTTGACGATCTTCGGCTCCGACAGAACCCAGTCTTTGGCGGCCGCAACAGGGTCGTCCACGACCTCGTCGACAACACCGGCGGCCTTGGCCTTCTTCGGGTCGTTCAGCTTGCCTTCCAGCAGCAGCGGGCTGGCCGCCATGGCGCCCATCTTCCGCACAAGTCGCGTGGTGCCGCCCGCCCCGGGGAAGATGCCGACCATGATCTCGGGCAGGCCGATCTTGGCCTTGGGGTTGTCGGCGGCGAAAATGCGGTGACAGGCCAGCGGCAGTTCCAGCCCGATCCCCAGAGCGGTGCCGGGCAGGGCGGCGGCGATGGGCTTGCCGCCCTTGTTCTTGTCATCCATGCCCGCACGCTCGATCTTGCGCAGCATGTGGTGGCCGGCCATGGTGAAATCGAACAGCGCCTTCGCCGGCTCGTCGCCGGCCTCGGCCCGGATCGTGGCCAGCGTGTTCAGGTCCATGCCGCCAGCGAAATCCTTCTTGCCGCTGGTGATGACGATACCCTTTACCGCGTCGTCGGCCAGCGCCGCGTCGATCAGGTCATTGAGGACCAGCATCGACTCGCGGCTCATGACGTTCATGGATTTTCCGGGCACGTCCCAGGTGATGACGGCGACGCCATCGGCGTCGGTTTTCATGGTGAAATCGGTCATTCGTCTGGCCCTCCTTACACGCGTTCGATGATGGTTGCCGCGCCCATGCCGGACGCGATGCACAGTGTTGCCAGACCGGTCTCGAGGTCGCGCCGTTCCAGTTCGTCCAGCAGGGTGCCGATGATGATGGCGCCGGTCGCGCCCAGCGGGTGACCCATGGCAATGGAGCCGCCATTGACGTTGACCTTGCTGTCATCCACGTCGAAGGCCTGCATGAAGCGCAGCACGACCGAGGCGAAGGCCTCGTTCACCTCGAACAGGTCCAGGTCCTTGGCGGTCATCCCGGTCTCTGTCAGGATCTTGCTGGTCACCGGCACCGGCCCGGTCAGCATGATCGTCGGGTCGGTTCCGATCTTGGCGGTGGCCTTGATCCGGGCGCGGGGCTTGAGGCCCCATTTCTCGCCGAATTCCTTCGACCCGATCAGCACGCCCGCGGCGCCATCCACGATGCCCGAGGAATTGCCCGCATGGTGGATGTGTTTGATCCGCTCCAAGTGCGGATATTTCATCAGCGCGACCTGGTCGAAGCCGGGCATGACCTCGCCCATTTCCTTGAAAGAGGGCTTGAGCGCGCCGAGCGACTGCATGTCTGTGCCTGGCCGCATGTATTCGTCGCGGTCCAGGATGGTCAGGCCGTTCTGGTCGGTCACCGGCACGATCGACTTGTCAAAGCGTCCCGCCTCCCAGGCCTCGGCGGCGCGCCTCTGACTTTCGACCGCCAAAGCATCGGCCTCGTCGCGGGAAAACCCGTATTCGGTGGCGATGATGTCCGCCGAAATCCCCTGCGGCACGAAATAGGTGTCCATCGCGACCGACGGGTCCACGGCGATCGCGGCCCCGTCCGAACCCATGGCGACCCGGCCCATCATCTCGACCCCTCCGGCGATATAACCCTCGCCCGCGCCGCCGCGCACCTGGTTGGCGGCCAGGTTCACGGCCTCCATTCCGCTGGCGCAGAAACGGTTGATCGCCAGCCCGGGAATGGACTGGTCCAGATCCGAGGCCAGCACCGCGGTCCGCGCCAGGCAGCCGCCCTGTTCGCCCACTTGCGTGACATTGCCCCAGATCACGTCCTCGACCGCGTGGCCTTCGAGGTTGTTGCGTTCTTTCATCGCGTTGAGAACCTGCGTGGACAGGCGCACGCTCGTCACCTCATGCAGGGCGCCGTCCTTGCGGCCCTTGCCCCGCGGGGTGCGAACGGCATCGTAGATATAGGCGTCGGTCATGTTTCCTCCTTCGGGGGTCCGGGAAAGGCCCGGGTCATCAGGTCGTAAGGGTGTCGCCAGCCGGGCAGCGCCGAAATGTTGGACAGCCAACGGTCGATATTCGGCCAATCCGCCCGGTCAAAGCCGAACGGTTCCGGGTAGTAGAGATAGGAACAGCAGGACAGGTCCGCGTTGGTGACCTCTTGGCCCACGATCCAGTCGCGCCCGTCCAGATGCGCCTCCAATGTCTTCAGCGCCGCTTTGGCCCGCCCTTGGGTGAATTCGATAACCGCCCCGGGCCGTCTTTCCGGCGGCAGGAAGTTCATCAGGAAGCGCAGCATGCCAAGTTGCGAAGACAGTTTGTGATTGTCCCAGAGCACCCAGCGCAGGACCTCGTATGTCTCGGTTCCAACGCCACCAAAGCGCCCGGTCTGATCGGTGATCCATTGCAGGATCGCGCCCGACTGGGTCAACGTCAGCTCGTCGGTCACAAGGACCGGGCATTCCCCCATTGCATTGACGTTTTGCCGGAAGTCCGGGCTGCGGGCCTCGCCGGCAAAGAAGTCAACAAAGACAGGAGTCCAGTCCATCCTGGCAAGGGTCATGGCCAGCGCCGCCTTGTAGGAAGGGCCGGATTCCCCGAAACAATAGAGCTTTGTGGTCATCGGGCCGCCCCTTCCAGCCGTTGCGTGGGCTGATCCGGTCCAACATTGAGTTTATTTGCCAAGATGAAGGCCATATCCGTTCTTCGATAACCGTGCGTTAACCTTAACGCGCGATGATGGTTTCGCGCGGAGAGCTGGAGAGCGAGGCCGCGTCCAAGGTGAAGCCCCGGCCCGGCTTGCTTCGCCCTCACCCGATTGACGGGTGCGGGGCCTTCTCGACGGGTCGGGGTGACGCGCGGCGCGGCCCCTTCATCTTGGCAGGAAAACTCCCCCCGGAGGGCCGGGTTGCGGCGGGTGCAACGGGTCATCGCTTGCGCGCCTCCAGCTCCGAGTTGAAGATCCGCAACCGGTGTCCGAACGTGTCCTCGTCGATGATGCTGTCGAAATTCTCGAAGAGGAAAGACAGCGCCTCGCCCTCGTCCAGCCCGGCCTCGGCGGAGAATTTCTTCAGCCGCCGATAGCCGTCCTCGGTCATCGAGACGGGAAAGCGGCGGGTCAGGCGAAAACGTTTGGGCATCGGGTCCTCCGGGTGCAGGTCAGGGCGAGGGATCCGCGACAGGCGCAATCCCCACCCCACCGTTCCATCAGAAGTTTGCCGCCTCAAGGGCCATGACGGTCTCGGACCCGGTGTTGATCCGGGCGAGGTGCATGGCCGTGGCGGGCAACTGGCGCGCCATGTAGTAGCGCCCCGTGGCGATCTTGGTCTCGTAGAACGCCGTGTCGCTTTCCCCGGCGTCCAGTGCGGCCATCGCGGCCCTGGCCTGGCGCGCCCACATCAGCCCAAGGCAGACATGGCCCATCATGTGCATGAAGTCATAAGAGCCGGCCAACGCATCGTTGGGATTCTTCATGCCGTTCTGCATGAAATACATCCCCGCGGCCTGCAGATCCTTCGATGCCGCCTTGAGCGGGTCGAGGAAGTCGGCCTTCAGCGCCTCATTGTCTTCGTTCTCCTTGATGAAGGTTTTCACCAGCTCGAAGAAGGCCATGACATGCTTGCCGCCGTCCTGGGCCAGCTTGCGCCCTACCAGGTCGAGCGCCTGGATGCCGTTTGCGCCCTCGTAGATCTGGGTGATGCGGGCATCGCGGGCATATTGGGACATGCCCCATTCCTCGATATAGCCATGGCCGCCATAGACCTGTTGCGCGGCCGAGGCGTATTCATAGCCCTTGTCGGTCAGGAACCCTTTGATCACCGGGGTCATCAGCGAGATCAGGCCCTCTGCATCCGCATCGCCGTTCTTGTGCGCCCGGTCGATCAAAGTCGCCCCCCAATAGGTGAAGGCGCGGGCGCCCTCGACGAAGCTTTTCTGGTCCATAAGGTTTCGGCGTACATCCGGGTGGACGATGATCGGGTCGGCAGGGCCGTCGGGGTTCTTGGCGCCTGTCACATCCCGGCCTTGCAGGCGGTCATTGGCATAGGCCACCGCGTTCTGATAGGCGATTTCGGCCTGGGCATAGCCTTGCAGGCCGACGCCAAGCCGCGCCTCGTTCATCATGGTGAACATGGCCCGCATGCCCTTGTGTTCCTCGCCGATCAGGTAACCGGTCGCGCCGTCATAGTTCATGACGCAGGTGGCATTGCCATGGATGCCCATCTTTTCCTCGATCTTGCCGACCGAGACGCCATTGCGCGCGCCCAGGCTGCCATCCTCGTTGACGAGGAACTTGGGCACGATGAAGAGCGAAATGCCCTTCACCCCGTCGGGACCGCCGGGGATCTTGGCCAGCACGAGGTGGATGATGTTGTCGGCCATGTCGTGTTCACCGGCCGAGATGAAGATCTTCTGCCCGGAGATGCGGAACGTGCCGTCCTCTTGCGGTTCGGCCTTGGTGCGCATCAGGCCCAGATCCGTGCCGCAATGGGGCTCGGTCAGGTTCATGGTGCCGGTCCATTCGCAGGTCGTCAGCTTGGGCAGGTAGGTCTGCTTCTGGTCGTCGGTGCCGTGAAACCAGATCGCCGAATAGGCGCCATGGGTCAGGCCCTGGTACATGTTAAACGCCATGTTCGCCGACACGAAGGGTTCCTGCGCGGCGGTGTGCATGATGTAGGGCAGGCCCTGACCGCCATAGTCGGGGTCGCAATCCATGGCCGTCCATCCGCCCTCTTTCATCACCGCAAAGGCGTCCTTGAACCCCGTAGGCGTGCGGACGACGCCGTTTTCCAGCGTGCAGCCCTCGGTATCACCCACCGTGTTCAACGGCAGCAGAACCTCGGTGGCTACCTTGCCCGCCTCTTCCAGCACGGCGCTGGTAAAGTCGCGGTCCAGGTCCTCGAAGCCGGGGATATCCTGTTCACTGACGGCCAGAACGTCGTGCAACAGGAATTGCATGTCCTTGATGGGGGCGGTGTAGATCGGCATGTCTGGTCTCTCTCCCTTGGGTCGTTTGATCAGCCTGCGGCGCGGTCCGGCGCCAGTTCTTTCAGGCGCTTCGCACCCCAGGCCATTTGCTCTTTCAATTCGGCGATCGCCTCGTTCAGCTCGTCGCGCTGGGCTTCCATCTCGGCCAGGTGTTTCTCGGCCAGCGTGTAGGTCTTGCGCAGCTGCGTTTCCTGGCTGTCATCCATGTAATAGAGGTCCAGCAACTGGCGGATTTCCTCGAGGCTGAAGCCAAAGCGCTTGCCGCGCAGGATCAGCTTGAGCCGCGCGCGGTCACGCTTGGTGAACAGCCGTTTCTGGCCCTCGCGGATCGGGAACAGAAGTTCCTTCGCCTCGTAGAACCGAAGCGTCCGGGGGGTCACGTCAAAGGCCTCGCACATCTCGCGGATGGTCATTTTCCGGTCCGTCATAGTCCTTGCATCCTCGTTTCGGCGTCTTGCCTGGGTGGTGTCTTGCCGATGATTTGATGCGCTGATGCCATTCCTACAAGGAAAGATGACGTGAACGTAAACGTAACGCCGCGTCAAAAACGAATTGACGAAAGGTCAGCAAAGGTAACGCAAGGGAACGCGCAATTTGTTTAGGTGAGAGCACCAGCCCGGTATTCTGCCTGAGGTAGAATACGGCGAATCATCGGCAGCCCAGGGGAGAGTTATTTCAGCGATCCGGCGGTCCGGTCGCGTAGCGCCTGAAGTTCGCTCATCATCTCGTCGAGCTGGTCGCGCTGTTTTGCGAGCTCAACCAGCTGACGGTCGGCCAGTTCGACGAAGGTCTGCATCTGCGCCTCGGTGCCTTCATGTTCGTAAATCAGTAGCCATTGCCGAATTTCCTCAAGGCTGAAGCCCCAGCGCCGGCCTCGCAGGATTAGGGTCATTCGGGCGATTTCGCGCGGTCCATAGAACCGGGATCGGCCCTCGCGGTCGGGTGCCAGCAACTCGATATACTCGTAATAACGCAAGGTCCGGGGCGTCACGTCGAAGCGTTCGCACATGGCCTTGAAGCTCAGCCGGGTATCCGTCATGCAATCCTCCGTCGCCTCTACCCTAGAACGCGCTTCTGGTCGGGGCAACGGCAGGCTTGGGGCTTGCCCTTGTCGGCACAAAAGGCGACCTTGCCGGCCAAGGAAAGGACATCCAATGGACGCAGACCGGCGTGCGAAACTGGCACGGCAATTCATCGAGGCCATTCCCCATGCCCGCGAAATGGGGATGAAACTGGGCGAGATCGGCGAAGGCAAGGCGGTGTTGAGCCTGCCCTATGACGAACGGCTGATCGGTGACCCGGATACCGGCGTGATCCATGGCGGGGCCGTGTCGGCGCTGCTGGATACCTGTGGTGGCGCTGCGGTGATGATCCATCCGGTCGCGCCCATATCGACCGCGACGCTGGACTTGCGCATCGATTACATGCGTCCCGCGACCCCGGGTCAGGCAATCACCGCGCGCGCCGAATGCTATCATGCGACGCGCTCCGTTGCCTTCGTCCGGGCCGTGGCGCTGGACGAGGACGAAGACCGCCCCGTGGCGACTGCTGCCGGTGCCTTCGCGATCGAGAGGGCCGCGACATGAAACGCCCGGAACCTGTTCAGGTGGTCAAACAGCGCCGCGATGCCGCTCTGCAGGCCCTGGTCGAGGCGGTGCCCTATATCAATTATCTCGGCATTCTATTCGATCGGCGCGGTGACGAGTTGACCGCCGTTCTGCCCTATCGCGACGACCTGATCGGCAACCCGATGTTGCCCGCTTTGCACGGTGGGGTCACGGCGGCCTTCCTGGAGACCACCGCCATCGTAGAATTGTCCTGGTCGAGCCGTTGGAACGAGATCGAGCAGGGCGGCGCGGATATCCAGTTGGAGGATCGCCATCCGCGCTTGCCCAAGACCATCGACCTGACCGTGGATTACCTGCGGTCGGGCCTGCCAAGGGACGCCTATGCGCGGGCGCGCGTGGTGCGGTCCGGACGGCGATATGCCAGCGTCCAGGTCGAGGCCTGGCAGGACAACCGCGACCGTCTGTTCGCCCAGGCCACGGGCCATTTCCTGATGCCCAACCGCGATGGCTGAGACGTTGACGCACCGCCGGGTGCTGAACATCGCGCTGCCCATTGTCCTGTCCAACGCCACAGTGCCGATCCTCGGCGCGGTGGATACCGGTGTCGTGGGCCAGATGGGGGCCGCCGCGCCGATTGGCGCGGTGGGGATCGGGGCGACGATCCTGACGGCGCTCTACTGGATATTCGGCTTCCTGCGGATGGGCACGACAGGGTTCGCGGCGCAGGCATTGGGCCGGGGGGACCATGCCGAAGGAGCCGCGATCCTGACCCGGGGATTGGCCATCGCCGCGTTGGGCGGGCTGGCCATCATCGCGCTGCAATGGCCGCTCTTCACAGTTGGCTTCCTGCTGTCGCCCGCCAGTGCCGAGGTCGAGGGGCTGGCCCGCGATTACATGGCGATCCGGGTCTGGTCCGCCCCGGCGCTGATCGCGATCTATGCCATCACCGGCTGGCTGATCGCGGCGGAACGCACCCGTGCGGTGCTGGTGCTGCAACTGGTCATGAACGGGCTGAACATCGGGCTGGACCTTCTGTTCGTGCTGCAACTGGGCTGGGGCGTCGAAGGCGTGGCCATCGCCACCTTCATCGCGGAATGGTCCGGGCTGGTGCTGGGCCTGTGGTTCTGCCGGGGCGCCTTTGACAGCCCCGCCTGGCGCGACTGGGCACGGGTGCTGGACCCGGCCAGCCTGCGCCATTTCGCGCAGGTAAACACCGATATCCTCATCCGGTCGCTTCTGCTTCAGGCGATTTTCGTGTCTTTCCTGTTGCTGGGGGCCCGGTTCGGGGATGTGCCGCTGGCGGCCAACCAGATCCTGCTGCAATTCATGTCGATCACCGCCTTCGCGCTCGACGGTTTCGCCTTCGCCGCTGAAACGCTGGTGGGTCAGGCCATGGGCGCGCGCCGCCGGGCGGCCCTGCGCCGGGCGGCGGTGCTGTGTTCGGTCTGGGCCTTTGTATCGGGCGCGCTTCTGGCTGTCGTCTTCGCGGGCTTCGGCGGCGCGATCATCGACGTGATGACCACGGCCGAGCCGGTGCGTGAAACCGCGCGCATCTACCTGTCTTACATGGTGCTGGCGCCGGTGCTGGGCGTCGCGCCCTTCATGCTTGACGGCATCTTCATCGGCGCGACGCGAACCCGCGACATGCGCAACATGATGGCGGTGTCCGCCCTGATCTATGCGGTTGCGGCGGCTATGCTGATGCCGATCTTCGGCAATCACGGGCTGTGGGTGGCGATGCTGGTCAGCTTCGTGGCCCGCGCGGTCACCCTGGGCCTGCGCTACCGCGCGCTCGAAGCCTCGGCAGCCGCATGAAAAAGGCCCCCGTCGCCAGTGCAACGGGGGCCGATTTACGAGACAGGGGACGGCCCTAGTTGCCCGTCACAGTGATGCGGCCATCGGTATAGGGCGCATAGGGGCTGTTCGCGGCCAGGAATTCCGCCGTGACATCGGCCAGGTCGGGGCCGAAATCATAGGCGTTCTCGGCACCCACGAACATGGCGTAGCCGTCGCCACCATTGCGGACGTAGTTGTTGGATACCATGCCATAGGTTGCGTCCATGTCGATGGGCTCCCCCCCGACCATCACGTCCGAGATCCGGCTGCCCGGCTCGGCGGACAGGTCCACGGTGAAGGACATGCCGGCAACTTGCGGGAAGCGACCGGCGCCTTCCTCGACCTGGCTGACGCCGTTTTCCAGCGCTTCCACCACGGTGGCCCCGGTGACCTCGAAGGTGGACAGGGTGTTCTGGAAGGGCAGAACGGTCAGGACCTCGCCCATCGTGACCTCGCCCGCGTCGATGCTGGCCCGCAAGCCGCCGCCGTTCTGGATGGCGATCTGGATACCCTGATCGGCCACGCGGTCCAGCATGGCATCGGCGACAAGGTTGCCCATCGGGCATTCCATCGCCCGGCAGACTTCGCGCGCGCCTTCGATAGGCTCGGCGCTTTCGGCGACCACCCGGGTCTTCATCTCTTCGATGGGCGCGCCCATCTCGGCGATGCGGGCGGTCATGTCGGGATCCGGCGTGACCGAGGCATCCAGCAGGATCGGATCGCCGGAGGCGCTGATGACGTTGCCGTCATCGTCGAAGGTCACGGTCAGTTCGCCCAGATACTTTGTATAGGCATAGGCCTGCGCGATCGGTGTGCCGTTCACCATTTCCGGGTAGGCCGGGGTGTCGGCGTCGTCATTGGTCATCAGCGTGTGGCTGTGGCCGCCGATGATCACGTCGATCTGCGGCACCGCCTCGGCGATGCGGCGGTCCACGGGAAGGCCCACGTGGTTCAGCGCGATGATGATGTCGACGCCCTCATCGGTCAGGGCCTGCGCATCCGCGGCCAGGCTGTCGATCTCGTCCTGGAAGGTGACGTTCGGCCCGGGGCTGGAGGTTTCGTCGGTATCGGTCGCAAGGGCCGAGATCACCCCGATGCGCTGGCCGCCCACTTCGAGCACCACGTGGTTCTGCACCCGTTCCTTCAGCAGTTCGGACGAGGACAGGTCGAGATTGCCGGAGATGACCGGGAAGCTGACCGCGTCGATGAACTCGGCCAGTTTCGGCGGGCCATCGTCGAATTCGTGGTTGCCCACGGCCATCACGTCATAGCCGATCTCTTCCATGAATTCGGCCTCGGCCGCGCCCTTGTAGGTGGTGTAGAAGAGCGAGCCCTGGAACGGATCGCCTGCATCCAGCAGCACGACGTTCTGATCGGCCAGTTCTTCGCGTTTCTGGTCGACCATGGTGGCGACGCGGGCAATCCCGCCAAAGCATTCGCCAGCGGCCTCGTCTTCGGCCCCACAGGTCGAATCGAAGCGGCTGATCGATTCGATGCGGCTGTGCATGTCATTGGTATGCAGGATCGTGAGTGAATATTCCGCTGCGGCCATGGACCCGGTCAGGGCCAGAACGGCAGTGGTGGAAAGTAGGCGGATGGACATTTTTACCCCCTTGATGTTGGAATGCGATCAGCTTGGGCACAAGCTGGGCGAGAGTCAAAGCCCTCGTCACCGGCCGACCTAACGTCAGCGCGTGACGGTGGCGTGACAGGCTGCGCGCTTGACCTCACGGCGGGCAGCGGCCAAACCGGCGGCCATGTTGATCTACAAGATACTGACCGCCGACCAATGGGCGGAGCTCGCCGGGACGGGCCGTTTCGACGGCGCCCCCATCGACCTTGCCGATGGTTATATTCACGCCTCGACTGCCGAACAGGTGCAGGAAACCGCCGAGAAGCATTTCGCGGGGCAGGAGGGCCTGATGCTGGCGGCGCTTGAGGCCGACACCTACGGCAACGACCTGCGTTGGGAAGTGTCGCGCGGCGGGGCGGAGTTTCCGCATATCTATGACCGGCCGCTGCTGCGCGCCGAGGTGGTATGGAGCCGCCCGATCCCGGTCAAGGCCGGGGTGCCACAGGTGCCGTTGCCATGAGCGTGCTGGAACAGATCGGCCTGCGCGCGATCCGCGCGGTCGACCCGGAAACCGGGCACGGGCTGGCTTTGAAAGCTTTGAACATGGGGCTTGGCCCGAAGGCTGGGCCGGTCACCTCGCCCCGCCTGAAAACGACGCTGGCGGGTCTGGACCTGCCCAATCCGGTTGGCCTGGCTGCCGGGTTCGACAAGAATGCCGTGGCGCTGGACGCCCTGGCCAAGACCGGGTTCGGCTTTGCCGAGGTCGGCGCGGTCACGCCCCGGCCGCAACCCGGCAATCCCAAGCCGCGCCTGTTCCGCCTGACCGAGGACGCCGCCGCGATCAACCGCTTCGGTTTCAACAATGACGGGATGGAGGCGATCGCCGACCGTCTTGCCCATCGTCCCATGGGCGCCGTTGTGGGCCTCAACCTGGGCGCCAACAAGGACAGTGCGGACCGGGCCGCGGATTTCGCCACGGTGCTGCGCCGCTGCGGGCCGCATATCGACTTTGCAACGGTCAATGTCTCCAGCCCCAACACCGAGAAATTGCGCGACCTGCAAGGCAAGGCGGCGCTGTCGGCCCTACTGGCCGGGGTGATGGAGGCGAACGAGGCCGGGCTGCCCATCTTCCTCAAGATCGCGCCGGACCTGTCCGAGGCCGAGCTGGAAGACGTGGCCGAGGTGGCGGGGGCCTCCGGCCTTTCAGCGATCATCGCCACCAATACGACACTGTCTCGCGACGGGTTGCGTTCGGCCCACCGCGACGAGGCGGGCGGGCTGTCGGGCCAGCCGCTCTTCGAGAAATCCACGCGGGTTCTGGCCCGGCTTTCGACCCTGACGGAGGTGCCCCTGATCGGGGTTGGCGGGGTCGGGTCGGCCGAACAGGCCTATGCCAAGATCCGGGCCGGGGCGAGCGCCGTGCAGCTTTACACCGCCTTGGTCTATGTTGGCATTTCACTGGCCGGAGAAATCGCGCGCGGTCTTGATGCTCTCTTGGCGCGCGACGGGTTTGCCAACGTGGCCGAGGCCGTGGGAACCGGAAAAGGAGAGTGGCTATGATCCTCTGGCACAATCCGCGCTGTTCGAAATCGCGGCAGGCGCTGACCCTATTGCAAGAGAACGGGGTCGATCCCACCGTGCGGCTTTACCTGAAGGATACGCCCAGCGTCACCGAGATCGAAGAGGTCCGCCGGGCGCTGGGCTTGCCCGCGCTTGGTATGATGCGGCGCGGCGAAAAGCTGTTCAAGGAGCTGGGCCTTGCCGATGCCGACGATGCCGCGCTGGTTGAAGCCATGGCGGCGCATCCGATCCTGATCGAGCGGCCTATCGCCATCACCCCGGCAGGCGCCCGGATCGGGCGCCCACCGGAAGAGGTGCTAGTCCTGCTGGGCGACAGCTGCCAGTAGCGCGGCATTGCCGCCGGCAGCCGTGGTGTCGATGCAGACATGGCGTTCATGCATCACGTGTGCGGCGTCGGGCTGCGCGGTGATCAGCGCCACGATCGGGCCATCCCGTTCGGCAAGCGCGGCTTCGTAGGCGCGGCCCGTTTCCGCGTCACCCCACCAGATCACGGCTTCGGCGGGCAGATCGCGCAGCGCCTCGGCCGGAACGGACCCGTCCGCCTGCACCGGCTGGCCGCCAAGCGCCCGAACCGCGTCGGCCTGGGCCTTTGCCGCCTCGGCCCCCGGGCCAAGGCACAGGACCGCGCCGCGCGGCGCTTCGGACAGGCGGTTGGATTCTCCGGTGGGTCCGGGCAGGTCCGCAGGTGTTCCCGGCTCGTTTGCCACCGCGCCCTCCAGCGCCTTGCGCAGCTTGCCAAGATCGGCGGCACTGGCCCATGCGTCCGAGGAATTGCCGGCGGCAGGCATGAGGAACCGTGGCAGGTAATGCGGTCCACCTGCCTTGGGCCCGGTGCCCGACAGGCCCTCGCCGCCAAAGGGCTGGCTGCCCACCACGGCGCCGATCTGGTTGCGGTTGACGTAGATGTTGCCGACGCGCATGGCCTCGACGATCTCCTGCACGCGGTCGTCGATGCGGGTGTGAAGGCCGAAAGTCAGCCCGTAGCCCGTGGCATTGATCCGGTCCAGCACCTTGGGCAGGTCTTCGGCATCGAACCCCGCGACATGCAGGATCGGCCCGAAAATCTCGCGCTCCAGCGCCTCGATCCCGTCGATCTCGATCACTGCGGGGGCGACGAAAGTGCCTTCCTGAGGGCAGGGCAGTTCATGCAGTACGCGCCCCTCGGTGCGGGCCTTTTCGACATGGTCGACGATGGTCTGGCGCGCCTCCTCGTCGATCACCGGGCCGACATCCGTTGACAGGTGCCACGGATCGCCGAGGCGCAGTTCGTTCATTGCGCCCTTGAGCATGGTCAGAACTTTGTCCTTCACGTCGTTCTGCACATAGAGGCAGCGCAGGGCCGAGCAGCGCTGGCCCGCCGACTGGAAGGCGCTTTGCAGGATGTCGCGGATGGCGTGTTCGGGCAGGGCGGTGCTGTCCACGATCATCGCGTTCAACCCGCCGGTTTCCGCGATCAACGGCGTGCCGGGGGCAGCGTTCTTCGCCATGGCCCGGCGGATGATCCGGGCGGTTTCGGTCGAGCCGGTGAAGGCCACCCCGTTGATGCGGCTGTCAGAGGTCAGGGCCGCGCCCACGTCCCCTGCGCCGGGAAGCAATTGAAGCGCGGTCGCCGGAACGCCGGCCTCGTGCATCAGCTGCGCCGCGCGATGGCCGACCAGGCAGGTCTGTTCCGCCGGTTTCGCCAGCACGGCATTGCCTGCCGCCAGAGCCGCCGCAATCTGGCCGGTGAAGATAGCCAGCGGGAAGTTCCACGGGCTGATGCAAACCCAGTGCCCACGCGGGGCAGGGGCCTCGGCCCGTTCGATCTGCATCGCGTAGTAGTGCAGGAAATCCACCGCTTCGCGCACCTCGCCCACCGCGTCCAGAAGCGACTTTCCCGCCTCGCGGTGAAGCAGCGCAAAGAGTTCCTCGGCGTTGTCCTCGTAGGCGGCGGCGACCTTGCGCAGGGTTTCGGCGCGCGAGCTCGGGCTTGCGTCCCAGGGCTGTGCGGACTGCATCGCCTGGTCCACGTCCGCCGGTGTGGCGTCGGTGACCTCGCCCACGATGTCACCCGGAACAGCGGGGTTGACGATGCGGCGGGGCTGGCCGTTCGAGGCGGCGTCGCCGGATGCCGCCATCAATGGCGCGGCCTGCCATCGGGTCGCGCGATGCGGATTGCGGCCCGCGTCGATATCGGCAAGCGTCGGGCGATAGGTCAGGTCCCAGCCCTTGGAATTGGCCCGGTCGGGGGCGAACAGCGTGGGTCCGGTCGCCAGCGGATAGCGGCTTTCCAGGTTGTCGAACGGGTCGGCGGCGACCTCTTCGGCGGGCACGTCCTCGTCCACGATCTGGTTGACGAAACTGGAATTGGCGCCGTTTTCCAGCAGGCGGCGGACCAGGTAGGCCAGGAGATCCTCATGCGCGCCCACGGGGGCATAGATGCGGCAGCGCGTGCCGTGATCGGCCATGACGATCTTGTGCAATTCCTCGCCCATGCCATGCAGGCGCTGGAATTCAAAGGCGTCCTTGGCCAGGCCCATCTTGTCGGCCATATGCAAAACGGCGTGCACCGTATGGGCGTTATGGGTCGCGAACTGCGGGTAGATCACGTCGGTCATACCCAGCATCTTGCGGGCGTTGGCGATATAGCTGACATCCGTGGCCGCCTTCGAGGTGAAGACCGGGAACCCGTCCAGCCCCATGACCTGTGCGCGCTTGATCTCGGCGTCCCAGTAGGCGCCCTTGACCAGCCGCACCATGAAACGCTGGCCGGTACGGCGCGCAAGGTCACCCAGCCAGTCCAGCACGTGGCCCGCGCGTTGCCCATAGGCCTGCACGACAACGCCGAACCCGTCCCAGCCCTTGAGGGCCGGGTCGCTGGCGACCGCCTCGATCACGTCCAGTGACAGCGACAGGCGATCGGCCTCTTCGGCGTCGATGTTGAAGCCCTGGCCGGCGGATTTCGCCAAAAGGGCGAGGGACCGCAGACGCGGCACCAGCTCGTCCATCACCCGGTCGCGCTGGGCCTCTTCGTAGCGGGCATGCAGCGCCGACAGCTTGACCGAGATGCCGGGATTCTGCGTCACATCGCCGGATGTGCAGGCCCCTGCAATGGCGCTGATCGCGCGGGAATAGGACAGGTGATATTGGCGCGCATCGGCATCTGTCCGCGCGGCTTCGCCCAGCATGTCATAGGAATAGGTGAAGCCGATTTTCTCCATCCCGGCAGCGCGTTTCATGGCGGCCTGAATATCCTCGCCCAGCACGAACTGGCGGCCCATCTCGCGCATGGCGCGGCCCACGGCGCTGCGGATGACCGGCTCGCCCAGCCGCTTGATCGCGTTGCGCAGATGGCCCGCGGGGCCGGGCTTCTGATCGGCCAGAACCTTGCCCGTCAGCATCAAGCCCCAGGTCGAGGCATTGACCAGCGAGGAAGAGGAATGCCCAAGATGCTTGCCCCAGTCGCTGGGCGCGATCTTGTCCTCGATCAGCGCGTCTATGGTTTCGGCGTCGGGAACCCGCAACAGCGCTTCGGCCAGGCACATCAGTGCGATGCCCTCCTCGGTGGACAGGCCGTATTCGGCCAGGAAAACCTCCATGAGGCCGGGCGACGACGTCCCCCTTATGCGCCGCACCAGATCAGCGGCGTTGTCACAGACCGCCGCGCGGGCGGCCGGATCGAGGTCGGCCTGTCTCACGAGGGCGTTTACGAGGTCACGTTCCGAGGCGAGGTAATGGTCGTCTATCTGGCGGCGCAGGTCGTCCGGAGAGGTCATGGCAATTTTCCTGTATGCATTTGTTCCAGAATAAACCGTTGCGGCAAGGCGATCTGACCTCTATTATTGGATTTACAAGTCGATTTGGCCAAAGAAGGGAATTTTTATGAGCGATCGTTCTTCCGACCTCGATGTGTTCGACCGCAAGATTCTCGACGTCATTGCCGTCGATGGCAGGATCAGCGTGACAGAGCTGGCCCGCCGCATCGGGCTGTCGAAATCCCCCACCCAGGCGCGACTGAAACGCCTTGAGGAGACCGGGGTCGTGCGAGGCTATCGTGCCTTGTTCGATCCGATCCGTCTCGGACGGGACCACGTGGCCTTTGTCGAAGTCAAGCTTTCAGATACGCGCGAGGCGGCCCTGGCGGCGTTCAACGACGCCGTGACACAGGTCCCCGAGATCGAGCAATGCCACCTGATCGCCGGGGCGTTCGACTACCTGCTGAAGGTGCGGACCTCGTCCATGGGGGCCTACCGGATGGTGCTGGCCGACAGCATTTCGACCCTGCCGCATGTCTCGAACACTTCGACTTACGTGGCGATGCAGGCGGTCAAGGAAGAGGGTGTTGCGGCCGTCGCAGAGGCGTGACTTGACCCAGGGGCAGCGCGTGCCATCCTAGGTATCATGAAAAGTCTCTTGCCCTTTGTCCTGCTCGCGGGCCCCGCCCTGGCCGATTGCCCGGCCCCACCCGATCATTCCCGAGCCATCGACACGGCGCTCGCAGAGTTGCAGGACAGCGCGAACGAGATGGAGGCGCGCGAGGTCAATGGCCAGCTTTGGGAGTTGTGGCTCGACGCGCCCGATGAACGGGCACAGGCGATGCTCGACGAGGGCATGGCGCGGCGCGAGAGCTATGATTTCCTGGGCTCGATCGACGTCTTGTCGCGACTTGTGGACTACTGCCCGGACTACGCGGAAGGCTACAACCAGCGCGCGTTTTCCTACTTCCTGGCCCGGGACTTTGAAAGCGCAGTCGCAGACCTGGAGCGCACAATCGCGCTGAATCCGGATCATATCGGGGCCCTTTCCGGCATGGCGCTGGCGCTGATCGAACTGGGACGCGCCGCCGAAGCGGTGCCCTGGCTGCGCCGGGCGGTCGACCTGCACCCCTACCTGGCCGAGCGCGCCCTTCTGGACAGCCTGCCGGGCGAGGATATCTGACTTTTCCCCGCCGCCCATGGCGCATATGGTGCGCGCACCCGGCAACGGGGCCCGCGTGGTGGAATGGTAGACACAGGGGACTTAAAATACCGGGCTGGGACCAAAAATGCCGTTAAAAATATGGTTCTGCCGAGGAACAGTAGGCATTTGGTAGACGAAAAAAGTCCAAGGAGGGTGTCGTCACAATGGCTTGCCCGGCGGATGTGCCGCTACGCTTGTCCGTCATCTATGGCCTGTCGGGCCTCTGCAACGTTGGAGAATCGCTTTGTAAGAACCTTGATCTTGTCGCCATCCCTTTCGATCCTCCTGCCTTTGTAGTTCTCCACAAAGTTTGCATCGGCAGCATCACGTTCTCTCTGGAGGCGTTCCCTCTCCTTAGCCGCTTCTGTTGCGGTGGGCAGGGTAGTTGAAGTGCTGGATTGGTTTGCCGATTGCTCAGGGTTCCGTTCCATCACCAATACAGCCAGCAATGCGAAGACTCCGAACAACAGACCAAGGAGGAGCCAACCGAAGAAGTTTCGACCGCGCGCCTGCGCTGCTAAGGCTGTTACCACCGCAAAGCCGACGCCATACACTACAAAGAAGATCATCTGCATAACCGAACTTGTTCAATTGCTGGAGGTTGCTCACGCAGCGAAAGGGTACAGCAGGTCACGTACGCATCAAGCCTTCATTTGGCCTACTCCAAAGCTTGTCAATTCAAGTGGTCTTCCCTAGCGTCCGCTTTATGGGCGACTTTGAGCTGATTGCTATCTTGCTTTTTGTAGCGCTCGCAGTTTTTGCGGTTGCGGCGTTACTCAAGGGTGTGGTGCCGGGTGACATTACAGGTGCAACAGGTGTTTTGAGTTTGGATGAAGCCGCCGATAAAATTTCACTGGCTGATCCGAGCGAGATTGGTCCGGATGATGTGTATTTGGTTGTGGTGCTGCGTCAAAGTGGTGAACTTTCCCGTTATGAACCGCACTACACTCCAGACGACGCAAAAGCAGCTATGAAGTCTGCCTACAGGCGCGCAAAGGTTGATCATATCAGGATTGATCGGAATACGACTCGAAAGGTTGAGACATGGCGAGGTATGTATCACGGGAAGGGCACGCGTGAGGGGCGTCGTTTGGGCGGAGTATCTATCGTTGTGACACCTCCTGACAGTTAACCGATATTGTTGTGTGTTGCTTGTTAAATACGGCGCAATAACGGAGATTAGATTTGGCTAAGTGTAATATTTGTGAGTCAAAAATTGGCTTCTTTGATGAGCAAAAGGTCGAGGGCGTGTGCTCAGAGTGCAAAGCAAAAATTGAGAAAGTCGTTTTAACCACCGAGACGTATCCAGAGCGCATGAATATCACCGATACTATAGAGGTGATAACCGCCGAGTGTGCTTTTGGCATGAATATGTTCAAGGATTTGTTTGCTGGGGTCAGAAATATTACTGGCGGGCGTTCTGAGGCGGTTCAAAAAACTATTCGCGATAGTAGGCGTACCGCACTCTACGAACTCAAGAAGGAAGCCTATGAAGTGGGTGCTAACGCTGTAGTGGGGATAGACCTCGATTATGTTGAGCTGAGTGGTGCAGGCAATATGGTGAGGGGATGTCCCGACGGATGTTGAAACTTTGAAAAAGGGTGGCGTTGCTTCCCCTGAGCCGTAGGCTCGGGGTGATCAAACCAAAAAGGAAGCAACACCATGAAGACGACTACCACATCCTCCAGTG
>NZ_QETF01000017.1:0-62500 GCF_003129565.1 Salibaculum griseiflavum
TCATGTTTGGTAGGTTGAAGGATTGGCGGCGTGTGGCAACCCGCTACGACAGGTGCCCGAAGGTCTTCCTGTCAGCCATCGCCCTCGCAGCACTCGTCATCTACTGGCTATGAGTCCTGACCCTAGCCTCCAGCACCGCGAAAACCTTGTGTAGGCCATGATCACCGGTCGCAAGCAAGGACAGACTGCAGATCAAGCCACGTTGACATGTGCAACTCAAACGTATAAACGTTACGTATAAACATATATATCAATCAGTAAAGAACGCGCACTATGGTGACGACAACAAATAAAATTAAGAAGATCGGAAATGGCCACTTCCTGCCGCTGTCGGCAGCGACGATGGACGCATTGCAATTGCGCGCAGGGCAACAGGTTACGCTTTCAACGGATGACGGCACACTGATCGTGCGTACCGTCAATGATAATTACGCCAAAACGCGTGAGGCAGCAGCAAAAGTCACACAAAGGTATCGGCGCACGCTCGTTAAGCTTGGCCGTGAGGGCGACGTCGCGTGACCGCGGAAGAGAATGGCTACGCTTGGCCCAATGCTGATGCGATCTTGGACGAAACATCAGCATTCATGGACACCATGGGGCATCGAATGGTCTTGAACGACCGCGATGCATTCGAAGCAGGCCTCGAGCGGGCAAGATCTGCCGCTGAATACCAACCAGAGGCGAAGTTAGCCTACCTCGCTGCCTTGATGTACGATGGTATCGCGACACCCCACGCGTTGATGGATGGGAATAAAAGGGCGGGCGCTATCGCGGCATTAACGTTAATTACATTGAATGGTTCATTCTTGGATGTCTCCGAAACTGATCTCGAAGCCAAGTTACGAGCGCGTGTCGCAGGCAAGCTCAGTGTGAGCGACTTGGCAGAGTATTTCGAGGCCAATACCTATCCTGATATTCAGTAGACAAACGGCAAAGCGTGAAGAGCGAAAGGAACCTTTGCGCTCTCAGCCAATCACGTCAGCCTCCCCCCTCCCATGGTTCCTCCCCGGGCCTTTGGCTATACGGGGGGGCTCAGCGCGCAAGTTTTCTAGCGAGTTAGATTTTCACCGGGGAATCCAGCTGGAAGCCGCCCATGATCGCAGAGAAAGAATTACATCACAATAACAATGGCTTGCGTGGCCCACAAAGATGCCAAAGGTGGATTTTACTATTTTAGTCAAGAATCCATCCAAGCCAGTTTTGGATTCACCGAATCCAGCTGGAAGCCACCCGCGCCAAAATGTGAGTCCGATTCACATTTCCCGTTGACATTTCTAGCCCCCTTGACGTACCCCTTGAGCATCGAAGAATTGCGCCCGAGGGATAACCCTTGCGGGCGCTTTTGTTTTCCTGACATCGCGACTTTTGACGACCCTGTAACGGGGCTGGCGTCAGCATGTTTCGCCCCTGCCCCGTGAGCTCACCATCCCATGGAACTGGTTTTTGCGCCGCGCCAGATTGAGATCTGGCCGATCGAGCAGCTGCGCCCGTATGCCAAGAACGCAAAGATCCATGGCGAAGCGCAGGTGGCGAAGATCGCCGCCAGCATGGCGAAGTTCGGCTGGACTGTGCCGTGCCTGGTGGCAGAT
Source organism: Salibaculum griseiflavum (assembly GCF_003129565.1). Classification (GTDB taxonomy): domain Bacteria; phylum Pseudomonadota; class Alphaproteobacteria; order Rhodobacterales; family Rhodobacteraceae; genus Salibaculum; species Salibaculum griseiflavum. Next base: position 1,590 of record NZ_QETF01000017.1, read on the forward strand.
GACGGCGAGTTGATTGCTGGCCATGGTCGCGTGCTGGCTGCTGGGGCGCTGGGCTTGACCGAGGCGCCTGTCATCCGGCTTGGCCATCTCGATGAAGCGGAGCGGCGCGCCTACCGCATTGCCGACAACAAACTGACCGAGCTCGGCGACTGGGACGAGGCGATGCTGCGCGACGAGATCGCAGGGCTTTTGGCCGAAAACTTTGACCTCGATCTGCTGGGCTTCTCGGATGAGGATCTGGATGCCCTGCTGCAAGATCCAGAGACGGTCGGCGAAGATGGCGCCGTCGACGGTGAAGATGACCTCCCGGAACCGCCTGCTAACCCAGTATCGGTGTCCGGCGACCTTTGGCAGCTCGGGTCGCACCGTCTGATCTGCGGGGACAGCACCAGCGCCGATGTGGTCGGGCGGCTTGTGGGAAGCGTCAAACCGCTGCTGATGGTGACCGATCCACCCTATGGCGTGGAATACGATCCGTCGTGGCGCAACCAAACTGGTGCGGCCAAGACCAAACGTACAGGCAAGGTGCTGAACGACGACCGCGCCGATTGGCGCGAAGCTTGGTCCCTCTTTCCCGGTGATGTTGCCTATATCTGGCATGGCGCGCTGCACGCAGCGACGGTGGCCGACAGCCTGATCGCCGCGGGCTTCGCCATCCGTTCTCAGATCATCTGGGCCAAGGATCGGCTGGTGCTCAGCCGCGGCGATTACCACTGGCAGCACGAGCCCTGCTGGTATGCCGTGCGCGCCAAGGGCAAAGGCCATTGGGCAGGCGATCGCAAACAGACCACACTCTGGCAGATTGCAAACAAGGACCAGGATGCCGAGACCGTGCATGGGACGCAAAAGCCAGTCGAATGCATGCGGCGTCCAATCCTGAATAACTCTAACTCTGGCCAGGCCGTCTATGAGCCGTTCATGGGATCCGGCACTACACTGATCGCGGCGGAAACTACGGGGCGCATCTGCTACGGCGTGGAGTTGAACCCCGCCTATGTCGATGTGGCCATCGAGCGCTGGCAGGCATTTACAGGCGAAGAGGCTGTGTTGGCGGACAGTGGTGAAACCTTCGCTGCGCTCAAGTCCAAGCGGTTGGCCGCCTGATGCAGTCGCGACGCCGTTCACTGATCGAGGCAATCACCAATGTCGTGTTGGGATATGCGCTGGCCGTGCTGACGCAAATCGTGGTGTTCCCATGGTTTGGGCTGCAAGTCAGTCTCGGCGAGAACCTTGCCATTGGCTGTGTGTTCACCGGGATCTCGCTCCTGCGCAGCTACGCCCTTCGCCGGCTGTTCGCACGCTGGGGGTGATGGGCGAGCTCAGGCCGCATCCAATTTGTAAACAGTGCCGCGCCCGTCTTGTTTCTCGGAGGTGATTGGCAGGCCCAGCTTCTTTTTGAGCGCCCCGGAAATCACACCTCTCGCGGTATGCGGCAACCAGTCGAGTTTTTTGACGATCTCTTGTATCGAAACGCCCTCGGGCCGCTGTAACATCTCGATCAACAGCGCCTGCTTGGTGCCCTGCCGAATGGACGCCAGCTTCGGCGTCGGAATGTCGCCCGCAGTAACGCCTGCAGATTTGGTGCCTGCTCCTGCCTTGCGGATGTTGCTGACCGTGCTCGCCACGACAGGGTCGACCCCGATGGCCTCAAGCCCGGCCTCGGTCGCGATCAGCGTGGTGCCATGGCCATCTCCGGTTTCGCGCCAGAGCGGCTCATTGCAGCGGAGGTTGGCATCGACCTCTTCAAGCCAACCGCGCTCTATCATCTTGGCCACCACCATTTTGGCGGCAGCACCGGCCAGCCCGTCAGGCAGCGGCATGGCTAAGTTCCCGGGACGGGTCGCGGCGCGAGTGAGTATAATGGTTTGAGTATCGGTAATCTTGGGCATCACAGCTTCCTTGTGATCAGGTTGTCGGTTGGGGTCAGTCAGCATCTTCCATTGCAGCCGTCACAGCGAAGTGCTGCACCCAGCCGGTCAGGTAAGGCAGCCCTGCCGGGATCCCCTCTTCGCGCTGAGTGCGGCGGCTGATGCGCCAGTCCTGCCATTTGGCAATGGCTGCGGTGATGGCAGCCTCAAGGTTGGTGTTGCAGCCGGTGATGTTGCCGATCACATCGTCGGCGAAATGCCGTCCCCAGCGGCTGTCGAGGAAATCGCGGATGCCGATCATCTCGTCCTCGCTCTCGGCGTGGGTTGCTTCCGCGATAAGGCTGAAGGCCAAAGCCCAGACCTCCGCACTTGGACGATCGCGGTGCGGGCAATTGGTCACCGTTCCAAAGAAGCCAAAGCTTTCGTTTTGGCTGGGCAGCGTGGCGTGGTTGGTCATGGGGTGGGCCTTTCTGGTGAGTTGCATCGTTTTGGTGCAATCACAATCGCTCTGAAGGGCCGATTAGCGTAGCAAAATCACAGCAATTTCATTGCTATCTGATCACTCCGATTGATCCGTCGCATCGATCCATGTCTCGTCCTGCCAGACGTAGAGATGGGACAGTTCACAAGTCGGCCGCGGCAGAATCCGAGGCGGCCGTGGCGGATCGAAGCAGTCGAGTTCATTGGCGCGGACCTGCCGGATTTCCCGTGCGGCAAGGATGTCCTCGGGCGTCCATGCGGCCAGCGCGGGCAGCATGTGCGACGGGTAACCGTCAAAATGGCAATATACATGCGCCCATTCTTTGGGCCCGATCTGGATGGCGATTTGTGCACGCGTACTCATCCTGTCCTCCCTCAAATGAGATGCAGGCTGGCCAACAGGGAGCTGGCAGCTGCAAGCTGGTTGGTCGGCAATTCGATCTTGATGTGCGAGATGACGTCCGCGGCCTCGGCCGTGAGCCCCGCGTCGCGGAGTTCGGTCTCAATGACCTCAGCGACGGTGTCGGGCCGCGACCGGTCAAAATGGCTGGGGAGCGCATCGTAGTCGATACGGATTGTTGTGGTGGCCATGGTCATGCTCTGCTCCTCAAGCCTGCTGTTCGATGAGGGCGAGAATGGCGATCGCCATTCCACCGAGGTACTCGCTGCGGCGAAACACGATGTCATCAATCTCGCAGGCGCAGGTGATGGCGGGATCAACGGCCAGGCTATCTGCCATGTGCGGCATCAGACGTTTGGCTTCAGCGTTGTAGCGGGTGGCTAAGGTCATGGGCGTGTCTCCAATCAGGCAATTTGCTTGATGTGAGAATCGCTCTTAGCGGCAGTGTAATCAACTCAAATAGGCAGTTTTTTCTGTTTATTTACAATATATTGAGGCTAAACCAATCGCCATGGAAGGACTGTCTGAACGCGCCTATGCCGAGCATGCCGGGATCTCCCGCGGGGCCGTGCAGAAGGCCCGCAAAAATGGACGGCTGGTGCTCTTCGCTGATGGCTCGATCAACGTCGCGGCCTCGGATGCGCGGCGTGGAGCGGCCACCGATCCAGATCAACAGATGCGCTCACGTGGAGGGTCCGGCGCAGCTAGTGACGGGCCTGCCATCTCAGGTTCAGGCGACAGCACGTCCTACATCAAGGCCCGCACCGCGCTGACCGTTTATCAGGCGCAAGAGCGCCAGCTGTCGATCCAGAAGAAGAAGGGCGTGCTGGTGGATCGTGCGCGCGCTGAAACGCTGGTGTTTCGCTTGGCACGTCAAGAGCGCGATCTTTGGGTCACATGGCCCACACGTGTTGCAGCCCTGATGGCCGCCCAATTGTCCGCAGATATGGAGACAGAATCCGGCAAGGCCATAACGATCGAGACCGCGATCCTGCAAAGGGTGCTGGAAACCCATGTCCGAGAGCAGCTCGACGCCCTGGCCGACCTCAGGGTCTCGCTTGAATGAGGAGGAGAACACATCTGATCTGACCGAGGGCCTCGATCTCGCCTTCGAGGGCGCCGAGGATATCCTGCGCGCCTGGCGCCGTGGGATGCGACCCGACCCTGACCTGACCGTGTCCGAATGGGCAGATAAACACAGGAAACTGTCATCGCGGGCCTCGGCCGAACCCGGCCAATATCGAACCGCCCGGACCCCATACCTGCGCGACATCATGGATGCGCTGTCGCCCGGTCATCCGGCACAGCGGATCAGCTTTATGAAAGCCGCGCAAGTCGGCGCGACAGAGGCCGGGAACAACTGGATCGGGTTTGTGATCCATCATGCGCCGGGCCCAATGCTGGCGGTGCTGCCCACCGTCGAGATGGCCAAGCGGACATCGCGCGGCCGGATCGATCCGCTGATCGAGGACAGCCCGGCGCTGAAGGAACGCGTGCAGCCGGCGCGCTCGCGCGATGCAGGTAATTCGATGCTGTCCAAGGAGTTCCCGGGCGGCCTCCTCGTGCTGACTGGGGCCAACTCAGCCACGGGCCTGCGATCGATGCCCGCGCGCTATGTGTTTCTGGATGAAGTGGACGCCTATCCGGCTTCGGCCGATGAGGAAGGTGATCCGGTCAGTTTGGCTGAGGCGCGGACCACAACCTTCGCTCATCGGCGCAAGGTATTCATGGTCTCGACCCCAACGATCCGGGGGCTGTCGCGCATCGAGCGCGAGTTCGAGGCCAGCGACCAGCGGCGCTACTTCGTGCCCTGCCCGCATTGCGGCCATATGCAATGGCTGCAGTTCGAACGGCTGCGCTGGGACAAGGGGCGGCCTGAAACAGCCACCTACGTCTGCGAAGGCTGCGACCAATCCATCGCTGAGCATCACAAGACGCAGATGCTTGAACAGGGCGAATGGCGGGCAACGGCGGTCAGCGCGGATCCGAACGCCATCGGCTTCCACCTTTCGGCGCTCTATTCACCGATCGGCTGGAAAAGCTGGGAGCAAATCGCGCGGGACTGGCTGGCAGCCCAAGGCTCTGACGAGATGCTGCGCGCGGCGCGCAATACGCTTCTGGGCGAGACCTGGGTCGAAAGTGGCGAAGCCCCGGAATGGCAGCGTCTCGCGGATCAGCGTGAGGCCTATGCGGCGCAGATCCCGATGGGTGGGTTGTTCCTCACCGCCGGGGCAGACGTTCAGAAGGACCGCATCGAGGTCGATGTCTGGGCCTGGGGGCGCGGCCTGGAAAGCTGGCTCATCGACCATATCGTTATTCCCGGTGGCCCCGGTGATCCCGCCTGCTGGGAGACTCTGACTGCGCTGCTCGGACAGACATGGGCGCATGAACAAGGCGCCGTGATGCCACTGGCCAAGCTGGCCATCGACACCGGGTATGAAACCGCCGCCGTTTACGCTTGGGCGCGAGCGCAAGGCATTTCACAGGTGGCACCCGTCAAGGGTCTCGAAGGCTTCAATCGGGCAGCACCGGTGTCGGGTCCGACCTTTGTCGATGCGACGGTGAATGGCCGCAAGCTGAAACGCGGTGCCAGGCTCTGGACGGTGGCCACCGCCACTTTCAAGGCCGAGACCTATCGGTATTTGCGACTTGAGCGGCCCTCCGATGAGGACCGCGCGTCCGGCACGCCCAATCCGGCGGGTATGATCCACCTGCCTGATTGGGCGGATAGCGAATGGCTTAAGCAGCTCGTGGCCGAGCAATTGGCCACGATCCGCGACCGCCGCGGCTACGCCCGCCAGGAATGGCAAAAAATGCGAGAACGAAACGAGGCGCTCGACACACGCGTTTACGCACGGGCTGCGGCCTGGATCCTTGGGGCAGATCGCTTTGACGAGCGCATGTGGCGCCAGTTGGAGAAGCAGGCGGGCGTGGAAACCAAGGTCAATGATGAGACGAACGCGCCAGACAAGACGACTGAACCCCAAGCCGGGCGTATCGCATCGCCCCGGCGGCGTGGCTGGAAGATCAGCACGCCCAAATACATGGAATGAAACGACGACGCCCGCGCTCTGAGCCCGCTCAAATATCCTGCAAGACCTGAATATCCGCCAGCGGTGTGCCCTCGGTTTCGATCCATGCGCGGCGTTCTGCGATAGCGGCCACATTGTTGTGGGCCCAGATTTTGGCTCGCTGTTCCGCCGCGGTGTCACCGCGTGTCCCAGGCTCTCGCGCTTTCTTTTCGGTGTTGGGTCCGGACATGAGCAACTCCCTTGGTCGAGCATTACCCGCCGCATCCACTCAAGAAAAGAAAAACCCATGACCCTCGACGAGCTGAAACTCCGGCACAGCGCGCTCTTGGCCGCGCGCTATAGCGGCACACGGTCTGTCAGCTATGACGGCAAGACGGTGAATTATGGCACCGACGCCGAGCTTGCCGCGGCCATAGGCGATGTCGAACGGCGCATCGCGAAACTCGAGCGCGGCGCTGGGCGTGTGCTGCGCCCCCATGCGGTGAAAGACCTGTGATGGGCGGTGGCATGAACTGGCGGCAGCGCCTTGGGGCTTTCATCGGCGGCTTTGATGCGGGTCAGCACCACCGGCGGCTGCGCGGGTTCCAGGCGACGCGGGCTCATGTGAATGCGCTCATCGCAGCCTCAGGGCCTGACATCACCGCTCGTGCCCGCTGGCTCGTACGCAACAACGGCTATGCCGTAAATGCGGTCGAAAGCTGGGCGGCCAATACTGTGGGAGATGGGATCAAACCGATCTCGAAGCTGGCCGATGCCTCCCGCAAGGAAGAACTGCAGCGGCTCTGGCTCGCCTGGACTGACGAGGCCGATGCCGAGGGGCTGACGGATTTCTACGGGCTGCAGCGAAGAGCGGCGCGCGAAGTGTTCATCGCAGGCGAAGTCTTCATACGGATACGGCCGCGGCGCGCCGAGGACGGGCTGACCGTGCCACTGCAGTTGCAAATGCTGCCCTCGGAAATGCTGCCGCTCCATGAGACCGGCGTGGCGCGCAACGGCAACGCGATCCGCCAGGGCATCGAGTTCGATCGGATCGGGCGGCGTGTGGCCTATCACTTCCTGCGCCGCCATCCCGGCGACAGCACCGATCCGGGGCTGTCGGGTGAGAGTGTAAGAGTGCCCGCCTCGGAGGTCATCCACGTCATTGACCCGGTGGAAGGCGGCCAGCTGCGCGGCGTGGCGAAACTGGCACCCGCGATCGTAAAGCTGTTCCTCTTGGATCAGTACGACGACGCCGAGCTCGACCGCAAAAAGGTCGCAGCGATGTACGCGATGTTCGTGACCTCCCCGGCGCCAGAGAACCCGCTGGCACCTTTGGATGATGAGGAGATGCCAGCCGGCGTCGAGATCAGCCCAGGCCAGATTGTGCGGCTGGATCCCGGCGAAGATGTTACCGTGGGCCAGCCCGCCGATAGCGGGGCGACCTATGAGCCGTTTCAATACCGGACGCTGCTGCAGATCTCGGCCGCTCTGGGCATCCCATACCCTTACCTCGCCAATGACATGGTGAAGGGAAACTTCTCGAACTCGCGGCTCGCCCTGATCGAATTCCGGCGCCGCGTCTCGGCTTGGCAGCACTCAGTCATGGTTTACCAACTCTGCCGTCCGGTCTATGCGCGCTGGCTGGACTTGGCGGTTTTGTCGGGTGCGCTGCCCCTGCCCGGCTATGAGGCAGACCGCCCGCGCATGCTGGCCGCCGACTGGCTCCCCACAAAATGGGACTGGGTCGATCCGCTGAAGGACGCCAACGCCGAAATCGCCCAGATCGAGGCGGGGCTCAAATCCCGCACCCAAGCCATCGCCGAGCGCGGCTATGACGCCGAACAGGTGGATCGGGAAGTTGCGGCGGAGCGGGAACGCGAGCGCGCGCTGGGCCTCGACTTCCGCCGGCCCGGATCACCCGCGCAAGGAGTACAGGCGGTGCCTACTGCGGAAGACAATGCTGAAACCCAGGAACCTGATACCGAGGATCAACCCATCACAGCACAAGAGGAAGGATAGAAGTCAGTCACCCGGCAAGCGGACACCGGGAAGTCTTGCCGCCTTGCGATCGAAGGTCACCAGTTCGGTAGCGCCTGCACGTCTCGCAGCCGCGGCAATCATGAGATCAGCAAAACCAAACCCATCGTTGCGATAAAGTTCAAGCGCAGGCGCAACCTCATCTGAGCCTTCAATGTCCAGTTCAATGGCAGAAAGCAAACCATCAAGCGCAGTGGCGATTTCAGGGCGGTCGAGGCGATAGGCACGCTCCAGAACCCAAACGAGTTCGATCAAGACCTCCCGGCTTACAAAGCCTCGCATATCGTCGGTCAATTGGTCGATCACCTTTGTGGCCAACTGGGCCTGTTCGGGGTCGTCCTGCACCAGAAAACGCACCAGCACATTCGTATCGAGGGCGATCACTTGTCGGGACCTACGCTATCAGTTGCGCCAGCCGCAATCGCCTCATCCATCGCGTCCAAGGAGACCGGCTTCTGACTACTCTTTGAAAGGATACCCCGCAATTCCTTGACTGAGCAGGCCTTCAGGATGCGCACCTCACCATCGAGGATCATATAGCGCAGCTTGTCCCCACTGGTCAGGCCAAGCGCGGCCCGGACGTCCCTCGGTAGGGTCGTCTGGCCTTTTACTGTCACTGTCGATTCATACATCGGCGCATTCCTTACATATTGTCATTTCTCCTTACCAAATGGGGGTTAGAAATGCAAAATCAAACCCAGGATGAGCCCTCATGCTTCACGCCCGCATTGCCGCGCGCGCCTTCAACACGCCGCTCTTGGTTGAACCCACCAAGGCCATGGCGTTTCTGTCCGGCCTCGGGCCGCGCATTCTCGGGAGGCAGGTGGAACTGACAGAGGGCGGCGACGCAGCCGATGTCACCACCATCCTCCCCGCCCGCGCCAGTATTCTCGCCGGAAACCTTACCGAGCGCCTTCAGCAGCATGGCCATGCACCCTACCCTGTCGTGGACGGCATCGCCGTAATCGAGATTGCCGGCGTGCTGATCCACCGCGGCGGCTGGATCGGCCAATCCTCGGGCCAGACCAGCTATGAGGGGATCGCCGCACAAATCGAGGCGGCAGCCAGCGATCAGGCGGTGCGCGCCATTGCATTGGAAATCGATAGTTTCGGAGGCGAAGTCGCGGGGGTTTTTGACCTCGCCGATCGCATTCGTGCCATTCGGGGCAGCAAGCCCGTCTGGGCCTTCGTCGCCGAGCACGCCTTCTCGGCGGGCTATGCGCTGGCCTCCCAGGCCGACCGCATCCTCCTGCCGCGCACGGGCGCGGTCGGCAGTATCGGCGTGGTGGTGATGCATGCCGATCTCAGCGGGCAGCTGGATCAGGACGGGGTGCAGGTCACCATGATCCACTCGGGCCAGCACAAAGTCGATGGCAATCCCTATGAGCCGCTACCCGAGAACGTCCGCAATGACATCCAACGCGAGATAGACGTGCTGCGCTTCCTCTTCGCCGAGACTGTTGCCGCAGGCCGCGCTGGCAGGCTCAGCCAAGACTCTGCTCTGGCGACCGAGGCGGCCACCTATCGCGGCACCAATGCTGTTGCCGCAGGCCTGGCTGACGAAGTGATCGACCTGACCCGCGGCTTTGACCGTTTCCGCGAGAACCTATCCGCCCCATCGCCCACCGCGCGGCTGCCGCGCGCAACCTATCCCCGAGCAAAGGAGGCCGCCATGAGCGCCAAAACAGATGCCACTGAGGCAAATACTGAGCCCACTAACACCGAAGACACCGTCCTGGAGCGCGTGAGTGAAGAAGATGCGCGGGAAGACGAAGGAGGCGTGGACCAAGAGAACTCCACGCCGGCCTCAGCGGTATCACCTGCGCCGGTGCCAACCGCCACGCAACCATCCAATCTGGCAGAGGTCTCTGCGCAGCTGCGCCAAGAAGCCGCTGAAATCACAGAAATCGCCGCCCAAGCCGGCCGCCTCGGCATCGCGATCGATGCGGCGAAAGCGCTGCGAGACGGCACGGCGCCGGAAGCCCTGCGCAAACTTGTCCTGCAGCGCGCCTCGGCGGCTGCAGATGCTCGTGACATCGTAGCGGCCCCGCCCTCGCCCGTTCTCCCCAAATCTGCGGAAAGCCCCATCGTGGCCGCAGCAAAGAAGGCGGCCTCGACGGGCAGCAGTGGCTGAACCGCTCACCGCAAAAGCTGCCGCCCACCTGATCCCCCGCCGCTCCTCCCCGGCGGGGGATGTCTTTTTGATCCTCACATTTCGGAGATTGCCCATGTCCGTGCTGACCCAACCGCCCTCCATGGGCGATCTGCTCAAATACGAGCTGAACCCCAACTACACCCGCGAGACCGTCACGCTGCTCGCCGGGACCAAATATCCCGTCGGCGCCGTGCTCGGCCGCGTCACCGCGAGTGGCAAATACAAGCTGGCCACTTCAGGTGGCACCGATGGCGCGCAGACGGCAGCTGCTGTCCTGCTTTATGCGACTGACGCCAGCTCCGCCGATCAAGAGGCCGTCGTGATCCTGCGCGGACCCGCCCTCGTCTCCAAGGTGGCGCTCGTCTTTGACGCCAGCGTCGATGACGCGGCCAAAACTGCCACGAAACACAACCAGCTCGTGGCGCTTGGCATCATCCCACGCGACGCAGCCTGATCAGACTGCACACCCTTCCCTCTCTTTGCCGGAGTTATCCCATGACCATCACCCGCAACCCGTTTGACGCGGGCGGCTATTCGCTCGCCGAGATGACGCAGGCCATCAACATCCTGCCCAATCTCTACACCCGCCTCGGCCAGATCGGCCTTTTTCGCTTTGAAGGCGTCACCCAACGTTCCGTTGTGATTGAACAGCGCGAAGGCGTCCTCAGCCTCCTGCCCTCGGTTCCTCTGGGGGCACCCGCCACGGTGGGCACCCGCGAGCAGCGCTCGATGCGCAGCTTTGCCCTACCCTGGATCCCGCATGATGACGTGATCCTGCCGGCTGATATTCAAGGAATGCCGGCACTGGGCGTCTCGGATGCCGCCGATCCGTTGGTCGAGGTGATGAACCGCAAGCTGACGCTGATGCGCCGCAAGCACGCCCAGACCCGCGAATACATGGAGATCAATGCGCTGCGCGGCATCGTGAAGGATGGCGCAGGCACCACGCTTTATGACTATTTCAGCGAGTTTGGCCTTGAAAAGATCTCGGTCGACTTCGTCTTTGGCACCGCTAGCACAAATGTGCAGGGCAAGGTCCGCACCGTCCTACGCGGGATCGAGGACAACCTGCTCGGTGAAACCATGACCACGGCGCACGCGCTCGTCAGCTCGGAGTTCTTCGACAAGCTGATCAGCCACCCCAAGACCGAAGAGGCCTACAAGTTCTTCTCGGCCACGGGCGGCCAGCCGCTTCGCGAGGACATGCGCCGCGCCTTCCCATTCGCGGGCATTCTCTTTGAAGAGTATAACGGGTCAGTCACGCTCTCAAACGGCACCTCGGAACGTCTGATCCCCGCAGGCGAAGGCATAGCCTTCCCGCTTGGGACGTTTGATACCTTCACCACCTATGGCGGGCCGGCGAACCTTCTGGAAACGGCCAATACCGTCGGCTTGCCGCTTTATGCGCGGCAGATGTTGGATGCCAAGGGTCGCTGGATCGATCTGATGACGGAAAGTTCGATCCTGCCGGTAAACAAGCGCCCGCGGCTGGCCATCCGCCTGCACAGCTCGAACTGAGCGCCTGTCTCATGACCGCCTTTTCTGCAGCGCTCGACGCGCTCTATTCTGATCCCAACATCTCGGTGGGGATCTGGCATCGCGATGTCACGGGCCGCTTCACCCGCGCCCGAGGTATTTTGCGCCGTCCTGACGAGATCACCGAGTTTGGCGCAGCGCGGCTTATGTCAGATACCGTGCGTCTGGATGTGCGCACGGCCGAGATCCCGGCTCCACAGCCCGAGGAACAGATCCTGATCGCTGATGAGACCTTTCTGATACAGGGGGAGCCGCGCCGTGATCGCGAACGGCTGATCTGGACGCTGGAGTTGCACCCCGCATGAAACTCGACATCGACATCACGCCCGACCTCACCGCTTTGATGGCGGCAGAGATCAAGGCCGGCGAAAAGGCCGTCACTGCGGCAATGCGAGAGGCCGGGACCGGGCTCAAGACCGACTGGCGCGGGCAGATCACGCAAGCTGGGCTGGGCCGGCGCCTGGCCAACTCGATCCGGAGCCGGACCTATCCTCGGTCCGGGGAGAGCTTGAACGCTGCAGCGCTGGTCTGGTCCAAGGCACCTGTCATCGTCGATGCCCATGACACCGGCCCGCTGATCCGCTCGAAAGACGGGTTCTACCTCGCGATCCCCACCGAGGCCGCTGGCAAAGGCACGCGGGGCAAGGCGCTGACCCCCGGGGAGTGGGAGCGGCGCCGCGGTTTGCGCCTGCGCTTTGTCTATCGTCGCCGCGGGCCGAGCTTGCTCGTGGCCGATGGGCGGCTGAATAGTCGCGGGTTTGGCGTCGTCTCCCGCGCCAAGACCGGGCGCGGACGCGCGACGGTCCCGATCTTCCTGCTCGTTCCGCAGGTCAAGCTGCCAAAGCGGCTGGATCTCGATCGCGATGCGCAAAAGGCGCGGGCTGCGGTGCCGGGGTTGATTGTTGACCGATGGGTAGCGAGGAGAATGAAGGACGTATCGTAAATCAATCAATATCCAGCTTCGCGTTGATGGCGAATAGCCAGCAGTACGGCTTGATCGCCGTCAAACCTGTAGAGGGCGACGTATCCGCTGCCACCAAATGGTATCAACCATTCCCGAAACTCTGGCCGCATATGGTCCATGGGACGCCCAGCTTCGGGGTTGTCAACAAGGATCTTCAGACTGCCGCGGATGGTTCTGATCGCATGCTGGGCCGCAGGTTGATTTTTGTCCGACAGAAAACTGTAAAGGCGATCAACATCTTTCAGCGCCGCGGGCGACCAAATCAGTTGTGGCATTCAGGCGGCTCAGTCTCTTGTCCCTGCTCAAGCCGGGCCAACCAGGCATCCGCTTCTGCGTGCGTGACATGCAGGCCAGTCAGCTCAAACTCTTCCCATGCCGCGAGCGCCGCATTCCGCATGGTTTCGCGCTGTTCCTCGCGCTCCAGAAACTCTGATACTGCCTCTCTAAGGATCCAATGAGGTGACCGATCTCGGGCTTCCGCCAATTTTTGCACGCGGGATCGGGTATCTTCGTCCAATTTGACGGCTACGGGGCGCATGGCACTCATTAGCCTATCTCCCAAAAGTATTGATAGGTAATACCTAGCATGCCCAGACGATTGCATCCAGCGTGAACTCGCATTCACACATGCCCACGTCACGCGAAACCATCCTGTCCGCCATGGCGGAAATTAGGTCACGAGCGATCAAACCGCCAGTTTCTTGCAGCCTGTTATTGGTACCCACGGCCGGACTCGAACCGGCACGGCCAATCTGGCCAGGAGATTTTAAGTCTCGTGTGTCTACCATTCCACCACGTGGGCTTTGGTAGGCCCGGCAGGACTTGAACCCGCAACCAAAGCGTTATGAGCGCTCTGCTCTAACCAATTGAGCTACAGGCCCACTCGGGGGCTAGTTGCCGCATTCTGTTCGGAAAAACAAGTCGATGCCCACCACCCGCGAAACCATCCTCACCGCCCTGGCGGATCTCTTGCGCACGATCCCACATGTGCCGGTGCTGCGCGGCGAGGTTTTGCCTGAACGCCTACCGCCATCGGGCCTGATCATTTTGCGCGATGGGGATCCAGGCGAACCGGGGGTGACACTGTCACCGCTGCGGTATCATTACCAGCACCGCGCTGAGCTGGAGGTGGTAGTGCAGGATGCCAAGAGCCGCGACGCGCGTTTTGCGGAGCTCATTGCCTCGATCGGGGCGGTCATCGTGGCGGATCGCACACTTGGTGGTCTGTGCGATTGGGTTGAGGCCGAGGCGCCTGAGCCGGTCGACCTGCCGGTTGAGGGTGCGGCAAGCCTAAAGGCCGCCGTCGTGCCCATCATACTGCATTACGCGACCAGCGATCCGCTGGCCTGACGACAAAACCTGACGTTGACGGAGAGAGATAATGGCACGAGCCCAAGGGGCGCGGGCGCAGATGGCGCTGGCGTTCGAGACCACCTATGGCACGCCGCCTGCGAGCGGCTACACAAAGATGCCCTTCGCCAGCACAACGCTTGGGTCGGAGCAGCCACTGCAGACCTCAGAACTCCTGGGCTATGGCCGGGATCCGCAAGCGCCGATCAAGGATGCGGTGACGGCGGATGGCAATGTTGTGGTGCCGATCGATGCCGACGCGTTCGGGTTCTGGCTGAAGGCGGGGTTCGGGGCGCCCAGCACGACAGGGGCCGAGGCGCCCTATACCCATACATTTACCTCCGGGAACTGGGCGCTGCCGAGCTTCTCGGTCGAGACCGGTATGCCGGAGGTGCCGCGCTATGCCATGTATTCCGGCTGCATGGTCGATAGTCTGAGTTGGCAGATGGCGCGGTCCGGTTTGCTGACCGCCACGGTCAGCCTTGTGGCACAGGGCGAAGAGGTTGACACTGTAAGCGCCGCTGGCGTCCCGGCACCTATCACCCTGCAGCGATTTGGGCATTTTAACGGCGCCGTCACACGCAACGGGGCCGATATCGGCAACGTGGTCTCGGCGGACATCACCTATGCCAACAATCTCGATCGCATCGAAACGATCCGGGCCGATGGCAAGATCGACGGGGCGGACCCGTCGATCGCGGCGCTCACAGGCAATATCGTTGTGCGCTTCGCGGACCAGACACTGGTGCAACAAGCGATCAATGGTGAGGCCTGCGCGCTCGAATTTACCTACACGTTGGCCACTGGCGAGAGCCTGACGCTGACCGCCCATGCCGTCTATCTGCCGCGGCCGCGTGTTGAGATCTCCGGCCCACAGGGCGTGCAGGCCACGTTCGACTGGCAGGCGGCCAGCGATCCAAATGAGGGCCACATGTGCACGGTGGCCCTGATCAATGATCGGGAGGCTTATTGATGGTGCCGGGAGCGGATCGCTCAGTGTTCAATATGAGAGATTGGATTGCTCAGGCGCAGGACGGGTCTGCCGTTGATCGTCACTTCGGTGGCCACGGACCGGCCTGGGGCTGTGATCGCCTCACGGCTTATGGTGGCCATCATAACGGTGGTGTCGTGCAGGCGCTCTTCGGCTCTTTCAGCGCGCTGCGTGGCCTCGCGCAATTGGTCCTGAAGCAGGGTCACCTGCTCTTTGAGGCTCGCGCGCTCAGATTTGGTGATCTCCAAAGCCACAGAAAGTTCCAAAATCTGTCGCCACTTGGGATCCTCAGCCATTTGGCGCGTTCCTCTCGTTTGGTCGCGGATCAGGCGTGACCCCCGCGGGGGCAAGATCCTCAGCAGGCCTCGCTGCGTGACCGTTTCGTTTTTTGTGCCAATGAATGATGGAGACCTCAAGACATGCTCAAACTCAACCTTTCCACTGAGCCGCACTGGCTTGATCTTGGCCATGGTGTCCGGCTGCTTGTGGAGCCGTTGACCACGGCCATTATGCTGGCCGCGCGCAGTGATCCGGCGATCTTGGACGCCACGGTGGACGCAGAAGGTACTGCGGCCCCGTCCAACGACGACCTGGCGCGGATCGTAGCCAAGGCCGTGGCGCGCATCGTTGTCAAAGACTGGGAGGGGGTTGGCGATGCGGAGGGCAAGCCTCTGCCGCTGACGCCTGAGGGCATCGACGCGCTTCTGGAGCTCTGGCCGATCTTCGAGGCGTTCCAGACCGACTACATCGCCGGGGCGCTGATCCTGGAGCAGGAAAAAAACGCCTGACCGCGCTCGCTGACTGGGAGTTCGGCGGGGGCGGTGAGTATTGCGCGGCCTGCGTGGGGGCGTGCCCGGACTGCCCCTACCGTCTCAATGCGCCGCACACCTTCGAGGGTTGGCAGGTCTGGGACTTGGTCCAGCGGCTTGGCGGGCAGGTGCGCGTGACTGGCGGCGCAAATGGCGGCGCGGTCATTGGCTGGAATATGGGGACGGCGCTGCAGCTCGGCGCCGCTCTCGGGCTGTCACCCCGCATCATCGCCGAACTTCTGCCGCCCATCGAGGCGGTGATGGTGCGCAAGACAAACGAAGAGACCAGGTCAGGCGGCCTCGAAGGGCTTGATGCCTGACACATCGATCGTCTCGCGGGCGCGGGCCAGATCCCAGGCGCGCTGGAGGTTCATCCAGTACTCCGGTGTCGTCGAGAAAAACCGCGCCAGTCGCATGGCGGTGTCGACGGTGATGGCGGTCTGGCCTTTGACAAGGCGCTCGATACGAGTGCGCGGCACGCCAAGCTCTGCGGCAAGGGCGATGGCGCTCATATCGAGTGGGGAAAGATACAGCTCGGCCAAGACTTCGCCGGGATGGGATGGATTGGTCATGCGGCTCATGTCGGGGCCTCCTAGTGATAGTCCACGATCTCGACCTCTGCGGGGCCTTGATCGGTCCAAATGAAACAGATGCGCCATTGTCCGTTGAGGCGCACCGAGTGTTGTCCGGCGCGATCTCCGCTCAGGACTTCGAGATGATTGCCCGGCGGAAAGCGTAAATCTTCCAGCACCACGGCTGCGTCGAGCGCTGACAACATGGCCCGGGTGCGCTTCACCAGATCTGCGGGAAATCCCTTGCCGAACCGGTTTTGCACCGCGCCAGCGGCAAGCTTTCCACGGGTACTGATGATCATGAATTCCGTGTATCACGGTGTGATACATTTTGCAAGGATACCAAATGGCCACAAAACAGGTTTCTGTCCGCCTCTTTGCCACGGGCGGCCGGCAGGTGCGCGCCGAGCTTGAGGGCGTGGGCAAGGCTGGATCCAAAGGCATGGGCCCGCTCAGCCGCGAGATGGACGCTGCAAACAAACGCATGGCGGCGTTCGCGCGGCGCGCCAAGCTGATGGCGGCCACAGCCGCCGCAGCGGTGACCGCGGCGGGCGTCTCGATGGTCCGCATGGGACTGCAAACGGTGGATGCCCAAGCCAAGCTCGCGCAATCGCTCGACACCACAGTGGCCAGTGTGCAGGTCCTGGAGCGTGCGGGCGCGCTCGCAGGCGTGGCCATGTCGGGCATCGAGCAGGCCACAAAGGACCTGACCCGGCGGCTGAGCCAGGCGGCGGCTGGAGGTGGGCCTGCGGCCGCGGCGCTCGATCGGCTAGGCCTATCGGCTGGCGCCTTGATGGCACTGCCGCTTGATGCGCGGGTGGCGGCGATCAATGACGCAATCACGGCATTTGTGCCGGCGGCCGAGCGCGCGGTGGTGGCGGGGCAGCTTTTTGGCGAGGAAGGCTCGATTGCCATGGCGCGGATCGACAGCGCCACACTGCGCCAGGCCACCAAGGACCTGGCGGATTTTGGTGTCGTGGCCTCCGAGCAGGACGCCAACCAGATCGAGCGGACCAATGATGCGCTGTCGCGCCTGGGGCTGATATGGCGCGGGCTTTCGAACCAGCTGGCAGTGGCAGCGGCACCCGCGCTGGAGGGTATTGCCGATGCGCTTGTGACGGCTGCGCGTGTGACCGGGCCGTTGGGTCAGGCGATCCAGGGCCTGATCGGCAATCTGGACCGCATTGTGACCTATGCCGGGACATTTGCCGGTCTGATGGCGGGCAAATGGGTGGCCGGCATGACCGTGGCGGCTCTGTCGGTCAAAGGACTGGCGACCGCGCTCGTCGTGCTGCGCGGCGCCCTCCTTCGCACTGGGATCGGCGCGCTGGTCGTCGGCGCCGGCGAGCTTGTCTATTGGTTTACGACGCTGGTCAGCGGCGCGGGCAGTTTTGGCGATGCCATGGGGTTGCTGAGGGATGTGGCATCTGATGTCTGGTCCAAGGTCGCGCTCTCAGCGGAGGCGGCTTGGACCGATGTCAAAAGCGACTGGGCCGCGGCGCAAGCGGCCATCCTCGATGGGCTGCAGATCGCCAGTGATCGCGTGGTTGACTGGGCCAATTCCGTGCTCAACACCTTTGAGGGCACGTTCTTGGCGGTCAAATCCATCTGGGAGGCGCTCCCGGATGTTTTTGGTCGCATCGGGGTGCTGGCCATCAACGGTCTGGTCGAGGCCATGGAAACCGGGCTTGAGGGCCTGACCTCTGCGGTGAACAGCCTTCTCACTCTGGGCGGACGCCGTCCGGACTGGGCCATCGCGGCGCCAGATCTTTCCGAGTGGAAGAAGACGGTCCCGGAGGCGGTTGATCTCGGCAATGCCGCACGCACGGCGTATGATGAGGCCTTTACCGACAGCCCGCTAACAGCACCGGATCTCTTTGGCGATATGGCAGGAGGCGCGCGGTTGCGGTCTTTGGGCTATGCGGAGGCGGCCCGCATGCTCAGAGACGCGGCCTCAGGGCCGCTGGCCTCTTGGCGAGCCTTGAACGAGGCGGTGACCGGCAGTGGACAGGAGGGTGCCGCGGCTCTGGACGAGGCTGCAGCCTCGGCAGACAGAGTAACCGAGGCGCTGAGCCAGGCTAGCGGGGCCGCGGGGTCTCTGGCCTCCGCCGTCAAGCCAGAGGAGCAGCTCTCTGGCTTTGATCGTGTGCGCGATAGCCTTCAGTCTTATGCCAAGACCGCCATGGATTGGGGCAAGGGCCTTGGCGCAACCTTGACGAAGGCCTTTAGCGGCGCGGAGAGCGCCTTCCGCAGTTTTGTGGAAACCGGCAAGCTGGACTTCAAAGGTTTGGTGCGTTCAATCCTAGCGGACTTGGCGGTGCTGGCGTTCCGTCGCGCCGTCTTGGGGCCCATCGCCAATGCGCTGGGCGGCGTTTTTGGCGGGGGCACCACCCCTGCGGCGGTGTCGCATAATGGCGGCATCGTGGGTCTCTCAGGCATGTCGCGCTCTGTGCCCAGGGCGGTCTTTGCCGGTGCGCCGCGCATGCATGGCGGTGGCTGGCCAGGCCTGCGTCCAGACGAGGTGCCCACCATCCTGCAGCGCGGGGAGCGGGTGCTCAACCGGCGCGAGGCGGCCGACTATGTGCCGGGTGGCGGGTCTGGCACAGGCGTTTCGATTGCGATTGATGCGCGCGGCGCGCAGATGGGCGTGGCCGAGCAGATTGATCAGAAGCTGCGCGCGGCCCTGCCGGAGATCAAACGGGTTGCGATCCAAAGCGTGAGAGAGCGCCGGCAGCGGGGGCATGCGGTATGAGAGCGCCCGTCGAGGCTGGTGGACGAGGATCAAATGCAGTCGTCAGAAAATAACTTTGGCCCGCCCACCAGCGTGGAAGCCGCCTTTGCCCCTCGACCTGTTATGCAGATCAAAAGGAACGGCGCCTTCCGTCAGACAAGCTCGCAGTTTGGTGACCTCTGCACATTGTCCTTTGTCAATGACACCAAAGCCGCGTACCGCAGCACCGCACCGCCTTCTGGAATGAACAGGCTGCAGCTATGAGCGAATTACCCCTGACCCTTGTGGAGTCGATTGAGCGCCGCTTGGCGACGGCAGTCTCGGCGCAGACCTCGCCCTTTACTGGCAGCCAGCAGATCCAGGACTGGGGCGGCGAGTGGTGGGAGGTCAGTTTTGACATGGCGCTGACCAAGGGGCGCAACGGCCGGCGGCTGTCGGCCTTCTTAACGGCTCTGGGTGGCCTGCGCGGCTGGTTTGTTTTGCGCGACCCCTCCACCGCGCAGCCCGGTCTGACCCGAAGCATTACCGTCAACGGGGCGTTCCAGCGCGGCAATCTGTTGGTGACCGCGGGCTGGGCGCCAGAGGCCGAAACACTGCAGGCCGGGGATTTTTTCTCCTTGGGCACAGGGCGCGACATGCGGCTTTATCAAATCACGCAAGATGCGGCTTCGGATCTGGGCGGGATCTCGGTTTTAAGGTTCACCCCGCGCCTGCGCAGCACGCCGCCTGACTTGGCGCCTGTGGAGGTGGCCTCTCCTGGTCTGGCACTGCGTTTGACGCAGCCGGTGCCCACGCGGATCAGCCGGGCCGATAGCTTCCGGTTTTCCGTGTCGGCACGGGAGGCGCTCTGATGGCACGCGATATGTCGGCTATGCTCCGCACGGCGCTCGAGGAGCGCGAGCTGCGGCCCATCTTGTTTTTTGAAGGGGAGTTCGCCTCGGGCTGGGTGCGGATCTGGTCGGGTTTGGGGGATCTGGAGTGGAATGATCGCCGCTGGACCGGGGTGGGCAGTCTTTTGGGGCTGGGTTCAATTGAAGAGACGCAGCAAGTGGTGGCCAATGGCACCACTGTGTCGCTCTCAGCCGTGCCTCAAGAGATGGTGTCGCTGGCCATTGCGGAGGCCCAGCAAGGCAAGCCCGGCCGGGTTTGGCTTGGGCTTTTGACGCAAGAGCGCACGGTGATTGCGGATCCGATACAAGCCTTTACCGGCCGGCTTGATGTCCCTGAAATCGCGGATGCGGGAGACACCTGCACGCTGACCATCAGCTATGAGAACCGCCTGCTCGATCTGCAAAGGCCGCGCAGCTGGCGCTACACCCATGAGAGCCAGCAGATCTTGGCGCCGGGGGATCAGGGCTTCGCGTTCGTGGCGGCCATTCAAGACAAAGAGATCACCTGGGGGCGCGGATGAGAGTGGCGCATTGGGAATCTATGTTGGCAGACCGGCTTGAGGCAGCGCACGCAGAGCCCTTTGCCTGGGGCACGCATGACTGTGCCACCTGGGCCTTTGATCTGCGGCGCGATCTCACTGGCGGCGCGGATGTGGCTGCGGAATGGCGGGGTCGATACAGGACGGCGCTGGGGGCGTTGCGCGTGATGCGCCGGCTGGGCTGGTCCGACTTGAAGGCCATGGGCCGCGATCTTCTGGGCGCGCCACTGGCCACGCCGCTTTTGGCACGGCGCGGGGATCTCGTTTTGGGCGGCGCGGATCCAGCCTTTGGGGTCTGTGCCGGCGCGCGGGCGGCCTTCCTGTCGCCAGGCGGTCTGGTGCGGCTGCCGCTGTCCTCTTGCGCGCTGGCCTGGAGGGTCTAATCCATGCCGCCTCTTGTGCTTGGCGCGGTGGCCCTGGGCGGGGCCGCCGTGGCGGCAGGCGGTTTGGCCGCCGCCTTTGCCGCAGGCGGGCTGATCGGGTTTGCTGCGAACTTTGGGGCCTCGATGCTCTTGTCGGGGGCCGCGCAGGCCTTGATGCCGACGCCATCGATGCCCTCTGGGACACTGCAGCCGCGCACGGTGAGCGTGCGCGAGCCCGTCATGGCGCGGGATATGGTCTATGGCCGGGTGCGCAAAGGCGGCGTGATCGTCTTTATCCACGAGACCGGGGACGATGACGCCTTTTTGCATCTGGTCATCGTCTTGGCCGCGCATCGCGTCAAATCCATTGGCGCCATCTACTTTGACGGGGAAATGGCCATTGATGCCACAGGGCAAGCCGTCGGCCGCTGGGAGGGCCAGGTCACGGTCGACAAGCGCTTGGGCGATACTGGGCAATCCGCCTTTCCCGGCCTGGTCGAGGAGGTCTCAGAGCATTGGACCACCGCACATCGGTTGGAGGGCTGTGCCGCACTCTATTTGCGGCTCAAGCATGACCGCGATGCCTTTCCGGGCGGGATCCCGGACATCGCGGCGGATATGGAGGGCAAGGACGACATTCTGGATCCGCGCACTGGCGATCGTGGCTACAGCGTAAACACCGCTTTGTGCCTTGCCGATTACATGGGGCACGCCACCTTTGGGCTTGGGGCGAAGATTGGCGCCGAGGACGGCATTGAGACCGAGCGCCTGATCGAGGCGGCCAATATCTGCGACGAGCCTGTCACCTTGGCTCTACGCGAGGGGCAAACCGAACCCGCGACCGAGCCGCGTTATACCTGCAACGGGGTTGTGACGCTCGATCAAACCCCGCAGACCATCATCGAGGCAATGCTCACGGCCATGGCCGGGCGCTGCGTCTGGCAAGGCGCGGCCTGGCGCATCCATGCGGGCGCCTACCGTGCGCCGGAGGTGACCTTGGGTGTGGAGGATCTGCGTGAAGGCGGGCTGGCGCTCACCACACGGCAAAGCCGGGCCACGATCTTTAACGGTGTGCGGGGCCAGTTCATCAGCCCCGATAATGACTGGCAGCCCGATGACTTCCCGGCCTATGGCTCTGCAGCTTATGTGGCCGAAGATGGTGGCGAGGAGATCTGGCACGATATCAACCTGCCCTTCACCATCTCGGCCTCGGCAGCGCAGCGGATTGCCAAGATCGAGCTGGAGCGCGCGCGACGCCAGCAGCTGGTCAAATGGTCGGGCACGCTCTCGGCCTGGAAGGCAGCGGCCGGCGATACAGTCGTGGTGGAGTATGCGCGCTGGGGCTTTGAGGACAAACCGTTTGAGGTGCAGTCCTCCCGGCTGGACCTGAGTGCGGTTGGCGAGGGCGTGATGCTGGTGCCGGAGCTGATTTTGCGCGAGACCTCGCCGCTCGTTTATGACTGGGAGGCCTCAGAAGAGCAGATCTACCAAGCCGCGCCACGGACGAATTTGCCCTCGGCCTTCCGCACCGCGACCCCGGGCGTGCCGGAACTGTCTGAAGCGCTCTATGTGACCCGTGATGGGGGCGGCTTGAAGGTGCTGATCACGGCAACCTGGGCGCCGGCGCCTTCGGCCTTTGTGGAGACCTATCAGATCGAGGCGCGCCGCAATGGCGGGGCTTGGGTGGAGTATGGCCGCCAATTGGGCACGCGGCTTGAGATCCGCGATGCCACGCCTGGAATGTGGGAGGTACGGGTGCAAGCGGTCTCTGCGCTTGGCGTGCGTTCCAACTGGCGCGCGCGTACCGCTGAAATCACCGGGCTGACGGATCCGCCGGTCGCACTTGAGGGGGTGACGCTGCAGACGGCGGGCGGCTTGGCGATTTTGAAATGGACCCGGGCTGCGGACCCGGATGTCCGGGTGGCCGGGAATATCGTCATCCGTCACAGCACGGACGCGGCCCCCAGCTGGGCCAACAGCTACTCGATGGACCGGGTGGCGGGCTCGGAGGCGATTGCGGTGGTGCCGCTCAAGCCAGGGACTTATCTGCTGCGCGCTGAGGACAGTGGTGGCCGGCTGGGGCCGGTGACCATGTTGTCCACCAAGGGCGCGCAGGCCTTGGCATTTGCGCCGGTGCAAAGCCTGCAGGCCGATGGCACCTTCCCGGGCAACAAGACCGGTCTGGCGGTGGTGGATGGCACGCTGCGCTTGGCCGCGGCGGAGGATGCAAACGGGGTGCCCTCTGTGGTGCAGGCCGAGGGGCTTTTTGAGTTCGGGGCTGGCATGGACTTTGGCGCGATGCGCCGGGTGCGCCTGCGCAGTGAAATCCGCCTTGGCGTGCTGGCCCTTGCGGACCGAATTGATGCGCGACTTGAGCCGATTGACACCTGGGCGAGTTTTGACGGCACGGAGGGGGCTGAGACCGACGTTGTGGTGGAAATCCGCGAGACCGATGATGACCCGGCCAGCGCGCCGGTCTGGTCGGAGTGGGGCCGGATCGACAATCATGAAATCGAGGCGCGTGCGATCGAGGCCCGGGCTTGGCTTAGAACGGCCGATGCCACCTACACGCCGGTCGTCTCACGCCTTCGACTACATGCAGATGAGGTGGCGTAATGGCGCAAACAACCAGCTATTTTATCGAAGATGACGCCGGCCTCGCTGTTCGGCTGCGGCTGAACGAGGTCTTGGCGGCGCTGCAATCGTGCAATGCGGGTGCCACGGCGCCCACCGGCACGCGGCCGGGCATGATTTGGTACGACACAAGCGGCGCAGCACCGGTTTTGCGCATCCGAAACGCCACCGATGAGGCCTGGGAGGAGCTCCTCGATGGCGGTGTTTACTGAGAACCCTTGCGATTTTGGGCGGTTTTATAAACCGTGCCCTTATAACGTTTGCCCACGGCAATGACGGTCACGGTAACGCTTGCCTCGTGCACTTCATAGACGAGGCGATAGCCCGCGCTGCGCAATTTGATTTTGTAGTGATGCTCCAAACCGTGCAGGCGATCTGCGGGAACATGTGGGCTGATCAGACGTTCGGCGAGCTTCTTTTTGAACTGTTGGCGCACCGGTGTGCCGAGTTTACGCCATTCTTTCAATGCGGATGGCAGAAACTGCAGTTCATAGCTCATCCAGGGTGACCTTGACCGGGGCCTCGGCAGCACACGCCTGCACAACATCTATCAAAGCGAGGTCATCCATACGCTCCATCATGGCCTCATAGTGCGCAGCCGGCACCATGTAGGCCATGACGCGGTTATGGTTGAGGACAGCAACCGGTTCCCCATCTGCCTGTTCCAGCACGCCGGTGGGACTTTTTTTGAGGTCAGACACGCTGACCGCGACATTTGCGTCTACGCGTTGCATGTGGGGCGCCCCTTCTTGAGTGCACTAAATATGGCTCCATAAATGATACCAATATTAGACTTGTCAAGCCATCAACCGTGCCGGCGCGCAAGCAAAGAGATCACCCATGCAAGATCCGAGTTTTATTGAAATGATCGACCGGCTGTTTGGCGGGGCGGTCACCACGCTGATCGGCGCCTTCACGGGGCGGCTGATGTATCACTCAGGCGAAGTGAAGCTGGGCAAGCGGCGGTTCTTTGGCAAGGAGCTGTTGTGGGAGATCCCGGTGGCCGTGGGCATGGCGCTGATTGGAGAGGCCGCCGCCAGCTATTTGGGTCTTGGCCAGCCGGCCTCGACCGGGTTGGTGGCCACGCTTGCTTATATGGGCCCCCGCGGCGCTGAGAGCCTGCTCGCGGCATGGCTTGGGCGCAAGGAGTAGCCACTTTAGCTGTTGCAGAGTCTGCAACACCTCAGACGACACACATCTGACCGACCAGCCGTCCTTTGGGGCGGCTTTTTTTATTGCAGGAGGCAGCCATGCAGATCAGCGATCTGATTTATGAGACCGCAAAAGCGGATGAGGGCGTTTGGGAATGGGCCGAAGGGGATAATCCGCGTATTCTGGCCTATTACAAGGACGCAGGTGTGCCCCAGACACGCGACGAGGTGCCCTGGTGCGCGGCTTTTGTCGGCGCGGTCCTGGCGCGCTGCGGGGTGCAAGGCACGGGATCGCTTTTGGCGCGCAGCTATGAGAGCTGGGGGCGCGCCATCCAGCTCGAAGAGGCGCGGCCAGGCGATGTGGTGGTCCTGTCGCGCGGCCAGCCGTGGCAGGGGCATGTGGCGTTCTTTGACAGCGCCGAGAGCGACGTCGTGCGCCTTCTGGGCGGCAATCAAGGCGATCAGGTCAATATCCGCGCCTATCCTAAGTCGCGCGTTGTTGCGGTGCGCCGCGCGGTGGAGCCCAGAGAGCTTCCTCCGCGCCGGCGTTCGGCGAAAGACAGCACCACGGTCCAGGCGACCACGGTTCAGGTGGCGGCCGCCGCCGGTGGTGCTTTGGAGGCGTTGCGATCGCTGGATGGCACGGCGCAAGTGATCGCGCTGGTCGTGGCGGGGCTGGTCATGGTCATGGCGGTCTGGATCGCGCGCGAACGGATCCGTCGGATCCTGGCAGGTGTGGGGTGAGCCTCTTCGGGATCAGCTTGGCGGGGATCCGGCGCCGCATTGTCTATGGCGCTGTGATCACCCTCATCGTTTTGGGCGCGGTAGGTGCGATTTGGCGGCATGGTCGGGCAGCGGGCGTTGCGCGGCTTGCGGTAAAACGCGCTGAGGCCCGTCTCCAGATTTTGAAACAAGCAGCGGAGGTGCGGCGCGATGTGGATGCGGAGGATGATGCTGGTGTTGCCGACCGCCTTGCTCGCTGGATGCGGGATTAGCCTCACTGCGGAGTGTGACTGGGCGGAACCTATCCGTCCGTCGCGGGCGGATGTTCTGACGCCCGGCACGCAGCGCCAGATCCTGTTCCATAACGCAACCGGCGCAGAGCTTTGCGGGTGGCAGCCATGAGGAGCGCGATACAAACCGGACCCACGATCTTGATTGGCTATGCCTATCACCTGCGCCTTGAGGCCACGGTCGGCAGCTTCCCGGAAGGCGCGCGCTTGACCGGGCATGTCCGCGCCACCGCCGCCGCGGAGGAGATCCTGGCCAGTCTGACTTCTGAGGCCGGCGAGCTGCTGCGCGTCTCAGATTACGCGCTTGATCTGCATATCCCTGCTGCGGCAACCGCGCGAATGCGGCCGGGGTCGGTGGTGCTTGATGTGGTGCGCAGGGATGTCGAGCCTGATCTGCATTTGGGCTTTGCCCTTGAGATCCCAGTGATCCTGCCCGTAACGCGGGGGCTTGCATGAGCACGCTTCATGACCAAACAGGGCCGATCGCTGTGACCGGGGCCATTCACGTCTCGGACCAACAGGGGCCCCTCCGTTTGCGCCTCGCCGGCCAGCCCGGACCGCAGGGTTCGGTTGGGCCGCAAGGTGAAAAAGGCGACCAGGGAGATCCCGGCGTCACCATTCTTCCAACAGATGCGCCAATTAACGGAGGGTTCTTCTAATGGCCAACACGATCCAATTTAAGCGCCGGGTCTCGGGCAATGCGGGCGCACCGGCCGCGCTCAAATCGGGCGAAGTCGCCCATAATGAGGTGGATGATACGCTCTACATCGGCAAGGGGGATGATGGCGCCGGCAACGCGACCGCCATCGCCGCGATCGGTGGCGCCGGGGCCTTCATGGCCAGGACCGGCACGCAGTCCATCGCCGGCAAGAAAACCTTTAGCACGGTGCCGGCGGCCGCGCAGGATGCCGCGGCCGGCACGGACCTGGTGCGCAAGGCGCAGCTTGATACGCTTCTGGGCGGCAAGGCGAATGCCAGCCACAGCCATGCCATCGGGCATGTGACGGGGCTGCAGACCGCGCTCGATGGCAAGGCGGACACAAGCCACAATCACACCGCCAGCGAGATCAGCGACAGCACGCTTGCCGGTCGCGCGATTCTCAAGGCGGCCGATGTGGCCGCGCAGCGGACCGCTCTCGGCTTGGGCACGGCAGCCTTGCTGAGCAGCACAGCTTTTGCCGCGGCCGCGCATGGCCACGCCATCTCCGATGTGTCGGGGCTGCAGACGGCGCTGAATTCCAAGGCGTCACTGGCCTCGCCTGCTCTGACCGGAACGCCATCCGCGCCGACAGCAGCCGGTGGCACCAATAGCACGCAGCTGGCCACCACCGCCTTTGTGCAGAATGAGATTGCCAGCTTCGGCGCTGGCGACATGCAGACGTCGATCTATGACACGGATGATGATGGCAAGGTGGACGCGGCCGAGGTGGCTGACGCGGTGGCCTGGAGCGGGGTGACCGGCAAACCGTCGGCGTTTACGCCCTCTGCGCATGGGCATTCGATCTCGGATGTGACGGGGCTTCAAGGCGCGCTTGATGGAAAGGCCCCGCTGTCCTCCCCTACCCTCACCGGCACGCCGACAGCGCCCACCGCCGCGGGCGGCACGAGCAACACGCAGATTGCCACGACGGCCTTTGTCTCGGCCGCCATTGCGGCACTGATCGATGCGGCTCCTGGGGCCATGGACACGTTCAATGAGCTGGCCGCAGCGCTTGGCGATGATCCGGATTTTGCGACCACGGTCACCAATGTTCTGGCCGGCAAGCTTGAGAAATCCTCAAACCTTGCGGATCTGACCAATGCGGCGACGGCGCGCTCGAACCTTGGGCTTGGGGCGATGGCCACGCAGGCGTCGAGCCATGTGTCGATCACTGGCGGGTCGATCACCGGCATCGCGCTCGATGGCGGGACCTTCTGATCCCGCCCCCCCGGTCGATGGCGTTGTCAGGGTCAGTTGAGGCCACATTAGCCGTCTCTCGCCTCTGGCGCGCACGCAATTACGCCCAAGGTGATCCCTGAACCGCCTTGACTAGCCAAAAAATGAGGAGGCCCCTATGGCTTTGAAACTGCGGCGCTCGGCTGTGGCCGGGAAAGTGCCCACCACAGCCCAGCTTGAGCTTGGAGAGCTGGCCGTAAACACCCACGACGGCCGTCTCTTCTTGAAACAAGATGATGGCACCGAGCAGATCGTGGAGCTGGGCGGCAAATGGGGGGGCTTTACCGCTGAGGCCTCTGGGACCACCTTGACCTTCCGCTATAACGGCACAGACGTGATGACGCTCGATAGCGCTGGCAACCTGACCGTGCTTGGGGATGTCACCGCCTTTGGGAGCCCGTGACCCATGGCGCTTGCACTGGCAGGTCCGCTCTCACTGAGCCAGGTCAACACCGAACTGGGCCGTGCGGCGGGCGCCACGATCTCACTGGGGGAGGCGGAGGTACGCGGGCTCGCGGGGCTTGCCACGGGTGTGATCGGGCTCGGCGCCCTACGCGGCAAATCTGCCCAGTTCACCCATGTGATCACCAGCCATCAGCAGGAGTTGGACCTGCACGCCTACCTGCTAGCGCAGGGCTGGGATGGGGTAAGCCAGGTAGAGGTAACGGTGGCCACGGGCATTTACATCTGGTCTGACACCACCGCACAGCCAGCTCTCGACATGGGCGGGGCCTTCCCGGGCGGGCTGACGCTGGTCAACCGAGGCTTCATCATGGGCAAGGGCGGCGACGGTGGCTACCAGCTTGCTGACCGCACCAGCTCTGTTGCGCCAACATCAGGCGGGCCGGCGATCGGTCTGACCGGCCCGATCACCATCGACAACAGCACCGGGTATATTGGTGGCGGCGGCGGTGGGGGCGGCGCCCAGACCGGCAGTCCTATCGTGATCTCAGCCACCTCCGTGCACAGCCCCGGTGGCGGTGGCGCTGGCGGGGGGCGTGGCGGGCCCATGCCCTATGGCGACACCGATAGCCTCGTGCTGAGCGCCTTTGGCCCGGGCGGGGCGATCGGTCAGCCGGGATCCGTGGCGACAGGTTCGAACAATTGGGCCGACGCGACCCTTCCCAGCCATGGCGGCGCAGGTGGGGCGAGCGGAGCGGGGGCGCAAGACGGCAGCGGTCTTTGAGGAGGATAAGACATGGGAGATGGCGGTGGAAGTTCCGGACCGTTCAAGATTGGCGGCCTGTCGGGGCAAGGTGGCGGGCGCATACTGCCCGGCAGCGGTGGCGGTATTGGGGAGCTGATCCTGAGCACCCCCAGGGTTGACATCGATCAACAGGTGGTGCCGGGCGCGCCGGACAGACGTCCATCACCGCCCTTTGGCTCTCCCTTTGATACGATCTTTGCCGCACCCGGTGGCGGGCCCGGACAGCCCGGCAAAGGGGATACCTTCACGATCTATGTCAGAGACGCTGGAGGGGGGAACGATAACCCTGAAAGACCCTTTGCCGGCGGTGGGGGCGGATGGGGCGCCGCAGGAGGTGCGGGCACGCAGACCCTTGATGACCTTACGGTGCAGCAAGGTGGTAACCCCGGCGCCGCGGGGGGCAAGGCGATCAAGACAAATGGGCATGCCGTCACCTGGCTGGGTGGATCGGATCGGGCCTACGGAGCCATCGGATGAAAGTCTCCATGCAGATGTTGAGAGATCTGGGCGTATGTGACGGGGCCAATGCGTATATTGGCGCCTGGTTTGCGGCCAATGACGTTGAGGTCATTGAGTACGCGGTCGCCCTGCAAACCCTCCTTGACCACCAAGAGGCCGGGCAATCGTGGATCGATGCAAACTACGCAGGCACGGCGCATAGCGACTATGCCGGGTGGGTGACGTGGATGCGGGCGCTTGCCACGCGCCCGGACGCCATCACATACTTCGGCGATCATATCCTAGAGGATCTGTTCCGCACGGGGGATGGACAGCTACACGAGACGCTGGCGGCGGCCTGCGCGCATGATCAAAGCCGCTTCGCAGCACTGCGACGGGATCATGCGGCGGCGCGCGTGATCAATGGGGTGCGGTTCGGCGAGGGTGGGTCAGAGACCTGGGAGGTGGTTGATCCAGCCCGTGATGATCTCGCGGGTTTTGATGCCTTTGTCTGGCATGACAGCGCCACCGGGTTGAACCACAGGACCCAGAGCGCCACTGAGGCCATCGCCTTTGATGCCGCCCAGGCGAAAACACTCGATGCCATCGACGCGGCCCAGCGCGCGGCGCCGATTGAGCAGAGGATCACAGATGAAAGTGGGGCATTCCGCGTTTGGGTTGCGGTCGGCAAGGGCGGATGAAGAGCCCGACGGGAATGTCCGTGTGAAGGGGGTGAAATGGGAAGGCTTGCACGGGCACCGTAGATGGGATGAAATGCTACCCACAAAAAAGCCCCCATCGCCTTACAGGTAGCGACAGGGGCCAGTTGAAGGAAGTGTTCAAAGATACCTGAACGCGCCAAGAATTAAGGCCCGGTGACGCAGGGTCAAGCTTCGCAGGACACTGATGATCGCAGCTTATTGAAAAACGCCCCCTAACCAGACAAACGCAAGGCGCGCCGATTAGGGGGCAGTTGTTGGAACTGCTCAGCCGTACCCGAGCTACAAACAGTTAGGTTTGCCTCAGGTCAGGTCAAGCTGGACCAGCTTGCTCAACTTAGCAATCGGTCTGGTGAAAAACGCCCCCAAACCAGGCCAACGCAAGGCGTGGTGGTCAGGGGGCAGTTGGAGCGTGTGAAACCTAGTCACGAGTGTCAGACGTAGAGGCTGCGCTCAGACAGAGAAGGAAAACGCCCGACTGATGCCTGGAAAAACTGCAACTTGTTGCGGGAATGACTCACGTCAGCTGCTGCCTGCTGCATTTGCTGCCGTCTCCGTCTAAGAACCCAGCGGAAACGATTAGCCGGACAAGGTGCGACATGACTGATCTTATCGACTACGAGGCGCTGGACGCATAGCGGCTCGCCCCAAACAACACCTTTCTAATAGCCGACGCCTTCCTGGCCATCTCGCTGCCGGCCAAAGTAAAGTGGCGGCTTATTTCCGGGTCTTTGGCTAAAAGCGCGCCATAAATATTGTCTCCGGGCATTTGACTCGACCCCATTGCAACCTGCCCAACAAAGGAAAAAATCCCCGGCTTTTCCTTGGTTTTCAGGGGGATGGGCTGGAATTTTTCCGACCTCTATAAAAAAGGAGCGGCGCGTGCCCGGAGTCCGGGTCCCTGGGCCTGTCTGTGCCAGCTAGGCTGAGAGTGCAGCCGAGGCGTCGGATGTTATGGCGACAAGGTTCAATACCAATACTTGCGGTCATACGTTTCTGCCAACCGACTACGCGGAAGGTGCCGGTTTCGCGTAGCGTGTAGGCAGGCGCGGACGCCGCTCGGCCGCGCCCCCTGCCCCGCCAGACGACTAACTGGAAGCAGACTCAGGACTCCGCGTCACCGCTCAGCGCAGGTGGATGAATTCGAATTCCAGGGGCGTCATCAGGCGTGCCGATAAATTCGATGCCTTCTCTTTCCAAGCAGTCCTTGAGGGTCCCAATAGTCGCCGCACTCGAAGAAGGAACGTTATCCGATGCCTCAATACGCTTAAGAGTTCGAACCGAGACGCCGGTCCTGTCTGATAGCTCTTTGACAGACAGCCGAAGTGCAAAGCGCGCTATGCGAATTTGATTGCCTGTAAGCATTGAACTCTCGAATTATTGGCCCTATAGTGCCATTTATGGCATATATGGAAAGCCCCAGAGCACCGGACTGGCGGTCTGAGTTTGAGCGTCTCGAAGGCGCCTATGCCCCCGGGACAATGCGCTCATACTATTCGGACGTGCAGGCTTTTGTCGACTGGTGCGAGAGCCGTGGGCAGGCCCCCTTCCCCTCCGATGTCGAGACGGTCTGCGCCTTCATCGAGGCGCAGGGCAAAGAAAAGGCGGCGTCGACCGTGCGACGCCGCCTCTATGCGATACGGAAGGTCCACCGCCTGTTGCGGCTACCGGATCCCACTTACGACGAAGATATCAATCTCTCCCTCCGCCGCGTTAGGCGCGCCAAGCTGACCCGTCCACGCCAGGCAAAGGGCCTCACCCGGGATTTCCTGGACCGGTTCATTGCGGGCGAACCCGACACGCCCTGGGGGCTTCGCAACAAGGCCATGCTGCGGCTCGGTTACGAGTTGCTGACGCGCCGATCCGAGCTCGTGGCCTTGCGGAGCGAGGATATTTCTCCGCGCTATGACGGGACGCTCCAAGTGATCGTCCGGCGCAGCAAGTCGGACCCGTTCGGGCAAGGTCGGCTGGCCTTTACCTCCCGGCGTACTGCGGCGCTTGTCGAGGCCTGGCTCGACTGGCGCGGGCCGCATATTTCCTGGCTGTTCTGCCCCATCTATCAAGGAAAGGCGATCGAGCGCGATCTAAGCACCACCACCGTCAAGCGCATGATCAAGACTGCCGCGAAACGCGAAGGACTCGATCCGGAAACCATCGGAGAATTCAGCGGGCACTCGCTCCGTGTCGGCGCTGCGCAGGATCTCCTGAAGATGGGGCACGACACGGCGGCGATCATGCGCGCCGGCGGCTGGAAATCCATCAACGTCCTGGCGCGCTACCTCGAACAGGCTGAGCACAATGTCTGGGCCTGAATTCGGTTCCTAGGCAGCCAAGTCTTGCGCCCATACCTCTCGAGATACGCGATGATGCGTTAAACGACAAAACCAAAAATTGCCGGCATTCCAGAAGAAACCATCCGCGCACAGCATTTGCGCGCCAATTTCCGCAAAGTTTTCCAGATTAATCGTTTCAAGCGAACCAAGATGGAGCTGGCCTTAGTCGAGCACAGTAAATTACCTAAAACCTCCGCTAGACCCAAATTTTAAGGTCGGGAAAAGGAACCCCCAAACGAACCCCAAAGAATTTCCAACAAAAATACTGAACCAATGCAAACAAAGTTTCTCTGAATACATAAACCTAAAGACGCTCACCCCGTATACTACCAATCACCACTAAAGAAAATGACAAAAAAATTTTTTACAAAACCGAATTTGAAAGACCGCTACAACGAAAACTGGATAATGAACTATGACTCTAAAAATCGTTTTAGGCTCTTTAAAAAAACGATATAGAAATCTAACGTTATACCTTACAACAACAGCCGGATAATAATTTCCATCCTCCGCTTTCGCCGTTTGACTAATAAAACCACCGCAAGTAACAATACTACAAGCCAAAGACGATGATCCGCCAAAGCCTCTGTGAATCTCCAAAATTTCTTTTTCCTGCTTCGGGCTTCCAAGCCCAAGTAAAACAAATGCATTTCGATCTCTCAAAAATTCTTTGAGCTTAACCTTATAAAATCTTGCGTCATAGCCGGAAAATGCCCCAGAAACAGAAATCCCTGGAAACCTTTCCTCGATTACACTCGTAAAAGTCCTGACATCACTATCAGTACCACCGCAGAAAACAAAATCCCAGTCACCATTGCGCCCAAATTCGAAAACATCTAATGCAACCCCTGAAAAATCAAAGTTTAGCACCTCAATTTTTTCCAGTGCGCCAGCAGAAGAGTAGACAACATCAAGAACCTTCTTTGAGAAAAGACTATCAACAACAAAAAAATGGCGATCCAATTTGGCTAAGTCCTTTAAGCCAGGAAAAGAAAGAACAAAAGGATTAATATAAGAAACAGAATAGCCGCCAGCCTCAATTTTTTCAAAGAAATCGGATCGACTTCGAATTAATTTATTTCGATTTAAAATTTCTTGTAAATTGCTGCGTATGATATCAAGATTCTTCAATCTGAAAAGCCCTCTGAAAGGATTACGTCTTTTTTCTCAAAAGAAATTCATTTCAGCCAACGTCACTCCAAACTCTCATGTAAACGCTTTTGGCGATTGTGATTCCCTGATCTGGGTAAGGCGTGCAAAACAAAAATAAGGCCAAGTGCGGCCACCACCATCAGTTTGGGACGTGAAAAACCCGCTGAAATATTGCAATAGATTAACAAGAAACTTAGCCAATAACACGAAATACCTGCAGCAGACAATGCACTTTGGGTAGCCCTATTGCGAAAAGCGCTCGAATAGCAGCCAATGCCCCAAGCGACAAACAAAAAATAGATAAAAAAAGCTACTACCCCCAATCTAGAAGCAGCCCCAATGGTCTCCACTTCGTGAAACGGCATCTGTGAATCTGGCGCCAAACCCAAAATCCATTCCGCGGGCCTAGCTGAAAAATAATTTGAGAATTCCATGTATCTGTAAGATTTACTAAGAAAAAACTCTAAGCTATCAGAATTTCTTAGCAAATAAATATCATCAATCATATCTTTAATTTCGTTTTGAAAAACAATCGCGAGCGTGATTGCAATAGCCGATATGAAGGCAACTACTCTTTTTGAAGCGAATGGGATGTAAAGAATAAGGCCGAAGAAAAAGGTCAAAAATGCCGCTCTAGATTGCGTTAGGAAAAGAAAATAAACCAATACAGTCAGCAGAACCCAACGCGACCAAATATTTTTATATATTAGCTTAAGTGAAAAAATGGCAAATACAAGCACAAGTCCGAGGTCTCCAGGATATGAAAACAATCCCGATAGGCGATTATAATGTACTGTATGAATTCCGCCAAAATCTCCCCGCGCCTTATAAAAATTTATAATATCTGGGAAAAACTGAGTCCTAGAAAATATGTCTATAATTGAAAACAAAACGACCGCGATGACAATAAATCGTACAAAGTTGATCCAGCGACCTATGTCAAAATAATTGTCTTTTATGAAAAAACTTTTCATTGCAAAATATAGCCCCAGAAATAATAAAATTCGAATAATATATTGAATTGAGTCAAATTGAGCGACCCAATCTGGGTAATAGAATCCCCGCAGCAAAATCAACGCAAAAAGAAAAAGGAACGTTAAAGCGAAGGAAATACTCACCGATATATAATTCCGATTATTAAAAGATTTCCGACTCCCCGTAGAAATCAAAAATAGGGTCAAGTACAGAAAGGCTGGAAAAATGACCAAAACCGAGAGCGGATAAACGTGCAACCCTGGAATAAATATGCCCGAGCTAATAAGAAGTATTGGTAATTTAGCTACTCCAATCCGCATGGTATAAATCTTCCTGATTCCAGTCAGGACCGATTGATTTCTGCTATCTGGCTCACCAACTGAAAGCCGAGCAGTGAACATGGCTGATCTCTTCTGGCTGTCGCACGCGCAGATGTGTCGTCTAGGGCCCTATTTTCGAAGTCCAACAGCATGCCGTACGTCGATGATCGCCGCCTGCTGAGCAGGGTTTCCTCGAAAATCGCATGGAGTTCCATTACTATAACGCGCCTGCAGAATTCGGCCCATATAAGACCATCTATAACCGTTGGTAACCGTGGGGGTGAATCGCAGAACCCTACTGGTTTGAGAGAGGCCGCGAACATGGCATCTTCGCGCAGACCATGAACAACTTGGGCACTGACCGGGGACTGGGGTATGTTCACTCAAGACCTCATTGAAAGTTACCGATAGGCCAGCGAGGCTAAGATTTTTTCCGATGTCCCGTAAGCGGGCTCACCTCACTTTCGTGAAACCTTTTGCAGAAAGTGAGCCCCTTACTAAAATCCTCACGCCAAAAGGTTACCATTCCTTTCGCTTGGGTGCCAGAACTACAGAGAAAAGAGTCAAAATAATCATCAGGCTGTGGGCAACGAAAAGGATAGGAAAAGGGTCACTCGACCACAAAACCAAAAATATAGCACACATTTTTATTAATATCAGACCGAAAATCAGCGAAATTGGCTGACTTGTATTCCCTTTAGTAGCCACAATTACAGCGCCACTTCCACTTACACAAAAAGAAATCGCAAGCACTAAAATCCATAAAAAAGAAATGCTTGAGTCGATGAAGGAAAAAAGATGCCCAAGAAACAAGGCGGCCATCACAACCATAAATGTGAATAGCGCTGAGCCCGCCCACCTCTGGATTAAAATAATAACTTCATTACGTCTTTGTTTTTCATTTCTTTCAATTTGTTCAAGTCGGGAAAACCATGGTAGGATTGCTTGTATAATTATGCTTGAAACAAGTGGCCCAAGCAAAAGTATCCTATAAAAGTTCAAGTCCGAGACTGTTCCAACGTCTGCTAGCTTATACTGTGGAATATTCACAAAAGACACTGAAGTAAGTGAGTTAACCCAATACATTACACTTTCGCGAACAATACTTATCTTTATCGACCCTCTGCATCTCTTAAAAGACGTTGAAGTTTTGAAAAGCTCAAGACCGATAACGATCCAAAAACCTACACATAAAAAAAATACAACATGGCTCAACGCTAATTCAAGTTTTGCGCCATAAATTAAGAGCGCACATAACAAGACATGAAACAAGCGCACGATAATGCCAAAATTAATTGAAAAAATTGAAATATTTCTTGTGGCCAAGTGTTTATGAAAAATCAGGTCACCAAGTCCAAGCGTTCCACCAAGCATGATAGCCAAATTTACCACATTATTTCCCAAATAAATCACTTGAATAATCAATGCAATGAGTATTGTTCCAATAAGTAAAATTGAATAACTGCACAGCTCAGAAACAGCATTTGAAAATTGCTTTATACTATCCATTTTTCCAGAATAATAAAATAGGAGGCGCTGACGACCTCCGAAAGTTACAAAAGCTGAAATAATTTGCGCCAGGCTGAATACCTTTACGAAATCGAAAGCGAGATCTCTGGGAAATGTATTTACAAAGATAAGAATATAGATAAATGAAAAACTAGACATCAGACTTCGAATAAGAAAATTTAATAGCATCGTTAAACGAACCTTAATGGTATCAGACTTCGATTCCAAAGTTATCTAAAAGATAATCGCGATCCTTCTCATAGTATTTTTGCAACTCCAATAGATCATCGCTATTTCGCAAATTATTCGAAAACTCAAGTGGTTGATTAACGGTATTTAACCTTGATAAGAGAAACCGCAACCTTCGAGATTTATCGCGCCCAAGAATCTTTTTTATTATTTCCTTGCCAATACCGTTACGTGCTAAAAGCCGCGATAAAAATAAGCTACGTGGGCTGCTTGTAACATTTTTTTCAGAGTTTCCCGCTTCAAGGATATCTTTAGTCTGATCATCAACTTGGAGAAACGCCTGAACTTTTCTAAGTGTTTCGTGTGGCGCCTGCTTCAAGTCAATATCTCGTAAAACTAAGACGTTTTCATTCGAAAAATATTTTTGAACTATGGTGAATATTCGCGAATATTCACCATCACCAACATATTGGTCCCATTCATCATGGTCATGAAATCCATTTTTCATTTGATCCTTGATTATTTTGAAAAATGCGGCACTTTCGTGCCCCGTTCTATACCGATGAAGATAGTGTGAGATTGCTCTATCGACAGGGTTTCGTACGAGTATAATTATTCGAGGTGTCAAATTATGAAAATGATAGTAATCGTGAAGACGCTTCAAATATATCTCCCTACGTATGTAGGCTGGAGTGGCATCAATATTGACTTTGAGCTTTGGTCCAAAAATTTTGTGATAGTAGTCGTAACCGCGATCTACACATTCATTTACATCGAAAAAGTGAACCTCCTTTCCTTTGGCGATTTTTATTTCACTATGCCGACCCAAATATTCAGCAAGTGTTGTTGTTCCACACTTGGCTACGCCAATTATATGCGTATTGATCATTTTTCTCCTCTCAACGCTCCAGCATTACTCACTTCTCGCCAAAATTTCCGATGGTAAACATCGTCAGAAAATAGTTTCTGTGAAATTCTTGAGATTTGCTGTAATTTATAATTGTTTACGGTGAGTGGAGTGCTGATTTTCTTTTCAACCCAAGTTTGCGTTAACACTATACCCAATTGGTGGCGATCAATGAACCGTGCAATCTTGTCGCGATAAGGACAGAGGTATATGATTGGTCTGCCAAATGCCAATAACTCGTAAAATTTCGATGGTATAAAACTGTCTGGAAAGCTATTTATCAATACATTGGCTCCGGCAGCGAGCTGCATCGCATAGGCGTCCTTTTTTGAAACTGGGGGATACTTTTTAATTCGGCTCGAGCTTGGAGTTTCTGTAATATTGATCTCGCACCCAACCCAAATTATTTTTTTATTTACAGCAAGGGATAGTTTGTTGAGCCCTTCTTTATAAAATTCATCGTATATGTTACCAAAATAACAAATTCGATGCTCGAATTTCTTATTTTTGTTCTGAAAAATGTAATTTGAACTTACGCCGTATTGAGGAGTAAATTCTAACTTACTTTTTAGTATAAATCTTTCAATACCGCATATGTTTAATCCATTTCTGGCTAGAATTATTTTCGCGCAAAGCCGAGCAACTACGGTAAATAATAAATCCATTGACTTGTTTTTGAGGCCTTTTCTGAACCTCCAGTCGCAAATTGGATCACGGAGTTCGATAACTTTTGGCATAAGTGGCAATAGAAGCAGAAAAATAATATTTCTACGGGGCGCTACCTGCGCAACCACAATATCGTTTTTTTTTATCGCTCGGATGGCTTTAATTATTGAGCCTTGCTCGATCCGTACTTCCACGACATCTAGGCCAATATTTTGTCCAAATTTCTTAATCGCGATGTTTCTTTCATTTCGGTTTATTGTTGATTTTGGGTCTGATATTATGAATATTTTTCTGTTTTTATTGCCTTCTCTATTTTGCTCTATCGCACTTGTTCGGATTTTCATTTTTTGTAAGATCATTGAAATTTTTTCTGTCTAGTTTTTTTGGCAGTTTGCATTTTTTAGAAAGCGACTTTTAAGTTTAGCGGAGCGCGATTTTATATTTCTACTTGGTAATCTCATCGATTTTAGTATCGATTAAAACTTTTTTGTTTAAAAAGTATTCTTTCAGCTTTTTTCGACTTAGGGATGGCTCCGCTACTGAGTTATACGGACGATCTGGCTTTGCGCAATTCTGCAAGTGTGCGTATACGGGAGCTGACTTGTCAGCAAAAGCCGAGAGCGTGATAAAAAAATCTCCGTATTCCCAAGTCCGGCGAACTTCCTCGTCGTTCATCAGCTCCTCGTACATCTTCTCGCCCGGCTTTGCGCCGATCTCGATGATTTCGATTTCGCGTCCTGCGCCAAGCACATCGCGCATGACATGGGCGATGTCTTCGATCCGCGCCACCGGCATCTTGGTCACCATTACCTCGCCCCCGGTTGCAAGCCAGACAGAGTCAAGTACGAGGCGCACGGCCTCCTCCAGTGTCATGATGAACCGGGTCATCTGGCGGTCAGTGAGCGTGATTGGGCCGCCCTTCTCAATCTGGCGGCGGAAGAGCGGCACGACCGATCCGCGTGATCCCAGCACGTTGCCAAAGCGCGTCGATGCGAAGATCGTGCCCGCGTTACGAGACCTGATATCGAGCCCGTTCGCAGTGGTCTCCGCGGCGGCGGTCATGAGCCGCTCACCCATCAGCTTGGACGTCCCCATCACGTTGGTCGGGTTTACGGCCTTGTCCGACGACGTAAATATAACTCGCTCGACCCCATTTGCCTGGGCCGCGTCGATGACGTTCTGCGTGCCCTGAATATTGGTTGCAATCGCCTGGGCCGGGCTGTCCTCGCAGAGCCCGACATGTTTGAGCGCGGCCGCGTGCAGCACGATGTCCACACCGCGCATGCGAAGCATGAGTGCTTCGCGGTCCCGAATGTCGGCCAGGTGCCCTGAAACCTTCCCCGATCCCCGGTATTGCTCGATCTGGAAAAAGAGTTCCGTCTCGTTGTTGTCTATGCAGACGACATGCGCGGCCGGGCTTTCCACCAGTTGACGGACGAGCTCTGCACCGACCGTGCCGCAGGACCCCGTCACCAGGACCGTCTTGTCCTTGAATTTTTCCATAATGATCAGCTCCAGCGCACGCGCGGCATGATACGATCCGTAACGATCCGATCGCGGTTCTCGATGATCCGCTCGAGCATCGCGCCAAGAATCCCCTCCGTCATGTAATGCGGCTCCAGGCCAAGCTCTATAAGCCCGGAATGGGTCGGGTTGTAATAGTGCTCTTCCTTTTCTTTCCGGGGATTGGGTATCGACTTGATCTCGACACCGAGACCCATCTGGTCCCCGACGCCCTTCACGCGCTCGGCAAGCTCGGAAACCGTGAAGGTCTCGGTCAACTGGTTGAAGATCCGGAGCTCACCGCTTTCGGCCGGTTTCTCCGCCGCGAGGCGAACGCATTGCAGGGTATCGCGGAGGTTCAGGTAGCCGCGCGTCTGCCCGCCGCCGCCATAGACGGTCAATGGGACGCCAGCCACGGCCTGGACCAGGAAACGGTTAACGACCGTCCCGAAGATATCGTCGTAATGAAAGTTCGGGCAGAGACGCGGATCGAGATCCGCCTCGTCGGTCGAGATCCCGTAGACCGGGCCTTGCATGAGGTCGGTGACACGCAACCCGTAGGTCCGTACGTAGAACCAGAGCAGGTCCGTATCGAGAACCTTTGTGGTGTGGTAGAGGGAGCCCGCCGCACGCGGGTAAAGGAACGTGTCCTTGCGACCCTTGTGCTCGATCTCCAGCCACCCCTCCTCGATATCGATATTCGGCGTGCCGTATTCACCCATGGTGCCGAGCTTCACGACATGGGCCTCCGGGACGATCTCCTTGACCGCCCAGATACAGTTAAAGGTCACGTCGAGGTTGTTCTGAAACGTCTCCCGCGCCTCCCGGAACCCGCGCATCGAGTAGGGTGCCGAGGGCTGTTCCGCGTAATGGATGATCGTATCGGGTGTCGTGTCACGGACAATGTCGAACATGACGTCCGGGTCCGAAAGATCCCCGATCCGAACGTGTATCTCGTGCCCGGTGGTGCCTTTGAAGATCGCTGCACGCTCCGAGAGGTTCGGTGCCACGAGAAGAGCGTCGCTCTCCGTGGCCTCGGCCATGTGCCGGCGAAGATAATTGTCGGCCACTGTCACCTCATGCCCGGCTGCCGCAAAATCCATGGCCGTTGGCCAGCCGAGGTATCCGTCTCCGCCGAGTATCAGGACACGCATTTCTTCGCTCCATTTATCTACAGATTTCACACTTGGTCAGCCGGGTAGGAGTGGATCGCTTTGCGCATGCAAAGGGCAATCGCAACCTTGGGCTCCACTCCGAGACGCATGCGCAACTTCCAGCTATTTGTGAAATTCCGCATCGCGTTTTCGTCGCAAGTGGGAACATAACACTCATCGGGATAGCGCATGCCTCCTAAATTTATTGGGCAAAAGAGGGGCTATTGTCTCTGGTCCGGTTGTCTCGCGAGCAGTCACAATCGCAAAGGCCCCAGTGCTGATACTTGGCGTCATAACAGGCAGGTACAGCACATTTATCAGATTTGAGGTGCGGGAGCTCACCGATAAGCGCACGCCTTATTAAACCGCGCCCTCCGGTTACCAGCCCTTTGATAAAAAGGCTCATTTTTGCTTTGACAGGCAAGCTCTCATGCCGACGGGCGGAGCTTTTTGGGCGGTTTCCTGTGCAAGAACGCCTAAACACTTACTCACACGCCCTCTTGGTCCGACAACAGAGCAGATGCTGCAGCGAAACGAGCGTGGTTACCTCTGACCGCCATGGCATTGCGCAATACTCGTGTCAAATGATCCTGATAGGTGACGAATAGTACTCCGTGCTCCTCGCTTCTCCTGAGCGCGGAAACGGCGTAGTCATTCATTTTATGAGCCTTGCCCATGTTTTTGACGCCTTATTGAGCGAACAGCTTTCTTTGCCAGCTCTCTCGGCGTCACTTGCGAAAGCCTTTTTGTAAAGATCTTTTTGAAGGCTCAGGACAAGGCTCAATCGTCGACTAACTGTTCGCCGGAACCCATCAAGACTTTTTGACAGTTTTGTTCGACGCTGCGGCGACTGTGGACAAACATGAATGTCACGCTAGTCATGTCAGAAAGTTCGGCAGCGAGCATCGGTCGCCGCACGGTAAATGGATCAATTCACGTTTACACTTCGGCTGAGACTCATCCCTTGATAAGCCCCATCTGTTCGAGCTTGAGGATCACCTGGTGGGCGCAGTGGTCCACGTCCATGCCCTCGGTGTCGACGCGCAGCTCGGGGGTGGCCGGTTCCTCGTAGGGGTCCGAGATCCCCGTGAACTCCTCGATCTTGCCCTCGCGCGCCAGCTTGTAGAGCCCCTTGCGGTCGCGCCGCTCGCATTCCTCGAGACTGGTCGCCACATGCACCTCGCAGAAGGCGCCGTATTGCTCGATCATCTCGCGCACCGTGCGCCGCGTCGCCGTGTAGGGCGCGATCGGCGCGCAGAGCGCGATGCCCCCGTTCTTGGTGATCTCGCTGGCCACGTAGCCGATCCGGCGGATGTTGATGTCGCGATGTTCCTTGGAA
The DNA here is from genome assembly GCF_003129565.1 of Salibaculum griseiflavum. Classification (GTDB taxonomy): domain Bacteria; phylum Pseudomonadota; class Alphaproteobacteria; order Rhodobacterales; family Rhodobacteraceae; genus Salibaculum; species Salibaculum griseiflavum. The sequence continues at coordinate 43,430 of NZ_QETF01000017.1, forward strand.
AAGCCCAGCTCCGACGACAGGTGCTTGCGCACCACGTCCCCGTCCAGCAGCGTCACCGGCCGCCCGCCCATCTCCATCAGCTTGACCATCAGCGCGTTCGCGATCGTCGACTTGCCCGAGCCCGAAAGCCCGGTGAAGAACACCGTGAAGCCCTGGTTCGCCCGCGGCGGGTATCGCCGGCGCAGCTCGCGCACCACCTCGGGAAAGGAGAACCATTCCGGGATCTCCAGCCCCTCCGACAGCCGCCGGCGCAGCTCGGTGCCCGAGATGTTCAGCACCGTCACGCCCTCCTCGATCTCGTCGGCGGGCTCGTACTGCGCGCGCTCCTGCACGTAGACCATGTGCTTGAAGTCGACCATCTCGAGCCCGATCTCGCCGGCATGCGCGCGCACCATCTCCTGCGCGTCGTAGGGGCCGTAGAAATCCTCGCCCGCGCTGTTCTTGCCGGGGCCGGCGTGGTCGCGGCCCACGATCATGTGCGTGCAGCCGTGGTTGCGCCGGATCAGCGCGTGCCAGAGCGCCTCGCGCGGGCCCGCCATCCGCATCGCCAGGTTCAGAAGGCTCAGCGTCGTCGTCGCGGAGGGGTACTTGTCCAGCACCGCCTCGTAGCAGCGCACCCGGGTGAAGTGATCCACGTCGCCCGGCTTGGTCATGCCGACCACCGGGTGGATCAGCAGGTTCGCCTGCGCCTCCTTGGCGGCGCGGAAGGTCAGCTCCTGGTGCGCGCGGTGCAGCGGGTTGCGCGTCTGGAAGGCCACGATCCGCCGCCAGCCCAGCTTGCGGAAGAGCGCCCGCAACTCGTTCGGCGTGTCGCGCCGGCCGCGGAAGTCGTAATGCGTGGGCGGCTGGATGCCGGTGACCGGCCCGCCGAGATAGACCCGGCCGGCCGCGTTGTGCAGGTAGTGCACCGCCGGGTGCGCCGGGTCGTCGGCGCCGAAGACCTTCTCGGCCTCGCGCGTCTTGTCGGGCACCCACTTGTCGGTGACCGACATGATCGCGAGGATCACCCCCTCCTGGTCGCGGAGCGCGATGTCGCGGCCGATCTCGACGCCCTCGGCGAACGCCTCGGACACGTCCAGCGTGATCGGCATCGGCCAGAGCGTGCCGTCGGCCAGCCGCATCTCCTCGACGACCGCGTCGTAATCGGCCTGGCCCAGGAACCCCTTCAGCGGGCTGAACCCGCCGTTCATCAGAAGCTCCAGGTCGCAGATCTGGCGTGGGCTGAGGTCCCAGCTCGGCAAATCGCCCGCCTCGCGCTTCAGCTTCTGCGCGCTGTCAGGGGAGACGTAAAGCTCCGGGATCGGGGCGAGGTGCGAAGTATCAGTCTCGTGGTCAAACACTGTTAGCGTTCACTCTGTTTGCTCTGGATTTCATTGTTGCTGGCGTGCCTTGAGACGATCGATGGCGATCAGGCGCCTCGTCTAGTCTATGGCCGTTGGACCAAAGCCTTCCGGGTTCCGGGACTGCCAGGTCCAGCTGTCCCGACACATATCTTCGGGGGACCGACGAGCCTTCCAGTCAAGCGCCTCATTCGCCCGTGACGGGTTCGCGTAGAAACTTGGAAGATCCCCTTCCCGCCTGGGCGCTATACTGGTCGGCAACTTACGGCCAAGAATATTTTCGAAACAACCGATCAACTCTTTCACGGTCATCCCGCTTCCTGTTCCGATGTTGAGAGCGGTATGCGCCGACATGTTCTCGAGGCGCTCGAGCGCCGCGACATGGGCCTCGGCGAGGTCTATGACGTGGATGTAATCCCGTTCTCCGGTACCATCGCGTGTATCGTAGTCATCCCCAAAAATCTGCAGCCGCTCACGCCGCCCAACGGCCGTCTGCGCTATATATGGCATCAGGTTGTTAGGAATCCCTTTCGGATCCTCCCCGATCCGACCCGAGGGATGCGCGCCCACCGGGTTGAAATACCTGAGAGAGATGGCGCACCGGGACGGGCTCGCCGCGCACCAGTCCCCAAGGAGCTCTTCCACGGCCAACTTGGTTCTGCCGTAGGGATTGACCGGCCGGGTCGGATGATCCTCGTCATACGGAAGATACTCGGGCGTGCCGTAGACCGTCGCCGAGGACGAGAAAACGATCCGCTTACACGATGCTTTTGACATCGCCTCCAGAAGGCGCATCGAACCACCAACATTCACGTCGTAATAGGAAAGTGGGTCCTCAACACTTTCGCCGACCGCCTTCAGCCCGGCAAAATGTACCACCGCCGCGGGTTCGTGGTCGGCGAACAGTCGGTCTAAGATGCTCCGATCCCGAACGTCTCCCTCAACGACATTGAAATCCCGGTTGGACAATTGCTGCACCCGGCGAAGCGCTTCCCGCGACCCGTTGGAAAAATTGTCCAGCACGACGACGTCATGCCCCGCGGCCAGCAGCACGACGAGCGTGTGGCTGCCAATATACCCCGCGCCACCTGTCACCAGGATTTTCATTTTTCCGAATACGTCATGTGGTGGACCAAAACGCTGGCCGTCTCGCACCCCGCATCAAATGCCCGATAACGCAACCCCTCATCTCGCAAACGCCCGATAACGCAAATCAACGATCAGACGCCCGATGACGCAGGGATCACTTATTGGCCCTTGGCGCTGGCGCCATATCAGCGCGAAGTTCTGCTTCCCGCTCCAGCGCATCAATTTCTTCTTTCAACGCCACATATTCCGCACGCTTGCGAGCCAAAAACCGCTGGGTCAATGTCACCTTTTCCGACAGGCCCTTCGGCGTCAGTATGTAGGCATAACGCCTTTTGTCCTCGGCAGCAGTGAAATTCCCCAGCTTCACCAGCCCTTTGTCCACCAGTGCAGTAAGCACGTAGTGGATGCCACCCGTGCTGACCCCAACCTCTTTCGCCAGCTCACGCTGCGACAGCTCTGGATTGTCCGCCAAAAGGCGCAGGATACGAAACTGCACCTCTTCGCGCAGCTTGTCACGCTGGGAGGTCATGACTTTGGGAGTTTCGCGCAGGCTACCGCACAAGGACTGCCTGCAGGCCTCCTCGGGGTAACGGGTTTTGCAATGTACAGCTCGATCAACATGAACGCTCTGGCTTGAGCGATATATGCGTGCGCTTGCTTACGCAACAGCAAATGTTAGCTGAAGACCAAGGAAGGAGGTCGATCCTCGTCGACCTGGACGGCGCACTATACCCTTACAATGCGGGCAAAATACCTAGGGATCGCTACGGCACAACGCACACGTAGACAACAGAGAAATCCTGCACCTGCCGAGTCCGCGATGCGGTGGCCCTGCAGAGCCCACCGGCAGTCTCGTATCAAGCCGTCCCTAGCGGACGTGCTGCGATAGGGCCTCCTTGGTTTAATGGCAGTCATGGCTCGTTCTCCTTTCTGGTTATATTCGATTTCTGCCCCTGCCCCATCATCGCTGGAGCCCCACACGCTCAGCCATGCCGTGGAAAAAGCCGAGGTCTTCGAAACGGAAGACCTCAAAAGCGTTGGAGGTTTGATTGCAGAGGCGGATTTCCTACCAGGGCAAATCGAGCCAGGGCAGCAGGTAGTAATCGAGCTCGGCCGCATTCATCGGGTCAGGCCGCACAGCCAGCGTGACATCAGCTTGATAGCGCATCGGATCAAAACGAATGCGCCACAGCAGCCGCCTCTTCCCCGTCGGCTGGCAGCCCGCCAAAACCAAACTGATGATCAGTTCGTCGTTACTGTGCAGAAGTTCCGACTTCGGGTCGCACTGCACATGACCGCCCATATTATCGATCGCCGCAGCGGTGCGCTCAATGATTTTCGGGCGCAGGGCACGCAGGCGCGTGTTGAGCACGATGCGGTCGCGATCGCGGTTTGTGCGATAACGTTGAAAGGGGATGCGTCACCCGGCTTCACCAAAACATCACATCACTTCAGCAAACTCGGCTTGAATGCGCTCGAATTTGAGCGATAAGTGGGCCAATGACACAAGGAGGCGCAATGACGGCACACGAGCGCGGCACAAGTTGGTTCCTGGCGCAGTTGAAACCAAATTGCGCCAGGATCGCAGACAAGCAGCTCACGCGGCAGGGGTTTCAGACCTTCCTGCCGCTCGACGAGGAAACGCGACAGCGCAATGGCAAATTCGTGACAGTCGAACGGCCTCTATTTCCGGGCTACATCTTCGTTGCTTTTGATGCAGACCTCGGCCTGTGGCGGCAAGTCAACTCGACCTACGGCATCACTCGGCTGGTCAGCTTTGGCAAGGAGCCCGCAGCGGTGCCGCTCGATCTAGTCTCGCAGATCATGCTGCGCTGTGACGCAGACGGCAAGTTACTGCCCCCGGAAGAGCTCAAGCCTGGAGATCAGGTCGCGCTGACCAAGGGACCGTTCGCAAACTTTGTGGCCGAGGTTGAAAAGATTGCGCCGGATCGCCGCGTCTGGGTCTTGATGGAGATCATGGGCGGGCAAAAACGGGTCGCAGTCGGAGCGGAGCAGCTGCGGACGACGTAGTGCAACGACAACGGGCCACCTCTTTCATCTACCAGGATCGGCGGCATCGCGCGCCATCCGGCTGTCGCAAAGTGAGTGATCGCCACGCGCTGGAGTGCGCAGTCAGTCTATTGGGTGCTAATTGAGATACTAATGGATAGGCAGGCGCTTGCGGGTGTGCCATTTTAACCACAACCTGTGTGCGCGAGTTGGCTTTTTCGTCTTAGATCATGCCAAACGGAACCATTTCAACTTCTGGATGCGTTAAGGTTGAAGTACAAATGCTCTTGAGAATCATGTGGATGTAAAAATTGCTATTTGAATGGGCGTCTGTGTATCTGGGTTGGCGAGTGGTCACGCTGCTGGCGTTATCGTTTATGATCAGCTTATTCTTTGTCGCATACGGTCGACGCACGGCGCGCTTGCTTGGTCGCGCTCATGATTTGCACGCCGTGCAATCAATGCATACACGACCAACACCACGAGTTGGAGGTATCGCCATTTTCGGCGCCTTTGGTCTCAGTGTGATATTCGCGCCGGCATCGATTTCACAGTCATATGCGCTCTTTAGTATGTCAGCCGCTCTGCTCTTCGCAGCGGGGCTGCTCGAGGACCTTGGGTTTCATGTGTCGCCGCGCAACCGACTATTGGCGGCTGCGGGAGCCAGTCTCTTGGTGGTGCTGCTTCTGGGTGTTTGGTTGCCACGTGCCGGTATCCCAGGCCTAGATGCAGTGTTGGGTTATTGGCCCATCGGGATCCCCTTCACATTGCTGCTGACCGCTGGTATCGCAAACGCCTTCAACATGATTGATGGGGTCAACGGCCTGGCATCAATGACGGCGATCGTAACTGCCGTGGCGATGAGCCTAATCGCCGATAAGGCTGGCTATCACGCGATGGTGCATCTGGCCTTGATGCTGGCCGGGGGTGTGTTTGGGTTTTTTCTGCTGAATTACCCTTTTGGCAAGATCTTCCTTGGCGATGCGGGCGCCTACACGCTTGGCTTCGTGCTGAGCTGGTTCGGGATTGCAATCCTCCTCGAGGCTCCGACCGCCTCACCTTGGGCGATCTTGCTCGTGTTGTTCTGGCCAGTGGCCGATATGCTCCTAGCCATTTACCGTCGGTCGCGTCGCAAGGCGGACGCCATGGCGCCGGACAGGTTGCATGTTCATCAGATGGTCATGCGCGCTTTGGAAATCTGCGCCCTGGGGCGCAATCGGCGCCGGATCGCCAATCCGCTTACCACATTGGTGCTGACCCCTTTCGTTATTGCACCACCGGTTGTTGGAGTTGTCTTCTGGAACAACACGATAAATTCATTTGCAGCCGTCGTAGGCTTCGGAATCGTGTTTTTTGCATCATATGTGGCAGCCCCAGCTCTGATCCGTAGATTTCGTATTAATGCGGAAAATGCCACGCCCATCCAGAAGACGGTCGCGAAGTGGCACAAGCGCGAAACGGCCGGAGACCGTAAGGCTGGTGGATTTTGACCGCCTAAACGCCGTTGAAGCCACAGTAAAGACCACGAACTGCTTGTCTAACGGATAGTCTTAGGCGAATTTACCGCTGACAGCATGTCGCTGGTGTAAAGATAGCCATCGGAAGATCATCCTCGCTTAACAAAAGATCACGACAACGCTTCAAACAAGGATACGTAGATAATGAAGATAAGTGAGAGAAGAGATATCATAAGATTTTTCGCAGTTGTAAGCGTGGGTTTTTTTTTTCCTAAAGCGACGACCGCGGATGATGCTCTAACTTTTCACGCCGGCTTCATCAGCGATGGAATACTGGGGCAGGGGTCAACCTACGGCGCGGGCTCAAGTGTATGGATTGATGGTCAATATCGGTTCGAACTTGGGCCAGTTGAGGGCGGGGTGCACGCCAAATACGAGACCCTTGAAGAAACTCTTTTCTATGATGGCTCCTACGTTCAACTTCCGTTTGGCGATTGGGTGGCTGGAGTTGGGCTCAAAGATAGGCACTGGTCCCTATCGCCCAATACATCATTGATCCTTTCTGATAATGCAGCTCCCCTCCCGACGATATATCTAACGAAGAGTGATAGGTCGCCGTTTCAATCGCCCATACTCGCCTGGATTGGCCCTTGGGAAGCTGATTTTTTCTTTGGCTACAACTACAAGGGAGACAGCTTTCGAGACGCGAATATGCTTGGAGCACGTGTCGTCATAGAACCAATCAAAGACTTCGAGCTTGAAGCTGTCTGGACCACTCAATTCTTTCCTGATGATGCTGATTTCCGAAACATTTTTGGCGATGAAACCAACGCTGGCATTTCACCAGACGCGAATGGAATGGCTGGTTTCGGGGTGGCCTACGCATGGGGCGCAAACCGTATCTACGCTCAGGCGATCGGTGAAGATGCGGCGGGGCTTGCGCCATCATGCTTTATGTATCTTGCGGGCTTTTCACGCCAAACGGTCATCGGTACTGTTCCGAGCAACTTAAACTTCGAGGTTGTCGATACAAGAATTTCTGAAACCCCAAACGGGTGGTGCGGGCCAGGCACTGCCTACAGAAACGGGACCCATCCGTATGTTCAAGATGGTGTTGTCATGGGGGCTCCAATAGATAGCGAAGGGGTTTCGGTATCAGTACGCGGTGCCCATGACCTTCCCGATTATGATATTGATTGGAGCCTTGGATATGATGTGGTCAATGATGCGTCGATTGCTAACCACCGGCTTTCAAGTCAGCGCGTCGATGGATTAAGCGCGCATCTTGGCTTAGGTTTTGACTACCATGGAACGCGAGTGGTATCGCGCGTTCATTATAACGGTTATGAACTCGATCGGACAGCCGTCGATGAAGGGCTGGTTTTAAGTATTGAGTTGTCGAAAAGCTTTTGACGTCGGCGCACCTGCATTCCTCAAGCGCGCTTGTGATGTCGCTCACTACCAAGTGACCGTGATATACGGAATGGTGTTACCCTCCTCTATCCCTAGCTGTACACAAGCCCAGACAGCTCCGGTATAAGATGCCCAACAAGCTTGGGGCCTTGAAAAGCGGCGATAAACATCGCAGTAACCATTATAACTTGTAAGCCTTGGAGGCTCGATTGACGGATAGCCCGGACGCCCCTCTAGATGACGAGATTGATCTAGCCGAGCTATTCTCGGCCCTTCTGTCGAATTGGCTGCTGATCGGCGCAACCACCGCGCTGTTTTCAGCAGCGGCGATCTACTATGCGGTTTGGGTTGCTGAGCCAACTTATGATGCGGGGGCAAAGTTTGCTTTTGAGGATGGCTCTGGGGGCATTTCCCTGCCCAGCGAATTGGGGGGGCTTGCGGCTTTGGTTGGTGTTTCAGGGGGGACAAGCGGCGGCCCGGCCCAGACGCTGGAGGACCGTATCAAATCACGGGATTTCATTCTGAAGATCGCGCCGGAGGCCGGCCTTTTTGAAGACCCTGAGGTCAATCCACCAGTAGGACAGGTCGGTCCGGTAGGTGCACTTCTGATCGCAGCAGGTATTAGCGAGCCTCCAACAGCTTCTGACGCCAAGGAACAGATGCGCGTCATCGATTGGGTTAATGAGTCCGTTTCGGTGGAGTTGGGTGAGAACGGGGTTGTCACGGTCGCAACGACCCATGTTGACCCGCATAGGGCTGCGGAGATTACGAATACAATCGTTAACCATGCGCTGGCCACGCTCCTTGAAGATCAGGAGCGGAAATCCCGGGCCCAGATCGATTATCTTTCCAAGCAGCTGCTTGATGTCCAGGCAGATGTCGAGGCAACGACGGCATCAATCACTGAATATGCGGTAGAGAACGACTTGGCATCCGATCAAGAGTTGGCTCGTGCCTCGGCGCAGCTGGTGCTGTTGCGGGAGCAGCGAGACAGTTTTAGGAGTTTTCTAGCGGCGCTCGATGATCTGCAGGCGATAGCAGAAAAAAACGATATCCTTACGGCTCCACTGCGGCAGCAGCTGGTGACGGATCATCCGTTCATACGCGACGCAGATTTCCGTCGCTTGCTGAGCTGGCCCAGCTCTCCTGTGAATTGGGTCTTGCCAGATGCCATCCAACTGGCGACCGCGCGTGATCGGACAACGCAACGACTTGAGGAAGTCGAACGCACGATAAACGAGTTCGAGGAAGATGCCCGTCGAAACGCCTCGGCTGCTGCCGAGCTGGCGGCTCTTGAGCGTGAGGCAACAGTTCAAAAGACTATTTATGAAGTGATCGTACAACAATTTGAGACCCAGCGCATCACCGATGGGTTTGTCGCCTCGATCGCGGATGTTTATGAAATGGCTGTGCCGCCAGTGCAGCCATCTGCTCCTAACAACAAACTGATTGCGGCTCTCGGACTTGTCCTTGGCCTAGTGGTTGGTTCTGGTTTAGGGATCGTGCGATCCATGCGGCGGGGCGTTCTGCATACAGCGAACGCGTTATCGGATGCCATGAATGGCAGGATCGGCGCCGATCGTGTGGCGAAATACTTCGGAGGCCGCAGACGCCCCGTTGATCGGCGGATCGCCCAATTTGAAAAGCGCCCGCATAATCAGCTGGACGAAGTAGCCGTAGAAATAGCTCAGGGATCACCGAAACGTGTTCTGGTCCTGCCAACAGGATCGGAACAGGTGGCCGGTGCAGTCGGACTTTACCTCGCTTTGTCCGAAGAGGGTCCCCGCTGCGCTGTTGTTGATCTGACCGGAACGCTGGACCTCAAAGGGGCGGCCCCAGCGGGCGAGGAAGGCAGTCTTGACCGGTTTGATCTTGCCTCTGGCCCGACAGTTTTCAAACCAGCGGACAAGACGCGGGTCAGTCCGTTCACGATTGAGCAGGCCGTCGCCGGGATCGAGCATGAGTTTGACCGTGTTCTGGTCATATGCCCGCGCGTGGGGGCCGGTGCCCCGATTGCCGCGGCCCTTGCATCGGGCGCACAACGTCTTGTGTCGGTCCTGGGCGCCGGGCGCACCACGAGGCAGCAAACGGATCGTTTGAAGGCGTTGCGTGACCGCTTCAAGATCTCGCAACAGACGCTGATCCTTGAGTAGAAAGATCGCCATAATGTATTATAAAGTATCAGCTTTGGCGCTGTTCACACTTGCGGCCTGCGATATTGCCTATGAGCCCCAGACCCTGCCATTGACCTCACGCGTGACCGAGGTGGAGCAGACCGAATTCAAACTCAATGTAAAACCACTGACGCGCGAAGAAATTGCGCTGGCAAATGCTCGCCAATGGCACCGGCAGGCCATTGTACCGAACCGGCAAGCTGCCGAAGGCACCAGCTTGCGGCAGGAAGCATCAGCCCGCGCCGAGAATCTGCCACCCGTCACCTCGCCCCCAGTCTACCGTTTGGGAGTTGGTGACGAACTGAGCCTCGAAATTAAGAAACAGGTGGTCGATCGTGATGGTGTACCGCGCGCAACATCTCAGGTGCTACAGCTGCCCGTGAAAGAAGATGGCACGATCTTCTCGGCCCAAATTGGATCTATTGAAGTACGGGCGCGAACCTTAAATGCGGTCCGTGATCTTATTGGTCGGGAGCTTGCGCGTTCCTCTGGCCGAGACGCGCAGGCTTTGACGGAGCTGACGCCTCCACCCACCGGCGCGCCACCCGTTTACCGGATCGGTGCTGGTGACGTGCTGGCGATCACCAGGGTCTTGCCGCAGGTCTCGGATGATGGGAACGTTAATGATGTGCCCAATACTCGGCCCCTGGTCGTGGCGTCCAACGGCAGTGTCAGGCCGCTTGGAGCGGGGGATGTCGATGTTGGCGGCCTCACGACTGGAGAGGCAATCGAGGAAATCTCCGCCGAATTGCTTCGCAATGGCCTGAACCCTGATATCGAACTTTCGATACAGGCCAATAACTCGAAGCCTCTCCGGCTGATTGGTGATTTGCCCACCACCATTGAAGACCGCTTGATCCCGATTGCCGAGGCGCCTGTTCGGTTGGTTGACGTGGTCAGTCGGTTGGGTCTGCAAACTCCACCCGGTCGGGACTACCTGATCGAGATCCGACGCGAGGGAGAACGCTATGGCGTGCTACTCAAGAATTTGCTGGGCCCTGAGCGGCGCGCGCCGATATATCTGCACCCCGATGACACCATACGGATCCAGGCTCAGGAAAGTGCCCCGGATTTTGCGGTGAATATTGTCGGATTCAATTCGCAGTCTGTGTCGGTCACGTCGGTTGCAGGCAACGGAGCCAGCGTGGAGTTGCCGGTGACATCCCAACCGCTGGAACTGGCCGATGCGATCAATGCCGCCAATATCGCGGTCGACAGCGAAACCGATGTCATGGCGCGGATCATTCGCAATGGTCAGGAATACCGGGTATCAGTACGCCGGTCGCTGATTGACCAGCCATCGCGCAAGGTCTTCCTGCAGTCCGGCGATCGGATCGTTTTTGAACCAATTGTGTTTGAAAAGCAAACCGTGATGATAACCGGCGCTGGAACCGCGCCGCAGCTGATTGAGATTGCCCAGATTGCACGGCCCACACTATCAGATGCCGTGTTCAGCAGCAGGGCCCTTGCTGATGCGGAGTCTGACCTCAAACAGGTCTTCGTGTTGCGTCCAGATGAGAATGTGGCAAATCAATTTGACGCTTACTATCTCGACCTGAGCAATCCGACTCGGTTGGCATTGGCTGATGATCTTCAATTGCGTCCAAATGATATTATCTTCATATCCGACCAGCCAGTCAGCCAGTTCACACGGGTTGTCGGTCGCATCAACAATGCCTTGCGATCGGGGCTGGGCCTTGCGCAATCCGCGGAGGCGGTGCAGACCCTCGTCCAGTGATTTAGATGCATTCCAACACTTGGAGGCAGCCCGGTAGTAAAAGGTCAGCTGAGAGCACATATCCCTGGCGGTATTGCCCTGTTCGGCTTGGGGTTGGCTACCCTCTGCTGAATTTATGCCCCCCCGGGCTGTGCAATCAACTTTAGGCTGTACGCCGCCCCCACACTTATAGCATAGCGCTTGATCTGCGCTTCAGAGGCTTCGAGAAAATCGGTATGGCCCGCAGCATGCATGGCGAAAAATGCCGCCTGTACACTGTTTCCGTAGGAGTATCCGCAGAAACAGCCCACGTAGGATCAAGGCTCTCCGCCGCCAAAGCGCGTGACCAGCTCATAGGGCCGAACGCTTTCAAGATTTGCCTGCACGCGTGCCTTGTGAGCGTTGTCGATCAACTCAGGGTAGTGCCCCAGCGTGTGGTGTAGGAGGCCGCGCGCGGAGCCTTTTGGGGTATCGCAGCGCGCGGCCGGGCTGGCGGCCACCGCGCTTCTTCGTAGTCTGAGGTTGTTCAAAGACCGATGACAACGAAGGAGAGCACGATGACCGAGACCAAGATTGACCTTCCGGGCGTGATTGCCAAGAGCGACGACGCGGACTTTCTACGCGATTTGATCCAGGACGCCGCACAGCGGCTGATGGACATCGAGGTGGCCGCCGTCTGCGGAGCTGGGCATGGCGAGCGCAGCCCGGACCGCGAGAACCAGCGCAACGGATACCGGCCGCGCCGGTGGGATACCCGGGCAGGCACCATCGGGCTGAACATCCCCAAGCTGCGCAAGGGCAGCTATTTCCCGACCTTCCTGGAGCCGCGCCAGACAGCCGAGAAGGCGCTGATGGCGGTGATACAGGAGGCTTACATCCACGGCGTCTCCACCCGCGCTGTCGACGATCTGGTCCGTGCCATGGGGCTGACGGGCACCTCGAAGAGCCAGGTCTCGCGGCTCTGCGAGGAGATCGACGAGCGGGTGCAGGCGTTCCTGAACCGGCCTCTGGAGGGCGACTGGCCCTTCCTCTGGCTCGACGCCACCTACGTGAAGCTGCGTGAGGGCGGGCGGATCGTCTCGATGGCGGTGATAGTGGCCGTTGCAGTCAACACCGACGGGCGGCGCGAGATCCTTGGGATCACGGTGATGCCGTCCGAGGCTGAGACCTTCTGGGCCGACTTCCTGCGGTCTCTCACGCGTCCGGGGTCTGCGTGGCGTGCAACTGGTCATCAGCGATGCGCATGAGGGGCTGAAGGCGGCCGCACGCAAGGTTCTCGGCGCCGGCTGGCAACGCTGCCGGGTGCATTTCCAGCGCAACCTCCTGGCGCGCGTGGGCAAGACCAACAAGCCCGTGGTCAGCGCCGTGGTGAAGACCGTCTTCGCCGAGAAGGACCGCGATCAGGCCCATGCCCGCTGGCGCGAGGTCGCCGACAGCCTGCGCGACCGGTTCCGGGATGTTGCCGAGCTGATGGACGAGGCCGAGCACGACGTGCTGGCCTACATGGCCTTCGACGAGAGCCTGCGTTCGAAGCTGCACAGCACCAACCCGCTGGAGCGCGTCAACAAGGAGATCAAGCGGCGCACAAACGTCGTCGGGATCTTCCCGAACCGTGAAGCCGTGATCCGCCTCGTGGGGGCACTGATGCTGGAGCAGAATGATGAGTGGGCGGTCTCGCGTCGCTACATGCCGGTGGAAAAGCTGACCGCCATGTGCGACCATCCCGATACGGCGACGATGATCGCCGCACAGTGAACGAGCAACACCGGCTATGAAGAAGCAGGTGAACGCCAGTTCCTACACCACGTCCCGGGACACTACCTCAACTCAGACCAAAGCGCCGGGACGCGCGTTTCGAGCAAACATGCGATGTGGATGCCGGTTAGAAGACTGGTTGGCAACTCATTGCCCTTTTTTCGTGCCGCCAAGACCCTTTGATGGCACCCAACGAGGGTCAAAAGCTCTTGATGGCAAGATCTAAGTATATTCCGTTGCCAAAAGCGGTTGATGTGATTAGGGTGCCATCAAACCACGTTGACGACAGTTTAAGCTAAAAAATGGTCACCAAAATATACGATCTTGCAGATGCAGTGCGCTATCATGAGGGCGCTTTTCCGCCCAAGCCGCTGGATTACGAACAGCTCCTTGGCCCTCTGGAAGAGGCTGCGGCTTCGCTGGCACGCTATGACGCCAAGATATCGGGGATGGTGAATGGCGAGCTGTTCCTCGCCCCATTGCGCCGCCAGGACGCGGTGACCTCGTCGCGGATGGAGGGTACGATCTCGACTATTGAGGACCTTTATCGCCTGGAGGCAGAGGAAGATTCCGGAAGCACGGACCTCTATCGCGATACCCGCCACGACGACATTGAGACTTACCTCTATTCGCGCGCGCTCCGAAGCGCGCAAGATGCCCTTGCCGCAGGTATGCCGCTTGGGGAACACCTTATTCGGTCTGCGCATCAGCAACTGCTCTCCGCCGGGCGTGGCGCTACAAAGCGCCCTGGCAGCTATAAAATCGAGCAGAACTACATCGGGAATGAGCGCGGCGGAAAGATTTACTACGTCCCTATTGCCCCAGAGCAGCTTGAACCTGCGATGGCGGCTTTGGTCCAGTTCATAAACAGCAGTGCGACGCGTCCGCTCATCCGCACCGCCCTCGCACATGTGGAATTCGAAGCCCTTCACCCGTTCGAGGATGGCAATGGCCGGATCGGCCGCATGCTGATTACGCTGATGCTCTGGCGACTAGGTGTGCTTAGCCAGCCCAACTTCTTTGTCTCGGGCTACTTCGAGACCCATAAGGACGAATATATCGAACGGATGCGAGCCGTATCCTCTGAGGGAGACTGGACCGGCTGGGTAGTTTTCTTTCTTCAGGCCATGCATGAACAGGCCACGGTGAACATCGAGACAGCTGATGCAATCTTCAGGCTGTACACGGACATGCGCGAGCGCTTCCGTGAGGTACTGAACTCGCAGTTTCACGATCAGGCGCTGGATTTCGTGTTCGCGAGCCCGGTGTTTCGCAATGATCGGTTTGTCGAAAGGTTGGGTATTCCGGCGACCTCTGCGCGTTTGCTGTCCCGACGGCTTGTCGAGGCCGGGCTCCTAAGAACGCTGCAGCCTGCAGCCGGGCGCCGGGCGGCGCTCTACGCTTTTGATCCCTTGTTGGACCTGTTGAGGGTCTAATGCCGATACTGAAAATTGTCACCGTCATTGCACTTCTGCTTTCTGAAGCGCCTGTCTCCTCTTCTAGAAGCTACCACGTCAACGCACAAAATTCAGGATAGTCCCGACATTGGACAAGCTCATATTGACGGAAGCTGCGAGGGAAAACTTCTGAGCCATTCGCGTCGTTCCAAGTGCATCGATCATACCGAAGGGGTGAAGTGGCCCGAGAAAACCGGACAGTCGTCTAAGGTGTATCACCGGATCGGCCTAGATCACGACGCTGACCGAGGCGGGCGCGCGCGTCTCGATGGATGGGCGCGGGCATTACCTCGACAACATCTTCATCGAATGTCTCTGGCGATCCCTGAAGCAGGAGGCGGTCTATCTCAAAGAAATCAATGACGGCCTCCAAGCCCGGCGGGTGATCAGCAACTGCATGGCGTTCTACAATACCGAGCGGCCTCATTCCTCCCATGAACGCAAAACGCCGAAGGAAGCATACTGGATCGGTCGAGATTATAAATTGGCGGCATGAAAACCAACCCGGATACACCTCAGATCAGCCGCTGAGCTGTCCGAAAAACCGGGACCGCTTCACTATTAGCCTTGGGCACGAGCACACTAGCGTGTTGTGCGGACATTGATCACCCTATTCTCCGCACATAATTCCGCCTTCACTCTTGCCGATGCAGAGAAAAAGTTGGATTATCGCTGCAATTTTTGCGGAGAATACGATGCAAATCTGGGAACGGGACACCTGGCCTAACCTTACTTGGCAAGACGCGCGCGTTGCCGCGTACCTAGCTGAGGTACGCCATACCCAGGGCAAGCTGATCGGAAGAATGGAAGCGCTAGGCTTCAAGCTGCGCGAGGAAGCGGTGCTGCAGACGCTGACACAAGACGTCGTCAAGACAAGCGAAATCGAAGGCGAACAGCTCGACATCACTCAGGTGCGGTCATCGCTGGCACGTCGCCTTGGCATCGACATTGGCGCTTTGCCCCCGACGGATCGTAACGTCGAAGGCATCGTCGAGGTCATGCTTGATGCCACGCGCAACTACGACGCTCCACTGACAGCGGAGCGCCTATTCGGCTGGTATGCCGCCCTGTTTCCGACCGGGCGCAGCGGCATGACACGCATCCGCGTCGGGGATTGGCGCGATGACAGTACCGGCCCGATGCAGGTGGTATCAGGACCCTACGGACGGGAGCGCGTGCATTACACAGCGCCACCTGCCTCTAGGGTCGCGGCGGAGATGGAAGCGTTTCTCGCGTGGTTCAACGCGCCGATTTCATCCGATCCTGTAATCAAGGCGGCCCTCGCGCATCTGTGGTTTGTGACGATCCACCCGTTCGAGGATGGCAACGGGCGGATTGCTCGTGCAATCGCTGATCTCGCGCTGGCGCGGTCAGAGGGCAGCTCACAGAGGTTCTACAGCATGTCGGCGCAGATCCGAACAGAACGGAGCGCATACTATGATCAACTGGAGCAAACGCAGAAAGGCGAAACGGACGTAACCGAGTGGGTTCTGTGGTTCCTCGCGTGCCTGGATCGCGCCATCTGTGGAGCGGATAGTGTACTTGCTGCAGTTGTCGCGAAGGGTCAATTCTGGGAGCGCGCGGCTCCGATGCCGCTGAACGAGCGACAGATCAAGGTTCTGAACCGTTTACTTGACGGCTTTGAAGGCAAGATGACCACGTCGAAATGGGCGACGATTGCGAAATGCTCTCAGGACAGTGCAAGTCGCGACATCGCAGCCTTGATTGAGTTTGGGCTGATGCGAAAAGGCGAAGCTGGCGGTCGCAGCACAAGCTATGAGCTGGTTCTGTAACGCGAGCAGACCGCATTGTCGGCCATCACTCTGCGATGCCGATCCGTTCGAATACTCCCGAACATCATCAACCGTCGGTGGTTTCGGCTGAATACCAACGATTACGCCTCTTCTAGGGGTGACTCGCAAAACGTTGACTTGGTGTTGACTCGGACGGCATAAGTGAATTCCCCAGTATTTCAGTCAGGAACCAAACGATTGATTTATTGGAGTTATTTGGTTGCGGGGGTAGGATTTGAACCTACGACCTTCAGGTTATGAGCCTGACGAGCTACCGGGCTGCTCCACCCCGCGCCAAATCTGATGTGCATGTACGTTTTATGACGGTCGGGTGCAAGGGGGGCCAGCGGGGAAATTCCGGGTTCGGACGAACTATTTCGACGGATCATGCCCGGGGTCATCCGGCGCGTCCGGGGCAAGGATATCCGCCCAATATCGGGCGAATTCCGGATGGCGCCAGCGGGTGCGAAACCCGCCTTGTCGAATCTCTTGCCCCGGCTCGAAACCGGCCATCAAGTCCGGCTTGAGCGCGTCTCCGTGAAAGGTCAACGCCACCCGCCCCCGGCTTTTCATCAGGAACGGGAAGGTCCCGAGAATCCGGTCAAGCGGCCCCATGTAGAGATCCTTGAAACTGCCGGCCAGGCTCCGGGGCAAGGCTCGCAGCTTGCCCTTTTCGTGCTGGCTGATGAACCGTTCGTCGGACCGCAAGGGGAGCGGCATCGCTTTGCGCGCGATCTCGGGGCGATAGGCCTTGTGGAAGGCATCGAGAAAGTCGGTGAAAATGTCCGCGTGTTGACCGGGGCGGAAAACCATGACGGAACTATTGATGAAATAGCAGCCTTCCGGCGTCATCCATGACAGCCAGGGGGTTCGCCAGTGCGGGAGGAAATGGTTCGGCAGCGCATGAAGGCAGGGATGCGTGTCGAGCAGGTCGACCAGCTCGCCGATATCGCCGAAAACACCTGTATCAATGTCGAGGTAGATGGTCTTGAGATCGGGGTCGAGCACAGCCGGTGCGAACATCGACAGTTTCGGCAAACACCCTCCGAAAGCGGTCATGTCCTGTAATGGCATGCCAAGATCGGGAAAAGGGCGAGTGATGATATCCGGCGACAGGCCAGTGGCGTCATCGGTAATGCAGACGACCCGAAGGTCCCGCGCCGTATGGCGCCGGATGGCGTCCAGAAGGCCATGAATATAGCGGGGATCATATTTTCGGCCCCATTTCACGAGTACGACTTGGATCATGAGCAGAGTTCGCCCCGCGCGTTATTGCCGCTAGGACAAAAGCCTAGCTGCGTTCGTTCGTTTAGGGGTCGGTGTAGCATCGTCGAGAGATACAATAGATGTTTCTTACTAGGTCTGGCAGCGACTTACTCTCCCACGTCTTAAGACGCAGTACCATCAGCGCTACGGCACTTAACGGCTGGGTTCGGAATGGAGCCAGGTGTTTTGCTCGTGCTATGACCACCAGACCAAGAAAGAAACATTGTCCAAGCCAGGTAAACTGACTTCTGAACCGTAAGAGCAGGACGAACCTTGCTTCTACTGGATCAAATCAAGCCTATCGGACAATTAGTACCGGTCAACTGAACGCCTTGCAGCGCTTACATCTCCGGCCTATCGACGAGGTGGTCTACCTCGGTCCTCAGGGATACCTTGTTTTGAGGGGGGCTTCCCGCTTAGATGCCTTCAGCGGTTATCCTGTCCGATCATAGCTACCCTGCACTGCTGCTGGCGCAACAACAGGTCCACCAGTGGATCGTTCACCCCGGTCCTCTCGTACTAGGGGCAACTCCTCTCAAGTATCCTACACCCACGGAAGATAGGGACCGAACTGTCTCACGACGTTCTAAACCCAGCTCACGTACCTCTTTAAATGGCGAACAGCCATACCCTTGGGACCTGCTCCAGCCCCAGGATGAGATGAGCCGACATCGAGGTGCCAAACACTGCCGTCGATATGGACTCTTGGGCAGTATCAGCCTGTTATCCCCGGCGTACCTTTTATCCGTTGAGCGATGGCCCTTCCACTCGGGACCACCGGATCACTATGGCCGTCTTTCGACTCTGCTCGACTTGTCAGTCTCGCAGTCAGGCTGGCTTCTGCCATTGCACTCAACGAGCGATTTCCGACCGCTCTGAGCCAACCTTCGCGCGCCTCCGTTACTATTTGGGAGGCGACCGCCCCAGTCAAACTACCCACCACGCAGGGTCCCGGATCCGGATAACGGACCGCGGTTAGACATCAAGCAGAACAAGGGTGGTATCTCAAGGATGGCTCCACCGAAACTGGCGTTCCGGTTTCAAAGCCTACCACCTATCCTGCACATGTTGTGCCTGATGCCAGTGCGAAGCTGTAGTAAAGGTGCACGGGGTCTTTCCGTCTAACCGCGGGAAACCTGCATCTTGACAGGTAATTCAATTTCGCTGAGTCGATGTTGGAGACAGCGGGGAAGTCGTTACGCCATTCGTGCAGGTCGGAACTTACCCGACAAGGAATTTCGCTACCTTAGGACCGTTATAGTTACGGCCGCCGTTTACCGGGGCTTCAATTCGGAGCTTGCACTCCTCCTTTTAACCTTCCGGCACCGGGCAGGCGTCAGACCCTATACGTCGTCTTGCGACTTCGCAGAGCCCTGTGTTTTTAGTAAACAGTCGCCACCCCCTGGTTTGTGCCCCCAGCCAAAACTTGCGTTGAAACTGGGCCTCCTTCTCGCGAACTTACGGAGGTATTTTGCCGAGTTCCTTCAACATCGTTCTCTCAAGCGCCTTGGTATTCTCTACCAGTCCACCTGTGTCGGTTTAGGGTACGATCTAATGGAGGGCTATTTCCAGGAACCGATCAGCGGCCCACCCAATCCGA
>NZ_QETF01000017.1:67500-71956 GCF_003129565.1 Salibaculum griseiflavum
ACCTCGTCATAGCCGTTGAACATCAGCGTGTCCTGCCGCTGCGAGAAGATGCCCCCGCCGATGCGCCGTTCCGTGGCTTGCGACCAACGCGGATGGTCCACGTTCGGGTTCACATTACTATAGAAGCCATATTCCCGTGCATTGGCCTTGTTCCAGCTGGTCGGCGGCTGATCGGCCACGAGCGAAATGCGCACGATGCTCTTGATCGATTTGAAGCCGTATTTCCACGGCACCACCAGACGCATGGGCGCGCCGTTCTGGTTCGGGATCGGTTCG
Source organism: Salibaculum griseiflavum (assembly GCF_003129565.1). Lineage (GTDB taxonomy): Bacteria > Pseudomonadota > Alphaproteobacteria > Rhodobacterales > Rhodobacteraceae > Salibaculum > Salibaculum griseiflavum. The sequence goes on from NZ_QETF01000017.1 coordinate 67,777, forward strand.
CCATAGATGCCGGTCGCCATGATGGTCAGCGGGTGCATCGCCTCGTCCAGTCGCAGGCCCTCGACATAGGGAAAGTCCAAGACGCGACGCCGCACGCCGGGCATGACCTCTGGGATCACGGCCGTCTCGAAGGCGACATAGCGGGCGCCGTCCTGCACCCCGACCTTGGCGAGCAGGTCCGCCAGCTCGAATCCGTTCCAGGGGATCACCATCGACCACGCCTCGACACAGCGGAACCGGTAGATGCGTTCCTCGGTCTCAAGATCGCCGATCAGGTCCATGAGGTCATAGGTGCCGGGATTGTCCACCAACCCATCCACCGTGACCTGCCAGCCGCTGGTATCCATGGCCGGCGCGTTCTGCACCGGATCGCCCTTGCCGGTGCCGAATTCATAGAAGTTGTTGTAGGTGGTAATCTCTTCCCACGTGTTCGGCTCCAGGCTTCCCTGCGCGGCCACCGGGCCACCAAGCCCGGCCGCGCCCGTCGCCGTGAGACCGGCAATCAACTGCCGGCGATTCAGCCAAAGCGCCTTCGGTGTCACGTCGTCATGTGTCAGGTCATTAATCCAGCGGTGCGCCATTCGCCCTCTCCTTTGCTCTTTGTCATTACTTAGCCAAGGCGAGGGAATTCACACCCCAACTTTGCTCACGATGACGACAGGTCGCTGTAACCTGGATAGATCCGGCTCATGGGGACCGAACCGCCATCGGGCTGCACGATCCGCACATGGGAGCGCCGCATCAGACGCGGCTCGGCCACACCGACGGAATGGGCGATGGTTTCCACCTCTTTGATGATCTGTCGGGCATAGGCGGCCACCCGACCGTCCTTTTCCTCGACGACCAGACCTTTTTGAAGGTGCGGATCATGGGTCGTGATGCCCGTGGGGCAGGTGTTCTTGTTGCACTTCAATGCCTGGATGCAGCCCAGACTGAACATGAAGCCGCGCGCCGATACGACGAAGTCGGCTCCTGCGCAGATCGCCCAGGCCACGTCACCGGGATTGACCAGCTTGCCGCTGGCGACGATGCGAATGCGGTCATGCAACCCATGCGAGTCGCGCAGATCCACGAGGCGCGGCAGGGCCTCGCGAATGGACATACCCACAAGGTCGATCAGCGGCATCGGCGCGGCCCCGGTGCCGCCCTCGCCCCCGTCCAGCGTGATGAAATCGGGCGCGGCATCGGCACCGCGCGCAGCGATGGCATCGAACAAGCCTTCCAAGGCGTCCTCGGTGCCCATCACAGTCTTTATACCCGTGGGCAGGCCAGAGACCTCCCGCACATGGTGCACGAAATCCAGCAGGTCGCCCCAATCGTCCACGCCAAGATGCCGATTGGGCGAAATTGCGTCCTGCCCCTGCGCCACGCCACGGATCCTTGCAATTTCGGGACTGATCTTGGCGGCGGGCAGGATACCGCCCTTGCCTGGCTTGGCACCCTGCGCCAGCTTGATCTCGACCATCCGGACCTGGTCATGCGCCGCAACCTCACGCAGCTTGTCGTCGTCGAGATTGCCCTCGGCATCCCGGACACCGAATTTCGCGGTGCCCATCTGGAAGACAAGGTCGCAGCCACCTTCGAGATGATAGGGCGACAGACCGCCCTCGCCGGTATTCATCCAGATACCCGCCATCTTGCAGCCGCGCGAGAGCGCCTGAACCGCGGGTTTCGACAGGGCACCATAGGACATGCCGGAAAGGTTGAAAATCGACCGCGCGGTATAGGGGTGCCGCGCGCCCTCCCCGATGACCATCGGTTCGGTGCTGGCATACTGATTGTCCAATGGCGGGAACGCGGAATTCACGAAGATCGGCGTGCCGACCACTCCGAGATTCCGGGTCGACCCGAACGCGACCGTGTTGCCCTCCTGCTCGGCGGCGTGTTTCACCCAGTCACGCTGCGCCCTGTTGAAGGGCAGTTCTTCACGATCCATGGCAAAGAAGTACTGACGGAAAAACTCGCCAAGCGTGGTGAACAGACCCCGGAAGCGGCCGATCACCGGATAGTTGCGCCGGATCGCATCGCCGCGCTGGCTGCGATCGAGAATGAACAGCACAATCAGCGCAAGCAGCCCCAGACCAAGCAACAGGATGAAGACGAGTGCCAGGACCTCGAGAACGGTCATCGACAAGGGTGAAAACATAAGTCGCCTCCTTTCGGGAAACACTCTGCCACGGGTGGCGGGCATTGTCCCGAACACGTGAAAGCCCGCCCGCAATTTTTGAAAAGCGCTTGGAAAGATTTGCCTTTTCAATTGCTTTCGGTAGCCTGTGGCAAAAGGCAGGCCGAAATGTGGCGTCATTATGGCACTGTCAGCGCTGGGGAAGGCGCAATCCGGGGGATGCAAGAGCAGCGAATTCTTTGATGTGGCGGCACACAGGTGCCGTTCCGCTTTTGTATGGGGGATATGATGCCGACAATTACCGATCTTGCGACGGCAAACGATGATTTCACCATTCTGGCGGGCTTGGTCCTGCTGAATGACGCGAACAATCCGGGCTCTACGCTTCTTGAGACACTCAGCGATCCGCTGGCCAATGTCGGGCTCTACGCACCGACGGACAATGCCTTTCTCGATCTGGCCGTGTCCTTCGGCTATGTCGGCGACCTGTCAGACGACACCGCCATTGCCAGTTTCATCTATAACGAGCTGTCCACGATCGGCGATCCGGACGCGTTGCTGGAGGCCATCCTGACCGGTCACCTGGAGGCGACCCCGCCCGCCCTTTCCATCGGCGACCCGGTCACCGACAGCGACATGCAAACCCCCGATGCGACGGTCATCGCGATCACCCCGGCGGATAACGGCACGATTTTCGTTCTTGATGCTGTCCTGCTGCCGACAGAGGTTTCCCTGAACGATACACCGGCCGGACCGACCGTCGGCGATGACCTGCTGGTGGGCACGTCCTTTGCGGACCATATCGACCTGCTTGATGGGCGCGACAGCTTCATGGGCCGCGAAGGCGATGACAGCATTTCCGGCAACCTCGGCAATGACCGGATTGACGGCGGCGAAGGAAACGACACGATCTTTCTCGGCTCGGGCAACGACCACGGCTGGGGCGGCGCGGGGGACGACTCTGTTTATGGCGGCACCGGCGCCGATCAGGTCAATGGCAATTCCGGCGATGACGTGCTCAGCGGAGGCAAGGGCGGCGATACCCTGCGCGGCGGCAAGGGCGAAGACGTGATCCTGGGCGGTAGCCAATCCGACGAAATCTATGGCGGCGCCCAATCGGACGAGGTCTATGGCGGCACCGGTCACGACCTGATCTACGGCGAAGAGGGCAAGGATACGCTCAACGGCGGGTCCGGCAACGACCTGATCTACGGTGGCATCATGGATGATTTCATCTTTGGCGACCACGGTGACGACACGGCCTACGGGGGTGACGGCCAAGATCACCTGTATGGCGGCAAGAGCGATGATCGCCTCTATGGCGACGATGGCAAAGACACGCTGGAAGGCGGCGCAGGCGACGACGTGTTGTTCGGCGGATCGGACAACGATGCGCTTTATGGCGGCGCGCAGGGTGATCGGTTGGGCGGCGGCGGCGGTGATGACCTGATCAACGGCGGATTGGGCGGCGACCGGATGACAGGCAATACAGGCGCCGACATCTTCGAGTTTCGCGGCACGTTCAACCACGACATCATCAGCGACTTCGGCAATGGCGACGACAAGATCCTGCTGGGCGCCGAGTTGGGCATCTGGGATATCGAACGCATCCTGCTCTATCAGACCACCGAGGTTGACGGGAATACGGTCATCGATCTCAAGGGCTGGGGCTCGATCACGCTCGAAGGGGTGCTGCCATCTGAACTGACGGCGGACGATTTCATCGTTGAGCTTCCGATCGAGCCACTCGCATAACGGCGCCTGCGATCACGCCACTTCACTTGGACTCACCCATACGTGACTTGAAACCAGAAAAGGCCTCGGCTCAGGCGCCGCAGCCTTTTCGTCAATCCCTGTCGGCGGAAAACGCCCGTCATCCAAGATCGGTCCCGTTCGTAATCCCCTACGATGCCAATGATGGCATTTGGACTAGGGTCAGGACCCATTGATTTCCGCATTTCGGCGTGATTCACGGTTCGAAAAACGAGCGGTGACCATGTCTGATCTTTTCTGGCTGACGGAGGCGCAGATGGCGCGTCTTGAGCCCTTCTTCCC
>NZ_QETF01000018.1 GCF_003129565.1 Salibaculum griseiflavum
GGGAAGAAGGGCTCAAGACGCGCCATCTGCGCCTCCGTCAGCCAGAAAAGATCAGACATGGTCACCGCTCGTTTTTCGAACCGTGAATCACGCCGAAATGCGGAAATCAATGGGTCCTGACCCTAAGTGTTCCATCCCGGATGATCACATAGACCCTCGCCGATCTGCGCTTTTCATGGCACGATCGATTTTGCGCGAGGTTCGGGATGGGGATGCGACATGCTGATTTCTCTTCATAAGCAGGCAACAACGACGCCGAAGATTAGGGCTGCGATCCAGGCGAGCACAGACCCCGCTTGGATGGTAGCGGAACGCTACGGGATATCGGAGCAGACCGTCTGGAAGTGGCGCAAGCGCGACAGCGTCCACGACCTGAGCCACACGCCGCATAGGCTTCAGACGACCTTGAGCCCTGCGCAAGAGGCTGTCGCTGTCACACTGCGCAAGACTCTGCTTTTGCCGCTGGATGACTTGCTCGCCGTGGTGCGGGAGTTCTTGAACCCACATGTTTCGCGGTCCGGTCTTGATCGCTGCATGCGCCGTCATGGTGTGGGCAACCTGCGCGAACTGAAGCCGAAAGAAGCCAAGCAGACACACGCTTCCTTCAAGGCATATGAGCCGGGCTATCTGCATATCGACATCAAATACTTGCCGCAGATGGCCGATGAGGACCGGCGGCGGTATCTCTTTGTCGCCATCGACAGGGCGACACGCTGGGTCTTTGTCCGCATCTATCCAACACAAACCGCTGCCAATGCGCGCCGCTTCCTGCGTGATCTGGCGCGCGCGGCACCGATGAAGATCACCCGGGTGCTGACAGACAACGGAAAGGCTTTTACCGACCGGCTGTTTGGCTTGCGCAAGCGCGCTGCCACAGGACAGCATGAGTTCGACCAGCTTTGCACTGACCTCGGCATCGAGCATCGTCTCACGCCACCAATGCGACCGCAGACAAACGGCATGGTCGAGCGGTTCAATGGACGGATCGAAGATGTCCTGCAAAGCCATCGTTTCCAGAGCGGCGAGGACCTTGAGCAGACCATCCTGCGCTATGTCACGCTCTACAATCAGCAACTGCCGCAGGCAGCATTGGCCTCAAGGACACCCTTGCAGGCGATGAAAGACTGGCACAAACTCAGGCCTGAGCTGTTCAAAAAACAGCCATACTACGTCACGGGATGTGACACCTAAGCTATTGCAAGGTAAAGCTGGCTATTCCAGGTTCTTCTCATCGCGAAATAGATTTCGGCAAGAGGGCAACAGAGTTTGTTTGGAAGTCACAAACGAAAAGGCAGGGAGGCAGGACATGCAGTTCGTAATCTCTTTGGTTCAATGGCGATCGGGACGGACCTAATCAGTCTTGATCAAGGTTTTTTGCCTACACGTGAGTTCCTTTACGACCCGTATGTGAATGGATTTTTTGGGACACAAATATCCTTAATGAAGGATTTTATTCATAAAGGTGGTGGTTGGTCTGAGTTAAAATCTGGGGAGTATTTCTCAACTGCTCTCGAGGCATTTAGAGACCCTAGTCATGATTTTACACTTTCCCAATATTTGGATAATTTAGAGGCAATTCAGTCCTCTGACCTTTTTGGTATAGGTAAACAACACGCTGAAACTGTTTTTGGTGCAATGCAGGGGTTACTACCTCAATCGGACGACGACCCAATCGTAGTAAAAGCAAGAAAAATAGCTGCGAGTGAAAAAGAACTGCATGAATTGCGTGGCAGCCACCTTAAGGACAAGGATGTGGGCTTTAAGACTGCCATTCTAAGGTTAACCATTAGACCCCACCTCCTAGCATACTATGGCAAACAGTAGTTTTCGCCTGCCCCCTAAACATCCAACTCCTCAACAAACCGCGCGTTCTCCTGGATATACTGGAACCGCAATTCCGGCTTCTTGCCCATCAGTCGTTCCACCAGGTCCCCGGTTTCGCCCGGTTCGTCCTCGTCGATGGTCACCCGGATCAGCTTGCGCGAGGCGGGGTCCATCGTGGTTTCCTTCAGGTCCTTCGCGTCCATCTCGCCCAGGCCCTTGAAGCGGCTCACGTCCATCTTGCCCTTGCCGCCCAGCCCGGTCTCCAGCAGGCGGTTCTTTTCCGCCTCGTCCAGGCAATAGACGCGCCTGGCCCCTTGGGTGACGCGGAACAGGGGCGGGCAGGCCAGGTAGAGGTGCCCGTTGTCGATCAGCGGCCGCATCTGGCTGAAGAAGAAGGTCATCAGCAGCGCCGCGATATGCGCCCCGTCCACATCCGCGTCGGTCATGATGATGATCTTGTCATAGCGCAGGTCGTCGATGTTGAACCTGGTGCCCAACCCCACCCCCAGCGCCTGCGTCAGGTCGTTGATCTCGGCATTGCTGCCCAGCTTTGACGACGCCGCGCCCAGCACGTTCAGGATCTTGCCGCGCAGGGGCAAAAGGGCCTGCGTCTTGCGGTCCCGCGCCATCTTGGCCGAGCCGCCCGCGCTGTCGCCCTCGACGATGAACAGCTCCGTTCCCTCGCGGTTGGTGGCCGAACAATCGACCAGCTTGCCGGGCAAGCGCAGTTTCTTGGTGGCGGATTTGCGGGCGGTTTCCTTTTCCTGCCGGCGGCGCAGGCGTTCCTCGGCCCGCAGGACCAGGAAATCGAGGATCGCGCCGGCCGACTTGGTATCGGCGGCCAGCCAGTTGTCGAAATGGTCGCGCACGGCGTTCTCGACCAGACGCTGTGCCTCGACCGTGGCCAGCCTGTCCTTGGTCTGGCCCACGAATTCCGGTTCGCGGATGAAACAGGACACCAGCGCACAGCCCCCGGTGATCAGGTCGTCGCGGGTGATCTGCTGGGCCTTCTTGTTGTTGACCAGCTCGCCATAGGCCTTGACCCCCTTCAGGATCGCCGCCCAGAAGCCCGCCACATGGGTGCCACCCTCTGGCGTGGGCACGGTGTTACAATAGGATTGCAGGAACCCGTCGCGGCTGGGTGTCCAGTGGATCGCCCATTCGACCTTGCCCGGCGTGCCGAATTTTTCCTGGAAATCGACGGTGCCGGAAAACGGCTTTTCGGAATAGGTGCTGGCGCCGCCAAGCGTTTCCTTGAGGTAATCGGCCAGCCCGCCGGGGAAATGGAAGGTCGCCTCGGTCGGGGTTTCGCCATCGTCGATGGCGGATTTCCAGCGAATCTCGACCCCCGAGAACAGGTAGGCCTTGGACCGGATCGACGCGAACAGGCGGGCGGGTTTGAACCGATGCTTGCCGAAGATCTCCTCGTCGGCATGAAAGGTCACGGTGGTGCCGCGCCGGTTCGGCGCCTGGCCGATCTTTTCGACCGGGCCAAGGGGCAGGCCGCGACTGAAGCGCTGTTCGTAGAGCTCCTTGTTGCGGGCCACCTGCACGACCATCGAATCCGAAAGCGCATTGACCACCGAGGCGCCCACACCGTGCAAGCCGCCCGAGGTCTGGTAGGCCTTGCCCGAGAACTTGCCGCCCGCGTGCAGGGTGCAAAGGATCACCTCCAGCGCGGACTTGTCGGGGAATTTCGGGTGCGGGTCGATGGGAATGCCGCGGCCATTGTCGCGGACCGTCAGGGAAAAGTCGTCGTGCAGCTCCACCTCGATCCGGTTGGCATGGCCGGCCACGGCCTCGTCCATCGAGTTGTCCAGCACCTCGGCCACCATGTGATGCAGGGCGCGTTCGTCGGTGCCGCCGATATACATGCCGGGGCGCTTCCGGACGGGTTCGAGCCCTTCGAGAACCTCGATCGAGGAAGCGTCGTAATCACCGGACCCGGTGGGGTTGAGAAGGTCGTCTGCCATGGGTGCTGCTCTGCTGTTGGTTGGCCGATAGTGTGGCGCAAAGCCCGGTCAGGGGCAATCGGTTGTTGGCCGTCTTGCCCCCTTGCAACCGGTTGCGAGCGGCGTAGGCTGGAGGCCAAATCAAGGAGGGTCCGACATGCGTGTTTTCTTCACTGGTGGCAGCGGCAAAGCCGGGCGCCACGCGATTCCGGTTCTGCAAAAGGCGGGGCACGAGGTGGTCAATATCGACCGTGTGCCAAGCGGATTGCCTGACACCAAGGAGTTGCTGATCGACCTGTGCGACAGCGGACAGGTGATGGGTGCGATGACCCAATGGGCCGATTTCGACGAGCTGGACAAGGCGCCGCAACCCTATGACGCCGTGGTCCATTTCGCCGCCGTCCCCCGCATTCTGATCGGCACGGATGGCGAATGTTTCCGGCAGAACACCCTGTCCACCTACAACGTGATCGAGGCGGCGGTGAAGCTGGGGATCAAGAAGATCATTTTCGCCAGTTCCGAGACAACCTACGGCGTCTGTTTCGCGGCAGGTGAGCTGAAGCCGGACTATGTCCCCGTCGACGAAGAACACCCCACGGTGCCCCATGACAGCTATGCCATGTCCAAGGTCTGCAACGAGGCCACGGCGCGCTCCTTTCAGGCCCGGTCGGGCGCGGACATCTACGGGTTGCGCATCAACAACGTGATCGAGCCCCACGAATATGCCGAGATGTTCCCCGATTTCGTGGCCGACCCGTCACTCAGGCGCCGCAATATCTTTGCCTATATCGACGCCCGTGACCTTGGCCACATGGTCGATTGCTGCCTGAAAACCGATGGGCTGGGCTATGAGGTGTTCAACGTGTCCAACGATGACAGCTCTGTCGGTATCCCTAGCGCGCAGGTGATCGACGAGTTCTACAAGGGGGTGCCGGTCAAGACCGAAATGGGCGGCCACGACACGTTCTATTCAAACGCCAAAGCGAAGAAACTGGTCGGCTTCGCACCCAAACACGGCTGGCGCGACGAGGTCTGACGGGGGCTATTGCGAGAGGATCGCGGCGGGCAGATTGTTGATCTCGACCGCCGTGGTCACCGACCCGTCATCCATGATCTCGGTCTCCATATGGGCGGGCGGCATGCCGTAATCCGAGAACCACTTGGCCCAGTCGCTGTTGCGACCGGCGAAGTTTGGCAGAATGTTCAGGCGGGTTCCGCCGCCGAGATTGTCGAAGCTGGCGCCATTGCTTGGCGAATAGTGCCCGTCGGCGCGCAGGTAGCCGCCAAGCGGCCCGATCGAGGCGCCGGCTTCAACCCGCACATCCACATTGCCTTCGCCATCGACCACCACATGGGCCGAAAACCCGGGCACGGCGAGGGAGAAGCCGGAATTCAGGCCCGGGATCAGGATGCCGTAGTCGGGCAGATCTTCCGAGCAGTCGAAGGCGGTCGGGTAGGGCTTGCCCGCCTCGCAATCCATCTGGGCGGATGCATTCTCCATCTCACAGGTGACCGATTGGATGCCGCCGATAATGGATTTGGGGCAGATCTCCTGACAGCGAAAATCGACATTGCACTGGCTGGCAACTTGCTGGGCGACGGCAGGGCTGCTGGCACCGATTTGGGCCAGTGCGGCGCGCACCGATGGGGCATTGGCGGAAAGCGCGCGGGCTTCCGCCATGGCCGTGGCGGCCGCGTCCGGCTGGCCGGCGGCATCCAGCGCGCGGGCAAGATTGGACAGGTAGAGCGGTTCTTGCGGGGCCAATTCGGCGGCCCGCCTCGCCGCCGTGACCATCGTCTCGATCTCACCCTGCGCGCGGGCCACATTGGCCAGGGTGTTGTGAAAGGCGGCGGTCTCCGGGGCCAGGGCAATCGCTTCTCTGGCGGCCAGCCCAGCCGCGTCAAGCCATTGCTCCGGAGAGTTGTCCGGCGCATCCAGGTAGGTTTCGACCAGCATCGCCGCGAAATTGTTCAGCGACACCGCGTCTGCCGGATCGGCAACCGCATCCGTGCCGAAGAACCACGCTGCCTTGTCGAAATGCCGTTTCATGAAAAGCAGATGTCCGATCGTCGCCGCTGTCTGATCGTCATTGCGCTGTTCCAGCAGGGCCGAGAAGCCCTGCGCATCGCCGGGGGCGAAGGTCTCGGACAGGGTGTCTAGGGCTGTCGGAAGGCTGTCGGACAGCGATTGCGCGGTCGCCGCCATCGGCAGGGTCGCGATTGCGAGCGTTGTGAACAGGGTCTTGAGCCGGATCCTTTGCATGGGCCACCTCCTTGACGGTCAGTTTATCGTCAAGGCGGCGGCGTGGCCATGTCCGCTTTTGGCAAGGGTCAGCCCTTCGCGCCCAGGCCCATCTGCATAAGCGTCTTGCGCAGGGGCGCGATGCCGTAGAGCGTTTCGACACCCTTTGCGCGCAGGTCGCGCAGGATTGGGTTGCCGGCCATCGAGGCGCGGTTCAACGCATCCACGCCCTTGACCCGCAACACCACCTCGGGATGGCGGCGGCGGTGATAGTCGGTGAGCATTTTCGCATCGCCCAGCCGTTCGGGGTGCTGCACGGCAAGGTCCAGAAGGAAGGTCAGGTCGGCCAGCGACATGTTGAGACCTTGTGCGCCGATGGGGGGCACCACGTGGGCGGCTTCGGCCACCAGCGCAGTGCGTTCTGATTGCATGCGGTCCGCCAACTGGCTGATGATCGGCCAGACCATGCGCCGGCTGGCCAGGGTCAGCGGGCCATTGACCCCGGCAGAGCGTTCCGTCGCCTCGGCGGCGAAAGCGGCTTCGTCCAGCGCCATGCGGCGCAGGCATTCCGGCCCGGTATCCATCCAGACCACCGCCGAGCAGGGCTTGCCCTCATGATCGGGCAGGGGGACGAGGGTGAACGGCCCGCCTGCACGGTGCACCTCTGTCGAGACATTCCCATGGGGCTCCGGATGGGTGACCGCAAAGACCACCGCCTTTTGTCCATAGCGGGTGGTTTTCGCGGTGATCCCTGCCGCCTCGCGCACGGGTGAGTTGCGGCCATCGGCGCCGATCACCAGACGCGCGCGCACCCGGCTGCCATCAGACAGCGTCGCCAGCGCCTCGGCTTCGCGTGTCAGCATGGATTTGAACCCGATGCCGGGCCGGAAGTCGACATTTGGAAGCTCCGCCAGCCGCGCCACCATTTCCCGCCGCAAAAGCCAGTTGGGAAAATTCCAGCCCCAAGGGCTGTCGGAAATGTCGGCGGCGTCGAAATCGCGGGTCACGCGGGGGGCCGGCGTGTCGCCCCCCGCATCGACAATACGCATGACCTGCAAGGGCGCGGCGTGGGGCAAGAGGCGTGTCCACAGCCCGGCCCGGTCCAGCAGGTCCCGCGAGGGTTGCAGAAAGGCGGTCGTGCGCAAATCGGCGCCCTGTGCGGTCTCATCGGTGATCGGAGGGGCCGGGTCGGCGATCACCACGGAAAACCCTGTACTGCCAAAGGCTGCCGCGGCGGTCAGTCCCGCCACCCCGCCGCCGGAGATGAGAATGTCGACCTGTTCCATGACCCCAGACATAGGCCCGCGCGCGGGCCGGGGAAAGCGATCTCAGACCAGCTGCGACAAGAAAGCCGCCAGGTCGTCGGTGTGATGGTGGATGTGGTCATGATGCTCTGCCGCCGGCGCCACGTGAACGGTTCGCATGCCCATCGCGTGGGGCGCGGCCAGGTTGCGGGTGTCATCCTCGAACATCGCCCCCTGATCCGCCGGCAGGTCATCCAGCGCGAAGACCGCCTCGAATGCCGCCTGCTCCGGCTTGGGGCGAAAGCCCGCATGTTCTACGCCATAGACCGCATCGAACACCTCGGTCAGGCCGCGCGCGGCTAGAACATTGCGCGCGTAAGGTTCACAGCCATTGGTGTAGACGATCTTGCGTCCGGGCAGGGCGGCGATGGCCCGGGCGAGTTCGGGTGCAGGGTCGAGGACGGAAAAATCGATCTCGTGCACCTCGTCGAGATAGGGGCTGGGGTCCACATCATGTTCGGCCATCAGCCCGGCCAGCGTGGTGCCGTATTGCCGCCAGTAAAGATCGCGCAGCCGGTTGGCCTCGTCCAGGTCCACGCCGACCGCGCGGGCCACATAGGCTGTCATGCGCGGTTCGATCTGGGCGAACAGCCCCGTCGAGGGCGGATAGAGCGTGTTGTCCAGGTCGAAGACCCAGGCACGGACATGAGAAAAATCGGCTTTGACCATGAGCGAGACCCTAGTTCGGAATCGCGGGGGCGGCAATCGGTCCGACTTGATACAATCGGGTGCAACGGGATACGGTCCCTGAAACGTGAAGGGAAATCCGCATGGTCGAACTGAAGTCGCCGCAAAAGGACGCCTATCAACTGATCCTCGAGGCGATAGATACCGGTGTCTACAAGCCCGGCAGCCGCTTGGTGGAAAGCGAGCTGGCAGAGCGCTTCGGCGTGTCGCGCACGCCCATCCGAGAGGCCCTGCAGAGGCTCGAAACCCAAAGCCTGTTGACCCGGGACGGGCGGTCGCTGATCGTGGCCTCGCTCGATCATTCGCAACTGAGCGAGCTTTACGTGGTGCGCGGCGAACTGGAGGGCCTGGCCGCGCGCCTTGCCGCCCGCCATGCCACGCCCGAGGAAAAGCGGGTGCTCCGCGACATGCTGGAATCAGATCGCAGGTTGCAGAACGACCCCGAGGCCATGGCGCGCGCCAACCGCCGCTTTCACAAGCAGATTCACCTGGCCAGCCATAACCGCTATCTCGTGCAGCAGCTTGACCTCGTGCACCGGTCCATGGCGCTTCTGGCGTCGACCTCGATCGCGGCCGAGGGCCGCACGGTGGACACGCTGGAAGAACATGAACGGATCGTGCGCGCCATCGAAGAGGGCGACGGAGATGCCGCCGACGCCGCCCTGCGGGAACATATCAGCCAGGCCTTCGTGATCCGGCTGCGCCTGGATGCCGAGGCGGAGGACGGCCATATCTGAGACCGGTCCGGTCCGATGTGGGCCCAAAAATGCCATGGGCGGTCTTGTCCCAGTAGAACGGGCGGGTCGCCAATTCGAGCAGCCCCTTGTAGGCGGCGACTGCCGCGAGCGGAAAATAGACGTGCAGGGTGGGGGTCCATTTCATCAGGTCCGGCTTGCCGGCATCGCGCACCGCGAGGGCGGAAATCGCCACGCCGATCAGTTCCGCGCCGATGAAAAGCGCCGCGAGACACAGCGCAAGTGATCCGGTCATGACCCCGGACAAAGGATGCGGCAGGCCGAAGGCGATCAGCCATAGCGACCACAGGAACGGCATCAGGACGAACTGGCTCAGCGTGCCCAGGAACAGCCATTGCACCCCGAGGAACGCGCGCGGGCCGAGGTCTCGCCACAGCTGGCGCGGGTTGCGCATGTGCACCGCATAGGTCAGCGCATAGCCCTTGAGCCAGCGCGACCGTTGCTTGACCCAGGGCCAGGGGCGGGCGTTAGCCTCTTCCTCGGTCACGGTTTCGATCATCTCGGTCCGGTAGCCATGCCGCGCGAGCCGGATCCCGAGGTCTGCATCCTCGGTCACGTTGTGGGCGTCCCAGCCGCCCAGCCGCTCCAGGATGTGGCGGCGAAAGAACAGCGTGGTGCCGCCGAGGGGCACGGCAAGACCAAGCCGTTGAAGTCCCGGCAGGACGATGCGGAACCAGGTGGCGTATTCGATTGTGAAACAGCGCGCCAACCAATTGGTTCGGCTGTTGTAATAGTCCAGACGTCCTTGCAGGCAGGCGACCTTGTCGTCGCGCATGGCAAAACGGTTCACGACCATGCGGATCTGGTCGGGGTGGGGGGCGTCCTCGGCATCGTAGACGCCGATGATGCTCCCGCGGGCGAAATTAAGGGCATAGTTCAGGGCCCTCGGCTTGGTCTGAAGGCTTCCCGGCGGCACCTCGATCACCCGCATGTTCGCGGGCAGGTCGGTGGCGGCGACGGTCTGCCGTGTCAGCGTGTCCGGTGCCTCGACCACCAGGCAGATATCCAGCAGGGCCGCCGGATAGTCCAACCTTCGCAGTCGGCGGATCAGATCGCTGGCGATGTCGCGTTCCTTGTAGAGCGGGACGAGAACCGTGACCGTCGGCAGGTTGCGCATTTGCAGCGGCCGTGCCGGTTTGGCAGCCGACGGGCGGCGTAGGAAGATCACGGCCGAGATCAGCTTGAGCACCGTGGTGATCACGAGGGTGAAGACACCCCAGCACAGGATCGCGGCGAAGGTCGCAGCGGGCCAGGTCATCAGGCAGGCCAGCAGGACGAGGATCGCGGCAAGGCCTAGGTTGCGAGCGCGGGTGCTTTGCCAATCGCGGCAGCTTTCCGTCAGGGCCGTTCGTCGTTCGGCCCGATCCTGAAGCGCGTTGGGGCAGGCGCTGGCAAGGTGGTGGTCCAACTGATCGGCCGAGCAGGGGATGAAGCGTGTCGTGTCGACCTGCAGCCGGCCATCGGCAAGGGCCGTTTGCGGCAGTGCCGGAAGCGCGGCCCCGGCCTCAACAAGAAGCACCAGCGTGCCGCCGACATGCCGGACCGGCAGCGCGCGCTGGGCCAGGCACCAGCTTTCGCCCAAAAGGCACACAAGACGCGGGTCGGGCGTCAGCTTGCTGGCATCGACGACCTGTAGGCGCGTATCCAGCCCATTTCGGCTGCTTCGTTGGCGCGACAGGGCAGCGGCGCGGCGTGCATGGTCCAGCCCCGCCAGCCCCAAGACTTCGGCCACGGGCCGGGGTTGGACCACGGTTCTCGCCCGTTCAAGCCCGTCCGAGTCACGTGCTGCAGCAACACGCAAGAGAGTGAGTGTCATGATCGCCCCGTTATCCTACCTGTCCCGTGGATAACTCTGGGATAACCAAGGTTAATGGTGCGTTAATAAGCCGGAGGTTGTGCCCGAAACAATCCGACCATCCGCGCACCTGCGCGCCGCGGCATCGACTTGTGGGCCATTTGGTCCCGGGTCAGGCAGCCCGGTCGTCCATGGCTTTGGCGAACCGTTCGAAAAGGTAGTAACTGTCCATCGGGCCGGGGCTGGCCTCGGGGTGGTATTGCACGGAATAGACCGGGCGGCTGTCCATTGCGATGCCGCAATTGGACCCATCGAACAGCGACACATGGGTTTCCTTGACGCCCTCGGGGAGGGTTTGGCTATCCACGGTAAACCCGTGATTCATCGAAGTGATCTCGACCTTGCCGGTGTCCAGGTCCTTCACCGGGTGGTTGGCGCCGTGATGACCGTGGTTCATCTTGACCGTCTTTGCACCAAGGGCGAGGGCCAGCATCTGGTGACCGAGGCAGATACCGAAAACCGGCAAATCCGTCTTGTCCAGAACGTCGCGGATCATCGGCACCGCATATTCGCCCGTCGCCGCGGGATCGCCGGGGCCGTTGGACAGGAACACACCGTCCGGGTTCAGTGCCAGCACGTCCGCGGCGGTGGCCGTCGCGGGCAGGACGGTCACATCGCATCCGGCGCTGGCCAGGCAGCGCAGAATGTTGCGCTTGGCGCCGTAGTCGATGGCAACGACCTTATGCCGCGCGGCTGTCTGGCGGACATACCCTTCGGGCCAGGCCCACCGCATCTCGTCCCAGCGATAGGACTGGGCGCAGGTGACCTCTTTGGCAAGGTCCAGCCCCTCGAGGCCGGAAAAGCCGCGTGCGGCCGCTATCAGGGCGTCAAGGTCGAAATTGCCCTCGGGATCATGGGCGAGTGCCACATGCGGCGCGCCCTGCTGGCGGATCGCGCGGGTCAGGCGTCGGGTGTCGACCCCGCCGACACCGATACGCCCCCGCTTTTCGAGCCATTCTTCCAACCGCTCGGTGGCGCGCCAGTTCGACGGTTCGGTCGGATCCCATTTGACGACCATCCCTGCGGCCACCGGGTCGGCGGTTTCGTCATCCTCGGGATTGACCCCGACATTGCCCACATGGGGAAAGGTGAAGGTCACGACCTGACCGGCATAGGACGGGTCGGTCATGATCTCCTGGTAGCCGGTCATGGCGGTATTGAAGCACAGCTCGGCGACAGTCTGGCCGGTTGCCCCGAACCCCTTGCCGTAGAAGACCGATCCGTCGGCGAGAACGAGGCAGGCAGTCGGTTTGGCGGTTTCCGAATGTGCCATGATGCGCGACTCCCCTAGTGGCAAATTGGCCGTGGTTTACGGGCGGGGCGGGGGCGGGTCAAGGCCGCGCAGGTCGCCCTGACAAGGGTGCTTGTGAGCCGGGGGCAAAATGCGATAGTGTCGGTGCTTGTGTTCACGCTCACGGCACGGATTGGGATGACAGGATGGATATGCGCGCCCGCATCAACAGCGCCCTGAAGGACGCGATGAAGGCCAAGGACAGCGAGCGTCTTGCGACGCTGCGCCTGATCAACGCCGCGATCAAGGATCGCGACATCGCCAAGCGCGGCGATGGGGAAGAGGCGGGAGCCAGCGATGACGAGGTGCTCGGCATTCTCGGCAAGATGGTCAAGCAGCGCCATGAAAGCGCGCGGGCCTACGAGGAAGGGGGCCGGCTGGAACTGGCCGAAAAGGAGCTTTCCGAGGTCAAGATCATCGAGGAGTTCCTGCCTCAACAGCTGGATGATGACGCCATCGCCAAGGTGGTCGAGAAGGCCATTGCCGATGTGGGGGCTGAAAGCCTGCGGGACATGGGCAAAGTCATGGGGGCGCTCAAGTCGAAATACACCGGCCAGATGGATTTCGGCAAAGTTGGTCCCATGGTGAAGGATAAGCTTGGCTAGGGCGCCTCGCCCGGCGTTGCGGCCAATCGGGCCAATCGCCCCAATAATTCGTCATAAAGCGCGGCGCGTTCCTCTTCCGAGAGGAAGGCGCCGATTTCCACTTCGCGCCCCTCGCCCTTGAGCGTCACGTAATTCGGCACCGGCCCGTCCTGGCGCATCTTGACCTGCACCCAATAGGGGTTTGCGGCCCAGGTCCGGTGCCCGCTCTTGCGATCGTGACGGTCCAGTTCGATGCGGTCGGGCCAGAGGCGCAGCTCTTCGACGATCTCACCATCCTTGTAGGATCGGGACAGCCCCCACCAGATACCTGCAAGCATCAAGAGGATGAACGGCAGAATCCCCCAAAGCACGGGGGAACCGATCACCGCCATAAGCGGCACCAGCACCAGCGCGGCGGTCAGCGAGATGAAGATGACGAAGTCCCGCCGCAGCAGTGACCGGTAAGGCCAGAGATGCAACTCGGCCTTGGGCCCGTCGGGCCCGTCGGGGGTGGTCCATTCGTAGGGCATGCCCAAAAATTCCAGAATTCTGGTGGCTGACCAAGCGGTAGCTAATCCGGGGATGGCAAAGGAAAAGGGCCCCGGAATTCCGGGGCCCTTGAAGCGGTTCAGGTGTGGCCCCCTAGTGGGCGTGGCCTTTGTCCCATTCCTCCTGCTTGGGGAGCGTCTCGAAGGTGTGCTCCGGCGGCGGCGAGGGCAGGGTCCATTCCAGCGTGTCGGCCCATTCGTTCCACGGGTTGTTTTCCGTGGCGTTCTTCGGGCTCAGCAGCAGTTTGAACAGCATCACGATGAAGAACAGGAAGGACGCGAAGGCGATGAAGGCACCGATCGAGCTGACATAGTTCCAGGTGGCGAAGGCCTCCGGGTAGTCAATGTAGCGGCGCGGCATGCCCTGGCGGCCCAGGAAGTGCTGCGGGAAGAAGGTCAGGTTCGCACCGATGAACATGGCCCAGAAATGCAGCTGTCCGACCCATTCGGGGAATTTCTTGCCCGTGAACTTGGGCATGTAGAAATAGATCCCTGCGAAGATGCCGAAGACGGCGCCAAGGCTCATCACGTAGTGGAAGTGGGCCACGACATAGTAGGTATCGTGATAGGCCCGGTCCACGCCGGCCTGGCTGAGCACGATACCGGTGACGCCACCGACCGTGAACAGGAAGAGGAAGCCGAAGGCCCAGACCATGGGCGTCTTGAACTCGATCGAGCCGCCCCACATGGTCGCGATCCAGCTGAAGATCTTCACGCCGGTGGGCACCGCGATCACCATCGTCGCCAGCATGAAGTAGCTCTGCTGGGTCAGCGACATGCCGACGGTGTACATGTGGTGCGCCCAGACGACGAAGCCCAGCACGCCGATGGCGACCATGGCGTAGACCATGGGCAGGTAGCCGAAGATCGGCTTGCGGCTGAACGTGGCGATCACGTGGCTGATGATGCCGAAGGCGGGGATGATGATGATGTAGACTTCGGGGTGACCGAAGAACCACAGGATGTGCTGGTAGAGCACAGGGTCACCGCCACCGGCCGGATCGAAGAAGGTCGTGCCGAAATTGCGGTCCATCAGCAGCATGGTGATCGCGCCGGCCAGGACCGGCAAGGCCAGCAGGATCAGCCACGCGGTCACGAAGATCGACCACGAGAACAGCGGCACCTTGTGCAGGGTCATGCCCGGGGCGCGCATGTTCAGGAAGGTGGTGATCATGTTGATCGCGCCAAGGATCGAGCTGGCGCCCGAAACGTGAACGGCGAAGATGGCAAGGTCCATCGAGATGCCAGCCTCGTTCGTCGACAGCGGCGGGTAGAGAACCCAGCCCACGCCCGAGCCGAGCTGACCGTTGCCACCAGGGGCCAGGAGCGAGGCGACGCCAAGCGACACACCGGCCACGAACGTCCAGAAGGACAGGTTGTTCATACGGGGGAACGCCATGTCCGGCGCACCGATCTGCAGCGGCATCAGGTAGTTGCCGAAGCCGCCGAAGAGTGCCGGAATCACGACGAAGAACATCATCAGAACGCCGTGATAGGTGATCATCACGTTCCACAGGTGCCCGTTGGGCGTGCATTCCCCGGCCGCGGCGGCGGTGAAACGCGCACCTTCAAGACACATGTATTGCACGCCGGGCTCCATCAGCTCCAGGCGCATGTAAACGGTGAAGGCCACCGAGATGAACCCGACGATACCGGACACCCAAAGGTAAAGAATGCCGATATCCTTGTGGTTCGTGGACATGAACCAGCGGGTGAAGAACCCCCGGTTGTCCTCGTGCTCGTGGCCGTGAATGGCGGCGTCTGCCATGTGGCTCTCCTCTGCGTAAGCTCCTTGCGGACGAGTCACGACGGACTCCCCCTTCCGAAGTTGGTTCTAGAGCGGTCACGGGAACGAGGCAACAACCCATGCAACAGATTGCATGGGTAAAAATGGCGCAGTTTCGCGATTTTGAAGGCTCTATGACGAATCGTGGCGCGCCGTGCGTTGACGCAGATCAAATCACGGGGAACAGGATTGCCGTTGCCCGGCAAGTGGGGTGGGCGGCCCCCGGCTGCCCGCGCAATGGCAAACGGGCCACCCGGTCAGGGTGGCCCGTTGCGCGCTTTGTTTTATGGCAGGTCAGCCCGCTCAGCCCACAACGCCGTTATCGTCGCGCTTGACCACGATCACCGAGGAGCGCGGCAGCCCTTCGCCATCAGGCCAGGAACCGCCCGGATGCTGGATACCGACGAACATCGAACGGCGGTCGGCAGACCAGGCCAGGCCGGTGACCTCGGATCCGTTCGGGCCCGTCAGGAAGCGGGCGATCTCGCCGGTCACAGGGTCCCCGACCAGCATCTGGTTGTTGCCCATGCCCTCGAAGTCGCCTTCGTTGTCGTCGTCCCCGTCGGTCTGGATCCAGACAAGGCCATTGCTGTCAAAGGCCATCCCGTCGGGCGAGTTGAACATGTTGCCCGGCGTGATGTTCGAGGACCCGCCATAGATGTTGTCATATACGGTCGGGTTGCCTGCCATCACGTAGAGATCCCAGTCGAAAGTATCGGCTGCGTGGTCATCGTTATGGGGCTTCCAGCGCACGATCTGGCCGTAATGGTTGGTCTCGCGCGGGTTGGGGCCGTTGACGGGGGTGTCGTCGCCGCCGGCATTTGGCTTGACGCCACGGTTGCGGTTGTTGGTCAGGCAGCAATAGGCCTCGACCGCATGCGGGTTGGCCGAGATCCATTCGGGGCGGTCCATCGTGGTCGCGCCGACGGCAGAGCCGGCCATGCGGGCGAAGATCAGGATATCGGCCGCGCCCATGCCTGTGGTTTCCGGGGTCAGGGCCAGCCACTCGCCGGTCTGGTCGTCGTTGAACTTGGCCACGTAGAGCGTGCCGTCATCCAGCAGACCCTCGGTCGAGCCACCGGGCTGGTAGGTGCCGTTGGACACGAACCGGTAGAGGAATTCACCGCGCTCGTCGTCGCCCATGTAGACGACCACGCGCCCGTCGGGGGCCAGAACGACCTCGGCATTCTCGTGCTTGAAGCGGCCCAGGCCGGTGTGCTTGACCGGGGTGCTGGTCGGGTCGGTCGGGTCGATCTCGACCACCCAGCCGGCGCGGTGCGGCTCGTTGGGGTTCTTGGAGGTGTCGAAGCGGGCATCCCACTTGTGGTAATCGTAACCCCAGCCATCGGCGCCGATCCCGTAGCGTGCATATCCGTCGACCAGCGCGTTGGGTTTCTGGTCCTGCGCCTCTTCGGTGGACCCGAAATAGCCGTTGAAGTTCTCTTCACAGGTCAGGTAGGTGCCCCACGGCGTTTTGCCCGAACCGCAATTGTTGAACGTGCCAAGGCTTTCGGTGCCGGTTGGGTCGGCCTCGGTCTTGAGCAGGTCGTGACCGGCGGCGGGGCCGACGATCTTCATCGGCGTGTTGTGGTGGATGCGGCGGTTGAAGGGGCTGTCGGTGACGATGGACCATCCGTTGTCGGATTCGCGAACTTCCATGACCGTGACGCCTTGCAGGTTTTGCAACTTGCGCACGTCGTCTGCGTTTGCGGGCGTTCCGTCCTGGCCTGCGGGGAGGTTGGTGCCACGGTTCGTGTATTCATGGTTGATCGCAATCAGTTGGTGGCCCCGGAAGGTGAAGGTTTCCATGCCGTCGGTGTTTTCGCCGAACACCATGTCGGACCCGGCGACCGGGCCGCCCTCTGTGATGTCGTAACCTTCGGCCTCGGGCATCAGCGCGTCGCCCCAGCGGGCCAGAACCTTCCAATTATAGCCTTCGGGGACATGGACGTCGAAATCGGTCTGGATGTCGATCGGGGTAAAGGGAAAGCGGTTGGCGGCGGCTTGGGCCTGAGCCGAGGTGGTGCCCAGCAGGCCGGTGCCCATGACGGCGGCACCCGAGCCAAAGGCCAGCACGCCCCCCAGGAAGCCACGGCGCGAGATGGCGCGTTCGACGACCTCGTCGAACTCGTTGGCATCGGGGCGCGGGAAATTCTGTTCGTCCCAGTCGTCAGCGGACATGTTGACGGTGTCGATATCTTTCATCGGTCTCTCCTGAAAGCAGCGGTTGGAATCGTTCCAATGCGGACGCTAAGCAGCGCGCGTTTCAGAAAGGCGACAAAGCGGTAACAAGAAAAATACAACGCCCGGTGTGGCTATGGACGAACGCCCGGATCGGGACGGGGTCTTCCGTCGCCGTGCCGGGGCGGGGGGCGCGATCAATCGCCCATCACCGCATCGAAACTGCGCCGCAATGCCACGTCGAGATCATCCATCGTCACCGGCAGGCCAAGATCCACCAGGGACGTGACGCCGTGATCTGAAATGCCGCAGGGCACGATGCCTGTGAAATGGTCCAGGTCGGGTTCGACATTGATGCTGATCCCATGAAAGCTGACCCATTTGCGCAGGCGGATGCCGATAGCGGCGATCTTGTCCTCACGGGGGCTGCCATCGGCCAGGGGAGGTTTTTCGGGGCGCTCGACCCAGACGCCGACACGGCCGGGCCGAATCTCGCCCTTGATGTTGAACTCGGCCAGGGTCGCGATGACCCAGTTTTCAAGGTCACGCACGAAGCAGCGCACGTCGCGGCCCCGGTTCCCGACATTCAACATGACATAGGCCACGCGCTGACCGGGACCGTGATAAGTGTATTGCCCCCCGCGCTTGGTCTCGTGGACCGGAAAGCGGTCGGGATCGACGAGGTCGGCCGGCTTGGCGCTGGTTCCGGCGGTGTAGAGCGGCGGATGTTCGACCAGCCAGATACATTCGTCTGCTGTCCCGTTGGCAATGGCCGAGGCGCGCTCCTCCATGAAGCGCACGGCCTCGTCATAGCCGGTCAAACCGGGTGTCGTGATCCATTCCACCATTCTCGTGCCCCGCTTCGGTGCCCCGTGGCCCCGTCATTGCCGGCCCACGGTCTTTTGCCCCATTTCCCGTAGGGTCGCAATTCGCGATTGCAGGCCGGATTTTGTGCTTGAGGTGCAGACCGGCTTTGTCTAAAGACCCGCTCACCAAGCCTCAGACAGTGCGGTCGTGGCGGAATTGGTAGACGCGCAGCGTTGAGGTCGCTGTGGGGTAACACCCGTGGAAGTTCGAGTCTTCTCGACCGCACCATTCTCCTCTCCATTGATGAAACCTACGCGCAGCTGTGCCGCGGGCCGATTGTGTTTGTCTTGCCCGGGGGGCTGAGGCATCCTTGCCGCTGATCCCGTCCCGGCAGGAGGTTTCCGCTCGTGCTCGCTTCGCGCATCCGCTCCCTTGGAACCTGGCATTGGCTCGGCTTTTTCGGCCTGCTGCTTTCTTGCTGGGCGGTGCTGTTCACCATGGCGATCCCGCCGGCCTTGCGGGGCTTGGAAGGCACCTATGGCGTTTCCCTGGTCGAATTGCTTTGCGGTGGGGCCATGGGGGCCTCGGGACTTTGGCCAGTGATCTTGATGTGGGCCTTGATGAGTGCGGCCATGATGCTGCCCACGGCCTTGCCGGCATTCGCCACCTATGACGACTTGCCCGACAGCGACATGCGCGGCTTCTGGCGGCTGGTCGGGGGGTTCCTGACCGCCTGGGCCGGTTTCTCGCTCGCCGCGGCCCTGTTGCAGGTGGGTCTTTACCGCGCGGGTATGGTCAGTGGTTTGGGCGTGAGTCTTTCAGTCTGGTTGAGCGCCGGCCTTCTGGTCGGGGCGGGACTGTACCAGTTTTCCGCTCTGAAGGCCGCGTGCCTGAGCCGCTGCCGCGCGCCCCTGCCGTTCTTCATGCAGCACTGGTCAGAGGGGCCATGGCGCAATGGGCTGCGAATGGGGCTGGATTGCGTCGGGTGTTGCTGGGCGCTGATGCTGCTCGGCTTCGTGGGCGGGACGATGAACCTGGGTTTCATGGGGCTGGCAATGGTTCTGATGACCCTGGAGAAACTACCACGCATCGGCGCGTTTCTTACTCTGCCACTGGGGGTCGGATTGGTCGCGGCCGGCGTCGGAATCGTCGTCTTTCAATAGACGAGGGAGGGAACTGCGGAAGGTGGCACAGGGGCGAAAGCGTCGCGGAAATGACCTTCCGAACGATTCTTGCGCAGTCATGTCTTGCAGGAAAATGGATGGTTATCGGTGCAAACCGCCGGAAAAAAGTGCACGCGTCAGGTCAAAATCGGTCGAAAACGCGTGAATCGTCGCGGTTTCGTGGCCTGTTCATCTAATTCGTTGCAATCCATGCCCCGGCTTGGTTTAGTCACTCAACGTAAGGGCAGCGACAAGCTGTCAAGAAACAGGGAGACACGGCTTGGCCGATGGAGCATCCAACGACGCGTTCGTTGAATTTGAACGTGTGCAGAAAAGTTACGATGGCGAAACGCTCGTCGTGAAGGACCTCAACCTCTCAATGCCACGCGGCGAATTCCTGACGATGCTTGGGCCGTCGGGATCGGGCAAGACCACTTGCCTCATGATGCTGGCGGGCTTCGAGACCGCGACACATGGCGATATCCGGCTGGGAGGCATGTCGATCAATGACATTCCGCCGCACAAGCGCGGGATCGGCATGGTGTTCCAGAACTATGCGCTGTTCCCGCACATGACGATCGCGGAAAACCTGTCCTTCCCGCTGGAAGTGAGGGGCATGGGCAAGTCCGAGCGCGAGGAAAAGATCAAGCGCGCCCTCGATATGGTCGAGATGGGGAATTTCGGTGGCCGCCGCCCGGCGCAGCTTTCGGGTGGCCAGCAGCAACGGGTCGCGCTGGCCCGCGCTCTGGTTTTCGAGCCCGAGCTGGTGCTGATGGACGAGCCATTGGGCGCGCTGGACAAGCAGCTGCGCGAAAAGATGCAGTTCGAGATCACGCACCTGGCGCATAACCTCGGGATCACCACGGTCTACGTGACCCACGACCAGACCGAGGCCCTGACCATGTCGGACCGCGTGGCCGTGTTCGACGATGGCCGCATTCAGCAGTTGGCCCCGCCGGACCAGCTTTACGAAAGCCCCGAAAACAGCTTCGTTGCCCAGTTCATCGGCGAGAACAATACGCTGGAGGGCACGGTCAAGGAGCTCAAGGGCGAGACCTGCATCGTTGAACTCGACGATGGCGAGATCATCGACGCCAAGCCGGTCAATGTCGACAAGGTCGGCGACCGAACCCAGGTTTCGATTCGCCCCGAACGGGTGGAATACAATCAGGACCGCCTTCAGGAAGGGGCGCATACCCTGGATGCGGAGGTGCTGGAATTCATCTACATGGGTGACATTTTCCGCACGCGGCTGCGTGTTGCCGGTAATGATGAGTTCATCATCAAGACCCGCAACGCCCCTGACCAGCAACGCCTCCAGCCCGGCGAGAAGATCAAGATCGGCTGGCTGGCTGAAGATTGTCGTGCGCTTGACGCCTGATGCGTCTGGCGCATGTCGAGTAAGGAGCGGCCCAGGCCCGGTTGCCGTTCCTATGTGCAAAAAGAAACCGGGAACTATACGGGAGTATGAAATGAAACTTCTCAAGACCCTTACCGCGACCACCGCTCTGTGTGCTGCTGGCTCAATGGCCGGCGCCCAGGACATGGCCGATGACGTGACCATGGTCAGCTGGGGCGGCGCCTATCAGCAGTCCCAGATCAATGCCTATGCCGAGCCCTACATGGAAATGAACCCCGAGGTGTCGATCACCTGGGATGAATCCTCCAACGAGGCCGTGGCCAAGCTGCGCGCCATGAACGAGGCCGGTAACATCACCTGGGACCTGGTCGACGTGGTTGCCGCCGACGCGCTGCGCCTGTGCGACGAAGGCCTCGCGATGGAAGTCGACCATGACGAGCTTCTGGCGCCCGCGCCCGATGGCACCGATGCCAGCGATGATTTCGGTGACCTGATCGTCAGCGACTGCTTCATTCCGCAGATCGTCTATTCGACCACCTTCGGCTATCGCACGGACATGGTGCCTGAGGGCGTCGATGCGCCGGACGACATCTGCGACGTCTTCGACACCGAGACCTATCCGGGCATGCGGTCGCTGGAACAGCGCCCGATCAACAACATGGAATGGGCCCTGCTTTGCGACGGTGTCGCCAAGGAAGACGTCTATGACGTGCTGGCCACCGACGAAGGCCAGGATCAGGCGCTTGCCAAGCTCGACACCATCAAGGACAGCGTGATCTGGTGGTCCGCAGGCGCCGACACGCCGCAGCTTCTGGCTGACGGCGAGGTGTTCATGGGCTCGACCTACAACGGTCGCCTGTTCTCGGCCATCGTGGAGCAGAATCAACCGATCGGCATGATGTGGGACGCGCAGGTCTTCGACCTTGACGGCTGGATCATCCCGACTGGTCTGTCCGACGAGCGTCTGGCCCGCGTGGAAGACTTCCTCTACTTCGCCACCGACACCCAGCGTCTTGCGGATCAGGCCAAGTACATCTCCTACGGTCCGGCCCGTGCCTCCTCGGCTCCGCTGGTCAGCACCCATGCTGAACTCGGCATCGAAATGGCGCCGCACATGCCGACCGATCCGGAGAACTCCAAGAACACGTTCCTCTACAACTACGAGTTCTGGGCGGACTACCGTGACGACATCGACGCCAAGTTCCAGGCTTGGCTGGCTCAGTAAGAGCTGACCTTTCGGAGGGGCCGGTCTCCCGGCCCCTCCACCTCCAATTCGTTTGGACCTTTTGAATAACAGACCGGAAATCCGGCAGACCGACGGGGAAACGATGAGTGATAGCACAGATACCGGCCCGGTGCTGGCCGCGGATGGCTCGCCGCTGAAGCAAAGCCTGGCCCGCGCCCTCAGACGAGAGAAGATGCGCGCCTTGGCCCTGATCGCGCCGCTCCTTCTCTTTGTCGTCCTGACCTTCATCATCCCGATCCTGTCGATGCTGTTCCGGTCGGTCGAGAACCAGATCGTATCGGACACGATGCCGGGCACGGTCGCCGCGATCCAGGACTGGGAAGCCGGCACCGGCGAAGCGCCCGACGAACTGGTCTTTCAGCATCTTTTCATCGACCTCTTCAACGCGTCCGAGGCCAAGGAGCACACCAAGCTCGGCACCCGTCTGAACTATGAACAGACCGGGCTTTCCTCGTTGTTCCGCACCTCGGGACGTCGTCTCGACGATATCGGTGAGACCTACCAGGACCCGCTGGAAGAGATCGATCCGGCCTTCGAAGAAGCCGATTTCTGGTATTCCATGATGAACGGCGAAGGGGGCGAGGGCCTTCTGGAAGAACGCCGCGACATGTGGAATGCACAGATCGGTGGCGGTATGGACGGGGATGTCGGTTTCGTTCCGTCCTCGGCGATGATCGACATGCTGCCCTGGACAACCACTGCCTACACCGATTGGGCCATTTGGGCCGCCATCGAGGACGAGGATGTCGTCGCGGAGGAAGAACCCTGGGAAGCGGTCTACGGAGCGCTGGGGATGGACCTGCGCAACCCCGAAACCGCCGCCGCGATCGCCGCGTATGACGGCCCCGGTGCCGAACAGCTCCAGGCTGCAGTGGCCAACATGGACCAGCTGCCTCAGATCGGTTTCCGTGAAGCCTTCGCCGAGATGGACGAGGACTGGCTGGACCCCGAGGTCTGGGACACGATTGCCGTCTATTCGCCGCGCTTCACCTCGGGATATTTCCTGACAGCGGTCGACCTGAAGCTGAGCGCCGAGGGCGTGACCGCGCAACCCGAGGACCGGCAACTCTATATCAAGCTGTTCAACCGAACACTGTTCATGTCGCTGGTCATCACCGGGTCGTGCATCCTGCTGGGATACCCGGTGGCGTGGCTGCTGGCGAACCTGCCGCTGCGCACCGCCAACGTGCTGATGATCCTGGTGCTTCTGCCTTTCTGGACCTCGCTCTTGGTGCGGACATCGGCCTGGAAGGTGCTGCTGCAACAACAGGGCGTGATCAACGAGATCCTCGTGTGGCTTGGCTTCGTGGATGATGCCAACCGATTGATCCTGATGAACAACCAGACCGGCACGATCATCGCGATGACGCATATCCTGCTGCCCTTCATGATCCTGCCGCTCTACTCGGTGATGAAGACGATCGACCCGTCCTACCTGCGGGCGGCAAAATCCCTGGGGGCGACGAATTTCGTGGCTTTCTGGCGCGTCTACTTCCCGCAATCCGTGCCTGGGATCGGCGCCGGCTCGATCCTCGTGTTCATCCTGTCGATCGGCTACTACATCACGCCCGAGATCGTCGGTGGCACCGATGGTGTCTTCATCTCGAACCGGATCGCATACCACATTTCCAGCTCGCTCAACTGGGGCCTCGCGGCCGCCCTGGGCTCGATCCTGCTGGTGGTGGTCCTGGTCCTCTACTGGCTCTACGACCGGATCGTGGGCATCGACAACGTGAAACTGGGGGGCTGAGACCATGAGTGCCTTGACCGTGAACGTGGGGCGCCCGTCGCTTCTTACCTTTACCATGCCCATCGTGGCGGTGCTGGGGGGCTGCTTCGGCTTCATCACCGGCAACATCTTCGGTCAGCCGGGGCTTGGCTTCGTGATCGGCGCCCTGGTCGGGGCGGTTCTGGCCGCGGCGTTGGCGAAAGCACCAAAGCTGAACAGACGGAAGGCGGCCTGGGGAACGGCGGCGTTGTTCGGCCTTGTCGGACTGGTTTTCGGTGGCGTCGGTGGTCTGATCGGCGGGGCCGTCGTGGGCCTGTCGATGGGCTGGTTCGCCGTCTGGATCGGCTCGGGGCAGTATCGTGCCGGGGTGCCGATTTACTACACCGCCGGGCAGACGCTCTGGCACAACGTGTTCCTGTTCATCTGCGCCTTCGTCTTTTTCTTCCTGATCGCGCCGCTGATCCCGGTCATGTGGCTCAGCTTCAACGCGCAGAACTTCTTTACCTTCACGCCGGAAATGCTGGCCTTCAAGGCCGAGGGCTACAGCCTCAAGCATTACCGCGACTTCTTCAGCGGCGGGGGGCATCCGCTTCAGGGGCTGCTTTATGGCGCTGTTGTCGGTGCTGTGATCGGGGGGCTGGTGCAATTGCTGCCCAATGCCGAACGCAGCGTCCGCAAGATCGTGGTCTTTGCGATCATCGGCACGCTGATCGGTGTCGTCGTGGGCAAGATGTGGGGCGTGTCGGGCGCTGAATGGATGACGCCGCTCAAGAACTCGCTGATCATCGCGCCCTTTGCCACGCTGATCTCGGTGAGCCTCGGCACCCTTGCGGCGATCGGCCTGTCGCAGACACATGTTCCGGGCCGGCAGGCGATCATGGCGATCATGATCTCGCCGATGATCGTCCCGCTGATCATCTCGGCCACCGGTATGTTCTTCTTCTATGCGCCGCTTGGTAACTGGCTTCAGGCCAACCTGGGCCTCAACCAGAACTTCGTCGGCTATCTCAAGGTGATCCTTGCCCATGCCGTGTTGGGCGTGCCCTTTGTCATCATCACTGTGACCGCCACGTTGGTCGGCTTCGACAAGTCCCTGACCCGCGCTGCGGCGAATATGGGCGCCAATCCCGTGACCACCTTTTTCCGGGTGCAAATGCCTTTGATCCTGCCGGGTGTCATTTCGGGCGGGCTCTTCGCCTTTATCACGTCCTTCGACGAGGTGGTTGTCGTGCTCTTCGTGGGTTCTGCACAGCAGCAGACCCTGCCCTGGCAGATGTTTACCGGCCTGCGAGAGCAGATCAGCCCCACCATCCTGGCGGCGGCGACGATCCTCGTCACGATTTCGGTCTGCCTGCTGACCACGGTGGAACTGCTGCGCCGCCGCTCCGAACGGTTGCGCGGGATGAGCCCGGGTTAAGTGCAAGGCGAACGCTCTTCCAAAGGCCGCCCCTCGGGGCGGCCTTTTTCGTTCAGGGCAGGATCGACAGCCAGAACGTTGCGGTTACGATCGTAAGACCAGTCCCGATCAGAACCGCCGAGGCCGTAACGCGTTTGGCGACCCCGTACATGTTGGCGAAGAGATAGGCATTGACGCCCGGTGCCATGGCTCCGGTCACGACGGCAGAGCGCAACGCCTCGGTCGAAAGGCCAAGGGCCTGACCCAATCCCCAGGTGATGGCCGGATGCATGACCAGCGAGACTGCGCAAATGAACAGGATCGCCCGCATGTCGCCCGCTGGCCGGTAGTGGAACAACACCCCGCCGAGGCCGAACAGCGCCACCGGGATGCCCGCCCGCACGATCAGGTCGATGGCATCGGTCAGCACGCCGGGCAGGGGTATTTGCCCCAGATTGACGACAAAGCCCAAGGTGATCCCGATGACCAGCGTATTGGAGAAGACTGCCTTGACCATCTTCGCGGGCAGGGCCCTGGCCGGGGTGCCATCCGCCCGTGCCAGCTCCATCGCGACGATGCCGACGGTATAGCAAAACGGAGAGTGGATCGCGATGATGGCGTAATTGGTGGTCAGCGCCGCACTACCATAGGCCAGTTCGGTGATCGGCAGGCCCAGCAGGACGGAGTTGGAAAACATGCCGACAAAGCCGATGGCGATGGCCTCGGACCAACTGCGCCGGAACAGGACGCGCCCGGCGGCAAGCCCCACGCCAAAACCGGCCACCGCGCCGCTATAGAAAGCCAGCAAGAGGGGCCAGTTGAAGTGTTGGCCGAGGTCCAGCGTCGAGATCGCCCGGAACAGCAACATCGGGATGGCGAAGTTCTGGGCGAAATACATCAGCCCGTCGATGCCCTCGTCCCCGATGATCCGCCGCCAGCGGGCGAAATAGCCGACCCCGACCACCAGGAAGACCGGCAGAATGACTGTGGCCAGCGTGCCCATGGCCGTCAGGCCCGGATGGACAGGGTCATCCCGTCATAGGCGGGGGTGACGTTATCCGGGGTCTCGGCGGCGACGGTGTCCCAGTCGAGGTCGATATGCATGTTGGTGAGCACCGCTTGTTTCGGTTCAGCCCGCGCGATCCAGTCGAGGCTCTGGGCCAGGTGCGAATGGGTCGGGTGCGGGTCGCGGCGCAGCGCGTCGAGAATCCATAGGTCCAGCCCCTCCAGAACCGGCCAGGCGGCATCGGGAATCTGCGCCACATCGGGCAGGTAGGCGGCATCGCCGATGCGGAACCCGAGCGCCTCGATCGAGCCGTGATCGACCTCGAAGGGGGTAAAGGTGATCGGGCCGCCCGCGCCGTCGATCGTCACGTCGCCCTTGATGGTGTGCAGGTTGCAGATCGGCGGGTAGGGCGAGCCTTCGGGCTGAACGAAGGCATAACCGAAGCGCGATAGCAGCTGTTCGCCGGTATCGCCATCGGCCCAGACATCCAGCTGCCGACGCATGTTGAAGACGATCATGCGCAGGTCATCGAGCCCATGCACGTGGTCCGCATGGGAATGGGTGTAAAGCACGGCATCCAGCTGGCCCACGCCGGCCTCCAGCAACTGGTGGCGCAGGTCGGGCGAGGTGTCGATCAGCACGCGGGTTGTGCCCTCCGGCCCGTCACGGCTGACCAGCAGCGAGCAGCGGGTGCGGCGGTTCTTGGGATTTTCGGGATCACAATCGCCCCAGTGCCCGCCCAGCCGCGGCACACCGCCAGAGGAGCCGCATCCCAATATGCGCAGCGTGATCTCAGACATCAGGCGACCGCCTGCCATTGGGCGGCTTTCCGGAACAGCCGGTCGAAATTCTCGGTCGTCTGCCGGGCGAAGTTGGCATAGTCCATGCCGAAGACCTCGGCCCCGACCTTGGCGGTATGGGCGGTATAGGCCGGCTCGTTGCGCTTGCCGCGATTTGGTGGCGGGGCAAGGTAGGGGCTGTCGGTTTCGACCAGCACCCGGTCCACCGGGGCAGCAGCAAAGATATCTCGCACCTCTTGCGACTTGGGGAAGGTCGCGATGCCGGACATGGACAGGTAGAATCCCATATCGAGCGCCGCGCGCGCCAGCTCCGGCCCCGAAGAGTAGCAGTGCATGACGCAGGTATAGGCACCGTTCGCCATCCCCTCGCGCAGGATCGTTTCCATGTCCGCGTCCGCGTCGCGGGCATGGATGATCAGTGGCAAACCGGTCTCGCGCGCCGCGTCGATATGGATGCGCAGAGATTGCTTCTGCAGTTCGGCGCTCTCGGCGGTGTAATGGTAGTCCAGCCCGGTTTCCCCGATGCCTACGAATTTCGGATGCTTGGCCAGGGCGACCAGCGCGTCCACCGTTGCCAGCGGTTCGTCAGCCGCGCTCATCGGGTGGGTGCCGGCGGCG
Source organism: Salibaculum griseiflavum (assembly GCF_003129565.1). Taxonomy (GTDB): domain Bacteria; phylum Pseudomonadota; class Alphaproteobacteria; order Rhodobacterales; family Rhodobacteraceae; genus Salibaculum; species Salibaculum griseiflavum. The sequence continues at coordinate 27,135 of NZ_QETF01000018.1, forward strand.
TAGAAGACGGGTGCATAGGCCTCGGCGATGGCGCGCACCTGTGGTTCGTTGCGCAGCCGTGTGCAGATGGACACCATGCGCTCCACGCCCGCGTGTTGGGCACGGGCGATCACGTCCGGCAACTCCCCGTCGAAATCGGGAAAATCCAGATGGCAATGGCTGTCGACGATCCGGGCCTCGGTCATGTCACCCCGTCAGGCTGTGGTGGTGGTCGCGGCACTGTGCTGTGCCGTCTGCTCGATCCTGAACAGGGTATCTAGGACCAGCAGGGCAGGGTCAAGGTTGACGGCCTTGCCGTGACGGGTCCGGTCGCTGACTTCTTGCGCAAGGTCCGCCCAGGCGCGGGCGGCGCGGTCATGTGGCGACAGGCGGGCGAGCAGCCGCGCCTCTCCAGCCGCGCCCTGTGATGCGGGTGGCCCGGCAAGCCCCGCGCGCGCCGTGCGCGACAGGAATCGGTCGATCAGGTCCAGCATCAAGGCGAACCGCGTTTCGCTGTTGCGGCCGGTGCAGCTTTCGGCCAGCTTGATCGCGCGGGGCCGGTCAAAGCCCGGCAGGCCCTCGAGCACCGAGATCAATTCGCCGTAGAGCGCAAGGCCGTCGAGGTTGACCAGTCGGATCGCCTCGCCCACCGATCCCCCGGTCAGTGCCACCAGGGCGTCGGGCGCGTCGGTCTGGCACCCGGCCTGGGTCAGCGCGGTTGCCATGTCATCGGGCCCCAGCAGCCCGCAGCGCAATTCCCGGCACCGCGACCGGATCGTCGGCAAGAGCCGCGAGGGCTGATGCGCCACCATGAGGATCGTCGCCCCCTCGGGCGGCTCTTCCAGCAGCTTCAGGATAGCATTGGCGGCGTTCACGTTCATCTCGTCCGCGGCATCCACGATCACCACCCGGCGGCCGCCATCGGCGGCGGACATGGCGAAGAATCCACGTAGTTTGCGAACCTCTTCCACGGTAATCTGTGCGCGCAGGCGGTCAGCCTTTTCATCCCAGCCCCGGCGCAGCACGAACAGGCGCGGATGCGCGCCAGACGCAAGTAGCCGCATGTCGGGGTGATCCGGGTCAACGTCCAGCCGGTCCGGGGCAGGGGGCGCATCCCCAAATAGGCCGCCGCCCGCCTCTTCGATGGGTTGCGCCAGCAGAAAACCGGCGATCTTCCAGGCCAGCGTCGCCTTGCCGACGCCGCGCGGCCCGGTGATCAGCCAGCCCGAATGCAGCCGCCCGGTGTTGAAACTGTCGAGGAAACCCGCCTGTGCCGCGTCCTGGCCGATCAGCATCGGCGTTTCGCGCGGATGCGGTGCGCCGTCGATCTGGTCGGGCAGGGGGCGGTCCTCGGGGGCGGTGGCCATCAGGCCACCTCGCGCGCGGCCAGCTGCGCGGCGACCTCGGCGGCGACTGCTTCGGGGGCGCGGTTGCCCTCGATCACGACGCAGCGGTCGGCATGGTCATGGGCCAGTTGCAGGAAGCCGTGGCGCAAGGTTTCCTGGAAGCCCAGCCCGAAATCCTCGAACCGGTCCTCGCCCGACCCGCGGGCCAGCCCGCGTTCAAGCGCCACGGACGGGTCCATGTCGATGACGAAGGTCAGGTCGGGTTCGCGGCCGATCATCAGATCATGCAGCCGGTCCACGGTCGCCCGCAGATCGCCGCGCGTGGCGCCCTGGTAGATGCGGGTGGAATCCGCGAACCTGTCGCAGATGACCGTGCGCCCGGCCTCGAGGGCGGGCCGGATGGTCTTCTCCAGATGATCGCGCCGGGCCGCGGTGAACAGCAGGATCTCGGTCTCCGCCGACCAGCGGTCGGGATCGCCCGTCAGCAGCAATTGCCGGATTTCCTCGGCTCCTGGGCTGCCACCGGGTTCGCGGGTCAGGACGGCATCGGGAAGGCGCTCGGCCAGCATCCGGGCCTGCGTGGACTTGCCGGATCCGTCAATGCCTTCGAAGGTGATGAACATACTGGGCTGCTGCCTGAAGCTGCTGAAAAATCAGCTTCCTTCCTCGGCCCCGGTCCCGTCCTTGTCAAGGAACTTGGCCGAAAGCACGTCCGCGGCGACCCGTAGCCGCGAGGTAAATCCACCCCGTGCGACATCGCCGTCGGCCACCAGTCGGGCGCGGGTTTCGGGCAAACCATCCAGCCGGATCACAAGCTCCGCGATCTCGTCGCCGGTCGTGATCGGCGCCTCCACCGGGCCGGTATAGACCACTTCGGCCTCGATGTTGTCACCGCCGGTGACCGGGACAAGCATCGACAGGTCGTCTTTCAGGGTCAGACCAACGAAGGGGCTTTCGCCCATCCAGACTTCGGCCTCGGCGATGCGGGTGCCGGCCTCGGCCACGTCGCGTTCGGCGAACTGGCGAAAGGCCCAGTTGATGATTTTCTCGGCTTCCTCGGCGCGGTCCTGTGCCGTGTCCAGCCCCGTAATGGCAAAGATGATGCGGCGATCCCCTTGCTTGGCGCTACCCACAAGGCCATAGCCCGCTTCCTGGGTATGACCGGTCTTGAGCCCGTCAGCCCCGATCCCCAGGCCCAGAAGCGGGTTGCGGTTGCTGACATTCTGCGGCGCGCGGCCGTCGAATTCATACCGTTCTTCGGCGAAAAGCGGGTAGAAGGTCGGAAAATCGGTGATCAGGCGATCCGCCAGGATACCCAGGTCGCGCATCGACATCCGGTGCCCTGCAGCGGGCCAGCCGTTGGAATTGGTGAAGGTCGAATTGTCCATGCCTAGCGATTGGGCGCGTTCGGTCATCATGCGCGCAAAGCCCGACTCCGTGCCGTCGATGGACAGCGCCTCGGCGATCACGGCCGAAGCGTCATTGCCCGACAGCACGACGATGCCGCGCAGCAGGTCCTCGACCCGGACCCGGTCGGTGGTGTCCAGAAACATGGTCGAGCCGCCGTAGTTCATCGCGTGCTGGCTGACCGGCAGGCGTTCATCCACGGTCAGCCGGCCATCCGCGATGGCCTCGAACGCCATGTAGAGTGTCATGAGCTTGGACATGGACGCCGGGGGCAGGGGCTGATCGGCGTTCTTGGCCAGAAGCACCGTATCGGTGGTCTGGTCAAAGACATAGGCAGCCGTCGCGCGCGTGTCGAAACTCTGCGCAAGGGCTGCCTGCGCCACGACCACAATCAGCGCTGCGGCAAAGATAACAGGCTTGAAGACAAGACGGATCATGGCAGCAATCCTCGGTAGCGGACGAGATCGGATCAGTTGGTGACGAAATAGGCGTCGGTAAAGCCCATTCCACGCACTTTCTCGCGAATGTCATTGCGCTCTGCCGCCGAGGTGGCAGGCCCTACGATCACACGCCAGAAGGTGCGGCCCTGGCTTTCCTGTTGCAGGACGGTCGGGACGATGCCGTTGCCCCGCAACCGATCGGCGGTGCGCGTGGCATTGGCTTCGATCGAGAAGATCCCGATCTGAACATAGGGCTTTTCCAGCTCCGAAGCCGGGGCCGGCGCTGGCGCCGGGACGGGAGCTTCAGGCGCAGGTGTCGCGGCTTCGGCCGCGTCGATGGCTGCCGCTGCGCCGGCGATCGGATCAGCCATATCGCCGTCCTCGGGTTCGGCGTCCAGCGGCGCGGCGCTGATCTCGTCCGGGGCGCCAAAATCGGCGGTTGGAGACTGTTCCGGCTCGCTCACTTCTTCGCGGCGCAGGGCCGTGACCTGCAAATCGGCCGGAGCCCCGGCCAGCATTTCCAGAGCTGCCGCGGCATCCGAGGAGACCTGCAGGCGCGGCCCGGGGTTTTCGCGTTCGCGGCGGAACAAGGCGCCGATGACGAAACTGCCATTCTCCTCGTTGCGGATGATGACCCGCTCGGGATCCGTGACATCAGGATGCGCCACCCAGACCCCGCCAAGGGAAGGACGGCCATCCCACAGACCGCGTTCCTGCACCTGGAAAACTTCAGGCGCTTCGACGTCGCGTTCGACCAATTGCACCGACTGATTGGCGGCGGCCTCCGGTGTGGCCGCGTCGCGCCCGTTCCCGCCCAATGCGAATTGCCCATTTTCGTCACAGCCTGCCAAAACGGCGAGCGCCGCGGTGGCTGCCAGGAATTTGCTTTTGAACCTCAGTGACTTGCCTGTCATTTTGCCCTCATTCCCGCGTTGTCGACCCGGTTGAAATATCAGGTCTTCCGTCCCTCTTGCCGGGGATAGCGCCGCGGTCTTGCCCATGATTATCCGGATCGTCCGGACCCTCTTTGACCGCACAATAGCTTGCAAAGCCTGCTTGTGAAAGCCTTCTCGACGGGGTCGGCGGATTCTCACGCTCGCCTTGGGACTTCCAGAATCGCTCGGAGCACACTAAGGCGACGCCCTACCGGAGGAGTGGCAGAGTGGTCGAATGCACCGGTCTTGAAAACCGGCGTGCGTGAAAGCGTACCGTGGGTTCGAATCCCACCTCCTCCGCCACTTGCCCCCGCGAAAGCGTTCTCCCGATCCGGCTACGGCCGGATTTTTCCGTTGTATTCGAGGGTTATGCGGGTGGGGCTGTTAACCGGCTCTGCTGCAGGGAGGCCCCGGAGTGGTCTCTCCGGGCCGATATTCTCTGGACCTCATGACTGCGCCAATTTGGTGAAGAGGCTGCAAGCATCTGATTCCGAATGATTTTGTCCGATGTGCGGCTGAACACTTCGATTCCAGTGGCGTCCGGAAGATGGAACATAGATCGAACTCTCACCTTCAGAACAGCTCGGTGCTACCGTCGTCACGGATGCGGACAGCATATCCTGCGCGCGCATAGGCGGTCGATCCGTCCGCAAATCTGTTGCGAAGGCCCTGAGCGTGTTCGAAGTCCAAGAGGGTGAACGCAGCAGACTCAGTGGGGCCATCTGCGGATAGGCCCGCGCCAATCATAATCCCGCCCAAATCTGTCAGAACGAAGCGGTCGTGGAAGTCTTCGCCGCCCCTGATCTCCGACCACGCATACAGCTCCAAGCAGTAGCCTGGTGGCAGTCGTCCTTTGATCTGGACGGCCCCGTCTCGGGCAACGAGCTCCGGTGGGGGGCGAGAACCATGATCGCGGAAGTGAACTCTGATAACTTTTGGCTGCCAAGGGCCTCCTCCAAGTCGATCAAGCAGAGATACAAGTGTGGCGAGATAGTTGCCCTCAGTTGGCCGGAGATCGAAGTACGGATCGACGATGTCGACCACTGTAGAGACTGCAGCGAAAGTATTCAGCGCGTCAGCAATTTCGTCTGCGGTTCTCCTCACGTCGCAACTTCTCACTGCGCTAAAGAGCGCATGCCCATCGGAGCAATCGTCTGGATGCATCGCCTCTGCGCAGGTTGCCTTACCAGAGTCGCATATGATTGCTTTGAATGGCCGCGTGGCGTGCTCTCGCAGGGCGTTGTTTATCCAGTCTACCTCGTAGTCATAGACACGATTGAAATCGACGACCTTATGTTTCGACTCGCGCAAACGCTCGACGATGCTTGACATGCGAACATCCGGAACGCCAGCCTCTTTCGCTGCTTGAATGACCTTCTTCTCCCATTTGGTCGGGAGTCGTGAAATCAGCCGGCCCTTGTCAGCACCGAACCGGTCGATCAGATCCTTGAAGGTTCGCCAGTCCGCGCCGATGGCTGCAGGCTCTACAGCGTATTCCGACAGCATCAGAACAGTTCCTCGGCCCGTTCTGCGAAGAAGCCGTGTGGCCACCGGTCGACGAAATCGCCATCTGGGCTCACACGGAGGGGCCGGAAGCGGACACCTTCGATGGAAGACTCGACGTAGATTACGGAGAGGTCGTCAGGCGTTAGTCCGAGCACGCCGGGCGGAACCTCGTCCTCGGTCTGCTCCCGCACACGGCGAAGCAGCCGCAGCATGATGTGCTCGCTGTGTGTCTCAATGAGCATGGTCTTGCCCGAGGTAAGCTTATTCTCGTCGCCGGCGGCGGCCTTGATGAACAGGTCGCCCATGCCGACCTGGATGGCTGGATGGACATGAAGCTCCGGCTGTTCGATCCCGAGAACCCCGTCCTGCTTCCGCAATGAAGCGACGATCACCGGGACCATCTGCGAGATGCCGACGCCCACGTCGCCCGGTGCAACCAGGATACCCTTCTCAAAGTCCCGCAGTGCAATCTCTGTCCGCGTAGCGAGGCTCAGGTAAAGCTCCTGCAACTCGCCGATGTCGTCCTCGTTGAGGCCGCGCTCAAACATCTGGTGCATGGCGCTCGGGACCGGGATTTCTTTGAATTCCACCCGCTCCAGCCGGTATGTGGTTCTCAGCCGCTCTTCTCCGGAGAGCCAGGCGTTGACCTCGTCCATGAGGTCGCCGCGGCGGTCGTTGTAGAGCAGATCCCAAGCCGCGAGACCATGGGCCCAGCGGGTCTCATCTGGGGTCACCTGCGGACGATAGCTGCGCGTTGGGATATCTCGTAATGGCCCGATGTAGGTCATCTGCATCAGGTGATCGCGGACCAGCCGGGCTGGGCCAAGCATCATCTCTGAGAGCAACGCGCGGAGTCCATTCACCCTCGGCGTGCGCCCTTCAAGTTCCAGTTTTCCTACGTCCGGGTCGCGGATATCGACAATTAGGTCATGGTCGAGCCGAGGCAGTGCGCCGTGTGCGGTGCCCACGGCGATGCGCAGCTGGTCATCTGGGGTGTTCGGCGTCGAACGGTCGGCCGCGACTTCACGCGACAATTCCCAGATCGCGTTGAAGAACACATCTGAGTAGTCTTCCTCAATGCCAAGCTCCTCAGCTGATTGCAGGCCCATCTCTTCGGCTTCGTCTTCCGTCACGTAGTCGTCCGGATGAACCGCCTGCTGGACCAGCGGATGCTTGAAGTTGAAGTCGGTGAGCTGCGCCCGCCCTTCTGATGGCGGCGACACGATGGACGCGAGCGGTTCACCGTCCAATTCAATCGCGAGGCGCGAGACGTAGGGCGCTTGCTCGAGCGCACTCCAGCGGACGTCAACTTCAAGGCCGACCTCCTGAACGATGGCGTAGTCGCGATACTCCTCGCTTTCCCCGACCAGGTAACGCACCGACAGTTCTGCGAACTCGGGATCTCCGATCGAGAGGCCGGCGTTCAGCGGGAGGCCGTCCGAGCCCTGCTCATCCGAGAGGTCGAGGACGACCTTCAGGGCCACCGTGCGGTCGAGTTCGTGGTTATGGACGAGTGTCGCGAAACCTCCGAGGTCGATGAGGCCGCCAGCGATCGTTCGGTCGGGATCGACGTTCCCGCGTTCGAGGATTTCGCGCAGGTAGTGCAGCGCCTGCAGGATCGTGCTCTTGCCAGCGCTGTTCGGACCGAAGAGCAGCGTTATGGGTCGCAGGTCGATCCGCTGCCGGGAGCCGATGCCTTTGAAGTTCTCAATCTCGATCCGGGTCAAGCGCATAGCGGCACCTCAAAGTTCGCCGCGGAAAGCGCGCTGTGAAAGAGACTGGAAAAGGTCCTCACCTGAGCCTTCTGACGTCTGAAAACGCGTCTCGATGGCTCGGGCCTTGCGCAGCATCCGGACGAATCGAAGCTGTTCCTCCATCGGAGGCAGGTTGATCTCAAGCTTTCGAATGATTCCGAGGTTCAGGCCGTCCATGATCGCGCCCTTGTTGAAGGACTTGATCTGGCGGATGATCAGCGGATCGGAATGGATCGCGAAGGAGAGCACTTCCGGATGGATCAGTTCCTTGTTGCAGGTGATCGTAGCAAGGTGCTTGGTCGTGATCGCTTCCGGGATGTCGTCTGGCACGACGGCGGAACGGCCCGTCGTGCCCATGATCGTGATGATCACATCACCCGGGAAAACCCTGTATCGGCGCAGTTCCTCGTATTTGGACGACGTGATGAAGCGGCGCTCTGCCCAAGCGAACTTATTCTTTACCGCGTTGTCGATGCCGAGGACCGCGATGCCCTCATCAACAAATTCGCTGTGACGCAGCGCACTGCCGAATGGTCCCGATCGGATCGCGCCCTTTCGATCTTCGGCAAGAGCCTCAATCGTAAACGGCTCCCAGTCGCCATGGCTCGGGTTGAGATGTCCGGCCGTGTGCAAATAGGCAGACCTCACGAAGTCCTGGGCCTCATCGATCAAGCGCTCGCGCTTTCGCCGGATGCCATCAGCCCTCGCAAGGATTGATGCGATCCGCCGCTGCGCCGATCGATCAATGCGCGGAAGCTCAATTGCTTCCAACTTCGATTTATCGACGTGTGGGATTGTGGCTCCGCGGGCCTGTGCCTCGTCATTAAGTTGGCGAAAGCGGCTTTGAAGAAGCCTGCCGACGAACTCCGTATCCCATTCCTCTGGCGTCTTGATACGCATTCTGGCTACGGTGCTGCCGATCAAGCCGTCGACGCCGTATCCTACAGTGCCAGCATTCGCGCCGTCCCAGACAATACAAAGATCGTCTGGCGTTACGGATACGCCCTTCGCGTCATGGGCGTACTTCTGAGGTTTTGCTCCGCGCACTTCGTCAATCTGGATGTACGGCATGGCACCGTTGACGCGCTGGTCATGAACTTCCGTCGCCTTCTTGCCTTTTCGAAGCTGAATGATGTTGCCCAATTGAACTGCGTACGTCATCCGAGCATGTCCTCAAGCTCCGCCAAGTCGTCAGCAATTTCGTCGTTAAGCTCCTTCATCCGGCCAAGGATCGCATGAGGCGGGTCATAATCCTTCTCCTCATAGACACGTTCCTTGTAGCGGCTTAGAGAAAGATCATAGCCGGCCTCCTTGATCTCGGTAGCCGACACGAAGAACGCCTTCGATGTCCGGTCTGTGTCCTCTGCAGGATCGCGGGCGCGCCAGCGGGCCAAGCAGTCCGGTAGATCGTTCTCGGCTACAGGTTCCCGCTTGTCGTCGAGAGAGAGGCCATCGGCCCCGACGTCATAGAAGAAGACGTTGTCGGTGCGTCCGCCCTTGGTGAAGACCAGAATCCCAGTGGACACGCCCGCGTAGGGCCGGAACACACCGCTGGGCAGCGAGATCACGGCTTCCAGCTGGTTGTTGTCCACCAGTAGCTGACGCAGCTGACGGTGCGCGCCGGAAGAGCCAAAAAGCACACCATCGGGCACGATTGTCGCCGAGCGGCCGCCGGTGTTCAGCATACGCAGGATAAGCGCCATGAAAAGCAGCTCGGTCTTCTTCGTCTTGACCTGGCGCAGGAGACCCGAGTGCACATCCTCGAAATCGAGGCTCCCCTTGAAGGGCGGGTTGGCGAGGATGACGTCGAACCCCTCGCTCGCCTGCCTCGGGAACTTGTCCGTGAAGCCAGTGCTCAGCGTGTCTTGATAGTGGATGTCAGGATCGTCGACCCCGTGCAGCATGAGGTTCATCGCCGCGATCCGCAGCATCGTGGCGTCGAAGTCGAAGCCATGGAACATGCCGCTGCGGATGTGCTCGCGGTGCTCTTCGAGCAGGTCGCCGGTGAAGATCTTCTCGACCGCGCCGGTCTCGGGGTCCTTCTCCTCGATCACCGCCTCGGGCGAGGTATAGGTCTCGAGCAGATACTCCATGACGCTCACGAGGAAGCCGCCGGTGCCGCAGGCGGGATCGCCGATCACGTCGGTCGGCTTGGGCTCCAGCATGTCGACCATCAATCGAATGATGTGCCGCGGCGTGCGGAACTGCCCGTTGATGCCGGCCGTGGTCAGCTTGCTGAGCAGGTACTCGTAAAGGTCGCCCTTCGTGTCGCCCTCTGTCAGCGGCAGTTCGTGGATCATGTTCACGGCCTTCACCAGAAGTCCGGGCTTCTGGATCATCAGCTGCGCGTCCTTCATGAACTCGGCGAAGGCCGTGCCGCTGGCGACAGTGGTGCGGAAGTGCGGGAAAACCTTGTCGCGCACGAGAGGCAGCATCTGGTCGGATCCCAGGTGCCGGAACTGCGACCAGCGCAGATGCTGCTCGTCCTCCTTGAAGCGGCGCTGGAACGGCTTGCCCGTCCGCTTCTGGCGGTTCTCGTCGCGCGCCTCGTTGATGTCGAGGAGGCGCGCATACATCAGGAACGTGATTTGCTCGATCACCGTCAGGGGGTTTGTAATCCCGCCCTGCCAAAATTCCGTCCAGAGCGCGTCGACGCGCCGCTTGAGCTCACCCGTGACCATTTATGATTTCCTCTCGTTCGGGTTGTCGTCGGGGCGCTCCTCGACCGTGGGGCCGAAGGAGCGCACGATGTTGATGAGATCGGTGAGATCGGCCTCGTCCTCGAACACGCCGTCCGGTCCGTCGGCGTCGACCACAGTGAAAGGATCGTCGTAGAGCCGCTCGACCTCGATGGTGCCGTACCGCGCGATGTGGTTTTGAAGCAGTGCGAGGAAGCGTGTCTGCTTAGCGCTCAGCTTCGGATGCTTCTGGACGAAGGCGGTGAACTTCTCTCGCACCGCCTCGGGGTCCATGCCTACGATCATCCGGATCGCAAGATAGAGCGGACCAGCGGTCTCACTGAAGAACTCCTCAAGGTGCTCGCGCTGCACGTCCGGGTGCTGCGTCAGAATGAGCGAAACGAGCGAGTCGATTTCGCGGTCGGACACGGCCTCGCCGGCGCGGATCTTCTTGAGGACCGGGTTGGTCTCGAAGTGCTTTTTGAGCTCCGCTTCGACGATCTGTTGGTAGGCTTTCATGTCGACAGATTTCAGGCTTGCCGAGCGACGAGCATACTGCATCTGCCCGGCATCCTCGGTAATATCGACCACCTTCGGGGGAATGCCCTGCGAGCTACCCTTGGCGCGATGATGCATGATCTCACGAAGCTGGAGGCGTGCATCCTCCAGATCAGCGACCGTTACATCCTGCCAGAAGCCATCAGACTTCACGCGCTTGATGACTTCGGCCTTCTCGCGCACCGGGTTCAAGTGCATCTGGAGAGATGCCAGGCGGTCAAGGAGTTCGATCTTCAGATCGGAAATCTCACCCGAGCCACGAAGCACCGCAATCTGCATGCGCGCGATAAGTAGGTCGAGTGCAAGAGCGTCACCAAAGCCACGAATGTTTCGCCATTGCATCAACGGGGCGATCTCTTGGCGCAGCCTGGCGACCGTCGCTGGGGCGAATGCCTTCAATACCTCAGGACGAGATAGCGCGCGCTTCTCCTTCCATTTCTCCCGAACCGCGATGGATTCTTCCGGCAGGGCATTGATGTCGTGTTCCACGAGCTTGATGACAGCGTCGAAGACCGCGATTTCGCTTTTCTGAAGGGCGATCTCCGCAACGCTCAGCCGCTCCTCGAAGACCAGCTGAGCAAGCGGCTTGCCCTGCGTGGGCTCGGCAGGGCGATAGCCCATCTCGAAGCGAGCGAAATTGCCCCAATGGTCGAAAATGCGGAACACGCTCTTGTGCTGACCGGGACCGAAAAGGTCAGGACAGAGGCGCGTGCCCCGGCCGATCATCTGCCAGAACTTGACGGGTGACTTTACCGGCTTCGCGAACACCAGGTTCACGATTTCCGGAATGTCGATCCCCGTATCAAGCATGTCGACCGAGATCGCGATGGTCAGATCGTTGTTGGTACCTTCGCCCTTGAAATCGTCGATCAACTGCTCGGCTCGTGGATCGTAGTTGTCGATCACCTGGCAGAACTTGCCGGCGTACTGCGGATACATTTCATCGAAGAGCTGACGCATCAGCATCGCATGCTGATGGTTGCGTGCAAAAATGATGCTCTTTCCTAGGATTTGTCCGGTCGCATCCTTGATCCCGTTTTCCATCAGGTTTCGGAGGATCGCGCGGTTGGTGTCCTTGTTGTAGATGACCTTGTCGATCTGCTCCGAGGAGAAGTCATACTGCGCCGGGTCCTCCCCCTGGTCTTCGAGCTCCTGGATCTGCTGCGGCGACAGGCCATCGAGGCTGATGCCGTCGCGGAGAAACTGCGTCGTGTGCTCATAGACCTCGAATGGGGTCAGGTAGCCTTCGTGAACCGCCTGTTCGAGATCGTAATTCGACGTGGGAAGCTGCCCTTCGCACCCAAAGAGGCGGAAAGTGCTCCTCGTAACGAAGTCGACTGGCGTCGCGGTAAGCCCCACCTGATGACAGTCGAAATAGTGAAAGATGTCTCCGTAGACGTTGTAGATGCTTCGATGAGATTCATCCGCGATGATGAGGTCGAAGAAGCCAGGGTCGAAAGACTGGAAGACCTTTTGCATTGCGGGATAGGTCGCAAGGAAGACGCGCTCACTGGCGTTCGTCCTCACGCGTGATGTGATGATCCGCGTGGGCTCCGAAAGGAAGTCGTTGAAGGCGTTCTTGGCCTGCTTCCGGAGTTCCTTGCGATCGCAGAGGAAGAGGACCCGCTTGACCCAACCGGCCCTGATCAGAAGGTCCGTCAACGCGATCGCAACGCGTGTCTTGCCTGTACCAGTGGCCTGAACCACCAGCGCCCGACGGTGCTTCTGTGAAAACCGCTCAGAAACCCTTTTGATCGCTTCGAGCTGGTATAGCCGATCCACGATCTGATCGCTGATCGCGACTGTGTCGAGGGGCTGTTTGTTGTGCCGCTGGTAGTTGGCCAGATGCTGAAGGCTGTCCTTGGAGTAGAAGCCATAGAGCTTCCGCGGAGGAAAGTCCTGCGCGTCGTCCCAAATCCAGATGTCGAAGCCGTTCGTGTAGAAGATTACCGGGCGGTGCCCATACCGCTTTTCAAGGCTATCGGCATAGAGTTTGGCTTGATGCCGACCAAGTTCGGCATCGGTCGAGGTCTTCTTCGCCTCGATCACGGCCAGCGGGTTCCCGTTGTCATCCCACAGCACGTAATCGGCGTAGCCGATGCCCGTAGCGGTAGGTTGTCCGTCGACCTCGACTTCCTTGCCCACTTGGGTCGTGTTCTTGACGCCTTCTGCGATATCCCAGCCGACGCTCGCCAACATGCTATCGATGAGGCGCGTTCGGGTTTCTGACTCGCTGAACTGAAGTTCATCGGCCGCTGCCTGTGCCGAGCTTGCTAGCTGCTTGAGCTCAGCCGCTTCCTTCTGGGCGGCGGTTGCTTTCGAGCGCGCTTCTTCGAGCTCCGAAAGCAGCGCGTCCATCTGCGCTTCCTGCGCTGCCAGTTTTTCGAGGACCTGGCGCCGTTCCCGCTCCTCAACCTGACCGGGAATGGCCGGCTGCTGGAAGGCGGGAAGTTGGTCTGCTTTCGCATTCCCATACCGGACACACATCCAGCGAGCGAGATCGTGTGCCTCCTTGAGCAGCCATAGCGCGTGTTGGCTCCTTACAGGTTCGCCATGCGCGGCTTTGTTGCCGTGCATCCGCAAAGCGTGGAGTTTGTCGAGCACAACCTTCGGCGTGATTGCAATGAAGGCGTCGTTCTTCAAGAGATCAACGAATGTGGGCAGGTCAGGCTTTGGCAGCCGGAGCTCGCGGTAGATATCCTTCGTCAGATTCTCTGCGAAGAGCCGAAGCTTGACGAGTGCGCTTGCAGGATCAGCGTGAGCATACGCTTCTGCAAAGGCGCCCAGACCTGCAAGTTCAGGCCAGCCGTCACGAAGGATTTCGAAATTGACAGACTTCATGCCGTTGCCTCCGCGAGCGCGGCGTCAAAGGCAGCGCGGTTGGCGACCACGACCGGGACTTCGTGGGGGTTGTCTAGCTTGTCTGCGAAATCCAGACGGAGACGCTTCAGGAAGTAGTAGAGCAGCGCCTTTCGCACCATGACTTCGGTGCGCCCGTTCGTCATTTCATAGTCTTGAGCGATGATCGATCGCTGGCTCTCGCTCAGGGCTGGATTCGGTGCGAGCGCCACCACGAAGCGATCATGCCAAAGCTTGTCGTCATTCGCGGACGCGCCGGACAATCCATGCTTTCGGGTCTTCATGCATCGCGAGAGGATGAAGTCCTTGAACTTGTGGTCGATGTGACAGAAGGCACGGATATGCCAGCGCAGTCCGTCATTGCCGAGAGCGTGGGGAGAAATCCGCCTCCATTCGGGGCTGGGCTTCTTGGCACTCATCGACTGGTAGAAGACCTCGATGGAATGGCCTTCTCTAATGGCCTTGAGGACATCGCGAAGGACGTCGGCCTCCACGCGCCGGTGTGGAATAGGCAGGGCATCATGCTCGGGCGCCGATGCAAGCCAGGCTTCGGTTACACCAGACGCTCCTCCGTTAGTCTCGCGCAGGTGGGCGAGGTACGTGGATGCATTGGGCTGCATGAAAACAGGCTTGAAATCGTCCGCCGCTTTGTAGCGCTTGGCGCTCTTGTCGTAGATCAGATTTCCCGGTGCCTTCTCCTCGTAGAGTGTCAGGTCCTTCGAGGCCTGGGGCACGGACACGCCGAACTGGTCTACGATGTCGGCACGGTTGATCCCGCCCTCCCAAAAGAGGCGGAATTCAATGAACTCCAACCGTTTTTCGACACCCCAGCGCATGGCAGGTCCTCGTTGAGCAGGTAGGACGAGAGCGCCCACCAGAATCGTTTTATGATGGGTATATAAACTATACGCATCTTCACGATCAACCCCTCGCGCGGGCTTTTTTGGGTGGAGTTCAATCGTCAGTGTCTGCCTGAAAGCCCGGCCGCTGCTCGTTCCACGCTGCAGGAAAAGGCTCTAACACGCGCGCGAGCGTCACCTCCGGCCCCTGCCTACCGTCCAAGATCGCCTCGACGATATCGGGTGCCAGCAGGCTGAGACGCAGGACGCGGGTCATGTAAGACGGCGCGATGCCCTCGTGCTCGGCCAGTTCGCCGATGGTCGCGAACTCACCTGAGTCGAGCATGTGCTTCCACCGGAACGCGCGCGCGAGCGCCTTGACCAGCGTATTGTCGGTCCGCCGCGATTGCTGGACGCCCTCGGGCAGCTGCATTTCCTTTCGCCCACCGCGCTTCACGACGCGGAATGGCACATGCAGCGTCACGGTGTCCGGGATCTGTGTCCTGCTGGTCATGCTGCCGCCTCGATACCGCCTGTAAGCATCTCGCGCGCAAGGCCACTGAGGCCGTCGACGCGCAGCCGGACATTGAGCCCGTCCGTGCCGATGTCGACGCGCTCGACCAGCAACGCCACGATGCGCGCCTGCTCTGCGGGGAAGAGTTCATCCCACAGCGGGTGGAGTTGCTGCAGGGCCGTGCGGACGTCGGCCTCGGTGATGTCGTCGGCACTGGCGCGCGCCGCCTTCCATGTCCCTGCAACGATCTCGGGCTGGCGGAACACTGCGCGGAGCTGGTCGATGACGGTGGCCTCAATCTCGCCCGCAGGCACGCGGCCGACGGGGCAGGATCCTGCGCCGTGCTTAAGCACCGTCTGGCTGACGTAGTATCGGTAGAGCCGGTCGCCCTTTCTGGTGTGCGTCGGCGAGAAGGCCGCGCCGTCTGGGCCGTAGAGCAGCCCTTTCAGCAGTGCGGGCGTATCGGCGCGGGTGCGGGCGGCGCGCTTGCGGGGGCTTTCGGTCAGGATCGTGCGAACCTTGTCCCAGACGTCCCTGTCAATGATGGCATCGTGCTCGCCCGGATAGCTATCGCCCTTGTGCACCGCTTCGCCGATATAGGCGCGGTTGTTCAGCATTCGGTACAGGTATTTCTTGTCGATCCGGTTGCCGCGCGGTGTGCGGATGCCCCGATTTGCAACTTCGCGGGCCAGCTCTGTGCCCGACCCGATCTCGAGGAACTTGGCGAAGATCCAGCGCACATGCGCGGCGAGCTCGTCGTCGACCACCAGCTTCCGGTTCTCGACGCGGTAGCCATAGGGTGGCACGCCGCCCATCCACATGCCCTTCTTGCGGCTCGCCGCGACCTTGTC
Organism: Salibaculum griseiflavum; assembly: GCF_003129565.1. Classification (GTDB taxonomy): domain Bacteria; phylum Pseudomonadota; class Alphaproteobacteria; order Rhodobacterales; family Rhodobacteraceae; genus Salibaculum; species Salibaculum griseiflavum. The sequence goes on from NZ_QETF01000018.1 coordinate 42,801, forward strand.
CCTGATCCGCTCCGCCGTCACCTCGCGCTCGAACTGGGCGAAGCTGAGCAGGATGTTCAGCGTCAGCCGCCCCATTGACGTGGTGGTATTGAACGACTGCGTCACTGAGACAAAGGTCACGCTGTTGCGCTCGAACACTTCGACCAGCTTGGCGAAATCGGCCAGCGAGCGGCTGAGACGGTCGATCTTGTAGACCACGACTACGTCGACCAGTCCGTCCTCAATGTCGGTCATCAACTGCTGCAGCCCGGGGCGTTCGAGTGTGCCGCCGGAAACACCACCGTCGTCGTATTGATCGCGGACCAGTACCCAGCCTTCGGAGCGTTGGCTGGCGATATAGGCTTCGCAGGCCTCGCGTTGCGCATGCAGGCTGTTGAATTCCTGCTCGAGCCCTTCCTCAGAGGATTTTCGTGTGTAGATCGCGCAGCGCAGTTTTCGGATGATTGGCTTGGTCATGCGCGCCTCCGGTGGTTTTTCAAGCCGAAGAACACCCAGCCGTTCCAGCGTGTGCCGGTGATGGCGCGCGCAATCGCGGAGAGTGATTTGTAAGGCCGCCCCTGCCATTCAAAACCGTCGGCGGTGACGGTGACGACGTGCTCCACGCCCTGCCACTCGCGGATCAACCGCGTGCCGACGATGGGCATGGCGTCAGCCCGCATTCTGCTCTTCTTGCGGTCGCCACCGTCCAACTGTTCTCCGAGGGCCTCCAGCCGTTTCACCGTTTCCGGTTTCAGTCCGCCATAGGCGAGTTCCTGAATGCGGTATGCGAGGCGGCTCTCGAGATAAGGGCGATTGAACGGCGGCGGCTCGCTGTCGAACAACTCGCGCCATTGCGCCTTCAGGTCCGGCGTCGATGAGGCCTTTAGCGCGGCCAGGCGCGCGGGGATCGGATCGTGGGTCGTCATGCATTTCTCCGTTGAGTTGGAGTTGCATGACGCCATTCGTTGGCCGAATAGTGTAGTCCACTTTCTCCAGTATCGTCAGATACTTCCGCTCGATCACGCATCCGCAACCGAACCAACCCCAAGGCCAACAGGCTGCAAAGTTCAGCGCGCCGCTCTGCGGCTGTCATCATGGTGGGCGAGAGTGGATTGGGGCGCTTCATGTTTCGGGTAGCCGTGATCGGTGGTGTCGTTACCAATCAAAAGCCACCCAGAAGCCCTTTATGGGACAGACGCCCTTCAACACCAGTGAAGGCGTGAACATGTGGTGAACATCCACTCTTGTGGAGCTGTCTTTTGTCCACGATTATCGGAGGTTGAGTCGAGTTGAGAGACAAAATGCATCGAGAGGTGAGTTCATGGCGCGCAAAGCAATTCCGATCGGCCCCAATATTCTTGCGTTGGTCGAAGATGCACGCATTGACCTTGCTTGTGCAGCGCTTGCCCTTCGGGAGGGCGAAAACGAACCAGAGTTCAATTTATCAGAAGAAATTCCGAATTCTTCCGATGAAGTGTTGGTCAATGAGTTTCGGCAAGGAATTGTTGATACGTTATCTCAATTCGATTTGGACGAACTGCGGCCAATCGAGCAACGCTGTCGGCGGATCCGCGCGCTTGCAGATGGCAAGGGAATTTCATCCCTCACTACGATTGTCGAACGGCAGTTCACCGAAGAACAAGTTTTGCAAATTGAAGCCCAACCAGATCCTCTTTGTCGGAGCATCTGGACATTTCTGAATGCTCGCCAGACGTTCGAGGATGCGGAGAGCTTTCATTTTGCGCGACAGTTCCGCGACCACGGCAAAATGTACGATGCGTTCGAAGTAGAATTGGAAAAAACGGTTTATCTCGACGCAAACGCAATAAATGAAACCGCGCTAGCGTCGAAGATCACGGAGGTCCTTGAACTAAAGACGGCTTGCACCGTCAAAGCGCTCGATCTTCCCGCAACCGAGGCGCATACCACCTCGATCATGCTCATAGTCCGTCACGGCGGCCCGTTGTCGAGCGTGCATGACCATCGCTACGACGGGCGGCGAGGAACGATCTACTTCCGCCCGCCCAACGAGGCGACATTGATTTACACGCCTTCGAAAAGGCAGATCGAAATATGCGGCGATAGCCCTGTCGTTCGACAAAAGGTAAGCGACGCTTTTGCCGAGGTTACGCTTGAACATGACATTTCTCAAAAACCGCTGACCTGGAAGCGCTACAATCTCAGCCGGTTCCGCACATCTCTGACACTTCCGATCCCGACGATTGAAGGCGTGGAGATCCAGGTGGCGCGGGTTTTGGAAGTGCAAATCCGTCTGGGCCACTGGAGCCGAAAACTGGCTCTGAAAGTCGCCCTCGATGATGACATCCAGGACGTCGCAACGAAGTACCTCGGCCGCGGCAACATCTTCCGGCGAGCGGCCAGTTTCAGCCGGATCGGGATTGCGGTGAAGTACAATCGAGCGGGCGACACGAAGGAACGATCGCTAAATATCACCGTGTCTGGTGCCAGGAGCTGCAATTTGCAGAGCAACAAGGACCCTGATGAAAGAAGCCTCGGGTTTGCTTTGCTGCATGAATGGGGGATCCTGAGCGCCTTCCGTCAGATCGATAACGGCGATCTGCGCTCCATGCTCCCGCAGCTGGTCGACCTATACGATCTGGAGGAAGACGAGGTCAGCGGCGGATATCTGCGTGAAATCGCGCTCGATCCTGATCGGCTGATTGAAGGCGGGCTGCTCGAGCGGCGCGATCGCCAAGATGTGGTGCTGATTGAAGAGGACGACATAAACGGTGAGGTCGAGATCAAGCCCTCATCGACACCGGGAATGGTCTCGGCAACGGGCCCATTCGGCGAAGACGCAGGCGAGCGCCCTACGGCCGATCTTGAACGGTATCAAATCAATCGGGAATGGCTTCAAGAAACTGTCCTGAAGCTCATCAGGCCATTGCTGACAAATAAGGGCGCGCAGGTACTCGATCAGGATCTCGTCCTGATGGGTGACATAGGGATGGATGGTGGTAGCACCCCGGTCTTTTTCGCGCGGCGCTTGGGTGATCCTCAGATCATCAACAAACTTGATCAACTTCTGCGGGCGCGGAATGCATCTGGCATTGGGATCGTCCTGACATCCAGCAACGAGACACTTACCTGCCTCGGGCCAAATGTCGTCGTTCCAGTGCTCACGCATCTGTCTGACGATGACGAAGATCTGGTCCTGTCGCGCGAGGCCTTGGCGCAAACCTTCAGCTCAGGGCGGAACCTTGCAACCGGGGGCAGTTCAGTCGCAGTGCTTAAGGCTGGCACCCAATCCGCATCATTGTGCATTCCTGGAAAAGCCCCGCTCGCCATTCTTGGTGCAAATCAGATCCGAATCTTCGAAAAGCTGGTGTTGGCGCATCTTGCCGGCAGTCCAGATGTCAAAACCGCTGACCTCATCGAGGATACTGGCGTCAAGAGCCCACAGCAGGCGTTCAAGAAACCGATGTGGGAGAACATTCTTGACGTCTATATCGCCAAGGGTTCGACCCGTGGATATTGGCGTCTTGTCGTCTGATTTAGCCCACCTCGAAGGGCCGGTCTAACGACCGTCTAAAATAATGCGGGCGACGGTCTAAAAAACCGCTGTCTATTGGAAAGGCTCACTCAGTCAGAGGAGCACTTCCATGCCGACTCCCTTCCCCTCGCGCCAGACAGCCCAGATCAGCCGGGTCGACGGAGCAAAGTCAAACCCCAACCTTTTGAGCCCTGAATGGCGTTGCACGCGTTGTGACAAGCTGCTCGGCGTCTGCCGAGACGGCCGCATGCATCTGCGTTTTGCGCGGGGCCACGAGTATTTCGTGGGCTTTCCGGTTCAGGCCACCTGTCGCGGCTGCGAGACGCTGAACCAGGCACAATCACCCGCACGCTGAGGCGCGCATCTCACCAATTCCCTGAAATCGCAGAGACGCACGACGTCCTGACCTGGCCACGACAAGGCGCTGGACGCCTGGCTGCAAGGCAGGCGTCCAATGTCCATCGCGTGGCACGAGATCCGTGATCACCTCATGTTGTCTTCTTCAACTCTCAATTTTCAAAAGAACTTCGAAGCGCTTCGGCACAACAGAGAACCGCTCGCGCAATTCGCTGATCCGGCCGCATTGCTGGATACGCTGCACGTCGGTGACCGCGCGCCGGATGAAAAAAACCGGTTGCTGGCTGCACTAGTCGGGGCTGCCCAGTCTGGTGGCGCGGTCTCCGATTGTGCCCTGACGCTGATGCTGCTGGCGCTCTGGCCGGGACTTGATGCTGTTCGGCGCAGATCGATCTGGCGCAGGGTTGGCACCGGTGACGAGGTTGCATCCGAAATCCTTGCACGGGCGTCCGAGGTCCTTCGGAGTCAGGATCTGCAGCGCGTCAACTGGATCGCGGCAACCACCCTTCGGAACATCGAGCGCGACCTGATCAGAACGCGTCAGCGTGAGGACAGGCACCAGAGCCTGCGCAGCGATGGCGATCCCGACGAAATCCTGACTGACGGTGAAGCGTCAGCCTCAGCCAGCCCCGCACTGCTTCGCGACGATCTCGTCCGCATCATCGGAGCGGATGCTGATCTGGTGATCCGTGTGGCCGTGGACGGGTTTTCCCAGGCTGAGGTCGCGATCGAAATGGGGCTGTCCGAGGCGGCGGCGCGCAAACGCTATCAGCGAGCGACCCGGCGGCTGCGCGATGCACTGCAAGAATTTCGCTGATCGGGTGTCCCGATCCCTGCGGCGCGGTGGCTTTTTACATTCAGACGCCACCGCCCGCCCCACTCAAACCGAAAGTCGACCCGCATGATCCGCAAAGCCGACCTCTGGTCCGCAGACCTCAAGCGCATCCCCGGCCTCTACCGCCGCTGGGAGCTGCCGGAAATCCTGAAGAACCAGCGTGCATACCGCATCGAGAATGCCGGTTCCCATCAGGACGGGACGCCACTCGTGGCGGTCTACGCCGAGGCCGAGGCCGACGCCGATGCGGGCCAGCCGGACGACCTGCACAACGCCTTAATCAAGGGTGCCGAAGCGGCCTCGGTACCCGCTGGGACGATGTCGCGGCGGCCTGAGTAGAGGGGAAAGGAGGAGACATGTTCATGGAAACCACACCGTTCATCACCGTTCGCGCCAGCCGACCGCTGTCCGAGATCGAGTTCTGCGCCTGGGTGGCGCAAGCCGTTCCCGGCGACCGGCTGGAATACCATCGCGGCTTTCTGGTGCTCGACATCTTCCCTGTGTTTTCAGGGCTGTCGGATGCGGCGCGGGCCGAATTGAGCAGGCTTGGATCGCGGGCCTTCTGGGCCGCCGAGCAGGGCCTCGTGCATCTCGTCCAGGAGCGCGTGGGGCCTGACCAGTTCGCCTACATCGCCGTCGCTCGCCCCAAACCCAAAGCCGCCGCCGTCTCGCTGTCCGAGCTGCTGCTCGCCGAACAGGGGCAGCCCGGTCACGCCACCGGTTCGAGTGGCGGGGCTGCCGCGTGATGCCCGCATTTCAATCCCTTTTCACCGATCATGGAGACCCTTTCATGCCTTTTCCCGCGAACACTCCCACGCCTGACGATCTGCCAAGCCTCAGCGTAGCTGAGATCGCGGCCTTGCCGGTCGAGTTACTGGCAATCCTGCAGCGCGAAATCGACGAGCGCTTGAAGCGCGACAAGGCGGCCAAGACGCGCTTCGATGCTGGCCTCGCTATCCGATACGCCACTCGCGCCGCTGAGGAACGCCAAACCGCAGGTAAAGACACCGGCACCGTCCGGTTCGACGACGGCGATTTCACCGTGGTCGCCGACCTGCCGAAGCGGGTGGATTGGGACCAGGACCAGCTTGCAGCCATGGTCACGCGGATCCGCGATGCTGGGGACGATCCGGCCGAATATGTCGACCTGGCCTACAAGGTGCCGGAGCGCAAATACTCCGCCTGGCCCGAGGCCATCCGTCAGGGCTTCGAGCCTGCACGCACGGTGCGGCCAGGCACGCTGAAGGTCGAGATCCTCGCGCAGGGGGCTGATCAGTGAGCCTCCCCATCATCAGCGCCGACGAACGTCTGGCTGAGCCGCGCGGCATCAAGGGCTGCATCTTCGGAGGCAGCGGAATTGGCAAAACCTCCCTCCTTTGGACACTCGATGCCGAGCGCACGCTGTTCATGGATCTCGAAGCGGGCGATCTCGCTATCGAGGGCTGGGCCGGTGACAGCCTTCGGCCGCGCACCTGGACGGAATGCCGGGATTTCGCAGTGTTCATTGGCGGACCCAACCCGGCGCTGCGCGACGAGCAGCCCTATAGCCCGGCGCATTACGAGGCGGTCTGCGACCGCTTTGGTGATCCTGCAGCACTCGATCGCTACAACACCATCTTCGTGGACTCGATCACCGTGGCGGGGCGGCTGTGCTTCGGGTGGTGCAAGGGCCAGCCCGAGGCGCTGTCGGAGAAGACCGGCAAGCCGGATATGCGTGGCGCTTACGGGCTGCATGGCCGTGAGATGATCGGCTGGCTAACCCATCTGCAGCACACGCGCGCCAAGAACGTCTGGTTCGTCGGGATCCTCGACGAGAAGCTGGACGACTTCAATCGCAAGGTGTTCCAGCCGCAGATCGACGGCTCAAAGACCGGGCTCGAATTGTCGGGGATCGTCGATGAGGTGATCACCATGGCGGAGCTGAAGGCCGAGGGCGGCGATCCGTACCGGGCCTTCGTGTGCCAGACGATCAACCCCTGGGGCTTTCCTGCGAAGGATCGGTCCGGCCGCCTGGCTCAAGTCGAAGAACCCCATCTCGGGCGCCTGATGGCGAAGATCCGGACGCCCGCAGCCCCGGCGATGGATCGCCTGACCTACGCCCCGCCACCTGCCAATCCGGCCGGTGCCGACCAATCCCAACCGCAATCCTGAAAATAGAAGGAGGTTCCCCATGGGTTCCTGGAACGACTTCAACGACGCGCAGAGCAACACCAACCTCATCCCCAAGGGAACGCTGGCCAAGGTGCGCCTGACCATCCGCCCCGGCGGCTTCGACGACGCCGCGCAGGGCTGGACCGGCGGCTATGCCACGCGTGGCTCCACCGGCGCGGTCTATCTCAACGGCGAGTTCACTGTGACCGAGGGGCAATATGCGCGCCGCAAGATCTTCACCTTGATCGGCCTTCACAGTCCCAAGGGCGCGGACTGGGCCAACATGGGTCGCAGCCTGGTGCGCGGCATGCTGAACTCGGCGCGCGGGATTTTCGACAAAGACATGTCGCCCGAGGCGCAAGCAGCACGGTGCATCGGCGGTTTCGCCGATCTCGACGGCATTGAGTTCGTTGCCCGGATCGACGTCGGGACTGATGCCAGCGGCGAGGACAAGAACGAGATCCGCAGCGCCGTCACGCCTGATCATCGTGACTATGCGCAGATCATGGGCACGGCGCCTCTTCAGTTCAGCGGCAATGCCACGCAGCAGAATGCCGCCGCCACGCCTTCGTCCAACCCGCCAGCAGCCAGCCCCGGTGCCCCTGGGCGGCCGAGCTGGGCGCAGTAAGGGGGATCGGTCATGCGCCTGCGCCCCCGCCAGAAAACCTTTGTCGAGCGCAGTGTTGCTGCGCTCGCGTCCCGCGGCAACACACTGGGTGTGGCTCCCACCGGGGCGGGCAAGACGGTTATGCTCTCGGCGGTCACCGGCGAGATGATCGGCGACGGCGCCAAAGCCGGCGTGTTGGCGCATCGCGACGAGCTGACCGCGCAGAACCGCGCCAAGTTCCAACGCGTGGTGCCAGCGGTGTCCACCTCGGTGATCGATGCCACCGAGAAGTCCTGGGGCGGCGACGTCACCTTCGCCATGGTGCCGACCCTGGCGCGGGCCTCGAACCTGGCCGACATGCCGCGCCTTGATCTGCTGGTGATCGACGAGGCGCATCATGCGGTGGCGGAGAGCTACCGCCGGATCATCGACCGGGTGCGCGACGCCAATCCTGACGCCCGAGTGTTCGGGGTGACGGCAACGCCGACGCGGGGCGATCGCAAAGGGCTGCGCGAGGTCTTTGACAATGTCGCCGACCAGGTGCGTTTGGGCGAGTTGATCGCTTCGGGTCACCTCGTGCCGCCGCGCACCTTCGTGATCGATGTCGGCGTGCAGGAGGAATTGAAATCGGTCCGAAAGACCAGTGCCGATTTCGACATGACCGAGGTGGCGGACATCATGGACCGCGCGCCGGTCACCGATGAGGTGATCCGCCACTGGCGTGAGAAGGCGGCAGACCGGCAAACCGTCGTCTTCTGCTCCACCGTCGCGCATGCCGAACACGTCACCGATGCGTTCAAGGCGGCTGGTATTTTCGCTGCGCTGATCCACGGCGATCTGTCGTCCGACACCCGCAAGTCCATGCTGGCCGACTACGCGGCAGGCGACATCCGCGTGATCGTCAATGTCGCCGTGCTCACGGAAGGCTGGGATCACCCACCCACCTCCTGCGTCGTGCTACTGCGGCCCAGTTCCTACAAATCCACGATGATCCAGATGGTCGGGCGGGGCTTGCGCACCGTCGATCCGGAAGAACACCCCGGCATCGTAAAGACCGACTGCGTGGTGCTGGATTTTGGAACGTCGAGCCTGATCCATGGCACGCTGGAGCAGGATGTCGATCTGGATGGCAAGATCGGCACCGCTAATCCGCCGACCAAATCTTGCCCGGCGTGCGCAGCGGAGATCCCGCTTGCCGCCACCGAATGCCCGATTTGCGGCGAGGTATTGCTGCAGCATGAGGGCGAAACCGGCGCGGACTCAGCGCCGCTCTCGGACTTTGTCATGACCGAGATCGACCTGCTGAAACGCTCAAGCTTCGCATGGGTCGATCTCTTCGGCACCGACGATGCGCTGATGGCCACTGGCTTTACGGCCTGGGGCGGCATCTTCTGGATGGACGGCGTCTGGTACGCAATCGGCGGGGCCAAGAGCGCGCGGCCACGCTTGCTGGGCGTCGGCGAACGCGCCGTCTGCCTGGCGCAGGCCGACGACTGGTTGAACACCCACGAGAGCGATGAAAGCTCCTTCAAGACCAAATCGTGGCTGCGTCAGCCACCGACGGACAAGCAGCTGAAATACCTGCCACCGGAGTGCCGGCACGATTTCGGCCTGACGCGCTATCGCGCTTCTGCCCTGATGACCTTCGGCTTCAACAAACGCGCCATCCAGGCCGCCGTGAACGCGGTGGCTGGTCCCGAACGGAGGGCGGCATGACCCATGACATCTTCAACCCCCATAACGGCCAAGGATCGGTGGCGTCTCTGGCATCCGCGAGGAACGCTCTGTGCTGTCTGCCGACAACCCACGCGTGGTTTTGGCTGGCGCGATCCGCACCGGTCGAAGCGGCCCCGGCCATCGTCCTGGTTCTGCTCGATGCCCTGCCAAGGCTACTGGACGCGTTTGGCGCGGGAGCGTTTTGCCATGGTTGATCTGACCGAAGAAGAACGCACTGCCGTCACCGCCACCATGAAACGCGTCGCACTGCTGATGGACGAGATCGGCTGGCAGACCGCCTTCGCCGATCTCACCGAGGCGCAGGTGCGCGCCCTGATCGAGGAAGCCGTCGAGGGCTTCCGCGAGGCCATGTCCGACATCGCCAAATCGAACGCGCCGGAGATCCCGTTTTGACATTGGACTTCAATCACCGCCCGTCCACGACGGAACGTATCAACACGCTGGTCGATGCCGCTCTCATCGCTGAGCGGGAGGCTGCGCCGCTCCGGACCTATCTCGGCGCGTCCCGCCTGGGCCACGCCTGCGAACGCGCGTTGCAGTTCGAATTCGCCGGTGCGCCTAAAGATGAGGGGGCGGACTTCAGCGGGCAGACGCTGCGGATCTTCGCGATTGGTCATCAGCTCGAGGACCTCGCCATCCGCTGGCTGCGCGCGGCCGGGATCGATCTAGTGACCCAAAGACGCGATGGTGGCCAGTTCGGTTTCTCCGTCGCGGGCGGACGTATCCGGGGACATGTCGACGGGATCATCGCTGACGCCCCGGCAGCACTTGGTTTGCACACCCCGGCGCTCTGGGAATGCAAGACCATGAACGCGAAGAACTGGCGCGCCTGCGTCAAGGACGGGGTGACTGTCTCCAAACCCGTCTATGGCGCCCAGATCGCGATCTACCAGGCCTACATGGAGCCTTCGCTGCCGGGGATTTTGTCCGCACCGGCGCTTTTCACGGCAATCAACAAGGACACGGCCGAGCTTCACCACGAGCTTGTCCCCTTCGATGCCGATCGAGCGCAGCGCATGTCCGACCGGGCGGTGCGGATCCTGCAGGCTACCGACGCGGGCGAACTGCTGCCCCGCATCGCCACCAGTCGCGACTTCTTCGAATGCCGGTTCTGCGCCCACGCCGAGCGGTGTTGGAGCCTCACTGCATGACCGACGAGCCAAGCGATCCATACGACCCCGACCAGGACAAACCCATGCGCGACGACACAACGCCCGACAAGCCCGCGGAAAACATCGTCCATTTCAACCCTTGGCGCGACTTCAACGATGCTGCTCCGCAGATTGACGTTTTCGGCGATGAGCCGGACCCTGCGCAGATCGCCCAGTTCATGCAGGTCGTCTTCGGCTATTGCGATGGGCTGATCCCGGTCCGTAGTTTCATTGACAAGGGCCAGGGCATTGATGGCCGCCCGCACAATATCTGGCTCGAGGCGGAACAGGCCGCCCCAGAGAAGATGGCAACCTTCGCCACATGGGCCTCACGCGAGGGCGCAGCGGTCTACGTGATACCCGGCACCGTTGCTGCGTCAGGCCAGGCCAAGGCCGCGGAAATCCTGCAGATGCAAACCGTGGTCGTCGACCTCGACACGGGCGACATTTCCGCAAAGCGTGCTCATCTGGAGCGCCATCTCGGTGCGCCGACCATGGTGGTGGAAAGCGGTGGTGCGACGCTGGAGGGCCAGCGGAAATCGCACATCTGGTGGACGCTGACCGAGCCTGCCGAGGGTGATGACATTCGCCGTGTCTGCGGCTTGCGCGGTGACATTGCGGCCAAAGTTGGCGGCGACATGCATTTCCGCTCGGCGCATCAGCCGATCCGGGTGGCGGGTTCGGTCTATTACAAGAACCACCTCAAGACGCAGGTGCGCATCGTCGAACTGAACGCCGCCCACGAGCGTGATCTGGATGAGTTCATCGAAGCCGTGACAGACATGCCGCCCGCACCGGGCGTATCCCTGCAGCCCGAGTTCACCCATGCGGACAAGCTCGCCGTGGACGAGGTGCTGGTGACGCCGGCGCGTGAGGGGGCGCAAGACGACTGGTCTCGCTTCGAGGGTGCCAGCGCCGCGATCGGGCATTTTATACGTATGGTCCACGAGGGCCGGATGACCAAGGGTGAGGGCTGGGAAGGCATCTGTGGCTACAACGCCGCGATGTTGCGACCGCAGTGGCCGGTCGAACGTCTCAAGCGCGAGTCCGAGCGGCTCTGGGATCGGCATGTCGAGAAATACGGACCGCCGGTCATCCGATTGGACTCCGGCGCACCGGGGCCGGTCGAGATGCCCGCTTTCACACTCGGCGCGCTGCTGGACGACCAGAGCCCGATGCCGGAGGACATCATCGCACCGCGCGTGCTCACGCCGGGCGGGCTCTTGGTACTGGGCGGCGCGCCAAAGGTCGGCAAAAGCGATCTGCTGATCTCCTGGCTCGTCCACATGGCGGCAGGCGCGCCGTTCCTCGGCTTCACCCCGCCGCGGGCGCTACGCATTTTCTACCTTCAAGCGGAGATCCAATATCACTACCTGCGCGAACGGCTGAAACAGATTGCCTTGCCACCGGAGGTGCTAGCTGCCGCGCGCGATACCTTCGTCGCGACACCCAAGCTGAAGATGTTGCTCGACAATGAGGGCAGTGTGCGCGTGGCGCGTGCTGTCCAGACGTCTTTCCCCGATGCGCCGCCGGACATCCTTTGTGTCGACCCGATCCGGAACTTGTTTGATGGCGGGCCCGATGGTGGCGGCGAAAACGACAACACGGCCATGATGTTCTTCCTGAAGGAACGCATCGAGGTCTTGCGTGACCATATCGACCCCGATTGCGGGGTAGTCTTGGTCCACCACACCAAGAAACTCAGCAAGCAGCAGGTGAAGGACGATCCCTTCCTCGCACTCTCTGGCGCCAGCGCGCTGCGCGGCTTCTATACCTCAGGCCTGATCCTGCACCGGCCTGACGACGAGGCCCCCGAACGCAAGCTGGAGATCGAGCTCCGGAACGGACCCGCGCTGCCCTCCAAGCTGATCGACAAGGTCGGCGGCCAATGGGTCGAGATCAACCCGATGAACGAGCGGCTGGTTCGTAAGGAGGCCGGAGCCAAGCACGACGCCGAGCGCAATCGCAAGGGCGAGGTGATCTGCGGTCTGCTGTACGAAGAGGCCCTTCAGGGTCGAATGTACACGATGACCCATTTCGCGGAGACCTTCGAGAACACCGGGGGTCTCGGCGGGCAATCGATCATCCGCGAACGGCTGAACGTGCTGACCACAAAAGGCTACGTGAAGTTCGTTCGTGGGGCCGCTGCGACGGCGTTGGATCTGGCGACCGAGCGGAGCAAATACGGCTACCTTTGCGTCGAGACCATGCGTCTTGCGACCGGCCGGGAGCATGTCGATCCCGACACCGGAGAGGTCACGCTGGAGCTGATCGAAGTCCTGCCCAGCCACTACAAATGCGCGCAGACCGGTGCGGTCCTGCCCGTCGAAAACCCGTCCGTATGGGTCTATCGCGAATTGGAGGACGCAGGATGAAATACGCAGTTTCGCCTTCCGAAATCTGCCCTGACGGCTCCGAAATCTGGCCAGATTTTGCAAAATCTGAAATCTTTGCGAAATCTGGAATCTGGATTTTACCATTTGGTTTCAGCGACTTGGAAGGTCCTATCCAGATTTCGGAAGGGTGTTTCCGAAATCTGGTCCGCAATCTGGATTTACTCAACAAAATCAGTGGCCTGCGCCAGATTTCAGATTTCAGAAAAGTCCCCCCTAAAGGGGTAGGTGTCCTCCCCGCTACAGGCGGGGAGAGTCACCACCTACCCCTGAGCAATTTCTGGGGTCGCAGTCTGACCCGTTCCACCCCTCGAGCAGCCAATCAAAAAAGGAGATAGCCCATGGCGGACCAGACCATGACCAACCCCAATCAGAACCCCGTCCAAAATGTGCCACCTGCGTTTACCGGCCAGCGCACATTGCTGGCGCTCGATCTCGGTACAACTACGGGCTGGGCGCTGCATGGCGCCGACGGGCTGATCACCAGCGGTACCGTGTCCTTCCGTCCTAGCCGGTTTGATGGCGGTGGGATGCGCTACCTGCGCTTCACAAATTGGCTGGGAGAGTTGGAGCGGTTGTCCGGGCCTATCGCTGCCATCTGGTTCGAAGAGGTCCGTCGCCACGCGGGCACCGACGCGGCCCATGTCTACGGCGGCTTGATGGCCACCCTGACCGCATGGGCCGAGATGCGCGGCGTGCCATACGAGGGCGTCCCGGTCGGCACCATCAAGCGCCACGCCACCGGCAAGGGCAACGCCAACAAGGACGCCATGATCGCGGCCGCCCGGGCGCGCGGCGTCAGCCCCGCCGATGAAAATGAAGCTGACGCCATCGCGATCCTGCTCTGGGCCATGGAAACCCAAGGAGGTGCGCAATGACCGGCATGCACTTTACGCCCAAAGGTTATGGCGGGCATCGCCGCAATCCCGATGAGGTCAAACGGGATGGCTGGAAGGAACAGGGGCTGCTGGCCGTCGCCATCGACGATGATCGGCTGACCTGGTCTGAGCGCGAACTGGTGCGCCAGCTTGGCGAGCGCCTGTATGGCAAACTAGAACGGGAGGCGCGCCATGGGTGATTGGACAACCACACGTGTGGAGGACCGGCTGGAGAGCGCGGCCGATGTCTTCCGCACCTTGCCCGGCGTCATGCCGCAGGGCTTCTTCAACGCCTGGCCCGAGTATTTTCACAGCTTCGCGGACAAGGTCGGCCAAGAGCCACAGATGCGCCGCCCCCGACCGGGCCCGCGCCAGATCACTGAAGCCGAAGAGGCGTTGCTCTGGCTGCGCTGGCTGGAGCGGGACGATGCCCGGGTAGTCTGGCTGCGCGCTGAGCGAACGGCGTGGAAGCCGATCTGCTGGCAGATGGGGCTCAGCCGGACGGCAGCGACCAAGCGATGGCAGTTCGGTCTCGCGGTGATCACCTGGCGGCTGCATGGACGTGTGCCTCCTCCCCGGCGTTCGCAGCAGTTCGTCATCGAAAACGCCAATCGCCTGTCAAGGAAAATCGTCCTGTGAGGAAATTTTCCGGTGTACATCGCAGGGCCTTACACATTCCGAGAATGACGCTAGAAATTGGGTATACTCGGGAGAGGCGCGCGCGGGACGGGGGGTGAGCCTTATTGGACCGGAGCTTGCACGCTCTTGCCCGTCATATAGAAGTTTGCGATGTCCTCTTCGGAGGCGGCACCCGCTTCTTCCGTGGTAAAGAACCATGCCGGGAACTTCTGAGAGCCGCGGCGTTCATCCCTTATCCTAAGAATTGCCGAATGCTCCAAGTGGACATACCACCCTACATCCCGTGCAGCGAGGGTTACTGCGCGGATATCTGTATAGTCGGTCATTCGACCAACCATCGCCAATCTGCTTCCCGCGGTACCCCACCGTCGCCAAGCCGCCATGTACTCTCGAAAATGCGTACGACCATCCTCAGCGCATCCCGGACAGTACGAAGCGAGCCCGCATTGGGCGGCACTGTGTGGCTTCTTTGACGGAGGTATGCTCGAGTTGTCATAGCCGAATTCGCATACGATTAACTCGTATTCATCATCTGGTTCTGCTGTCTGATAATCTCCGGCAATCAAGTCCAAATTGGTGAGAGACCTTCCGATCTCGATAAGGTTTTTCGCCTCATCAATTCCGTTTAACACCAGATGCGGGGCTTTCCTCTGGAGATAGTTGATCAGTAGGCCAGCACCGCAGCCCATCTCGACCAATGATGTCGGATTTGTCCGCTCAACCAAGTCCGCGATCCAACCCATCGACACGATGTATCGATCTGCGTCATGTGAGAAGAGGGTGCACGCCTGCTTGAGGTTCTTTGGGACAGTGTACAATTCGCTGCTGATATCCAGTCCCATAGCCGCCGCTGACCAGACCTGTTCAACAGTTTCTTGATCTTCTGGAGAGAGCATCTTGTAGAAGCGTTTATCCAGCTGGGCTGGTTTTGCATCAAAGATGAAGCCCGAGTCTTTGAGATATTTTCGTGGGTTCAGCTTGGTACCTTGAGCCATAGTTATTCGGTCTACTTTCGATGGGATTGGAGCGGTTAACTACCTTAAATTACGAGTAATATTCAAGGCTTGATGTGTAGATCGCAGGAAAACCAACGTTGTTATGACGCGTCAGAACCCGGAGGTGCAGCGGGCTCGCTCACGGGTCCTTCCCGGCCCGAAACGTATACGGGCGGGCTAGGCTCGACGCTTTCCCAGTGACACCCGCAAAAACACCCGTTTCGTTTCGCTTTGCGCGCAACCCCAATGAAACAAGGGCCTGAGGTCCTGCCAGACCCGGCCTGAAGCGAAACGGTGGTCTGACCCCATTTCGCTTTTGTGGACTTCTTTTCGTTTCTCGGAGCGGACCCGTTTCGGTTTGGTACTTTTCCAAGGAAACACCCATGGACGTTTTGGAACTGCCGCTCGAGCAGATCATTCCCTATGCGCGCAACCCGCGGCGCAACGAGCAGGCGATCGCGACGGTTGCGGCGTCGATCCAGGAGTTTGGTTGGCGCCAGCCTATCGTTGTCGATGAGGCGATGGTGGTTCTCGCTGGACACACGCGGCTTGAGGCCGCGCGCAAGCTCGGTTTCAAGACCGCGCCTGTGCATGTCGCCAAGGGGCTGACAGAAAATCAGGCGCGGGCCTTCCGCATCATGGACAACCGCTCCAGCGAGAACGCTGAGTGGGATAAGGACTTGCTGAACCTCGAACTCGCCGACCTGCTGGAGGCGGATTTCGATCTCGGGCTGACGGGCTTCACAAACGATGAGCTGGACGCGTTGACGGCGAGCCTTGAGGAGGGCACCGGTCCGCAGGAAGGTGAAGACGATATTCCGGACAAGCTGGACGATCCGATCAGCGGTCCAGGCGATCTCTGGGTTCTTGGCAACCACCGGCTGCTCTGTGGCGACAGCACTGTTGCCACCGATGTCGAGCGCCTGCTTGGCACCGTCACACCGCTGCTCATGGTAACAGATCCGCCCTATGGCGTGGAATATGATCCCAGCTGGCGCAACCAGGCAGGCGCAGCCAAGACCGAGCGCACCGGCAAGGTGCTGAATGACGACCGCGCTGACTGGCGCGAAGCCTGGGCGCTATTCCCGGGCGATGTGGCCTATGTCTGGCACGGCGCGCTGCACACGGCCACGGTCGCTGAAAGCCTTGAAGCGGCGGGCTTCACCATCCGGTCCCAGATCATCTGGGCCAAGGACCGGCTGGTGCTCAGCCGGGGCGATTACCATTGGCAGCATGAACCGGCCTGGTACGCTGTCAAAAAGACCGGCAAGGGCCATTGGGCAGGGGATCGCAAGCAAACGACGCTCTGGCAGATCGCGAACAAAGATCAAGACGACAAGACGGTCCATGGCACGCAGAAGCCAGTGGAATGCATGCGCCGGCCGATCCTGAACAACTCCAGCCCGGGTCAGGCGGTCTATGAGCCCTTTATGGGATCGGGCACCACGCTTATCGCGGCGGAAACGACGGGGCGGGTTTGCCTCGGCATTGAATTGAACCCGGCTTACGTCGATGTGGCGGTCCAGCGTTGGCAGAAATTCACAGGCAAGCAGGCCATGCTTGACGGAGACGAGCAGACCTTCGATGCCCTGAAAGCTGAGCGCGAGGCCGCATGATACGGTCCCGACATATGTCACTGCTTGAGGCGATAACGAATGTCGCCGTCGGCTATCTTCTGGCGGTGATCACGCAAATCCTCGTGTTCCCATGGTTCGGCCTAAAGGTCGAACTGGGCGAACACATGGCGATCGGCGTGACATTCGTTGCTGTCTCGCTGGCCCGGAGTTATCTGCTGCGCCGATTGTTTGCGCTGATCTAAGCGGTGCTGCCTTTGACTTTTTGTGAGGTGCTTGACGTTAGCAGCGATGGTTGCGCCAATATCGATCCCACCGCAAGGCCCACCCGCCTCTCACCATCGCGCAATTTATGTCTCCATAGAGCGGTGATAAGCACCATGCCGCTGTCCGGTTACCACCAGCGGAGCCGTCCGAAGAACAGCGCAACGTGGGGCCATTGATTAGGATATGTCCATGGCGGCTGACGCCTGTTTGAGTGCCTAAAAGCTCTGCCAATGCGTCGCGAGCATCAATCCCGCTCACGCTAGGGCAAGGATGGCCAGCAGAGCAGCTACCATCCAGTTCGCGCGCTGCAATCCCTGCTAATCGTAACCGTGGTCCCTCACTGCACCAAACGGGGCCGTCTCCGTCCCAGACATGTGTTGGCGTGCAGGTAAAATTCTGGCCGCGCGGAACGATGGGTACGTCCGCACAGGTCGCTGATGCAAAAAATGCGCCAATCAGCGCGCTGAAAACAGATCTATAAACAATTGGGGCCACCGGCATCTCACCTTTTCTCAAGATTTTGCCGCCACCACGTACCATAGGCCGCATCAATCGAGAAACCTTGAACATGACTACAGCGGCAGTTGTTCACGGTTATCCCGGTTGAGGAGGAGCACAGCTAGATCAATCCAAGGCCTTTCAGGCAGCTGGCCGTATCCCCCAGCTGATGGGTCGGCACCTCGACCGTGATGGTGAAGCTGTCGGCAAAGGTTTTGGCGTAAACGCCGCCATCATCCATCAAAGCCATCTCGATTTCATCGAGCACGATGGCGATGCGGCGGCTGTCAAATTGCTCGGGCAGGTTCCGAATGGGGAGGCGAATGCTGGTGGTGTCCATGTTGATTTCTCCGAGCGTCGTCTTCCGGATCAGCTTCGCTCAGGCGGGCATAGTTATCCAGTGAATTAGACGTAATTCCATATGGTTAATCGCATTCTTGAGGCCTGACTATGTCGACAACCAGCCAACCCATCGGTGTCATCGCAAGGCTTCTGGATCTCTCTGAACGGCGCGTGCAACAGCTAAGCCGGGAAGGTTTGATCCCAAAAGCCGAGCGCGGTCAGTACGATCTGATCGGATCGGTGCGCGGCTACGTCCGTTATCTGCGCGATCAGGCGCAAAAGGCGCAGGCAGGCGCGCCGGATTACGCTTCCGAGCGGGCCCGCTTTATCCGAGCGCGGGCGGACCTTGCCGAGATGGAGGCAGAGGAAAAGCGCCATGCGTTGATCGCGGCTGACCAAATCGAGGCGGCCTGGATTGCGGTGCTTGCGCTTCTCAGAACCCGCCTGCTGGCCCTACCTGATCGGCTAGCACCTCAGGCCTTTGAAAAATCAACCGTCGGAGACACCCGGAACCTGATCCGCGCCGCCATCCGCGAGGTGCTTGATGATCTCGCAGAGCCAGACATTGAAATCGAAACCGACTCTGAAATTGACGGGCTCGCTGATCGTGAAGCGGACGGTGGTGAAAACACTCGCGGTTCTGAAACCACCGCCGGACTTGACGATCAGCGATTGGGCGGATCAGAACCGGCGGCTGAGCTCTGAGGCCAGTGCCGAGCCGGGGCAATGGCGGACCGCCCGCGCAGAATACCAGCGTGGTATCATGGAAGCGGTTTCAGATGCCGCCACCGAAACCGTTGTCATCATGTCCAGTTCACAGGTGGGTAAGACGGAAGTGGTGAATAATTGCGTCGGCTACCACATCGACCAAGATCCGGCACCGATCATGGTGGTGATGCCGACCGAGCGCGATGCGGAAACCTGGTCAAAGGACCGCTTCTCGCCCATGGCGCGCGATACGCCGTCTTTGCAGCATAAGATTGCTAATCCGAAGTCGCGGGATGGCAATAACAAGATCCTGCACAAACGGTTCCCGGGCGGTCATCTGACGATCGTGGGGGCCAACGCGCCCTCGGGGCTGGCAAGCCGCCCGATCCGGCTGCTCTTGTGCGATGAAGTGGACCGTTACCCGTTCAGCGCAGGCGCTGAGGGCGATCCGGTGAACCTCGCGAAGAAGCGGACGGTGACGTTCTGGAACCGCAAGATCGTGCTGGTCTCAACCCCGACCAATAAGGGCGAAAGCCGAATTGAGGCGGCGTTTGAAGAGAGCGACCAGCGCAGGTTTTGGGTGCCGTGCCCCGATTGTGGCCATGATCAAATCCTGACTTGGGGGCAGGTGAAATGGGACAAAGATGAAGCTGGCGGCCATCGCCCGGGAACCGCGCTCTATCATTGTGCAGAGTGCGACGCGGCCTGGACGGATGAGACCCGCTGGGCAGCGATCTCGAAAGGCCGCTGGCGTGCCGAGGCGCCGTTCAATGGGACAGCCGGGTTCCATCTGAACGAGATCTATTCGCCCTGGGTGCGGCTAGAGGCGATGGCCAAGGCGTTTCTATCGGCGCGCGCCGGTGGGGATGAGACGATGAAGACCTTCGTCAACACCTCGCTTGGCGAGACCTGGATGGAAAGCGGGGAGGCCCCGGACTGGCAGCGGCTGCAGGGTTTGAAGGAAGAGTGGCGCGCGGGCACAGTGCCAGCCGCTGGATTGTTTCTGACCGCAGGCGCTGACGTCCAGAAAGACCGGATTGAGGTCGATGTCTGGGCCTGGGGCAGGGGGCTGCAAAGCTGGTTAATAGATCACATTGTGATTGAAGGGGGGCCGGGCGACCCGGTTTGCTGGCAGAAACTGACCGACCTGCTTGGCCGGACTTGGGATCACGCAAGCGGCACGCCCATGACCATTGCGCGGCTGGCGATCGACACGGGTTATGAAACAGCCGCCGTCTACGCTTGGGCGCGTCAGGTGGGCTTTGGACAGGTCGCGCCGGTGAAAGGGCTTGAAGGCTTCAATCGGGCGAGCCCGGTGACGGGGCCGACCTTTGTCGATGCGACGATCGCAGGCAAACGCCTGCGCCGCGGGGCGCGCCTTTGGACTATCGCCACCTCGACATTCAAGGCCGAGACTTATCGGTTCCTGCGGCTTGATCCGCCGGAAGTCACCAGCCCCGGGGATGGTGAGCGGTTTCCTCCCGGCTTTCTTCATCTGCCGGGCTGGGTCGATGCGGAATGGCTGAAGCAGCTGACGGCCGAGCAACTGGTCACGGTCAAGAACAAGCGCGGCTTCGCGAAACTCGAATGGCAAAAGCTGCGGGAACGTAACGAAGCACTCGACTGCCGGGTCTATGCCCGTGCTGCTGCTTGGATCCTCGGCGCAGACCGCTGGTCAGCTGCACGCTGGGAGGAGCTCGCGTCCCAGTTTGCGGCTGTTGACGCCAAAGGAACGGTTCCAACTCGGGGCACACATAAAATTCGCAAGGCACAGGTGCGCCGCGTTGTGCGGTCGAATTACATGGGGTGAGTTTGGGCATGGCGGATCTGGCAACACTGAAACTCCGCCGGGAGGCTCTGACGTCGCAACGCTCCTCTGGGGTGGCCCGGGTCAGCTATGACGGCAAAACGGTGGACTATCGTAGCGTGGCTGAGATCGACCGGGCCATTGAGGCGCTCGACTGCGAGATCGCCTTGGCAGAGGGCCGGCGCATTGTCCGGCAGGTCCGCATAACAACGGCCAAAGGTCTCTGATCAGATGGCACTCTTCGACTTGTTCCGCCGCCGCAAGCCGGGCGGCCCGGAGGTCATGCGCGCGCGGCTTGAAGGGGCGATGGCCAAGCGCCGGCTCCGCGGTTGGAACCCGCCGCTTGAGAATATCAACGCGCTGGTCGCGTCGGGCGGCCCACGACTGCTGGCACGGTCCCGTGAACTGGTGGTGACCAACGGCTACGCGGCCAATGCCTGCGAGGCTTTTGCGGCCAATCTGGTCGGCGACGGCATCAAACCGTCCTCGCTGATCACAGATGCGGGGCTGCGTGACCAGGTGCAGAAGCTGTGGCTCGCCTGGACGGATGAGGCGGATGCCGACGGTTTGACGGACTTCTACGGCCTGCAGGCCATGGCCGCCCGCGAGATTTTTGTTGGGGGCGAGTGCTTTGTGCGGTTGCGCCCGCGCCGCGCGGAAGACGGGCTCCTGGTGCCGCTGCAATTGCAGCTTCTCCAATCTGAGATGCTGCCCTTTGAAAAAACCGAGACCGATCCGAACGGGAACCGCATCCGCTGCGGGATCGAATTTGACCTGATCGGGCGGCGGGTGGCCTATCACTTTCGCCGCCGCCATCCGGGCGACAGAACGGACCAGCGGGTGGCCGTGCCCGAAACGGTTCGGGTGCCGGCTGAGGAAGTGCTGCACATTTACCGGCCCATTGATGCAGGCCAGATCAGGGGCTTGCCGCATGTGGCGCCAGCCATGGTTAGGCTGTTCCTCTTGGACCAATATGACGACGCCGAACTCGACCGCAAAAAGACTGCGGCGATGTTCGCGGGCTTCATTACCAAGTCGGCGCCCGAAGACCTGATGATGGGCGAAAGCGAGGCCGATCTCGATGGTGCCGCCATCGCCAGCCTCGAGCCTGGCACAATGCAGGTGCTGCTGCCGGGCGAAGATGTGAAGTTCTCGAGCCCGGCGGATGTGGGCGGGGGCTATGAGGCGTTCCAGTATCGAACCTTGCTGGCCATCTCAGCTTCGCTGGGGCTGCCGTATCACCTTGTCACCGGCGATGTTCGGCAGGCAAACTATTCGAGCCTGCGGGCCGAACTGGTCGAGTTCCGTCGCCGCATCGGTCAGTTGCAGCATGGGGTCATGGCCCATCAGCTCTGCCGCCCGATCTGGCGGCGCTGGTTGGAGACGGCTGTCCTCTCGGGCGCGCTGGTTTCAGACCCTGTCACAGCTCGGCCGGTGCAATGGATTCCGCCCCGCTGGGACTGGGTCGACCCGCTCAAGGACATCCAGGCGCAGGTTCTGGCGATGGAGGCGGGCCTCACGTCCCGGCGCAAGGTGGTCGAGGCCACGGGCTACGACATCGAAGAGGTCGACCGTGAGAATGCCTCTGACGCGAAACGCGCAGCCGATCTGGGCCTGACCTTTCGCGCCAGCTCTTGCGAAACGCAGGGGGCAAGGGCGACGCCGACGCGACAGCCAGACCTCAGTGACGGGGCCGAAGACGATGATGGCGATGACCCGACAGGAACCGACCGCACCAATCCACAGGAGTGATCTGATGAAAAGCTGGTACGAGATCCGTGACCGTGCTTCGGGCGCGGAAGTGCTGATCTATGACGAAATCGGTGCCTATGGCGTCAGCGCGAAGGGCTTTCTGGCCGAACTCGGCGCACTGCCTGATGGCGTGCCGATCGATCTGCGCCTCAATAGCCCGGGCGGGTCGGTCTTTGACGCCGTGGCCATTTTCAATGCTCTGCAGCGGCATGACGGGAAGATCACCGTCTGGATTGACGGCATCGCAGCCTCCGCTGCGAGCTATATCGCCATGGCGGGCGACGAGATCGTCATGCCCGAGAACGCCTTCCTGATGATCCATGATCCGAGCGGCTTGGTCATGGGGACCGCCGAGGATATGCGGTCCACAGCCGAGGCGCTCGACAAGGTGAAGGTCAGCCTGATCCAGGGTTATGCGGGGAAATCAGGTAAAACTGACGACGACATCGCCACCCTGATGGCAGACGAGACCTGGCTTGATGCCCAGGATGCACTGGATCTCGGCTTCATCGACCGCCTTGCTGAGCCGGTGAAACTCGCCGCCTCGTTTGATGTCGCGCGCTTTCAGAATGCACCGCCTGAGTTGGCCGAAGCGGTCTCGGAAACCGTTGGGGCATCAGGTGGTTCTGACACGGACGACGCATTGCAGGCAGACGCGGCCCAAGCCGACGATCCCGAAGGGGATGTTGGGCACGACAACATCCTTGTCGACGACATCACGTCACCGGAAAACAAGGATGTGGGTGTTTGCGATCAGAACATTGGCCCATCCAGCCCGTCCGAGGGCAAGGTTGCAGTCGCCAATAGTGGTCCGGAAGAAAGTGCCATCCGCGCCGAGGCCATCGCCCATGCGCGTGCCGTGATCGATCTCTGCCGCCTTGCAGGCCAGCCGCAGTTGGCTGGGCGCTTTCTGGAAGAGGATGTCAGCCTCGACGAGGTCCGGAGCAGTCTTCTTCTGGCCAAGGCAGAGAACACCACGCACATCATCACCGCTGCCCATGCCCAGCCCGGGCGCACGGCCACCACCCAATCCTGGGGCGATGTGATCGCCCAAACCTTCAAGACGAAAGGCTAACGCATCATGACCACGCTGACCGAAGGCAAACACGCGGGCGGCTTCCTCGTCTGGGAAGTGCTGCGCGATTACACCCGCGAAACTGTCGCCATCGCCTCGGGCGCGGGCAAGCTCGAACCGGGCACCTTGCTTGGCAAGATCACCACGGGCGGGAAATACACCGGCCTGGTGCCCGGGGCAACGAACGGTAGCCAGAATGCCGCTGGCATTCTCTGGGCTGGCGTAGCCGCCACGGATTCTGATGTGCCCGGCGTCGTCATCCTGCGTGGTCCCGCCATCGTCAACCGCCACGAACTCGTTTGGCCCGAGGGCGCGACCGAGGCCCAGATCAATACAGCCACCACAGCCCTTGCCGCGCTTGGCATCATCCTGCGCTGAGCGCTCTGATAAAGGATACCCACACATGGCCACCATGGACATCTTCGAGGGCGACGCCTTCAACATCATCGAGCTCACCCGGGCTCTGGAAAACATCCCCTTCAAACCGGCAATCCTGTCTGGCTCCGGCCTTTTTGGCTCGCGCGGTGTGCGAGGGCGCACCGTGATGATCGAAAGTCGGGACGGCACGCTGTCGCTCATTCCGTTCTCGGAACGGGGTTCGGCTTATGAACAACAGGTGCCGGAACGGCGCGACCTGCGCGCCTTTGTCTGCCGCCAGTTCAAAAAGCAGGACGTGCTATGGGCGTCAGAGATCCAAGGCATTCGAGACTTCGGTTCGGAAACCGCGACCCAGCAGGTGCAGGCCGAGGTGGCGCGCAAGATGGCAAGGCTCAGGAATGACGCCGAGGCCACTTTTGAGTTCCACCTTTTCAACGGTATTCAGGGCGTGGTGAAGGACCCTAAGGACGGGGCGACCGTCATAAATTATTACAGCGAGTTCGGCATCACGCCGGCGGCGGAGGTTGATTTTGATCTCGACAACCAATCGCCTGCCTCGGGTGCCTTGCGTAAACGCTGCCAGGCCCTGATCGAAAGCGTGGAGGACACGCTGGGTGGGCTCGCGGCCGGTCAGGTGCAGTTGCGCGCCGAATGCGGCTCGGCCTTCTTTACCGATCTCGTGGCCCACAAGGAGGTGCGCGAGACCTATCTCAACACCGCCGCGGCGGCTGATCTGAGGGGCAGGGTGGGGGAGGAGGTGAGCTTTGGCGGCATCACCTTCCGCCGCTACCGCGGTGGCCTGGGCTTTGGCGTGCCCACGGACAAGGCCTACTTCTATCCCGAGGATGTCGAGGGTCTCTTCGAGATCTACTACGCGCCCGCCGACACGTTCGAGACGGTCAATACCCTCGGCCTGCCGCTCTATGCGCGCATGATCCCCGATCGCGAACGTGATGAATGGGTGCGTCTTGAGATCGAAAGCAATCCGCTGCCGATCTGCACCCGGCCGCAGGTGCTACGAACGGCCAAGCGGACGTGACGGGCGCCCTCACCATGGCGCTCGATGCGCTTTTTGCCGATCGCAACATCTCGGTGGAGATCTGGCACAGTGATGTGGAAGGACAGTTCACCCGCGCCCGAGGTATTTTGCGCCGTCCTGACGAGATCACCGAGTTTGGCGCAGCGCGGCTTGTGTCGGATACCGTGCGTCTGGATGTGCGCACGACCGAGATCCCGACTCCACAGCCCGAGGAACAGATCCTGATCGCCGATGAGACCTTTCTGATACAGGGCGCACCGCGCCGGGACCGCGAGCGTTTGGTCTGGACACTGGAGTTGCACCCCGCATGAAACTCGACATCGACATCACGCCCGACCTCGCCGCTTTGATGGCGGCAGAGATCAAGGCCGGCGAAAAGGCCGTGACCGCTGCCATGCGCCAGGCCGGGACCGGGCTCAAGACCGACTGGCGCGGGCAGATCACGCAAGCGGGGCTGGGCCGGCGTCTGGCAAACTCGATCCGCAACCGGACCTATCCGCGGTCCGGGGAGAGCTTGAACGCTGCAGCGCTGGTCTGGTCCAAGGCACCTGTTATCGTCGATGCTCATGACACCGGCTCGCTGATCCGCTCGAAAGACGGGTTCTACCTCGCGATCCCAACGGAGGCGGCGGGTAAGGGCACGCGGGGCAAGGCGCTGACCCCCGGGGAGTGGGAGCGGCGCCGCGGTTTGCGCCTGCGCTTTGTCTATCGTCGCCGCGGGCCGAGCTTGCTCGTGGTCGATGGGCGTCTGAATAGTCGCGGGTTTGGCGTCGTCTCCCGCGCCAAGACCGGGCGCGGACGCGCAACGGTCCCGATTTTCCTGCTCGTTCCGCAAGTCAAGCTGCCAAAGCGGCTGGATCTGGACCGGGACGCGGAACTGGCGCAAGCGGCAGTGCCGGGGCTGATTGTGGCGAACTGGGTGGAACCGCGCGTTAAGCGCTAGCCAGCCCTGGCAGAAGAGGTGGGATTCGAACCCACGGTACGCTTTCACGCACGCCGGTTTTCAAGACCGGTGCCTTCGACCGCTCGGCCACTCTTCCGCTTGGTACCCACGGCCGGACTCGAACCGGCACGGCCAATCTGGCCAGGAGATTTTAAGTCTCGTGTGTCTACCATTCCACCACGTGGGCTTTGGTAGGCCCGGCAGGACTTGAACCCGCAACCAAAGC